>NZ_JAKVTG010000030.1 GCF_022489025.1 Planococcus halocryophilus | reverse complement strand
CAAGAAATCAAAGATGTGCAGCCGATCCGATCACTGGAACGCATTGAGGACATGAAATGGAGCTTGAAGAAATGGTGCAGTGAACGGGATTATATTTTGTTTCTCTTAGGCATCAATTCCGGCTTGCGTGTCGGGGATTTGTTAAACA
Source organism: Planococcus halocryophilus (assembly GCF_022489025.1). Taxonomy (GTDB): domain Bacteria; phylum Bacillota; class Bacilli; order Bacillales_A; family Planococcaceae; genus Planococcus; species Planococcus halocryophilus_A. The sequence continues at coordinate 7,556 of NZ_JAKVTG010000030.1, read as the reverse complement.
TCAAAATGAGTGAGATCCAGGGCAAGAAAGTGGTGTCGTTGCGCGAAGGGAAGACCGGCAAACGGCGAACGATTCACCTCGGCAATATCTACGACGAACTGGATGCCTATATTCGCACGTTAGAGGGCGCTCAGTGGCTTTTTCCCAGTCGCAAGGGAAATGGACCGATTACACGCGTTCAAGCGTACAGACAGCTTCAGAAAGCCGCACAGATGGTCGATATCTCGGTAGGCATCGGCACGCATACTTTGCGCAAGACATTCGGCTACTGGCATTACAAGCAATTCAAAGACATTGCCGAGCTGCAGAATATCTTGAATCATGCGCATCCGCAGATCACCTTGCGTTACATTGGCATCACCGATGAGCAAATTGAAAGCAATTTAAAAGCGTTTCGCCTGTAAAACTCCCAGATTTTATTCTGTGGAGTTTTTTGTTTGTGAAAAAACGTTTTTAAAGGGTTTTAAAGGCGTCTTAGAAACGTTTGCTTGTATGTATTCAATTTCCACCTTTAAAACGCTTTTAGGGTAGTTTCTGTGCGTTTTAAGATGGTTCAACATACGAACAACAGCTGTCTTTTTCTATTAACGGTTTTTTGGGGCTTGAAGTTGAAAGGTAACACTTTTGGTTCCATTTATTCCCCCACCACCGTCTTGCGCGCGTACGCGTGTTGTTGGTGTTTTTAATTACTTTGTTTATTACTTTGTTTTAAGTGTTTTAGAGAGGGTCTGAGTCCTTGGTGTGACTGGATTTGCAAGACTCAAATGCCACACTTTTGGTCCCAAATGCCACACTTTTGGTCCCAAATGCCACACTTTTGGTCCCTTAAATGCCACACTTTTGGTCCCAAATGCCACACTTTTGGTCCCAAATGCCACAATTATTAAAAGTTAGGGCATTGTTATTCTATATAGGTTCTGATAGTATTACTTCCAACAGTAAAGCCACAAAAATAAAAAGGTGGGGCATTTATGAATAGTAAGCATTTAGTTACGCAGGCAAACAATTTAATTGAAGCTAGACACAACAATCCTCTAACTGCCAGAGAACAAAAAATTGTCCTTACAATGGCTAGTATGATCGAGCCGAATGATGACGATTTTAAAGATTATCGCATTTCTATTAAAGAATTTAGTGAGATGTTAGGCCTTGAAGGAAAAGCAAAATATACAGATGTAAAAGATATATCTAAAGAGTTGATGTCTAAAACTATTGAAATACCACAAGAAGACGGCGGTTGGTTGTTAGTTCATTGGGTGTCTAGTGCCAAGTATGTTAAAGGAGAAGGGGTACTTGAATTATCATTTTCTCCTAAGCTAAAACCCTATATGTTGCAGTTAAAAAATCAGTTTACATCGTATAAATTAAGCAATGTATTGTCTTTAAACAGCACTTACTCCATACGTTTATATGAGCTCATGAAAAAATGGCAGCATATAGGTAAATGGGAAAACTCTATTGAAGAATTAAAACTTAAATTTGGTGTTTCTGAAGGATCTTATAAACGTTACAATCACTTCAAAACAAGAGTTGTTTTAAGAGCCGTTGAAGAAGTAAATGAAAAAACCGATCTTCATATCAAAATTAAGGAAATTAAAAAGGGACGAAGCGTAGAACGAATTGAATTTGTTATTCGTCGTGCTCCAGAAAAAGAAATTAAGTTGCAGGAGCCAAAAAGAAAAGAAAAAAAGCAATCTGAACAAGATATTTTGCGTACTAGATTAAATACCTTGACCGATGGTTATCAGTTCGATATGGCATTCTTTGCACAGCTGCATCAGGGGGCTTCACTTATCTGGCAAAATGATGCCGAACAGGAATTGGAATGGCTGATTCGCTACGTCAACGACGAAAAAACCGTCAAGAATCCCCTTGGCTTTATCAAATCCAAAATTACCTCGGCGTGGGAGATCCATGAAACCGGAGGACAGATTACGTTCGCCGATCTGCAGCCGATGAAGGAACGTCCGACGGGACGACAAGAGAAATTACCGGAGTGGTTCACGTCCAAAGATGAACCGCAAGAGGCTGCAAAACCGAATCCCGAACTCACCAAAGAGAAAGACCAATTGCTGAAAAAGTTGGCCGAGAAAAAAGAACGGCTTGTAAAAAAAGACACGCCTACCTCGTAATCAATTAAACATCCCGACCGGTTTTTTCTGACAACAGAAAGTCCGGTCAGGATTTTTCCGTTCTCTTTTTTTGCTGTTGATTTACGGAAAAGATAGCCGAAGCCGGCTGTCTTTTCTTGCTATTGAACTAATGGGGAATGACCGTCCATCGAGGACGATCGCCCCCATGCTTTTGACTTTGGGGGGCGCCTCACTAGTGAGGCAGCCACTTGCTTTTCACCCTCGGAGAGCACACCTTTATGCAATAAAGTATAGTGTGCTATACTTTACATGGAAGTTGACCGAATTATGGGGGTGCGTTCTTTTGAGTTTTGCTGTGGTACGGATGCAAAAAATGAAGAGTCCGGATTTAAAGGGCATGCAATTTCACAACCAACGAGAACGGGAAAGTCGGACGAATCCAGACATCGATCCGGACCGTGAGCACTTGAATTATGATTTGCTGCATCAAGAAAAAATTGATTACAACAAACACGTAAAAGCCATCATCGAGAGCCAAAAAGTAAGCGAGCGAAAAACCCGAAAAGATGCCGTACTCGTCAATGAGCTTCTGGTGACTTCTGATCGGAAGTTTTTTGATGGATTAGATCCGGCTGAACAGAAACGATTTTTCGAGGAAAGCCATAAATTGTTTTCGGAACGCTACGGCAAACAAAATATTGCGTATGCGACGGTTCACAATGACGAAAAAACGCCTCACATGCATTTAGGGGTCGTTCCGATGCGTGACGGCAAACTCCAGGGCAAGAACGTCTTTAATCGCCAGGAATTGCAGTGGATGCAAGAGGAATTTCCCAAACACATGCAAAGTCTAGGTTTTGACGTTGAACGTGGCATTGCTTCGGACCGAAAACACATCGAAATGAGCCGTTTTAAGGCATTGACGCTCAATGAGGAGATTAAAACCCTCGAGAAGGAAACCGAAGCCCTGAGAAACGCCCTGACGGCTTCTAAGAAGGTTGATGAGCTGCAAGTCAGCAAACCCTCTCTATTTGACCGGAAACACGTCAAATTACCAGTAGAGGACTTTGAAACACTCAAGGCAAGAGCCAAGGCGACAGAAGCCATCGAAAGCACAATTGAGGGGCACGAAAAGCAATTTGACGAACTGGTCGATAACGTAATTGCTACCGATCGGAAGTTGGATCAAGAGCGAACCAAAAATGAACGGCTGCAAAAAGAAAACAGCCAACTCAGACAAGAGAACCGGGAATTGCAGAAAGAAAATACAAGCTTAAAAAACAAGTTGACGGTGTTGATGGAATTTGCGAAAACGCAAATGAGTAAATTTAAAGAGTGGCAAGCTGAACGGCAACAAGAAAAAGAACAGCAGCGCGAACGAAATCTTGCTAGAAAAAAAGACCAGGAGTTGGAGCGTTAAGCCAACTTTTGGTCTCTTTTTTGTAGAGGTTAATCCATACAAAATTGTATTGCCCGTATAATTTGTTGTGCTCCTCGATTCGCGGGATTTCTGAGCCAACTTGAGCTTCTGTAGCAAACTAGAAGAACACAATTTTTTCTTTTTGAAAAAATCACTAACTGTACTTAAGTGAACATCATGACTATGATCTTTGTTTTGCAAAATGATACATAAAAAGACTCTACTTCAATCAGTATCGTCTTTGTTTCTCTACAAATTTATAAATTTGAAAAGTATTTTTCTCTCAATAGAATAACATCTGAAGGTATTAATCTAGTCCCAGATACCTGATTTTTTCATTATTCCACCATATAGTCGGATTATTACCACTAGAACTTTTGTAAAATCTTACATCACCCTTAACTGATCTTTTTACAAGTGTTACAGAACCATCAGTATTTACGTACTTTGTTGTAGTAGTTCCAATAGCTATCTTATTAAAATCTGCTGACGCTGCCTTTGCTCCTCCTTTATTGTTATGATATATTTTTTTACCACTACTAGTAGTATTATTTAGTGTTGCTTTAGACCTTACTCCTGACCATCCAGGTGGCAATGTGCCTCCTCCACACATGGGTTCGATTATTGATTTATTCGTCTCATTACTGATATCAGTTAGTTCTGTGAGTTCTTTCGAGATTGTCAACTCCATTTGTGTTTCATCTTCTATAACCCATACACCATCACAAGCTGCCTGAGCATTTGAAGAATTCCAAAGCAAAGTAAATACAGTTACCACTACCAAAATACTCATAATTCTTTTCATAATTCGTCCCCTTTTTTAATGGTGATTTTTACAACGTTTGGTAAAATAAATTCAATTACTTTTAAAAAAATCCTTCTTTTAAAAAAGGGTTTTCTAAAAATATAGAGAAAATGGTTATAAACATTTCGGAAACTCTAGGAGGGCCAATGATGATGTATAAAGATTTACTTGAAAAAAACGATTACTTTATTTCTTTTAGAGGCTCTTTGGTACCTAATGATCATAGGATTGCTCTAAGAATTATTTTATATGGTAGTTACAATGAAACTGATTTGTTAGTGGGAAATCAAGAAAATTTAGATGTTTGGCATATAGATTTCTTCTCTTATGCTACATATTCAGTAACTTTCGAAGACTTTACAGTTTTTAATGATTCTGAGGTTTTTCTGGGAGAAGCATTCAGAATCTATCAACAATCAGATTTGATGCATTCGTTAAAGAAAAGAATAAATTTTGAATCTCAGGAATTGAATAAAGGAAGTATTTACACTCACTACTCACTGGCTTGCATGGAGCATCAAGTAGATATTGTTTCAGATAAAGAACCTTCAGTAAAAAAAGAAGCTTAAAAAGCGTATCAAAAAGAAGCCTACTGTTTTTTTAAGATTAATGGCTAGAAAAAACGACCAATCTAAGAGATATACCAAACTAAAAAACCTGATAGTGTCCTGTTATGCACTACGCCAAATCGTTCAAAAATCTTAATGAAAATAAAAGGGAGAGCAAGAAGATGCTAAGTTACGAGCATCTTCTTTCTTTTTTTCTCACTTCCGATAACCTGTGATATGTAAACCCATATCTATTCAATAATCTGACATCTAATATGTTATACATGTTTTAATAACTTATAAAGAGCTGACTTTTACTATTTATAATCATTGAAAGGAGATTTATTTATGACTTATTTTTATTATATTGCCTCTGATATCGAGTTGGTTCCAGAAGCTTATAAAGAATATGAATTGTATTTCGAAGAATCTAATGAACGTATTAAAGGGTTCGATTTTCCACTTCAACTTGAAATTGAGAATGGAATTAATGCAAAAGAAGAAGCTGAAATTCTGCTAGAGTATATTTATAAAAAAGCTGAAAATCATAAAAGATGTGCATTTCAAGTTGCAAAATTAGTTAATTCTAATAGGGTGCCATTCAAAGTCCTAGAGAAAAAACAAGTATTCTTACACAAAATAAAGTCATCGGACGAACTACTTTTGCCAGAAGGTCATCTGCTTACTATCAAAAAGGTTCCAGTGGTGTATTAAAAAAGAGGTGGTGATGATTTGATGATGACTCCGAGCGAAGTAAGTACCAAATTAAATATCCAACCCTCTACATTACGAAAGTATTCGGCTTTGCTTGAACAAGAAGGCATTCAATTCAAACGAACTCACAAAAATGCCCGTCTTTACACAGATAGCGAGTACATAGCGATTGAAAGCATCATAGCGACAGTGCATAGCGGTAAGAAATCGCTTGAAAATGCTGTTATAGAGGCATCTAAGGAATTAAAAAGAGATGTCGCTGTGGCGCCACGCGAGCGCGATAGCGACACCATAGCAGCTGCTACGCTGGAAGAAGTCAAACAGCTGAGAATCCAACTACAGCAACAAGAAGAGAACCAAAAAGAACGAGATCTCATGTTTGTAGAAGTTCTAGAGAAAATGCAGAAGAAGATTGATCGGATGGAAGAACAACAGAAACAATTACTTGCACCAGTACCAGAAGAATCCGAGTTAGATGCGTCAGAACCGTCCTCACAGGAGGGAGAAAGCGAACCGGAACCGATAACACCTAAGAAAGATACTCGAAGTTTATGGGCGAGAATCTGGAACAAATAAAAGTCACTAGTTTAGGGGAATTGAATGTAACTTATGTGCAGTTAAGTTACATTCAAACCTATGAAAAACAATCGAGGAGCGTAAATAAAATGGCGAAAAAAAAGAAGAAAATGAAAAAAGAGAAAGAGATATTTTACGATTTTGATCCATATTTTTCAAAAAGAGCAAAAATGGAAATCAAAATCGATGAAGTTGGCGTTTCATTTGTCGGGAATTCGGAAGGATACCTTTCACTGTCTAGGTTCTTTAGTTATTTAGCAGAGGTCCATGCGTCGATTCGAGAAGAATCTCCTCAACCAGAAGGAACAAATACGGTACAAGGATATGGAGCTTACCATTTCAAAGACTATGTGAGGGAAGAAAAAATTCAACAAGGGGACTACACCTTTAATCCTGGGCCCATTAGCAACTTAAAGCCCGAGAATCATGAACAAGATGTTTTATTTTGGTTGTCGGATGTAACGGGGCCAGCTTTTTGGCAAGAAGATGGAGATGCGAAAAAGAAAGAAAAATAATACGCTTTGAAAGCAATAGGAGAACGAGGGATCCGAATGTAACTTAATGTGAATTAAGTTACATTCAAACCCAAATAAAACAAAAGGGAAATAATTTTAAATAACTTTTTTAAGTGTTTCTTTTGATTGTGAAAAGATTAAATTATTTTCCAGTTTTAATTACTAGGACTGTTCCATCAATCTGTCCTGGCAGGGACTCCATAACGGCGCCTCTCCAGTAAATCTTGACCTTATCACCAATCTGGAACTTGGTATCGATCTGCCTATTTATTAGCGGGATTCGGTAAATCGTTCCTGGACTCCCATTATCCGTACTCCCTTCATCCAGAAAACGAGAAGTATCAGCTTGCTCTTGCACTGCCTCAATGATTTCGGCTTTTGTCTTTCCTTCGGTTTCATCTGGTTCGAGTTCTACTACCCAGATATTTTTTGTATGTAAATCTCCATACGGATTCAATTCCATTTCTTGATAGACATAACCTGTTGTTGATCGCAGACTTATAAACCAGATGATGAACACAAGAAGAATAAGCAGTAGAATAGCGGAAATTCTCTTTAATAGTTTCTTCATTGGCGGCCTCCTCTTATTATTTCTATTAAATATTAACATAATTTACCATTAAACAGAGTGTTATTTTCCTGCCTGAATGTAACTTAATGGTAAGTAAGTTACATTCAAAATCCCTAGTCTATTGACTTCGTAAGAAAACCAAGCAAAAATAGAATTGCTAGAAAAAATGATACATTCAAATCGTTGATTTACCTGGGCTCACCTTTCCTTGGCGGCGCTCTTTTTTCTTTTGACTAAAATACCTTGCGTAGTTCGGTACATACGGCAATTAGCCAGTAAAAAAACACGCTTTACAATTTGGGAGGTTAAAGGGG
>NZ_JAKVTG010000003.1 GCF_022489025.1 Planococcus halocryophilus | reverse complement strand
ACTGTTCGTAGTTTTCGGATGTGTAAACAAATTATCTCTATCGCTCTTCTAACCTGACCTATTTAGTTAGAGGGATATTTCCTAAAAATTGTTCAATAACTTCTTTAAAACGCTTGTCTTCTTCGAGGAAAGGATAGTGATTGCTGTCCTCGAATATAACCAGCTGGTTATTTGGTATATATTCACTCATTTCCATTGAAAACTCAACCGGACATTGGACATCATGGCGCCCGCAAAGAATAAGCGTGTTTGCGGTGATTTTCTCCAATTGTCGGGTGATATCATAAATGCTCAATTCCCGATTAAAAAAGTTCAATCGAATGGCTGACATTTTCTTTTGAATACCGGCTGAAAAGTAATCCGCATACCTCTCTGGACGATATAAGGACAATTCGGTTCGCTTTTGAGAAAGCGACTTACGCTTTGACTCTGTAAGTGTTGGAGATTTTAAGAGCGCCATCAATCCATTCATCAGGGAGTTTTGAGGATGATTTACGTTGTAGATGCACCTCTCTGATGCGGAGGTATATTCTCTGGCAGCCGTTCCCACCAAAATGAGCGAACTCAACGACACAGGAAAATAGATACCGTATAAAAGTCCGATCATCCCTCCTGTAGAATGACCTGCGAATGTCCATTGCTCAAAACCCAATTCTGTTCGAATGGATTCCAAATCGACTACTGCTTCAATCATGCTTAATTGATAGGGCTCAATGGCTTTTGCAGAATTTCCGGTTTCTCTTAGATTGACTAGAATCACGTGATGATCTTGTGTAAAACTTTCAGCAAAAGCATCCCCAGTATGATTGAACTCGGAATAATTATGGGTAATACAAACAGGCGCCCCCGTTCCAAACTGAAAAATCTCAAATACTCCTCTATCCGTCGACACCAATCGCTTTTCCCAATGCATAACATTTCTTCCCTTTCCCCATAACCTTTTTCATTATTGAATATAATCCATTATACCAATAAATCCCATGAGTCAAATTGAAATAATTGAACTTTTATATAAAGATAACCGTTCGTAAAAGGACACTTTTGTAAACAAAAAGAAAAGAAGCTCATGCTTGAGCTTCTTCCTTCCGCTAATCCGGAATATGTAAACCCATTCTATTGTGACTTTGTATCTTCTACTAAATTTTTTACTGCTTCAATTATCAAGTCAGGGCGATCAAGATGTACGGAGTGCCCTGAATTTTCCGCGAATACTAATCTGCTACTTTTGGAAAGCTCTGCTTGTTCTTCGATTAATTGTTCCCATGTTTCTTCAAGTAGCATTAATTCCGATTCAGGCAGACCCTCTTCCACTCCTTGTTGAATGACGTATTTCTTGTCCCGCCCTATTACCAAGAGAGGGATATTTGGAAGCTGACCGAGTTTTTTGATTATCCTAGCATCAGCTTTCCAATTTTCTACTTCACTCTTCATCGCTTTATATAAGTTTGGGGTTTGCTGAAACCTGAGTAATCGTTGTTGTACGTGCAGTGGCAACTTTTTTTGATTTTCAGTTAAAACCGGATGAATAATCCTTTTTAGTTCAGTCTCATCGAGATTCGCATATGTGCTACAATCTTCCAACCTATCCAGTCTTCCTAGCTCTACGGAAGTAGAATCCACCAGAATTAACGTTTTCACTTTAGATGGATAGAGTTTCGTAAACTGCTGCGCACATAACCCACCATACGAGTGGCCAACCAGAATGATTGGTTCATTTATTTGCAGAGTATTTAGCAACTCATTAATCTCTTTTACAGTACGAGAAGTTGTACGGTTTTCTTCTCCTATTTCGCTTTCTCCCAACCCTGGTCGGTGGAACATAAGGATTTTGTTTGTTTTACTTAACGCTTCTGTTACTTCAAACCATTCTTCAAATGAGCAACCCATCCCCGTTAGAATAAGTATGGGTACTCCAAGTTCTCCTTCTTGAAATATTTCCATTCGTTTATTATTTAACCTAACAAAACTCCTCATCTCCACTCTCCTTATGTTCAATTTTCTTCAAAAGTATTCCTACAGTACACTTATCCAATAAAAGATTTTATAGCCTTAGACTATAACCTTTTGAGTGATTTAAGATGAAGAATTAGAAAGGTTATTTTATTCCAGTAACTAAAAGGTTCGATTTTTCTAATGGTTTATGTGCTTCAACGTAGAGGTCTTCTGAGACCATCCAATTATTTACCCACATATCGCGGGCATTTCCTCCATCTCGCGCAAGCCCCCGTGAAAGCCTCACATCTCGTGGACAATCTACCCATATTGTGTGATCATATTTATCCACTAACTCGTTTCGAAGAGAATAAACGCCTTCTATTACAACAATCCCTCCCACGGGTACTGTATGCCATTCTGCTAAATTGTCATCATCCCAATCATATCGCTGGTAACATCCTTCTTTATTTTGACTAAGGGGTTCAATCACATCTTTCAACATACGTTTCCAATCAAAGTCCGCGCCGATTGGCTTCTCTTCGGGGAGAGCGTTTATACGTTGGGGAGAAGGTAAATAAAAATCATCCATATGAACAACGGTTACATCGGTACAGTCCATTTTCAGTTTATCGGCTAACGTGCTTTTGCCTGAACCTCCACATCCATCTATTCCAATCAGCAAAGTCTTTCGTTTTCTTGGTATCGAGCTAATGGAATTTATTACTTGTTCCAAATCAGTGTAAACGCCTTTTTTAGAATTTAAGTTCACTTTATCCCCACTTCCTATTACTTACAGGAGTCCTCTTCCTCAGCTGTATACTTCTTATTCCACTTTAACATATATATCCAGTAGCGAAAGGTTGCTCTATAGAAGAAGTAGAGATTAAACGAATGCTTCTATAAATATTAAACCCTTTGTAAAAGTACACTTTCGCAAAGAAAAAGGAGAAAAGATGAGCTACGTAAAGCCTCTTCTCTCCTTTCAAGTATAATAGCTTCCGATAAGTGCTGATATGTAAACTATTTAGTCCACAAACTTTCGATCATCGTGCAACTGTATATACCAACCTTAGTTTTTATGGGGAAATTTTAAAATTATAGAGTTTCATTCGAAATTTAAGATCACTACATCGGATTTGACGTCGAAATTCCAATAGGACATCGAAAATAAATCTTTTGCTGCCGTATCAGCAGAGGCGGCAAGCTGAAGGATTCCATCCTCTTCCTGATCTTCTGAAGCACAGTTTACAATCATCACTTTCAAGCCCTTAATCGTCTCATCCTTCGCTAACTCTTCTATTATTCTGATCAATCCCTCTAGTTTTATTGTCGGCTGAGAAACTTCTTTCCAGTCTTCGAATTCTCCCAGGAATTCCTGATCAAACAACTCGAAAACTGTACCCTTGAAATGGTCCTCAAAATAAGCCCGTTTCCTTGCTTGGATTTCCGTGTCCTTATACACAATGAAACCCAAGTTCTCAAAATCACCTTTAAGACTTTCAATCTTTTTATATTCTTTGGTTTGGAAAGTGACAAACTGCGTACAGTCGAATAGAACGTAAGACACCTAGGTTCACCCCTTTTTTAACCTTAACGAGAATCTTTGAGTACGAGTTCATAAGTTTCACTATCAAGCTCTAACTCCAAGGACTGGTTTATGTTCAGAAAATCCGTGCAGGAAATGGATAACTTATTTCCATGCCACCCGTTGAATACAAGCATATCCACTTCAACAGGGGTTGGGATGGAAGTGGCATCCTGTAAGTTGGGATGCAGCAAATCTAAATGATAGTCATTGGCTGCGATGAACTCACCGGAAGGAGAAACAGTTAAGGATCGGTAATCCGGTTCCGGAACGGAGTCAAGTAGGTTACCAGTGCCAGCATCCAATTTGAATAAGTAATCGGAAGTGAGAATGAGCACAACCTGATGCCTTTTCGAAAGGGCCACCCCTCTTGGGGAACCGCGGAAGTTGCCGCACCATTCCTCTAAATCATCATCCGTGAATTTGACCCACGTCCAGTCGCCAGAATTCCATGGATTATGAATATCATAAATCCTTTCCTTATACTTCCCTGATTCGGGTTCGTCTATCAGTGTTGCTAACATTATCATAGTCATTTCCCCTTGCGAAAATTGTTTCGAGATCCATCTCTTTGTTCAAAGTACATGAATGCTGTCGATGATAATTGATTGTTCCTGATCCGTTAACCGGAGCGTGCAAGTTAAGGTCAAATCCGACTTTTCCCCATCGATCCATAGGTCATATTCCAGCACCCATTCCGGCTCATCATCAATCTCATAAAGATCTAGGTTTTGATAATCTGTTTCAGGCGGTGCTGTCAAGGTTCCGCCGTAATCATCCAGCTGCTCCTGTAGTTCTTCCACAGTATAAGGCCCGCTTCTTCCCGTTTCTCTAATTAACGCTAACTTGCCGTTAACCAAGTCTTCGACCAATGGTTTGAGCAAAGCGAGAATCTCATCTTTCTCTTCCATATACTGTACCTCCTTTTTAAGACGCTTTTCATAAATATACGCAGAAACTCAATTGATGGCTAGTTAAATTTGGAAACGAAAAGCGAGAGAAGAGGCGTTTCAATTACCCTCCTTTCTCGCTCTTTATTCAAACAGCTTCTGATAATTCGGGATATGTAAACTATATATTGAAAAAAGAGATGAGTGACTCATTATACTGAAGTTAATTTATACAAATTGATTCTCTTGAAACGTTAACTTACATAGTTACCGTTCAATTTCGATGATAAAAGAATTAATTCAGATAAATCTTCAATCACAAAGTCTGCTTGAGCCAATTCATCTTCCTGGGCAAAATCGAATCTGCAGCCGATAGCAATCAGTTTATTCATTTTTGCTGCATTGATATCGGATAACCGATCACCGATGACTGCCCCATTCGTGATATCGTACTTTCGAACGATCGTTTCAACCAATCTCCCTTTATCCAAGGAGGAAATCTGCTGAATGCTGAAGGTCTCTGTAACCCATCGATCCAGTCCATAGAATGCCACTATTGCAGCCAGATAAGCGGTTAAGCCATTGCTTGCAATATAGATGGCATGTCCTTGATTTTTCAAGTGCATGAATATTTCCTCGACATTCGGATATAATGCTCCTTTCCCACTTTCGATGTTCTGGATCAATCGTTCATGAAAATAGTCGTTTGCTTCTTCGCGGGTTTCAAGTGAATGTTCCGGGAGTAACTTCTTCCAGACTTCAGGCAATGGAACGCCCATTATTTCTCTATATTTTTCAAGTGGCGTTCCGGAATCCCAGAGATTTAAAGTTCTTAAACGATCAAATGTATCATCAAGTGCTATTTCCAGGATTCTATCGGTTTGAAAAAGTGTGCCGTCCATATCAAAAATGAATGATTTCATAATTTCCTCCTTATATTTCATCTACAGATTTTAAGTGAATTGAAGCGAGATTACTTTCTTGAGACAAGTTTTATTCTGTCGAATTTAAACAATTATATTTCTGAGAAGAGATGATATGTAAACTTGTATTTTTTAGAGAAATTTAATTACTGTCCTCCAGCTCTTCCACAAATTCCAGAAATAAATCCTGAAGTTCTCCTTCAGTATCTATAGAATTCAGGAGTAATCTTGGTTCGACAGAATCGTCATCATCTACCGGAATGCTACCATCGATGATGCCTAACATCGAGGAAACCGTATCTACCATGGTTTGTTCGATTATTTTCATCAAGGTCTCTCTTTTTTCCGATGGTAAACTGTTATATAAATTCAAAGCTTCTTTATAGAAGGGATCCGTTTTGGCATCCACTACCGCAGTCTCATATAGATCCTTATAACTTTCCAGATTTTCTTTCACAATTAATTCGTGCAATGACTTAACAAATGCTTCATTCATTATCGTCCCTCTTTTCTTGGTTTAATTGATAAATTATAATTAAGCGAAGGCCATTAAATGAGCTTCCCAACAGATCCGACTTTTTTATAGTAGTCAAAATTTAGTTTGAATTTGTTTAGTTTATTCGTAGAATTTCGGCGCCTCAAGTGCGTTGCATAACAGTTCCCATTTATTTGCGTCCAAAACGGCATCGTCGGCATCCGCTAGCCAAGCTTGCATGCTTTCAAGATAATCCGGAAGTTCGATATTCTCCCAAGCTTCCTTATTTTCTATAAAATCACTGATCAACTCCTGGATAAAGCGGATGGCGTCTTGTTTTGACTTAACCTGATCTGTGTCCATTACGCCAGTTCCTCCTCGACCAATTCCAATAGAAAGTCTCCAAAATCATCCGCAATGATTTCCAGTGTCTGATCCTCTAAGGCATATGTCGGATCTAGAGCAACCACTTTCGGTTCCCCTGTTGCATCTGTACTATGAAAATCCAGACAGAAAATCTCGTCACTGCCCGTATCGTAAATCCCCAGAAAGTTGGCAGGCAGATTGATGCTTTTGCGTAAATTGAGCGTGTACCAGATGGCATCCGGCACTGAAGAGTCCTCAAAGTCTTCGTCGATGATCCCGTAAACTTCTTCCGAGCCAAAATTTCCTGCGCCGAATGTCTGTAAATAATCCAGATAGGAACCGGTAAATTTTAGACCTACTGCTGCTTCTGCCTTCGCGATTAACTCTACTGACTTTTGCCCTTCAAAATCCGCTAGGTCTTTATTCTTTGAGATGATTTTTTTGGCTTTTTGATAGGTTTTGATGCTCATCCTGTTACTCCTCCATCTTATATAAGTTATTTTTATGTAAGCCGGACTTGGTTAGTCGGCATTTGACACTTTATTTAGAAAATCGAGGAACTTTGTAAAGGTAGATCCACATAGTTCCACCTCCTCGAGGTCCATCCCGATGAACGGCATGGAGACAAAGGGCATCTCCTTGCTTCGCGTATCCATACAGTAAGCAGTATCCCCGCCATCCGATCCAATAATCAATATTCCTGGTGCAAATTCTTCGACACTGTAGCGTTCGTTATCTTCGATTAGTTCTTCGACCTTCCATAACTGGAGATAGTTATCACCGATCGGACCCTCGCCTCCATTTGCATGTAACAGGAATTTGACATACTCGTCGGGGAATAGGAAGCCCAATTGATTTTCAACGTTTCGGATGACGTTTGGATCAGCCGGGTCATTTAGGTCAAATGACTTTAGATATTGCTGAATGTCGGTGTCCATCTTTTTCCCCTTTGTGTTTAAGTAACCTCTAATAAGTCCTGGGATGTAAACCAAGATTCTTGAGTCAAGCTGCCTTACGACTGTCGCTTTCGTAAAATTGCTTCGACCTCTTTTTGTTTGTAGCTGTAATGCTTTTTTTCAACAAAAATACAAGATTTTAGCTTCGGCAATTCGAAAAGATGGCTGAAGTCTCCATCTGTAATCGTCGTTTTACCACCGATAAAAATTTTCTTCAAGTGTAAACAATTTTTTAAGGGTTCGATTGATTGAATATCTCCACAGTTAGTAAGTAAGAATTTTCTTAAATTCTCTAATCCTTCGATTTCGTCTAATTTTTCGATTCGCTTACAGCTTTCAATCACTATTTCTTCCAGACTTTTTAAAGCATTAAGTGATTCAAAAGAAATTAGTTTGGGGCAGCTGTATAAATCCAACAGCTGTAAGTTTTTTAAGTGATTGATTCCGCTTAATGTCTGAAGTTTTGTTGAAGTCAGCTGTAGGCTTTTTAAGCAAACAAGTTGCTGTAATGTCATCAGATCCTCAAACGGATAATTTGTGATATTCAACCGTTCCAAAGTTGAAACTTCCCACCAATTTTTGAGCTTCTTTCTGTGTCGACCAAAAAAATTCTTAAGGTGTTTGAATTGGCTTATATCCAGTTCAACAGACAAATCACAATCCAGTCCAATATGTTCGAGAGTTGGTAGGAGATGCAAGACACTTAACTCTTTGATATCAAATGCATAGATGTTAACACCTTTCAAAAAATCCAACGTTTCTAGGAAACTTATATCTTGGCCTTCCCAACCGACACTTCTACTTAAGGTTATATATTGTATCCCTTGTGCTAACATAATGCTTCGCAAGTTGTCATCCCAATAGTCAGTCAATACCATGGTGGGGCCAGTATGTTCTTCACCGGGGTGAATATAGTAGGTAGTTGAATCTGAAGTCACTTGGATGTTTCCTCCTTCACTGAGTCTGAAAGCTTATTTCTTTAAATATACTTAGTCACTTATCGAATAGCCAGTTAATTTCCAGAAATAAAAGCGTTCGTAAAAGTAACCTTATTCAGACAAAAAAAGAAAAAACTCATGATTAAGCTTCTTCTCTTTCGATAATTCGAGATATGTAAACTGATTACTCTTTAATATTTTTTACCCGAGCTCTTATTTAGACCGGTTAAAGTTCCGTTGAATTAATGATATAGACATAGGCACACTGCAAAGAATTATTTTTAACTATATACGTCTTTCATAATTACTTTAAATTCCGGCTTAAACGTAAGTTCAACGAGCGTTATGAATTCGCTTCGATCATATTCCATAAATAAGCGCAGCGAGGAATCATTTTTGCGATCTAAGATAACTTCAATTTTACTGACCGTATGAAAGTTATAATAACCAATAACTTCATCCCCTAATATATTTTTTGCTATGAGTGAGAATCTATTGTAGAAGGGAGATATCATTACTTCAAAAGCATTGTTTTCAGTACGGAATAAAAAAGTGGTTTCATCGTATTCGAATAGTTCTTTTTCATCCTTTTTTATTGGCATACATTCGAATAAAGATATTAAGTCCAGTTCCGATGGATAAGATTCCATTTTTGCACCACCATTCGAATTTAATTATTCACTAAAGTTGAGCCTCAACCGAATTGGTTGGAAATATCCATAAACCCGTTTCTCATTTCACTTAATTTTTCTGTACCCAAAACAAAAAAACCTTGTAACTGTATTAGCTCGTGTTCGAATGTGCTCTTGCTTACTTTATATTTTATCGAAACAACTTCCCCAAATAATTATATTTCCCCTTTTAGTTTATTGATTGCTTTCAAAACCTCTGTTCTATTTTTAGCACTCTTCATCCACTTAGGCAACCGGCTTTCAACACTCATATAATATGTCTCGGACGGTCGAACGGTTTTCTGTAAATACGCTTCAACATAGATCAAATGCCTCTCGTTCAAGAACCATAACTGCTGCCCGCAACATGACATCTGAAGATATAATGGGAGGCCGAAATACCAATCAGCTTCTGGATTTTGTTCAAATAAGTTAAACTCATATTCATAATGATTTGATCGTTTTCTTGGATGCATATCTTTTGAAAAGCCACAGCTTTTACAAGCGACCCTCTTAGATTCATTTCCTCTTACCACAATTGATTCATCAACACCTAGCGGATTTTCGAGAGTGAACACGCTGGCACAGTTCTTGCACTTTGGGCACTGGACCAAAAAAAGATCTGAGAAACTAAGCAGCATTAGATTTTCAAGTTCTTCTTCCATCTGTGCGTCTTCCTCCTTTAACTCAGTTGCTAAGTTAAATGTAACTTCATTGCTAATAAGTTACATTTAAAAATTATTTAAAATTCTTTCTGCTTGATTTTGGTAAAATAGTGATAAACGATTTTGTAGCTCTTTCAAGAAAAAACAAATACAAAATTTCGCTTTCGCAATCGGATTACAAATGGAGGATAAGGTATGAAAAAAGTAATTGATATAATTGATTCGAAATCAATCAAGACAGGCGTTTCATTGGTCGATTTAAAAAAAGCTGAAAAACAACTAGGGGCACTTTTCCCAGATGAATTCAAGAATCTTTATCTAGAAACGAATGGCGCCGAATTTGGCGAATGGGTCTTATTTTCACTCATCATGATTCAAAACCAATCCAACAGACCTGAAAACTTACCTGCTGATATGCTTTGTATTGGAGAGAGTAAGAGTGGCGATAAACTTTGCTACCGCATCCGAAAAAGGTGGATGCAGGAGCATGTCTACCGCTGGACAGCCAAAAGTGGAAATATAGAAAATAAATCGTCCACTTTATATGAGTTCATCGATCGGTTTGTTCCCAAAAAGAATACCGGAAAGTCTCAAGAAACCGGCCATTTCGCAGTAGAAAGTGGCGAGCTGATCGTGACGGATCCCTGTTACTCAACCGAAGACACAGAGATGCAAGTTCATTTATCGAATGTAAAAAAAGGGCACTGGACAGCCTCTATTTCTTATACAGACGATGAAGTCGTTGAAACATTAACGGCCTATTTCGCGGAAAAGAAACCGAGTGGCAAATGGCATGTCTGCGATCGGCTGATCGGCGTTGATTCTGCACAGGCTGGCATCTTTGATGCTGCTGTATTCGGGAAGGATGAAAGTATTCCCGGTGAAGTAAAAAACGTTTACGGCATCGAAATGGATGAAAAAGGATTGAAATACTATGTTGCCTGTTCGGATACGGTAGCATCGGATGACCAAGGTGGGACAATCCCTGGGGGCGCGATCGCCATGTCAGGATACGGAGATGGCATGTATGAAGTAAGTATTAAATACAATATTTTCAAAGAGATAGTCGGCGTAAGGATCAACTTTAGTGACGACGAATAACCACTGGACCTGACTTGATTTGAATGTAACTTAATTAGGATTAAGTTACATTCAGATATTGAAAATAATCTTGCAGCTTTCTATCTTCCGGAATGTTCAATTACTCTTTTTCTGTTCTCTAACTTAACTAAAGAACAGGGAATCTTGAGGGTTATAAAAATAAGGACCGCAATCTTCTTCGTGAGTTAGAACATAAGTCCAGGTAAAATGTTCATCGACGATATAGAGATCACTGCCTATATGAATGATATCTGTCGCTTTGAGTCGAGTGGCCTTTGGGATGAGTATTGCTTCTTCGCTAGATGTGCAAATCAGATAACAACCTGCTTTTTTCTGCAAATCAAATGCTTTTATCGCCTGTTGCTCTTTTAAACATGCGATTTTCTCCCAACTGAAGACATTCCACATGCATTGCTTAAAAGCCATCTTCCTCTTTTGAGATTGGCTAATATCCTTAGTGAAAGCTTCCTCCCATTGTTGCTCTAGCTCATTCCCTTTGTTTGGCACTATTGTAAAGCTAATATTCATGTCCTGTAATCGTTTTGTTTGCCCATGTAAAAATTCATCCAATCTGCTAACCGCCTTTTAAAATGACCCATATCATCACTTCCTATTGTTCTAACTGAATGTAACTTAATTCATAATAAGTTACATTCATATCCCTGATATTTTTTCAAGGTGGAGTTTATTTCAAGTCTTTTTTTCCTATTGTTGAAACGATTCGGTTCCATAGCCTGCACAAAAACCACTTATCTGTGAGCATTCGTTTACTTCTTCTATCCATTGATTGAATTGCTGTTTATAGGCGGACAAGTTTTCTGCTAATATCTCTATTTCACTATCATTTTTAGTTCGTTGGAATTCTGAAATAGCAATCATACTGTTAGAGCGGTAATCGGCAAATTTAGTTCGCTCTGTTTCTGTCATCCCTACATCTACAAAGGGATTGCCCTTTCCCCATTCATCTATATTTGTCTGCATAGCTTGTAAATCTTCATTTCCTGTTGCTACTACTTTTTCCAGTGCTAAAATTTGCTCCATCAACTGAATATCAGCAGTTACACTTGCATAAAAGTCATAATAATTCTGACTATTCGCTATCTGATAATCTTCTTTTAAGTTGCTATAAGCAACCCATACGAGTCCGAAGGCAATAATAAAAATAATTGCTATTGTCCAGCCTATTCCATTTTTCCTCATAGATTTACCTCCTGTTTTTCTCTATTAATTTTTTAAAGTGAATGTAACTTACTTCACAATAAGTTACATTCACCTCCTAGTTTTTTGCTTAGCTAAAAACATGAAACTGATAGGAATCGCATTGCTTATTTGATTTTGAAACATTTAAATAGTCTTGACGTACTAATACAAAAGACTGTTTAAATGTTTTAGTAAATTTTAAGAATGAATTTAAAATTAAATTGATTTCTTTATAAGCACCACTATCAATTTCTATATATTGTATGTTAGGAGGATTCGAATGAAAAGAATCAGAGTGATTTTTTATATGGTTGTTGCCTTGTTCTTACTTGTCTTGTTTTTGCATGTGATAAATCGAGCGCCTAACCAGGAGCTTCCTCGTACTTTGGATGGTATGGAGCTCACAATGGAACAGGAGGTATACATAAATTCTACTGAAAAGATTGTTATTGTGATCCACAATAACAAAGAAACAGAATACACGGGAGCCGGCGGCGGAAAATTCCCTATCGATAAACTTTTTGCCGGTAGCTGGTACAAAGTTCCTTTTAAGAATGATACGTTTACAGCTGATGCACTTGGTATTCCTCCCGGAGAAACAGCATTAATGGATACCACCGTCAGCGAACTGGATGCTGAACTGACGCCTGGCAAATACCGAGCGCGCTATGGTGGCATGGCTGTTCCTTTTGAAGTGATGGAGTAATTTCTTTAAGACTGTCTCTTCGACTAGTCTTAAATATTTATAGAGAAAATCTTTTTTTCGTAATTACTGGCTGAATGTAACTTATCTGCACTTATGTTACATTTAAATTCAATAAAAAGCCGTGCTCTTTTTTCGAACACGACCTTTAATTTGCGTACGCTATTTTAGTTAAGCTTATCTTCTGTATTCAAATTTTTTTATAAGATGATCAATTCTTAGCGCAATATAAATCAAGACCATTGCCGCAATAGCCTCCCAGATCCCCCGAAAAAGAATCCGATGGCTGCACCAAAAGCGATGTAAATAGCTAACGTTTTCTCCACCCCAATAACCCCCTCTATTTCTAAATATTAGTATAACTGAAAAAGAGAATGAGGTTATTTTTAATCGAGAAGAGACAAAGTAGTTGAAACAGAGATTTTGTAATCTACTTCTTTTGCTATATCTTCACCCACACCAAAGTCTGCTATCGCTTCAATTTCAAATTCACCAGCGTCAAATTCCTCTAATTTACTTTCATCAAAATCTAGTACTAGAGATTCGTTTTGAATTAGTGTGGTCTTGCTTCTCATATCCGATCTTGTCCCGGTATTTAAGGCTTTCCCGTCCTTGTAATAGTTGAAGTGAAGCACATGGTTCCCCCCGTGGTACACATCGATCGCTTTTTCTTCTCCAGTGTAGGTGATGGAAGCAGTAATCATCTCAGCATTATTTTCTGGATTTAAAATTTCAACACGAAAGTTCTCTTTTTGATTGACGGGTTCATTATTTTTTGGCCCCTCAACTTCAGCAGCTCCGGAGTCACATCCACTCAAACCAAAAATTAACAAAGAAATAAATATCAACATTTTAAAAGGACCTAATTTCATTAGTATTTGCCCCCTTCGAGTTAGTAAGATAATAAACTGACCATATCGCTTTTCATGTAATTTTACTTTGCTGTTTTTTTCTAATGAGTCAATATAATTGCGGTTGTGAATGTAACTTAATTGCTATTAAGTTACATTCACATATTAATTACTTACTTCATCTCTGGATCATTGGACGAGTTAAGTTCCTCCAATGCACTCTGCAAAGTGGAACGGGCAGCAACTGTCGTTTCCCTTATGAGTGCAGCATTTAGCGATTTTATAATCAGCTTTTCATTTTCTTTGTCGACCAAGTCCAAAACGCAATTAGCAACCGAACAACGCACTTGATAGGATGGATCTTTCAAAAGATTCAAAAGAGATATCAGGCGGAATTTAGCACCCAAAAGATAGAGACCAACATAGAAACCGACTTTCGCTGTGCTGCTTGTTTCGTTCTGAAGAGAGGCTTCCAGTACAGGGACTGCTGATGCATCTCCAAGTTTGCCTAGCCCTTCTGCGGCCTCCCTACGGACTATTTCTTCCACATCGGTTAAGGCATCGATCAGATGCTGTTTCCCTCTGCTATCTCGCATCTCACACAAGGCTTCCACCGCTGAAATACGCACGAGTTCATCGTCATCTTTCAATCGATTGACCACGGCGTTTAAAACAGCGTCTCCCGTATAACCCCACAGCGCTTCGAGCGTTTTAAACCGAATTTCTTCATCGGTATTGTCGGTCAGGGGCAGCAGGGTGTTTTTGATTTTTTCACTGATCGGTAATTTTCCCAGAGCTTCGATGGCCATCCACATAACGTGAGGATCTTCGTCTTCTAAAAAGGTGGCAATGTTCTCAATGGCATCCGGACCAGCCTGCTCGAGAAATACCTGGATAATCATTATTTTTTGTTCGGATTTCATAACGGAACATTTCACCTCTTTCGATGTTCTCTTACAAAAAATCGGGCAAAGAGATTACCCTTTTTGTCTAAATATGAATGTAACTTAATTCACATTAAGTTACATTCGTTCTGAAGTTATTAAAATATCCTTAGTTGATTAGACAGCACTGTTTCCCTCGCATTCAGTCCGAGCCTATCTAGCAATGAATTCGGAAGTATAAAGGTCATGTAGTCTTTATTTTGCATAAGGCCCAGAGTCAGTTCTTTTTGATTTGTTTCCCCCGAAATTTCTTCGCCAATTATCGCCATGTTGAAGGGAGACCTGCTGTAGACGGTCTCTGCTAACCGTTCATATGCTTCATTGATTGTTTATTTTTATCAGTTGTCAGAGGATAACGATATGGAAATGCCTTCTCAAGTGCAGCTTGTGGAATGGAAATGTCCAACCAGTCCGATTTCCCGTTTATTCTAGTGATTGTCTCCAAACAAGGCAATTCTTTTTTAGTTGAATAAAGAAGAGATATCGTGCCGTAAAACGATCTAACACTCACTTCTTCAAAAGCTATTGGCAGTGAAACAGGAGGCTTTTGGAAACCCCTTTTTCCTTTCCAAAGCCCCTTAAAGTAATGATTTTCTGTCAAAGCAACAAGTGCATCGTTCAACCTTTTGTCATTACCGGCTAGGTGATATTCAATTGAGAGCTCGTAAAATCCAGCAATCCAACTATCGGGGTTATTGTAAAAATCATAATCCCATTTGTCATCAATCCCATTCTGCAAGTTCCTTATATCGTTTCTTGTTCCAAATTTGTAGTTTGAGGAATCTCCCTGTATTTAGCACGCCTTATAATTATCCTTGGAGCTTACAGTTAGAGAAAGCGGCTAATCTTGCTGTAATAATGTACCGTTTTCTTTATCATAAATTTTATAGTGTATGCCAAAATCAGAACCTTCATAGTAAGTTACTTCGCAATACGCCTTCTCTAATGAACCTTTGTCCCAGTAGTTTGGAGGCACACTAAAAAAGACATTCTCTGAAAAAAGAATATCTAAATAAGAATCTTTCGAAGTGCTCCAATATTCAACTGAACATGATCCCATTGCCGTTTCATGATCTCCCTTTAAAATCTTAGGCATTACCGTTAGGGCATCCAAAAATACGATAAGAGATAAAAGGCTAAGTAATATGAGACAAAGCTGAAGACCGTAAAATTTAATATTCGGCAAAGGTTTCTTTTTTTGAGATCTTCTCATATATAGAAAACCTGCGAGACATGCTATGAAACACAAAATCGTTAATGAAAATGCACCCACTAATTCCATCATTTTTTTCACCTGCTCTATCTGCTCTATTCTTTCATTATACATCAATTCTTATGAACGTTTTTCTTCCTATTAGCGTCGCTTCCAAGTAAAAGTCAGCGGAAAGTCCGCTTTTCAGATTCACTTCCATCAGCGGGAATTTGATATAAGAGAAAGCTAGAGCCTCTTGCAAAGCGTATTTTTCATTATATAAGACAATATCAATTCCCATACTGAATCCTCTCTAATTTTAATACCTTGCCGAATGTAACTTTACTGCACATAAGTTACATTCGAAACCGTATATCTTCAAGAAGCAATCACATTCGAAATTCCGCATTTCCTTTTACTTTTCTAAAAACTTTTCCTTCGATGCTGAACCTATGAATTACTCATCCGGATGGCATAATTCTTCTACAATTTTCTTGATCCGATCCATGGTGATGCCGTTTCTTTGCTCAATGGCCATTGGATGGCTCGTCGGTTCCAATTCAATGAAGGGACGCATTCCGACCGAACGTGTGTGGACCATCGTTTTCAATTCCAGCGTTTCGGGATAACACGGAATGGAGTTTGATAACCAGCCGAACATGGGATCCAATTTTCGCTCTCGTCCTTCCGTTTCCCAGTACTCCGTTGTTAACTCAAAATTGGATTCACTCAAGGAAACCCAGATATCCCAGATAAATGGCCCTTCGTCATCAGTTACGGGAATTTCAATTGCTCCTCGGATGAAGAAATGTTCATCATCCACAATGCACAAATCTTCATTCATCTCAATCCGGCTTTCCCATTCCTCTTCTGGAATGTCCTCGCAGTAATCGGGCACTGGGCTTCCATAACTCATAGGAAGCTCCTCGTGGTGTTCTCCACAAGTCTTGCAGAAATATCCTTGTTCAATTTCACTCATCGTTTACTACTCCTTTTCAACTGGTTCTTTTTAAAAAATTCATTTGGTAAGATTTTTTCTTTATTTCAAATATACTGAGTCAGACTAGAGATAGCTAGTTAATTTTGGAAATAGAAAGTGTTCGTAAAAGTACACTTTTACGAACAACCAAAACACAACACAAAAACCCACAAAAGAACGTTCGTAAACGTGTCAACACACTTTCCGAACGTTCGTTATTTCCCTTAGACCTTTACGAACTAAAAAAGCAGCAATAGTTATTCAACTTTAAAATCAGTCACTTCTTTATGATTTTTTAATAGCTTAAGAAATGCCGACAATGCTTTTGTTTGAAACGGCGACCGAGTTACAATCGAAAAATCTCGCGTATAAGGCATTTCTTTAACGTTTATTACTTTTATATCCCCGTATTTCAATTCTTTTTGAATTGCCCATTCTGATAGTAAACTAATTCCGATTCCTGCTTCAACCATGGCTTTTATTGGCTGTGTGCTGCTAAAGTGCATAATGGCTTGAGGTGCCAGTCTAAATTTTTCAAAGACTGCTTCTGCCGCTTCTCGTGTACCGGATCCTAGCTCTCTTAATATCCAAGTTTCGTTTGCCAGTTCCTTAATCGAAATAGCCTCTTTACGTTCTGCCAATGAGTGATTTGCTGGGGCGACGATGACCATTCGATCTTTTGCAAACGGCTCTGTTTTTAGTTCTTTGACGTCTTTAAAATGGCCTTCGACAATTCCGACATCTAGTTGATGGTTTAATACCAATGCGGCAATTGTCGTGGTGTTGCCAATAGTGACCGTTGGTTTGATGTCTGGATATTGTTCTTTAGCTTCAGCGATGATGGCTGGCAATAAGTATTCGCCAAATGTATAACTCGCACCAATTGCAATAGACCCGCTCGCTTTGTTGGTCAAATCATCGAGTAGGTGATTCATTTTTGCATACAATTCCTTGATTTCGAGTGCATGATGGAAGACAATTTCGCCTGCTTTATTCAGACGCACATACTTATTGGTTCGCTCTAGTAATTTTACTCCTGTCGATTCCTCTAATGACCGAATGTATTGGCTAACAGCGGGCTGCGTCATATGCAACTCTTCTGCCGCTTTGGAGAAGTTTTTCTTTTCAACTACTTTGATAAACACTTCTAATCGTTGATCCACTTTCTTGTGCCCTCCTCACATCTTAATTTACTTATGATACTCATTTTATATACTTATTTTACTAATGCATACTTTTTTTCTAAGCTTATTGCAGGAGGTTTTACTATGTCTGCATTTCTTAATAAACCAACATCACCTAAAGCTGCCTTGCTCGGTGGTGTGTTGTTTACGTTTTTACTCGCATTTTTAGGTTTTTTATTGGCACAAGTGCCAGGTTTTAATCAAATTGGCCAACTGGCTTGCGCCATTATTATCGCGGTTTTTTACCGACAGCTTTTCGGATATCCTACTGCGATTCGGTCTGGTATCACGTTTTCCACAAAACGATTACTACGTGTCGCTATCATTTTATACGGATTAAAACTAAACATTAATACTGTATTGAGCGATGGTCTTTGGCTTTTAGTACGAGATGTTGGCGTTATTGCTTTTGCGATTTTATTAACTGTTTGGCTAGCCAAACGCTTTAAAGCCGATCAAACGATTTCGTTACTTCTTGGTGTCGGCACTGGCGTGTGCGGTGCAGCCGCTATTGCAGCTATTGCGCCGATCATTAAAGCAAAAGATGAAGACACTGCGATTGGTGTCGGCATTATTGCGCTTATGGGGACGATATTTGCTATAACTTATACCATCATTCGCCCATTTTTACCGCTTGATGACATTGAATATGGTATGTGGGTTGGAATCAGTTTACATGAAATTGCTCATGTGGCATTAGCCGGAGCTCCTGCTGGAGAAGATGGGCTCGCTATGGCTTTACTTGGAAAACTAGGTCGTGTCTTTTTACTCGTTCCGCTTTGTTTTATTTTTATTTTCATGATGAAACGAAAAAACAAAAACGAAGAAACTACAGCAAAAGTCGACTTTCCCTGGTTTCTTCTCGGGTTTATCTTCCTCAGCGTGTTAGGCAGTTTTGTATTGGGTCCAGTCGTTCCGTTCCCAGAAGCTTTACGTGACTTTGTCTCAACGGCAACCACTTGGTTACTTACAGCTGCAATGGTTGGACTCGGATTGAATGTCAGCTTACGGGATTTACGAGAACGTGCTCTCTTGCCGCTCGCTGCAATGACGATTACCTCGGTTTTATTGTCTGTCTTAACGTATTTTATAATTTAATATAGAAAAGTCCACGAATTTTAATAAACAAATTTCGTGGACTTTTTATATTATTATTGTCTGAAATACATTTGAAAATTTTGATAATAATTTATGGTATATCCTAAATATTGCTTTTTTATACTAATTATAAAGAATTACAAATAACTAGTAATTAAACAAAAAAATTACTATACAAATAGATATAAATAAAGCTATAATAATTTGAGTTTCACGAATCATTTTGAAAGGAGTTTCTTGTTTTAGTATTTATATCTTGTAATATTTAGCATTTATTATAATATGATCGGGGATACAGCATTGAACATTAAAAAACTTTTTTATACAACTGCAGCAATTGTGCTTGCAACAGTAACACTAGCTTCACCCACTTCTGCAGCTTCCGAAACTTCTTTACATCCTTTCACTGACGTTGGTGAACGTTATGACGAAGCCGTAGGATTTTTTTACATATTAGAATTGATTAATGGTAAAAGTCCAACAAAATTTGGTACTGGTGAATCGTTAACGCGTGGAGATGCAGCTGTGATTCTTGCGAACACTTTGTTTTTAGATACTGATAACGCTAAAGATGCTGGATTTAAAGATTTAAATACTCGTGTTCGCGGTGCTGTAAATGCACTTGCAGAAGTGGGAATTGTTTCAGGAGTAACTAAAGATGAATTCCAACCAGCAGCTCCACTTAGCCGAGGTGCAATGGCCAAATTCCTTACTACTGCATTTGAGTTAGACGAATTCCAGCAAACCACACCTTTTTCTGATGTTGGTGGAGTATTTAAGCCTTATATCGAAGCATTGTATGGTGCCGAGATTACTTCAGGTAAAACCCCTACTACTTATGGAACATACGCCAATATTACTCGTGGCGAATATGCCAACTTGCTTTATAAAACAATAGAAACGACAACAGATTGGTTTTACTACCCAGAAGCTACTAATGTCAAAGTTGTTTCGCCAACATCTACTGTAATTACATTATCTGAACCAGCATTTGAAGGTTATAGTGCTACTGAAATTGCTGAATTCTTCGATTTTATTGTTATTTTAGAAGATAAGACTGAAATTCCTGTAAAGCCTAGTTCTTATAAACTATCAGCGGACCGCACATTGTTAACTATTGAACACCAAAGTTTAACTGGTAAATCAGGTCAATTTCTTGTGGACGACTATATCACCATTATTAAATCAGCTTTCAATTTTAAACAATAAGATATGAAATAAAACCCTTGAACGAAATCACTTTTTTGTGAAATCTACTCAAGGGTTTTATTTATTATTAACTACGCATTTATCGCTACCCATTCCTCACGCAATATGCCCATCTTAATCGCATCATACAATTGTCCATCGACTATGCGTGCTTTTCGAATACGCGCTTCTTCTGACATACCAAGTCGTTTTGCAACGCTAATCATTCGTTCATTGCCAGACCAAGTCGACATGCCGAGTCGGTGCAAATCGGTATTGGCAAACAAAAAGTCGATCCACATCCGGTAAGCCTCAGAGCCGTATCCACCGTTCCAATAATTCGTGTCATAAATTACAACACCCGTCTCTAACCAATTTGTGTTTTTATCCACCCAATAAGCACCAACATAGCCAATTGCTTTGTCGTCCGCCGTAATAATGAGTGATGCCGGGATGCCGAACGAAATGTCTTTTTCCTCTAACCATTTTTTGCGGTGTTGATCTCTATTCAACCACGCCTCTGGAATATACGGTCCGTTCCACTTTTTCGCTTCTTGTAGTGGGTCTTCAAAGCGCCAATAATGAAGCTCATCTAACAATTCTTCTGTTGCGTTTGTTAAAGTCATCTTTCTTCCTGCTAGTTCTATCAACTTGAATGCTCCATTTCTTTATTGTTAGTTAAACTAAGCTATACGGTTACTTTCACTGGCACGCGTTTTTCTGGCCAGTTGACTAAGAAAATTCCTGAGAAAATCAAACTGCCACCAACTAATAATGGTATCCCAATAGATTCTCCTAACACGAGCCAGCCAGATACGATACCGAAAAAAGGAGCTAAAAACAAAAATGCGCTAACTTTACCAGAATCCCCTTTTTGCAACAAGTAAAACCAAATCGTGAATTGAATGATGGAAGCTGGAATGGATAGCCACAATAAAATAGAGACCGATGTTGTGTTAATGACTATGTAGGCATTTTCTAAAAAGGCTGAGCCAAGCAATAAGATAAGACCACCAAACAACATTTGATACGCAGTTAATACCCACATATCAATTGAGACACCCCATTTTTTTATAAGAAGTGTTCCAACAGCCCAAAATATGGCACTTAAAAATCCGAGCAATGTCCCGATTTGAAGATCCAAATGGCTTCCCATCGTGACAAAAACACCCGCAAACCCAACAAAAACTCCGAACCATTGCACGATTCGGTAACGCATGCCCATCACTAATGTCCCAATCAACACCACCAATAGGGGATTCATAAACGTTAATATCGCGGACTCACCTGAAGTGATGGTGCGTAAACTGAGGAAAATAGCTCCCATCACGCCTGCAGTTTGAACAGCACCGATTAAGATGACTTTCCCCCAAGTCGCAGCATTTTTAGGGTGTTTTCTTTTAAATAACAAAACAAAGAAAATCATAATACTGCCGGCAATCGTAAATCGTATACCCGCCAACAACAAAGGCGATATGTAGATCAAGCCTATTTTCGCTACGACAAAAGATGACCCCATCAATCCCGTCGTCAATATGACCAATAAAGAGAAAATCAGTTTTTCTTTCAATTTGCCACTCTCCCCGATTACTCTAATTTCAGTTGCTGATTGGAAACTATTTTACTCCAATACTCCCAAGCTTGAATATACATGGACCAATCCTCAGGATGATGCTTAAGACAAATGCTCAATCTTTGATACAACCCAATCAGCAATTCTTCATACAAAACAGAATCAGCAGGCCGCTCAATTGTTAGGCCAGCGATTGCAGAATCCCACGCCTTTTTTGTTAAGTCGGAAGGGGACGAAAAAAATGCATAGATTACATCATAATGTGGCCAGCCTAAAATTGGGGTGGGATCGATGACACCCGCTAGCTTTTCTTCGCGTACGATAAAATTATGTACTCCGCAATCACCATGAATCAAATAAGGTTGGTTTTGAAAAATGGGTTTCCGGTGTTCTACTACGAATGGTGCCTTAATCGTTACACCTAGTTTATCCAGTTGAGGAGTTAAAATGGCGGTTGCCGCTTTTACTTCATCGCGTAAAAATTGCGCCCAAGAACTTACGGGTGCATCTCTCCAGCCCCAGTTGTGTTGATTTAATACAGGTTGATAGTGGTTTATCAGCTCCGAAACCAACGTCGAAAGAAGGCTCATCTTGGGGCTACTCTGGTGATTTGCTGTAGAACCTGGAATATATGTATACACCATAAATTGATATAAAGAATCAACGGCTAGTAAATCTGGCAGTAAAGAAATCGGCTGGTAAAGAGAAAGAAAATCCGCTTCTTCTTTGGTGACTTTTGCCTCGTTAAGCTTTAAGATGCACGCATTGCCCTTTTTTTGATAAAGAAGAAAAACCTTGCTTCTTGTGCCGCCAGCTAAAGCCATGTACATATTCGTATGCCCAATCGACTTCTCTTTATTTAATTGAGCAATAATTGGTGCAACATCCATTTGCTATCTCCTGACTTGTCATGATTTGGTTAAAATAATCATAACATTTTTTCTGTGTTAAGAATTTACATTAGTAAATTTATTCAGATATTTTCAAGTTTCTAATTTTAACTAAAGCATTAAAGCTACTTCTCTCGCCATTTGTGCAGTTTTTATGGAGTTTATTCGAAATAATTCAAGGTATATAAATAATAAGTTTCGTTTAGCAACCTAATTTGAAAAGGAGGAGGAGTATAGATGAATGCGTATGTGAAATTTACAGTGATGATTTTGACTTCAGCTTTTATTATGTATTGGTTAACATTTTTGAATACGTTTCAGTTCGACCACATTTTCTATAGTGAAACCCGGGTGTATATGGCATTGATCATGGGCTCTACAATGGCGATTGTTATGTTGCTGTTCATGTGGCCAATGTACAAAAACAAAAAAGCCAATGCGGTGATTCTTGGGACGAGTGCCGTTGTTTTTGCCCTATCGTTATGGCTTGTTCGCAGTCAAACCTTAATCGAAGATGTTAAGTGGATGGAAGCTATGATTCCCCACCATTCGATTGCGATTTTGACGAGTGAACGAGCCAACATTTCAGATCCTCGCGTTCGTGAATTGGCAGACTCGATTATAGAAGCACAACGAAAAGAAATTGCCGAAATGAAAAAGCTGATCGAAGACCTTGAAGACGAGGAATAAACGAGAAAGACCAAGAGCTCAACATCCTGCTCTTGGTCTTTTCCACGTTTAAAATGCTACATAAAATGGCTGCTTGTGCTCATCGAGACAATGCTCGATTCTATTCCTAAAGTTTTTCCATGTTACCATTTCTAACGCTTCGCTAATCGGATAATACGCGACTTCGAGGCTTTCTGCTGACGTGGTCAAATGCCCACCGATTGGTTTTGCTAAAAACAAGGTATTGCAAATGGAGCTTTCCACATTTTGAAACACACCACAAAATTTTTGGATTTCAATATCGATTCCGGTTTCTTCTTTTACTTCGCGAATAGTCGCTTCTGTAAGCGATTCTCCTTCTTCTACTTGACCACCGGGCATTTCCCACCCTCTGCGCGGACCTTTGATCAACAATAATTCACCTTGTTCATTTAATACTACAGCTGCTGCAGATAAGATATGTTTGGGAGTTGACGTGTCTGTACTTTGGACCATTCAATTTCACTCCTTCTTGTTGTAACTATCTAGTCATTATATGGGACAGGTATGGAAAGTGCTACTGACTTACGAGTATTACACAAGCTACGTCTATCCTAGTCAATCTATTTCAAAAAAAGACTAGAGACAACTCCAACAGATCGAGTTTTTCTCTAGTCTTCTAGTTTTAATATGGATGATTCAATTGAATCCCATTTATTATAATTGAAATTTGAATGAAAAAATGGTTCCGTCACTACTTGACTGTACATCGATTTTTGCTCGATGACGAGCAGCAATAGCATAAGAAACACCGAGTCCAAGACCCGTGCCATTGTCTTTAGTCGTATAAAACGGAGTCCCGATTTTCTTTAACACTTCTTCGCTCATGCCTTCGCCTTCATCTTCTATTTCAAGAACAACTGCATTTTCGTTTTCTATATACGTGCGTATAGACAACATTTCTCCTGGGTTCATGGCTTCCAGTCCATTTCGGCAAATGTTTATGAGCAATTGACGAATTTCATTTCGGTTTAACAGGAGATCCGGCAAATCCATCGTTTCGATTTCAATAAACTTATTTTGACTAAACGTATCAATTTTCAACAAAGGAGCGATATCCGTAATAATGGCATTTAGATTTTGCATTTTCAAATCCGACGACCTCGTATTGCCCATCGATAGAAATTCAGAAATGATGGAGTTTGCCCGGTCTAGCTCTTCTATCATAAGTTCGAAATACGAATTGTAACTTTCTAGTTCTTTGTTATCTGTAAGCAACTGCAAAAAGCCACGAACAGTCGTCATTGGATTTCGAATTTCATGACTAATTCCTGCGGCCATTTGTCCAATGAGTTCTAAATTTGATAAACGTTTCAATTCATTTTCATAGAGTTTCTTTTCTGTCGTATTTTTGCACATGCAACAAATACCATCATCAAAAGGATAGGCCACAATTTCGTAACAATAGCCTTCTTCAGCAGATGCAATTTCAAAACGTACAGGCATTCTTTTCAACATGGCTCCAGAAAATTCTTTATACAAAACCGTATTAAAACGCGCTGGAAAAACAGACCATATTTCCTCACCCAACACATTTTCTGGGGTGCGTCCTTTTGGAAGAACTTGATGATTATTAATATAGATAAATTCCCAGTTTTCATTCAGCGCAAAAAAACCATCTGTAATGCTGCCAATAACACTAGTAACCCGCTCGTTTGCATTTGCTAGCTCCAACGTTCGGTCTCTTACACGATGCTCGAGTTGATCCATATAAGTTAAGTTTGAAAGTGTAACCGCAGTCGAATTGATAATTGACTGCGTTAAGTTGATTTGTGTTTTGTCGAAAACATGCAATTTTTCTGGTAAACAAGCGATTGCAATTACTCCGAAAACTGCTCCTTTTGATATCAACGGAATAAACACTAACCGACATTTTTCTTCTGAGGGAATAAAACGCATATGTTTTTTCCTAATAATGTTTTTGATGACTGTTTCAGAATTCGTATTAGATTGAAAATCATCAAGAATACGTTCCCATTCAGGTTTGGACCAATTTGATTTGCTATTCACTTCTTTGAGATAAACGGTGTTTGAATGATTTGGCTTTCTTAAAAAAACTGCGACATTTGTAAACCCAGCGACATTCTCTAAATAACGAAAACAAGTAGTTAGGCTTTCTTTTACAGTCGAACATTTAGCAAGTTCGTTATTTACGTCGAGAAGTACTTGTTTTTCTGCAAGCAACTGCTCTTTTTGTTTAAGGGTGTTAGCATTTTGAATAGCTACAGCTGCCATATTGACATAAGCTTCTACACTTTGAATTTGATTGTCTGTTAATTCCATTTTCTTTCCATTGTCAAATAGAAATACGAGGCCATATAAATGCTGCTCATATATAATTGGCAGTCCAAGAAGTGACTTTATATTAAATGCTGCTAAAGCTGCAGCATTAGGACGTGAGTCCATCGATGTATCGGGAATGTAAACCACTTGTTTTGTAGTGGCAATTTCATTTGCAAGTGGATCTTCATCCAAATCTATTTTCTGATTAGTCAACGGTTGACCATTGATAGCTTCAGGCTTACCTGCTACAGCTCGGAATACTCCTTCGTTATCAGGAAGATAAATACCGATAGCATCACATTGAACAATTTCCTCTGAAATGGCCGCTGCGACATGTTGAAGCATGTCTTGTAATTCCAGTTTCGTATTAATGATTCTTGTGATTTCTGCCAGTCTCGAATATCTTTCTTGTTCTTTCAACATTTTATTCGCTCCGCTCTTAATAAACGTAAATTGTAGACTATCAGGTTCTAGTTAAAATTATCTATTCTCATAGTATATTATTTTTAGGACTTATCATAAAGAGTTTTGCATTATTTACTAATTTCTATCATATTTTTTATACTACTTGCCTTTTCAATCGTTTTTTTGAATACAAAAAAGAAGAGGCATATGGATACACCTCTTCTTTTCCATACTTTTTCTACTTCCTAACAGTTTTCATGTATCGATATTCTCTTAAACTATTCAAATTCCAAATTTCTTGCTGGAGACATTCACCAATATTGGTTTCTTTAACTTTTTTACGTTCTAATTCTTCATCAACCAATCGTTTTACAGATAAAACATCTGTACCGTTTTGCAATACTTCATCTTTTGAATTGAATAACTGGTGAGCGACCAATTGCATGCCATAAGAATTATAAAGCAAGGTATACCCGGCAATTCCTGTAGTGGACTGGTAAGCTTTTGAGAACCCACCATCGATTACAAGCATTTTGCCATTTGCTTTGATCGGATTTTCTCCGTCCCGCTCTTTAACAGGTGTATGGCCATTGATAATACGGCCGTGATCGGGGTTCAATTCAAATTCAGCAAGTATTTTCCGGCATATTTCTTCGTCTTCACGTAAATAGTAATAAGGATTTTTACGCTCTTTATGCGTTTCTTTGTCTTGAATAAAGTAACGCTCAAATGTTGTCATTTCACGTTTTCCAAAAAGCGATGAATATTCACCTGTCCACAAATACCACACCATATCGGTAGCAAAATCATCCGTTTCTTCCGGATGTGCAAATGAAGTACGCAAATAACGCTCAAAAACATCGAGCAGTTCACGCCCTGCGTATGATTTTCCCTCGATCTCCATTTTCTCCATATTGCCATCTTCATCTAATGGAATGCATCCATGAATAAGTAAATTGCCATTGTATTTCAAATACAAACTGCCTTTTTTTATCAAAAAATTCATATGTCGCGCTAGTTTTTCTGAATGTTGAACCGAAAATAGCAATTTGTCGATAACTTGTCTTTCTTCTTCTAATAATTCATCTGGTTGATCTGGATTGATAGTCGCAAAACACGTATTTTCTAATGGATAAGTTTCCCCATGAATTGTCGCTTCATTTTTTTCATAATCGACTTTTTCAAGCAGTAAACGATCTTTCATTTCAAAGCATGAGCGTCTTTTGATAATGGGACTTTCTAACTTAAATTGGATAATGGAAATCGCTTGATGAATTTTAGTGATTTGCAACTGCTCTTGCTCAGTCATTTTTTCATCTGAAATTCTTTTTGGTCGGAATGCCGGGTTGTCATCATAGTATTTTTCAGCCAAGTTTAGTAAAGGCCTTAAGTTAATACCATATACATCTTCAATAATGTCTAAGTTGTTATAGCGAGCACAAATCCGTAAAATATTGGCTAAACATACTTTGGAACCAGCATAAGCGCCTATCCATAAAACGTCATGATTTCCCCATTGAACATCTACTGAATGGTAATCGATCAGCGTATCCACTATTTTATGTGGATCTGGTCCCCGGTCATAAATATCTCCGACGACATGCAGGTGATCAACGACTAGACGTTGTGTTGTATACGCCAATCCAACAATCAATTTATCCGCTTGTCCTAAGGAAATAATCTGCATCACCATTTTTGCATAATAATCTTTCTTGTTTTTAAACTCATCTGTTTTATACAATAATTCTTCGATAATATAAACAAATTGTTTTGGTAGCGCTTTCCTTAACTTCGAGCGTGTGTATTTAGACGACGCGTAGGCGATCAGTTTCAGCAGCCGCTCAATTACTTCTATGTACCATTCATGCAGCTCTGCTTTACTGTTAAAATGACTTTTGATCATGAGCAATTTCTCTTCTGGATAATAAACGATCGTAGCGAATTCGTTCAATTCTTCGTCACTCAGTTCGTTTTTAAACAAGTCTTTAATTTTTACTTTTACGTTTCCAGAGCCATTACGCAATACATGTTGAAACGCCTGAAACTCTCCGTGTAAATCACTGACAAAGTGTTCCGTTCCTTTAGGTAGATCCAATATGGACTCAAGGTTAATGATTTCAGTAGCGACTTTTTCTTCACAATCGTATTTTTGCGCTAATAAATCTAAGTATTTTAAGTTCATCATCTTGTCTCCTCCTTTAAGTCTCATGCTTATAAGTATATCTATACTATTACGTCAAACGCGATGTTGCCTAAACTGAAAAAAGTTTTCCTTATCTCTCAGTTTACAGTAGTAACACCATAAGCTCTAGCAAGAAAAAACGAGTCTTTATCAAACTATGGTAGACCATCTAACAGCGCATAATTTTAGTTGAGATTTCATCAATATCTTGTTACCTTCTTTACCTTTATTCTGCATTTAACTGGAAATCCCTTGTGCTATTAAAAAGAATAACTTTTTTCTTCAATTCTACATAATAACTTTAGCTTTATATCGTGCTGGATGTACGGCAAATGCAACTTTCGACATGATCGTTTACCATTCCAATTGCTTGTATGAAAGAGTAAGTTGTTACGGGTCCTACAAATTTAAATCCTCTTTTTTTCAGCTCTTTACTGAGTTGAACAGACACAGGAGATTGAGCGGGTATTTGAGCATCACTAGGCCATTTGTTGTCGATTGTCTCTCCACTCGTAAAGCTCCACAAAAAATCTGCAAAACTGCCACACTCTTTTTGTATGTTCAAGACTGCTAGTGCATTAGACCGAACAGATGCTAGTTTTGCACCGTGCTTAATAACGCCATAATTTTCTTTTATGGAAACCAAGTTTTCATCTGTTAATTGCGCACAGTAGACAATGTCGAAATTCCGGAAAGCCTCTAGATAAGCTTGTCTTTTAGACAACACAATATTCCATGATAATCCGGCTTGGGCACCTTCTAATGTGAGCATTTCGAAAATGTATCGATCGTCTCTACTTGGTTTGCACCATTCGTCATCATGATAAGCTTGCATCAACGCGTTGCTCTGTGCCCATAAACATCTTGTCTCCATTTAAATCACTCCATTTTCTCGTTATCTTTACTATATCATTTAACGGAGTTTCTGTTTTTTTACAGACAAAAGGACGTCCTACTCTTTCGAGTAGACGTCCTTCAATGTATGACTAAATCAATAAATTAAATAGCAGTGAATCGTTATTGATTTCTTTATACGGAAAACCACTATCAGTCATGCGTTTAACGAGTGGTTCATAGTCATCTGAACTTTTCAGTTCAATGCCGACGAGTACCGGTCCTTCGTCACGATTTGTGCGTTTTGTGTATTCAAAATGAGTAATGTCATCTGTTTCGCCTAGCACTTGCCCCATAAACTTGCGAAGCGCACCTGCACGTTGCGGGAATGAGACGATGAAATAATGTTTCAACCCTTCATAAATTAAGGACTTCTCTTTTATTTCTTGCATCCGCTCAATATCGTTATTGCCTCCACTAATGACACAGACAATGTTTTTCCCTTTGATTTCTTCTTTATAGAAATCTAGAGCGGCTACAGACAACGCACCTGCTGGTTCGGCAACGATCGCATTTTCGTTATACAGTTGCAAAATTGTCGTACACACTTTGCCCTCCGGAACTAATGCGATATCGTCTAAAACATCTGCACAAATTGCCAT
Source organism: Planococcus halocryophilus (assembly GCF_022489025.1). Lineage (GTDB taxonomy): Bacteria > Bacillota > Bacilli > Bacillales_A > Planococcaceae > Planococcus > Planococcus halocryophilus_A. The sequence goes on along the minus strand of NZ_JAKVTG010000003.1, from coordinate 271,508 downwards.
CGTCAAATCTCCGACTTGCTTAACTGCAGCACCATCTACAAACGTATCAATCGTGTCTAAACGAGTTACTTTGCCATTTGCCAATGAGGTTTTCATGCTTGCAGCTCCTGCCGGTTCAACACCTACTAACTTTGTTTTAGGACTGATTCCTTTTAAGTAAGAGCCTACACCAGCAGTCAAACCGCCACCGCCGATTGCACAAAACATATAGTCGACGGATTCTTGCATATCATTTAACACTTCCACTGCGACAGTTCCTTGTCCTGCAATGACGCTCGTGTCATTAAATGGATGAACAAACACTTTTTCTTCAGCTGTACAATACTCCATCGCTGCTGAGAACGAGTCGTCAAAAGTATCTCCAACTAAAACCACCGATATTTGGTCTCCACCGAAGCGTTTTACTTGAGATACTTTTTGACGAGGTGTTGTTAGAGGCATAAAGATTTTCCCTTCAATGCCAAGTGCGAAACATGAATACGCAACCCCTTGAGCATGATTTCCAGCACTCGCACAGACAACCCCTTTTGCTCGTTCTGTTGCATCTAGACTACGGATGAAATTATAAGCACCTCGCAGTTTAAAAGATCGGACTACTTGAAGGTCTTCTCTTTTTAAATACACATTGCATTCATATCGTACTGAGAGCAGTTCGTTTTTTTGCAAAGGTGTCTTGATGACAACGTCTTTGAGCGCTTGGTTGGCTACCATAATTTCTTCTACGGATACTTTCTTTACTATTTCTTTTCTGTCGAGCTCTTTGATGTTGCTCTTAGTCATAGTTGTCACCCTCTTATTTTTATTTATCTCACTACTCTAACACATTAAAGCCTATTATTGTCGAGAAAATTTTGACAATTTAAAGAAAAGTTCATTACGATTTATATATCTCTACTAAATGAATGTTATTCATAGATATAAAGTTATTCAAACTCATTCATAATGAATAACTAACTGAATTTTTTAAGACGTCAATAAAACCATGCATGAATATAGCAATTCATTAATGCCTAAAAAAATAAACCACTCCTTTGAATTAAAAAGAGTAGTTTATCCCTGTTATTCTTTTGTGTTTAAACGATATGCATTAACTACTTTTCCATCAGATGATTCATCCGCTATGAATGAACCATTTGAATAACGATCAACATTTTTTAATGAATTTGCTATTAATGGAATATGAACACCTTTAGTTGTTTCTAAAACGATTTCTTCTTTTCCGGTTGCGCCAACGACAGCTACTACACGGTGAGGATTCGATTTTAACTCACGAAGCATAACTACGCCACGTTTTGCCCGACTACCACTTTCGAATTCATCTAGCTTCATTTTTTTAGCTGCACCTCGGTGAGTAACCAGCACCAGTTCTTGTTTTACTTGTGGGTCGATTAAAATAGCCGATACAGCTTCATCATCACCTTTTAAGTTTACGCCTTTCACACCACCAGTGCGAAGTCCTGTAAGTGGAACTTCTTCTAATGGAAAACGAACACCGTAAGCTTGGCTTGTACCTATGAATAATTCTGTTTCTTTCGTCACTAGACCTGCATAAATCATGGCATCGCCAGACTTCAAGTTCATTGTTTTCACAGTACGTGAATAGCGCTGAATTTGATAATCTTTTAACGCAGAGCGTTTAACTTGCCCTAATTTTGAGACTGTCAAAATACTGGCATCTGCATCAAAGTTTTCAAATGGATAAACGGCAAGAACAGATTCATTAGCATCTAGTTGAATAATACTCGATAAATGTTGTCCGAGGTCTTTCCATTTAATGTCTGGCAATTCGTTGATTGGTTGGAATACGAAATTACCTGCAGTAGTGAAAATCAGGATGGTATGCTGCGTATTTAAATTACTTTCGAATAATAAATGATCCGTTTCTTTCATTGCAAAGTCTTTGCCATTCGAAGCAGCATACGATCTTGTGCTAGTCCGTTTCACATAGCCTTCTCTTGTTACAGTTACGACTACTTCTTCACTTGGAATCATAATTTCGCGCGTAATCGTGATTTCTTCTATTTTCTCTTCGATAACCGAACGGCGCGGTTCTGCAAATTGTTTGCGGATGTTTGCCAATTCTTTTTTAATGACATTTTTCAACTTAGTCGAGCTAGTTAAAATGCCCGTTAGTTCTGCAATTGTCTTTTTAAGACTATCTTCTTCTTTTTGTAAATCTGTAATGTCTGTATTGGTCAATCGATAAAGTTGAAGAGAAACAATTGCTTCTGCTTGTGCTTCTGAGAAATCAAATGCGGCGATTAAGTTGTTTTTCGCATCCCGCTTGTCTGTTGAAGAACGGATGGTTTTAATCACTTTATCTAGGATCGACAATGCTTTCATTAAACCTTCAACTATGTGCATGCGATCACTAGCTTTTTGCAAATCGAATTCAGAGCGTTTTGTAATCACTTCTTTTTGATGATCGATATATGCATCTAACATTGTTTGCAATGTCATCATCGTTGGGCGACGTTTATAAATTGCCACCATATTAAAATTATAGCTAACTTGCAAATCAGTATTTTTATACAAATAACTTAAAATCCCTTGCGCTTGCACATCTTTTTTCAATTCAATGACAATTCGCAGTCCTGTTCTATCAGACTCATCACGCACTTCAGAAATGCCTTCAAGTTTACGGTCAAAGCGATGATCATCTATTTTCTTGATCATATTAGCTTTGTTAACTTCAAACGGAATTTCTGTAATGACGATTTGTTCTTTCCCACCTTTTAATGGTTCGATTGCGGCTTTTGAACGCACAATAATCTTACCTTTTCCGGTTTCATAGGCTTTTTTTATGCCATCTACACCTTGAATAATTCCGCCTGTTGGGAAATCTGGCCCTTTAATGACGGTCATCAACTCAGCAACTGTCGCTTGTGGGTTATCCATACGCATTAATACAGCATCAAGTACTTCATGAAGTGCATGTGGCGGGATATCTGTGGCGTAACCTGCAGAAATACCAGTCGATCCATTCACTAAAAGGTTTGGAAAACGTGCCGGTAAAACAGTTGGTTCCATATCCGAATCATCAAAGTTCGGGATAAAATCCACTGTTCGTTTGTCTATGTCACGTAACAATTCTGAAGAAATCGCTGAAAGTCTAGCTTCTGTATAACGCATCGCAGCTGGTGAATCACCATCCATCGAACCGTTATTCCCATGCATTTCAACAAGCATGTGACGAATTTTCCAATCTTGACTTAAACGAACCATTGCTTCATATACAGAACTATCTCCGTGTGGATGATAGTTACCGATTACGTTACCGACCGTTTTGGCCGATTTACGAAACGCTTTGTCATTGGTATTGCCTTCGTGGTACATCGCATATAAAATTCGGCGCTGAACAGGTTTTAATCCGTCACGAGCATCTGGAAGTGCCCGGTCTTGGATAATGTATTTACTGTAACGGCCAAATCGATCGCCAATTACTTCTTCTAATGGCAAATCTTGAAATCTTTCGGCTTGTGTCATACAAGTTCCTCCTCAGCGTGAATCAAATCATTTTCTAGAATATTACTATCTTCTTCAAGTCCGAAGTCGACATTATTTTCAATCCAGCGACGACGTGGTTCTACTTTGTCACCCATTAACGTTGTGATACCGCGTTCTGCGCGTGCACTGTCTTCAATCGTCACACGGATTAATGTGCGAGTTTCAGGGTTCATCGTTGTTTCCCATAATTGATCCGCGTTCATCTCACCCAAACCTTTATAGCGTTGAAGTGTATAACCTTTTCCTACTTTTTTGATAGAGGCATCAAGGTCGGCTTCAGTCCATGCGTAATCAATTACTTCTTTTTTGCCAAGTCCTTTAGATACTTTATACAATGGCGGAAGTGCGATAAACACTTTCCCTGCTTCGATCAAAGGCTTCATATATCGGAAAAAGAACGTTAGGAGCAACACTTGAATATGCGCACCATCTGTATCCGCATCGGTCATGATAATAATTTTGTTATAAGCAATGTCATCGATTGAAAAGTCAGAAGAAACGCCGCCACCAATGGCATGAATAATCGTCGATATCTCTTCATTTTTCATAATTTCTTCAAGTTTCGCTTTTTCAGTATTTACAACTTTTCCGCGTAGCGGCAAGATTGCCTGGAATGTTCTGTCGCGTCCTTGCTTTGCAGATCCGCCGGCAGAGTCACCCTCTACTAAGTAAAGCTCATTCTTTTTAGCATTACGCGATTGTGCGGGCGTCAATTTACCTGATAACAAGGCATCTGACTTTTTGCGTTTTTTACCGTTTCTTGCATCTTCTCTTGCTTTTCTTGCGGCTAAACGGGCTTGTGCTGCACGAATGGCTTTTCGAACTAACGACGCGCTAAGTTCTGCGTTTTCTTCCAAAAAGTACATTAGTTTTTGAGAAACAACTGAATCCACGATACTGCGCGCTTCACTTGTGCCTAGTTTGCTTTTCGTTTGCCCTTCAAATTGCAGTAAAGCTTCGGGAATGCGGACTGATACAATCGCAGCCACTCCTTCACGAATATCAGAGCCTTCTAAGTTTTTATCTTTGTCTTTTAGCAAGTTAATTTTTCGAGCGTAATCGTTGAAAACACGTGTCATCGCTGCTTTTGCACCGGTTTCATGTGTCCCCCCGTCACGTGTACGGACGTTGTTAACAAACGATAAAATGGTCTCAGAATAACCATCATTAAATTGGAATGAAAATTCGATCTCCATTTCATCTTGTTGCCCTTCAATATAGGCTACCGGATGAAGCACGTCTTTTTCTTCGTTCAAGTAAGAAACAAAGGCTTCGATCCCAGTTTCGTAATGAAAAACGTCTTTTGCTTCTGTTCGTTGATCGAATAGCTCAATTTTTAATCCTTTTAACAAGAAGGCAGATTCGCGTAACCGCTCAGAAAGGGTTTCATAATTGTATTTTGAAACAGAAAAAATAGATTCATCAGGTAAGAAATGAATCATCGTCCCTGTTTCTTTTGTAGAGCCAATTTCTTCTAAAGTCGTAACAGGCTTTCCACCGTTTTCAAAGCGCTGACGATATTTTTTGCCATCGCGATAAATCGTCACTTCTAAAAAACTGGACAAAGCATTCACAACAGAAGCGCCAACACCGTGAAGTCCACCACTTGTTTTATAGCCGCCTTGACCAAATTTCCCTCCAGCATGTAGCACGGTCAAGATAACTTCTGGCGTAGGTTTCCCACTTCGGTGCATTCCTGTAGGCATGCCACGTCCAAAATCCCGAACACTGATGCTATTATCTTCGTGAATCGTAACGGAAATTTTATCTCCATGTCCTGCAAGCGCTTCATCGACCGAGTTGTCGACAATTTCATAGACCAAATGATGCAGCCCACGAGTATCTGTCGAACCGATATACATACCCGGACGTTTTCTAACGGCATCTAAGCCTTCGAGTACTTGAATTGCTTCTTCGTTGTATGCCGTATTTTGAATTTTAGCCATCTAATTCCCTCCAACAAACATTTGTTCGTGTTTATCTCTATCTTAATCGTATGCTATTTCTAGACCATCTGTCAAACTTCATAGAAAAAGAGCGCTGAGCGCCCTTTAGCGGTATTGCCTATTTTAGAATGGCGTATTCCACTTTGATGCAACGATCCATAATGACTGTAACCCCTGCATCAGTCAAACGATTAAATACGTTTTCATCTACTACATTTAATTGTGTCCAAAAAACCGGACAATCGATTTTCATAAATTCATCTGCGATATCTTCTAGAAACTCGCTGCGTCGAAAAACATTAACGATATCTATTTTTTCTGGGATATCGCTCAACCGGGCATAGCTTTTCTCATCCATTACCGTATCTGCTAAAGGATTTACTGGGATGATCCGATAACCTGCGCGCTTCATAGCTTCTGATACGACGTAAGACGTTCTGCTAGGATTTGGACTTAGCCCGACCACTGCTATTGTTTTTGCTTGGTCGAGTACATTTTTGATTTCGTTGCGGCTAGGATTTTCCAAAATGTTCACCTGTCCTTTTTATTCTATCATACACGATTTTGTTCTGCCTGTTGAATAATCTGCCGACTATTGTTTAAAGAACTTCAGTCATGGTAAACTAAAAATACAAAATAAGGTTGTGTAAAGGAGTTCATCATGACTATACTGCTTCCCCTACTACTAGCTTACTTGCTTGGCTCGATTCCTTCTGCCTTATGGGTTGGAAAACTGTTCTACAAAACTGATATCCGTACGCAAGGAAGTGGCAATTTGGGAGCTACGAACACGTTTCGGACGCTCGGAAAAAAAGCTGGAATTGCGGTAACAATTTTAGATATTTTAAAAGGAACAGCTGCTACGTTGATCCCGCTCTTTATCGCTACTGATATCCACCCGTTAGTGTTTGGTGTGTTAGCTGTTATCGGACATATTTTTCCGGTATTCGCTAAGTTTAAAGGTGGTAAAGCAGTTGCCACGTCTGGTGGTATCCTGATTGGTTATCAATGGCCACTATTCATTATGGCTGTGGCTGTGTTTTTGATTGCATTAAAAATCACAAAAATGGTATCATTATCATCAATTATCTTAGCAGTCGTTTTTATCATTTATATTACCATTTATGCCATTTTTTCAGCAGATTATTTGTTTATGGCGGTCATTTATCTATTGGCGCTATTCATTATTTTCCGCCACCGCGCCAATATTGCTCGAATACGAGCTGGCACTGAACCAAAAATCAGCTGGATGTAACCAGTGAAAGGACGTGCGATATGCAAATTAACATTAGCAACGACGCTCTCGATTGGTTTAAAAAGGAAATGGAAGTCACATCTGGAGAAGCTGTACGCTTTTTCGTTCGTTATGGTGGCTCAAGCAAGTTGCAACCAGGTTTTTCACTAGGTGTTACGAAAGATCAACCGTATGAAATAGCGGCTAAAGTAGAGCAAGATAAAGTGACTTATTTTATCGAACAAACCGATGCTTGGTATTTTGACGGTCATAATCTGGACGTTAGTGTAAACGATGACTTACACGAACTTGATTATTCATACACAAAATAAAAATCATGAATAGCTCATGTTTCAGACGATAGCTCACTCGATTTAATCGAGTGAGCTATCGTCTTTTTCAGGAGAAAAAGAAACATCCTCAATTTTTAAAGCATAAAATACAAAAAGTGTTGGAATTAGACTCATTCCAACACTTTTTGTATCTACACTCTGTAACATGAATAGCTCATGTATTGTTATTTTTCCAGTTTATTCAGTTGCTCCATATGGCCTTCGCTTTGCAAAATTGCCCGTTGACGCTCACCAAATAAATCGAAATGCGGATAATTGCCTCGTAAATCCATCCATTCACGTTGCAATCCATACTGTTTCCCCCAAGATTCCAGCTTATTTAAGTCACAGCATCCCACTTTTGTGACCGTATGACAGCCTGGGAAGCGATCGTCTACCCAATAATGCGTTAAAAACGAAATTTCACCGCTATTAACCCCTTGCTTCCAACGTTCGAGTTCTTCTCGCTTAATTCCGAACGCCATCAGGCACCTGCTTTTTAATTTCTTCGTATTTTTTATGCCATTCGGGGAAAACTTTTTGGATGGATACTGGACGAAAAGTTTCTTTTTTTACCACAACATGTTCAGATAAAGCAGTAGCAGCGATTGTTCCATCTTCATGGACAATTTCATAGCCGTATTTTGTTCGCAAACGCCCATGCTCTTCTACCCACGTGCGGACAAACGCTTTTTGACCGTAACGTAAAGCTGCTTTATATTGAATGGAAATATCCATTACAGGCGATATATAGCCATCTTTCTCCATACCTGCATACGTAAATCCTATGTCTTCTATCAATTTAGTACGTCCTATTTCTAGCCATATGATGTAATTGGCGTGATAAACAACACCCATTTGATCCGTTTCTGCGTAACGGATTTCAATTTCTTTCTCGCTTATGTACATATCCTTTTCACCTCTTAACTAGTATACAAGAAAATGCTTTTTGATTGTATGATATACATTCCACAGAATGACAAAAAGGCTGCTGGGTTTCCCCAACAGCCTTTTCGTATCACTCTTATACTTCTAGTAATTTGTTACGTAGCACCATTTGTAAGATACCGCCGTGACGGAAGTAATCTACTTCTACTTCAGAATCAAAACGTGCTAATACTTGGAACTCAGTTACTTTACCATCTTCAGCAGTCGCTGTAACAGTAAGAAGATCGCGTGGTTTCACGTCATCAGTCAAGTTAACGCTGATTGTTTCGCGTCCAGTCAATCCAAGAGAATCTGCGCTTTCACCGTTAACAAATTGCAACGGAAGAACACCCATCATTACTAGGTTTGAACGGTGAATACGCTCATAGCTTTCTGCGATAACTGTTTTAATGCCTAAAAGGAATGTTCCTTTAGCTGCCCAGTCACGAGAAGAGCCCATGCCGTAATCTTTACCAGTCAAAACAACAAGTCCTGTGCCTTGTTCCTGATACTTCATAGCTGCATCGTAAATTGCCATTGTTTCGCCCGTTGGCCAGTAAGTCGTGTAACCACCCGTTGTATCTGGAGCTACTTGGTTACGGATACGAATGTTAGCGAATGTTCCGCGCATCATAACTTCGTGGTTACCACGACGAGATCCGTAAGAGTTAAAGTTACGAGGCTCAACGCCGTTTTCACGAAGGTATAATCCTGCTGGCGTATCTTTACCAATTGCACCAGCTGGTGAAATGTGGTCAGTCGTGATAGAATCTGCGAATTTCGCAACTACACGAAGGTCAGATAATGCTTCGATTGGAGCTGGCTCTTTTGAAAGACCCTCAAAGAACGGCGGGTTTTGGATATAAGTTGATGTCGAATCAAACTCATATAAAGAATCGTCGTTCGTTTCAATTGCATTCCATGCTTCGTTCTCGTTAAATACGTGCTCGTATTCTTTACGGAACAATTCTGGAGTAACAGTATCTTTAACTGTTTTCTTGATTTCTTCAGTTGTTGGCCAGATGTCTTTGAAGAAGACGTCTTTCCCTTCTTTGTCTTTACCGATTGGATCAACTGCAAAGTCGATATCCACAGTACCAGCAAGTGCATAAGCAACAACTAACATTGGTGATGCCAAGTAGTTTGCTTTAACAAGTGGGTGAATACGTCCTTCAAAGTTACGGTTACCAGACAATACAGAAGAAACTAGTAAATCGTTATCAAGAATTGCTTCTTCGATTTCTGGAAGCAATGGACCTGAGTTACCGATACAAGTCGTACAGCCGTATCCTACTAAGTTAAAGCCGATTTGGTTCATATAATCCAATAAACCAGAATCGTTCAAGTAACCTGTAACAACTTTAGATCCTGGAGCTAATGAAGTTTTCACGTAAGCAGGTGGAGTTAATCCTTTTTCTACTGCTTTTTTCGCTACTAATCCAGCGCCAAGCATTACGTACGGGTTAGAAGTGTTTGTACAAGATGTGATCGCTGCAATTGCTAATGCGCCGGTCTTCATTTCAGCAGTTCTGCCATCTTTGAAGTTAACCGTTGCCGTTTTTTCAATTTCAGCTTCATCTAGTGCAAAACCGTGAGGTCCTTCTTCGCCTGTAACAGCTTTGTTGAACTCAGTTTTCATTTGAGATAAAGGAATCAAATCTTGTGGACGTTTTGGTCCTGCTAGGTTTGGTTCGATATCAGAAAGGTTAATTTCCACTAGGTCCGTGTAGATTGGGTCTTCGTTATCTACTGTGAAGAACATGTCGTTTGCTTGTAAATATTTTTTCGTTACAGCGATTTGCTCTTCATCACGTGCAGTTAAACGCATGTAATCAAGTGCTTCTTCGTCAACTGGGAAGAAACCGCAAGTTGCGCCGTATTCTGGAGCCATGTTAGCAATTGTTGCGCGGTCAGCAAGTGGCAATGATGTAACGCCAGGGCCGAAGAACTCAACAAATTTACCAACTACGCCTTTTTTACGTAATGTTTGAGTAACTTTTAATGCCAAATCAGTAGCAGTTGCTCCGTTTGGAAGTTCACCCGTCAATTTAACGCCAATAACTTCTGGAATTGGGAAGTATGAAGGTTGTCCAAGCATTCCTGCTTCAGCCTCAATACCGCCAACGCCCCATCCAAGAACACCAATTCCGTTGATCATTGTTGTATGGGAATCTGTACCGAACAATGTATCAGGGAAAGTTTCAAATGTGCCGTCTGGGTTTTCAACTGCATGAACAACGTTTGCCAAATACTCAAGGTTTACTTGGTGAACGATACCTGTTGCAGGTGGTACTGCACGGTAGTTATCGTATGCTTTTTGAGCCCAGCTTAGGAACTGGTAACGTTCAGCGTTGCGCTCAAATTCAAGTTCCATGTTGATGCGAAGTGCATCTTCTGTACCATATTTATCAACTTGTACCGAGTGGTCAATAACAAGATCTACCGGAATTTCAGGGTTGATTTTGTTTGGATCTCCACCCATTTCAGCCATTGCTGAACGAAGTGCAGCCAAATCAACTACTACTGGTACTCCTGTGAAATCTTGTAGGATAACGCGTGAAGGCTTGAACGGAACTTCTGCTTCTTTGTTAGCATCTTTGCCCCATTTTGCTAATTCTTCAACGTGCTCGTCATTGATGACATATCCGTCGTGCTGACGTAATACGGATTCCAATAGAACTTTAATCGAATAAGGTAGGCGTGATACTTTAGCGATACCTGCTTCTTCTAATGCAGCTAAACGATAATAGTTATACGTTTTGTCATTTAGCTCAAAAGAAGTGCGGCTGTTGTGCAAACTGCTCTTTGCCATTTTTTAGTTCCTCCTTTAAATCTTCTGAAAAACACTTAATCAGCGCTTCTCTCCTCCTCTATCATACCGAATGCTACAGCATAAGTAAATTACATTAAAATTATAGAATGTGATAAGTTTTTCGAATGACTATCTGGTCAATTCATCAATTTTTCTTAAGGTCTCTTGTAATTGCTTAAAATGACGCTTTTCATGCAACCCGACAAATGGAAACCACTGAATGAGCGGCACTTTTCCAAACACCGGATGGTTCATTGATTTTTTCTCTAACTGTTCACGACTTGCGCGTGCGTAAACTTCATATAGTAAGTTATGCGAAGCATTTAAACGCTCTTTCATTTCTTCAAGTGTAACAAAGTCATTTGTCGGGGTGACATGACTCGGCGCTTCTACTTTAAACGATCGACTAACCGTTAAGGCAATTGGCTTTTTGACCGCTTTTTTGCTTTCTTCTTTTTGTAGTTCTAGCGAAACCCCCTTCGCAATGATTTTTTCCATTAATTGCAGATGATCTAGAATTTGAATCGGTGACCATTCAGTTTCTGAAGGCTTCAAGTTTAATGTTTCATCCGTCATGCCTTCCACTGCTTGAAGAACTTGGTTTCTAATTTTTGCATTGTCTTCGTTAAACATCTTTTTTCCACCTTCGTTTCGTCTAATTGCCTACTCTTTTAACATACCCTAATCTATGAAAATTAAATACATTCTACTAGTAGGTTATTCTATTGAATACAAAATGTAAAAAAACTCTTCTCACTGCCTATTGACAAGGGAAAATACGTTCTATTTACCTGATTTAATGGTATAATTTAAGGAAATCCATTAAGAAGAGGTGACGCATAATGCCTTATGGTTACGAGAAATTTAGACTGGAAAACGGCATTAGCCCGAACACCGTTGTTCATGAAGTCCAATTGATCCGCTCGCTCTTCGCTTTTCTTAGACATACGTACAAAAGACCTGTTGAACCTCATGATATACGTCCTTCCGATATTCAACAGTTTTTAATGGATCAGCACATGGCGGGCATTAAAGACAGTACTTTAAACCGGAAACTAATTTATATTAGAAGATGGTTTGACTATATGTGGCAAATTGGGCGCATCCCGAACGATTTTATGCCCAAATTCAAATTTAGTAAAAAGCTGGATTTGACACCGGCTGATATTCATTTAAATTACGAAGATTTGTTAAAAAAGAAAGATGCTGTACTTGAAGCTGATCGTTTATCTTTGAATGCAAAAATTCTTTATATCCTTTACCTTCGCGGACTTCGCCTTCGCGATATGGTAGCCATTGATGTAGATAATTTTGATGATCGCGATGGTAAGCTCATTTTAGCTGTCGATAAAAAAGATGGCTATCAATGCCGGATGGAGTTCACTGACAAAGAAATTCCAGTTATGCTTGATGCAATTGAGCGTGCAGTATTCCGTGGCACTCCTTACTTATTGTCATCTAAAGTAAAAAACGAATACACGATGTTTCAAATGGGATCGCTATCAGATTATACGGAAGCTCTTTCTTCATTTGTCGGCATGCCGATGCGTTCAGGTGATATCCGTTTTGCATACGTCCATTATTTGTATTCAGTTGAACATAAAAACCTGGAAGAAATCCAAGAAACACTGGGTGTTTCACTAGATTCTGCATCTAGAATTTTAAAAGATTCATTAGTTCGTTTAAAAAGAGAATAAACGTAAAAAAGCCTACCCCAATGAGTTTGGGATAGGCTTATTTATATTTCCGGTCATAAGAAAAACCCGAAATCCAAAGCAAAATTAAAAATGAGCAATGTATGAAGAACAACAAAAATCATTCCTTGTCGATTAAGTTTTTTTACATTTTCATATTGCATCGGGACCACCCCTTCTCTCTTTAATAGTCTGATTATACTGAAAAGAAAAACTTTTAGCAAACATTGTTTATTTTCATCTTATTTAATTTAAGTTTATAATCAAGAAAAAGATATAGGAGTGAACATAATGAAAAAAGCATTATTAGTTGTGGATTATACGGTAGATTTTGTAGCAGATGATGGCGCTCTAACTTGCGGTAAACCTGGACAAATTATCGAAGAAAAAATTTGCCAGTTGACTGAAGAGTTTTTAAATGAAGACGAACTAGTTATCATGCCAGTTGATTTACACGAAAAAGATGATCCCTATCATCCTGAAACGAAGTTATTTCCTCCTCACAATATAAGAGGCACGGCTGGCCGAGCGTTATACGGAAGACTTGCGGATATTTATGAAGCCCATCAGGACCACATCATCTGGATGGATAAAACAAGATACAGTGCATTTGCTGGAACCAATTTAGAATTAGTGCTGCGTGAGCGGAGTATTGAAGAAATCCATATTGTTGGTGTCTGTACTGATATTTGTGTGCTACATACCGCAGTCGATGCTTATAATAAAGGATTTAGTATCATTGTCCATAAAGATGGTGTCGCTAGTTTTGATCAAGTTGGACATGAATGGGCTCTGCGGCATTTCACCGCAACCTTAGGAGCACAAGTTTTATAAAAAAATTTTATTTTATGTTTCAAATGTCCTGAATAAGGTTATATCTAAAGTGTAGCAATTATACATTACCTTAAAAGGAGCTGGAAAAAATGGGTTTTATTTTATATCTAATTATGGGTGGTATCATCGGTTGGATCGCAGGAATGATTTTAGGTAAAGATATTCCAGGCGGCATTATCGGTAACATTATTGCAGGTATCGTAGGTGCTTGGTTAGGCGGATTAATCCTAGGAGACTTTGGTCCAGTAATTTGGGACGTAGCAATTATCCCAGCATTAATCGGTGCTTTGATCTTTGTATTCGTTCTTAGTTTGATCATGGGATCTATGAGAAAAAGAAAATAAAAATGTATGCAAAAAGAGTGGACTCCAGTCCACTCTTTTTTTCGTCAATTATATTCTTCTTCGTATAAATGATAAAAATGTAAAACATCCGCTACATATTCTTCACTATGATTATACTGAAAAATGGCTTTTTCTAAATCGCCTTCTGCAGCTCCATTTTGTGATAAATAATTTGCTGCGCTATAAAGTGAATCTTCTAGATTATACGGATCTGCAATGCCGTCTCCATTACCATCCACGCCATAGCCACCATAATAGGCAATCACATCAAGATTTACTTTGTCTTCTTCGCTAATGTCTCCCTGTCCTTGTCCTGAGCAACTTGGATGACTCCATCCCACAAATGTACAAGGCATAAATTGAAGATGCCCTTCTGCGCCAACCGGCGACAATAAAGGATCCATAGTAGAAAATCTCGTTTCAATTCGGTGGTGGGCAGCTAGTAATGTCCATGGGATATTGTAAGCATCAGCTGCTTCTTTGTATAAGGGAATATTTTCTTCAGGTACATTTAATCCAATTAAGTTATTAGGTGCGTCTTTGATCGTTTTAAATACCGAATCAGAATTGATTATCGCAGATATCAAGATAGTGATGGTCACGATAACAATCGCTGCAGGCACAAAAAGAATCAGGCATCCCACTTTACGCTTCCACCTAATTGGTAATTTTTTCTTTTTCATTTTTTCACACCTATTTTTTCATTTGTTTTAGTGTAGCATAACATCTTTAACATTACCTTTTAGAAGCGGCATGGTAAGGTTTTTTAACAGTCAACTTCTAAGTGTATTTCAAGAATTTTTTTGTTATCATAATCATTAGATTAGAGGAGGTGATTTGTATGTGGGAAGACTTTAAGAAGTTTGCGTTGAAAGGTAACATCCTTGACTTAGCTATAGCAGTAATTATTGGTGCCGCTTTCGGGAAAGTAGTATCTTCTTTAGTAGAAGACATCATTATGCCGGTAGTTGGAATGTTGGTCGGCGGAGTAAGTGTTGAAAACTGGAGCTATACATTTAACGACGTGGTACTGCATTATGGATTATTTATACAAGCTATTATCGACTTTTTTATTATTTCATTTTCTATTTTTGTCGTTATCCGCATTTTCATTAAGTTAAAACGAAAAAAAGACATACCTGCTGTAGCCGAAGAACCGGAAGTCCTGGACAAAACTCAGCAACTCCTTGTCGAAATCAGAGATCTTTTGAGCAAAGAAAAAACCGGTCAATGACCGGTTTTTTAATATTCTTCGATTAATTCACGTAAATCATTTTTTATATCTTCAACCGGTACACTGTCGTAACCGTCATAATTATTTACAACCACGCCTTCTTGGTCTACTAAATAAAAGTTCGTTCCGTGTATAACTTGATCACTTTCAGGATCATTGCGTACAAAAGATTTAAAATTATCTTTAGCAAATTCTGCAATTTCGTCCTGCGTATATCCCGTCAATAAATGCCATTTCGATTCATCTGGCACTGAATATTGGGCTAAATAGTTTTGTAAGGTTTCGGGCGTGTCAACAACTGGATCCACACTAAACGCCACGATTTTATAATCACTCAAGCCATCAGCTTCTAACTCTTCCTGAATTCCGCTTAAGTTAAAAGTCATTGGCGGGCATACCGTATTGCAATTGGTGAAAACAAAAGTCGCTAACCACGGCGTTCCTTTTAAATCCTCTAAAGATACCGGTTCTCCACGTTGGTCAGTATATGAAAAATCATCGATTGCAGAACTGCCACATGCGGACAGCAACAGCACTAAGCTTATTAATGCTGATAAAGAAATAAATCGCATACTATTGCCTCCACTCTTTCATCTCCTTAATCATAGCGAAAGTGTAGAATCAGTACAATACATGGAATACTGCCATTGTCACGATTTTGTGAAGTCAGGACAATTTCAATGTAAGCAATGCTTCATGAATGGCGACCAGTTTCGTTTCCACACGATGCATCAAGTAAAATGACACAAATATAGGAAATCCGAGCTCCTGTACCCATTGCATCCACTCAGCCATAAACCTCACCTCCGATTTAGAAAAGCTCAAGCTGTCGTTTAGATTCGACAGGCATAAGACGATCTGGCGAAGCGGCGTTTTTGCCGCACAGCCAGAGTGGCTTATGTCCCGAGAATCTGACAGCTGAAGCTAGACAATGAGAAAAGCTAAAGCAGCCGTTTAACTCCGATAAGCGCTATAATTTTGTGATAGATGTTCTTCCTATTGAAAAAAGCTCTCCCGAAACAGGAGAGCTTCTTGCTTATACTTCGTACTCCACAATATTGCGTTCAACTATACGTGCGCCTTTTACAGTGCTGAGTGGTGATCCTTCTACTTCGAACACATTGTGCGTGAGAATTGCTTGCATTCCTGCAAGTAATTCAGCGTCTGTGACGTTGGCACGTGGTTCATCAACTGTTAATGTCACATCTTTTCCGGCAGTGGTTGTGAAAATTAATTCTAAAGTTTTAGCCATTCTCTATTCCCCTCCTACTAATTATTGATAGATTGTGATTGCGGATTGTTTTTCAACATCCATCAAAGTTTTGGTTCCGAAGTTTGTCAAAACCGCTGCTGTCTCGAAAATACCGTCTGCAGCTGCAGCTTCTTTGACGTTGTGATACGATTTAAACTTTCTCTTTACTTTACCGTTTGCATCCAATCCATTGTCGTACGTGCAGCGAATGCTAGCGTTCTTAAAATCACTAAAGGCCATGTTTCTCACCTCCTTTCATTCGCTATATAGACACAGTTAGAAAAAAGAGATACATTTTTAATGAATTTCTTTTCAATCCCTTCTATAATGGAAGTAATGGAAAAGACGAGGTGAAACAATATGGAACTGAATGGCTGGTTTTTATGGTTTATCCTATTTTGGGTAGTCGTATTAGTAGGGCTTTTTGCCATTGGCGGATATTTTATGTTCAGAAAGTTCCTGAAGTCCATACCTAAAAAGGACGGCCTTTCAGATTTGAACTGGGAAGAATATTACGTGGATAAAACCATACATTTATGGGGCGATGAAGAAAAGGCAATGTTGAACGAATTGGTTCAACCCGTTCCTGATTTATTCCGACCAGTAGCTAAACAAAAAATCGCTGGTAGAATCGGGCAAGTCTTACTTGAAGAAAAAGTTAAAAAGATGAAGCTCGAACACATTATTCGCGGTTATATTTTAGCAACGCCTAAACGTGATCATAAGTTTTTACGAAAAAAATTGGCAGAGATGAAAATCGATGTGAGTCCGTACGAACAATATTTTGAACAGTAAAAAGCGCTGCTCCCTTAAATGGGAACAGCGCTTTTATTCTTTGCTTCAAGTTTTTTATATTGCCAAAGCATCGAGATTCGCCACGGCCAAAGCATGCCAAATGCTAAAATCCAGAACATGCCACCTAATTCGCCAATATCAATACTTGAACTTAAAACAACTTTACCGACTACGCGTACTAACAACAAGCCAAATAAAATAAAGACAAAAGCTTTCGATTGTTTTAAGTAAATATCACCATCACGAACTTCGAATTTTGATGTCCAAATCAACACCGTTGAAAAAAGAATACCAACGGCTAATGCTTCTAAAATTTGTATAGGTGCTACTCGAAAAAAAGGAAAAATAAACATGAAAGCACCAGTAGACATAAATAATGGGGGCAAAATAATCTTTTTTACCGATGCTGGTTTCTTTGCCGCCTTCGAGCGAACAAACATCGCGAGCAATCCCATCAAGAATGCACCAACTGTTGTAATGATTAAATAGACTTCTGTAGGAATTTGATTAAGCATCCAAATTCTCCTCCAGCTCATCTAGTCTGCGGCGTAATTCTTCTATCGGTACAAAGCGTGCAAAACGCTGAACTTCTTTACCATGGCGATATAAAATCACTACAGGTGCTGTAAACAGCATCAATTGTCCTGCCAATTCTGGCACCTTTGCAGCATTGACCAAGTAAAAGGGAAGCTTGTAGTCGCCTTCAAAATCCTCAACTTGAGGGCGTAAACCTTCGCAGACTGAACAATTATCTGTTTTTACAAAAAGCAAAAAAGATTTCTCTTCACCTATTTTTGATTGATATTCTTCTATTTTTGAAATAGTTTCCATCTTTTTCACCTACTCATTATCAATTTAAAATCCTTGGAAATCACCAAAGAACGGACTTAAGACGCGGATCAAATATGTTAGGCCATCGAAAAATAATAAGATCCCGATTGCAATCATAACATAACCGCCAACTTTCATGATTGTTTGATTGTGTTTACGCAACCAGCCCATACGTGTCACAAAGAATGATAAGACGAAAAACGGAATTGCAAAACCGAGCACATAAGCCACCATATACCAAACACCAGAACCCGGATTAGTCGCAGCAAGTGCATAAATAGCTGCTGTTATCGGCCCTGTACATGGTGTCCAACCAGCCGCAAAAGCTAAACCAATTACAAATGTCCCAAGAAATCCAGATGGACGATTTTTAAATGAGAACTTGCGATCTTGCATGAGTAATTTTGGTGAAAAAACACCGATAATCATTAATCCAAACAAAACAATAAAAATCGCACCTACTTGACGGATCAATTCATCATAACGGATAAACCATTCATAAAAGAACGATGTACTAAAACCGAGCGCGATGAAAATAGTTGAAAATCCTAATAAGAAAAATAATGTATGAAACATACCTCTGCGTTGCATAACTTTTTTGTCGTTTTTAATCTCATCCATTGTCATGCCTGTGATATAAGATAAAAATGCAGGATATAAAGGCAACGTACATGGAGAAATAAAACTCAAAAAGCCTGCGCCAAAAGCTAAAAATAAATTAATATCAGATGTCACTGGTAATTCTCCTTCCTGTGTTCTTCTCATCTTAACAAATATTCTAGCTAAACACTGCTCTTACGCATGTGAAATCTTTGTGGACAAATGATCACATTAATACTTTTTTCAAGTGGTTTTAATTAATTTGTTATGTTTTTTGGTTGTAAACGGTTTTGACTTTTTCGGGTAAATCCTTTTGTAGTTTACTACATTATAAGTTTAAAACACCTTGTGCTGCTTTTTTTTCTTTCAAAGTGACCAGTCCGATTTTTCGCAACAAAAAACTGTAGTCACCTCGAATCACTCGAATTGACTACAGTATAAAAGCTTTTGACTACTCCACTATTCCATTTTGCAATAAATACATTTTGTGATATAAACCGCGTTGTTGCAGCAATTGTTGATGAGTTCCCCGCTCAACAATTTCTCCTTGTCGCAGTACTAGTATCAGTTCGGCATCTTGAATTGTGCTAAGTCTATGAGCGATTGCAATCGTCGTCCGGCCAAGGCGCATGCGTTCAAGACTTTCTTGAATCGCCATTTCTGTTTCCGTATCAATGTTAGCTGTTGCTTCATCAAGCACCAATACTTTCGGGTCAGTCGCAATGGTTCTCGCAAAAGCGACTAATTGCCGCTGACCACTAGAAAATGTCGATCCACGTTCTGTCACTTTTTGTTGATACTTGTTTGGCAATTCTTCGATAAAACGATCAGCCTGAACAAATTCAGCTGCTTTTCGAACGGCAGAATCTGTAATGGCTTGATCATAAAGCCGAATATTGCTCGCGATTGTACCATAAAACAAGAAAGGGTCTTGTAATACCAATCCTAGTTTTTTACGTATTTCAGCAGTTTCATAATCTTTTATAGATACTCCATCAATCCAAATATCACCTTTTTTGAATTCGTAAAAACGCATAAGTAAATTGATAATAGAACTTTTTCCACTACCTGTATGGCCTACCAATGCCACCGTTTGACCAGGCATGGCTGTGAAAGAAATATTTTTTAATACATCGGTTTGATCATCATAAGAAAAACTTACATTCCGAAATTCAATTTTACCTTCATTGATCTTTGCATTTGTTTCTAGTTGAGTTGGTATTTTTTCTTGTTCATCAAGCAACAAGAACACGCGTGATGCTGCTACAATGGCTTGTTGAAAAATCGATAAACGTTGCATTACTTGATTGATTGGTTCAAAAAAGCGATCAATATACGTGACAAACGCATAAATCACACCTACTTCAATAGTATTCGAAAACGACGATACACCAAAATAGCTGAGCAAAAGAATAATCGCCATTGTATAAACCAAGTTAACGGCTGGACGTAACAGCAATGCATCTACTTTTATATTGCGTTTAGCTGCTTGCCAATGCCCATCATTTATGGCGCTAAACTCATCTTTCAGGCGACTTTCTTGGCCAAATGCTTGAATCATTCCCATGCCTTGAACAGATTCAGATAACTTGGCATTTAATTGGCCTAAGCGTTCTCGTAAATCTTGGTAAAATACCGAACTGTATTTTCGGTACAGATAAATAATCCAAGCTAGTATCGGCAGTAAGATTAGTGTAAGAAGAGCTAATCGGACATTTAGTAAAAACATCGCAATATATACACCGACAATTAGAAAAGCACTTTGAATAAAACCAATTAACACGGTAACAAACATTTCTTTTATTGCTTCGGTATCATTGGTCACACGTGACACGATGCCTCCAGCAGGTGTTTTATCGAAATAACGCATGCCTAGTCCGTGAACTTTTGCAAAAACATCAATCCGTAGTTGTTGAATAATTTTCAAAGCGGCTTCTTGAAATTTTAGCAACTGAAAATAACTTATGATCACATTGGACGTTTGGATAAACAAATAACCTAATGCTAAGCCAACTATTGGACCAGTCGGAAAGTTGCCTTCAGTTAAGTAATTATCGATAAATACTTTTATCAAATAAGGGCCTAGTACATCACCTAATACCGTTAATATTAACAAGCCCATTGCCAGCAACAACATTTTTTTATGCGGTAATAAGTATGTCAACAAACGTTTAAAAATTATCCATTGCTCTCGTCCGGTCAGTTCCTGCTTTTTTTCAGTTTCCTTGATCAGCATTATGCCTCGCCTCCTTGTTCGACGAGCGCTTCTAATTGCTGCAGCTCATACATTTCATAATAAGCCCCTTTTTTCGTCATCAGCTCTTCGTGCGAACCAATTTCTTTAATCGTCCCTTGTTCCATCACTAAAATTTGATGTGCATGCTGAATCGCACTTAAGCGGTGTGATGTAATAATGGTGGTTTTGTCCGCTCGCGTTGCTTTTAATGATTTCAAAATGGATTCTTCTGTTTTGGCATCCACTGCTGATAAAGAATCATCTAAAATCAACAACTCAGGTTCTGTCATAAGTGCACGGGCAATTGAAATTCGTTGTTTTTGACCACCGGAAAGCGATACACCGCGTTCACCTACTACCGTACTATATCCTTCTGTGAAGTTTTGAATATCTTCGTGTATATGTGCCAAACTAGCTGCACTTTCGACTTCTTTAAGCGAGGCTTCAGGTCGTGCAAATGCAATATTCCCTGCAATGCTTGTTGAAAACAAGAAATGGTCTTGTGGTACATAACCAATGGCTCTTCTTAGACGCTGCTTTTTATAAGCATCGATTGAATACTCTCCGAATAAGATAGAACCTTTATAATCGTCAAACTCTCGTAGTAATAACCTTAAAATTGCTGACTTTCCAGAACCAGTCTTACCGACAATTCCAAGCGTTTCACCTTGTTTCACTGTAAAGTGGATGTTCCGAAGAGCCGCTCGGTCATCTCCAGTAAATTTAAACTGTTCTAAAGAAAAAACGATATCTCCTGATGGATCTTCATCAATCGCATTTTCACGGTCATCAATTTCAATCGGCTCTGCAAGTAACTGCCGGATACGATCATAAGATGCCCGACCGCGTTCTACAATATTAAAAAGCCAACCAAAGGCTAACATCGGCCATACCAATAAACCAAGATAGGCCGTAAATGCGATCAAATCACCAATTGTCATATCGCCTTGTGTCACGAAATAAGAACCAAAACCGATCGTTAGAAAATAACAAACGCCAATAATAGCGGAAATTGTAGGGTCAAACAAAGAATCGACACGCGCTACGCGAATATTTTCATTTACGACACGCTCAGACAAGTTTTTAAAATCATCAATATCTTGCTGTTCTTGACCAAAAGTTTTGATGACTTTCATCCCAGAGATACTTTCTTGCGTTTTATCATTAAGTTCTGAGAATGCTTGTTGCGCTCCATGAAAGCGCTCATGCATCAATTTGCCATAATAATTGGTCATATAAGCCATCAACGGCATTGGCAGCAAGACAATTAAAGTTAATTTCCAATCAATTGTTATGGCCATAGCCGCAATAACAAAACCGCCTGTCGCAATCGAATCGACAAGTGTTAAAACACCTGCACCCGCTGTTTGCTGAACCGCCTGCAAATCATTTGTCGCATGTGCCATCAAGTCGCCAACACGACGCTTTTGATAAAAGGCTGGAGACATTTGCGTAAAATGCCGAAACAATTGTTGACGCAGATTTCTAGCCAATAAAATCGAAGACCCAAATATTTGCAACCTCCATGTATACCGTAAAACGTACATTGCTAAAGCTGATGCCGCTAAAATACTTAGCCATTTGAGCAAGTAATCCGGTGTTAAGGTTCCTTGGCTAATACGGTCAACAATAAACCCAATAATTCTCGGTGGTAAAACACCAAGAAATGCTACGACCATTAATAGCATAACCCCTAAAATGTAGTGCTTTTTCCGTTCTTTAAAAAACCAACCCAACTCCCAAAATACGCGCATCGTCATCTTTCTCCTTGCTGGTTAATTTTTTCTTATAGCCTACTTTACTGTACGCATATTTTAATCTTTTTAATTTTAGCAAATATTGTTAACTTACGGAAAGACAATGCTTCGATTTATGAAATAAATTAGACTTTAGACTGAATTTCAACTAAATTCTTTGAGATGCTCTGTTAATGTCGAAAAAACACAGAAAAAAGCCGATTTTCCATCGGGGAAGAGGAAAATCGGCTTTCTTGACCATTAGCGGGTACCAAGCGCTAACGGCTATATAGGGAATGGACTTATTACCCGATAAGTTGCTTGGCAAGTCCCAATTGATGATGTACTTGTTCAAAACCTGTGCCACCCAGTGAGTTTCTACGCTCTACTGCTGTTTTCGGCATTAAGGTGTTGTAGATGTCTTCATAGATCAGTGAACTTGCTTGCTTGAGATCAGCAAGCGGCAAGTCTTTTAAGAAATAACCGCGTTGAATGCATGTAAAAACTAGTTTCCCAGTAACATCATGTGCTTCACGGAACGGCATTCCTTTCGCAGCTAAGTAATCCGCTAATTCTGTAGCGTTTGAGAAATCTGAATGAACCGCTTTTTCCATGGAATCCGTGCGAACGGTCATGGTACGAATCATGCCTTCAAAAATTGGCAATGAGCCCATTAAGGTGTGAACCGTATCAAACATTCCTTCTTTGTCTTCTTGCATGTCTTTATTATAAGCAAGCGGCAAACCTTTTAACGTCGTCAATAAACCAAAAAGATTGCCGTAAACACGGCCAGTTTTGCCACGAATCAATTCCGCCATATCGGGATTTTTCTTCTGCGGCATAATACTTGATCCTGTAGAGAACGTATCATCTAACTCGATAAAACGGAATTCCTCACTTGACCAAAGAATAATTTCTTCCGCAAAACGTGACATGTGCATCATTAACATCGATGAATTGCTTAGAAATTCAAGGATGAAATCACGATCACTTACGGCATCCAAACTATTTTGGTAAACGTTTGAGAAACCGAGAAGCTCTGCCGACATTTCGCGGTCAATCGGAAAAGTTGTTCCCGACATCGCTCCCGCTCCAAGCGGTGAAATATCGATGCGTTTTAACGATTCTGTTAATCGTTCTTTATCGCGCTGCAACATCCAAAAATACGTCATCAAGTGATGACCAAAAGAAATTGGTTGTGCACGTTGAAGATGCGTATAACCTGGGACAATCGTTTCTACATGCGCTTCCGCTTGCGTGACGATTGCATCTTGGAAAGCCGTAACGGCATCAATAATTTCGCCAACACGATTTTTCAAATACAAATGCATATCTGTCGCTACTTGGTCATTCCGGCTTCTTGCTGTATGCAATTTACCGCCAACTGGACCTATTTCATCGATTAAATGTTTTTCTAAGTTTAAGTGGATGTCTTCATTTGATACGCTATACTCTAATTCCCCGTCTTGCGCTTTTTGTTTAAGCGTTTCAAGACCCGATAAAATAAGATTAGCATCGTCGTTAGAAAGAATCTGGCAAGCAGCCAGCATTTTAACATGCGCTGTGCTGCCTTCCAGATCCTCCATTACTAACTTTTGATCATAAGAAATTGAAGCACCAAATTCATCGACCCACTGTTCGGCCGATTTTTGAAAACGGCCGCCCCACAGTTTGGTCATGCTTTCACCTTCTCTTTCAACTCTTCAGGAACAGCTACTTCTTTTTTATTTACCATAGAGTTCACAACTGTCGGAAGACCCCATAGCTCAATAAAGCCTACTGCAGATGCATGATTGAATGTATCATCTGTCGAGTACGTAGCCAATTGCTCACTGTAAAGTGAATTTGCAGACTTACGTCCTTCGATAATGGCATGTCCTTTAAACAATTTCACACGCACAGTTCCATTAACAAACACTTGTGTTTCTTTTAAGAATGCTTCAAGTGCAACACGTAATGGAGAGAACCATAAACCTTCATAAATTAATTCAGTCAATTTTTTCTCGATTACTGGTTTGAAATGAGCCATTTCTTTAACCAAAGTAATATCTTCAAGCTCTTTATGCGCTGCGATTAATGTCATCGCTGCAGGAGCTTCGTAAACTTCACGAGATTTAATCCCTACTAAACGATTTTCAATATGGTCAATTCTACCGACACCATGTTTACCAGCGATTTCGTTTAACTCTAAAATCAATTTAGAGAATGAGTACGAAATACCGTTTAATTGAGTTGGTACACCGTTAACGAATTCGATTTCAACAATATCCGCTGTATCTGGTGTTGTTTCAAGAGAATTTGTAATGTCATAAGCTTCCTCTGGTGGAGTAGTCCACGGGTTCTCCAATACGCCACATTCGTTAGCACGTCCCCATAGATTTTGATCGATTGAAAACGGGCTATCCAAATTCACTGGGATTGGAATATTATGCAGTTTTGCATAAGCGATTTCTTCATCACGTGACCATCCCCATTGTCTAACTGGTGCTACAACTTCAAGATTCGGGTTTAACGACTTGATCGAAACTTCGAAACGTACTTGGTCATTGCCTTTTCCTGTGCAACCATGTGCTACAGCGCTTGAACCAGTAGCTTCTGCGATTTCAACCAATTTTTTCGAAATTAACGGACGAGATAATGCAGACACTAACGGATATTTTCCTTCATATAATGTATGAGCTTGCATTGAAATTAATGCATATTCATCCGCAAATTCGTCTCTTGCATCAATCATGTAACTTTCAACCGCCCCAACTTGAAGCGCTTTTTGTTTAATAAAATCTAAATCTTTTCCTTCCCCGATATCCAGGCACACAGCGACAACGTCGTAGCCTTCTTCTTTTAGCCACGGGATGGCCACCGATGTATCTAATCCACCTGAGTATGCGAGTACAATCTTTTTATTCAATATGAAAACCTCCAATGTATTTTTATGCAACGTTTGAAATGAATATACACATAATATCACGGATATTTAACAAGCGCAAGAGAAACGACTATAAATTTTCATAAAAAAAGCAGCCGCAGCTGCTTCTATGATTTATTCATTTTTTTCTCCACCAATTGTGTACTCATGTGTATCAAGGTCGATCCGAACTTCGGACATTTCGCCAGTTTCCATATTGCTGAATAAAAAGCCGATTTCATTATCACGAACAATTGGTTGCCCCATCATGATCAAGCGTGACATTTGTTCCGCGTTGATAAACGCTTCAAGTGCATCTGCTTGTTTAACAGCTTCCTCGTCTTTCAAAATAGTGATTGTTTCAGCTTCTCCTTGCATAGGAAACGATTCAGCTAGTGGACCGTTATAATCCAAGCTAACTTTCATTCCTGTACGAACATCTCGAATAACGCCTTCAGTAGTTTCAGCACCATCGCTAAGTTGGACTTCCACATCTTCTGGAATACTAAAGTAGATATTATTAACAAGAATGCTTTCTCCGCTAACTTGTGTGATAAATCCTTCTTCAGTCATACTTTTCTGTTCAACAGCCATTTCTGCTTTTTCCGCATCTTCTGTTTCATCTGGCCCCGCTGGTTCAGTTTCTTCATTTGAACACGCTGCAAGCAATAATGCACTCGCTAAAAATAAACCCCATTTTTTCAAAGCTACCCAATCCTTTTCTTGTATAGTCGTGGTGTACACATTATTCACTTAATTTTACCTGTTACTTGAACGGGTTGCAATTGAGAGCTTAACTTATGCTTTACTATAGTAGAAAATGCCATCGTCACCCATTCTTTCAACGATTAATCCATCTTCTAACAAGTAATCAATTTGACCAATCGTTTCAGATAACGTTAAGCCAAGCTCTTTTTCATATGCGTGTGCAAACAAGTCTTTTGTCAATTCATATACGGTTCGCTCTCTTTCACCAATTAATCCAAGCGCTTTCATAGCACGTTGATGTTGTTTCGCTAAACGCGTTGTAACTAACTCATGAACATTGCATACTTCTTCTCCGTGCCCGCTATAAATTACATCAACTGGCATCGTTAATAAGCGGCTGAGTGAGGCATTGTATTGAAGTAAAGATTTTGGTCGTCCTTCTGCTGGATCTAATGGTGGTTCAATCAGTGGATTAGAAGATACCTTTGCAATTACATGATCGCCACCAATCATTTCACCCGTTTCTTTGTTCCAAAAAGACAAATGACTTTGTGCATGTCCCAAAGTTTCAAGAACTTGCCAATCGGGATGTCCTGGTAAAACATCTCCTTCGTTAATCGTCATATCGAGTGGGCGGTTGCCCATTAAATTTAACGGCCGCTTCATCTTTTTGACCCAAAATTGCAAATCGCCTGGTACCCCTTCTTCTTTTAAACGTTCTAAGTAAAATGCATCATGATAATCAAAGAATTGTTGATCCCGGCGCAGCCATGGATCGTTATACGGATGTCCATATAGTTTTGCATTTTCAAAACCGTCAACCCACCCCGCATGGTCTGGATGATGATGCGTTAACACAACTTGTTCTACATCACCAGGTTCTGCTCCAAACTCTTTAAGTCCAGCCTTAATCGCAAGCCACGCTTCTGGCGTTTTCGGACCAGCATCGATTAGCGTCAGCACATCTCCTTTTATTAAATACGAATTAACGTCCCCTACAGCAAAAGGTGTAGGAATAATAATCTTATGTAAACTCATACTCTCAGCCCCTTAAAATGAATCACTATTCATCTATCATACATGGAAAATTACGCGCCGTCACTTCTTGATGTTATTTGACAAAGGCCCACTCTATCCTCTATAATTCAATAACATATGTGAGCGAAGATAAAGATTAGTACATAAAGTGAAGGTGTAAAGAGAGTGTTGCTTTAGCTGAAATGCGCACCCCCCTCTCCTTTGTGGAACCTACTTTTGAGCTGCCGTGAAAACACGGCCGTCTGTCCGCGTTATGGATATCGAGTTGTGTCTTTATGGCAAACTTAGGTGGTACCGCGGAAACAAAGCGTTTTCGTCCTTGTATAACAGGGACGAATGCGCTTTTTATTTTGAGGAAAGAGAGTGATTGATATGAAAATCGTTTGTGTAGGAGCCGGATCGATGGCTGAGTCTATGATTCATGGCTGGATTAATAAACGTATTATGAAACCAGAAGAAATTTCGGTGATGAACAAATCAGATCTTGATCGTCTGGAATTTTTAAGTGACGAGTACGGCGTGAATATTGTCTGCCAAGAGAAAACCGAATTAAAAGATGCGAATTTCATTTTGTTGGCAATGAAGCCAAAAGATGTAGAGGTTGCGCTTAATGGCATCAAAGACAAATTAACTGGCAACACCGTAATTTTATCGGTCGCAGCAGGTGTCTCGATTGAAACCATCCAAAAACATGTGGGTGATTTCCCAGTAGCTCGTGCAATGCCGAATACTTCTGCAAAAATCGGCAAATCGGCAACAGGTGTCGCATGGAGCAAACATGTCACACTTGATCAACAACATGAACTACGCAAGCTATTGTCTTCAATAGGCGGCGTAACAGTCGTTGCTGAAGAGCAATTGCATGCAGTAACAGGTGTCGCAGGAAGTGGACCTGCCTATATTTACTATTTTGCAGAAGCAATGACTGAAGCAGCGATCGCTAACGGTCTATCAAATGCGGACGCTAAAAAGTTGGTTCGCCAAACTTTTGCCGGCGCAGCTGAAATGTTGCAGCAAGAAGATTTTGCTGAGTTGCGTATAAAAGTTACAAGTCCAAATGGCACAACTGCGGCTGGCCTCGATTCTTTAGCAGAAAACAACTTTAAAAACATCGTAGGAGAATGTGTGACGAAAGCTTCTGAACGCTCTAAAGAGCTTGGGAAAGAATTTAAATAAATCTTTCTGTATACTTTATAGTTGTATCTAACAAAAGGAGGACAGTTCATGGCTAAGTTATTTGAACCATTTACAATTAAAGAAACTACTTTTAAAAACCGTATTGTTATGGCACCAATGTGCATGTATCAAAGTGACCAAGAGGATGGGCAAGTAACCGACTGGCACCGCATTCACTACCCGACACGTGCAGTTGGAGGCGTCGGTCTAATAATCACTGAAGCAACAGCTGTTCAACCACAAGGA
Organism: Planococcus halocryophilus; assembly: GCF_022489025.1. Lineage (GTDB taxonomy): Bacteria > Bacillota > Bacilli > Bacillales_A > Planococcaceae > Planococcus > Planococcus halocryophilus_A. Next base: position 243,121 of record NZ_JAKVTG010000003.1, on the reverse strand, counting down.
CGTATTTCATCGAGAGATCTTGGCATTTGGGACGACACTCACATTGAAGGTCAATCCGAAATTGTTCGTTTAATGAAACAAAGCGGGGCAAAAACAGGAATTCAATTGGCTCATGCCGGTAGAAAAGCTACGGTTGATGGGGACATCTATTCAGCAAGTGCGCTCGCTTTTGATGACAGCTATAAATTACCGAAAGAAATGTCTTCTGATGATATTGAAGAAACGATAGAAGCTTTTAAACTTGGGGCAATTCGCGCAAAAAAAGCTGGCTTTGATGTTATTGAACTTCACGGTGCACATGGCTATTTACTAAACCAGTTTTTGTCTCCTTTAACAAACCACCGGACAGATGAATATGGTGGCAGCGCTGAAAACCGCTACCGCTTATTGAGAAAAGTGATTGATGAGGTAAATACAGTTTGGGATGGTCCATTATTTGTCCGTATCTCTGCTCATGACTATAGTGAAGGCGGTATGACTGCCGATCAGTATGTAGAAATGTGTCAATGGATGAAACAGCAAGGCGTCGACTTGGTTGATGTTAGCTCAGGGGCTGTCGTACCTGCACGCATTCCTGTATTCCCTGGCTATCAAGTGGCTTTTGCTGAAACCATTAAAAAAGATACACCGATCGCAACAGGTGCAGTTGGCTTAATCACTAGCCCATTGCATGCAGAAGAAATTCTTCAAAATGAACGCGCTGATATGGTCTTTCTAGCCCGCGAACTGCTTCGCGACCCTTATTGGGCATATACAGCAGCAAAACAGCTAAACGTTGAAATAACAGCTCCAGAGCCGTATAAGCGTGGTTGGCTATAAGGCAGTTGCAAAATGCTTCAGATTTAGTATACTTAAGGTAACGCAAAAAAACCGAATGCTTTCGCATTCGGCCAGCTGTATGCCGCTACGAGAGCGGTTGGCTGGAATATAGGCTTAAAAAGTAACCGTCATTCCACGCCACATGGGACGGTTATTTTTTTTTGTTTATGACCAAAATCATGGAAACGACAAGTGTCAAGGCGCTAATCGTTAATCCGATACTCGTAAAAACGAGACCGAATGATTCTGCAATGGTCATGTTACCACCCCCTCTCCCTCGGGAATGGCCAAACCGCCCTCATACAGCTGTAACTTTATTTTATCACAAAACGAACGTATGTTCTATTATTTCCAAAAATATTTTTAGAATTACCCAAAAAAAGCCATCTATTAAAGACGGCTTCCTTGTTTTTTCCTTATTATTTTCTCTTGTTGTTGCCATTCAAATTCAGCAAAATCATGCGCAATAAATCCACGTGGATGTTGCTCTTTCATTTGTTTTAATAAAAACTTCTCATCTTCAGGTAAAAAACGAGCACTAATATGATTCATGATTAATGTATTAGCTCCTGCTAATCGAGCAGTTTCAGCTGCATCATAAACAGTTGAATGACCATATTCTGCAGCCATTTTTTTAGCAGTTGCATCAAATGTCGCTTCGTGCACTAACACATCTGCTCCAAGACCTAATTCTACTGCTGCTTTACAGAAACGAGTATCGCCTAAAATAGTAACGACAAATCCGGGTTGTTCAGGTTCTGTAACGTCGCCACTTCGTACCCACTGACCAGTTGAAAGTTCTATGTCTTCTCCTGTTTTTAACTTTGCCAATAACGGACCTTTAGGCACACCAAGAGAAAGAGCTTTATTAATAAGCAGTTTTGGTGGTAATGGTTTTTGCGTAATTCGAAAACCATAGGATGGAATAACATGATCTAAAAGACGCGTTTCGACTGTCATCAATTCGTCTTCAAATATCATTCCTTCAGATAGTTCGTGGTAAATAATCGGATAAGTTAAATGAGTTCGGCTAAGTGTTAACGTCATTTGGACGTACTCTTTAATGCCTTTAGGTCCATAAATCTCAAGTGGTTCTTCTCCTGCTTGAAATGAACGAGATCCGAGCAAACCAGGCAAACCAAAAATATGATCGCCGTGCAAATGCGTAATAAAGATTTTTTCAATTTTTCGCGGTTTTACTGTAGTACGAAGAATTTGATGCTGTGTTGCTTCTCCACAGTCGAACAACCAAACAGTTCCCCGTTCTTCTAGCAACTTCAGTACAAGTGCGGAAGTGTTTCGTTGTTTTGAAGGCATTCCCGCTCCAGTACCTAGAAATAACAATTGCATACTTTCCCTACTTTCTGTCGTGATCGTCCAAAAAATCTTTACTAAAACTTGTTTTTGAATCGTAGTTGGTTTTTTTAATTTTGGTTCCTCGCGTCAAAACGCTTTTTCCAAATCGACTTTCAAGTTTAGCCATCAAATTCAGAATTGGCTCTTCTTTTACATGTTCTTGAAAATTAAAGATTGATAATTGTTCGGTCAAATCGCCTTTACTTGCCACGTTCGATACCGTCACACCTATCAGTCGCAAAGCTTCACCATTCCAATGTTTAGTAAACAATTGCCATGCCGTTCGTTGAATATCTTCAGCTTTCCAAACGGTATTATTTAATGTAACGCTACGTGTTCTGTTTTTCCAATCCGAACTACGCGTTTGAATACTAACGGTGGAACCGGCCAATTCTTTTGCTTCTAATCGATTGGCCACTTTCTCACTAAGCTGACGAAATAATGCTTTTAAACTTTGTTCATCCGTTTCATCTATTGGCAACGTTGTTGACGTCCCAACACTTTTAGTATCGTAAATGGAATCCGGATCTACTGGACGGTCGTCAATTCCGTTTGCTCGCTCTCGTAGTCGCAGACCGTTTTTTCCCATTTTTTCTTTAATCAAACCTTCGTTCGCAGTTGCTAACTCACCAATTGTTTCAATTTTTATGCTCTTTAAGCGTGCTGCCGTACTGTCACCAATACCGTGCATCTCTATTACTGATTTCGGCCACAACAATACCTGAATGCTTCGCTTTCGCAAAACAGTAATGCCCATCGGTTTTTTCATGTCAGATGCTGTTTTCGCTAAAAACTTGTTCGGTGCAATGCCGATTGAGCAAGGCAAATCCAATTCAGCTAACAGGCGTTTTTGGATTTCATCAGCAATTTCCAGTGCATGACGCGTTTCAGTCAATTCGGTTACGTCGACATAGCCTTCATCAATAGACACCGGTTCCACCATATCCGTATATGTACGTAAAATTTCAAACATCGCTTTTGAGGCTGCTCGGTATCGTTCAAAGTTAGGGGGCAGTAGCAACAGTTCTGGTAATTTCCGTTTCGCTTCATGGACTTGCATCGTCGTATAAATGCCATGCGCTCTTGCTTCGTAAGAGCATGTTACGATAATCCCTTTTCTTTCTTTCGGATTTCCCGCAATGGCAATCGCTTTTCCTTTTAACTCTGGATTATGCGACTGTTCAACAGAAGCATAAAAACTATTCATATCAATATGAAAAATCACTCTGCTGGCCATAGAACTGTCTCTCATTTCCTTTTCTTTAAGTGTATCAAAAAAAGAGTGAACATACATCCTGATGGGTGCCATTTCTTATCGCAAAAGTAAAAAGAAGAATCGATTAAAACCCAGAAAGCATTCTGGATTCTCCACTTTTTTTAAAAAAAAGAACTTAATTTATTTGTTGTCGTTTTAATTAAAGAGGTGAAGCAATGAAGAAGTTTTTACTCATTAGTTTAAGTGGATTCTTAATTATTTCAGGATTATTAGGATACGGAATTTATTGGGCCTTTTTTGATATGCAAAGATTGCCAGAAGGGCGTTTTCTAACGGAAGCCGTTTCGCCAGATGGCGACTACACAGTTCGAGCCTATGTTACGGATGGCGGAGGTGCAACTGTCGCTTTTTCGGTTCGAGCTGAGTTGGTTTTTAATGACGAAGATAAAAGAAAGAAAAATATTTACTGGGCATATAGAGAAGAAACAGCTACCATCAATTGGATCGACAATAACACTGTAGAAATTAATGGCCGTCATTTAAATGTTCCATCTGAAAAATACGATTTTAGAAATAACTAACACATAAAAAAGCGTATTGAAAAAATCCTTATCAAAGATTCTTCATCAATAACGCTTTTTGTGTGTTAATCTCCTGAACTTTGTTCTACTGTTTCAAACATTCTTGAAAACGCCTGTTGGATATTTTCTTCATTCTTTTCATCATTGTATAAACCGTACCGTACGGTTCTTTGTTCATTATAAGAAGTTTGCAAGAAGCTAGTCGCATAGTAATCATGATCAGGAATTTCTTTTGCATCTTCATAACTTAAAGCCGCATCCGTAAAAGGATATGCACCTTTGTTATTTCCAATGAAAAAGAAAGGTTTGTGTGTTTCTGTATAAATTGACGCGTACTGACTTTCAGCAGCGTTTAACAGGTTTTCTTCCATAACAAAAACAGCATCATACTTTCTTAACTCTTTTTTATTAAACTCCTCAAATGTAATTTCCTGAAAATCCACTTGCTCTTCTTTAACTTCTGGTGCTTTTCCTAATACTGCAATGCTTAAAGCTTTTCCATCATACTGCTCAAATTCTGGTTTTGGCGAACATCCAACTATCAAGAAAACTAAGCTTGCCAACAAAAGGAATCGTCTAATTATATTCATAAACACTTTCCACTCCTTAATTTGTAAATTCTTCTTTTTCTTTATAGTTTTTAAAATCTCAATAGAGTAATAAAAAACCAACAAATCAATTTACAATTTGTTGGTTTTTTGTAGTTTAACGATAGAAAAGAAACCCATTATATACATCCTGTTCTTCTCTTCCGTCATCACTTTACTATTTACTTATGTGTGGATTCTTTAACAATTTCAACCAATAATTCGGTTAATTTTTCAAGTTCTTCGATTGGCATACGTTCATTTTTAGTATGAATTTCTTCATATCCAACACAAAGGTTAACAGTCGGAATGCCAAAACCATTGAATATGTTTGCATCACTGCCTCCACCACTCGTCAAAACTGGAGACGGGCGTCCAATTTTAGCGGCAGCTTTTTGTGCAATTTCTACAACAGGGTCCATATCATCAAAATGGAAACCTGGGTACATTAATTGGACTTTTGTTTCTGCACGTCCGCCAAGATTTTCAGCAACTTGTTCAAAAACTGATTCCATGTGAATCGTTTGTGCGGCTAATTTGTCTTCGCTAATTGAACGGGCTTCCGATAGAATACGGACTTCATCACAAACAATGTTAGTAGCTCCGCCCCCTTCAAAATGTCCAATATTAGCAGTCGTTTCTTCATCGATACGCCCTAACGTCATTTTAGCAATGGCTTTTGCAGCAATACTGATGGCTGAAATGCCTTTTTCAGGCGCAACACCCGCATGAGCTGTTTTACCATAAATGGTTGTCCATAGTTTCGCTTGGTTCGGTGCAGCAGTCACAATTCCACCTACTTTGCCATCGCTATCTACAGCATAGCCGTATTTGGCAATCATCAGTGAAGAGTCTAGTTCTTTTGCTCCAACTAGCCCACTTTCTTCTCCAGCAGTGATAACCAATTGAATATCACCATGCGGAATTTCTTGCTCTTGAAGCACACGAATCATTTCAAACAAAGCAGCAATTCCAGCTTTATCATCTGCCCCTAAAATAGTTGTTCCATCCGAATAGACATAGCCATCACGAATTTCAGGTTTAACACCTACACCTGGCGTTACTGTATCCATATGAACCGTAAAGTAGATAGCCGGAACTTCGCTCAAATTTCCACGTAACGTAGCAATAATATTCCCTGCACCGTGACCAGTTACTGTAGCGGATTCGTCAATAACGACATGAAAACCCATTGCTTCTAATTTAGTTTGTAATATTGCAGAAATCGGACCTTCATGTTTTGTTTCTGAGTCAATTTGAACCAGTTCCAAAAATTCATTTATCAATCGTTCGTTATTCATCCAAAACACTCCTTCTATATCTTACAGGGGCATATTGCCATGTTTTTTTGCTGGTCGTGTATCTTTTTTATTGCGCATCATTTCTAATGCTTGGATCAATTTAATACGTGTTTCGCGTGGGTCGATCACGTCATCAACCATACCACGAGCCGCAGCTACATATGGATTTGCGAATTTCACACGGTATTCTTCAATTTTCGCTGCGCGCGTTTCTTCTGGGTTTTCGCTTGCGGCAATTTCACGAGCAAAAATGATGTTGGCAGCTCCATTTGGTCCCATAACGGCAATTTCAGCATTTGGCCATGAATAAACCAAATCAGCTCCAATAGATTTAGAGTTTAATGCTACATAAGCACCGCCATAAGCTTTTCGTAAGATGACCGTCATTTTAGGAACTGTTGCTTCTGAATAAGCATACAAAATCTTCGCCCCGTGACGAATAATCCCACCATGTTCTTGTTTAATACCAGGGAAGAAACCAGTAACGTCCTCAAATGTGATCAAGGGGATGTTGAACGAATCACAGAAACGGATAAAGCGCGCTGCTTTATCAGATGAATCGATATCAAGTCCACCGGCCATCACTTTTGGCTGGTTACAAACTAATCCAACGGTTTCGCCTTTAATGCGAGCGAGCCCAATAACGATATTGCGCGCAAATTCTGGTTGCACTTCCATAAAGCTATCTTTGTCTACGACTTGGTCGACTACTTTACGGACATCATAAGGACGAATTGCTTCAAAAGGCACAACATCTGCTAAATCTGGACGGTAGTCGTCTTCTTCTCCCTCTTCAAGGCGAGGCGGCATTTCCGTATTATTTTGTGGCAAGTAGCTGATCAATTGACGAACCATTTCAAGCACTTTTTGTTCCGAATCACCACGGAAGTGTGCATTTCCGCTAATTGCTGTATGTACTCTTGATCCCCCAAGATCTTCAGAAGATATTTTTTCGCCAGTAACTGTTTCAATGACTTTAGGTCCGGTAATAAACATTTGACTCGTTTTATCAACCATAAAGACAAAATCTGTAATTGCTGGTGAATAAACCGCTCCACCTGCAGAAGGTCCCATAATTACAGAGATTTGCGGAATAACGCCTGAATAAATCGAGTTACGATAGAAAATTTGACCATAGCCATCAAGAGATAACACACCCTCTTGAATACGTGCGCCACCTGAATCGTTTAAGCCGATAAACGGTGCACCATTCCGGGCTGCTAAATCCATGACATTGGCAATTTTCTTCGCATGCATTTCACCTAAAGCTCCACCAAACACAGTGAAGTCTTGAGAAAACAAGTAAATCGGTCGACCATTTACTTTCCCGTACCCTGTGACAACACCTTCACCTGGACCTTTTGCCATTCCAAAGTCTGTAGTGCGATGTTCTACAAATGGACTTAGTTCTACAAATGATCCCTCGTCTAGCAATAAATCGATGCGTTCACGTGCTGTTAGTTTGCCTTTTTCATGTTGCTTGTCGATGCGATCTTCGCCACCGCCAAGTTCAATCTCACGTTTACGATCATATAACTCATTTATTCGTTCGTAAATATCCATTTTCCCCACTCCTAATCACTCTTTTTCACAAAGTTCGTACAATACCCCGTTTGATGATTTTGGATGCAAAAAGGCGACCATCGCTCCGCCTGCTCCAGGTTTCGGCTTGTCGTTTAATAGCTGTACGCCTTTTTCACGCAGTTCTTCCATTCGTTCTTCGATACCAACGACTCCAAAAGCAATATGGTGAATGCCTTCACCTTTTTTCTCTAAAAATTTGAAGATAGCGCTTTCTTCAGCCATTGGTTCGAGCAGCTCTAATTTGACGTTGCCAGCATCAATAAATGCCACACGTACGTTTTGAGATTCTACTTCCTCAATTTTCATAAGCGGGAGGCCGAGTGTCTCCGTGTAATAAGGAAGGACAGCATTCAAATCCCGTACAGCAATTCCGATATGATCTACTTTTTTCATCCTAATTTCACTTCCTTTTTTGACTTCTCTCTTATTGTACAGATTCACCGCCAAAAACTCTAGTTGTTAGTGAATATTCGGAAACCTGTAGCGTGTCTCTTCAATTTTCAGTAGATCTATGATATGATTTGCTCAATAGATTTGATTGATAAAGGAGTTTATCACTAATGAGAAACGCTGCATTCCGTAAGTTTATTGTTTATGCGATGATTGGTATTATGCTGTTATCAAGCTTTATGTTTGGCTTGAGCTTTGTACTTTAATATGTAAAAAAGGACATTCCGAAGCTTTCGGAATGTCCTTTTTTAGTTTGTAACGGCTGCTTCCGCTTTTCTTTGTCTAGACTCCAGCAGCCAGATTCTCGGGGTCATAAGTTTCCCCGACAACGTGGCAAAAAACGCCACTTCGTCGGTGCCCCTTATGCCTGTCGAATCTAAACGGCTGCTTCCGCTTTTCTTGTGTCCAGACTCCAGTGCCTAGCTCCTCGGGTCATAAGTCAACCCAGCTACGTGGCAAGAGCGCCACTACGCCGGTCCGCCTTATGCCTGTCAAAGCTAAACAGGCACTTCCGCTTTTCTTGTATGAAACCCTTTGTAGGATTGTTTGATTTCCAAATAGGCTTCCATTTCGTGAATGACTTGGTATAACTCGGCCATTGCTAGGAATTTTTCGTGGCTATTCGGCAGTGGCAGCTCGGCAAAGTTTTCTTTTACTTTATCCAGCTTTGAAATATATCGATAAGCGGTATTTCCGGAGTGTACATGTTCCGATAAATCTTCTAAAAAATCAGCAACCAAGTCAGTTTGGTCTACAATGACCGGCAAAGCTGTAATTTTCGGTAAGATGCGTTCAATAATTTCAAGTTGCTGTTCACGCATTTCAAAATAATGATAGTATTTGTTTTCATGACGCGTAATGTGATTTTCAACGTCTTGATAGGCAAGTGCTTTTGCCTTTTCTAATAACTTTCTCGCATCCATCAACTCTTTGCCGCTCCACAACGATTCTCTTTCACGTAAGTAAACGGCAATTTCACGAAAAATTGAGGCGTATAACCCTTCAATTTCATAGCGATAATTTTCCAGCTTTTTCTCAATACTCGGCATATACATATTGACTGCTAATGCTGTACCAAAACCAACCATCATTAACGCTATTTCATTAGTTAACAAGTCGAAACTTAGATTTTTGGCATCATAAATATGCATCAAAATAACTGAACTTGAGACGAAGCCATCTTGAAATCGCAAAGTAACCAATAACGGGATAAAGAGAACAATGAGGACACCTATGATAATCGGGTGATATGCAATTCCTTCAAAAAAGATGAGCGCAAAAACAATGCCGATTAAACTAGCAATAAAACGAGAAAACGCCGCACGAATCGACTTTTTTTTCGTTGGTTGAATGCAAAGAATCGTCAAAATTCCGGCAGATACATAATAATCAAGTTGCAACAATTGCGCTAAATAAATAGCAATTGCTACGCCTAACGCGGTTTTCATTGTGCGATACCCAATTGAATATGGCTTTAAATTCAATTTCATTGTCTCCTCCAATTATTGACATGAAAAAAATGCCTCCATAAGAGGCATTCCTTCTTAAACTTCGTCGCAATGCTGTTCGAATATCGATTGAATATGCGTAATAACAGACATTGGATCATGACCTTCAATTTCGTGACGGCCAATTTCATCAACCATTTTCCCGTCTTTTAAGAAAACGAAAGATGGCGAAGATGGCAAGTGATCATCCCCAAAAATCGCACGCGCTTGTGCAGTTGCTTCTTTATCTTGTCCGGCAAAAACCGTAAACAAGTTATCTGGGCGTTTATCGTAATGAATCGAATGCAATGCAGCTGGACGAGCGATACCACCGGCACACCCACATACTGAGTTAATCATAACAAGGCTAGTTCCTTCTTTAGATAAAGCTTTGTTCACATCTTCAGCTGTTTCCAACTGTGTATATCCACCATCAATCAATTCCTGGCGCGCTTGTGTTGCTATATCGTTCATCAGGAAGTTAAAATCCATGCTCATCAAATACCACTCCTTATTATTACTTTCTTAATCATAGCAGGTGTTTAACGGACTTGCAAAAAAGCCTACTCAAAAAGTCGCACAATCGCTTGAGCTACCGTCAATTCATCATCGAGCACTTGCTTTTCCAGTACTTTGACCAATTCCCTGCGACTGGCATCGTCGAAAAAGCGGCTATGAAGTTCGTCTGTAATCATCGAACGGAACCAATCTTTTGTTTGTTCTTGGCGGCGTTTTTTCCAATATCCGCTGTCTTTCACCGCTGTTTCAAACTCTTGAATCATTTGCCAAACATTTGGAATACCGGTACTTTCAAGAGAAGAAGCGGCAATTGGCTTAGTAGTCCAACTTTCTGTCGCAGGTTGCAGAAAATGCAGCATTTGTTTATATTCAGCAACTGTCTTTTTCGCCAAACGCGCATTTTCCCCGTCAGCTTTATGAACAACAATTGCATCTGCTAATTCTAATATTCCTTTTTTCATGCCTTGCAGTTCGTCTCCAGCTCCTGTTAAAACGAGCAACAAGAACATATCGACCATTCCGCGAACCAAAGTTTCACTTTGACCGACACCTACTGTTTCCACCAGAATAATATCATATCCTGCCGCTTCACATAATAACATCGTTTCACGCGTCTTCTTATGCACTCCACCGAGCGTACCAGCAGTTGGAGAAGGTCGGATAAAGGCTTTCGGATTGCGTGCGAGCTGTTCCATACGGGTTTTGTCACCCAGTATACTGCCACCTGTCAGTGAAGAACTTGGGTCAATTGCTAGTACTGCTACGCGATGTCCAAGACTGGTTAACATTTCACCAAAGGTTTCGATAAACGTACTTTTCCCCGCTCCCGGAACACCTGTAATGCCAAGGCGTAAACTATTACCCGTGTCAGGTAACAATTGATTTAATAGTTCTTGGCCATTTTGTTTATGTTCAGGATTTGAACTTTCCAGTAAGGTAATCGCTTTTCCAAGATACAAACGCGATCCACTTTTAACCCCTTGCGCAATTTCTTGAATATCCAGTTTACCGGAATCGGGTTTTCTAAACTTTTTCCGTGGCAAAGTTTTCATGCCATCATGCGTTTCATGAACACCTTCCATTATACGCCTGGAGTTTTTTTCGTGGCTCATCAGTCTGCCACTTCCTCATAACCAAGTTGCACATAAATTTCTTCAATTACTTTTTGTGCAGCTACTGGAATTACCGTACCTGGACCAAAGATAGCACTCGCACCGTTATTACGTAAAAACTCGTAATCTTGTGCAGGAATAACTCCACCAACAACAATCAGTATATCTTCACGACCAATTTTCGCGAGTTCTGCTTTCAAGTCTGGCACTAGCGTCATGTGACCCGCCGCAAGCGAACTCACGCCAATAACGTGCACATCATTTTCCACTGCTTGTTGAGCTGTTTCTGCAGGTGTTTGGAACAACGGGCCGATATCCACGTCAAAGCCCAAGTCGGCAAACGCAGTCGCAATTACTTTCGCACCACGGTCATGACCATCTTGACCCATTTTAGCGATCAAAATACGTGGCCGACGTCCTTCATTTTCAATAAAATCTTCTGTCATTTCTTTAACGATTTCCATTTCTTGCTGGTTAGAGAAATTCGAACTATAAACACCACTCACTGAACGAATCACCGCCTTATGTCTTCCAGATGCTTTTTCGATGGCATCGGAAATTTCACCAAGAGATGCTCGGTGACGTGCTGCTTCAATGGCACAAGCCAAAATATTGTCTTCTCCACTTTGTGCCGCTTGCGTTAGTTTTTCTAGCGACGCCGCTACTTTTTCACCATCGCGATTTGCTTTCATGCGGTCTAGTCGCTCAATTTGCGTTTTACGAACCATCGTATTATCAATATTTAAAATATCGATTGGATCTTCTTGATCTAGACGGTAACGGTTAACACCGATAATAGTTTCTTCATTCGAATCGATTTGCGCTTGTTTCTTCGCTGCAGCTTCTTCGATACGCATTTTCGGCAAGCCGGTTTCAATCGCTTTTGCCATGCCGCCGAGTTCTTCAACTTCTTCTATCAGTTCCCACGCTTTTTCTACTAATTCTTTTGTTAGGGATTCAACATAATACGATCCACCCCAAGGGTCAATGACATTTGTCATCATTGTTTCTTCTTGAAGGAATAATTGCGTATTACGTGCAATTCGTGCAGAAAAATCTGTTGGCAATGCAATCGCTTCGTCAAGTGCATTGGTATGAAGTGATTGTGTATGACCCATGGCCGCTGCGTTTGCTTCAATTAACGTACGCGTAACGTTATTAAACGGATCTTGCTCTGTTAAACTCCAGCCCGATGTTTGAGAATGCGTTCGCAAAGCTAATGCTTTATCATTTTTCGGATTAAACGTCTTCATCATTTTCGACCAAATTTCACGTCCTGCTCGCATTTTCGCGACTTCCATAAAATAGTTCATTCCGATGCCCCAGAAAAACGACAGACGTGGTGCAAAATGATCGATATCTATCCCTGCTTCAAGGCCAGTTCGAACGTATTCAAGACCATCTGCAAGCGTATAAGCTAACTCAAGGTCAGCTGTCGCTCCAGCTTCTTGGATATGGTAACCAGAAATTGAAATCGAGTTGAATTTCGGCATGTGGTTGGATGTGTATTTAAAAATATCCGCGATAATTTGCATCGACATGGCTGGTGGATAAATATAAGTATTGCGCACCATATATTCTTTTAAGATATCGTTTTGAATTGTTCCTGCTAATTTATCAGGAGAAATACCTTGTTCTTCAGCTGCAACGATAAAAAACGCCATAATCGGCACAACTGCCCCATTCATTGTCATGGAAACAGACATTTGGTCTAACGGAATGCCATCAAACAATATTTTCATGTCTTCCACGCTATCAATCGCAACGCCAGCTTTCCCCACATCTCCTACTACTCGTTCATGATCTGAGTCATAGCCCCTATGCGTTGCTAAGTCAAAAGCCACTGACAATCCCTTTTGTCCCATCGCTAAATTACGGCGGTAGAAAGCATTACTTTCTTCTGCCGTTGAAAATCCAGCATATTGGCGCACTGTCCACGGACGTGATACGTACATTGTCGGATAAGGCCCACGTAAATTAGGCGCAAATCCTGGCATACTTTCTTCCAGAAATTCAATATCGTCTTTTGTATAAATTTGCTTAATATCGATGCCTTCGTTTGTAGTAAAAGCATTTTGGTGTTCAATTGTTTTAGCCGCAACGGCTAAATCATCTAACGTTATTTTGGAAAAATCGGGCTTAGTCATTATTGCGCCTCCTTTCCTAAAGCAAGAATTTTCTCAAGCTTGGAAGTGATGTGTTTACCAGAATAAATCGTGTCTTTAATCCCGTATTGTTGCCATTGTGCTAATTGTTCTTTCGAATACTTACCGGCAAGATCAATGCTTGTTTGAGTATTTAACGCTGGAACTACACTAGCAATCACTTCTTTCGACCCGCAAAGTATTGCATAATCCAAACTTTCAGTATCTAGAAACTGATTGATTTGTTCAGCTGTCTGTAGGTATCCACTCACACTCGCTCTAATTCCGCCAACCGCAAGAAAGCCAGATACAAAATCAACTTGAGCTTTAATATCTTTTAGTGGTTCCATTAAAATAATTGCTGATTTCAAGTTTGTCACTTTGCTTTTCGCACGAAGCTTTTCAAAAGGTATAGCTAAGCGTTTAGCTGTCATGTATTCTATGTGACTGTCATCTGTTTTAACATTTCTAACGGCTTCTTGTGGATTCGCATAAATATTCGTACCAATAAGCGATTGCTTGCGTGTTGCTACATTTTGTTCTCGCTCGATCCATTTTGCTTGAATATCATCTGTCAGCCATCCAGATTTAATAGCTTCAGAATAGCCGCCAATATTTTCAATCTCCAAGAAATAATTCCATGCCGCTTCAACATATTCTTTCGTTAATGTTTCGATAAAATAAGAACCTGCAGAAGGGTCTATCACATGTGATACATGAGCTTCTTCTTTAATCACTAGCTGCACATTTCGAGCAATACGACGGCTTGATAAATCAGACTCTGTCAAGAAATCATGCGGATGAACGGTATGCGCATCTGTACCACCAAGAACTGCCGCGAAGGTTGAATTTCCTGCCCGCAGTAAATTGACATACGGGTCAAGCTTTGAATAAGAACGAACTGACGTTTCTGTAAATACAGGAATCGTTGGCGTTTCATCCCCGTATGCAGAACAGAAGGCTTGCCACAATACACGGAATGCGCGTAATTTAGCAATTTCTTGGAAAAATTGTGTATCAACCGCAAATCGTATCCATGTATTTTTAGCACTTTCAGTAAAGTCAACATCGACCATTTGTTCTGACAAAATACTGAGTGCGACTCCTAGTTCATGTACCGCCGTTCCTCCAGCGTGATGTATAGGAATCGTATCCACTAATTGTGTCCGTACGTTTTCCGGCGCGTTAACTGGTTCTTCAGAAAAGATGACACCTTGTAATTGTGATTGTTTTTCTGGAGCGATAAAATCAAAAACCCGTAAAACATCTTGATCATCTCCCGACAATTTAAAGTACAGCGGGTACTCAACAAGCAGTTGGGCCAATTCATTTAATTGTTCGTCTGTCCATTCAAATTTACGGAAACCAGAATAAACGACAGTTTCATTTCCACGCAAAAGATCGTCTTTCATTAAGGTTAAATATTCTTCCGCTGAGTCTGCTGTTACTTCTTGAGACACAAGCCAACTCGGTTGATGCTTGCCATGTTGTATAGCTGCTACTTGAGCAGGTACATAGCTCCCAAATCGATCGAGCATGTCTTTTGTATATAAAGGTTCAAGTGTGACATCTTCAATTGTAGGCGTTTTCAAAGTTTCTTCAAAAGGCTTTCCTTTAATTGCTTTTTCAGCTGCTTGTTGCCATTCACTATATGTATGAGTTGGAAATTTTGTGTTTTTCATCGATTCGATTGTCAAACTATTCCCTCCTTAAAGGCTATCTAGTTTCATTTTACCCGACTAGGCGCAGACATTAAAGAAAAAAAAGCTTGAAGTCCGAAGACTCCAGCTTTTCTTAATAAACTGATGTATTTTCTTTTGACATATTTTCTAAAATTTCTTTAACACGTGCCAAGAATTGACCGCATACAAGACCGTCAAGAACTCGGTGATCTAGTGATAAGCAAAGGTTTACCATATCACGTGCAGCAATCATTCCGTTGTCCATAATTACAGGACGTTTAACGATTGACTCGACTTGCATAATGGCAGCTTGAGGATGATTGATAATCCCCATCGACTGAACAGAACCAAATGACCCCGTGTTATTAACCGTAAATGTTCCACCTTGCATATCAGCAGACTTCAATTTACCAGAACGTGCTTTAAGCGCAAGTTCGTTAACTTCTTTTCCGATTCCTTTTACTGATTTCTCATCAGAATTTTTGATAACCGGGACAAACAGTGCACTGTCAGAAGCTACAGCGATTGAAATATTAATATCTTTTTTCTGGATAATTTTATCTCCAGCCCACATTGAATTCATCATCGGGAATTCTTTTAAAGCTTGTGAAACAGCTTTGACGAAGAAAGCGAAATAGGTAATGTTAAAACCTTCTTTTTTCTTGAATTCGCCTTTAATGGAGTCACGGTACTGAACTAGATTTGTTACATCTACTTCAATCATCATCCATGCATGCGGAGCTTCATGTTTACTTTTCAGCATATTCGCCGCAATCGCTTTACGCACGCCAGAGACTGGAATTTCGATATCGCCAGGTGCGCTTTCAATTGGAGCAGAAGCAGCTTTTGGTGCAGCAGGAGCTGACGGTTGAGCAGCTGGTTGTTCTTGTTGTGTCGGAGCCGCTTGAGCTGCCGGAGCATCTCCAGCTTTTGGAATGTTGCCGCTGTCGATTAACTTCATCAAATCTTTACGCGTGATGCGGCCTTCGTTTCCTGAGCCTTCTACTTGCGTTAAATCAATGTCGTTGTCTTGAGCTAAACGCAACACAGCTGGTGAGTAACGTCCTTTTGCTCCAGCTGGTTTCACTGGTGCAGAAGAAGATTTTGGTTCTTCTTTTTTGTCAGCTGGCTTTTCTTCAGTTGCAGGTTTTGTTTCTTCGACTGGAGCAGCGCTTCCGCCTTCAGTCTCAATTGTACAAACGATTTCACCTACTGCTAGGGTTTCACCTTCTGAAGCAATCAATTCTTTAATGATTCCTGTGAAAGAAGATGGCACTTCCGCTGTTACTTTATCTGTATTGACTTCAGCAAGCGGGTCGTATTTATTGACATGGTCGCCTGGCTGGACGAGCCATTTTTCAATTGTTCCTTCAGTTACACTTTCGCCCAACTGAGGCATTTTAATATTTTCAATAGCCAAGGGATTTCCTCCTTTACTTGATCGAACGGTTATTTGGTAGAGAGCGTCTTATGCCCGTCGAATCTACATGGGCGCTTACGCTTTTCTTTTTAAAATTCAGCTAGTTCTCTCATTGCTTTTTCTACTTTGTCTGGGTTGATCATGAAGAATTTCTCCATAGTTGGTGCGTAAGCCATTGCTGGAATATCAGGTCCAGCTAGACGTTTAATAGGAGCGTCTAAGTCAAATAGGCAGTTTTCAGCAATAATCGCTGCTACTTCTCCGATGATGCTTCCTTCTTTATTGTCTTCTGTTACTAGCAACACTTTACCTGTTTTCTTGGCAGCTTCGATAATGCCTTCTTTATCCAATGGATAAATTGTGCGTAAATCTAAAACATGTGCAGAAATTCCATCTTCTGCTAAACGTTCTGCTGCTTGAAGTGCAAAGTGAACTGCTAAACCGTAAGTGATCACAGTAATATCTTCACCTTCGCGTTTAACGTCTGCTTTACCGATTTCGATTGTGTAATCTTCTTCTGGTACTTCACCTTTAATCAGGCGATATGCACGTTTATGTTCAAAGAACATTACTGGATCTTCATCGCGAATTGCCGCTTTTAACAAACCTTTTGCATCGTAAGGTGTAGACGGAATAACAATTTTCAATCCAGGTTGGTTCGCGAAAATCGCTTCTACCGACTGAGAATGATAAAGAGCGCCGTGAACACCGCCGCCAAATGGTGCGCGGAAAACAATTGGACAGGTCCAGTCGTTATTTGAACGGTAACGGATACGTGAAGCTTCAGAAATAATTTGGTTAATAGCAGGCATGATGAAATCCGCAAATTGCATTTCTGCAATTGGGCGTAAGCCATACATGGCTGCTCCAATTCCAACACCAGCAATTGCTGATTCCGCAAGTGGTGTGTCTAATACGCGATCTTCTCCGAATTGATCGTAAAGACCTTGAGTCGCTTTAAAAACTCCACCTTTTTTACCGACGTCTTCTCCGAGAACAAAGACGTTTTCGTCACGTTCCATTTCTTCTTTCATGGCAAGCGTGATGGCATCTATATAAGACATAATAGCCATTATTCGTCTCCTCCTTCTTCGGCATAGACATATTTCATCGCATGTTCTGGTTCTGCATACGGTGCTTCTTCTGCATAATCCGTTGCTTCATTGACAATTACCATAATGCGATCATTAATTTCTTTTTCTAATTCATCGTTCATCACACCGTTTTCTTTCAAATAAGCACCAAATGTCAAAATTGGATCTGTTGATTTTTGTGCTGCTAATTCGTCTGCTGAACGGTATTGACGGTGGTCATCATCTGAAGAGTGAGCAGTCATACGTTCAGAAACGGTTTCGATCAAGCTTGGACCTTCGCCGCGACGCGCACGATCAGCTGCTTCTTTAACATGCTTGTATACTTCAATTGGGTCGTTGCCGTCAATCGTCACACCTGGCATTCCGTAACCGATTGCACGGTCAGAAACGTTTTTACATGCTAGTTGACGTTCAACAGGTACTGAAATTGCGTATTTGTTGTTTTCAACCATAATAATAACTGGCAATTTATGTACACCAGCAAAGTTCATACCTTCGTGGAAATCGCCTTGGTTAGAAGAACCTTCACCAAGTGTTGTGAATGTAATGAAATCTTTTTTCTTCATTTTTCCTGCTAAAGCGACGCCTACTGCGTGTGGCAATTGTGTCGTAACAGGTGAAGATCCAGTTAAAATTCGGTTGCTTTTTTGACCAAAATGACCAGGCATTTGACGTCCACCTGAGTTCGGGTCTTCTGCTTTAGCAAAAGCTGATAGCATCAATTCTTTTGGCGTCATGCCAAAATGTAGAACGACACCGATATCACGGTAGTAAGGCGCGACATAATCTTTCGAGTTATCGAGTGCGAAGGCTGCGCCAACTTGTGCCGCTTCTTGACCTTGACAAGAAATTACGAAAGGAATTTTACCTGCACGGTTTAATAACCACATGCGTTCATCTACGCGACGAGCCATTAACATTGTTTCATACATTTTTAAAACATCTTCGTTAGTCAAACCAATTTCTTCGTGTTTTGTAGCCATTTTATTTCCTCCTTTAACTATGGATTGCTTTTCCGTCAACTGCTAATGCCGCTTCGCCCATTACTTCTGAAAGTGTCGGGTGCGGATGGATTGTTTCTGCGATTTCCCATGGAGTTGCGTCTAGTACCATTGCAAGACCAGCTTCAGAAATCATATCTGTTACGTGCGGACCAATCATATGCACGCCAAGAATATCGTTTGTTTCTTTGTCTGCAATGATTTTAACAAAACCGTCAGACTCTCCATATACTAATGCTTTACCGATCGCTTTAAAAGAAAACTTACCGACTTTAACATCGTGCCCTTTTTCTTTTGCTTGATCTTCAGTAATACCAACACTAGCTGCTTCTGGATTTGAATAAATGCAGCGTGACACTAAGTCATAATTCATGGCATGCGGATTATTGCCTTTAATATGTTCAACAGCCGTGATTCCTTCGTGTGAAGCAACGTGCGCCAATTGTAGGCCTCCAATGACATCACCGATTGCGTAAATATGAGATTCTTTCGTCTGGAATGACTTTTTCACTTGAATAAAGCCTTTTTCAACGATAATATCTGTATTTTCAATGCCAATATTTTCAACATTTGCTTGACGGCCTACAGAAACCAGCATTTTTTCAGCAGAAAAACTTTCATTTTTACCGTTGATTTCTGCTTGAATCGTTACACCATTTTCGCCTGTTTCCAAAGTATCCGCCATTACTTTTGCACTTGTTGCAAACTTAATGCCTTTTTTCTTCAAAAGTTTAAGCATTTCTTTAGAAATATCTTTGTCTTCTGTCGGAATAATGCGGTCTGCATATTCAATAACAGTTACGTCAACACCGAAATCATTAAGCATCGATGCCCATTCGATTCCGATAACGCCCCCACCAACAATTAAAATAGATTGTGGCAAAGTTTCCATTTTCAATGCTTCATCTGAAGTCATAACGAATTCTCCATCAATGGTTAAGCCTGGCAACGTGCGTGGGCGCGATCCTGTTGCAATAATAACATTGCTTGGAATCAACATTTCATTTTCTTCGCCGTTCTTCATTTCTACTGAAATGGTTCCAGCGTTTGGCGAGAAAATTGATGGTCCGAGAATTCTTCCGATGCCTTCATACACATCAATTTCCCCTTTTTTCATTAATCCTTGCACACCTGCATGTAATTGATCTACAATGCCTTGTTTACGCTGTTGGACACGTGAAAAATCCAACGTGACATCCCCAGTTTGAACGCCAAAATCAGCAGCGTGATTTTTTGTTGTTGAATATACTTCAGCACTTCGAAGTAAAGCTTTACTTGGAATACAGCCTCTATGTAAGCAGGTTCCACCTAGTTCACTTTTTTCGACGATTGCCGTTTTTAATCCGAGTTGCGCTGAGCGAATCGCTGCAACGTAACCGCCTGTTCCGCCACCTAAAATGACAACATCATAATTTTGAGCCATAGATTTATCCCCCTTTATCGATTTCATTGTTTAAAATGAATAACTCTTAACTTGTTCTTCTCCGTTCAACACTCTAGCTGCACCTTCTGCTAAAGCTTGAAGCTCATTTTCGCCGGGCTGGATTTCAATATCAGCAATCCAACTAACCCGTTCAGATATCGCTTCTACAAAGCTATTACCGTGAGCCAAGCCACCTGTTAAAATAATTGCATCCACTTGACCTTTTAAAACAGCACTAGCTGCTCCAATTTCTTTTGCAATTTGATAAGCCATTGCCTGATAAATTAACGCTGCTATTTTATCGCCTGCTAAAATTCGCTTTTCCACTTTAACAACATCATTTGTTTCAAGATACGCAACCAGTCCACTATTTTTGACTAGTTTTTTTAAAATTTCATGACGACTAAATTGTCCTGAAAAACATAATTCCACCAAATCGCCTGCCGGCACAGTTCCTGCTCGTTCAAGACTAAATGGACCATCACCATGTAAACCGTTATTGACATCAATCACACGGCCACTTTGATGTACACCAACTGTTATGCCAGAACCCATATGAGCGACAATTAAGTTGACATCTTCATATGAACAGCCAACTTTTTTGGCATAATGTCGTGCTACTGCTTTTTGATTGAGTGCATGGAAAATAGATTTTCGTTCAATCGATGAAAATCCCGAAATACGTGCAACCGGATCTAATTCATCCACAACGACTGGATCCACAATAAATGCAGGTATATTCAAAGCATCTGCAATTTCATGTGCAACAATACCACCTAAATTAGACGCATGCTGTCCGGAATAACCTACCCGCAAATCTTCTATCATTTCAGCATTTACTTCGTAAGTTCCACCTTCAATCGGACGCAATAAGCCCCCTCTACCACAAACCGCAGCTAAATTAGAAATATTCATGCCTTCTTCGTCTAAAGACTCTAAAATGGTGTTTTTTCTAAATAAATGCTGATCAGCAATGCTCGAAAATACGCTTAACTCATTCAAAGTATGCTGTATGGTTTTTTCCATAATCAAAAGATCGTTGTCAAAAACTCCAATTTTAGTCGAAGTGGAGGCCGGATTAATGACTAAGATACGATTTAATTGTCTTTGCACATCCTTCCCCCCTTTCGCTTTATTGATCGAGTTTGCAACCCATATTTCCGCTAGACAAAGCAAGAAGCCAGGCGTACTATGCCTGACTTCTTACAGAGGCCAAGCCGAGTACGGCTAAAGCGGCATGAAAAAGATTCCATATCGCGGTTTGGTCTTTTTTATCTTCTGCTTAAAATATTATGTTCGTTTCTTAAGAATTGAGATCTTGATTTGCGTACGCGTTCAATGCGTTCTTCAGCCATACGGTCTGCAGCGATATAACTTGGGATGTTATCGCGTTTAGCGATAGCAAAAATTTTCGTAATGCTGTCGTAAATTGTTTCAACGCGTTTCATCGCACGTTCGTTGTTGTATCCGTATAATTCATCAGCTACGTTAATAACACCGCCTGAGTTGATAACAAAGTCAGGTGCATAAACAATTCCGCGAGCTTCTAATTCATCGCCGTGACGTTGTTCTTTTAATTGGTTATTTGCAGATCCTGCAACAACTTTAACTTTCAATTGAGGAATTGTTACGTCGTTAATAATAGCGCCCATTGCACATGGTGCGAAAATATCCGCTTCTTGCGAATAAATATCATTTGGTGCAACTGCTGTCGCTCCAAATGCTTCTACTGCACGTTTTACTGCAGCTTCGTTAATGTCTGTGACGATTAATTTTGCGCCTTCTTTGTGAAGGTATTCGCAAAGTGGGTAAGCAACGTTACCAACACCTTGAACTGCTACAGTTTTGCCTTCTAGAGAATCATCGCCAAATGCTTCTAAAGCAGCAGCTTTCATCCCGATATAAGCGCCGTAAGCTGTTACTGGTGATGGGTTACCTGAAGAACCAAATGCCGGTGAAATTCCTGTAACGAAATCAGTTTCATCATGGATTAAATCCATATCAGCAACTGTTGTTCCAACATCTTCAGCAGTAATGTAACGACCATTTAATCCTTGGATAAAGCGACCAAATGCACGGAACATTTCTTCATTTTTGTCTTTTAGTGGATCTCCGATAATGACTGTTTTACCGCCACCTAGATTAAGACCTGCTGCAGCATTTTTATAAGTCATTCCGCGACCTAAACGAATCGCATCTTCAATTGCTTCTTCTTCTGTTGCATAATTCCACATACGCGTTCCGCCAAGTGCTGGCCCTAGAGTAGTATCGTGAATGCAAATGATTGCTTTAAGTCCTGAACTTTTATCTTGGCAAAATACTAATTGTTCGTAGTCGTGTTCTTCCATTTTTTTAAATATTTCCATTGTTAATTCCCCCTAATAATAATTCCTAATTTAGTGATGAATAAATGGCCAAAGCCAGTGAATACAATTTACTTTCGGCACTGTCAGCACGTGATGACAATACGATAGGCGCTTTTGCGCCTGTTACAATGCTGCCTACTTTGGCATTTGCAAAAAATACCAGTGATTTATACAAAATGTTGCCTGATTCAATAGATGGAACGAGCAGAATGTCGGCTTTTCCGGCATTTTTTCCTGCAATCCGTTTGTTTTTGGCTGCATCAATGGATATTGCATTGTCGAGAGCAAATGGTCCATCAACTACACAATTTTTGATTTGCCCGCGTTGATTCATGGCGGTAAGCGCTGCAGCATCAAGTGTTGCTTGCATATTCGGATTAATAACTTCCACCCCCGCTAAAGGAGCGACAATCGGATTTTCAATACCGATTGAACGAGCAATGTGAACAGCGTTTTCGATAATTTGAACTTTCTGAGATAAATCAGGACTGATATTCATTCCTGCATCTGTCACAAAAATGAGTCGATCAAATCCAGCTACTTCAAATGCAGCAACCTGGGACATAACTGAACCTGTCCGCAAGCCGTAATCTCGATTTAATACTGCTTTTAATAGCACAGCGGTTGCGAGTTGTCCCTTCATCAAGATATCGCTTTCTTTCTTGAATACGGAAATAACAGCTGCTTTAGCAGCAGATTCTTGACTGCTGACATGACAGAGCACAATATCTGGGTGATTGAGCAAATGAGGAAAATTTTTCTCTATCATGTTCGTCACTGCATTTTCATCGTCGTATAATCGAAAGTACGCCATTTTCCGTTCTACAGCCATACTAATTGCTTCGAGCACAAACAAATCAGCTGCTGCCGCAACTGCAACAGTATGATTTGTTCCGCTCGGGATATTTTCGATTAACTGCTTTAATGTGGCCAATGTTGCTCACCTCATTCTTCTTAATTAAAACAGAACTAAACGCCATATATAAGGGATGAAAGCGTTTTATTTTCAAATTAGGCCATGAAATATTGCAATTTATTGCAAAACCCTGCAAAATGTTGCAAAACCTCACATTAAACCATATTTCTCTAATTTGTAATACAAAGTTCTAAGCGAAATCTCTAATTGTTTAGCCGTTTTCGATTTATTGCCTCCTGCTTGCTTTAGCGCATGATGCAAAATCCCTCGCTCTACTGTATCCAATTGTTCTTGCAAAGGCATCGAAGACTGGATGAGCACTTCGTTTTTTGCTTCAGCCACTTTCAACATATTGAGTGGAATATGCTCTTCTGTTAACACTCGATCATTCATTTGCATAAAAATCATCGACCGGCTCAGAACATTCTCCAGTTCTCGGACATTTCCTGGCCAATCATAAACGCGTAAATATTGCAGTGCTTTGTCTGATATCGATTCAACGCTGCGACCATACTCTTGATTTAATTTTAATAAGAGGCGTTCAGTAATTCTTGGAATATCTTGTTTTCGATTACGCAAAGGGGGAATTAAAATCGGCATCCGGTTTAAGCGATAATAAAGATCTTCACGGAATTTCCCTTCGAGTAATGCTTTTTCCATATTGGCATTTGTCGAGGCAATAACCCGAACATTAACAGGAATTGGTTTACTGCCACCGATGCGCAAGGTTTCATGCTCCTGCAACACACGCAATAATTTGCTTTGAAGCATTGTTGACAATTCACCGATTTCATCTAAAAAAATACTGCCGTTGTTCGCTTCTTCAAATAAGCCACGCTTTTCTCCTGTTCTACTACCTGGAATCGTTCCTTCCTCGTAACCGAAAAGTTCACTATCTAGTAACTCTTCAGAAAGAGCAGCACAGTTAACGCGGACAAACTTATTGTATTTCCGCTCACTAGCACTATGAATAGCATGAGCAAACAATTCTTTACCCGTTCCTGATTCACCGCGCAGTAAAACTGTCACCAAAGTTTGGGCTGCAAGTTTGGCTTGTTGCAAAGATAATTGCATCTCTGAAGACAATCCGATAATGTCATCAAACGTATATTTGGATTCTAGTGTCCGAATAATGCTTCGTGCTCGGTCTAGTTCCTTCATTAAAGAGCGAATTTCTGTTGTATCATGAATAACTCCGACACTGCCTTTTAACTTGTTATCGACAATAATCGGCGCAACATTCACAATGACTTCTCGATTTGCTGGTCCAACTTTTAAGTTGACGCCCCGCACTGGCTTTCGAGTTTGCAATGCTTTTAAGTGCATACTCTCACCTTCAGAAATATCAGCTGAAGCTGGATGACCGATAACATCTTTCATCTGCAATCCAGTAATACGGGTATACGCCGGATTGACTAATAATCCATTACCTTTTTCATCAACTACTGATATGGCATCATCGCTCGATTGAATAATGGCCTCTAACATTGTCTGAATTTCTTTTAGGTCCGTGATTTCTTCTGCTAGTGCAACTACTTCAGTAATATCTTTAAATACCGCAAATGCTCCGATGGTTTTTCCATCGTCTCCAATCATTGGAAAGCGAGAAGTGACAATTCTCGAACCCTTTCTCAATTGCAATTCTTTATTTAATTCAACACGGCCGGTTTCATAAGTTCTTGGTAATTCACTTAATGATATAAACTCATGGATATGCTTGCCGATTGTTTCTTCAACAGTAACTTCTAACATTCTAGCGGCACTTTTGTTCATAAACGTAATATGACTTGTATTATCAATCCCAATCATGCCTTCTTCGATCGAGTTAAGTATTATCTTTTCTCTATGACTTTCTTTACTAAGACGACTGATAAAATGCTCTTTTTCTTCTAATAGCCTGACCAATACATTTGCAAGACTACCAGGTATAATAACCGTTTTTTCTAGGGTGTATTCCTTAAGCTCTTGATAGAGAAACTCACTTCCTGTGACGTTAAATACGATATCAATTTCTGTTTTGTTAAATTCCCGAAAATCGGTCGCAACGGAAATCCCATGAGATTGTGCAGTTTTAATTGCGGGTGCATCAAGTGTTAAATCGACAACACCTCGCACATGTAAATAATCTGATTCCAAGAGTGTGTTTAATATAGCTGACCCGCCAACTCCACCACCAACAATCAACACGTTTTGCATATTATTTCATCCTCTTTTCTGCAGTCATGCAAATAATTGCACTAATGTTTTAAGCGTACATCAGGAAGGTTTTCTTGACAACTTTAACCGAATTGGAAACAATAGATACAGAAGGATGTGGAAATATGGGTCGTCTCGTGGCGTTTATTATTTTGCTGATTCCTGGAATCATGGCGGCGTATGGTATTAAGTTGATGCGCGATACTTTATTCAATAAATTGTTAGAGCCTTATCCGGCTCTTTGGCTTCAGTTTACGCTTGGTACTATTTTTGTCGTTCTCGGAATCGGATTTTTTGCAGGTTTCCTGTTAAATCGAGATCGAAAAAAAGGCAATGTATCAAAAAGATTCCAGAAATAAAAAAATGGCATCACCCAATAAAGGGTGATGCCATTTCAGATTTCAGAAAAAGTCTAATTAAAATGAGTACGACGAAAAGCCGCCTAGTTTAGGTGGTTTTTTCCATTTACTGGCGATACTGTCGGGATTGTGTGAAATACTGTCCGAATCGGATAGAATACTGTCGAAATCGAGTCAAATACTATCCAAAATCGAAAAATACTGTCCAATCCGAAATCTGATGATAGCTAGCAAAAAAATTCCCCTTAGCGATTCACTTCCAAAACAATGTGCAAAACTAAACGTGGAATATAAAAAAAATCTCTAAACTTTCAAGAACCGCATCAAAAATCCACTAGCGATTTTTCTTTTCTCTCTCTTTCGATTTGATTTCTATTCGCCAAGCCTGCCCATCTGCTTTTTTAGTTTATACGAAGCAAAGTAGAAATAATTTCATTTTCCAGACAAATCAAATACTGATGCCAATAAATGCAATGCGCTCATGCGGTTAGCGGCATCCGAAATATTTGGGATTACGGTGACTTCATCTGCTCCAAATCACTCTGTAAGATCTTTTACTTGCTCCGCAGTTCCACTCTACATATACGCTGACGATTAGGGTCCACTTTAGGAGGGCTCAGCGCTTGTTTGCGGAAAGCAGCCAACTGGGTGCAAAGAATCCCCATATGAAGTTGAAATGGCATCACCCAATAAAGGGTGATGCCATTTTTCTTTTAACACGATCTGGGTGATCTGTAATAATACCAATCATTTGAGGCTCTAGGAGACGTGTGAGCGACTCTGAGCCAAGAATGCCGTATAAGCGTACATTCTTATTTAATTTCAATATATCCGTCCATAAAGGTTTGCCAAGCAGCCGTTTATGAAGATGAATACTGTCCACCCAGTCCATTTCCTCAGAATAAGCAAGTTGCTTATTCTTCTTAATAATCCATGCCATTTCAGTAGACGGCATTAATTGCTTCATTTCTTGAAGCAATTGTGGATTAAATGAAGATAAATGGATGTCTTCCATTCCTTCTAACATAGCAGCAAGAACTTGAGGTCCTTTTGGGTTTTTCGCAAATGACCCTTTCAACTCTACATTCAGCGGGATTTTCTTTTTCTTCGCCCATTGAAATACTTCATAAGCTAGCGGGATTTGGTGCTGTTGAAATTTCCGCATCCATCTTCTGCCGACACGCAATTCTTTTATATCTTCATAATCAAGCGTATCAATGTCCTCATTAATACCGGTTAAACGCCTTAAATTATCATCATGATACACGACCACAACACCGTCTTTAGTAATTTGTACATCAAGTTCGATACCCACACCTAATTCACATGCTTTAGTAAAAGCATCCCATGTGTTTTCTAGTGCATATCCTGAAGCGCCTCGGTGTGCATACACTTTGACTTCAGACAATAAAATCATCCTCTTCCGTTTCTGAAATCCACTGAACCAGAAAAACGTCTAATCCTTTTGTTTTACTGACCCTTTTTCTTCAGTTTCACTACCATGTTATCATCTCTTATCCAAAACTAAAAGCAATGCCGGTTTGTTGATGGCGTATTTGGTTTTGACTTTCGGAGATATCCTTATGTAGAAGACTACATGGTAAGCTTCAAACAGCTTTGTTCTAAAAAAAAATCCAATGAGCGCTTTGCTCATCGGGTTGGTAATCTATGTTGATCTTTACTTGTATTACATGGACATCATTGTGGAAAATGCGATAAGAAGGCTGACACAATACACACCATAAAAATACAGACGGTCTACGACAGTTCCTTCGTCATTACCTAAAAAGTAGTCATCAATTTGCCTGATTAATTGCAATTGCGATCGCCTCTTTTCATATCACTGGATTTATCGATTCTCACATCAATCTAGTTCTCTATTTTATCGTTGTGAAAACTCTGTCTTATCCTTTTCCTTTTTTTCACCTTTTTTAAACCAAATCTTTAAATTAAAAATATCATTAAATTTCTGAAAAGTAAATTAATTTTAAGGGATTTCTCAGCTTTTCTATAAAAAAACCCCTTGCACCTTCTCATCGCTTTTCCAACGATAAAGAGGGTTCAAGGGGTTTTGTTAATGTGATTTTTCTCGATTTTCTCGATTTTCTACTTGCAAACTATCTGCCACCATGGCAATAAACTCCGAATTGGTTGGCTTGGATTCTAAATGCGCTACGCTGTAGCCAAAGATTTCGGAAATATGATCCACGGATTCATGACGAGTCCACGCTTGTTCGATGGCATGTCGAATAGATCGTTCAACTCTTGATGATGTTGTATCGAATTTAGTTGCGATGCCAGGATAAAGTTCTTTTGTAATTTTGTTCAAAAATTCGGGTTGTTCTAATACCAATGAGACTGCTTCTTTTAAATAACTATAACCTTTCAAATGAGGAGGAATGCCGATGTCTTTAACTATATTGGTAATAATATCTTCTTTAGTCGGTTTAACTTCAGGCTCATCTGGTTTATTGCCACGCTTATTCATAATGTGATTGATCTGCACTACTAAACGATCGGTCTCAAATGGTTTCATAATAAAGTAAGAAGCTCCGTAATCGGCAGCCTGACTCATAATTGATTCTTGCCCAAATGCTGAGAGCATAATAACGTCAATTCCCTGTAACTCATCATTTTCCTTTATCGCATCAAGCACGGCTATGCCGTCCAGATAAGGCATGATGATATCTAGCAATAAAATGTCGATTTTATCACTTTTCAACATTTCTATACAGGTTTTTCCGTTATAGGCAACATTTACAACTTCCATATTGGGTTGTAAATTTAAATAATCTTTCATCAGTCCGACCAATTCGCGATTATCATCTGCAATTGCGATTTTTATTTTTTCCATTGGACTCTCTCTCCTTGGTGACTGACTCTAGTAGGTATTTAAAATAGCTTCACTATTTTACTTCATCAATAGTTTACGATCTGCTGCTAAAGTAAGTAATTCTTTAGCGTGTTGTAAAGTCAAGTCAGTGATTTCGGCACCTGACAGCATTCGACTCATTTCTTCTGTTCGTTCGCTACCGTCAAGTTCAGTTACAGCGGTAGTTGTCCGCTGCTTGTCGACTTTCTTTTCAATAAACAAATGCTGATCAGCCATCGCCGCTACTTGAGGCAAATGGGAAATACACAATACTTGAGAGTCAACTGAAATGGCCGCAATTTTTTCTGCAATGGCTTGTGCCACACGGCCACTAACGCCTGTATCCACTTCATCAAAAATAATTGATGTAATCCCCTGATGTTTTGAAAAGATCGTTTTCAACGCCAACATCATACGTGACAGTTCTCCACCTGATGCCACTTTAGTTAACGGTTTTAACGGTTCACCAAGGTTTGTGGAAATATAAAACGTAATTGCATCATGTCCATTTCGATCAAATCTTGCATTCGGTAAAATATCGAAATTTACTTCAAACGAAGCTTTTGCCATATGCAGCTCTTTTAACTGCTCCATAATCGCTTTCCCTAAGCTTTTTGCAGCTTTTTTTCGCAAAATGGTTAATTCTTCCGCTTCAACACGCAAGTCTTCAGTCAGTTCTTTTAATTTTTCTTGATCTAACTGTAAACGTTGATCTCGGTTGACTAATTTATCCAACTCATCTGCCTGCTTTTCATGATACAGCAAAATATCTTCAACGGAAGTGCCATATTTTCTTTTTAGCGATTGAATAACAGCTAAGCGTTGTTCAATTTCGTTTAATCGGCTAGGGTCAAATTCCATATCATCTAAAATACGTTTTATTTCACTGCCAGTATCTTGTATCAAATAAAAAGCACTAGACAATGTTTCTGAAGACCCTGTAAACGTTTCGTCTACAGATGCTGCATGTTCTAATTCAGACATAGCAGAACCAATCCAGTCCAAACCTTTACTTTCACCTTGAATCGCTTCATGGGCAGCTGATATTGATTCGTAAATTTTGTTGAAATTTTGCAGTTTTTTACGTTCTAGTACGAGTTCTTCTTCTTCACCAATCACTAATTCAGCTGCTTCAATTTCTTGCAATTGAAATGTTAATAAATCGATTCGTTGAGCAATTTGTTGCTCATTTTCTGTGTAGGATGAAAACTCTCGCTTTAATTTCGTATATTTATCGAATGTATGGCTATAACTTTCTTTGGACTTTGCTAAAGATTTACCTGCAAATTGATCCAATAAGTATAAATGTTGTTTTTCATCCATCAATTCTTGCGTTTCATGTTGGCCATGAATATCAATTAAAGAAGCTCCAACTTCACGCAAAATCGATATTGTTACAAGTTTACCATTAATACGACAAACATTTTTGCCTTTATCGTTTAATTCTCTACGCAACAAAATATCGCCATCACTTTTTGTGATGCCGAATTCTTCTAGTTTGCGAAATACGGGATGCTGCTCGTCTTCCAAAGAGAATAATCCTTCGATTTCAGCTTTTTTTGCCCCATGTCGAATAAACTCTTGGCTTCCCCGTCCACCTGCTAAAAGATGAACGGCGTCGATGATGATGGATTTCCCCGCACCGGTTTCGCCTGTTAATACCGTTAATCCTTCAGCAAAACTAACGGTCAAAGCATCGATAATGGCAAAATTGCGTATATCTAATTCCCGAAGCATATACCGTTCACCTCTTCTTAAAGCATTTCAATTAAACGTTGTTTTAAAACTTCACGATGTTCGGTATCTCTGCATATGATTAAGCATGTATCATCTCCGCAAATTGTTCCGAGAATTTCTTCCCAATCCAAATGATCGATTAAAGAACCAATTGCGTGTGCATTACCTGGCAATGTCTTCATCACTAAAAAGTGGCTAGCTCCGTCAATGCTGACGAAAGCGTCTGTCAGTGCACGATGTAATTTTTGCATTGGATTAAAACGTTGATCCGCTGGCAAACTGTATTTATAACGGCCATCTTGTAATGGCACTTTTACTAAGTGTAATTCTTTTATATCTCGTGAAACTGTAGCTTGTGTTACTTCATAGCCAGCTGATTTTAATAATTCTACTAACTCATCTTGCGTTTCGATTTCGCGATTCGAAATTAAATCGCGTATTTTTATATGACGCTGTCCTTTGTTCATGGTGCTCCCCCTTGAGTGAATAATTATTCTATATACTTTATATCCTACAGCTTTTCCATGCATAAAACAAGAAAAGCTTACAGCTATACGTATCTAACTACATTTATTGACTGAGAAAACTCCGTGTTATATTTGTATTCCCGGTTAGTGATTAAAAAAAACACACTCCTTTCGGAATGTGTCTACAAGATTTCATGTGCTTGTTTAACCGTTTCATCAATCAATGCCTCTGAGACAGGGGCAACCTCATGACCTTCCATACTCGATTGAAGATGGAATAAAAATTCGATATTGCCTTCTCCACCAGTAATAGGCGAAAACGACATGTTTTTCACATGAAATCCAGATTCCACTGCAAATTTACCAACTTTAATCAATACATCACGATGTATTTTCGGATCGCGAATAATGCCTTTTTTACCTACATTCTCTCGCCCCGCTTCAAACTGCGGTTTAACGAGTGCGATAACATCGCTACCCGGAACGATAACTTGTTTTAAAACTGGGAAAATAATCCGCAATGAAATAAAAGAAACATCAATTGATGCGAATTCAGGTAATCCTTGCACAAAATCTTCTGGTTTAGAATGACGGAAGTTGACTCGCTCCATCACAGTGACGCGTTCATCTTGTCTGATTTTCCAAGCCAATTGGTTATAACCGACATCTAACGCGTAGCAATGCTTTGCACCATTTTGAAGGGCACAATCTGTAAAGCCGCCTGTAGAAGAGCCAATATCGAGCATTAATTTATCAGCGACCGACAAATCGAATTTCTCTAAAGCTTTTTCTAACTTTAAGCCACCTCGACTGACATACTTTAAATCGTTGCCTTTCATTTGCAAAGAAGCATCTTCTAGAATTTTTTCACCAGGTTTATTCATGCGTTCAGATCCCGAATAGATAATTCCAGCCATAATCGCTCGTTTTGCTTTTTCACGTGTTTCACAGATGCCCCGCTCAACTAGCAAGACATCTACACGTTCTTTTTTAGGTTTGTTCATAGAATAGTTGTACCTGCCTGCTTTTTGGATTGTGCTCGTTCTTTGATTACACGTACCACTTCATCACTGTTTAAATGAATTTCATCCATTAATTCAGCAACATCTCCGTGTTCGATAAAGTGATCTGGAATTCCGAGACGATCGATAACCGATCCACGATATTGTTGTTCTTGAGCAAACTCAAGAACTGCACTACCAAATCCACCTTGAAGCACTGCTTCTTCAATTGTTAGGATTGGAATATCACGTTTAAAGATCGTATGCAACATTTCTTCATCCATTGGTTTAATAAATCGTGCATTTACCACTTCAACAAAAATATCTTGTTGTGCCAATTGTTCTGCTGCTTTCATGGCCATAGGAATGGTTGTACCAAATGTTAAAATCACTGCATCTGTTCCTTTTCTTAGCACTTCCCATGAACCGATTGGTAAAGCTTGAAGCTCTTCATCCATTGGGACACCCAATCCGTTTCCTCTTGGGTAACGCAGTGCAATCGGACCGCCATTATAGTCAATTGCAGTTTTAACCATATGTTGTCCTTCGTTTTCGTCTTTTGGCATCATAATGACCATATTCGGTAAATGGCGCAAGAAAGCAATATCAAATACACCTTGGTGCGTTTCGCCATCCGCTCCGACAAGACCTGAACGATCAATACCGATAAAGACATTTAAATTTTGACGGCAAATGTCATGGACTACTTGATCATATGCTCGTTGTAAAAATGTCGAATAGATCGCTAGGAATGGTTTCATGTCTTGTGTTGCAAGCCCTGCTGCCATCGTAGTTGCGTGTTGTTCAGCAATCCCTACGTCATACATACGCTCTGGAAACTCAGAAGCAAACCCTTCTAATTTCGAACCAACTGGCATTGCCGGAGTAATCGCCACAATGCGTTCGTCAGTACGTGCTAGTTTTCGGACAGTTTCTGCTACTAAGCCGCTCCAAGAAGGTGCTTTTGATGATGATTTTACTAAATCGCCGGTTTCCATTTTATAAGGACCCGTGCCATGCCATGTGCCAATTGTATCTTGTTCTGCAGGTAAAAATCCTTTACCTTTTTTTGTAATGACATGTAATATAACAGGACCTTTTGTTTTCTTCGCATAACGTAAATTGTCTTCTAGTTCTTCCAAATCATGCCCGTCGATTGGCCCTAAATACGTAAAGCCCATTTCTTCGAAAAACATGCCTGATACGACCAAATACTTTAACGAATCTTTTACTCGTTCAGCTGTAGATGCTAAACGATCGCCAACTGCAGGAACTTTTTTCAATAGGTATTCCAAATCGTCTTTAACTTTATTGTATTTCCCAGCTGTCCGCATACGACCAAGCATGCTGTGCATCGCGCCGACATTTGGCGCAATTGACATTTCATTGTCATTTAGAATGACGGTCATATCCGTTTTTGTGTGGCCAATATGGTTTAATGCTTCAAAAGCCATACCACCCGTTAATGCGCCGTCACCAATAATTGGTATGACATAATTGCTGTCTTTTTTAATATCACGAGCTGCTGCCATACCCATTGCCGCTGATAATGAAGTTGAACTATGTCCAGTTTCCCAAACATCGTGATCACTTTCATTGCGTTTCGGAAAACCACATAGACCTTTAAATTGACGTAACGTGTCAAATTGGCTAGCTCTTCCCGTAAGAATTTTGTGAACGTACGATTGGTGTCCTACATCCCAAATAAATTTGTCTGATGGGCTGTCGAATACTTTGTGTAAAGCCAACGTCAATTCTACTACGCCGAGATTCGGACCAATATGTCCACCTGTTCTTGATAAATTTTCTATTAAAAACCGTCTTATATCTTCACTTAATACTTCAAGCTGTTTTGTGTTCAGCTCTTTTAAGAAAGATGGACCAGTAATCGAATGTAGATCCATTGCCATCACGCACCTTTTTTAAATTTTCCTTCGGACTGTCTGTACATATTATATCAATACTGAGCAATTGTACAAATCAGAGCCTTAAAAATCAGTTTTTTCTTTGCACAATTAAATGTGTGAGTTCCAATAGCAATGTTTTTTCGCCATTTAACTTATGAAGGGCATTTACAGCTTCAGAAGCATGAAAGTCTAGTTTTTCTTTTGCTTTTGGCAAAGTTAACAAACTCGGATATGTGCTTTTTTCACTCGATTCATCTTTACCAGCAGTTTTCCCAAGTTCTTGAGAAGTTCCAGTAACATCCAAAATATCGTCTTGAATTTGGAAAGCTAGTCCTAAATGCTGACCAAATTGGCTAAGTGCTACAATTTCTCCGTTTGTAGCTTGAGCTAAAATGCCACCAGCCAGAATGCTATATGTCAGTAAAGCACCGGTTTTTAAGCGATGAACTTGTTCTAACTCTTCAAGCTGTAATTGCTTTTCTTCGCCTTCAATATCTAGTACTTGGCCACCGACCATTCCTTCAGCGCCAGCAGAAACACTCATCAAATCAATTAAGCGGACTTTATCGTCGCTTGATACATGCTCAAGTCGCGCCACTACACCAAAGCTATACGTTAATAACGCATCGCCTGCAAGAATCGCAACAGCTTCGCCAAACACTTTATGATTAGTCGGCATGCCACGGCGTAAATCGTCATCATCCATACTTGGCAAGTCGTCGTGAATCAATGAATACGTGTGAATCATCTCAATTGCTGCTGCTACTTTTAGCGCATCGGGATGTTCTTCTCCAGTCATTTCATGAAGTACAGCTAATAGCAAAATTGGACGAATTCGTTTTCCACCTGCTTGCAATGAATAATGCATCGATTCTTTTAATGAATCCGGAATAGATAAAGAAAGAATTAATTGTGCCATTTCCTGTTGGATTAGCGGTTCGTAATGAGCACGGAATTGGGTTAAATTCATTTTGCATTCCCGTCCATTTCTATGTTAGCTGGCACTTCTTTGCCATCTTTCATCATAGTCACTAATTGACTTTCTGCATTTTGTAATTTATCGTGACAAACTTTTGAAAGTTCCATACCTTTTTGATAAAGCGTCAATGCTTGTTCGAGTGGCACATCCCCTTGTTCGAGTTGACGAACAATTTCTTCAAGTTGTTCCATTGCATCATTGAACATAATTTTCTTCTCAGTCATCGTTTCCGTCTCCTTTAGGTGTTGGATTTATTTCATTGACCGTTGCTTGAATCGTTCCGTCTTGCATGGCAAGCGTTAAACTGTCGCCCACTGTTACTTGTTCAACACTTTTGACGACACTTCCTTCAATATAAGGAATAGAATACCCACGGTCCATAATTTTTAAAGGACTGAGTGCATCTAATGTACGAATCGCCGAAGACAGCTGTCGTGAATGATTTTTTAGCAATTGCTCTATTTGAAAATCAAGTCTTCTCTCAAGTTCTGTTACATCCGAATCAGATTGTCGAATTTGCTGCAAAGGCATACGCGATTTCAAGCGCTGATCAAGCGACCGGTAATATTCTTTAGAACGGTTTAAATGCTGCAAAGATTCTCTTTGCAAAGAATCGGTAGCACGCTCGACCCGTTCAATAAAGGGCCGATAAAGCCGTTCTGGGTAGGCAAGTGGATAAGACGAAGTCAATCGGTTTAATGCTTGTTTTTGCTGACTCACAGCGCTTGAGACAGTTCGATACATTTGGCTTCGGTAACTTGAGATTCGCTCTAGCAGTTCTGTCTGGCTTGGTACCGCAAGTTCCGCAGCAGCAGTAGGCGTTGGCGCACGCAAATCGGACACAAAATCTGCAATCGTGGTATCGGTTTCATGACCGATTGCTGAAATAATTGGAATTTCTGAAGAAAAGATGGCACGTGCCACTGCTTCTTCGTTAAAAGCCCATAAATCTTCAATCGAACCGCCACCGCGGCCGACAATTAACACGTCGAACTGGTCTTTATTAGCCGCTTGAATCGATTGAACAATCGATTGAACTGCTCCAACACCTTGCACAAGTGTTGGGTACAATACAACATTCGCCAAAGGATAACGGCGATGTAGTGTAATGATTATATCGCGTACTGCTGCTCCTGTTTGAGCGGTCACTACGGCAATTCGTTTTGGAAAACGCGGCAAGTGCTTTTTATGAGTTGCATCAAATACGCCTTCTTTAGCTAACTTTTCTTTTAATTGTTCAAACGCTAAGTAATAATCTCCAATACCGTCAACTTGCATAGATTGCGCATACAGTTGATATTGACCAGATGCTTCATAAACCGTAACATCTCCGCGAATAAGCACCGTCATGCCGCTTTCGGGCTTAAACTTCACAGATTTTGCGCTTGCTGAAAACATAACACCAGGTAAACGCGCTGAATTATCTTTTAACGTGAAATAAATATGTCCACTGGTATGAATTTTAACATTGGATAACTCACCTTTAACATACACATCGCGAAGATGTGGATCGGCATCAAATTTCTTTTTTATGTATTTTGTTAAAGCTTTTACACTTAAGTACGGGTCGGACGACACATTTTCAACCCCTATCTGTGAATTTAAAAAGCTGTTTTTCGGATGAAAAACAGCCCCATTGCTATTTATTTTACATGCTTATTGTTGTTTTGTCTTTACAGACCCTTTTTCAGCCGATTGTAATGTATTCCCCATTAGCATCGCAATCGTCATAGGTCCTACGCCGCCAGGTACAGGGGTAACAAAACTAGCCGTTTCTTGAACATCTTGAAAGTCTACATCGCCACATAATTTGCCATTTTCGTCACGATTCATCCCGACATCAATAATAACTGCACCTGGTTTGATGAACGTGTGATCGATAAATTTGGCACGCCCAACAGCAGCTATTAAAATATCCGCTTGCTTTGTAAATTCAGCCAAATCTTTCGTTTTTGAATGGCAATACGTCACAGTTGCGTCTTTTTGAAGCAATAATTGACCGATTGGCTTGCCAACAATATTACTGCGGCCAATGACTACAGCGTGTTTACCAGCTGGGTCGATGTCGTAATGAGCGAGTAACTCCATAATGCCATGTGGTGTACATGGTAAAAAGGCTTCTTTGCCAATCATCATATTACCGACTGAAATTGGATGGAACCCATCTACATCTTTTTCAGGACTTATGGCTGAAATCACTTTAAACTCATCAATTTGTTTGGGTAACGGCAATTGAACAAGAATTCCATGTATATTGGAATCATTATTCAATTCATCTATTGTTGAAAGCAACTCTTGCTCAGTCATTGTATCCGGAAATTGATGCAAATCTGAACGCATGCCAAGTGCTTCGCATGTTTTTTTCTTGTTTTTTACATATGTAAGAGAGGCGGAGTTTTCTCCAACCAACACAACGGCAAGTCCTGGGATGATTCCTTGCTTCGCCAATTTTTCCACTCGTTGTTGTACTTGAATTTTAATTTTTTGGCTTACCGCTTTTCCATCAATCAATTTTGCAGTCATGTTTACTCCTCCAATTAATTTGCTGTTTCGTCTGTAAACTTCGATAAAACGCCGTTAACAAATCGGCTAGACTTGTCGTCTCCGAATGTTTTACACAATTCAATTGCTTCATTCATCACGACGCGTGCTGGTGCGTCTTCCATATATTCTAGTTCAAAGATTGCCATGCGAAGAATTGTACGCTCAATTTTAGGCAAACGTTCGATCGACCAGTTTTCAAGATGGCCAACCAATTTTTCATCAATTGTTGCCATATTTGTATAAGTGCCTTGAACCAATAGATCGTAAAAATTATCATTTTCTCCAGCCATCACATGATCCATTGCCTCATTGATGGTTAATTCAGTGCCTTCTAATTGAAATAAGGTCTGAAGCGCTTTTTCGCGTGCTTCGTGTCGTTTCATAAGTTATCCGGTCTCCTTTTCACAGCTAGTTACCCCTCATTATACAGGTATTCCGGTAGAACTTCCATGTTTGAAATGTTCGGTCAATAAGCCAAATGTCTCCAAAAGCCTCGTCTAACTATAGGAATATTTTGGGGTTTGCAAACAAAAACAAAGAGAAGGCTGCCCCGGAGCCTCTAAAAGGACTCCAGGACAGCCTTGCTGCCTATTCTGCTGTTTGGGTCTCGAAATGAATGCCCGTAATATGAACGTTTACTTCTTGCGTTTGAAGTGACGTCATATTTTCAAGCGTTTGACGAACCTGCTCTTGAATTTTTAAAGCGGTTTTAGGAATTGACACACCATAATTGATGACACAATACACATCAATCGCCAATCCTTCTTCCGACAATTCGGTTTTAATGCCTTTGCCGTGAACTTTTTTTCCTAAGCGTTCTACAACACCAGAAGCAAAGTTTCCACGCATACTAGCAACTCCTTCAATATCTGTCGCAGCAATACTTGCAATAATTTCTAATACTTCTGGAGCGACTTCTATATTACCTAAGTCTTGCGCTCCGTGTGATTTCATGCGTAAATAAGGTGCTGTTTTTTCTGCCATTTAAAAAGCTCCTCCTTAAGATCCCAAAACGTCGTATTTCTCGAGGAATTTCGTATTGAAATCTCCTGATTTAAATACTTCATGATCCATCAATTTTGAATGGAATGGAATCGTCGTAAACACGCCTTCAATAACAAACTCATTTAATGCGCGCTTCATTTTGGCTACTGCTTCTTCGCGTGTATCTGCAAATGTAATCAGTTTCGCTACCATCGAATCGTAATACGGTGGAATCGTGTAACCCGAATACATAGCAGAATCGATTCTCACACCCAAACCACCTGGAGGCAAGTACATTTCGACTTTACCTGCTGATGGCATGAAGTTTTTAGCTGGGTTTTCTGCATTAATACGGCATTCAATTGACCAGCCTTTGAATGTTACATCTTCTTGTTTATAAGCTAATGTCTCACCAGAAGCCACTTTTAATTGCTGTTGGATCAAATCTATTCCAGTAATCATTTCTGTTACAGGATGTTCCACTTGAATGCGTGTGTTCATTTCCATAAAGTAGAATTTTTGGTTGACGGCGTCAAAAATAAATTCCACAGTTCCTGCCCCGCGGTAGTTAACAGCTAACGCAGCTTTTACTGCAGCATCACCCATTTCTGCCCGCAACTCTGGTGACAATGCCGGTGAAGGTGCTTCCTCTACCAGCTTTTGCATACGACGCTGAATTGAACAATCACGCTCACCTAAATGAATCGCATTGCCATGAGAATCAGCAAGTACTTGGATTTCAATATGACGGAAATCTTCGATAAATTTCTCGATATAAACTCCAGGATTACCAAAAGCAGCTGCGGCTTCTTTTTGTGTCATTTTTAAACCCGTTACAAAATCCTCACGCGTACGCGCTACACGGATTCCTTTACCGCCACCGCCTGCTGTTGCTTTAATGATAACAGGGAAGCCGATTCCATCTGCAATACGTAAGCCGTCTTCTTCACTTGCTACGATACCAGTAGAACCTGGTACGACTGGAACGCCTGCTTTACGCATTGTTTCACGTGCCACGTCTTTAGTTCCCATACGCGAAATAGCATCTGCAGTTGGACCGATAAACATCATATCGCATGCTTCGCAAAGTTCAGCAAAACTCGCGTTTTCAGCTAAAAATCCGTAACCTGGATGGATGCCATCACAATTTGTCAATTTAGCAACTGACATGATATTAGAAAAATTTAAATAGCTGTCTTTCGATAACTTCGGACCGATACAATACGCTTCATCTGCAAGTTCTACATGAAGTGCTTCTTTATCAGCTTCTGAGTATACAGCAACCGTTTCGATATCCATTTCTTTACAAGCACGGATAATCCGAACTGCGATTTCTCCACGGTTTGCAATCAATACTTTTTTCATCGTTTTCATCGCTATCTCCCCTTTCCTCAGTTTGCTTTCACGAGGAATAAAGGCTGGCCGTATTCGACAAGCTGACCATCTTTTACAAGAATCTCAGCAATTTCCCCATCTACTTCTGCTTCGATTTCGTTAAATAACTTCATTGCTTCAACGATACACACAACGTGATCAGCAGAAACTTTTGTTCCTACTTGTACATAAGGTGCTTCGTCAGGTGATGGAGACTCATAAAATGTCCCAACCATTGGCGAAAGAATTTTATGATAATCCACATTGTTGTCAGCCAGTACTTCTGGTGCTTCAGACGACACTAAAGTTTCTACTTGTGGTTCTTTTGCCGGTGCTGGCGCGCTAGTTTCTACCGTTTTCTGAGCGTGAGGTGCTTGTTCAGTCGAAGTACTCGTTTGTTGAGTTTGACCTGAACCATTTTTCTTCATTTTAACTTTAACACCTTCAAATTCATAAGAGAATTCGTCAATAGATGACCCATCTACTAATTTGATGATTTCACGGATTTCTTGGATTTTCATATTCATCATACTCCCCTAATATGTATTTAACTGATTTCTATACCATTTTAGACTTTTTTAGGCTATTTTGAAATAGCTAAACTGACTTTTTAAAAAAAGGCCTCTAATAGAAGAGGCCTTTTTATTATTGAGCTCTAGAAACGTAAGAAGAATCGGTCGTGTTAACGATCAATTTATCGCCTTCATTGATGAAGAACGGCACTTGAACAGATAATCCAGTTGATAACTTCGCTGGTTTAGAACCGCCGCTTGCTGTATCGCCTTTAATACCTGGATCTGTTTGAACTACTTCTAAAACGACCGTATTTGGCAATTCAACGCCCAGTACTTCTCCTTGGAATTGGATTACTTGCACTTCCATATTTTCCTGTAGAAACTTCAATTCATATTCAATGTTTTTTTCTGGCAACTCGATTTGATCAAAAGTTTCCATGTCCATAAATGCGTGCATATCGCCATTCGCATATAAGTACTGCATTTTAGAGTTGTCGATTTGTGCTTTCGCAACTTTTTCACCTGCACGGAAAGTCTTTTCAGTAACACTCCCTGTACGAAGATTACGAAGTTTCGAGCGCACGAATGCAGCACCTTTACCTGGTTTTACGTGTTGGAATTCCATTACGCGCCAAATTCCGCCGTCTACTTCAATTGTGACACCTGTTTTAAAATCGTTTACTGAAATCATTATAGTTCCTCCGTTTGTTTATAAAATGCGAAGCTCTTTTGTGGAGTTAGTCAACCGTTCATTTCCTGACTCGGTTATCAGTATATCATCTTCGATGCGGACACCGCCAATTCCCTGCAGATAAATTCCTGGTTCTACCGTCACAGCCATACCGGGTTCTAAGATCGTCTCTGATTTAGAAGATAACCCTGGGCTTTCATGGACTTCCAAACCAATACCATGCCCTGTTGAATGACCAAATGCCTCGCCGTAGCCTTTAGATTTAATATAATCTCGTGCAATGGCGTCTGCTTCAATGCCGCTCATGCCCGGACCGATTTTCTCCACACCTAATTCTTGCGCCTTTAATACAATATCATAAATTTCTTTCATTTGCTCTGACGGTTCGCCAACTGCGACCGTGCGGGTAATGTCTGAAATATAGCCGTTATATAAAGCACCAAAATCCAGTGTAATCATGTCGCCTTTTTCAATAACTTTATCTGTCGCCACACCATGAGGCAATGCAGATCGTAACCCAGACGCCACTATGATATCAAAACTAGATGACGTTGCCCCTTGTTGTCTCATGAAAAATTCAAGCTCATTAGACACTTCAAGTTCTGTTATTCCAGGACGAATAAACCCACAAATATGTTCGAATGTATCATCTGCAATTTTAGCAGCCGCTTTTAACACAGCCACTTCTTCAGCTGTTTTGACCATGCGGATTTTTTCAATCAAATTACTGATTGGTTCTAATTCGCATTCTAATTTTTCTTTATATTGTGTAGCTGAAGCATACGTCATATAATCTTGTTCAAAAGCAAGCGTTTGGATATCCATAGATTTGACCGTCTTCACTACTTCATCCATTATATTTTTTTCTGCTTGAATGACATCAAATTCTTTAACTTGCTCTCCTGCTTGCTCTGTATAACGGAAATCTGTAATGAAAACGGCTTGTTGTTGTGTAACAAGTGCTAAACCAGCCGTCCCCGTAAATTCAGTAATATAACGCAAATTATAAGGACTTGTAACCAGTACAGCATCTACATCGCGTTGTTTCATTTCATCACGTAATTTTTGAAGTTTCAATGTGTTCATCCTCTCTCTTGTTTTAAAATCAGCGCTTGAAGCGCCAGTTTGTAGACATCTTGACCAAAACCAACAATTTGCCCGATGGTCACCGGAGAAATATATGAATGGTGTCGGAATTCTTCTCTTTTGTGAACATTCGATATATGTACTTCAATTACAGGCACGTCGATTGCCGAAATTGCATCACGTATAGCAATGCTCGTATGTGTATAAGCACCCGCATTTAACACAATTCCCGATAAGCCCTCATCGCCTGCTCCATGAATCCAGTCAATCAATTCGCCTTCATGGTTCGACTGCCGGCAAATCAATTCAATATGATGATGGTAGGAAAATTCCACAAGATCTTGCTCTAACTCTTCTAATGTAAACGTTCCATACGCTTCTTTTTCCCGTTTCCCCAAACGGTTTAAATTGGGGCCGTTCAAGACCAGCACACGCATTCAACTTTCCCCTTCCCCTTATACATTCTTCATTATTTTAACATATCGGAACAATCGAGCAACTATTTATAAAAGCGCTTACGTTTAAAGATAATAAAAAAAGCGCGATGACTAATTAGTCATCGCACTCGTTATATTACAATCCACATTTTAACTGAGCGTTGC
Source organism: Planococcus halocryophilus (assembly GCF_022489025.1). Lineage (GTDB taxonomy): Bacteria > Bacillota > Bacilli > Bacillales_A > Planococcaceae > Planococcus > Planococcus halocryophilus_A. Next base: position 200,749 of record NZ_JAKVTG010000003.1, on the reverse strand, counting down.
AATTCGTACATGTATTGCAGCCACCCATTTCTTCAACAGTTCCTTTACGGCAAACTGGGCAAGTATCGCCAACTTCAGAACCGATCGTCACATTCGTTGAGCGAAGATCTTGGATGGTGTCGATCAAAACAATCGGACGCTTTCCTGTATCTTCTTGTTGTTCTTCTTCTTCGAAGTTATTGTCTTCAGCTTTTAAAGTTAGAACTTGCGAATCACGGCTACCATCGACATAAACCGTACCACCTTTTGCTCCACCTTTATACAAACGCTCATACACGCCTTCGACTTGTTCAACAGTATAGCCGCGAGGTGCATTTACCGTTTTCGAAATCGACGAATCAATCCAGCGTTGGATGATGCATTGAACATCTGCATGCGCTTCTGGCGCTAAGTCCATCGACGTCACAAATGCTTTTGGCAGATTTTCTTCGTCTGCTCCAGGATTGTTCTTCACGTATTCACTCACAATATCAGCTTTAACCTCGATAAACTTACCAAGGCGGCCACTACGATAGTATGTGAATGAATAATAAGGCTCAAGTCCTGTCGAAACACCAACCATTGTACCGGTAGAACCTGTTGGTGCTACTGTTAATAGATGCGAGTTACGGATTCCTTTTTCAAGAACCGCTTCGCGGATATGTTCAGGCATTCCTTGCATAAATCCAGTGTTAGTAAACGCTTTGCGAAGTGCTGCAGTTTCTTCATCAGAATTTCCAACTAAGAATGGGAAGCTGCCACGTTCTGCTGCTAAATCAGTCGAAACTTCATATGCTGCAGTCGCAATCGTTTTGAAGATTTCATCTACAAGTTCGTTACCTTCTGGTGAACCATATTCCTTGTCACAATAGATTAGTAAATCAGCTAACCCCATAACTCCAAGACCTACACGGCGTTCGCCGAGTGCTTGAACTTGGTTTTCTTCAAGGAAATACGGTGTCGCATCAATTACGTTATCTTGCATACGAACGCCCACACGAACTGTTTCTTTCAAGCTTTCAAAATCGACTGTTTTTGTTTTAGGATCCGCAAATTGTGCCAAATTGACCGCTGCCAAGTTACAAACAGAATAAGGAGCTAACGGTTGTTCGCCACATGGGTTTGTTGCAACAACTTTTTGACCATATGCTGCCGCATTTGTTTTTTCATTGGCGTTATCAATAAAGAAAATGCCGGGTTCTGCTGAATACGTCGCGCAAATATTAATCAAGTTCCATAGCTCACGCGCTTTCATCGTGCGATAAACTCGGACGCCATGGCCCATACGCTCCCATTCACGAACATCGCCGACTTCTTGCCATTTTTCATTATAAACAGCCATTTCTTCTTTTGAATAAGATTCAACTGCCGGGAAACGCAACTCGAAATCAGCATCATTTTCAACAGCTGTCATGAAATCGCTTGTTAAAGTCACAGAAATATTAGCCCCTGTTAAAAATTCTTCGTTATGAACAGAATACGTACCGCCGTCACGTAATTTCGTGTCAGCATCACGCATAATTTTCTCGTTAAATCCACCCATACCCGGAATCGTCCGGTAGTTTAAGATGCCTTGATACATTGCTTCTTCTTGAGTTGACAACGCTTTAAACTTCAATTTGTCGTGAGCCAATTTTTTAATCGTCTCATCTTGCGTGTTTTCGATCAAATAACGCAAAATACGTGGATTTTGCATTTTTGAAATGATGAATTCCGCAATATCTGGATGCCAGTCTGCAAGCATGATCATTTGAGCACCGCGTCGTGAGCCACCTTGTTCAACAAGATGTGTCAATTTCGCAATATCATCCAACCAAGATACTGATCCTGATGATTTGCCGTTAACTCCACGAGCCAACGTATTACGCGGACGAAGTGTAGATCCGTTTGTCCCTACACCGCCTCCGCGGCTCATGATTTCCATTACTTGTTTGCGGTGATCTGAAATACCTTCGCGCGAATCTGCTACGAACGGCATCACGTAACAGTTGAAATACGTTACATCTGTATCTGCTCCTGCTCCGTAAAGAACACGTCCAGCTGGAATAAATTTCAATCCAACCAATTGCTGATAAAACTTCTCAAACCATTCTTGACGCTTTTCAGGTGTTGTTTCTACAGAAGCTAATCCTGTAGCATTACGTTTCGCAATCTGCTCGTAGAACACTTCCATCGGCTTTTCAATCACGTCGATTGGGCGATTGACGATGCCTGCTTCTTGTTCTTGCGGATTGTCGATTGCACTTCTATAATCTTCCTCGATCCATACTTGAGCTTTGTTTGCTTGTGTATCAATTGACACAATATAGCCAAGGCCACGAGCTGGGAATTTCGGATCTTCTTTGACAGTTAAAACAACAAAATCTCCTGCTTTAAGTGTCTTTTTCTCTGTATCCTTAAATGAATAACGATCAATCATCACAAGGCGGGATACCCCTTTGTGCGTTGTTTTCATATCTGGTGTAATTTCGTGCACTTGTGGAAACGTTTTGATATCTTCGTTTAGTGCGTGTGCGTTTAATGAATATTGGGATTGTGTGGCGGATACCATTTGACAATTCCTCCTTTATAATATATGGAGTCAGATACTATATATAGTATTACTTCGATTCCCATCATACTACATATTGAAACTTCTTTACAATAACAAGTTTCTGCTGAAAATTTCAAGCTCTTTGAAAAGCTTTATTTATCAAGGTTTTTGGCGTGGGAGTTCGGAAAAATAAGACTAAAGACTCTACGCACGAAAGTTCCATTCAGAATTGGCATATTTTTTTTGTTCTAAAGCCTTGACTTCAGCAAGTTGTTGCTCCGTCAATATGTAGGGCTCTAATTCGATCGACAAGGCCTGTTCGAACCCTGCTTTAAATGCCACTACGCATTCTTCTGCAGTTGCAGGTTTCGCGCGTAGCGAATTGATCGCGACTGCTTTTTCAGGAATTTTGACGCGCATGCGCTCTTTCGCTTCTTCGTTTTGGAATTTAAAAACCGACAAGAGCTTTTCAGCATCTAAGTCGATTAAAATAGCACCATGCTGTAAAATAACTCCTTTTTGGCGTGTTTGGGCACTGCCAGCCACTTTTTTACCTTCGACGACCATTTCATACCAACTTGGCGCATCAAAACATACGGCTGATTTCGGTTTTTTCAAGTCAGCCCGTTTGTCTTCAGTATCTGGCACCGAAAAATATGCTTCCAACCCCAAATTCTGAAAACCTTTTAACAAGCCTTCACTCAACACACGATATGCTTCTGTAACAGTTTCCGGCATATCCGGATAAGCTTCGCTAACAATGATGCTATATGTAAGTTCATGCTCGTGAAGCACTCCTCGGCCACCTGTTGGTCGACGAACAAAACCAAGTCCTAATCGTTCCACAGCTTCCATATCAATTTCTTTTTCTACTTTTTGAAAATAACCGATTGAAAGGGCTGCAGGCTGCCAACCATAAAACCGAATAACAGGCGGAATAAGCCCCTGGCTATGCCAATTTAATAAAGCTTCATCGAGCGCCATATTGAATGATGGGGTACCTTTACCTGAATTTATAAAAATCCATTTTGGATATTTCACAAGATCGCCTCCTATTTCCGATAATTAGTGTAACATTGGCATTGAATATCCGTCATCTCTTCTCTTATAATAAAAGAAGATGAGAAAGGGGCAAGATCATTGGAATTTTTGTACATTACGATCGCAGTACTATTGGCAATCATCATTTATGCGGTAATTACCTATTTCCGCATGAAAAAAGCTGTCACGAACTTGACACAAGAACAATTTATCGAGGGTTACCGCAAAGCGCAATTAATTGACGTACGCGAGCCAAAAGATTTTGCGGCAGGACATATTCTTGGAGCGCGTAATATTCCACAATCACAATTACGTCAGCGCTACAAAGAAATCCGCGAAGACAAACCGGTCTATTTATATGACCAAAACGGAGCACGCAGTGGGCGTGTTGCCATTTTCTTACAGAAAAAAGGCTACAACCAATTGTTCCAACTGCAAGGCGGGTTCAAACAATGGACTGGTAAAATCAAATCTAAAAACTAAGCTTTAAAACCCTTCCACAATTGCTGGAAGGGTTTTTTCGATCTTCGTGACATATACCTTATCCAAAACGAATAAAAGACGCTCAGAGACGTTGTAAGATGATTCATTTTCAAAAAAAGACGTGTTGGCCAATATGGCCAACACGTCTTTTAGTTTTTATTCAGCTTTACGGTAACGAAGCACAGGTTGACGTGCCGCTTTTGTTTCATCCAAACGATTGATCACCGTCGTGTGTGGTGCGTTTTGAACAATTTCCGGATTTTCTTCTACTTCTTTCGCAATTTGTATCATCGCGTCGATAAAAGCATCCAACGTTTCTTTTGATTCGGTTTCTGTTGGTTCGATCATCATGCCTTCTTCTACGTTTAATGGGAAGTAGATTGTTGGCGGATGATAGCCAAAGTCAAGTAAGCGTTTTGCCATATCTAGTGTACGGACACCTAATTTCTTCTGACGACGACCACTTAATACGAATTCGTGCTTGCAATGACGGTCGTACGGTAAGTCGAAATGAGGTTGCAGTCTACGCATCATATAGTTAGCGTTTAACACTGCGTATTCTGTTACAGCTTTCAGGCCATCTGGCCCCATTGAACGAATGTACGTGTAAGCACGGACATTAATTCCGAAGTTACCATAGAACGGTTTTACACGACCGATTGAATCTGGACGGTCATAGTCAAATGTATACGCTTCGTCTTTTTTCACCAATACTGGTTTTGGCAAGTAAGGCATTAAATCTTTTTTCACGCCAACTGGACCAGATCCAGGTCCACCGCCGCCGTGAGGGCCCGTGAACGTTTTGTGTAAGTTCAAGTGAACCACATCAAAGCCCATGTCTCCAGGACGCGCTTTTGACATTACCGCATTTAAGTTGGCACCATCATAATACAATTTTCCGCCAACTTCGTGAATAATCGCGGCCATTTCTAAAATTTGCTCTTCAAACAAGCCCAGTGTATTCGGATTTGTTAACATTAATGCCGCTGTGTCGTCTCCAACAACGCGTTTCAAATCTTCCAAATCGACAAGTCCTTGGTCACTCGATTTAACAGTAACTGTTTCAAATCCAGCAACAGTTGCTGATGCCGGGTTTGTGCCGTGTGCTGAATCGGGAACAATAACTTTCGTACGTTTGAAATCTCCACGAGACTCATGGTAAGCGCGAATCATCATTAAACCAGTCCATTCGCCATGTGCGCCTGCAGCTGGTTGCAATGTCACTTCGTCCATACCTGTAATTTCTTTTAAATGCTCTTGCAAATCAAACATCAATTCAAGAGCTCCTTGAACTGTTTTTTCATCTTGTAACGGATGAATATTCGCAAATCCAGGGAACCGTGCAACAGATTCGTTGATTTTCGGATTGTATTTCATTGTGCACGAACCTAGTGGATAGAAACCTGAATCCACACCGTGATTACGGTTAGATAAGGCTGTGTAATGACGCATTATATCAAGTTCCGAAACTTCAGGCAGTTCTGCTGCTTCTGTACGGATTAAATCAGTCGGCAATAGCTCGCTCAAGTCAACTTCTGGTACATCAAGTGTCGGCAAGCTGTAGCCGACGCGGCCTTCTTTCGTCAATTCAAAAATTAGCGCTTGGTTGTCCTTATGCATGAGTAGCCCCCACTTCCTGTTTCTTCGCAGCAATTTCCTGCACGAATGCATCGATTTCTTCTTTTGTCCGTTGTTCCGTTACCGCAACGAGCATATGATTTGGGAATTCGTCGTAGCTTAGTCCAAGGTCATAGCCGCCGATCATATCTTTTTCAAACAAACGATCGTTTAATTGCTTCACAGATTCTTTTGTTTTAACGACGATTTCATTGAAATGTGCACCTTCAAAGACAATTTCAAATCCAGCTTTTTTCAATTGTTGTTTCATATAATGTGTTTTCACAATGTTTTGTTTCGCGATTTCTTGTGTACCGACTTTGCCAAGTGCTGTCATTGCAACAGATGCGGCTAATGCGTTTAATGCTTGGTTCGAACAAATATTCGATGTCGCTTTATCACGACGAATATGCTGTTCACGTGCTTGCAATGTTAATACAAATCCACGACGACCTTCTTCATCCGTTGTTTCGCCAACAAGACGACCTGGAACTTTGCGCATTAGTTTTTTCGTTACTGCAAAATAACCGCAGTGAGGACCGCCGTATGCTTCAGGAATTCCGAAAGGTTGTGCATCTCCTACTGTAATATCCGCACCCAATTGACCTGGAGCAGTAAGCGCACCAAGTGCTAATGGATTTGAAGAAACTGAAAGTAATGCGCCTGACCCATGAACAATCGGCTCAATTTCTTTTAAGTTTTCAACTTGCCCAAAAAAGTTAGGATACTGAATCATCACTGTTGCGACATTTTCATCCATCATTTCTTTTAACGCATCCAAGTCAGTATGACCATCTTTTAATGGAATTTCGATAACATCAATCGACTGACCAAGTGCATAAGTACGAACAACATCTCGTGATTCCGGGTGAACTGCGCGTGACACTAAAATTTTCTTGCGTTTCGTGTGTCCTGCAGCAAGCATACCCGCTTCAGCAAGAGCTGTTCCGCCGTCATACATAGAAGAGTTGGCAATATCCATACCTGTCAATTCGCTAATCATTGTTTGGAATTCAAAAATCGCCTGTAATTCACCTTGTGAAATTTCTGGCTGGTACGGTGTATATGCCGTGTAAAACTCAGAACGCGAGATGACGTGATCTACGATAATTGGTTTGTAATGATCGTAAACACCAGCGCCTAAAAAGGAAGCATAGCGGTTTGTGTCCGCATTTTTAGCTGCAATTTGCGCCAATTCTTTTGTTAATGAAGACTCTGATTTAGCCGCTTTAATGTTGTATTCGCCTTTAAAACGAACTTTTTCCGGGATATCTGAAAACAATTCATCAATTGAATCGATACCGATTGTTTCCAGCATTTCTTTTTCGTCTTGAGTTGTCATTGGTAAATAGCGATGTTTCATCGAGTGCTGTCCCCTTTTCAAGTTAAATTAGTTGGATCGTTTATAAAATGGTGTTTCTACTGTTTTCGCTTTTAGTCGTTTATTGCGAATTTCAACTTCCAATTCGATTCCGAGTTCAGCATATTCACTTGAAACTAACGCCAGCCCGATATTTTTCTTGAGCGTTGGCGATTGAGTACCCGTTGTTACTTCACCAATTTTTTGGTCCCCTACATAAACTGGGTAACCATGACGCGGTATGCCTTTGTCAATCATTTCAATACCTACTAATTTACGTGGCACACCTGCTTCTTTTTGAGCAGCCAATGCTTTTTTGCCAAGAAAGTCTTGTTCTTTTTTCAATTTCACAACAAAATTGATGCCTGCTTCTAGCGGCGTGATGTCTTTCGACAGTTCTTGACCGTATAAAGCAAGACAAGCTTCAAAGCGCAACGTATCACGCGCACCAAGACCTACCGGTAAAACCCCTTCAGGTTCGCCTTCTGAGAGGATTTTTTCCCACAATGTGACTAATGATTCAGGAGCGGCATAAATTTCAAAGCCGTTTTCCCCTGTATAACCTGTACGCGATAATAGTACGTTTTGCCCTGCTACTTTTACATCGTTTTTAAAACGGAAAGGTTTAATCGTTGAAAGATCTTCATCTGTTAAGCGCTGAAGCACCTTTTCAGATAATGGACCTTGAAACGCCAATAAGCCATAGCGTTCAGATGCATTATCTAATGAGACATCACCAGTTTTTGAAGCTTCCATCCATTCAAAATCTTTTTCAATATTGGATGCATTCACTACTAGTAAATAATGTTGATCTGCTATTTTATAAACCAAAAGGTCGTCTACAGTGCCGCCATCTTCATAGCACATCGCTGTATATTGCGCTTGGCCATCTTGAATTTTGGATACATCATTTGTGACGAGATGCTGGAGGTAGTCTAAACTGTCTGCTCCTGTAACGAAGATTTCACCCATATGCGATACATCAAAAAGCCCTGCTTTTGTTCTGACCGCTTCATGTTCTTCTTTAATGCTCGAAAATTGCACAGGCAGTTCCCAACCACCAAAATCAATTGTTTTGCCACCGTATTTTGAATACGTTTCAAAAAGAGGTGTACGCTTTAACTGTGCCAATGATTTTCCTCCTCATTTTACAAATCTTTTCGGCCAGTTCCTAGAGACATCTGGGCACGAAAAAAGGACAGAGATTTCCCTATAAAGGGAAATCTCTGTCCTGGAACCTGAAAGTTTACCATAATGATGGCTTTCCTCGTTGGTAGCTGACGTGCAGCATTCTCCAGAGATGCGTCCTGTACGAGTCTTTTTGCCTGAGAGATTCATAACTTTTGTTATTTGCTCCTTCGGCGACGCTTTCGCATTCTCTCCTCGTACAATCATCCGCCCAAATCAAGATTGATTGGTCCAATCCGTTATACAGAATAGTATAACTTTGAATATATCCTAACATTGTTCTCCGGAAAGCGCAATCTTTTTTCTCTAAGAGGATAAAAAGCGAACGAATTGATTAATTAAAATCAAAACGTTCGCTTTTTAGCCGATTCACTTGAAATGCCGCATAGTGTGTAATTTGTCGTAAAGTACGAAATTCAGTACGAATCGTAATATGTGCAGTTTGTTTATAATCCCGGTAGCGAGCTTTATGCAACGCTTCAATTTCTTCACGAGTCGATTGACGGACAATCGGACGATTCGGATCCCGGTGAATCCGTCGCCAAATTTCTCGGAATGGCGCATCTAAAAACATTACTAAACCTGTATTTCTCATAATCTTTCGATTTTCTTTCCGCATGGTCACACCACCGCCTGTAGAGATGATGCAATAATCATTTTTAAAATTTTGCAAAAACTGCGTTTCTAGATCCCTAAAATATTTTTCGCCATGCTGCTCAAAAATTTCAGGAATCGTCTTCCCTGTCTGACGAACAATCTCTTTGTCCATGTCATAGAAGGGCAGTTTTAACAAAAAGCTTAACCTTCTGCCGACTGCGCTTTTTCCGCATCCCATGAATCCAATCAAATATATTCTGTTCATCCTACCACCCGATACTTACCTCTACTCAGGTATTTATTTTTGCTCTATTTCTATCAGTAATAGTATCGTAGCATGTCTATGCATATTTTCCAAACCATCATACGTTTTATATTGAATCGAATAAAGCATTAAAGTGTGGGATAGCATCAGGAGAGCGGACATAAAAAACACAATAGTGATTGGATAAATAGCACCTTTTTCATCCAGATGGTTTCGTGAAAACATATTCTGCCTCTTCTATATTACCTGTAGAAAATTTCGTTCGAATTGTCAATTTATCGCCTTCTAACATAAAACTGCATTGACTTACACGAGTTAACATCACTTCATGTCCTTTCCTACTTTTTTGCTTGCGCATCATATCGGTGTAAAGTTCGATATCAATTTCTTCTCCTCTTTGAACAACACGAATCCCGCTTCCTCCATTTATGATTTCCACCGAGTCACTGCGATGCAAATAGCTCTGCAAATCAATGACGAACAACTGCCACTCTGCCCGGTGAGGGTCTAAGTCTTGTTTAAAATTGATCGCAAAACTAAAAAACAAAACAATTAGTGGCAGTAACGTCATTAACACCATTAAATCAAAGATCGATGTCAAAAAAGAAAACCCTTGTTCATCTAATTTTCTTACTCGATGCATATACGGCGCCGCTGTTCTTTATAATCTACATAGTCAACACAAAGCTGCTCTTCCATTTTCCAACTATAGAAAATGTTGTTGACCTTTCGCTGCCCTTGTAACTTACCAGTAGCACTTATTTCTCGTGCCGCTTCATGCAAGGTTTCAATTGCACTAACTCGTTCTTTTTTTACTTGAAGACTATGCTGAATCCCGATCATCACCGGCAATAAACTACCGAATAAAATAAATACCATACACAAACTCACCATCGTTTCTGCCCACGATATTCCTCGCTCATTCAGAAAACACCACTCTCCCTCCTCCGAGGTGAACAACTAAGGTTTTTTCTCCGCTAGTTGTAGAAAACCGAAAAGTGCCCGACTGGACCACGGTACCGTTAGAATTAAAATAAATTTCACTCAAGTTACTGGTTTTCTTCAATTGAATCGATTGCGGCAATTTGCGTGAAACACCTACCGATTGAATATCTGTAAAGATTTCATAAGTTCCTTTGCTTTCACGAAATATTATTTTCGCTGTCTTGTTTAACGAATAACTTTGACTTTGCGCAAAATAAATATCTTGGTGGAGAACTTCAAAAAAGCGCTGCTCTTCTTTCTGTACTGTGAAAGAACGATAGCCCGAAATTGAAATCGCGGAAACTATTACTAGTACAGCAAGTACTAGTAACATTTCCAACAACGTAAATCCTTTTTCATTAAGGTTTTGCAGAACTAACGACTCCATCAACCGCAATTGTTACGACATCTCCATTTGGACAATTCGTCTCATTTGTTTTCAGATATCCTTTACTAGTAAGATCAGCCATACTGGGAATAGCTTTTTCATCCATACGGTACGATTCGACTTGTCCTTGCACCATTTGTATGAATCCAAATAAAAGCAACCATTAACTAAAAAAGAAAAGAATCCTTCTGTATTTTAACTGTTATAGAAGGCTTCATTGTCTCTACTTTCATCATCTAATACTTGCCAATGCTCTCTGGCTGCTTTGTGATCTCTTCTAAATGTTTCCTTAGCGAATGGATTATAAGGCATGTCTGAAGCTATGGGAGTCATCGTAAACAGCTCATTGAACTCTTTTACTTCTTCCTCATAAGTAGGCATAGAGAAATGAAAGGTTAAAGTATAATCGCTTACATCTACTTTATTTAATAGATTTAGTTTCTCTTCCTGAGTAAAGTTTTTATTTTTGAATATGGTTTCAATCATTTCTTTTTTGCTATCTACTTTTTGCTGAATCCGTTCTATTGAAGCAATATTGATTTCTGAAAGTTTTACTTCTAGTTTTGTAATTTCTTCTTCTTTCAAGTTTGATCTATCTATCAAACGTTGCTTAAATTTATCGCTATCATCCAGAACCATATATTTATCAATGATACTGTCAATCTCAAGATTCAATGTTTCCATTTGCTTCTGTATTGTCATTTGAGTTTCACTTAAATGAAGCTTTTCATTTTCTAAGCGTTTCATTAGCTCATTATAATAAGCAGAGTCGCCCATACTGTTTGTCATATGTGACAATTCCGTTCGCCTCATGAATTTGTTAATTACATTGATAGCTATACTTCTAGATTTACAATTGCCGCCCTTTCTCCGTGATTGACAGATATATGAGATTTTTTCTTTCTCTCCCATATGGCGAACTAGCCGACTACCACAACTTGAGCAAATTAATTTGCTATAATAAACATCATTCTTAGCTGTTTTTCTGCCTCTTTTGCTACTTTTGTTGATGCGACTCACTCTAATTCTATTTGCTTCTTTCCATTCCTCTTTAGTTATAATTGGATCAACAACATTAGGAATGGTAACAAAATCAGATTTCTCATTTTTCTCTCTCTTAGTATCAGTTACAGATTTTTTATTCGACTTATTTACTGTGGCATCTCCGTAGAAAACAGTATTGCTAATGATTCTAGTAACCTTATCAGGTGTGAACCTTACACCTGTTTGAGATAGTACACCTTTTTCATTTAATTCATTGGTGATTATGTTTGAGCCAACTTCTAAGTAACGTGCAAAAATGTATTTTACTATCTCAGATTGTTCAGGATGAATTACTATTTCATTTTCAGTGTTTCTAGTATATCCATACGGAATGCGAGAAGGTGCATATACTTTTTTATCTCTTTTATGCTTCTTTGCAAATTTAATCCGCTTACTCATGCTTGCTGATTCATTTTCAGCAATGTTAAAGAGAATGCCTATATTCATCTGCCAATTATCACTAAATGTGGACATTCCAGAATTTTCAAAGACAGTATTAACTCCCATATCCTTCAGAAGCTTAATTATCATTTGTCCTTGAACACTACCTCTTGAGAATCGAGAAACGTCCTTACAGACTAAAATATTGAACTCAGGAACTCTGGTACTTTTGCTAAACCAATCATAGCCATTGTCATTTCTCGTATAATCTAAGCCCGCTTTATAAAGCATCTCTCTAAATGCTTCTCTCCTCACATTTGTTCCAGTTAATCCTTCATCTGCATAAATCTTAAATAGATCATAGCCTTTTCTCTCGCAATAATCAGTGTAGTATTCCTTTTGAGTTGTTAAACTAGTTTTTTGTATGAGTTTATCAGTGCTAACTCTCGTATAGACTACAGCAATTTGTTTCAAGTGCCTTCCTCCTTATCAATCTTTATAAACGCTTTACATCTAATATAGCAAAAAAGAAGCAACCAATTTTTGATTGCTCCTCTTTCTACTTATCTTCTAATTCATCTAATAAATTCTTTACAGCTCTATTGAAGAATAGGCTTTTAAATCCTCTTTTACCATCAGCTAATTTATTCAGTCTATCAGCCAATTCTCTATCTAATAGAAAAGTAGTTCTTGCGTGAGAATCTTCAATGTTTACTTTAGGCTTGGAAAGCATTTCTTTAAGCTCATCTACTTCTTTTTCTTTTGCCATTTTAAACGCTCCTTCTATACTACTTAGTTATATGTCTTATAAGTATAGTTGAAGGCATATATAAAGTAAACTTGAAATATGTTTGACTATATGATTATTAGATTCAGTTTTAAAAGCGAACAAAAAAAGGGCTACTTCATGGCAAGAGGATTAGCCACAAAACAACCCTTAAGCAAAACTAGTCTGCTAAGTAAATACTTTGATATTCAATTGAAATTTTAAAATCACCTTGCATAAGAAGTGTATTCTCATCTACTGAAAAAGTTAGCCATTCCCCATTATGATTTGAATAACGATAAACCCCTAAATTTTCGAGATTAGAAATAAGCTCTTCATGTTCATTATCTATAAACACCTCTTCATTGAGAGCTAAATTTGATAGCTTAAAAGTTTGATCTGACTCTACCATTGTAAGTGAAATATTTCCCTCGGATACGGTCTTAGTAATCCACATCTTAGGCTTAATATCTACATCGCCACTATTAAGAATACTGAAAGATGAATAGCTTGATTCAATATCTTCTATAAGAGTCGGATGGGAATAGCTATAAGGTGAATCACATCTTACCATTAATTTCACATAGCCTTCTTTTCTTCCATTATGAAGTAAAGAGGAATTACTGTGAACAATAGCATAGAAAATTCTATCAGGATTAGATTCAAAAGTTAATGGCTTATAAAAGTCTTTAAACAGCCATCTTGCCACCTGTCTAATATTATTTCTATCTTCCCATTGTTCAATGAAGAAACTTAATTCAAATTCTAAAGGCTCTGATTCTACCCTTTGAAAATAAGGCTTGTTTCTATTTGCTGATTTCGTTTCAATAATTGATCTATTAGGAAGAAAGTTTTCTTCAAACAATCCCCCACCTTCATGAACAATATAAACGCCCATATCTTCTGAGGCAATGCCATCAAAAGAAAAGTTAATTGATTCTCTCATTATTTAACTCCCTTACTTCTTCTAAGACTGTTTTGAATTTTTGAAGCAAATGAATCTACATCAGCATTACTATTTGCATTCATGTTTTCTACATTGAAATTAAAGTTATAAGTTTCTCTACCAGAATCAATCACAGTTGCAGAATTAGATTTAGGGTTTTGCATAGTGGATGCAATACCACGCCCAATACTTCCAAGTACTTGAGCAGTTAAAGGAAGAATTGCTTCACTTCCAGCCTCTCCTACACCTTGCAAACCTTGTGAGCTATTTAAAATAGTAGGCTTTTTGAAAATACCACCTTTTGCATTCCATGAAATTCCCACTTTAGGAACTGAAGGAGGCATTAAACTAAATTTACCTGAAAGACTAAACGTAGGCATTTTAGGCATCGAAATTTTAGGGAACGTTAATTTCAATCCGCTAAAGAATCCCTTGATTTTACTTATAGCATTGCCTATAGCTGTTTTAGCTGCTTCAACAGGATTTGTCATAGCTGATTTAATACTGCTGAAAATACTTGAGGCTGAACTCTTAACAGAATTAAATTTAGCCACAATTGAATTTTTTAGAGTTTCAACCGTATTTACAATAGTTGATTTAATACTATTCCATACAGAGCTAGCTGTAGATTTAATTGAATTGAATACTGATACAATGCTACTTTTAACACTGTTCCAGATACTTGTAACAGTAGACTTTATAGAATTCATGATTGTAGTAATAGTTGATTTAATAGCATTCCAAGCACCTGAAGAAACTGATTTAATGGCATTAAACGTAGTAGTTAAAAATGACTTTATTGCATTCCATACACTTGTAACAGTTGATTTAATAGCGTTAAATATAGTTGTTAAAGTTGATTTCAAGGAATTAAACACTGATGAAGCTAGTGACTTAATGCCATTCCATATAGTGCTCAAGAATGATTTAATACCATTCCAAACCGTCATAATAAGGGTTTTATATATATTAAAAACAGTTGTAAAATACGCTTTTAATGCATTAAATACCGCTGATGCTAATGCCTTAATTCCATTCCACAAACCACTCAAAAATGACTTAATGCCATTCCATACTGCACTTGCTGCTGATTTAATACCATTCCAGACAGAAGCAATTGCATCTTTCAATCCACTAAAGATAGCTACAGCACTTTGTTTAATAGCATTCCACGTTGCGCTGAAGAAGACTTTCAATCCTCCCCAAACGGATGAGGCTACTGATTTGATGGTTTCCCATGCCGATTTAAGAAAGGCTACTACTGTATCCCAGTTTTTATAAAGTAAGATTCCAATAGCAACTAATGCTGCTACTGCAACAACAACTATTGCAATTGGATTAGCAGCTAAAACTAAGTTAAATGCCGCTTGTACAGCTGCCGCCGCTTTCGTAACCGCTGCCCATGTTGTCGTAATAGTTACCCATGCCGCTTTAGCTGCTGTTATTGCTTTAAATGTAAGAACACCAGCCGTAACTCCTAAAATAAGAAAATCAAATTTGTCGATAAACCAGCCTAAGCCTTCTGTGGTAGTTTTAATTAATTCTCCAAATCCCGAAACAGCCGTTCTAATCATTTCAAATCCTGAACTCATTGATCCTGCATCAAATGAGAGGCTACCAAACAGCTCAGTAAAATTATCCTTAACTGCTGCAATAATTGGTGCAAAGACTGAGCTGACATATGAGCCAAATGCTTTGAATCCACCCAATACAGCTTGAGGATCAATCTTTCCAATCCATCCAGCTAAACTTTTAATTCCAGCAATTGCTACCGCTAAAATAGGCTGTCCTAATTGTCCTTTTAAATCTGTCCAAATTTGTTTTAAGTTACCTAACTGATTCTGATAACTTCCTGATTCTCGGCTTGCTTGTCCCATTGCTCCTGCTGATTCTTGCATAGATTCCGCAAAACTTAATCTGACAAGTTGTTTGCCAGCTTCATCGAGACTTTTATAGTCTTGCCCCAATGTATCAGAAGCATATGAAGCCATTTGAGCTTCATTGGCAAAAAGCCCGATTGATTCTCCTGCTTCCCAGTTACCTTTCATAAATGAAGTTAAGGCACTTGAAGCATCTTCCATTGAAACATCATAAAAGGCTGCTGCATCGGCTGAAGCTGTCATAGCTCGGCTTGCACCGTCCATAGCTTCCTCGCTGTCTAAGCCTAAACCTTTGAATAAAGAAGTCATTTGAGTAAATGCAGGCTTAATTCGACTAGAAACCATGCCGAATTCTTGACCCATACCATCAATAGCTTTAGTTGCCTCTCCTTGCAAGCCTCCGAAAACTTGCTCAAATTGTGCTGTCATGGCTTGGCTATCTGCTGCTGATTCTACTAAGCTAATACCAAAATCCTTAATCTTATCTATCGCAAATGCACCGGCAATAATTCCAGCTACTCCACCTAATGCTGATTTAATCCGTCCGACTCCTCCAGATGTAGAGTTTTCTGCTCCACCCATTGAGTCTCTAACAGTATCCCCTGCTTCTCTAACTGAATCAGTTATCTGATCCATGGCATTTCTAAATTCCGTAATATCTGCGCTAATTCTTACCGATAAATCTTGCATACTCATTTATATTGCTCACCTCTCTTTTTAAATACAAAAAAAGGGTAAAGCTGCAATAGCTCTACCCTTTTACAATGTATTTGAGAAAGTATTTTTGAAATGTTCTTTATTTCGTTTGATTTCGTCAATTTTAGTTTCGTTTAATTCATTGACTTCTTTTGGCTTCTCGAATATTTTGATTAATTTTGCATTTTTTGATTTTGCAGAAGCATATCCATACATAACCGCAATTTCCATTAGTTCTGTTTGTTCTCTCTGCTCTTCACTATATTGATCTAGCAATAGGAATAAATCATTAAAAGAGTAATGTTCCATGAAATGCTCATAATCATTCAAAGACATTTTTAACTTTCCAACAATCCATTGAAATAGCTTTTCTTCATTTATAAACCCATTACTTTTTACTGGGTACGGCTTTCTTGCCGAATGTTGCAGTAAATGCTTCCATAACAAGCTCAATAACAGCGGCAAAAGTTTCATAATGTTCAATTGCTGCGTCCATTAAATCACCAATATCATCAAAAGTTAGTTTTTTATCTTCCCACTCCAAACCATAAAAAGTGATTTTCATAAGGTTCTCCATGCTCATTTCATTCTGCATTTCAGCAATTGACATTCCTAAATCTTTTTCAAGTTTTACTACTGCATTCATACCAAATTTTAAATTACGTTCTTTATCCATTTTGATTTGCACAATTTCCATTAAGTAAACATCCTCTTTGTATAAGTATTTTTATTGATTTCTTTAAAAGAAAATAAACAGCCGAACAATATTTCTATTGCTCAAGCTGTTTTAAGTGTGATTAAACTACTACCGTATCTTCTGTTTTAGCCAATGCTCCAGCACCAGTTAGAGAGATGGAATAAGTAACTACGTCTTCATGTCCTGCTTCAAATTCAAGTGAATTTACAAGAGCAAAACCTGTGTAGCCCCATCCAGAAGGTTTTTTGAATGAAACTTTTACTTTGCGACCTTCAAAGAAAGCTGATTCCAAGTCTTCAAAACCTGCATCATCAATTACTACAATTCCATCTGTAGAAGATTCCCAAGATTTAAAGCCACTGATGCTGTCCATCCAACCACCAGTATCTTTTGAAGTAATATCCATACTTTCAGCTGACATTGAAAGCGTAGCTCCTCGCCCACCGCCTACCAATGTATATGCTTCAGGTTCTCCTGGGAATTGTTCTTTCATTGCGTAAATACCGATATCTAAACCTTTAATTTGTGTCATAAATAATTAATCCTCCATATTTCTAATTTGTTTTATTTTTCTCTGATTGTGATATCAAACTGAATGATTCCATGATGAATTGCTCTATCAGTTTCTTCTTCTTTTGTCGTCATCATCATTGAGAGTTTATTTAAATCAACATAAAAACCATTTAGCTCTAAGTCGTTTAATAGCGACTCTTTAACTAAATGGTTCATAGTTTTTGATTCAAGACTTTTAGTTGATTGACTAAAAGTATGAATCGTTAAATTGTGGGTAGTCCTCTTGTCGCCCTTAGTCAAATTATCTACAGTGACATCTTCACCGATAAGAATATAAGGAAATTGAGCGTTTGGAGGCCTAAGATCATAAGTAGTGTAATGAGCTGAAAGCTTCTGGTATACAGCTTTTTGAAGCTCAACAGTAGGAATAAGATTAGTCGTCAAATGCTCAACCTCCTTAATGCGGCTTTCATATCTTCTATATACTTTGTTTTACTTCGTGCATGTGCTGGAGTCATATAAGGCTTTGCCGCTTGTCTGGAAGTACCAAACTCAACCGCTAAGGCATATTCAACATTAGTTGAAACCATCGCACTCATCCCACCAGATTCAAGAGAAGTAGTAATAGAACGCCTTAAATGACCTGTATCAACAGGAACTAGCCTTTTAGCATCAGATTCTAACTGGAGGGCAGTCTGAGAAACAACTTGCTTCACGCCACTCTCCAAGCTGTCTGAGATGCTTTGTATGGTTCTTATAAAGCGATCTAATCCCTCAATTTCAGCCAAATTAGATCACCTCCAGAAGAAAGTTAATATAAGGAGTAGAATCGAATCCTAATGATTCAATGACTCTATAATTTTCATTTGTTTTCACATTTTTAAGCTTGAGAGATTCATTAGGGTTGATTGCATCCTTTGTAATTAATCTAAGTCCTTTTGCTGTAAGAAAACCCTGCTCTTTTAGAATAGTTTCAGCTTTAACAGGAGTAGAATGAGCTTTAAAAGCTGTTCCCTGAATCTCGGTTAAATCATATCCACCCATTCCATCTGATACTTTTTCATCTTCAATAAAAACAAAATCTTTATTAAACATCATAAGAATCTAATCCGATTTGTTTGATTAATAAGTTTCATATTAGCTTTATAGGCTTCAATGAATTGTCTATTAGAAGAAAAATGATCTTCATTAAATGTATGTGAAACAATATCAACAGATTCAGATTTCAAACCTTCTAAGCCTCTTCTGTTCCATCTTGAAACAACAGCTTCAATCAGAATAAATTCTAACGATGCAGGAATAATTGATTCATTAATTTCTAAAATCAGAGCATTTGAATACATATCAATGAATTGCTCTAATAAAAAATCATCACTTGAAGTTTCTGCTACAAGAGATAAGCCTAAAATGCGTTTAACTCTATCTAACATTTAAACGCCTCCTTAAACCTTTGATTTTCTACGTGTATTTGTTCTTGGAGTCTTCTTTTCAACAGGCTTTTCATCAGTGGCAACCGATTTAGTAACCTGCTGTTTTTGTTCTTCTTTTTGTTTTGCTTCTTTCTCTTTTCTGAGTTTTTGAAGCGTATGATGAAGTAACAAATTTGCCACCTTCTTTCATTTTCTATCAAAAAAAATAGGCAGCCATCCATTTGAATGAACCGCCCATTTATATTCTGAATACTATTCAGTTAAATATGTTTATGCTAGAGTAATTTTGACAACTTTAGAAGCATCACGTAAATGAGTAGCAAAATGAGCATCAGCTGAAAGAACAGTTGCTTTAGTCAAAATGTTACGATCATCTTCTACGTCTACATCTTTAGACATGTAAAGACCTACAGCACCCGGCTTAACTACATAAGCAGTTCCAGCTGGAACTTTAGCAGATACTACAATATCCAAGTCAAAAATCTTACCGTCTGCATAGTTTTCATCTTTACGAACTGAACCAAAGTTTGAAGGGTTAACTACAAGAGTTTTCTCTCCATCTTGATTTTCACCATAAAGAGCAACAGCATCAATTACTACGTCACCAGTTAAAGCACCAGTAGCTGGATGAGACAAAGTAGCTGTAGCAAGTGCTGCAAACATTTTGTTTTCAATTCCTGCTGTGATTGATGCAGTAAGCTGATCTTCTGCTTCTCCGACTGGATCACCAAATGAACCTTTAGCCGCTTCATCTGTGATTTCAACAGCCTTAGCAACTTTTTCAATTGCCAATGGTACTGAGTTAGCAGTTAGCAAAGTAGGATCAATAGCTACGCCTTCAGCAACTACATCAGCATCACCGATATATTCATATTGAGGAACTGAAATAGAGCCTGATTGCTCGTTTTCAAAGTTTTGTACAAATGCTAGTGGATATAGTTTAAGATTCCCAGGAATTTTCGAAGTTACTGCATCAGCAAAAACCTCTACGTTTACTAAGTTTGCTTTTTTCGTTTGTGTCATAATATTTATTTCTCCATTCTAATTTGAGTTTTATTTTGTACCCTGAAAATTATTAGCCTTTTAATTGGGCATAAAGTTCAGGATCAGTTTCTTTTACATTTAATTTTTGTGAGTAATTCATTTGACGGAATTCATCTTTTGTTACATTAAGTAGACTTGATTGTTTATTGCTGCTTTGTGGAGTTTTACCTTGAACACGCTCATTAACAGCCTTTTCAAGAGCTATAGTAAAAGCCTTATCCCATTCAGCTTTAAAAGTTGTAATGTTTTGATGAACCTCTTCAGCTGTTTCACCATTCACAAAATTAGCGAATTCAATTGGCAAATTCTGATTAGATAGCTCTTTAATTGTTTGATTCTCAAGCTTTTCTTTTAAGAATGATTTTCTTTCATTCTCAAACTCTTCTTTTTGTCGATTTAATTCAGCTTGGAAACGTTCACCCTCAGTCATTTTTGCAAGCTTTTCAGCTTCCGACTTTTCTGTTTCAAGTTGAGTTTTGAAATCTTCTTGCCATTTAGATTTAGCAGTTTCCAATGCCTTAGAAACTTTCCGATCTGTTTCGGCTTGAATCAATTTTTCTACTTCTTCTTCAGAGAAAGTTTTTACTGTTTCTTCTTGCGTCTGCTGAGTTTGTTCATCTTCCTGCTTAATTTCTGTTACCTCTTCTTGCTGTTTGTTCAATTCGTCCATGTTTAACTCTCCTTATGTCCTGTCCGTTGCAATGCCCCGACCAGTCCAATTTTTTTAGTAGTTGATGCAAAAAAATAGAGACACCTTTTAAAGTGTCTCTTGATGTAGCGATATGAAGCCCTATAGTATAAATGTGATTAAGTTGCAGTTTTCTATTACTTCAAATATTTAGATGCCCACTCTTCATAATTCATATTAGGAACAATGAAAGAATTCCCCTGTACATCCCTAGCTCTGCGCTCTCTTAATTCAATATCAGGAAAATATGGAGAAATTGCTGATCTACAATTAGGATGCATAGGTGGACAATTAACGCCAACTTGCTTATCTTTAAGCTTAAAAATTTTGCCATCTAATGACTGGCACGTCTTAGAAGTCTTACTATCTAATGTTCCTAAGAATACAAATGAATCTAACTCTAGCTTTTCATACCCCTGAGCTGTAGCTTCTGTGACTACGTGTGCTGTTTCTGTTCTGATAAGTCTCAGAGCATCCTTATAGCTGCTATCCATGTTACCGCTAAGCTGTCTGCTCATCCTCTGGACACTTGAGCCTTTGATGAGTCCATTTGTTATAGTCGATTTCATCTCTTTTGTAAGCTTAGCTTTGTTATCCCAAATTAAATCGCTAAACATTGCTCCACTCCAGGGATATTTAATAGCTAACTCAACCGCTGAATGATTGATTTTAGCAAACGATACGCCAACACCTGTCCCGATTGCCATAGTATAAGCAGTTGAATATAAAGTATTCTTAAATGTTTCACTCAGTATATCCTCCATTGTTAACTGCTGTGAGTAACCTAACAGCAATAGCTTTGCATCTATTTCTGAAAGTAAAGCATTGAATCTATTCACTGATGCTGATTGATACAGCCGTTGCATTTCAGCGATAACAAAAGGATTATTAGTAGCTACCGCTCTTTTCTTCAATGTTTCCATTCTTGAACCATAACTTGCAAAATCAAATGCGTTTAATTGCTTCTGAGCTTCTGCATAAGTCACATTTTTTTCAGTGGCGTATTTAGTATAGAAAGCAGATAGCGTTTCCTGAATCTCATCAAATGCTTTTAGATATTCTTTCTGCATAAGCTTTTCAGATACTTTTAACTTCTTAAATGCTTCATCTTGAGTCTCTTTGCTTCTCTCAATCCAATAATCCTGATTGCTTAACCCTGCGTATTGTTCACTGGCTATAACTGTTCACCTCTTTCAAATTAAAAAAGAGATAACCAAAATGGCTATCTCAGATTGATAATATCTATTTGCCTAAGCTTTCATATAAAGAACCTTCTTTTTCTTTCTCTCTTAGCTCAATTTCATAGGCTGAATCCTCGATAAATGGAAGTAGGCTAATCAAAGTTTTATCTGAAAGAATGCCACTAAGTTTCTCAATAATATTAGCAATTGTTTCATTGTTAGAAGGCATGTTTCTAGTGAATGACATAGTGATTGAATTAGAATCATATGAGCCGCCTTTAGTATTTAGGAATTTAGTAATTAGCTTAAGCCGCTTTTCTAATCCCTTTTTAAAGAATCTCTCTTTAACTGATACAGCTGATTCTAAGCCGAATAATTTAAACTTAAGAGCTTCGCCTGAGCTTGTACCGAAAGATTCATCACTGATATTTGGAACAAAACTGAAAGTATGAATGTCTTGTTTCAAACGTTCGGTATATTCCTTAACTCCAGCAATATCGCCTTTCATCAAGAAATCTGCTGTTCCCTTTTCGCCCATTAACATAACCCTATTTTCCTTCATAGTTTCCAAATCTTCGCTTTCTGCATCAATTCCAGACAGAACTAAATAAGCATCAGCAAAATACTCTAAAGAATTCATCTGATCTGAAGTAGATAAATCATAAGCATCAATAAGCTTCAATACATTTTCAAAGTCTCCTATTGTCTCATCATTATTCAAATACTGGATTACAGGCACTTCTTTATAATAATGTTGCTTTGGTTCATCCACTAATCTAAATTCGTCCTTTTCTTGAATGTAGGAATAGATGAAATCTTTATCATATACTTCTGCATACAGAATAAATTGCTGAGTTTTGTAATTCTCAACTTCATAGAATCGCACAGCTGCCAATGGCTTAGATTGAATGGAATTATCATGAATCATAAATGTTTCTTGAGGATCAAGATAAGCCATTTTAGTTTCTGAATTCTCATCAGTGTAATGAAGCTCATAACCTACTCCGAAAATTGAAACATCCTTTCCAATTTGAGAGTTCAAAGATTGCTCGTCATTAGAATCAAAGACATATTGAATCTTTTTCATCTGCTCTTCTTCGCTTGAAGCATAGTTAACAGGCTTGCCTAAGAAATAACCGCCAATTGTATCTACAATGTAAGTAGCATAAGGGTTAATAATTTTATTGTTCGGCTTAGTTGGGTCTTTCATTGTGCGATTAATGATAGTTTCATGCTTACCAGTGTAGTAATTCTTCAGCCGTTTCAAACGTGTGACTTCCTTTAATTTATAACGATTGATAAGCTGCAAAATCAGCTCACCATTTAACTCTTCAGCATTTTGAATCTTGTATTTTTCCATTGTTTCACTCCTCAGTGATTGATTTTTGACCATAAAAAAACACCTCAGCGATTTGCTGAAGTGTCATTAGGTTTTTTAACTATAATGTTTATTTCTACCTGTATTTTTTTTAAGCCACAATAAACTCTATTTATATCTTCGCCAATACCAAGAACTTCTTTTTCATTATAGCTACTTTGATGATTATTGACAGCTCTAATAATATTTTTTAAATGTGAGAGTTCCCTTCTGATTCCACTTGGAATTTCGGTTATATATTCTTGAGATATTTTTGAAAGTAATTGTGTATCATGCAAAACATTCTCTAGTTTTTTTATTGGTTCTTTGTATTCGTTTACTGCACGTTCTAAGGTTTCCATATGAACCCTTCCTGCTATAAAAGGTGAAATAGTGTAGCTATACACCGAGAAGATATCTTCTATAAGATAATCAAAAATCCGTAAGGCATTATCACTATTAGTTCTTCTTATTCTTTCTACTTCTCTCTCTGTATGTTCAATCTGTTTTTCTACTGATTTAACAGTGTACTGACCTGCTAAAAAAGCTCCAGTGCCTGCTCCTGTCAAAGTAAATAAACCAATTACTATAGCTTCTATAATCCATTGAGAAACCAGATTGAATCCTTTATTAAATAATGTTGAGACTAAAGAAATATTGATCAATATTAAAGCTCCAATAACAAAATAAGACACTAAGTAAATTCTATTACTGTTCATCTGTACTCACCTGAATACTCCCTTTTATTTTGCCATCTTTAATTTTGGATTCTTTTGACGCTCTCTTCATTTCTTCTTTGTTATATGGTAATCCTAACTCTTTTCTATAAAAGTTAAAATTATATTCTAAATGATTTAATAGATATTTATCTTCATCTAAAAACCCCCTCGTATACCCTACATCCCAAAGATAAGATTCTTCAATTAAGATTTGATGAATTAACGCTAGATTAGGACTTACAAACTGATAATTATTTTTTATAATATTGTCAACATTCTCAAACTCTTTTTTATTCAATCCTAAGTACCCATCTAATGGATGATACCCCTTATTAATTTCTTTCATCAAAGGCATATATAGTTTTTGCAAAATCTCTACTTTATATGAGTTGGCTTGCATTCTAATTTCTTTTCTAATTAAAAAATGATAATTAAAAAAACTAGTAATTACAATCGTTATAGATGAACTTATTAGTGCTATAATAATTTCTCTCATTACTTCAACTCCATATTCTTTTCTAATCGTACCATTAAAAGTAAAATATTATGAGAAGTTATTTAGAAAATATTATGAAAAGTACTTTTAATAGCCAAATGAGTTGAGAGGATTTAGAAATTCACAAAAACATTTCCTATGACTACTATTTCGTTCATTCGTTTTTAAATTGGGCAATAATAAGTATAGTAAAAGCTAAAGCTACTAATGTTAATGTTTGACCGTTATGCAATATTGCAGCTTCAGAAAAATTATTAAATGAGTAATATGAGAAATAGATAGCTATTGGAACAGAAGCATACATTAATAACTGGCCTATTAAGTAAAAATAACTTAAGGCATTATTATTAATATTCTCTTCAAAAGTACTTCCTTCTTCTGAAGGTTCTTTGTAATCCAATACAGATTCAAATAATTCACTTAAGGTAATAATAACTACAAATGTTGTTATCCCAAGCGTTATATGGGCTGGTAATAGCACAGGGTAAAAACTTAAAACCAAGAGTCCTGAAGCTATTGAATAAAGCAGGTACTGGGCTTTGTACATTTTATAATCCTCGCTTTTCTATTTATCCTAACAGATAAACTGATTATGAAAAACAGAAATTAATTAGATATTAAATACCAAATACCGACTTACTCATAAATTTAATCTTATTCTTACTATTAAACCGCTCTAGGCTATATCTGAGAGCATCAATCAAGTGATTATAGTTATCTACTGGCTGATTTAAATACTGCCCTGTAGCCTTATCCTTCTTAAAGCTGTAATTCTCTAGCTCATCAATCACATGGATACAGGAAGGATGCACCATAATATCAAACTGCTGAATGAATCCGATACCATTCATGATTGAACCAGCACCCTTTTTAGCTGGCTTGATTCTATTGATTCCATAGCCTTTAATCTCTGCAATACTCTTTTGCTCAGCACTATCAGCAATAATGATTTCTTTGCTGTAACCTTTTTCATGAACCCTTGCAGCAAGCTCATTATTTAATAAGCCTTTTTCATATAGTTCATCAAAAATGTATATTTTTCTATTCGGAACATCGACCAGAGAGCAAATTAATGTGGAAGCATCCGCAATGTAACCAAAATCCATACCTATAGCAGATTGTAAATTAGGATTATTTTTAAGCAATAACTTATAATTGAAATCCTCTATTTTAAAGTTATCGAATACACGCTTTCCACTATGTCCCCATAAACCTAACCCGAATACCCGATACTTTTCAGGGTTTCTTTCCTTCATATCGAGAATATTGTTAATGTAGGCTTGATCTAGGAAGCGATTATCTTTATAAGTTGAATGACATACCGATGTATCAGGCTTAGGATTATCAAAAAACTCAGCTTTAAGCCATGATAAATTGCTGACTGGGTTAAATGTAAGATAAAACTGCTTCTTATGCCCTTTCCCTCTCAGTCTTAACTCCAGCTGATTAAAGATTTCTTTGCTTAATTCTGAAGCTTCTTCAATCCAACATAAATCAAAGCCTGAAATACTCAGCAGTTTAGTTTCCTCATCCGCTCCTTTAAATACAATCTGAGAACCATTCGGAAATTCCATCTTATGAGTCGTCTTAGATACTTTGATTAAATCTAATATCTGCATACCTCTTAACGCTTCAGTAATCTCAGTGAATACAGAATCTTTAATTGATGAGAAAGTTTGCCGAACAACTAACAGCTTTTTCTTATCTTTTAATAAATCAATTATTAGTTTATGAGCGACAAAATGACTTTTCCCCGATCCTGCTGAACCTAAGAAAACATTGTACCTAGCATCTGATACTAAGTAGGGAATGTATTTTTCATTAAAGAATGAACGATCTAAATTTAATTTTACTTTTGCCATCTAATATCTCCCTATTAAAAAAGAACACAAAAAAGCCACTTCAAATTAATGAAGTGACTTGAGTTTCTTCCTATTATAATGTGTGTAATTTATTGAACGTTTCGCATAGCTAAAATCAGATCATTGTAGAAGAGTTTGCAAACTCCTTTATCTACAAGATTGATATTGTAGCTATTGCGAGAAGTAGAAATTTCAACATCTCCTAATAGCATTCCGCTATCCATTGAAATTCCTTGAATATGTTTTAAGAAAACTGATGTGATTCTCTTCTTAGCTACTGCCGTATTATCATTAAAAACTAGCCGCTCACTTGTGACAAAGCAAAATTCAAATGCTAAGCCGTAGATGCCAATTAACTGCTCTGCGGGTAAAAGCAAATCCTCCACCCGTTCTTTATACTTCTCGTGAGCCTTATCCGCTGTCTTCTTGCTTGCTGCGTCCATATCTGCATTATAGCTTGCTGCCATCTTCTTAAACATTTTCCATTCCCCCTAAGTTAGTATTATTAAAATTCATCGTCTACGAATGTTTCTAGCTGATTAATGTCATGTCCGAAAATTTCTAGCTCGACTGATTCACCAGTTAAACTCTTCATAGCTATATTCATTTGCTCAGTAATTGTATCACTGAATTTCAAAGCAAATTCCTCTGAAGTCATACCATTTACTGCAAATTGAATGCTCATTGTTCCGTGAGTTGAAACCTCTTTAGTTGTCGTCATAGTTGCTGTCATAATAATCATTTCCCCTATCCAATTTTAGTTTGTATTCTTTTAAATCAATTATAAAACTTATACATTTATAAAACATATAATAATGTTAAACGTTATATGTCTTAAATACATATTAGCATGATTAGAAAAGAAAGCAAGTTTATTTATGGAAATTATTTTCAGATTAATGTTTCATATGACTATATGCTGATATGTCTCACCTTTACGAATTGAATGAATGACAGTCTTTGAAACAGCATATTGCTCAGCTATTGCATTCTGTGACATAGAACCGGATTGAATTAGTAGCTTAATTTCTCTAGCTTGTTCATCTGTTAACGCTGGATTCGATTTCTTAAATTTGATAGTGTGACCAGCATCTTTAAGCTTCTTAATGAAAGTCTTAAGTTTATGCTCAGATAAGTTTAGGATCTCTTGTAGTTCTTTCTTTGTATGCTGACCAGCTAGGATATGATTATTGATATTCTCAATTTGTTCTGGAGTGAAACCTGTTGCTCTTCCACTTGCGATTGATTGAGGCTGACTAGTTGAATCAGAAGTATACTCATCTTCAATATAGGAAATTCCTTTATTAATATATGTGATTGTTGGTCTAGAAACATTAAACTTCTTAGCTATTTTAGATTGTGATAATACTCTTTCAGATAGTAGCTTCTTAATCTGCTGAACATTTTCAAATGTTAATTTAGAATTAACGTTAGCTGTTCCTCTAGTTTTTTCTGGAGTAAAGCGTCCATCATTCTCAGCATATACAATTGGAGTATCATCAATTTCAAATACAGATATATCTTTAACTCCTGGAATATTGTTGTAGCCATTCTCAAATGAATCGTAAAGTGTAATGTAATATTGCTGACGTTTACAAAGCTCTCTGATATTCTCACAGCTCTCTAGTCGTTCCCATGTAAACTGATTCATATCGTACTCTATGAAAGCCTGAGCAAGCTTAGAAAAGCTATCAATACTATGAACGCTAGAGTGAGCTGTTGATTGTAACAATGATTTAAGTTGATCCTGATGAGTTGCATGATACTGCTTTCTCACATCCACTGGATAGAGACTGATGCCAATATATTTCTTTTGATTCTGCTGATTTGTAATTGAGTAGATAAACATTAGCTTCATTCCTCCTGTTAGATGTGATATGCAAAGTATATGTAAATTTAGAGCCTCAACTAATTAGATGAAGATCTAAACTTGAATCAGATTAAGCTACATGTTTCCATGTTCTACAGTGTTTAATACTTGAGATTGTTGAATGACTTACATCAAAAAAGTTAGCAATATCTTGTAGTGTTAATTTAGTTGCCTTCAGTAATCTTCTAATCTCTCTCACATCTTTTTCAGTAAGCTTTGCCATACCTGATAACTCGCCTACATGCTTACCTATTGCCGACTTACTCATATTTAATTTATGCTTATCTGATTTAGAGACTCCTAACTTCTTCTCTCTCATCATGCTCTTAGCTTCCTCTGAATGTCTTCTACCTGACAATCCTTGTTTGCCATATTTATTACCATTCAATCCAGTGTAGTATGAAAGATATTGGTTAATATAAACGCCTTCAAGTAATAGAGCATCTTCTTTATTATCTGCTGAGTCTATAACTTCCCATTCAAAGTTTTCTTTCCCATGTTCTGCAATGGATTGATGAAGCTTACCAATAGGATTCTTAGCAGCCTTATGTTCATGTGAATACTTTCTGCTTTTCAATGTTGCCTTAGTAGCTCCAATGTAAATCTCTCCTGTAACTTTGTTCTCAGCTTTATAGATAATGTGTTCATGTACTCTTGTCATTATTAATTCCTCCATTTGATTTCATATAGTTTTATTTGCAGCAAAAAAAGAACCACTCCACTTTCTGGAATGATTCTGATTGTGCTGCTTATTTAATTTAAAGTTTAAATCCTTTTCTGCTAATACGTCTTTCCTCTTCAGTAATACCAATATATTTTTTCGTGATTCCCTGAGTAGCATGTCCAAAGTCTTCCATCAATCCTAGAATATCGAATGTAGCTTTGTAAACATGGTAGCCGTACGTTTTTCGCATTGAATGTGTACCCAAATCTTCTCTACCTAACAACTCATTAGTAAGGATTCTATAAGCCTGTGTCGTAGATATATGGCTACTACCTTTTCTGCTAGGGAATAAATAATCATCTAGTGATTTCCCTTTACAATATGCGTTGATTTCTTCACTAATTCCAATTAAATCAAGCATTCTTTTCTTCTGCGTCTTTTGCTCAATCAATTCAATATAAACTTTATTGAGAACATCTTTAACTTTCAATGAAACAATATCACTGATTCTCAACCCTGTATTAATACCAAAGGTAAATAAGAATCTGTCACGATCTCCGCTATTTCTTCCGTTCATATCTCCGATACGCTTTAAATCCCGTTTGATTTCTTCAATTTCTGCAATTGTTCTAATTGGTTGAACGTTATACTTTGTTTTATTTGCCATTGAAAACAGCCCCTTCGAATGTATGATTTCATTCATATTCAGTACGTTTTAATACGTTGAATCAATCATAATCTATAAAAGGCTTTAAGTCAATGTTTCACATGTATGAAAATATACAAATTCGCACATTCAAATATTAATCTTCATTTACATCATCATAATCAGCTTCATAATAATCATCATGCTTAATCGCTTTATTCTTCTGTTCAATGATTTGATTTGTAGATGATTCTATTAATGCTGCTGGATCAAAGCCTAAGTTAATTTCAACATCGTGAGTTATATCAATCTTATCGTTTAACATGCCTTTATTCTTGGCTAGGAGTTCGCTGGCTTTCATTCTGTCATTAATCTTGTATTCAGGGTTTGAAACTGTGGTAGACCAAAACTTTAAAATATCTTCTTCACTAAGAATTCGATTCTGAGAAAGAAGTTTTTTCTTGCCATCAGCTATCATCTTAGTAATATTTTCTTTCTTCAATAAGTTGCTTCCATTCACAGCAGCTGTATTTGTATTATCGGTTTCATACGATATCATATAGCTTTTCGTGGCATTGCCATTTTGTAAATATAATTCACAGAAAGTAAGTTGCCTTTCATTCAATCCATATTTCTCCTTAGTAGTCTTAGCCTCTTTGTTTAGTCCAATATCATTTTCCATCTCTATTTTCAACTCCTTTCCTACTGATATTTTTTTATGTAGCATTCATCTAAAATCAACATAAGAAAAAGCCATATCAATTAAGATACGACTAACTTCAACTTATTTTTTTAAAATCTCTAGGAACTCTTCCATTTTCCGAATTACATTTTCAATATCAATATCTGTATTCAAATACTCAGCATTTGCTTCAAAATAGTCTATTGATACATCATCAATAGCTTTTATTTCTTGAAATAACTCCTTTAAAACCGTGAATGATTCGATATTAAACTCATGAGATTTCATTTTCTGCTTCTCCTTAAACTTTTCCTTTTCTTCCTCATATTTTATAAAAGCAGTTTCAAATTTAGTTGCCAGATCATTAACCTTGCCAGCCACTTCATTAAACTCATTGACATCAGTTTGATTTACTTTTACATCTCTTCGGAGTGCTTTTTCCCACTCATCAGATAGTTTTTTTAATTCACGCTTTGCACCATGAACGTTATGAGTAAGCAGTCTTCTTAATTCATGTTCTTCCATTATCATCCCACCCTTCAACCTAATTCTAGATTAAAAGGAAATGCTTGTCATTAAAGTTATTATTTCGATACAACTATTTACTTATTTAATGGTATGATTTATATAAAGAAATGCACTAAATAATGGAGGTGTAATTATGGATTTAATAACTGCTGGAACTGCATTAGCTTCTTTTGTTGCTGGCAAAGGTGCAAAAGCGCAATTACAAACTGTTGATGATCTTTGGTATTTAGTTTTCAATCCCATTACTCAAATGGCAGACAAGAAAAGAATAGAAAATGAATACAATATTAATCATTATAGAAGCATCTTAGGTAGTATGCTATTAAATATCCCTGAAGAAAACCTACAAGAACCACAAATGAGCATTGTTGGACCTGCATTAGAAGCTTCAAAATATTACATTGAAGAAGAAAAACTAAGAAAGATGTTCGCTAAAGTTATAGCTGCTTCTATGGATAAAACTAAATCTGAAAATGTACATCACTCTTTTGTAGAAATAATTAAGCAACTCTCACCACTTGACGCAAAAAATATCTCTCTTTTTAAAACTACTCATACTTATCCTATAGCGATGTATATTTCTCAAAGTAGAACAGATTCTTCTTTCAATATCGTTAGACCATTAGTTTTTTCGTCTGATTTAATTAATAAAACAATCTCAGAAAAAGATTCTTCCTCGATTTCGAACTTAATCAGATTAGGACTCCTTACACACTCATTTGAACAGTGGCTAACCACTGACAGTTATTATGAAGTATATAGAACTAGTAGTCTTTTTCATTATCTTAAAAAAGAATATTTCGCTGATGATCATGAATTTAAATCAAAAAATGGAACGCTTACTGTTACACCCTTAGGGAAAGAATTTATAGAAATTTGCTTGTGACGGTTCTTTAATCGTCACTTTTTCATTTGATTTTAAAATGCTTATCTAATTCTTTCTGACTTATTTTAGCAGCAATCAAAATAATCAGTAACCAAACTACATAAATCCCTACAGCAATAATTAATGGTAAAAACACTAACCACCAACTCCAAGCAATAACTCCAGTTAGCTGTAATACCACAAATATAATTGTCAAAACTTCTAAGAATCCCATATTATTTCCCTCCTCCCAGTTTTCCAAATCCTTCATATTTAAGCCAATATTCAAATGGATCAGCTTTTTTTAATTCCATTTCTTTTTTCTCAATTTCAGTAAGCGTATATTTCTTACCTTCGACATTATTAGTTTTCATCATAAGTCTCTCCACTCCAATTTAAATTTTCTCAATCTAAGCTATCTAAAATTGTATATTCTCCTGCTATTCTGTCGCCCATCTTCAGAATACCCATTTCATAATTACCTTCTTGCAAATGGCTTGTTTCATCAATGTACTTTTGAATGCTATCCATATATAAATTAGTCTGAATTATCTTATCTAAAATTGAAGCTATATAAGAGCCGTTCATATTTCCCATTTTCAATCGGCTAATAACATTCTCAATGTCACTATATAATTTGTTTAAATACATATCAGCGTAGTTTAAATATGTTTCATGATGTCCATTGTTAGAATAAGTAAAGAATTTCACTTTAAACTCTGGATCACTCGCTTTAACATCATCAATTACATTTAGCAGCACATTTTTAAGCTCTTTCTTTTCGGCCTCATTCATTTCAGACTGAAGCAATCTATTTTTAATATTCTTTAAGTCCTCAATCATATATCCATTCTTTTTTACTGTAGCAATTGCCATTTCAATTTCTCCTGTCTACTTTTCATCTTTTTAAGTCTTCTAATATGCAATAAAAACGGATGCAGCAAGACAAATATCCTGCTGCTAGTTTCTTCTTAATATTTTTCATTTACATGAAACCCTTATACTCAATTTTCTCTCCACCGTGTAATTCTTCTTTATACTTTCCAATCAGTTTAGTTGCTTTGGATGCTAAAACAGTTTTATTAGAGCTAAATGGGTTGAAAATCATCTTTCCACCTCTATTAACGTTGTTGCTTTCTTCAATTGAGTAGTCAATCGTGTAGTCACCACTAGGCTCATAGAAGCTAATTTCTAACTCTACAAAAGATAGGTCACTATCAAAATCATCTTTCTGAAGCTCTAGCCGATCTAATTTTTCATCTAACTTAGCTTGTCTCTCAGTTTCTTCAACTTCCTCATATTTCTGACTGATTGATTCCCACGCTTCTAAAGTTTGATTCTTAATCTTTGTCCAAGCATTTTTAACAGCCTCTTCAGTTTTCTCAAAGCTCTCAATAGATGAATCTAGCTCTTCTTCCATAACGATATATGCCGTTATAAGCTGTTCAATGACATCGCCTTTTTCCGACAACTTATAAATCTCGGCTTTTTTGTCTACAATTTGTGCTTTATTTAAGATGCTGTTTTGTTTCTGAATCAATGTATCGATTAAAATATCCATCTCCGTCATTTCCTCAGTCTCCTTTTTCTCTTCTGGGTTACCCTAGTTCTTCATTAAATTTTCTAGATTAAACATTTCCTTCTTCTGCTCATCAGTAAGATAAGCAGGAGTTAAATTATGCTTGTACATCTACAATCAACCTCACTTTCTGCTGATCTTCATCAAGTCCGGTTTTAATCCTTTCTAATGTTTCTTCCATATTCTCAATTGATTCATTTAACTTTTCTATCTGAGCATCAATTTTCATAAGCAATTCTAGTTTTTTCATCAGTTATCTCTCCCATTTCAATTCATTCTTTTTACTTTTCCCAACTTTTATGTTATTGTTATAATGGTTTAATCTATACAAATTTATTTAATATGAAATAAAAAAATAAGACTCTTCTTTATCAATTTAATCTATCTCTCCCATAGCAATAACATCATATGAAGCTCCTGAAGTCGTCAAACGTCTTGCGATGTGTAATTTTTTCTTTCCTAAATCAACTGACTTTTTCTGAATCAACTTATCTTTCTTCTCATCATAATCATATTTATCAGGATACTTGAAAGCTAAATTCTTTCGTTTCCATGCTTGATGCCTTTTTAGACTCCATCTATTATTTTCTGATTCTTTGCGGTAAAACTTCACTACTGTAGTTTCAAATTCCTCAAGCTTGTTTAATCTTGCCTCAATCAACCCTACAATTTTATACAGTGTCTTACCCTCTATAACTGAATTCTTATTGAACATTGCGCCAGTAACATTAAATACGTCCGAACTTGATAAATTATCATTATCATAAACTAAATCAGATAGGAATGAATTTGTCATATTGGCAACTATCCAATTTGAGAAAAATTGATTTTGCTTGTCTATCATCTCTTCTTCACAATAAATAATGTCAATAACTCCATTCCAAAATTTAAGTTCACTTTCTTTTCTAAGTTGTAAATTCGTTTGCTTTCCTAATGGATTTTCTTTTTCATAGGCTTTCAATGTTCTTTCTAAAATATTTCTCTTAATTCTGCTAACTCCTGAAGCTGACATTCCTGTTATTTCTTCCTTATCATTCATCGTATAACTATTCTTTGTAGTTCCCTCATGATCCGCTTTTTCCATATCATCAAGGAATTTTAGTTGTTTCTTAGTAAGAATACGTTTCTTAGACTTTTTAAACCATTGCATGAAATGACTTCCCTCAGTATTTCCACCTGCAAAATATAAGCTTGCCTCATCGCCTAAAAGGTTCATTAATGGCTCTTGATTTCCATCTGCACCTTCTACTAATTCATCAGTTGATTGAGCACCTATACTAGTATAAATAGTGGCTTTATAGCTTGATCCGTCTGCTAAATATTGAGTTTCAGTAGTTTCTCTAATTTCATCTTGCAACCTTACATATCTCGCCATTGATTTATCTAAACCAACATTTATATATGCAAACAATATATTTAAGCTACTAAAGTTTTCTGTTAGGATGCCTTCCCAGTTGTAGTTTGCTCTGATACTAATTTCTGGCTTAAAGCTGCTTACAATAGTTTGAGTCGCTATGGCAACTTCTCCAAGCCATTCATCTAAGTGTAAAGGTGCTTGATCGTATGCTTTACGGTTAATCCTAATTTTCTTCCAAGAATTATGAACCCTAGAATTAAACCAATCATTTGAAGACTTCATCTGATGCTTTACATAAGTTCCATCAGGAAATTTATAACCCATTGGAGATTTTTTAATTTCCATTACCCATAAATCCTCTAAAAACTGCTGCTTGATTTCTTCAATTTCTTTATCAGAATATAATTCAGAACCATATGTTTTATTATCAATCTCTACTTTTACCATTTCCCATTAACCCCATTTACTTTTTTCTCTTCTCTATCTCTCCACTCTTACTTTGCTTTTTCTTTAAGGTATTTCTTAATCATGATTAATTTATCTATACGAAAATCAAAATATGAGTTTCTCCACTTGGATAATGAGTTTAAGGGAATTCCGATTTCACTCGCTACAAAACCCATTTTAACTCCGTTATCTTTAAGATAATTTTGAAACTCATTTCTTACTTCTTCATTATGATTCATACTATTTCACCTCTTTCATTCGTCTTTATTTATATTTCCATCGTGTATCTTATGAATAATTATTTTCCTTATTCTCAAAAAAATTGACTTAATAGCTATAATGGAAGGAATAACTATTAAGCATTTCATGGAGGAATAAATAATGACAAAAATTAACCCATGATTACAATTTCGAAAACTAGGAGAAAAAGGAAAAAGAATGAATTGAAAACTATCACAAGGAAAACTATCTTATAGGCTTATCGCCTACATAAATATAAATGCAGACTTGTTGCACTTTCCGTAGTATGAAATTAAAAATTGATAAATAAAATTAGCTAATCATCTGCTTTCCAAAATACCTCTCTCCGATTGCTCTATGAAGCTCCCACTTAAATTCTTCTAATTCTTCTTCATTGAAATTCATTGCTTCAATTCTCCCTGCTGTATCAATTTTATGGGTAGCGTATACACAAAATGAATCTACAAGCCTAATAAATGTATAATCTATCAAATCATCTTCATGCTTATGTTCAT
This sequence comes from Planococcus halocryophilus, assembly GCF_022489025.1. GTDB lineage: Bacteria > Bacillota > Bacilli > Bacillales_A > Planococcaceae > Planococcus > Planococcus halocryophilus_A. The sequence goes on along the minus strand of NZ_JAKVTG010000003.1, from coordinate 165,221 downwards.
CTACTGCTTTAACAGATACTCTTAAAATATATTCTCGCTCAGATTTATTAAATGTCTTAAAGAATAGTGGCAAAAAAGTTACTAGATTATTCATTTGCGACAAACTCCTTTATTTTATTTTCGTTTCTAATAACAAACGTTGATCCAAATATTCGATTATATTGCTTCTCAACTTTAACTGGCTCGATTTCGTTTTTAATCGCTTCAATATCAATCATATTTCCTGTAATAGTTGGCTTTACATATACACTAGGTTTTGTTTTTGTAACTTCTTTTCTCTTCTTAGGATTAGCAGGAAAGCGATTCATCCACTCTAATTCCTTATTTTTTATTTCTACAGGCTTAACCTCATCAAATAACTTAGTAATATCAACATCTTTCAAAGCTTCTGGAATCTCCTTCTTCTTATCCTCTAAGCTAACTTCTCCAAACCCAAAAACTGTACGCTCTTCTTTTGGCGCTTCATATTTCTCGCCATATTTTAAGGCATATTGAAATACACATTCAGAAGATACTTGATTTAGATTTTTCTTTTCGCTAAGAATAGTTTCTTTTAGTCCTTCAATCTTCTTAATATCTAGTAGCATGAACATTGATAAACGATAAAAAGCATTTTGGAATTTATGAGTAGTTTTATAATCTTTTCTGTTCATTCTTTGATTTGCCTTATTAATAATTCGATTAACAAAAGTAGTTTCTGCTTCCTTCTTTGAGATATCTTTCTTGCTGCTAGGATCAATAACATAGATTCTAATCCGGTTATATAGATAATCAACGCTATATTCATCAATTAACCATTCTCCAATAGCTCTTAGGGCTTCTTTCTCTTCAGGGGTACCAAACTGAGGGAAAGCAGAAACAACCTTATAACGTTTATATGACATCTCAAATGGCACAAGCCTTTCACCGATTTCAGCTGCAATTCTCATTTGCATTTTTTCAGATATCTCATTGTGATAATCTACTATTTCACCTTCTTCAATTCCTTCTTTAAGCATCGCCTCGACATAAGAACCTTTAGCAATTGCCTGAAAGAATTCTATTTCTGTCTTAATGCGATTCTCTTTTTCTAACCGCTCAATAGATTTAATAGCCAATGCTCTAGTATTTTTCTTTAAGTTTTCTTTAATATTATTAAAAATATCTTTAATAGCATTTTCGTTTAACTTTTCAATATTGCTAAATGTTTTCTTAAGCTCGGTTTCAAAGTTTGCCCATTCCATGTCTGAAATAGAAAGCTGATTGATCCAGTCTCTACCCCAAAGATTATAAGTTTCGCTCCAGCCTTCTTCTCTGTGTCCAATTCTTCTAACTAATTCAGCGAAAAAGTATTCTTTAAGGATTTCATCTTCTTCAGTAGGCTTTTTTCCATTAGCTGAATTTCCAGTGATTCTCTCAGTAGGATTCTCTTTTTCACCGTTTAAAATACATTTTCCACTCTGACCGCCACCAGTTATTAATACTTCATAAAATAGACTTTCTAAGTTGCCTTGCAGCTTAACTTTTTGATTTGTTGCTAGTTTCTTATTCTTAGTGAAACTCACAAGCTGAGCTTCTGCCCCAGGTAAACCATTTTTAATACAAAGCTCAATACCTTCTTTAATAGATAATGTTTTTGTGTCCACGATATTCATTTTTTTCTCCTATTCTCCTTTTTATTTTGGGGACGAAGTCAAAGTACAATTCACTAATATAGTGAAAGGATGTTTGACTTCGTCCCCAACTTATACGACTTGCTTATTTCTGTTATTCGTCCATTCGCTAAGCAATAAATCTAATTTGTCATTCTTTAAGTAAACCCAAATTGTATTCGAATTCTTATGGTGTACAGCAGTCTTAAATGGAAATACTTTATTAGCATCTAAAAACTCTTTTTGTAATGTGCTGAAGCAGTCATAATATTTTTTCATTCTAAAAATCCACCTTCATTATTAATTTTCTATTATTTTACACTTTAAGATTTTATTTACATTATATGAAACAACAAAAGCGCACTAGGCTCATATCAGCCCATGCGCTTCAATAAAACATCAAATTATTATTAAAATATCCATGTAATATACATTATACGGTTGAGACTCGATTCTATCAACCACTATTTTAAATAATTTTTCATACCATTTTACTATATTATTCTTAATATTTACCATATTTTTCAACCAATTCTTAGATATGCTTTTATGTACGCCTCTAAGAATCTCAGTTAATCGTAGAGAAGCCTTAGCTGGATATTAGGGTTAGTAGCTACAAATACATATGATGCTTTAAATCGTTTCATATGATTAAAAAATCTTTTGATAATTTTATTTTATTTTAGAAAAAAAAAGATCTCCTCACTTCCCTAGCCTTTACCATTATTTACCATTTGACCAATTTTCCCATTGTACACTACTAAAATCAACATTTGCTCTATTTTCGTTTTCCGTGTAACTTTTCCTTAAATGTGTCTAAGTTGTGACAATTGAATATTCACGAATCTCAAACTACCTTATTTTCCCCATGAAATAAATTTTATGGTTATTTTGATTTCCAGTTGATAGGATCAATTCAATTTGAAAAGTAGTATCTACTACTTAAGAGTCGTAGAGGTAATAAAATGTCGTATATTTCCGTGTAATGGATTTCTGTGTTTAAAATAAAAAGTAGTATCTACTGTTCTAGCCGTGAGATTGTACTTTTTGTCGCATTTTTCCGTTAAATGGTTTTACTCATTTAATTTAAAAAGTAGTATCTACTGTTCTAGGCGTGGGAAGTGGAAAAAAGTCGCATTTTCTGACGTAATCATAATTTAAAATAGTTCCTTCATAAGTTTATGTCCCACTTCTAGGCATTTATGTCGTGTTTTTCCGTTAAAAATACTTTTCACAATTAGATCACCTGTTAGTTGCTCATTTTTAATAGCTAATCAATTGCTGAAGGCTTCTACTCGAGATAAGTGAATAAGAATTCACCTTTATAACAAAGTCGTCTTAACAGTCTCACAGGATTAAAAATGAACAAATAAAAAACACTCTCAAGTCAATGAGAATGTTGGAATGGTTATTCTACTTTGTTTACCGTTAGGAAAACATCTAATACTTCAGAAATGATTGATCCACTATCAAAAATATTAATTCTGCTTTTAACATATTTACACTCAAAAATACCCTCTGAGTTCTCTATTATAACTTCATCCGTTTCTTTGATTAGCTTTAGTTGTTCAAGCATATCAGCAGTTTCAAACTCAAGAATCATCTTTCCTGAGTCATTGTCATAATAATAAACATTGTATGCAATACTATTATCTGGCTCTAAAACTACTAAATGATCTCCATTAGGAATAGGAATTATAGAATGAAGCTTATAACCTTCTTCATTTACATTGTAGTTTACATACTCTTTGAGTCCAGCTGCTTGAACGTCTGTAGCTTTATCATCAGTTCTTGTAGATGAGTTTCTTTCAATGATGTATTCCATTTTACACTTCCCATTCCGATTTAGTGATTAAACTTACTTTAAGACTTTAAGTATTACTGGACTTCTACCATTTACTTTTTTAATTTCTATATATCCTTCTTCTACTAGTTTATAGAATGAGTTACCAATTTCATGAGAAGAAAATTGAATATAATCTTTTTTAATATTTTCTAAATTTTCATCTACCAATAGATGTCTAAAATTTAATAGCGTTTCATATGCGCCTGCATAATCCATCTAATCACCTCTAAATATTTTAGAATTTCATTAATAATGCTTCCTTGTTTCTAATACTTTTAATAATGAACTTTCCAGCATAGTGTATTGCAGTTTCATCTTCTCCAAAGAAGGCGATATTATCAATCATAACCCGCTTATTAAGTAGAGAGCCTATTTCATTCGCATATGATTTTGAATCGAATGATATAACAAGCTCAGAACCACTTTTTGTAAAAATTCCTGTAAATTTATATGGCTCTTCATTAATACTCATTGACTTAAAATTTTTCTCCATTTCCTCTCACCTCCCATAAATCAACATACCACTTTCAAACAATTTAGTATAGTTAAATTTTACTATACAATTTCCTTATGTTGCTTAATGACTTGTTTTCTTCTTTTCATTCTCAAGATACCTTATGTAAGATTTTACATTGACTACTTTTTCAATAGATTCTCCATTCAGCAACATTCTCCATAGCTGATCCTTAGCTTGCTTAATCTCTTCTTCCAGTCTAGTTATACTCATTTCCATGTTTTCTTTTGTTCTTTCATCCATGTGTATTCTCCTCCTCAGGGTATATTTCTTTAATCTTTCGTGTCTATGTAGTTGACTTTCAACGCCTTTTAAACAACAGAATTGGAAGAATTCTAAGAAATCGGCGTAATTATTGCCTACTTTTCAAGGCAAATGAAATAGATTCAGATGTCTTGAAAAATAAGCAAAGATTACACTATTCAAACAGCGTCATTGTTTTCATCTGAAGTTACTCGTGTTCCTATCTAATCCGAAACTCTCGTTTCACATATCTTATACTGTTATCGTCCGTATATGATTAGAAAGCTCTACAAGCCTTTTCTAAGCGTGATATGCTTGCCCTAACATAAATGTTAGCCGATACCTCCCAGCCGTGCATTTAAAGGCAGCACACGCCTTTCATCATTCACTGAGATAGGAAACAGCTTATTGAATGATATATCCGAATTTATTGCATTGGCTCGGAGTAACCTGACCTGTTTTTTAATGACGCTTAAGGGCTGCTCGTCAAGACAAACAAAAAAGAGGAGCTTCAACCGCAATACACGGCTAAAACTCCTCTCATCTCCCTTGAATATACCTATCCTATGATGTAAGATAGATATATCAAAGAAGAAGCGAAAAATTCTAGTTTCTGTGTAGTGACAGTTACTAGATGATTCAAAGAGAGCTACCAACTTTCTCTGAATCCTCGTTTCTTCTTTATTTTTTTGTCTAAAATATTCGATTATGTAACTTGAAATTAATAGCTGATTTATAGTTGTCTCTGAAAGCCAGTCATAGCAAGGCTTCTCTATAAAGGTGCTTATATTAGTTATTATATGCACAAATGCTTTGCATCCTTTTTCTTCAACTGCAGAAGATTGTTTTGTCACATTTGGTATTGCAATCGCAATTAAAACTGTAATGATCAACATAACAATTAGCATTTCGATCAATGTAAATCCTTTTTGGTTTTTTAATAAGCGCATGTTCTTCCTCCTTAGATGGTATGGACTAAGTTATACATTGGCATCAAAATCGCTAAATATGCACCGACAATGCAAATAGCAATCATAATAAAAAAACTCGGTTGGATAATACGGAGCAATTGCTGTGTATGTTGCTCAATTTGCTCCATTAATACTTCGCTATAAAGAATAAGCTCTTTGCCTAAAAACCCCGTCATTTCACCATGTTGCACAAAAGCGGGCATGTCTTTAGAGACAAACGCAACATGTTCTAGCGACCTAGAAAAACTTTGTCCCATCATCAATTCTTCATGAGACACATGCGCCATAAACTGAATAATTTTATGATAATTTTGGCGTTGCAACAAATCGAGGGATTCTTGCATCGAGATGCCACTATGCAATAAAGTACCAAGCTCACGTGCAAGTAAATGCGACCAGTACAGTTTCATAAAGCGACGGATGACCGGGATTGACAGGAGCCAATTGATTTGTCGCTCAACTGCTTGCTTTTTTAATAACTGATTGAATACATATACTGATAAGGCGGTACCAGCAAAAACAGCGATAAAAAAATCTGGCAAACTCAATAAATAAGCAGGTACACCTGATGCTTCTTCTCCAGTTTGCATAGAATTCATCATTTCCGTTAAATTCGGCACATAGCTTGTACGAAAAAACAAAAATAAGATAGAAGTGAAAATCAGCAAAGAAACTGGGTAGATCAATATATTCTTTAATTTCTTTTGTACACGTTCTGTTCGCGCATAACTTTTAGCAATGCTATCAATCGATTCTGCTAATCGTCCGTGGGATTCAGCAATTTCAACCGGAAATAACACGTGATCTGTAAACCCTAAAAACTTCAGAATTTCTGCTGCTTGGCCACCTTCTTTTAAAACAGCCGTTATGCCAACTAAAGCTTCTTCTAGCTTAGAAGTATGCATTGGCAATAATAAACTCAAAGCGACTGGCAACAAATATCCTTCTTTCATTAATACCGATAAACGAGTTAAAAATTGTTCGCGATCACGAAGACGGATCTTGTCTGAACGCATAGGAAGGCTCAATCGCACCAATTTTCACTCCTTCCCGAACTTGACCAGCAAAGGACAAATGACTTGGCAATGTGTATATTTTTTTCTGTTGAGCTGACATTAATGCATCTTCTAACCATTCACCGTCAAGAATCTCATAAAGTGCGCGGTGACTTGGTTGTTTTTGTTCAACATCTAAAAACATCGGTATAATTTTTTGCGCTGAAATGGCCACTAAGGTTTGTGACATGTCTTCAAAAGATATACCTAAATCATTTAAGCGGTGCAAACAGCCAACAGAATGTCTGGCATGTATTGTAGAAAACACTAAATGTCCCGTTAATGCGGCACGTACCGCTATTTGAGCCGTTTCTGCATCACGGATTTCACCGATCATAATAATATCTGGATCATGTCGCAAAATCGCTTTTAATCCGGTTGCATAACTGAGTCCCGCTTTTTCATTTACTTGGATTTGTAAAATCGCTTGGTTTTTGCGTTCTACAGGATCTTCAAGCGTGATAATGTTACGGTTTAGCTTTTCGGAACAATGCTTTAACAACGAATATAAAGTTGTGGATTTGCCACAACCGGTAGGACCCGTAAACAAAATTAGTCCTTGAGATGCTTCAGACAATTTTTCCAAAAGCCTAGCCGAGTCACGAAATGCTGCCAACTGGTGGATCGATTGTGCCGTATCATCAGGCATAATTCGGATGACAATGCTTTCTTTTGTTAATACAGAAGGCAATGTTGAAATTCGAAAATAATGGGATAAGTTGTTGATGGTAAGTTGGAAAGAACCGGTTTGGGGTTTTCGCTTTTCACTCATATCTAAAAGGGATAAGTATTTGAAATAAGCAATCATGCGATCACCTAGATCAAAGGGGAGTTGTTTTACTTGGCGCAAGTTTTGGAACGAACGATAAGCAATGGTATAGCAGGATAGTTCGGGTTTGATGTGGATGTCTGTTGTGCCATTTTTTGCCGCATCATGCAATAAGTCAACACAGCGGCGCTCAATAATTGATTGCATATCCACCTCCAATTTCGACTTGAACAAAGGCCGCCTCTTTGTTCACCCATAGTATAGCTAGCTCTTTTTGAAAAGGAAATAATTTTTGCCAAAATAATTTTTTGAACGTCAATATCAAGCCAAATCTCAAATTTGAAGGCTACTATATTTTTCTTTACCTAGTAGGTTTTCAGTGAACTAGGGAATCCATTCAGCATTTTTTGTCGTACACCTGTTTGTCACAAAGAAAGACCAACTCGTTGTTTACACATTCACTCTGTTTCCTATATAATGAATGAGAGATTATTGTGTTGTGGCAAAGGAGGGATTACCCATGAATAATATGTTCAAATTAATGGGATGGTGGACTGGAATATTTGCAGTTCTCTTTTATGTAGGCGATATGGTTGAAGTATCATTATTAATGGTAGCTAACACCGGAGTTTTTGTTCTTCTTGGATTTTTAAATATTTCTGAACGCATGTATATGTATATTTTTGCCGCCTATTTGACAGTGTTTTTCGTAGGCTTCACTTATTACTCTACGTTCATCCACGTTCCTGGTGCTGGGCATTAATCAACGCCAATAAAAAACAAACGGTGTATCGGATTTTCCGATACACCGTTTGTTTTTTATTTGGTTATAACCTTCTTACGATTTAAAAATCTTTAAAAATGGATTGCTGTGTAATTCTTGCTCTGCTGTTGTTTCAGGGCCATGTCCTGGGTATAGAATCATGTGCTTGGGAAGTGGCAATATCGACTCTTCTATAGACTGTAGAAGCCGTTTCTCAGAGCCATCAATCAAGTCTGTACGGCCAATACTTCCACGGAAAATGACATCGCCAACAATCGCAAAGCCTTCCTTACCAAACGAGAAACTTACGCTACCAGGAGAATGTCCGGGTGTATGGAAAATATCCATTTTGAACGACCCAATTTCTAATGTCTTTTCATCTATCAACAAGACATCTGCATCTTTCATGCGGTAATCAGGCACTGCCGCATACTTTCCTGAGCCGTTTAAGTTCGGACGGCTTAACCAGTCTTTCTCTAAATGATGCAAATAAACAGGGACAGAATAACGTTCCCTTATGTCGTCGACTGCACCAATATGGTCAAAATGCGCATGCGTTAATAAAATAGCCATCGGTTTCAAGTTCTTCTTTTTCACCAATGCTTCTATCTTCGTACTTTCTTCACCCGGATCAAAAATCAGACAGTTTTTCTGATCATCGGAAATGATGTAACAATTTGTTTGAATAGGACCTAACTCTAGTTGATCGATTTTTAACATCTCTTTCACCTCTTTCCGATTATAACATGCCGTACCTAGTAGACTGTCAAGATACTGACACTTTTTGTCCTCGACAAAACAGCGGAATATCTTTACAATATAAAGAGAACAAAGCGGCACTGGCTGTTTAAGTTGAAGGGAGTGTCATCGATGAGTTGGATGTTAGTGGTTATATTTGGACTTATTGCAATTCTTGCAGCAATCGGCACTGTACAAACGCTTAAAAACAAAGAAGTTCTAGGTTTCCTTTTTAACTTTGGAACTTTTGTGATTTTCGGCGGGTTTGCGATCGCAACACTTATCACACAAGGTTATCCACCGAGCCTACATTAATCTAAAAAAAGCTGATGCATACTGCATCGGCTTTTTTTATTGCATGAAAAAAGGAGAGCGCGTGATGCACTCTCCTTTTGGTTATTGTTTTAATTCGACATCAGGAATTGTTGTCAACTGACCATCTTTTTCATCGTAAAAACGCAATAAATCTCCGTTAATAATCGACTCGGAATATTCAAGTTCTGTAAATGCCTGCTCGATAAATGGAGCGCACAGTTCTTGCTCGGTCTGTTCACCCGTTTCCTTGTCATAACAAACATTTCCTGCATAAACTACTTCGTCTGTAACAAAACGTCCGTCACGGAAAATCGCTAATTCTTCATGTTCTTCTGAGAAAAGATCGCCACCAAATTGAATATCTTTTGATGTATCGATATTCAGCAAGTTCATGATCGTTGGACGCATATCGATTTGTCCGCCAACTTCGTCGTCCACATACCCTTTACCGTACCCTGGAATATGAACAAAGAAAGGAACCTTTTGCAATTCAGCAGACGTAAATGGCGTTACTTCTTCACCAAGATATTGAGACATGGCCTCGTTATGATTTTCAGATATTCCGTAATGGTCACCGTACATCACAATAATCGAATTTTCGTATAAACCTTGTTCTTTTAATTCATCAAAAAGAGTTTTTACCGCTTCGTCTAAATAACGCGATGTTTGGAAATAACGATTTAATGTTCCTGAATTTGAATCGTATTCATCGATTAACTTATCTTCTTCATCTAACGTAAACGGATGATGATTTGTTAATGTTAATAAACGACTATAAAAAGGTTGTGGCATTTCAGTCATGTGCTCGACAGACTGTTCCATAAACGGAACATCTTTCATGCCCCAATTAACTGCTTGGCCTTCGTCCACTTCAAAGCTTTCCACATCATAAAATTCGTCAATGTTTAACGATTCATACATGATGTCGCGATTCCAGAAGCTCTTTGTATTAGCATGTTGAACGTTTGTCGCATAACCTTCATTGCCAAGACTTTCTGCCATCGAGTTAAACGTATTTCCACTATGCGTAAAGAATACCGCTCCGCCACTTAACGGGTAAAGCGAATTTTCAAGCAAAAATTCCGAATCCGAAGTTTTGCCTAACCCCGTTTGGTGATAGAAGTTTTCAAAATAAATGGTGTCTTCATCTTCTGTTAATGAATTCATAAACGGTGTAATGGTTTGCCCGTTCATTTCTTCGTTAATCACAAAACTCTGTAAAGATTCTAAAGTCACAACAATCAAGTTACGTCCTTCAGCAATTCCCTTCATTTCTGCAGAAGGTTCAATTTGGTTAGCACGTACGTAACTGTTCGCTTCAACCAACTCAGATCCATCTGCTAATGCGCGCTGTGCTTGTGATTTCGACTGAATGTAAATATCGTATAAATGGTAATTGTACATACCTAGATTTTTCACTAACATCTCACGGTCAAAACTACGCGTTAATAATTGTGGTCGTTCTGCTTCTGCAAGCCCTAGATTGAAGAACAGCACTGCTAACGCCAAAATATAATAAGCTTTACGTTGAACAGATTGAGCTCCCGCTTTACTCGGTTTTAGTTTAATAAATTTAATAGCCATCAAAATAATCAGGACATCTGAAAAATAAAAAAGATCTGTCCAAAACACACTAGCTGCTGCACTAGATCCTAAATCTCCGAAATTATCAGTTTGGAACAATACAGGTAACGTGATAAAGTCATTGAAAAATCGGTAAAATGCTACGTTTCCGTAAAGAACAATTGATGTAATAACTGCTACCGATAGTAAATAGACATTTTTGACTTTGTCACTTTTAAAGAACAATGAAACTCCATAAATAAATAACAGCATGCTTAACGGATTAATAAACAAAATAAACTCTTGTAATAAATTTTCAATGGTAATTGAAAAACTCGTTTTGTAAACGATATATGTTTTTAGCCAAGTGGCGATGATGGCAATTGCCAGGACTGTATGTTTTGGCCATTCTTTTTTTAACATTCCTAGACATCCTCCTATTCTTTTTGTTTTCACGTTTATCATAATAGTTCAGTATAAAAGATTATTACAGTCAATTGAAGTAATTACCCTTATTTTAGACGAATGAAACAAATTAAAGTTTCGTAAAACGAATTTATTTTTTATCGTATTCGGATTTTTTGTGGCGCAGAATGAGCATGGCTGTCGCAAATTCTTTAGCTGTAATAAATTGCAGACGGTACAATTCTTTGATTTCTTCTTCCATTAACCCAATATCCGCACTGTAATCAGCTGTATAAATAACTGTCCCATAGCGTTTTAATAATTGCATAACATCATATAGGTTTTTCATCTGTCCACCGCCTTTAAATCGATAAAACCACTTTCTGTGTAAATGCCTCCAACCGGCAAATCATGTTCTTCAACTGGTATCTCCTCCGCAATTTGACAATCAAATGCCACAGAACGTGTATTCCCAGTATAATTTGCTAAAAAGCGATCATAATAACCTCCGCCAAAGCCGATTCTAAACCCTTGTTTTGAAAAAACCACACCCGGTACGATTAACAAGTCGATTTGTTCAGGTTTTATGTAAGATGTTTTTGTGACAATCGGTTCTTTCAATTTCATGTAAACTGTTTCTAGTTGATCAAAACACTCAATTATTCGGAAGTCCATAACGCGATTTGCCGAATGGCATTTCGGAGCAGCTATTTTTTTCCCTGCCGCCCAACAGTTCTCTATTAATGCCAATGTATCTACTTCAGGAAATGCAGATATTGTTAGACCAACTGTTTTCGCTGATAAAAATACAGGATCTTTCATTAAACGATTGATAACTGCTTGTGATTTACTGTTATATTGATCGGCTGTCATTTGACTAAGCATTGTCAGCACATGATTGCGTTGCGTTTTTTTATCCATATCCATATCTTCTCCTTTAAAAAGAAAAAAGCCAAAACCCATATTAGGTTTTGGCAATCAATGAATTACTTCGTTTCACGGTGTACTGTCATTTTCTTTTCACGTGAGCAATATTTTTTCATTTCAAGACGCTCAGGGTTGTTGCGCTTATTTTTAACAGTGCTGTAGTTACGTTCGCTACATTCTGTACAAGCTAAAGTGATGTTAACACGCATCGGTATCCCTCCTAATTCTTTCAAAGATCATTTGTAAATAAGCGTGATCTATACGACTTAATTATTATAGCATATTTCACCATAAAGTCTACTGTAAAACACCAATAAAATTGAACCTTTCCAAATAAAAAGAAAGACCGGTAGCATTTCGCTCCCGGCACCGTATTTTCATCGATTGACGACACTTATTATTTGTTCAAATCATAGTGACGACCACGCACTAAGTAAAATAATTGCTCGGCAATATTAGTGGCGTGGTCAGCAGAACGTTCCATATAACGACTGATGAAAGCCAATTGTGTAATTTGACCAAGCTTATCTGGATTTTCTCCACCTGCTTGGATTAGTTTACGAATTACATCACCGTATAAATCGTCGACTTGATCGTCGAGTTCTGCAATTTCTTTTGCTTTGACAATATCTTCTTCTACAAAAGCATCAATTACTTGATGCAGCATGGCAACAGCCAATTTTTGCATTTGCTGAATTTGTTCGATTTGAGGTAACAATTCCTGGTTGCCGATACGGATTGTCTCTTTGGCGATATTAACTGCATAATCTCCAACACGTTCCATATCCGACGCTACTTTTATTGTTACAATTAAACGTCTTAAATCAGTGGCGACCGGCGATTGTTTAGCAATTAATAAGATGACCCGGTCATTGATAAATTCTTCTAGCTGATTAATGTCTTGATCATCTTCAATCACTTCTAATGCGGCATCTACATCTTGCCTAATTAATGCTTCCATTGATTTATTTAACGCACTTACTGCCATTGTACTTAATGTAATCAATTCTTCTTGAGCGGAATTTAATTCAAATTCAAACTTTTCACGTAATGACAAACTTTTCGCCTCCCTTTAACCGAATCTACCTGAAATATAATCTTCCGTGCGTTTATCGGAAGGGTTTGAAAATATGGTATCTGTTTGATCATATTCGATTACTTCCCCGTTTAGGAAAAATGCTGTTTTATCTGAAATCCGTGCGGCTTGTTGCATATTGTGCGTGACAATGATGATACTATAGTCTTTTTTCAGTTCCTGAACCAATTCTTCAACTTTCAATGTCGAAATTGGATCAAGTGCTGATGTTGGCTCATCCATCAAAATGACGTCTGGCTCGATTGCAAGTGCGCGCGCGATACAGATCCGTTGTTGCTGCCCACCTGAGATACTGTAAGCATTTTCGTTTAAACGATCTTTTACTTCCTCCCAGATTGCCGCACCACGCAAACTTTTTTCAACTATTTCATCAAGAATTTTCTTGTTTTTGATGCCGTGAATACGTGGTCCGTAAGCAATATTGTCATATATCGACTTCGGAAATGGATTTGGTTTTTGAAAGACCATCCCTACACGTGTGCGCAGTTCTTCAACACCATAATCGTGATCGAAAATATTGCGTCCTCTGTAAAGAATTTCTCCAGACGTTTTAACAGAAGGAACCAACTCAACCATTCGATTTAACGTTTTTAAATAAGTCGATTTCCCACATCCTGAAGGTCCAATGATCGCTGTAACTTCGTTTTCCATAATTTCCAGATCAATATTCTTCAATGCATGGTTTGACCCGTACCAAAGGTTAAGTTGGTTTGTTTCGTAGACAGCTTTTTTTGCTGAATCATTTACTTCTTCAGTTGTTGTTTTTTCCGTAATAATGGTGGTCATTTGCAGAACCCCTTCCACATAATTAGCGTTAATAGCGTTTATCGAATTTGTTGCGAATAATGACCGCGATAGAATTCATGAATAGCAGGACTGCCATCAATACCATGATTCCTGCAGCTGCCACATTTTGAAACTCCGGTTGAGGACGACTTGACCAATCGTAGATTTGCATCGGCAAAGCGGTAAATGTGTCCATCACACCAGCCGGTAAGAACTGGATGATAACAGGCACTCCAATGACAATCAATGGTGCTGTTTCTCCAATGGCACGAGACAGTGCTAAAATACTGCCCGTTAAAATACCAGGTATAGCCGCGGGCAAAATAATTTTGACGATTGTCTGCCACTTGGTAGCCCCCATGCCGAATGATGCATCACGAAGTTCACCAGGAACTGAACGGATCGCTTCTTGTGAAGCCACAACGATAACCGGCAAAATCAATAAACTCATCGTAAAGCCTGCTGCTAAAATACTATTTCCTAAAGCCATTGCCCTTACAAATATCGTTAACCCCAGTAACCCAAACACTACAGATGGGACACCCGCCAAATTGGAAATGTTCATGCGGATAAATGTGGTAATGCGGTTTTGCTTGGCATATTCCTCTAAGTAAATGGCTGAACCGACACCCAAAATAATTGAAGTCGGTGCAACAACCAGCATCAACCATAGCGAACCAACAAGGGCTGCTTTAATTCCAGCTTTTTCTGGAAAACGCGAAGCAAAGTTCGTTAAAAATTCAATGGATAAATGTCCCATTCCTTGAGAAATAATCCGGTAAAGTAAAATAACCAATGCTACTAATGCGACTAAAGTAGCTGCAAGAAATACATATTTGAAGATGCTGTTGGCGATTAATCTTCCATTCATTCGCTTGACGACTGCTTGTTGTTCTATATATCTCATATTAATATTCCTCCCTGAAACGTTTTGAGACGTAGCCGGCGAGAATATTCATAACCATCGTAAAGACGAACAGCGTAAATCCGACTGCATAGATGGAATAGTAAATCGTTGTTCCAAATCCAGCATCACCTTTTGATACTTGAACGATATAGGCAGTCATCGTCTGGATTGAACCGGTAAAGTCGCCATCAAATCTTGGTGTAGAGCCAGCTGCAAGCGACACGATCATTGTTTCTCCAATTGCTCTCGATACCGCTAGAACAACCGATGCAATGATTCCTGAAAGCGCGGCTGGCACAGTTATTTTCCAAGCTACCTCAAACTTTGTCGAGCCCATTGCCAATGCGCCTTCTCGTATGCTTTTCGGCACAGAAGACATAGCGTCTTCTGATAAAGAAGCAATCATTGGAATAATCATGATTCCTACAACAATTCCGGGTGAAATCGCATTGAAGATTTTGATTTCTGGAAATACCGATTGAAGAATAGGTGTCACAAAAGTTAGCGCAAAAAATCCGTAAACAATTGTCGGTACGCCTGCCAATACTTCAAGAACTGGCTTCAAAATGCGACGCACATTTTCGCTGGCATACTCACTTAAATAAATTGCGGCTGAAATGCCGATTGGTACCGCGACAATAGTTGCGATTAAAGTAACTTTCAATGTTCCGACGATTAACGGCAAAATGCCAAACTGGGCATCTTTATTTGAAAACGGCAACCAAGTGGTGCCAAAAATAAAATCAAAAAATGGTACACGTGTGAAAAATGTAATAGTTTCCACAATTAATGTCACAACGATTCCAATGGATGTTAAAACCGAAACTGAGGCAATCAAAAACAAAAGAATCGGAATGATTTTCTCAATTGCTTTTTTGTTTTTCTTGCCATTTGAACGTGCGATCATTTCCTGTACAGAAGGTCGCATATAGAATCCCCTTTCAACCGCAAAAGGCGAGCAGTGGCTGCTCACCCTCAGACTAAACTAGACTGGTCCTTGTTATTATTTAAGCGCTTCTAAATCTGCTAAGTCTTTGTCATAATCCTCTTGTGGCAAAGCGACATAGCCAACAGCCTCAGCCATAGCTCCTGCATTTTCAATCGCATACGTCATGAAATCATATGCTGCTTCGTTGTCAGTAAGTGCAGCATTGCTAGCATATGTGAACAATGGACGTGACAGAGGTGAATATTCCCCTGATTCAATCGTTTCATTATTAGGCTCGACACCATCAATCGATACAACTTTTAATGTATCTTGGTTCGCAACGTAATATGCATAGCCGAAAAATCCGATAGCATTTGGATCTGCTTGTATGCCTTGGACTAATGTATTGTCGTCTTCAGATAAAGTTGCTGAGCTAACCAGATCTTCATCTTCAAGAATCACTTCATTAAAGTAATCGAAAGTTCCTGAATCTGTTCCTGGTGCGTAGAAAACCACTTCTTCATCTGGCCATTCCGGATTGATATCTGACCATTTTTTCGTTTTACCATCTTCTACCCATAACTTTTTCAAATCTTCTACTGTTAAATCTTCTACCCAATCGTTTTCTTGACTAACGACAACTGACAATCCATCATAAGCCAATTCGAATTCTGTATATTCAATGCCTGCTTCTTCAAGGCTAGCTGCTTCCTCTTCTTTTATAGGGCGAGAAGCATTGGAAAAATCCGTTTCACCTTGGATGAATTTTTCAAATCCGCCACCAGTACCTGATGTACCGACTGTAACTTGAACACCCGGCTGTGCTCCAGCATATTCTTCAACAATGCCTTCCATAATTGGTGCTACAGTAGAAGATCCATCACCAGATACAGTTCCTTCAACTGCTTCTCCTGCTGTTTCTGAACTCGTTTCTTGTGTATCCGTACTGCCACATGCACCAAGTATTAAAGCCGAACCAAGAATTGTTGACGCCATCGCAAATTTCCAGTTTCTCATTATGTTGTTTCCCCCTATTAATTATGTTTGTTTACATTCTCTACTATATAGAGGGATTGTTGAGGACATATAAAGGCAATGTTAAGAAATTGTAAATGACTTAGTTAACATAAAAAAGCCCTAAGGGAAATTTCTCAAAAAGAGAATTTCCTTAGGGCTTTCGTTTATTCGCCTTCAACTTCAACTGTTTTACTATAAGGTGGTTTTATTAAATTACTTTCTTCTACTACTTCTTTACTTTTTAACTCAAAATACTTATCAGCTGCTGCCCGTGCAATTTCATTGTTCGCTCTCGGAACATTTTCCGGATCCGTCGTAACGTACGGAATGACGACTGCATAAGCAATTTCCGGATTTTCAAAAGGTGCATAGCCGACATGGGCAATATTAATTGCATATTCTCCTGTCAGTTCATGGTCTTTTTCGTAGAAGTACACTTCGGCTGTTCCGGTTTTCCCAGCAGCGGTATAAGGAGCATCGCTAAATTGCGCACGCGCTGAACCTGAACTCCCAATATATACATTGCGCATACCTGTTTGAACTTGCTCAATTTCTTCTTGTGTATTGTTAATGCGATTTAAAATTTTAGGTTCAATAATCGTTTCAATTGGACCGAGCGTGACACCGTCGGTTGAAGCACTACGAATTTCTTTAACTACATGCGGTTCCATCCGGTAACCGTCATTAGCAATTGTTGAAATATACTGTGCTAACTGCATTGGTGTATACGTATCAAACTGACCAATTGCCAAATCGAGTAGTTTTGCCCCCGGGGAAGTTCCACCCATATATCCAGTTCCTTCATTTGGCAAATCAATGCCAGTTTTAACCCCTAAACCAAATTGCGCATATGAATTGCGCATTTCAGCAAAAGTTTCAGGAGCTACATACAATCCGCGATTGTATTGATATTCGACTCCTGCAATTTTCATTGCTATTTTAAACATGTAAACGTTTGAAGATCGTTCGATAGCCATTAAATCTGTCATTGGAATCCGGTTAAACGGCTCTGTGTTAAAAATGGATTTTTTTAACGCGGTTCCGGCAAATTTAAGCGGCTCATCAATTTGAACTTCATTGAGTTCCACTGCGTCTTTAGCATAACCCGTTAATAACGTTGCACCCTTAACAGTTGAACCCATTTCGTGAGCTGCTGTAAATGTCCCAAATGCATAGTCATAAATAACTTGTTTGCCGTCTTTATCTTCGCCAATTCGTTTGCCTACCATTGATAAAACTTCTCCCGTTTGCGGATTCATCATGACTAAGTAAGCGTCTTTAACTAATTCTGAATTTGGACGTTTCTTTAACTCCAATAATTTATCTTCTACAATTTTTTCAAGTTCACTTTGCAATTCGCTATCGATGGATAACACGATGTCTTTTCCAGCTTCCCCTTCATCGACAGGAACTGTTTCAATGACACTTCCCCGGCCATCGGTTACATTTTTAACAACCGATTTTTGACCTTGTAACACTTCTTCGTATTGTTGTTCTAAGAAACTTATGCCAATACGATCGTTACGAGAATAATCTCGAGCTAAGTAGTACTCCAGTTTCGTCGCAGGAATTCCTGTTTCAGGTGTCGTCGTACTCCCTAGAATGGTTAAGTCACTCGATTTGATCCGTTTCCAATCGGTTACGGTATTTATCCCTTTTAAATCGGGGTCTGTCAAGCGCTCCGAAACACGAGCAAACTCTTCATCCGTTACATCTTCGTTTTTAATCATTTGAGGAGTTAATGCATATCCTGAAGTCATCTCACGATAGATCGCCAGCACTTCAAGGTCTTCTCCCGATAAACTTGCTAGTTCTTTCTCTGTGATCTTTTCTCTTACTAACGCATCGAGCTTGCGCTGTTTTTCTGTTTCGGTAATATCTTCAGCAGCAATTGCCGCTCTTTCTTCATCCGTCACTTTTTTTGTGGCGCTTTCTGTATTTAATTGTATATAAAAATCCTGTTTATCCCGGAGCGTCACTTTGTTAAAGTCTTTATCAATCAGCTTTGCTAATTCACGTGCAACTGTCATCATTTCTTCTCTTTTGGTCGTTTGCATCGCTGTGTAAGTAATGGCATTGACCGGTTTATTGCCAACTTGAATCCGTCCTTCGCTATCAAAAATGCGTCCTCTTGGAACACTTGTATTGACTGGGACTTCTTCCGTTCTTGCGATTGCACGTGCATAATCTTCCCCTTTAACAATTTGAAGAAAGCCTAAACGTAAAATCAACAAAGAAAACAATAAGAAAATTGTGAAAAACAGGACATTCATTCGAAAGACTGTATTCGACTGCAATTTCACCCTTGCCAGTGAAATGCGTCTTTTTTGAGGCGGTTTCATGAGCAGTTTGCTCCTTTCGCAAAAAAATATCCAGTTATCAGTATATCATCCCATAAAAAAAACACACACTTTTTCTGACGAAAAAGTGTGTGCAAAGTTTCAATTGTGACGTCTTATTTTGCTGTTTCGTAACGGTTTGAAACTTCTTCCCAGTTTACAACGTTCCAGAATGCATTGATGTAATCTGGACGTTTGTTTTGGTATTTCAAGTAGTAAGCGTGTTCCCATACATCAAGACCAAGTAATGGCGTTTTGCCTTCCATTAATGGAGAGTCTTGGTTAGGTGTTGATACTACTTCAAGTTCGCCGTTAGAAAGAACAAGCCAAGCCCATCCTGATCCAAAGCGAGTTTTTCCAGCAGCAGCGAATTTTTCTTTGAATTCGTCAAAGCTTCCGAACTTGCTATTGATTGCTTCGCCTAATGCGCCTGTCGGGTTACCGCCACCGCTTGGAGACAATAGTTTCCAAAATAATGAGTGGTTCGCATGTCCACCGCCGTTGTTACGGACAGCTGTACGAATCGATTCAGGAACTGCATCTAAATCTGCGATTAATTCTTCTACAGATTTTGAAGCAAGCTCATCGTGGCCTTCTAAAGCCGCATTTACGTTTGTGATGTACGTGTTGTGGTGTTTCGTGTGATGAATGTTCATCGTTTCTTTGTCAATATGCGGTTCAAGTGCGTCATACGCGTAAGGTAATTCTGGTAATTCATAAGCCATAATAAAATTCCTCCTTGAGTCTATTGGTCTACCTTCTTAGCCTATCAAAATTTCTAGACTGTTACAAACAAAATGAACGTCTAATGGCGTTATTCAGTCTTTTGTCCGACTTAGCCCCTGATTTAAAGCTTTTGCTTCACTTGTCGCTGAAATTAACCATGATAAAGAAAAGGACAATCATAACTGTTTGAATAATGCCTTTTGTAAAGACTGATGTAATAAATCCAACAACAGAACCTACACCTGAAAGAAAAGATTTTTTTAACGTGGATTTATTAAAAAGAATTTCTGCAACAATCGCCCCGATAAATGGACCAATTAGTATGCCCACAATTGGAATAATAAAAGGACCTATTATCAAGCCGATTGTACTGCCCCAAAGACCTGCTTTTGACCCACCGAATTTTTTAACCCCGAACGCATTGGCAAGCGCATCTGCTCCAAATAATAAAATAACAAATAAACTTTGAATCGCCCAAAACCACCAAGGCAAATCGCTAAAGCTGAAAAACAAGCCATACATGACAAAGCCTCCGAAAATAAATAAAACAGCAGGGATAATCGGGTATACCAAACCAATAAATCCAATAACAAAAAATAGCAAGATTACAATCCAGCCGATGATTTCCATCTGCACTCCTCCTATAAAAAAACTCTCTTCCATCGTGCTCTACATTTTTCAAAATGTAAAGTTTGATGAAAGAGAGCTTTTTGTTTTTTATACTTTTTCTTGTTTAGACTCTAGCGTCTAGCTCTTCGGGTTATCAGCCAACCCAGCTATGCGACAAAGAACGCCGCACTACTGGTCAGCCTTATACCAAACATAGCTGAACAGGCACTTATGCTTTTCTAGTTACGCTCGGTTCCCTAGAATTGCTTCTGCAATGTTCACTGCATGGTCACCAATTCGCTCTAAGTTACTTACGATGTCGACAAAGACAATTCCTGCTTGTCCAGTACAAACGCCTTCGTTCAAGCGTAAAATGTGTTTTTTGCGGAATTTACGTTCCATTTTGTCGATCAAGTCTTCTTGTTCAGCTACTTCACGAGCCAGTTCATGACTAGTTGTATCCAATGCGTTTAGCGCTTTTTGAACTGTGGCAATCGTCAATGTAAACATTTCTGTTAAATCTTCCATTGCACTTTCCGTGATTTTCACTTTATTGTTTTCTTGATAATCAACTAGCTCAATAATGTTTTCAAAATGGTCACCGATTCGTTCGATGTCACGAACCGTTTCCATCAACATTGTGTGGCGTGTTGAATCAGCTGCTGAAATAGATTCTGCTGAAATTAGTACCAGGTAATCTGTGATTTTGCTATCAAGATTGTTGATGGCATCTTCTAACTGATAACCCATTTCTGCATTTTTCTTGCTCTTTGTCATTAAATACTTATACGTTTCTTCTAATCCTTGCACTGAATATTGACCCATACGTAAAATTTCTTCTTTTGCCTGGCCAAGCGCAATAGAAGGAGATTGTTCGATAAAGTGAATATCCAAATGTTTTGGTTTAAATTCAACCAACACTTCTTCACCTGGAATGACTTTCGTCACTAGGTAAGCCCATGCACCTATTAATGGAAATTGAATAATCGTGTTTACTACATTAAATGAACCGTGGGCAAATGCGATTTGCATTTTCGGTTCTAATGCCAAGACCCCTGAAATCCATTCTACATATGCTGTAAAAGGAATTAATAGGATCAAGAAGATAACCGAACCAACGATATTAAACAGTACATGTACTGCTGCTGCACGGCGTGCTGCAATTGATGTACCAAGTGCTGCAAGTACCGCTGTAATGGTCGTTCCAATATTGTCACCGAATAGAACTGGCAGAGATGCGCCAAGCGTCAGGATGTTTTCAGCATAAAGTCCTTGAAGAATTGCGACAGTACCACTTGAGCTCTGTACAATTAACGTAAAGACAGTTCCGACAAACACTCCTAAAATCGGGAATTCACTCAAATTAACCGTCATATCGATAAAGGCTGGTAATTCGCGTAGCGGCTTCATTCCGCCACTCATTAATTCCATACCGTAGAATAAGCCACCAAAACCAAATATGACTTGTCCAATGTTTTGGATTTTATTTTTCTTAATAAAGAAAATCATAGCCGCTCCGACTGCCATAATTGGCAAAGCGTACTCTCCAACATCTAAACCGATAATGAAGGCTGTTACAGTAGTACCAATATTGGCCCCCATGATAACGCCGATTGCCTGTCTCAATGTCATAAACCCGGCACTAACTAAACCAACTACGATTACAGTTGTACCTGAACTCGATTGAATTAAGATGGTTACGATAATACCAACTAGAACACCCATGAACGGATTCGTCGTAAAACGATCTAAGATGTCTCGCAGTTTATCACCTGCTGCTTTTTGTAAAGCATCACCCATAAACTTAATTGAAAATAGGAAAATCCCTAATCCACCAAAAAAGGAAAAGAAGATTTCTTGCCAGTTCATTTCCACGATACATATTCAACTCCTAAATTTCATATTCACACCTAACCTATTATGCGTAGTTTACTAATAATTTGTAAACACCTTTCTGCAAAATTTACATTCCCGTAACAAAGCGGCGTTTTTTTTTACAATCTACGTGGTACGATTATTGGTATAAATGAGAGGAAGATGATTTTGAACCTATACCAATTATTTAAAGCGAGTTTAATGGAACCTAAAAAACAAGCTGCTGTCCGAATTATGGGCATCGGAAAAATAATGCAGTTTATTTTTTTCTTTATATCCTTGTTAACAGTCGCATCTTTTGTTGAGTGGAGCACCGGGTTAGGTAATGCCTCTAGCAGTATAGATGGACTCATCGAATTTGTCGAAGAAATCGATTGGCTCCTTTACCCGTTTGCTTTTGTTTTCTTATTTGTCTCAACTACAATTTATCATTTTATCAAAATCAGTTTGTTTGCGTTAATCGCTTTATTGATTTTGAATAGCAGAAAACGTCGAGGTGAATACCGCCACTTATGGCGAACTACCGCTCTTAGTGTAACCATTCCAACATTAGTGGCGTTTGTTTTAAGTTTTTTTGACCTCGATTTTAAAGTTTCATTAGCTACAAGTTTATTGACCATCTTCTATATATATATGGCAATCGGCTATTACCCCAAAAAACCACCGTTAAAGAAAGATGCTTAAGCTCGACTTATTGGTAACAGCGGTGTAAATTAGCCGTCTTTCTTGTCATTTAGAGCACGACACTGCTAAAATGGCTATAGGCAATAGAAGAGAGCCTGCATACTTTGGGATAAGCCTTATATGTAGGACAAAGATATGTGAGCCGGTAAAACAGGCCACCACTAAAAAGGAGAGATTTTTTCATGAGCGAAATGACACACCGTTCAAACACACGCCCCGTAAAAGTCGGAGATTTGACGATTGGCGGCAGTAATGAATTATTTATACAAAGTATGGCTACTACTAAAACACACGACGTTGAAGCGACGGTCGCTGAAATTTTGCGCTTAGAAGAAGCGGGATGCCAAATTGTTCGCGTGGCATGTCCTGACGAACGTGCAGCTTATGCAATCGGCGCAATTAAAGCACGCATTAACATTCCTTTAGTAGTAGATATTCATTTTGACTATAAATTAGCTTTAATTGCGATTGAACAAGGCGCTGATAAAATCCGCATCAACCCAGGGAATATTGGACGTCGCGAAAAAGTTGAAGCTGTTGTAAATGCCGCTAAAGCAAAAGGCATTCCAATTCGCATCGGGGTTAACGCAGGATCACTAGAACGTAAAATTCTAGAGAAATACGGCTACCCAACGGCTGAAGGTATGGTCGAAAGTGCGCTTCACCACATTAAAATTTTAGAAGACTTGGATTTCCACGATATTATTGTTTCATTAAAAGCTTCAGATGTAAGCTTAGCGGTTGAAGCATATGAACTAGCTTCAAAAGCTTTTGACTACCCACTTCACTTAGGTATTACTGAATCCGGAACGTTGTTCTCAGGAACAGTGAAAAGTGCAGCTGGGCTTGGCGCTTTGTTCGCAAAAGGAATTGGTAACACACTTCGTGTATCGCTGAGTGCAGACCCAGTTGAAGAAGTAAAAGTAGCGCGTGAAATGCTGAAAATTTTCGGCCTTTCTTCAAACGCAGCAACACTTATTTCATGCCCTACATGCGGACGTATTGAAATTGATTTGATTACAATTGCCAACGAAGTGGAAGAATACATCTCGCACATTAAAGCACCATTAAAAGTAGCTGTTCTAGGCTGTGCAGTTAACGGTCCAGGTGAAGCGCGCGAAGCCGATATCGGTATTGCGGGTGCTCGCGGCGAAGGATTGCTGTTTATGAAAGGCAAAACAGTTCGTAAAGTCCCTGAAGCAACAATGGTCGAAGAATTGAAAGTTGAAATCGACAAGTTAGCTGAAGAATATTTTGCGAAGCAAGCAGCAGAGAAAAAAGAATTAGAACAACAAGTATAAGGTTGTGAATAGATGAAATACCGTTTTGGAATAGATATTGATGGAACAGTGACTTCGCCAACGTCACTGATTCCTCATATAAATGAACAATTTAACAGTCAATTAACTTTGGATGATATTAAAGAATATGATTTGACCGCAGCTTTACCCCATTTGACACAAGGTGAATTTTATTCTTGGTTCCGGGATTCCGAGCCGCGCATTTATGCGGCTTCTCCTGTTTCTGAGCATGCCAAACAAATTTTAAACAACTGGAAAGACCAATACGAACTGTATTATATTTCTGCTCGAGGCGACAATGTTCGTGACATTACGTTGAATTGGTTTGAAGAACATGCCATTGCATATGATCACATTGAATTGATCGGTTCTCATAAAAAAATCGAAACAGCAAAACGTCATAATGTGGATTTGTTTTTCGAAGACAAACACGACAATGCTGTAGAAATAGCTGAAGAGTTGGATATACCCGTCATTCTTTTTGATACACCTTATAACCGCGAGGCTGTTCCATCGAATGTCGTACGCGTTTATGACTGGCTTGAAGCAGAACAATGGGTTAAAAGCGAATTCAGTCTGCAAGAAACGTTAAACCGCAAATAACGAAAAAAGCGAGAGTGGACTTCCCCACTCTCGCTTTTATTTGCATTCGGGACATTTCCCGTATATTTCAAATTTGTGATTGGCAATTTCGTATGCGGGTAAAGCTGTACCTAACATATCCATCGGACAAATCGGAATTTCTTTTATTTTGCCACAATCCATGCAAATAAAATGATGATGGTGATGATCGCTTTCGCATTGCATACGAAAATGACGTTCACCCGATAATTCGGTTTCTTCTAATATGCCGAGCGATACAAATGTTGCTAAGTTCCGATACACTGTGTCGTAGCTCATGCTTGGATAGTCTTTTTGCATAACATCCAACAAATCTCTCGCAGTCAAATAACGTTCATCGTTCGCAAACAGCTCTAAAATTTGATTGCGTTTCGATGTTTCCTTGAAACCTTTGTCTTTTAGAATTTTCCATGCAGTTGTTAAATTCATGCAATCGCTCCTTTTTTACGCGAAACCATTATTTTTTTATACGCAAGGACTAGTAATAATAGGAAAATTGATGTCACAACAATTGTTCCACCCGGAGCCAAGTCTAAGTAAAAAGCAGATACTAATCCGGTAATAACGGAAATTTCACCAAAAGCAATCGATAAGAAAATCGTTTGTTTGAAACTTTTTGTGACACGCATCGCTGTTGCAACCGGAATGGTCATAAGCGATGATACAAGCAATATACCAACAATTCGCATTGATCCTGCAATCACGAGTGCTGTTACGATCATAAACATAAAGTGAATCCATTTAGCTGGCAAGCCAGAAGCTCTTGCATATTCGTCGTCAAATGATAAAACGAATAATTCTTTAAAGAAGATAAACACAAAAACAAGAACGACTATTGCCACACCCATAACAATAAACAAGTCTTCTCTGCTTACTGCTGAAACCGAGCCGAATAAATAACCAAACAAGTCACTAGAAAAGCCTTCAGCTAAAGAAATAAAAATAGCACCAAACCCAATACCTGCAGATAATATAATTGGTATCGCTAATTCTTGATAATGCTTATACAAGCTTCTTAAACGTTCGATTAACATTGAGCCACCTACTGAAGCTGCAATCCCAAGAAACAATGGATTTAAAAGAGCTAAAGAAGCTACACTTTGACTCAAGTACAAACTTCCTGCGATGCCCGCTAACGTAACATGGCTTAACGCATCAGCGATTAATGACAATCTGCGTACAACGATAAACACCCCAAGTAACGGTGCAATAACTCCAATGATTAACCCTGCCGCAAAGGCATTTTGTAAAAATTCATAAGAAAAAATAGCTTCTATCATGTGTGGCTTCCTCCGATATGGTGAATTTTTCGGACAGAATGGCCATACCACGCTTCGCGCTTTTCGTCACTCATCGTGTGAAGCTGTTCTTTATAGCCGTGGAAATGGATTGTTTGATTTAAACACGCAACATGAGTGATTCGATCTGTTACCGTATCCACATCATGTGTAACGAGCACCATTGTAATGTTTTTATCCTGATTTAATCTGGCCAACATGTCATAAAATGCTTGAACATTTTCATGGTCAATTCCAACCGTTGGTTCATCCAGTATTAACACTTTTGGTTTTGCAATCAATGCTCGCGCAATGAAAATACGTTGCTGCTGACCACCAGAAAGTTCACTGATGCTTCTATCAATAAATGCTTCCATACTGACCGCTTCTAATGCTTCAACTACTTGTTCATACGTTTTTTTAGGCATCCGATGAAACAAACCTGTTTTCTTTACTAAGCCTCCTGCAACCACTTCTTTAACAGTCGCCGGAAAGCCTGAGTTAAATGAATTTGATTTTTGAGATACATAACCAATCCATTCACGGTTTTTAAAACTTTTCGAGTCTACTCCAAAAAGTTCTATTTTCCCTTTGCTTGGTTTGATAAGCCCTAACATGATTTTTAATAAAGTTGATTTCCCTGATCCGTTCGGACCTAATATTGCTAAAAAATCGCCTTCTTCCACTTTCATGGAAATATGATCTAACGCTTTGGTTTCTTCATATTCAAAACTGATATCTTGAATGTCGATTAATGGCGCAACCATTGTTTCGCCTCTTTTCTAATTAATAATGATTACGATTTACATTAGAAAAGTATAGTTTAGTTCAGCACTAATGTAAATAGATTTTGCTTGAATCGCTTGTAATCAGTTTTTTCTCAATTCTATTGAAATAAGAGTTTTATAAAAATCAAAAAAGCTGAAGACAGTCCCAATTATGGGACTGTCTTCAGCGATAACTGCTTCTATTTATAAAGAAGATTTTAATTCTTCGATAACTCCCGGTGAAAAGACACCCGCTTTAAACATTTCAATTTCAAATGCATATGGCGGTTTTTTATTTTTAGCATCTGCTCCCACATATGGGGTTTCGAGAATTTTTGGTACATGCATTAAGTCCGGATGATGAACAATGCCGTTTAAGGCATCAAAGCCAATTTCACCAAAGCCAATATTTTCGTGGCGGTCTTTAGCCGCTCCACGAACATTTTTACTGTCATTAATGTGTAGTACTTGAAGACGATCAATCCCAACAATACGGTCAAACTCTTCGAGTACTCCATTAAAATCTTCTTTGATGTTGTAACCCGCATCATGTGTATGACAAGTGTCAAAACATACAGACAAACGTTCATTATGAGTCACACCATTAATAATTGCGGCGATTTCCTCAAAACTACGTCCACATTCTGTACCTTTTCCAGCCATCGTTTCAAGCGCAATATTAACAGGATAATCTTGCGTTAAAACTTCATTTAATCCTTCAATAATCTTAGCTATCCCTGCATCAGCACCGGCTCCTACATGTGCACCCGGATGTAAAACAATTTGTTTTGCACCAAGTGCTGCAGTGCGTTCAATTTCTTTTTGTAGAAATTCAACACCGTGCTGAAAAGTTTCAGGCTTTTGCGTATTTCCTAAGTTGATAATATACGGTGCATGGACCACAATATTTGTTAAATTATTGGCTGCCATATGAGCAAGCCCAGCATCGATATTTAAGTCTTCAATCGGTTTTCGGCGCGTGTTTTGAGGTGCGCCGGTATAGATCATGAAAGTCGACGCTCCGTAAGAAGCGGCTTCTTCGCTTGCTGCAAGCAGCATCTTTTTGCCGCTCATTGATACGTGAGATCCTAATAACATTGACCTATCTCCTTATTTTTTACGATTTTTGCGTCGTTCCATTTTCTTAATTTCGTCCATTTTCCACTTCATCTTCTTCTTGTACATTGGTCTTACTTTTTTCGGTTTGTGAACCATTGTTTTCGCTTTCGCGTCTGCTTCGTTCACTTTTCTTGTACGAGTTGTCCGGCTATGACGCTCTTTCAAGTCGACAAATTCGCCTTTAACAATATCTTTTTGTTGGAAAGGAATGCCCATTTTCTCAATACGGACAATTGCATCTTCTTCTTCTGGTTTGAATAACGTAATCGCTAATCCTTTCATTCCAGCGCGAGCTGTGCGGCCTACACGGTGAATGAAGAATTCCAGGTCTTCAGGTAATTCGTAGTTGATAACATGGCTGATGCCTTGAATATCAATTCCACGAGCTGCAAGATCTGTTGCTACGATGTATTGATATTCCAAGTCACGAATTTGACGCATCATTTTAACGCGTTCACGTGGTGCTAAATCGCCGTGGACACGTCCAACACGAATGCCTTCTTTCGCTAGTTGGTCCGCGACATAATCCGCATTTGTACGCGTGTTAACGAAAATAATGGCTAAATAAGGATTGATCGCTTTCATCACGTCCTGCAAGCGATCCATTTTCTTTTTACTACGAACTGGCACTAAGTAAAAGTCTAAACCATCTGCAGTTGGACGTTTGTCGCCAATTTTCACATGAACTGGTGATTCCATGTATTTTTTCAAGAATGGTTTTAGTTTTTCAGGAATTGTCGCTGAAAAGACATACATTTCTAGATCGTCTTTCATTTTCCCAGCTACTTGGTCAATTTCTTCGATAAAACCAAGATCGAAAGCTAAGTCAGCTTCATCCACTACAAGAATTTTACCTGTGTGAACCAACAATGCGTTTTCTTTCACCAAGTCTCTTAACCGACCAGGAGTTCCGACTACGATATGGGGCTGTGTTTTTAATTTGTTAATCGAACGTTGCTTGTCCGTACCACCGATAAACGATTTTACTTCAATGCCCGATCCAACAACTAGTTTTTGCAACTCATTGAAGATCTGCGTTCCAAGTTCACGTGTCGGTGCTGAAATTACCGCCTGCACTTCCTGTTTGCTGACGTCGATACGTTCTACAATTGGAATAATGAAACTATGCGTTTTTCCAGTCCCTGTGTGGGATTGTCCAATTGCACTTGTGCCTTTCAATATATGGGGCATCATTTCCTTTTGAATCTGTGTCGGTTCCGTAAAACCAAGTTTTTCTACCGCTTCTAATAGAAACGGTTTGAATGGGTATTCGTTAAATTTTGTCATGGGATTAAATTCCCTCCTTACGCTCTAGATATTATAGCATAAAATCACCACTTTACGCGATGCAACTTTTGTAAAGCTGTGCCGTCTCCGTTATAATGAATATATGATTGTGAAATTGAAAGGAGCGCGGTACTTGATGAAAGTTATGAAAATATCGCCAAGAGGATATTGTTACGGAGTGGTCGATGCGATGGTTATCGCCAAAAATGCTGCAATGGACGAAAGTTTACCACGCCCCATTTATATACTAGGAATGATTGTCCATAATAAACACGTAACAGATGCTTTTGAAGAAGACGGTATTATTACATTGGATGGCCCAAACCGTCTTGAAATTTTGGAAAAAGTAGAAAGTGGTACAGTTATCTTTACTGCGCACGGTGTTTCTCCACAAGTTCGCGAGCTAGCGAGACGTAAAGGCTTAGTATCGATTGATGCCACATGTCCTGACGTTACCGTAACTCATGACTTGATCCGCGAGAAAACTGCAGATGGTTACCAAATCGTCTATATCGGAAAAAGTGGGCACCCTGAACCTGAGGGCGCAATTGGTGTCGCACCTGACATGGTTCACTTAGTGGAAAGTGTCGAAGACGTTAACCAATTACAACTTGATTCTGAAAAAATCATTGTGACAAACCAAACAACCATGAGCCAATGGGACGTTGTAGCAATGATGGAGCGCTTAAAAGAAAAATTCCCACACTCTGAAGTTCATAAAGAAATTTGCTTAGCTACGCAAGTGCGTCAAGAAGCGGTCGCACAACAAGCAGGCGACACTGATTTATTGTTAGTTATTGGAGACCCTATGAGCAATAACTCAAACCGTTTGGCACAAGTGTCTCAAGACATCGCCGGAACTCCTGCATATCGTATTTCTGATTTGTCTGAGCTAAAGCTAGAATGGTTAGAAGGCGTTGAAACTGTAGGTATTACAGCAGGTGCATCTACGCCAACACCTATCGTTAAAGAAGTGATGAAATTCTTGGATCTTTACGACCCAGCAGACTCAAGCACTCATCAGTTAACTCGTTCTGTACCACTTAATAAAATTTTACCGAAAATCAAGCATCCGAAACCATCGGATCGCATTGAGCCTTATCCAGTAGGTGAATAATTAAAAGCTGTCGCAAAAGTTAGGTTCTAACTTTTTGCGACAGCTTTTTTTATTCTACAGATTATTTAGTAAGGTGATGACATACTTATGACAAAAAGAAGGCTCGCGATACTAAAGTATAGCAATAGTTTATCTCGTTTAGTCACCTTTTTTTCAATGACTAAATATAAAAGAAACGTTACCCAGATACAGCATAATGCAGCAATAAATATTTCCATTTAGCAGCTCCCTTTATTAGCCTCTTTCTACATGAATTGACTCTCAGTAAAACAAGTAACCAATCGTAAGTAACGATAAGATCAGCATTCCTGATTTTATCCAAATTACCTTGTTACTCATTCCATTCTTTTTTTCTAGATAATAAATGTAATGAACAAGTATTATAAAGCCAATAAAAGTTAAAAAGAAACCTGGTGTATTCACGTTTCCTACGAACAATATATATTCTAGAAGACCAAATGCCAACAAGAATATTCCCACTCCTGCAATCACCATATAAATGTAAGAAGCCCCAGTCTTTTTCTTCTCCATATTCACCCTTCTTTCAAAAGACTAGATAAGTTCATTTCATATACTTATGATATTAGCTACTGCAAATACTATAGGTTTATTGCAGCTACGTATTTAAGTACTATCTGTTGGAAGGACGTACTTTAAAAAAATCACTGTCTTATATTGGATTTTTAGTTTCTAGTACTTCAGCTTTTGAATTACCACAAAATTTAACGCTCGCTAATACGGTGTACCCGAAAACCAATCCGGCCACTGTAGGGACAGTCGTTCCACCAAAAAGAAGTATATTTGGAATAGGTAACCAACCTTCTGCTATAGGTGAAAACGGGATGAATGTCATCAAAACAAGATAAAGCGAAGGCAATCCAATTGCAGCAAATTTGATCCAATCGTAAGTCCAAGATCCCCCATCTGCCTTTTGAAGCATAAGTTTCGGCGTACGAATCAGTAAACCTATCACTACTGGAAATAAAGCAATGTACACTTGAATTGGAAAAAGATTAAATGTCATTTGAGATATCTCAGCTACCTGTGACTGAAGATGCATTCCTAAGTACAAGATTAATCCGATGACTAACGTCCAAATGAAATAATACAAGAATTGTTTCAAAACAAACTCCCCCTTTTGTTTTTATTCAATAAATCCTCTTTCTTCATATACGAAAATGGCTGAGAATCGTTTCATTTATTTGGAAAAAATAATTACGATAAAAAAAAGATTTGCATTCCCCTTTTTATCCAACTTACTATTCGATAAGAACCAAATAAATTTACTAACATCATAATGAGTAAGCCGATTGCCAATAAAAAAGAGAAGAAGCCTTAGCTTCTTCTCACATAAACCGGAAAGGTTCTGTATTCGTTTCGGATGGTAAAAATTCGCATTGCCAAGTTGGTTGCTGTTTAGACATATGTTCCATGACACCCTTGATCATTACTTTTTCAACATGATGACCCGGATCAACAACATTTAATCCAATGTCTTGTGCGTCTTGCGCTACATGGAAATACAAATCACCTGTTACGTATACATCTGCCCCTGAACGTTTTGCTTGTTGAATATATTTATTGCCATCGCCACCGAGAACGGCTACTTTTTTGATCACCGTGTCAGGCGCGCCTACAACGCGAAGAGCAGGAACATCTAATTGTTGTTTTGTCCACTCGGCAAATTCGGCTAACGTCATTGGTGTATTAAGCGTACCTACACGTCCAAGTCCCATTGCGATTTCTTTGTTTTCTAACGTAAAGACATCATAAGCCACTTCTTCATAAGGATGCGCAGAAATCATCGCTTTAATCACACGGTCTTTTTCATTTTTGCGAACGACTACTTCTACTTTCGACTCTGCAGTCACTTCCATTTTACCAGCTTCTCCAATGTAAGGATTAGCTCCGTTTGTCGGACGGAAACGACCTGTACCAGACAACGTATAGCTGCAAGACTCATATTCCCCAATTGCCCCAGCTCCAGCTTTTGCTAATGCTTCGCGAACTGCTTCTTCATGAGTTTCTGGAACAAACACTGCAATTTTCACTAATTCGGCTTCATAAGTTGGAACTAATACTTTGGTGTTTTGCAAGCCAAGTGCTGCGGCCAATAAATCATTAACTCCTCCTACTGCAACATCTAAGTTTGTGTGAGCTGCATAAACTGCGATATCTGATTTAATGAGTTTTTCCATTAAGCGACCTTGCGGAAAATCCGTCTGTAAGTTTTTCAAAGGACGAAAAATGGGTGGGTGATGAGCAATTATTAACCCTGCACCTTTCGCAATTGCTTCGTCAACAACTTCTTCATTGACATCCAAGGTTACTAAAACACGTTCGATTTTTTTGTTTAATGTTCCTACGTGCAAGCCGATTGGATCGCCTTCCATGGCTAAATATTTTGGTGACCATTTTTCGAATTCCTCAATGATCTGATGTCCATTAGGAATTTTCACGTTGCAACACCTCTTCTACTAATTGTATTTTTTTAACGAGTTCTTGTTTTTTTGCAACAATTTCGATGGTTTGTGCAGTCGCTTCCATTGATGCCACAATATTTTTCCATTGTGCGCTTTCACGCATCCATTTTTCTTGGAAAATAGCTGTTTTATGTTTCAGTAACTCTGGCCCCATTAATAATTGTTGAGCAGACCACGAAACAGGAGACTGCGCTTTTTCAAGCACTACTATTTCATAAATTTTTTCGTTTTCTTTCAAAATTTCTTCTTCTACTATATCCCAGTCATTTGAAACGGCCCAGTCACGAATTGCTTTGGCGTGAACATTTGGCTGCAAGATCAATCTTTCTACGCCCGCTAATTTTTCACTACCATGTTTTAATATTGAGCATATTAAAGGACCGCCCATACCTGCAATTGTAACAGCTGTAATGCCGTCTTCAGGTGAGATTGCATCGAATCCACTGGCTAATCGGACCTCAATTTTTTCCGTCAGCTGTTCTTGCTGAACTTGTTTTTGTGCCGATTCAAATGGGCCTTTTACGACTTCTCCGGCAATGGCTTTTTCAACTACGCCGTTTAGTACCAAATAACATGGCAAATAAGCATGATCACTGCCGATGTCCGCTACGACTGCACCTTTTGGTACATGTTGGGCAACTCTTGTTAGCCGATGTGATAATTGTTGAGCATTCATTCGGATCCTCCTAATTTAACAGAAAAACCCTTAGTTCAAGAAGAACTAAGGGTATTTTTAGATACTATTCGAGTGATAAAACCCACTCAGCCATTGCCGCTGCGTTTGCTTCATCAACAAGTCCGCCTGGCATGCCGCCTTTACCGTTAACCACGATATCTTCGATGTCTTCTTGTGGAAGTTCTGTAGCTACTAATGAAGGACCTACTCCGCCTTCATAGCTTGAACCGTGACAAGAAATACAGTTTGCTTGAGCAGTTGCTTCTGGATCGAAATCTCCTGAAGCTTCGCCTTCGCCTTCTGCAGCTTCTCCGCCACCTTCTTCTTCTGTTGCATGCTCTTCAGCGATTTCAGCTTCGTTACTAACTCCTTGTACTGATAAGAAGAAAATTAACCCAATACCGAACGCCATGATTAAGATATAAGGTACAATTGCATTTTTTTGCATCCGTTACCCCTCCCTCTACTAAGTTCTGCTTGATGATATTATTCGTATCATTCATTATTGTACTGTATTATCATTAAAACGAAAAGTCCTAACAGATAACTTTTCCTTCTTTGTGACAAAAACAGTAATTTAATTTCATTTGATACGATTTTAATTCGTTTTCGTTTGTTTTATTATCGACATATCATTTTTAAACAACGTAAGCCCTGCGATTTGCAGGGCTTACGTTGTTTTTAATAGCAGCCGATTTGGCGCGCGATAACCATGCGTTGAATTTCAGATGTACCTTCACCGATTTCCAGTAATTTCGCATCACGCATATATCGTTCAACTTCGTATTCTTTCATGTAACCATAGCCACCATGAATTTGAATCGCTTCATTGGCTACTTCCATCGAAATTTCAGAAGCATATAACTTCGCCATTGAAGCTTCTTTTGTAAACGGTCGGCCTTGATCTTTTAACCAAGCTGCTTTGTATACCATATTACGAGCCAACTCTATTTTCATGGCCATATCGGCAAGCTTAAATTGCGTTACTTGGAACTCAGATAAAGTTTTGCCAAATTGTTTACGTTCTTTAGAGTAAGCAAGGGCTTTATTAAACGCTCCTTGTGCAATCCCTACAGCCATCGCAGCAATACCAATACGACCGCCATCTAATGTTACTAAAAATTGCTTAAAGCCATCTCCACGCTTGCCTAACAAGTTCTCTTTCGGGACACGGACGTTTTCTAACACTAACTCTGTTGTGTTGGAAGAATGCAACCCCATTTTTTCATAATTATCAATGATGGTGAAGCCTTCTGCATCGGTCGGTACAATAATCGCACTTATTTCTTTTTTGCCATCTTCCATCCCAGTAATTGCTGTAATGGCTAAATGCTTCGCATGACTAGCATTTGTAATATATACTTTCGAACCGTTGATCACCCAATTGTCACCATCTTCGATTGCACGAGTTTCTGTACCTCCTGCGTCGGATCCTGCATTTGGTTCTGTTAAACCAAAAGCGCCAAATGATTCGCCTGTACAAATTGGTGTTAAGTATTTTTCTTTTTGTTCTTCTGTTCCAAATAAGTTTAGCGGTGCTCCGCCAAGTGAAATATGCGCAGAATAAGTAATTCCTGTAGAAGCACAAACGCGGCTCAATTCTTCTGTCACAATAGCAAAACTAGTTGTATCCGCTCCCGATCCACCGTATTTTTCATCAAACGGCAAACCCATCATCCCCATGTCAGATAGCTGTTTGAAAATTTCTATTGGAAATGCTTTTGAACGGTCACGATCGATGGCACCAGGTGCCACCACCTTATCAGAAAATTCTTTGATGGTTTTTTTGATCATTTGTTGTTCTTGTGTCAAATCAAAATTCATTTGTTTTACATCCCCTTTGTCATGAATACGCTTACAACATTCATTATATAGGGAAAATTAAGACGAATTCAAGCTTTAACTCGAATTCCTTTTGATCATTCCATAAAAAAGAGCCGCATCTGTGTAAAACCAGATGCGGCTTTTGCATGTTTTATTATTCAAGAAAATCTTTTAAGCGCTTGCTGCGAGATGGATGACGCAGTTTACGTAATGCTTTCGCTTCGATTTGACGAATACGTTCACGTGTTACGCCAAACACTTTGCCTACTTCTTCTAATGTCCGTGTACGACCATCATCTAACCCAAAACGTAAACGCAATACGTTTTCTTCACGGTCAGTTAATGTATCTAACACATCTTCTAATTGTTCTTTCAATAATTCATAAGCAGCGTGATCAGAAGGCGATTGCGCATCTGAATCTTCGATAAAGTCACCTAAGTGCGAATCATCTTCTTCACCGATTGGCGTTTCAAGTGATACAGGCTCTTGAGCAATTTTCAAGATTTCACGAACTTTTTCTGGAAGTAAATCCATTTCTTCACCAATTTCTTCCGGAGAAGGATCACGGCCAAGATCTTGTAAAAGTTGACGCTGTACGCGGATCAGTTTGTTGATCGTTTCGACCATATGAACTGGAATACGGATAGTACGTGCTTGGTCAGCGATGGCACGAGTGATTGCTTGACGAATCCACCAAGTTGCATACGTACTAAATTTAAATCCTTTAGAGTAGTCAAATTTCTCAACAGCTTTGATCAAGCCCATGTTTCCTTCTTGGATTAGATCCAAGAACAACATACCACGACCAACATAACGTTTTGCAATACTTACTACTAAACGCAAATTGGCTTCAGCAAGGCGTTTTTTCGCTTCTTCATCGCCTTGTTCGATCAATTTTGCCAAACGCACTTCTTCTTCTGCTTTTAATAAATCCACGCGTCCAATTTCTTTCAAGTACATACGGACAGGATCATTAATTTTAACGCCTGGTGGAACACTTAAATCATTTAAATCAAATTTATCTTCGGTCGGTTTCATGAGACGGTCTAAATGCTCTTCATCGTCGGATTTACGTTCCAATTCGATGCCGTGCCCTTCTAATTGATCGATAAACTCTTCAACTGCATCGGATTCCATTTCGAAAACCGCTAATTTGTCAGCAATTTGTTCGTAGTTGAGTTCTCCGGTTTTTTTACCTGCTTCAATTAGCTGTTTTTTCGCTTCTTCTACAGTTGCTTCCGGACCTTCAGTAGTCAATGGAACATTGCTTGCTTCAACTTCAGTTTGGCGTTCAGATTTCTCGGCCATGTGACTTCCTCCTTTAAAAAAACCGGAATTAACTTACAATGATTTTCGTAAAGCAATCACTTCTTGTGCAAGAAGTAAAGCGCGCTTTAAGTCATGCTGTTTTTCCGCTTCTTTTGATTGCTGGATTTTTAAATTGATTTGCTGCTCGACCCGATGTTTTTGCAAATGCTTTAAACAATCGGCAATTTCTTCATCCGCATGTTCCGGATCGCGTTCGGATAATGCGGTTTCCATAACTAGTTTGCGGAGTTCTGCATCTTGCAAAGTCTCCAAAAATTTATGAAAATCTGCTTTATCCCATTCCTCATAGAAACCGAGCAATTGAACGTACAGCGCCTGGAATTCTTCACTGACAAATGGAATCCCATTGTCTTCGACCACTAATTTATTCATAACCGACGGATCTGCCAGTGCATGAGATAAGAGCATTCGCTCCGCTCTATGCAATGAAGTAATCCGTTTCGGTTCTTTTTTAGGTGTCTTTATAATCGATGGTTCAGGACGGTTCCGTTCGATTGTCTTGTTTTCTAGTTTCCTATAATGCTGCAGGATAGCTTCTTGAGACAATCCAGTTTCCACTGATAATTGCTTTATATATAAATCTCGCTCTAAAGGCGAGGATCTACCAGCTAAAAGTTGCAACACTTCCTGTATGTATTGCAACAGGTCGTTTTCATACTGAAAGTTCTTATGTCTTCGGGCGTGCATCATTGCAAATGCAATAAATGCATGTGGTTTACCGATAATTTGATCTTTAAAAGCCTCAGCGCCGTTATCACGAACATAATCATCAGGATCCATTTTCCCTGGTAACACTGCCACTTCCACTTTAAAATTTTCTTCGTTTAAAGAAATCGCGGCTCTTTTCGCAGCTTCCCAGCCTGCATCATCTCCATCAAAACAAATGACGACTTCTTGGGCAAAACGCTTCAATTGTCTAATATGCTGAGCAGTGAGTGATGTACCCATAGTTGCTAAAGCATTATCAACACCTGCTTTACCCGCTGCAATGACATCCATAAACCCTTCAAACAAAATGATTTTTCTGTTTTTGCGTATAGCGCTTCTGGCATGATGCACATTATAAAGCACTTGGCTTTTTTGGAAAATCGGAGATTCAGGGCTGTTCATATATTTGGCTTCTTGTTTTGTATGCTCAAGAACTCTTCCAGAAAATGCGATTACTTTGCCTGTTTCATTCATAATCGGAAACATGATTCTACCACGAAATCGGTCAAAATAGCCGCTTGATTGCTCACGTGCGATCGCTAAACCGCTCGTTTCTAACTCTTCTTCAGAAAAACCTTTCCGTTTTAGTGAAGAAGCCATGTAATTCCACTCTGGAAGCGACCAACCGATTCTGTTTTTCTCGATGATTTCTCGAGTAAAGCCCCTATTTTCCAAATAGTCCAATGCCACTTGGCCTTCTTCCGTATTCAATAAAATATGGTGGTACATGTCCGCAGCAAACTCGTGCATCAAAATCAATTGTTGATTTTCTTTTGATTGCACCGGACCGGAATCGGCAGGGGCTTGTATATCGACATCTATGCCAGCGCGACTCCCTAATCTTGACAAGGCGTCTTGGAAAGTTAAGTTCTCAATATCCATCAGAAAAGTGATGACATTGCCACCAGCTCCACAACCAAAGCAATGAAAAATCTGCTTATCGGCCGTAACTGAAAAAGATGGTGTGCTTTCTCCATGAAAAGGACAAAGGCCGAACCAATTGCGACCTCTTTTTGTTAACTGGACATATTCTCCAACAACATCGACTATGTCTGTGCTGGACCGAATCTTTTCAATCACTTCTTCAGGAACTCTATTGGACATTATTTTCACCATCTTTGTTTGCTTAACTTAAGTAATTCGTGATACAAAGACAAAATCCTTCATTTTTCGACAAAAAGATAAAGCAAACTATTTATCCATTAGTAAGCTTTAGCCACAATTCTTCATTATAAAACTTCTTAGTGAAAAAATCCACCAAAAAGAAAGAAAAACCGCCTTTGAAGGTGGTTTTCCCAAAATTATTTTTGGAGTTTGCCGAGTATCAAATTCGCCGTTTCTTCTACAGCCCGATTTGTCACATCAACGATTTCGCAGCCGATGCGATCGACTACTTTGTGAAAATGTTTGATTTCCTCATGGATACGATCGATCTTTGCGTAATTTGCATCGTCGTTCAACCCTAGAGCAATCAGTCTTTCTTTCCGGATAAAATTGAGTTTATCTGGTGAAATAACTAAACCAAAACATTTTTTTGGATCTACAAGATACAGTTCTTCTGGTGGATCTACTTCTGGCACGAGTGGTACATTTGCCACTTTCAATCGTTTATGCGCTAAATATTGAGATAGTGGTGTTTTAGATGTTCGAGAAATCCCGACCAAAACGATGTCGGCCATCAAAATGCCACGTGGGTCGCGCCCATCATCGTATTTAACCGCAAACTCAATGGCTTCTACTTTTTTAAAATAATCATCATCTAATTTACGGACTAACCCAGCTTCTTGCAATGGTGATGCATTCAGTTCATTTTCGAGGGCATCTAATAAGGGGCCCATTAAATCCACTGCGGTTACATGAAATTTAGCAGTTTCAGACTGCATATAATCACGTAATTCTTGAGAAACTAAAGTATAGACGATAAATGCTTTTTGGGCGACAGCCAATTTGACGATTTCTTGTAGATGATCAATTGAATCGATATAAGGAAATCGTTTTAAAACTGCATTTTGATCTGCACTCAAATATTGGCTAATTGCTGCTTTTGCGACCAGTTCTCCTGTTTCACCAACTGAATCGGATACAATAAACAATCGCAGTGACTTCATAATTGACACCTCACAAATCGTGGTTTTCAGATAACGATAAAAACGCACGAGTAATATTCGTTTTAGTTAACCTACCGACAACTTTAAAGCCGTCTGGTTGTTCTTCTACTACCGGTAGCGCATCGATTTGTTGATTGATCAAACGATGTGCTGCTTGGATAAGCGATTCGTTTCTAACGCAATATGTGATGTTCGGCATGCGCGTCATAATAATATGTACGGGAATACTCGATAAGTTTTGGCTGCCCAAACTTGCTCGCAGTAAATCTTTTCTCGATAACACTCCTGCTAAATGCGAGTTTTTATCCACGACAAAAAGTGTTCCAACATCATCTAAAAACATTTGGCTGATGGCATCGTATACACTTACATCTTCTCGGACAACAACCGGAATCGACTGAAAATCCTTTACTTTCATATTGTTCATCGTATCAGTAACATCTTGCCCTGGTTTTTTACCAGAATAAAAATAACCAACGCGGGGACGGGCATCTAAAAAACCTGCCATCGTTAAAATGGCTAAGTCCGGTCTAAGCGTTGATCTTGTTAAGTTTAAGCGATCCGCAATCTGTTCGCCAGTAATTGGACCATTGCCTTTAACTATTTGCAATATTTCTTCCTGTCGTTTATTGAGTTCGATTGGACTCACCGCCTCAAAAATAGATATATGTTATACTCAATATCAATTATTATATACTAATGCACGTAATATTGCGAAGAAAACATTGTCATGATACAATTAAAAATGAACTTCATATAGGCAATGACGGATAAATGAGTACTGTAATTTTAGCGAGTAGGGATAGTGAAAGCCTACAACTACAGGAAACGGCGATCCTGAGCTATTTTTATTTTAAAGTGGACTGCAA
Organism: Planococcus halocryophilus; assembly: GCF_022489025.1. GTDB lineage: Bacteria > Bacillota > Bacilli > Bacillales_A > Planococcaceae > Planococcus > Planococcus halocryophilus_A. Next base: position 125,027 of record NZ_JAKVTG010000003.1, on the reverse strand, counting down.
TTCGCAGTCAATCGAGGTGGAACCGCGGGTCTTAACGTACTCGTCCTCGGGCATGTAACAATGTCCGAGGGCGAGTGCGATTTTTTATTTTATGGAGGTAATTTTTATGTCAATGGAAGATGTAGTAGCATTAGCAAAACACAGAGGCTTTGTTTTTCCAGGCTCTGAAATTTACGGCGGTTTGGCGAACACATGGGATTATGGTCCACTTGGCGTCGAACTGAAAAACAATATTAAAAAAGCATGGTGGAAAAAATTCGTTCAAGAATCCCCTTATAACGTAGGGCTTGACGCTGCCATTTTGATGAACCCGAAAACTTGGGTAGCTTCAGGACATGTCGGTAACTTTAATGATCCAATGATCGACTGTAAGAGCTGTAAAACGCGCCACCGTGCAGACAAATTAATCGAAAATGCATTAGATGCTAAGGGCATTGAATTGATCGTTGATGGTTTGTCATTTGACCGTATGGCAGAATTGATCCAAGAACACGAAGTGAAATGTACCGTTTGTGGCGCGCTAGATTACACAGATATTCGCCAGTTTAACTTGATGTTCAAAACCTTCCAAGGTGTAACTGAAGCTTCAACAAACGAAGTTTTCTTGCGCCCAGAAACAGCTCAAGGGATTTTCGTTAACTATAAAAACGTTCAACGTTCAATGCGCAAAAAAATGCCTTTTGGTATTGCACAAATCGGTAAAAGTTTCCGTAACGAAATCACACCTGGTAACTTTACGTTCCGGACGCGTGAATTTGAACAAATGGAACTTGAATTTTTCTGCAAGCCTGGTGAAGATTTAGAATGGTACGCTTACTGGCGCGATTTCAGTAAAAACTGGTTGTTGAACTTGAATATGAATGAAGACAATATGCGCCTTCGCGAACATGACGAAGACGAACTATCTCATTACTCAAACGCAACTGTGGATATTGAATACAAATTCCCATTCGGCTGGGGCGAGCTTTGGGGCATTGCAGATCGTACTGATTTTGACTTGAAACGCCATATGGAACATTCAGGAGAAGATTTTAACTACATCGACCCAGTAACAAATGAGCGCTTTGTGCCTTATTGCATCGAGCCTTCTCTAGGCGCTGACCGTGTAACACTAGCTTTCTTAGTAGATGCCTACCACCAGGAAGAGCTTGAAAACGACGACAAACGCACAGTCTTGAAGTTCCACCCTGCTTTAGCTCCTTATAAAGCAGCGATTCTTCCGCTATCGAAAAAATTAGCTGAAGGTGCAACAGGCGTATTCGCTGAATTAGCTAAGCACTTCATGGTAGATTACGATGAGTCTCAATCGATCGGTAAACGTTACCGTCGCCAAGATGAAATCGGTACACCTTTCTGTATCACATATGACTTTGATTCAGTTGAAGATGGTCAAGTAACAGTACGTCACCGTGATTCAATGGAACAAACACGTATGCCGATTGCTGAAGTACAAGCATATGTCGAAAAGCATATTCAATTTTAAGTTAGAAAAGCGGGTTACAAAAAAAGTGGTGGAATAAATCTATTCCACCACTTTTTTATGCCCTCTCATAATCGGCGTATGATTTGCTATCCTGTTCATTACTTTATGATAGTATCACTCCTAAAAAAAGAGTTGCCAAAAGACTATTCGTCTTTTGGCAACTCTTCTTTTTTCGGTAAAAATTCGGGTGTTCGTTCTAACTGTTCGAGAAACTTCCGTGATTTTAAGCGAATCCCCGCTTTTTCTTCGTATATTGTGCGGACAATTTGTTTGAGTAAGCTCTTGGATTCTTTTTTCAGCGTCAAAGAACCCACTCGCTCAATTGGCACAAAATAGAACGTACGAATGAGCTTCACTAACGCTGGACTCAACCGAATAATGTAACGATCAATATGAAAACAGCGATGACAAAGAAATCCAAGTTCTTGAAATGAAAAAGCAAATTCCCCTTCAGTCGAACCACAATTGGCACATTGATGAAGTGTTGGCGTTAAGCCTGCTGGTTGGAGCATTTTCCATTCGACAAATAACGTAATCGCTTCTGGGTCATACCCTTCGTCGATCGCATGAAGCGCTTGATACAACATATCAAAAATGGCTGGTTGTGGTTCATCTTGTTCGGTTAAACGATCAATTAATTCAGTAACATAACTTGCATAAGCAGTAGACATGATGTCTTCACGAATATGCCGCAGTGATTCTAGTGGATCCCCCGCCTGTATAGTTCCCATGCCTTTTCCTTTATAGATGGAAAAACTTCCATGAGTAAAGACTTGGGTAATAGCCGCTAAACGACTAGCCGGTTTTTTCGCTCCTCTTGCCATACAAGTAATTTTCCCCGCTTCTTTCGTAAACAAGGTGACGATTTTATTGGTTTCGCCATAAGGCATTGTGCGAATGACAATACCTTCTACTTGATTTTGCATGGGAAGGACTCCTTAATATTCGTCTTCTCTGAAGCCGAAATCGCGTAGATGCATTGCTTTATTGCGCCAATCCTTTTGAACTTTCACCCATAACTCCAAATACACTTTTGACCCAAGCAAGTTTTCAATATCTTGGCGAGCACGTGTACCGATTTGTTTGAGCAAGACGCCTTTTTTACCGATTACGATACCTTTTTGAGAATCGCGCTCGACCATAATCGTTGCTTGTATTCGAATCATGTCTTTGTTCTCTGAATCTGGTGCGATTTTTTCAATAACAACAGCAATCGAGTGCGGAATTTCTTCGCGCGTCAAATGCAGTGCTTTCTCACGAATCAATTCTGAAATGATGAATCGTTCTGGGTGATCGGTGATTTGATCAGCCGGATAGTATTGAGGTCCTTCAGGAAGACGCTCATTAATTTTTGCTAGTAAAGTTTCAACGTTATTTCCTTCTAACGCTGAAATTGGAATCGCTTCTGCAAAATCAAATTCCTTACGGTACGACTCAATAATTTTCGGTAAATTATCAGGGTGTACTTGATCGATTTTATTGATTACTAAAAATACCGGTACGTCAATTCCTTTTAGCATTTCTAGGACATAACGGTCTTCTTTCCCAACGCGGTCCACGCCACTTGCTACGAATAACAAGACGTCAACTTCGCGGAACGTGTTTTTTGCAACTTTTAACATAAAGTCGCCTAATTTGTGGCGAGGTTCATTAATACCTGGTGTATCGATAAAAATCATTTGGCTATCATTTGTTGTCACAACGCCTTGAACTTTGTTTCGTGTCGTTTGGGGTTTGTCACTCATAATGGCAATTTTTTGGCCCACGACACGGTTAAGAAACGTCGATTTACCGACGTTAGGACGACCAATGATTGAAATGAAACCTGATTTAAATCCGTTATTCTCTAGCTGCATATTTTAAATCCTCCGTTGAAAATGCGCCAGGAAGCAATTCGCTGATTGTCGTTTCCTGAACGTCACCTTTTAAATTTGTTAAGTAAACCGGCATATTTGGCGGACAAAACTCTGCCAATACTTGTCTACACGCACCACAAGGTGATACAGGCCCCGCTGTGTCTGCTGATACTGCTAAAGCCACGAACTTATTGTCGCCTTCTGACACCGCTTTAAATACGGCTGTGCGCTCTGCACAATTTGTCAGTGAATAACCAGCATTTTCAATATTACAGCCTAAGTAGACTTTTCCATCAGCTGTCAGTAATGCTGCACCAACAGGGAATTTTGAATAGGGCACATATGCATTGTTTCGTGCTTCTATCGATTGCTTCATCAATTGTTCTTTTTCCATTTTTAATCACCTCTGCGAATTTAAAACCATTTGGGTAAAAATATTATTATTCCAATTATAGCACTTGCCGCTGCAAATACCAAAACAGCACCTGCTGCCATATCTTTAGCTTGTTTAGCGAGGGGATGAAGTTCAGCTGTCACTAAGTCTACTACCCGCTCAATCGCTGAATTGACCATCTCTAATGCGATCATGCCGGCAATCAATAAAATAACTACTAGCCATTCTGTATAAGATAAGACCGTAAACCACCCTGCAATGACTACAATAATAGCGGCTGCAAGATGGAACCGAATATTTTGTTCACGTTTTAAAGCTGTTCCTATTCCTTGAGATGCAAACAGAAAAGAACGGAAAAACCTACGCGCCGTCATGTTTATCACGTGTGATGCCGAGTGAGACTAAAATCTCCTCTTGGCGAGAAAACATTATTTTTTCATCTTCCTCTGTCATATGATCATAGCCTAACAAATGCAAAAAACCATGAACTGCTAGAAAGCCAAGTTCCCTTTCAAAGGAATGCCCAAAATCTGCAGCCTGCTCTTTTGTCCGATCTAAAGAAATAATGATGTCTCCTAACATGCGAGGTTCTTGTGAACCGATGATAGCTGTTTCTCCTTCTCCCATTTCTTCCATTGCAAATGAGATGACATCCGTCGGCTGATCTTTTCCACGGTACTCACGGTTTATGTCACGAATCATTTCATTGGTCACAAAAGTTACAGATACTTCAGAATCCGTGATTTTTTCTTGTTTCGCAGCGTGCTCTAATATTTTTTGGACAAAATCCAATTCTTTTTGATTCAGACTTTCTGTTTCATCCATAAAATCGATAGCTATCATAACAGTTCCTCCTGTCAATTGGTTTCTTTTGGATATTCGATACGCGAATGGAATATCCCATTTAAAGTTTCACACATTACCGCTTTTATCTTTTTTAGTTCTTTTAAAGATAAATCGCATTCTTCGAACTGCCCATCTTTAAGTTTATCTTCTACAATCGAATCTACCAATTTTTTTATCTTTTCTGATGTCGGTTCTTTCATAGATCGAACCGCAGCTTCTAAGCTATCTGCTACGGAAATAATAGCAATTTCTTTTGTTTGCGGCTTAGGACCTTGATAACGATAAGTGTTTTCATCAACGTCTGGATTGGTTTCTTTTGCTTTGTAGTAGAAAAATTTCAACAAGCTCGTCCCGTGATGCTGTGCAGCGACATCAATAATTTCTTTTGGCATTTTATGCTTTTTTAACATTTGTGCACCTTGTATGCCGTGTGCCAAAATAATATCTCGACTTTTCTCAGGGGGTAAGCGATCGTGCGGATTCTCAATATTTACTTGGTTCTCGATAAAAAATTGCGGGTATTTCGTTTTGCCAATGTCGTGATAATAACAACCGACTCTGGCAAGTAACCCATTTGCTCCAATCGCCTCACAAGACGCGTCTGCCAAATTCGCCACCATCAAACTGTGATGATAAGTACCTGGTGTTTCCATCAAAATTTTCTTTAGTAATGGATGATTCGGATTGGATAATTCGATTAACCGCATTGTTGATAGCATACCAAATGCCGATTCGAAAAATGGCAAAAATCCAATTGCCAATGCTCCAGACAATAACCCAGAGACAATCGCAGCTGAGAAATAAAATCCGACTTCTGACCAACTATATTGTGTTTGGCCAAGCAATAAATAAAAAGCAACAAACAACGCGTTAGCGGCCGCTACTGCTAAACTGATCTGCAGTAAACGCCCACGTCCACCTACTCGATCGATTAAATAAATTGCTGTCAAACCACCAAAAAGAATATAAAAAGCGACGTCTACCTGCAAAGTAGCTGAATAACCACTAGGCAACATTAAACCTGCTGCTGCACTAACAAAAATAGTGACATATACAGCCGCTCGCTCATTGACAAGCAAGCAGACCAGCATTCCAGCTAAAGCTGTCGGGAAGAAAAAAGAAATCACCAAATCAAAATTACCGCTAATAGCAGACAGTAACTTCATCAATATTAATGAAATAGAAATTGCCACCATTACCACAAGCATCTCGGTAACCTTGTTTTTATCATCTTTTTTTGAACGAGAAATAACGATGAACAGTAGTCCTACTGCAATGATGACAAATAGTAACAACCCTAATAACGGTTTGTAATTGAGCCGCTCTTCAGTCATACCAGCTAGTTCTAGCTGACGGTAAACTTCCCGGTCAATCACTTGGCCTTCTTGAACGAGAACTTGTCCTTGTAAAATGCGTGTTGGTTCAACACTATTCCGAATTTGTTCTACTTGTTTCGCTGTTAACTCTTCATTGACTACCTCGTTTGCAATTATACCAAATCGGCCAATTGTCACCGCAGCTTGAATAATATCATTTGAAATTGTATCATTGCGGCGAATTTCTTGTTCGATCTCCGTTCGATAACGCGCCACTTCTTCTACACGAATAGATTCATTCAAAGACGATTGCAACAATTTTTTCAATTCTTCTTGCACACTAAGTAAGCGAGCTTCTGATAGAGACAATAACGAATTTAGCATATCGTCTGTTAAACGCAATCCGTTATCACTTGTTTCTAACAATCTTAAATCTTCTCTCAGTTCCGCAATCATTTCCTCTTGAGTCAACCGGTCTTCTTCTTGTTCTGGAGCAGCTTTAACGTCCATAATATAACCAAATATCGATGCGACCAAAGCGGTTTGGTTGTCTACTATTTCACTCACAAATTGATAGCTTGGCGATACTTCTTCAGTAAGACGTTGTCTTTCTAACTCCGTTTTGACTGGATCTTCAACGGTTTTTTCAGAACGTATCGTTTCAGATGATAGTTGGAACAATTGTATATCGTATGTATCACTTTGAACAGAGTCCATTAAAAATCCGTATAAGATGATGCCTGTCAACAAGATGCCCGCCATCATTATTTTCCGATAACCCAGTTTCTCAAAAAGATCTTGTGCTTTTTGACGCATCCTACTCCACCCCACATTTCCTAGTTCTATCATAACAACTAAAGAAATAGATTTCACCGTGTTTTTTTCTAATAATTTGAAATTATGTCCGCATATACGAGTAGTATAAAATTTCTTACCTATTTTATAAAAAAAGGTGCAGGGAAAGTAATCCCTGCACCTTGCGTTATACTCTTTAAGTTGGCTGACTTTCATAGGCATCAATAATTTTTGCCACAAGTGGGTGACGTACCACATCACCACTTTCAAGGTATTGAAAATGGATATTTCGCACACTTGATAAAATTGTTTCAGCGGCAATTAATCCAGATTCAGCACCACGAGGCAAATCAATTTGAGTTTTATCACCGGTAATAACCATTTTAGATCCAAAACCGAGACGTGTTAAGAACATTTTCATCTGTGCTTTTGTGGTATTTTGCGCTTCATCTAGAATAACAAAAGCTTCATCCAATGTGCGTCCTCTCATATACGCTAGAGGAGCAATTTCAATGGTTCCACGCTCGATAAAGCGATTGGTTTGTTCGAGCCCTAACACGTCATGTAGCGCATCATATAATGGACGTAAATATGGATCAACCTTTTCTTTTAAATCCCCTGGTAAAAACCCGAGACTTTCACCTGCTTCAACAGCTGGCCTTGTCAAAATGATTTTCTTCACGTGACCGTTTTTTAGTGCTTGGACGGCCAGAACTACGGCCAGATACGTTTTACCAGTACCAGCAGGACCAATCCCAAAAACTAAATCTTTGTTGCGAATCGCATGAATGTAATGTCTCTGCCCAATGGTTTTTGCGCGAATCGTTTTGCCATTAGCATTACGCGCGACTTCTTCATCATAAAGTTCAGCAAAATATTCGATTGTCCCACTTTTAGCCATCTCAATTGCTGAGACAATATCACGCTGATCAATATTGATGTTTTTGCGAATAACCCGCAATAATTGTTCTATTAATAATTTCCCCGTTTGTTTATCTTCCTCAGAACCAGCTAATTTAATAACTTCTCCACGGGTGATAATTTGAATATTAAAAGCTTCTTCGATTAACGTTAAATGGCTATCCGATATCCCGAGCAGCTGTACCGCTTCATTTGGGTCTTTCACATGTAATTCTAGTAGGTTGTTTTCTGTCATGTGGACGCTCCTTAGGATCGAGTATTTACTGCTAATTTCACTCTATCATTAAAGATAATCACTTGTAAAATATTTGTTCTGTGCACCTTTAACGTGAAAAATTTACCTTTTATCCAAATATCCTAATAATTCTAATTTTATTAGTAGAGAAAATTCTTTTAAGAACTTTAAGTTTACATAATAAAAATATAGATATCAAAAATCAGCCAGTTTTCACTGGCTGATTTTCATTAGCGCTTTGACTTTGGCGGCATTAAAATTTCCGCCATAATAATCCCTCTTCTGACGTCCTCATCGCTAAGTGGCAATAATTCATCAGAAGTTTTCTCTACTTTAGGAACTGCAGGTTGATTACGGATTGATCTCGATTCACTTAGTGACGAACGGTTTTGTGTAGTACTAGACGCGACGCGACGCTCTACTTCTTGACGCGCTTCGCGAAGAGGCGTTCGATCCACAACTTCTCCAGCTTTTTGCTTTGCTTCTTCTAAACGATCAGACCCTTGAGTTTTTTGACTTTGCAGTTCACCATAAATTTCCTTTGCATAATCTTCTACTCGCTTAAACCGGGTTTTACCAGAACGACTTTCTCTCGTAGTTGATGTAGTTGTCGAAAAGGGTTTTACCGGAGCATCTCTTTTATTGGAATCTTTTTTGTTTTTATTAAAAAAAGCACTTACCGCCATGATGACAAGTCCAAATATGAGAGCTTCCACACGACAAACCTCCCTTATGGCTAACGCCCATTATTTGTTGTCGGATTTATCTGTGCCTGTTTTTGAAATGGACTCGCGCATACCAGTATCAGCTTGGATGTTTTTGTAGTTCACGTAATCCATTACGCCGATATTTCCGCTACGAAGTGCTTCCGACATTGCAAGTGGTACTTCTGCTTCTGCTTCCACAACTTTCGCTCTCATTTCAACAACTTTTGCTTTCATTTCTTGCTCGCTAGCTACAGCCATTGCACGACGTTCTTCAGCTTTCGCTTGAGCAATTTTCTTATCTGCTTCTGCTTGTTCTGTTTGTAGTTCTGCTCCAATGTTTTTACCGATATCAACATCTGCAATATCGATCGAAAGAATTTCAAACGCTGTCCCTGAATCTAGACCTTTCGCTAAAACTGTCTGAGAAATCAAGTCTGGGTTTTCAAGAACTTTTTTATGGCTTGTGCTTGAACCTAATGTCGAAACAATCCCTTCACCAACACGGGCAACAATTGTTTCTTCACCAGCACCACCGACTAAACGGTCGATATTTGCACGAACTGTAATACGAGCTTTTGCTTTTACTTCAATCCCGTCCATTGCCACACCTGCGATAAATGGTGTTTCAATCACTTTCGGGTTAACCGACATTTGAACAGCTTCTAATACGTCACGACCTGCTAGGTCAATTGCTGCTGCACGTTCAAACGGCAATTCAATGTTGGCACGGTGAGCTGCAATTAACGCGTTAACAACGCGGTCAACGTTACCACCTGCTAAGTAATGGCTTTCCAATTGGTTAATAGTTACGGTTAATCCAGCTTTTGAAGCTTTGATCAACGGGTTAACAATACGTGATGGAATAACACGACGTAATCTCATCCCAATTAGCGTAAAGATACTAATTCTTACTCCTGCAGCTAAAGCCGAAATCCATAACGTAATCGGTACAAATGTAAAGAATATTGCCAAAATAACGATGATACCAATGATAGCTGCGCCTAAACCAATTGTTTCAAGTCCCATTCTCTTATTCCTCCTCTTGTTTATCAAGCTCACGAACAACGATCCGTGAACCTTCTACCTTAATAATCTTAACATTTTTACCACTGTCTATAAATCTACCTTCAGAGACAGCATCAATCCGCTCATCATCCAACTGAATCGTACCGGATGGACGGAGTGCCGTCAGTGTTTGAGCAATTTTACCGACAAGTTCTGGACGGTTTGTAGTCGATACATAACCACTTGCTGTATCGGTGGCGTCCGTCAAGATAATACGTTTGAACAAACTAAGTCGCTTACCAAAAAATTTCACTACAATCACCATCCCTACTGTCGCTACTATCATTGCTATAAGTACTGCTATGGCGGTGGTTTTCAAGTCTCCTCCCGCCAATAAGATACTACCGAGAATGGCTGCTACTCCTAGAAATCCAGCCACACCACCCGGTATGATAAACTCAGCTACTAAAAGTCCGAAACCAATAATCAATAAAATGATGGATTCGTATCCTGCTAAGCCGGCCACTAAGTGACCATAAAAAAACAACAGTAAAAATACCATTCCGATAAACCCTGGAACTCCGACTCCTGGCGTGAATAGCTCAAGTAATAAGCCAAGTCCTGCAAATGATAAAAGAATCGGCACGACAAAAGGGTTTGTTAAAAAGCGAGCCAAGCTTTCTGAAAACGTTTCATCAATTGTAACAACCGTTGCGTTCTCAAAACCTTTTAACGCTAAAAGCTCACTTAACGAACTAACGGTTCCTTCTGAATATCCTACTTGCTCTGCTTCTTTCGCATCTAAAGTTAATAATTTCCCTTTAGCTGCGCCTACTTCTGGAAGATCGATTGATGCATCAGCCATGGCTAAGGCATACTGAGGATCTCGATCAGCCGTTTGTGCCGCACTTTTCATAGATGACAACCAAGCGCTATTTGCTTTATCAGCCGCTGCATTCCCTGACTGATTTATTACTTGTGCCGCTCCCATGCGCCCGTTAGGATGCATGTAAATTTCATCATTATGCAAAGCAAGAAACGCACCAGCAGACAAAGCGTCTTGATTAACAAAAGCCAGTGTATCTAAATCTGTTTTGTTTAACAGACGAGCAATGCCATCTGCTGCATCTACAAATCCACCCGGTGTATCGATTTCAAATATGATGGCTTCGGCTCCAGCATCTTCCGCCTCTTCAATCCCCCGTTCGATAAAAGCTTGCAATCCTCTTTCAACTTCATCTTCGATTGGGATAACGTAAACCGTCGAAGTATCCGCTTGGATAGCTGGGAGCACAAGTAGAAACGATAATAGCAAAAGTCCAAAACCCATAAAGACTTTGACTTTGCTCAACAGGATCTCTCCTTTCGCATTTCAAATTTCTTCTGCACCATATATACGGTTGAACTGTGAAGAAGTTTCAATTTACTATACTTCTATTATAGAGGAAATCTTCTGCAATAACGAAAGAATGCGCTTACTTATGTGACAATTAGAAAAACCGCCAACACAAGATTGTGTTGGCGGTTTTCGCTGGTCGTTCATATTTTTTAAAAGTCTATATGCTTCTTATAAGTCAATTAAAATTTACGTTTACGCGCAGCTTCTGATTTTAGTTTACGTTTCACGCTCGGCTTATCATAGTACTCGCGCTTTCTTACCTCTTGCATTGTTCCAGATTTAGAAACAGTGCGTTTGAAGCGGCGAAGAGCATCTTCAATCGATTCGTTTTTACGAACTGTAGTTTTTGACATCTCTTTTTCCCTCCCTCCGAACACACGTTGAAGCGAAGAGCAACAAGTGTTATATACTCAAAAATTATATCGTATTCTAGATGAAAGGTCAATAGTTAATAATCTGAATCAGAAGTTAAGCCTTGCATGATTTTAACGCCAGAACTTGCGCCAATACGCGTAGCTCCTGCTTTGATCATTGCTTCTACATCTTCTAAACTGCGTACGCCACCTGATGCTTTAACACCCATATCAGGACCAACTGTTTGACGCATCAATTTCACATCTTCAATTGTCGCTCCACCTGTTGAAAAGCCAGTAGAAGTTTTAACAAAATCTGCTCCAGCTTCTTTAGATAATTGGGAAGCGGTTACTTTTTCTTCGTCCGTTAACAAGCACGTCTCAAGAATTACTTTGACGATTGCTTTGCCTTTAGCTGCATTGACAACTGCTTCAATATCTTTTTTCACATGATCTGTATTGCCGCTCTTTAATGCGCCAATATTTAATACCATATCAATTTCCCCAGCACCTTTAGAAATAGCGTCCGTTGTTTCAAAAGCTTTTGTCTCAGGCGTAGAAGCACCTAAAGGGAAACCTATAACTGTACAAACTTTCACTTCACTATTTGTTAATTCTGCAGCTGCTTTTTCAACCCAAGTTGGATTTACACAAACAGAAGCGAAATTGTATTCTGCTGCTTCTTTGCATAACTGAACAACTTGGCTTTCAGTTGATTCAGGCTTTAATAAAGTATGGTCGATATAAGATGCAATGTTCGTCATTTTTAAAAAATCCCCATTCTATATAGAAGTCGTTTGTTTTCCCAACTCATTCCCTACTGATAACCTATTCGAACTCGTAGGAAATAGCTGACAGTGCATATAAAGGCGCGGTTTCGGTCCGTAGAATCCGTGGACCGAGAGAAGTAAAAATTGCGCCAAAGTTTTTCAGCGCCTGGACTTCGGCATCCGAAATTCCACCTTCAGGACCAAAAACAAGTAACACTGAATCTTTATCATACAATGATTTTATAATTTCGGCAAACCGTGTTCTGTCGCCCTGTCTTGCCTCTTCTTCATAAGCTACAATGACTGCGTCATAGGCTTCCGCTTTGCTTAACAATTGCTTAAAGCTATGGATGTTGTGTATTTCAGGAATATGTGTTCGATGAGATTGCTCAGCCGCTTCTTTTGCAATTTTTTGAAGACGGCCGATTTTCTTACCACTTTTCGCATTGTCCCATTTTACAATCGAACGTTCTGCTGAAAACGGCAAAAGCGCATACATACCAAGTTCCGTCGCTTTTTGAGTAATTAAATCAAGCTTATCTCCTTTAGGTAACCCACAAGCAATCGTCACTTTTTTTGGAAGCTCTACTTGTGCTTCTATTCTGTTTCTAATTTCAACTTCTACATCAAAATCTGCTGATACAATTTCCGCTTGGTACGCTTGGTCTTCGATAACAACAATCAAGTTGCCCCCAACAGTTTGACGCATAACTTTGGCGATGTGCTTTGCATCATCGCCAGTTATTGCCACTATTCGATTTTCAGGAATTTTACCTTCTATAAAATATCGTTGCATCGTGGCACCCCGTTATTCCGGTTTTTTTGAAATGATGGTAACCCAGTCTTCCATCATCATGACATCTTCAATAACAAAGCCAGATGCTTCAAGAGCCGCTTTTACATCATTTTTCTTCGCCGAGATGATACCTGATGTAATATAAACTCCACCTGGCTTAACAATCTTAAATGCGTCATCTGTAAATGACATAATGACTTCCGCCAAAATATTAGCAACCACTACATCACCAGGTTGATCAATTTTATCCGTCAAATTGCCTTCTTCTACCGTCACAACATCTTGAACTTTATTTAGTTTGACGTTGATATTCGCAGACCTGACTGCAACTTCATCTAAATCCAGTGCATACACTTCTTTAGCGGACAGTAAAGCTGCTCCAATTGCTAATACACCAGAACCGGTCCCGATATCAATAACACGATCAGCTGGTTTGACCATTTTCTCTAATGCTTGAAGGCTCATCACAGTTGTTGGGTGAGTTCCTGTACCAAAAGCCATTCCAGGATCCAATTCAATGATTAACTCGTCGCTCGAAACCGGGTTATACGTTTCCCATGTGGGAACAATTGTAAACCGTTTAGATATTTTCACAGGGTGATAATATTTTTTCCAAGCTGTAGCCCATTCTTCTTCATTTACTTCGCTAATGGTTACTTCGTTTTTGCCCAAGTTAATGTCGAATGTCACTAAGTTATTGATCGCCAATTTAATCGCCTCTACAGTTTCCCCTAAAAAGCTATTAACAGGAAGATATGCTTTTAAAATAACGCCATCTACTGGGAAATCTTCAGGATCTAACGAATAAATTTCACCAAAACGATCTTCTCGTTCTTTTGTTAAATCTTCTGAGTCTTCAATGACAACACCGCTTGCGCCTGCTTCGTGCATGATATTGGAAACTGCTTCAATTGCTTCGTTTGTCGTATGAATCGACAGTTCTGACCATTTCAATAGTGCCCAGCTCCTTTTCCGCTTATACAGTCAGTAAGACTCTCGCAAATCGCAAGAGCCTTCTGCCTGTAAAATTGAATTGCTTTAGCTGCCGATGAATAAAAGAGCGTCCATCATTTCAACTATTATGAGTCGCCTTTAATTGTGCGTTTGATTTTTGCAAAAAGAGAACTGCTATGTTCTTCCGGAATATCTCCGCTAATTTCAGCAAATTCACGTAATAGCTGTTTTTGTTTCTCGCTAAGTTTTGTTTGTGTTTTTATGCGAACAATAATATGTTGATCACCTGTTCCGTAGCCGTGGACATTTTTAACTCCTTTGCCCTTCAAACGGAATCGTGCTCCACTTTGTGTACCAGCTGGAATTTTCAATTTCACTTTCCCTGAAATTGTTGGCACTTCAATCTCATCACCTAATGCTGCTTGCGGATACGTGAGCGATATTTCTAAATAAATATCATCGCCTTCACGTTGAAATTCCTTATGCGGTTTTACGCGGAATACAACGTATAGATCTCCTGCCGGTCCTCCGTTAATACCTGGTCCACCTTGACCTGTCACACGCAATTGCTGACCATCGTCAACGCCTGCCGGAATCGTGACTTTGATTTTGTTTACTTTGCGGACTTTTCCTTGGCCGCGACAAGTTGTACATTTCTCTTCAATAATTTGTCCTGAACCTTCACAATGTTGACAAGTACGACGATTGACCATGCGACCAAAAGGCGTGTCCTGGGTTACATTGGTTTGACCCGAACCTTCGCAATATGGACACGTTTTTTTCTTCGTCCCCGGTTTAGCTCCAGAGCCATCGCACGTGCCACATGTTTCATCTTTAGGAATTTCAACTTCAGCTTCTTTACCAAATACAGCATCCATAAAGTCGATTGTCATCGAATACTGCAAATCGTCACCTTTACGCGGCGCGTTCGGGTCGCGACGTCTTGCACCGCCACCAAAGAAAGTACTGAAAATATCGTCGAAACCAAATCCTTCTGCTCCGCCACCAAAGCCTTGGTTCGGATCTTGATGCCCAAATTGATCGTATTGTGCACGTTTTTGATCGTCACTTAATACTTCATAGGCATCTTTTACTTCTTGGAATTTCTCAGATGCATCTGCATCTTTATTAATATCTGGGTGGAATTTTTTCGATAAAGTCCGGTATGCTTTTTTAATCTCTTCTTTGGAAGCAGACTTGGATACACCCAGCACTTCATAATAATCTCGCTTGTTCATAAGTCACTCTCCCTTAGCAATCAATAGTAATTGTACACGGTTTAAATCCTCGTTGCAAAGACATTGAAAAAGCCAAAGCATGTTGCTTTGCTTTGACTTTTCAAGGTATTACTTATTGTCGTCGTTTACTTCTTCAAACTCTGCGTCGACTACATCGTCGTTATCAGCTGTTGCATTTTCGTCTTGTCCAGCTTGTTGAGCTGCTGCTGCTTGCTCATAAGCTTTCATAGAAAGACCTTGCAAGAGTTCTTGAAGTTTATCTTTTTTCTCACGGATATCTTCAGTGTTATCAGACTCTAATGCCGCTTTTAGTTCATCGCGAGCATCTTCCGCTTGTTTTTTCTCTTCTTCAGTAACCACTTCACCAAGATCCGTGATTGTTTTATCAGTTTGGAAAACAGCTTGATCGGCTTCGTTGCGAAGTTCTACTTCTTCTTTCACTTTCGCATCTGCTTCAGCGTTTTCTTCTGCTTCTTTGATCATGCGTTCGATTTCATCATCTGATAATGATGAGTTCGATTGAATTGTGATCGTTTGTTCTTTTTGTGTTCCAAGATCTTTCGCTTTAACACTTACAATACCGTTTTTATCGATATCAAAGCTTACTTCGATTTGTGGAACGCCACGCGGTGCTGGTGGAATATCAGCTAATTGGAAACGACCAAGCGTTTTGTTAGCTGCCGCCATTGGACGCTCACCTTGTAATACATGAATATCTACAGCTGGCTGGTTATCAGCAGCAGTTGAGAATGTTTGTGATTTTGAAGTTGGGATTGTTGTGTTGCGCTCGATTAGTTTCGTGAACACACCGCCCATTGTTTCAATACCAAGAGATAATGGAGTTACGTCTAATAAGACAACGTCTTTAACGTCTCCAGTTAAAACGCCACCTTGTACAGCTGCACCCATTGCTACAACTTCATCAGGGTTCACGCCTTTATGCGGATCTTTACCAGTTTCTTTTTTAACTGCTTCTTGTACAGCAGGAATACGAGTAGATCCTCCAACTAAGATTACGCGGTCAAGTTCTGAAGCTGAAATTCCAGCATCTTTTAATGCTTGACGAGTAGGTCCCATAGTACGTTCTACTAATGAAGAAGTTAATTCGTCAAATTTCGCACGGCTCATTGTAATTTCCAAGTGAAGCGGTCCTTCTGCTCCAGCTGTGATAAATGGCAATGAAATTTGTGTTGAAGAAACGCCTGACAAGTCTTTTTTCGCTTTTTCAGCAGCATCTTTCAAGCGCTGAGTAGCCATTTTGTCTTTCGATAAGTCTACGCCATTTTCTTTTTTAAATTCTTGTACTAAATAATCGATGATCAATTTATCAAAGTCATCGCCACCAAGACGGTTATCGCCGGCAGTTGATTTTACTTCGAATACACCATCGCCAAGTTCAAGGATTGATACGTCGAACGTACCGCCACCAAGATCATAAACAAGAATTGTTTCGTCTGTATCTGTTTTATCAAGACCATATGCTAAAGCTGCAGCAGTTGGCTCGTTAATAATACGTTCTACTTCAAGGCCTGCAATGCGTCCAGCGTCTTTAGTTGCTTGACGTTCTGCATCGTTAAAGTAAGCAGGAACCGTAATAACAGCTCTTGATACTTTTTCGCCTAAGTATTCTTCAGCGTATCCTTTAATGTATTGTAAGATCATTGCAGAAACTTCTTGAGCTGTATACTCTTTGCCTTCTGCAGTTACTTTTTCTTCTGTACCCATTAAACGTTTAATCGATTGAATTGTGTTTGGGTTTGTGATTGATTGGCGTTTTGCTACTTCGCCGACTTGGCGTTCGCCGTTTTTGAAAGCTACAACAGAAGGAGTTGTACGGTTACCTTCTGGATTTGGAATAATTTTTGGTTCGCCGCCTTCTAATACTGCGACTGCTGAGTTTGTTGTACCTAAGTCAATACCGATAATTTTGCTCATTTTTGAATTCCTCCATTAATTTTTATTCGTTTACTTTTACCATTGCAGGACGTAGAACTCGATCTTTCAGGATATAGCCTTTTTGCAATTCCTGTAAAACCACTCCCGGCTCTGCAGAATCATCTTTTTCTTGCATAACTGCTTGATGGAAATTTGGGTCAAATTGTTCGCCGACCGATTTAATCTCTTCCAAGCCTTCACGATTTACTGCTTCATGTAAAGATTTCTGCACCATTTCAATGCCTTTTATCAATGAAGCGGATTCTTCACTTTTCGTTGGTACCGACATTGCACGTTCAAAATTGTCCAAGACCGGCAAGAGGTCTGCTAGCAACGATTGTGAACGGAATTTATTGGCAATTTCTTTGTCTTTTTGAGTGCGCCTTTTGAAATTATCATAATCGGCTAACAGGCGCAAATATTTGTTTTGCTCTGCTTCAAGTTGCTCACGGAGCTCTTCAACTTCGTTTACTGGTTCTACCTCTTCTTCAACAGGCAGGTCAGTTTCTGGCGTTTCTGTAGCCGTCACTTCTGACTGTTCTTCCGCTTCAGCCGCTTTTACTTTCACGTCTTCAGCTATTACCTGTTCTTCTGTTTTTAATGATGCATTTTTTTTTGGCAATTTTGTTCCTCCTTTGTTCACGTTCCTTTAAACATCCGGTTAAGTTCTTTCGATAAGTCACCACTTAGTAAATCTAAGATCGAAACGATTCGTTTATAATCCATTCGTTTCGGGCCGATTATGGCGATTGTACCCGTCTGTTCTTTCCCAGTATCATACGATACCGTAATGACACTGCAATCTTCCATTGCTGTAAGCGTATTTTCCGAGCCAATGCGAATGTGGAGGCCTTGACTTCCAACAGGCAAAATCATCGGAATGTGCTTTGCTTCTTCCATAACATCCATCAAATTTCTGATTTTTTGAAGATCGTGAAAATCAGGCTGTTTCAAGATGTTCAATTTACCACCGTAATAGATATTTTCATCTTCATGTGGCAATAAAACTGCTTGTCTAAACGTATGGAATAGCTCGCCGTAGCGCTCAACATGCTGCTTTAATATCGATAAAGTTTCTTGTTCCAACCGCAGATGCAGGTTGTTTAGCGCCACACCTACTAGCCGTTCATTAAGAATATTCGTCATTTTTTCAATATCCGATGGGTTTAATCCTGACGGAATCGAAAATACGCGATTTTCTACATGTCCGGTGTTGGTGACGATAATCGCCACTGCTGTGTCTTGGCTCAACGGAACAATCGACAACTTTTTAACGATATGTCTGCGCACATCAGGTCCGAGTAAGATAGACGTGTAATTGGTCAGTTCTGAAAGAATCATTGCAGATCGCTTGATGACTTCTTCCGTTTCTGTCAGTTTTTCTTCGAAAATCGAGCGCAATTGCACAATGTCCTCTTTCGGCAACGGTCTTGGCGTCAACAAATGATCGACGTAATAACGGTATCCTTTTTCAGAAGGAATGCGTCCGGAAGACGTATGTGTTTTTTCCAAAAATCCCATTCTTTCCAACTCCGCTAATTCGTTACGAATTGTTGCGGGACTGAAAGGAGTTTCAAGCTTTTTGGAGAGTTGGTTCGATCCTACCGGCTGAGCTGATTGAATATAATCATCTACTGTCACTTTTAAAATGAGCAGTTGCCGTTCTGTTAACATGATCATCACCTCTGTTAGCACTCTATGTGTTCGAGTGCTAATACTACATTTAAATTAACAAATAAAAAGACCAATGTCAACGCAAGAGCTTTAAGCTAATAAAAATTGTTGAAAAACCTCGTTGCCAACAAATCGTCCTTTTCTTGTTAACCTAATAAAACCGCTCACTATCTCTAAATTTCCTTGCGCAATTTCTTTATCCAAAATCGAACCATAGACATCTTGCATCGGTTTTTGAAATTTAGTTTGAAAGTGATTCAAAGAAACGCCAGCTGTTTTTCGTAAACCTAAAAACATTTCTTCTTCCATTTTTTCATGAGGCGGCACTTCGTGCGTACTTAAAATTGGACGCTCGCCTTCATCTAATGGAGACATGTATTTTTTTAAAGGTCCAGCATTTGAATAGCGAACACCATCCACATAACCATGTGCACCCGCGCCAACACCAATATACTCGACATTGTCCCAATACAATAAATTATGATGTGATTCCTGTCCTGGACGGGCAAAGTTAGAAATTTCGTATTGCTTTAATCCACGCTTATCCATTTCATTCATCAACTTTTCATACATATCTGCCTCTAAATCTTCTGTCACTGTGTTCAACTTGCCTTTTGTCATTAAGTTATAGAACACCGTTTTCGGTTCAATGATTAACGAATACGCTGAAAAATGCGGCATGTCGAATGCGAATGCTTGTTCAAGTGTATCGTCCCATTGCTGCATAGTTTGACCGGGTAACCCATACATTAAGTCAAAACTTAAGTTTTCAAAGCCGACTTGTCGGGCAGAATCAACCGCTCGTTTTACGTCCGAGTTGTTATGCGTACGACCTAGTCGTTTTAGTAAGTCTTCATCAAAAGACTGAACCCCCATACTTAACCGGTTTACTCCACCATCAAACAATACTTGCATTTTGTCTTTTGTTAGTTCGTCCGGATTGGCTTCAGACGTCCATTCCAAATTCTCAGCCATTGGCACATAGCGATGAATATACGCTAGCAATTTCTCCAATTGTAGGGGTGTCAACGATGTCGGTGTTCCGCCTCCTAAAAAAATTGTCTCTAGTGGCTTATCCAAAGCACCTTGTTCTTTCCAAAGAGCTAGTTCTTTACCTAACGAATCGATATAAGCATCGACTGGTTGGTCTTTAAAATACACTTTATTGAAATCACAGTAAAAACAAATTTGGTGACAGAATGGAATGTGGATGTACAATCCCTTTACCATTTTATTTCCTCTTTTCTAATAAGAAAAGGAGGCTGAAATTCCGCCTCCTTTTTTTCGTTTTATTTTGATTGGTCATCCATTTTCAGGATTGCCATGAATGCTTCTTGTGGAACTTCAACAGATCCAACTTGCTTCATACGCTTTTTACCTTCTTTTTGCTTGTCGAGAAGTTTCCGTTTACGGGAAATATCGCCGCCATAGCATTTAGCAAGAACGTTTTTACGTATCGCACTAATGGTCTGTCGGGCAACAATTTTTTGACCGATGGCTGCTTGAATCGGTACTTCAAATTGTTGGCGAGGGATTAAATTTTTCAACTTATCAACAATTACTTTTCCGCGCTCATAAGCAAAGTCACGGTGAACGATAAAGCTCAATGCATCTACTTGTTCAGAATTCAACAAGATGTCCATCTTTACAAGCTTAGACTCTTTGTAACCAATCAACTCATAGTCAAAAGAAGCATAACCTTTTGTTCCTGATTTTAACTGATCGAAGAAATCATAAACAATTTCAGCTAGTGGCAGTTCATAAATAATGCTCACACGAATGTCATCCACATAATCCATCGTCAAGAAGTTCCCACGTTTGCGCTGACAAATTTCCATAACCGCACCAACGTATTCATTGGGTACCATTACTGTCGCTTTGACATAAGGCTCTTCAACCACATCGATTTTTTGAGCGTCTGGCATCATCGCCGGGTTATCGATTTTCAAAACTTCTCCGTCTGTCATGTGAACATCGTAAATTACGCTTGGCGCTGTCGTGATCAAGTCGATTTTAAATTCACGTTCGATACGCTCTTGAATAATTTCCATGTGCAATAAGCCTAGGAAACCACAGCGGTAACCAAAGCCAAGTGCTTGAGAAGATTCAGGCTCAAACTGCAAAGCTGCGTCATTTAACTCTAATTTCTCTAAAGCATCACGCAAATCATTGTATTTTGATGTATCAATCGGGTAAAGTCCGCAATAAACCATCGGATTTAATCGGCGGTAACCAGGTAATGCTTTATCAGCAGGGTTATTAGCTAATGTAATGGTATCACCCACTGTTGAATCACCCACATTTTTAATCCCAGCTGTTAAAAAGCCTACATCCCCTACTGTCAATTCTTCACGAAGAGTTGCGTGTGGTGTAAAGACGCCTGCTTCAATTATTTCAAATTCCTTACCAGAAGCCATCATTTGAATGCGATCGCCTGGTTTTAGTCTTCCTTGAACAATCCGAATATACGCCACTACACCGCGGTAAGGATCATAAATCGAATCGAAAATCAGTGCCTGAAGTGGTGCTTCAGGATCGCCAACTGGAGCTGGTACTTTTGCGACTACTTGTTCAAGAATATCTTCAATGCCAATACCTGCTTTTGCTGAAGCTAATACGGCTTCAGAAGCATCTAATCCGATTACGTCTTCAATTTCTTGACGGACGCGCTCTGGGTCAGCGGCAGGTAAATCGATTTTATTGATAACCGGAAGGATTTCCAAGTCGTTATCTAATGCCAAATAAACGTTAGCCAATGTTTGCGCTTCAATTCCTTGTGCAGCATCAACAACCAGTACAGCTCCTTCACAAGCCGCTAAACTACGTGAAACTTCGTAGGTAAAATCGACATGGCCCGGTGTATCGATCAAATGCATAATATACGTTTCTCCGTCTTTGGCTTTATAGTTAAGCTGGACAGCATTTAATTTAATCGTAATGCCACGTTCTCGTTCAAGATCCATCGAATCTAGAGACTGTGCTTTCATTTCTCGGGAAGTTAATGCTTCAGTCATTTCTAAAATCCGATCTGCAAGTGTCGATTTACCATGATCGATATGCGCAATAATCGAGAAGTTGCGGATTTTACTTTGGCGGGATAATCTTTCCTCATTGTTCATTCTCTTCACTCCTATATAAACTACTATGAATTATAGCAGTACAGCTAGCATTGAGCAATGAAAGCCCGTGAAATCATTTCACTGTCAAGGCAAACTTCTTTGCACGTAACTATTGCATTCCTGTCGTTGATTTGATAAAATAACTCATGTTGTATAGAGACATTAAAGAGTTAGGATTTTATCCGCTCTTCCATATTGTCTAGGAGGTGAAATATATGCCAAACATTAAATCTGCAATCAAACGTGTGCGCACGAACGAAACTAAAAACGCTCAAAACTCACATGTAAAATCAGCAATGCGTTCTTCTATTAAGAAAGCTGAATCAGCTTTGACTAACAAAGACGATAACGCTAACGATACTGTAAAAGTGGCGATCCAACAGGTGGAAAAAGCATCTTCTAAAGGCTTGATCCATAAAAACACTGCAGCTCGTAAAAAATCTCGCTTGATGAAACAACAAGCGTAACACATTAAAAAGCCGGTTCCTTTAGAGGAGCCGGCTTTTTGCTATTCATTATTAAGGCTTTTTCTGGCCTGCACGTTTCATTAAGAAAAATTCCAGTATGCGATTGCGGTTGCCACTTAGTGTTTTTAGCTGCAAATCGATATCTGCTAAATCGCCTAATACTTGTAGCAATCGTTTCTCTGAAATTTGCTGACGCTTTTCTACCAATAACTTCACCCGGTATGGATGCGCTTTTAATTGTTTAGAAATTTGTTGCGCGTGGTAACCTTTTTTTTGCAAATAATAAACTTGAATCATAAAACGAATTTGAGATGCTAGTAATGCCGTTAGCGCCACCGGTTCTTCTTTTTGACGCAATAAATCATAATACACGCTAAGCGCCTCGCTAACATTGCCATCTAAATACGCTTGCAACATTTTAAATGCATCTTGTTCAAGTGTTCGCGCAGTCATTTGTTCCACAAGCTCTACCGTAATATCTTCATCAGATGAGCCGAGGTATAAAGACATCTTTTCGATTTCTGAAGAAAGTAACGTTAAATTCGTCCCTGCCATCTCCACTAACCGTTGCGCTGCTTTTATCCCAATGCCTTTGCCAAAATTTTTCGCTTCGTGCATTAGCCACGTTTCCAAATCATTTGCTTGCAACGATTTCGCTTCGATCAATACGGTATGCTGTTTCATTTGCTTGGTTACTTTTTTTCGCTCATCTAGTTTTTCGTATGGTGCTACAAAAATCGTCACCGAACTACTTGGCGGATGTTCAAGCCATGCCTCTAAAGCTTTTAAATCGTGGTTGATTTTTTCCTTGCCACGTTCTGCCGCTTTTAAAAACGATGCATTTCGAGCAATAATCAGCTTACGGTCGCTGAAAAACGGAAATGTATCTGCTTCATCAATTACGTGTTCTACCGGCACTTCATCTAAATCAAAAAACGTCAGCTCCAGTTCGCCACCGACCGTCAATTTATCTTTTAACAAGTCCAAGGTTTTTTCAATAAAATAGCTTTCTGTTCCTACGATGAGATAAACAGGGTCTATTTGTCCGCTGCGTATGGATTTCCACACGGAAGTAATCATCTTATCAGCCTCCCCTTTCTCTACTATATCGGATTTTCACCGCTTTGGGTATTTGACAGTTATGTGTCGGTGCGAAAATTCATCCGTATAAGTTTACTTCAATCTAGATTTTTGGTGAGTCTTCGCTTATAATTATAAGGAATTAGGAGGGATTTCAATGAATGAATTTGAACAGAATGTACAATCCAAACGTAACGATGCTATCGACGCGGGAATGGGCTTCGTCGTATCCTTTGGATTTTTCGCCCTTATCTTTATCATCGCTGGACTTGTACAGTTCGCTGCGCGGTAATTAAACAAAAAAGGTTCCGGCTTTTATAGTCAGGACCTTTTTTTATTTTGAAGTGAATTCGGTCGTTTACGCTGGGCGGCACAGAACGCCACTTCGCCGGTCTGTCTTATGCCCGTTAGAGCTACATGGGCACTTCCGCTTTTCTTTGTCTAGACTCCAGCGCACAGCTCTTCGGGTCATAAGCCAACCCTGCTGTGCGGCACAGAACGCCACTTCGCCGGTCTTGCTTATGCCCGTCAGAGCTACATGGGCGCTTCCGCTTTTCTTGTCTAGACTCCAGCGCACAGCTCTTTGGGTCATAAGCCAACCCTGCTGTGCGGCACAGAACGCCGCTTCGCCGGTCTGTCTTATGCCCGTCAGAGCTACACGTGCGCTTCCACTTTTCTTGTCTAGACTCCAGCGCACAGCCCTTTGGGTCATAAGCCAACCCTGCTGGGCGGCACAGAACGCCACTTCGCCGGTCTGTCTTATGCCCGTCAGAGCTACACGTGCGCTTCCGCTTTTCTTTTGTCCTAGCGCATCTTTTCAAGTTGAATTCCATTTTCATCATAAAGCAATGTAATAGTGCCGTTCTCTGCAGTGTTTAAAGTTTTTAGTTCTAATTCGTTAAATCGCTCGACTACTTCTGGACTAGGGTGACCATAACGATTGTCTTTTCCTGTAGAGAAAATCGACAACTTCGGTGCTAGCGCTGTTAAAAATTCTTCACTGCTAGACGTTTTACTGCCGTGATGCCCCACTTTTAGCACTGTTAGTCCCGCCAGTTCTCCACCGTAGGAATCTAATAAACCTTTTTCTCCTTCAGCTTCTAAATCCCCAGTAAACAAAATTCGGTAGTCCCCAGTCTTCATCAAAAGTACAAGCGAATCATTATTGCCTTCATATTTCGCTTCACTTGGTGACAAATAAATAAAGTCGGTTTCCCCGACACGCCAATTTGATCCCGCAGCAGGAAATACCACTTTTGCTTCTGCGGCGAACGGTGCAAGCTCTAACATTAAGGCATTTGACGCTGATCCCGGTGTTAAATGCAGCTCTTTCACTGAAAACATTTCGAAAATTTCTTCTGCTCCTTCAGCATGATCTGCGTCCGGATGAGAAAGAATCATAGCATCGAGCGATGAAATGCCTCTTCCTCTCAAGTAAGGTGCCACAACTTGCCGACCGATTTCATATGGTCGCTTTTTTTCTTTAAAAGTTTCTACCTCAAAACGAAGAACACCTCCGCTATCTACTAAATAAACAGCTTGGCGGTAAGGCATTTCAATAACCGCACTGTCGCCTTGTCCAACATCTAAAAAAGTCACTTTTAAGCGAGGGTCCATATACGGCAGTGACGTAAACAAAATCGCCGGTACGAATAGAATCAGTAGGTGCCACCAACGAAACTTACGTTCAACTGCACAATAAAAAAGGTACACACTGCTCATCAACAATACGAATGCTCCAATTCCTGGTTTTCCTGGCACCCATAATTGATACGGTAAGCTCGCTACTGCAATCATCAGCTGGTCAATATGTTCTCGCAACGGCTCATAAAAGTAAAAAACAAAGTTTGCTACTGGCGGAAAAACAGCTGTCAAAAACAACAGTAAGAAATTTGCCGGTAAAATAAGCAAAGTAAAGAGCGGAACAAATAAGCTATTCACAACAAAAGCAGACAAGGACAATTCATAAAAATGAAACAGCAATAATGGATACAATGTCACTTGGGAGATAAACGTAATAACAAATCCTGCTTTAAGTGGTGATTTAATCGCACGCAACATGTTCATTGAATAAATAATGCCGAATGTTGCTCCATACGACAACTGAAAACCAATTTTATACATAGCATATGGATTCCATAAAACAAAAATTACTATACTAGTTAACATAATATTTGCAAGTGGTATCTTAATGTTGAGTAGTTTCCCACTTGCGACAACAACTACCATACTAGCAGCTCGCCAAACAGACGGAGCTCCACCTGCAATCACTGCATACAAAGGCAAAACGAGTAGTAAAATGACTAGAGCTAACTCTTTTCGGATATGCAATCGTATGAGAAGAACATATAACAATCCTGATGCAATGCCGACATGCAATCCTGAAATCGCAAACAAATGCGAAATGCCGAGCGTTTGGTACATGCGTTGATCTTCCGGGTCCATATTCTCTCGTTCGCCAATTAATAATGCTTCCGCTTCTGCTGCCAAAGTTTCCGGAAAATGTTCACGAATATGAGTTTTGAAGAGGTCTCTTCTTTTTAACAAACGATTTATCCACGTTTTATTTTCCATCACGCCATTGATCGATTCAATTTTCAGTAGTGAAGCTGCTCCATTATGACGTAAATAATGATTCATATTAAAAGAGTAACGATGTGAAGGTAGTGAAGCGGCTTCAAAAACACCAGTCACTAGGAATTTAGAGTCATCTACTAACCGCTCCATATGAAGTTTTTGCTCTTTCGAAGTTAATCGAAAACGCGCATAAACAATCGTACCGTCTTGTAATGTAGCAAATCCTCTGAGACTATCGCCATCGATTACCGTACCCGCATGAAAAATGAGTTCTCCTGAATAAGGCTGTGAATAATCCGTGAAATCCTCACTACGCAAATCTTGTACGATATAAACAACACTACCAAATAAAAGAATGAGCACAATAAATGTCCATTTTTCTCTTTTCCAATACATCAAACTAAAAAGCAGCGCCATGAACACGAGTTGAACCGCTGTTTCATGCGCTGCATATGTAGCCATTATCGTAGCTACTGCTACGTAGAGAAGAGGACTTGTTGTTATACTTCGATTTCTCCGAATAATTCATTCACCCGTTCACTATAATGGGCCAATTCTTCTTCACTTCCACCTTTTTCACGCAATTTATCAAGCAATTCGATATAAAGAGCTGATTTTTCGACACTTAAAAAGTCAATCTTTCGCTCATCAAACATTACTTGTACCACTTCTACCCCAGCTTGTTCAAATAATTCGATAGCATACTCGTGGTTTTTGTAATCAGTGGCATAATAGAGTCGGGCAATTCCTGATTGGATAATTGACTTGGTGCATTGCAGGCAAGGAAAATGACTAACATACATATCAGCTCCATTGACACTGACGCCGTACTTTGAACATTGCAATAACGCATTCATTTCCGCGTGGATTGTTCGAACGCAATGTCCATCAACAACGTAACAGCCTTTATCGATGCAATGGTCTCCTCCTGAAATAGATCCGTTATAGCCTCCAGCCATAATTCTCCGATCGCGTACAATCGTTGCACCAACAGCAAGACGTGTACAAGTGCTTCTAAGTGCGAGTAAATGGCTTTGTGCCATAAAAAATTGATCCCAAGTTATTCGCTTCATTTAATTGCCTCCTGCTTGTTTAGTTAAAATAAGTGTAGCAGAGGAGGCATTTTCGTCAACTGCCTTTTATCACGTTCTTGTTATTTCGCGACTATTAAATCTTTTAGTTGTTCAAATGTCTTGTCACCAATGCCCGTTACTTCCGTTAATTGTTCAGGCGCATTAAATTTCCCTACCTCATCTCTATAAGCAAGAATCGCAGCGGCTTTAGAAGGGCCTATGCCAGGGAGTTCCATCAATTCAGTTTCCGTAGCTTGATTTATATTTATCAAGCCTCCACCACTAGCTGTGTCAGTCTGTGGCGATGTTGAAACAACAATTTCTTCTCCAGCCGCTGGTACATAAAGACTCGTTTCGTCCACGACAATTAACGCTAAATTAATTGCGCGACTATCCGCTTCGGATGTAAATCCTCCAGCTGCTTGAATGGCGTCTTGCATGCGGGACCCTGCTTTTAGCTCATAGACACCTGGCTTATTCACTTGGCCTTTTACATCAATCATTAAAGGTGCAGCTGTTTCGGGTATTTCCTTTATTGGGGTTTCTGTCTGCTGAGGGGATTCAGCGTTGATTAATTCGAAAGCAGTAGCTGAAGATGACTCCGGCTGTTGTTGAGGAAAAAATAAATAAATCAAAAGCAGCACAATGGCAACTGCGGGGATCAGCAACCATGCAGGCTTGTTCTGAAGCTCGGAAATTTTCACTCGCATTCCTCGTTTCTTCAGAAGGCAATTAAATAGAAGCTGTTTGAATTATATAATAATTGAAATACGCTTGTCTATTTTTTAACAAACAAAAAACCACCTGCAAGATGCAGATGGTGAGCTCATTTTTTGGCATGAAAGAAAACACGTTCACTTTCGTCATCAGGAGACTGGCTTGTAAAATCAGCCGTAACAGATTCTACAGAAAATCCAGCAG
Source organism: Planococcus halocryophilus (assembly GCF_022489025.1). GTDB lineage: Bacteria > Bacillota > Bacilli > Bacillales_A > Planococcaceae > Planococcus > Planococcus halocryophilus_A. Next base: position 97,113 of record NZ_JAKVTG010000003.1, on the reverse strand, counting down.
CTTCTAGCCATTTTTTGTATATCTCGACGGGGAAAGTACGTTGTTCGTGCGTTTCTTCAAAGCGCTCGAACAAGTCATTTTGACGCACAAAAAAAGTCATATCGTGAATGACGCTATGCGACGCTTGACCTGGCTCTGTATGCCAAATATACGCTATTTCTTCAGCATCATAAACAAACGGGCTGTCCATAAAAACTGCATCGACTTTAAAAACAGAGTGGACATCAAAGAAAAAATGACCTCCAGGATTTAATGCGTCATAAATTTCTTTAAACGTTTGCTGAACTTGTTCTTCGCTCTGTAAATAATTAAGAGAGTCTATTGCAATCGTGACAATATCAAAACCAGATAACCCCTCTAAATTATCCATAGACAATTGCAGCACTGGAATCGCCTGATTTGCCTTTTGGAACCGTTGATTGGCCACCGTCAGCATGTCTTCAGACAAGTCACTGGCGGTTACGACAAAGCCCATTTCAGCAAAAAGCTGTGACAATGTGCCAGTTCCACACGCCACATCCAGCAATTTGCCAGACGTAACGTGGGAAGCGACCCACTCCACATACTCTTCGTAAGGAATATCTTCCATCAGTCCATCATAGACTGAGGCAAATTTTCCGTAGTTCATATTTCCATTTGCGGAGCTTCTCTCCACAGACGTTCAAGGTTATAATACGAGCGTTCATCTTTATGGAAAACATGAGCAACAACGTCACCAAGATCTACTAAGACCCAACGAGCAGAGTCAAATCCTTCGACACTTTTCACTTCGTGGCCTTCTTCATGCGCTTTGTCCATAATTTCTTTTGCGATTGATTGAACTTGACGATCAGAATTCCCTGTGCAGATGACAAAATAGTCAGCTAGCAATGAAATTCCTTCCATGTTCAAAACCACGATATCTTCTGCTTTTTTATCTTCTGCTGCGTTAACCGCTACTTGTAGTAAAGTTTCTTTTGTCATTCTTTCACTTTCCCTTTCTGTTGCACGAAGTACTTAAAACACTTCAGTGAATCCGGAAATACCGGTTGATTTTTCGATTCTAAAAATTCGATGGAATGTTTGACCGAGGCTTCCATCATAACATCCAATCCTTGTTCTTTTAATTGTCGCAATTCTTCAACACCTGAAAATTTACGGCTTGGTTCGACTAAGTCAGCAATATAGACGACTTTTTCCAAATCAGACATATTTTCTCGCCCCGTTGTGTGATAACGGATAGCATTTAATACATCTTCATCTTCGACACCAAATTCAGTTTTTGCTAAATAAGCACCTACAGGAGCATGCCAAAGTTCTGCATGATATTCGAGTAATAAAGGATCCATGTTTTCAGAAACAATAATGGATTTCATCCAGTCTCGATCTGAAAATTTCGCTACATCATGCAGTATCGCAGCAGTTTTTGCTTTTGACTCGGAAACAGAAAATTCTTTAGCTAAGTCAACAGCCGTGTCTACTACACCTAATACATGTAGATATCGTTTTTCAGGAAGCCGTTCTTTAACTGTCTGAAGCATTTGGTTGTGATCCATATAAACGCTCCTTTCGAATATAAGCTTCCACTTTTTCTGGCACTAAATATAAAAGTGACCGATTGGCAGCGGCGCGCTCTCTCAACATCGTAGATGATAACAACAACTCTGGTGAACGAATCATCAATACCGGATAAGGTGTCTCCGTATTATAACCCGGCCGATTAACTCCGATAAAGCGAATCAACTTCACCAGCTCATCAATACGGTGCCAAGTCGATAAACCCTCTATCATATCTCCCCCGATAATAAAATAAAATTCCACATCAGGTTCTTTTTCGATAAGCTTGGTCAATGTATCAAACGAATAAGAAACGCCACCGTGTTTAATCTCGAAATCTTCCACTTTAAAATGGGCATGATCCGAAGTCGCCAACTTGGTCATTTCTAGCCGTTGCTCAGCGCTAGCACCTGCAACTTCTTTATGAGGTGCAATATAATTGGGCATAAAGCGAACTTCATCTAATCCCGCTTCAAAAAGCGCTTCATTCGCCATAATTAAGTGGCCGAGATGAGGTGGATTAAATGTTCCGCCCAAAATCCCTACTTTTTTCATCTTTTAACCGGTAACTCGATTCGTTTGTTGTGAACCGATTGTTTGTAAAGAACGACTGTGTGGCCAATTAATTGAACCAATTGTGATTTTGTGCCTTTTGCAAGAGCTTTTGCTACTTCATCTTTGCCATCTTCATTATTTTGAAGAATGCTGATTTTTACTAATTCACGCTTTTCTAATGCTTCTTTGATTTGAACGAGCATTGCATCGCTAACGCCGCCTTTACCTACCTGAAAAATGGGTGCTAGATGATGTGCTTCGCTTTTCAAAAAGCTTTTTTGTTTAGTTGTTAACATAAGTGCCTCCTAGTTTTTCTGTAATCAATTGAATCATTTTTTCCGTATTAGGTTTTATGCCTGTCCATTTTTCAAATGCAATTGCACCTTGATAAACAAACATGCCGACACCATTTACTGTGATACAATTTTTTTCTTCTGCTTTTTTCAAAAAAGGTGTTTCAAGTGGATTGTATATGATATCCGCGACCATCGTTCCTGCCTTGACTCGTTCTAAAGATATCGGCAAAGCTTCGCCAGTAGCTAAACCAACTGATGTCGTTTGAATTAAAATCGCAAAGTCAGCTAAACGTTCTTCTGATTCGATTAGTGTGATAGCCGAAGCATTTGTATCAGCGGCCAGCTCTTCTGCTCGACGGTATGTCCGGTTCGTAATGGTAACATCCGTAAACCCCGCTCGTTTCAAAGCAAATGCGATACCTCTTGCCGCACCACCTGCTCCAATTAATAACACTTTAGCAGCTTTATCGACAGAATGAACAAGCAACGAACGAACAAAACCGTCACCATCCGTATTCGACCCCGTATATTCCGCTCCAACCAAATTCACCGTATTAACAGCATTCATTTGCATCGCATTTTCTTCCAGCTTCCCAAGTAAGGGAACGATGGATTGCTTATGTGGGAGCGTGATATTAAATCCACTAATCCCCAAAGTTTTCATCGCCGCAAATGATTTTTCTAGCTGAGACGGTTCGACATGAATCGGTAAATAAGCTGCATCAATGCCGTGTTCAGCAAACCATGTTTCGTGCATGAACGGGGATAGAGAATGGGATATCGGGTCACCGATTACCGCATACCATTTCTTCATCTGAAAACCTCCTAGATTAACGATGGACGTAACAATACTTCTACCCCTTTAGGAGCGTGAGCTGCTACAACCGCGTTGCCATGTTGGATCGTGATCCAACCAAGTCCGGAAAACACAATATCGGTTTTTGCATCTTTAATGCTAAATTCGTGACGTACCAATTCTGGGAAATCGTCTTTGTATTCAGCTGAAGGCGGAGCTAGCATATCGCCCAAATGCTGCGCATATAAAGCATCAGCATTGTCTAATTTCGTACGATGAATGGGTAAATCATTCGCGATATGAACAGTGAATGAAGAGCGCTCTCCTTTAATAAAGTCAAAACGCGCCAATCCGCCTACAAATAAAGTTTGTTCTGCATTCAACTGGAAAACGCGCGGTTTAATTTCTTTCTTCGGCATAATTTGCTTTAAATCCGCTGTTTTCAAGTGGTGAGCTAATTGATGATGATTGATGATTCCTGGTGTGTCAAATAATGAACGTTTATCATCTAACGGAATTTCAATCATATCTAATGTCGTTCCTGGGAAATGAGATGTCGTAATGACATCAGATTGTCCTGTTGCTTGTTTAATGACACGGTTGATAAAGGTTGATTTCCCTACATTTGTACAGCCGACTACATAGACATCTTTGCCTTTGCGATATTTTTCGATTGCTTCCATCGCTTCTGGAACTCCAGTTCCTCTATGAGCACTGACCGTCAAAACATCAATTGGTTGCAAACCTAATTTTCTCGCTTCTTGCTTCATCCAATGAATCAATTTATGTTGTTTAACTGATTTCGGTAATAAATCGGCTTTATTGGCAATCAATAAAATGTCATTGTTCCCAACAAAACGGTGAAGACCCGGAAGCCAGCTACCGTTAAAGTCGAAAATATCAACTATTTTCACGATAAGGCCATCACGTTCACCTAGCCCATTTAAAATCCGTAAAAAGTCATCATCCGTCAACGATACCGGTTGAAGCTCATTGTAATTTTTCAGACGGAAACAACGCTGACAAATAATTTCATCTTTTTCTAATGAAGACGGCGGAGCGTATCCTACCTCTTCTTTGTTTTCAGTTTGAATCTGTACACCGCATCCGATGCAAGTTGGCATTTCACTCAATTTTTTTCCTCCCACATCAATTGTCCTTTTTCTTTCAATTTCTTCATAATTTTGCGTTCGACTTTCCGATTAAAACGGGTAAAAAAGCCGTCCGACTGCGCTACTGGCAATACAAGAATAGTATGCATCTTATTCAAATTGCCTCCGAAAATATCTGTCAGCATTTGATCTCCAATGACCACCACTTGTTCGCGTTTCGCTTCCATAATGCGAAGCGCTTTTCGAAAAGCACGTCCCATCGGTTTACGCGCTTGGTATATAAACGGGATACCTAATGGATCCGCAAACGACTTGACGCGCAATTCGTTATTGTTGGAAACGATCACTACTTGAATACCGGCATCTTTCATCGATTTCAACCAGTCAATTAATTTCGGCGTTGCATCCGGACGATCCCACTCAACAAGCGTGTTATCCAAATCCGTAATGATGCCTTTAATGTTCTTTTCAACTAAAGTTTCTGGCTTAATGTCAAAAACTTCTTTTACATACTCACTTGGTACAAATTTTTGATACAATGCTACTCACTCCTGTTTCCCGAACTTAATTCTATTGATTATACCATATTTGCTAACGTTTCTCCCACCTTGATCCTTTGTCCATTAGACATATCTTCGACAAATTTGATGGAATTCTCTTCAAAAAATAGCACAACCGTAGATCCAAAACTAAAATAGCCTACTTCACTGCCTTTTTGCCAGACGTTCCCTGTTTCTGTAAGTTTAATGGAATTAACAAACATCGCACCAACTTTAACCACTAGCATGTTGCCAAATTCGGTTTCTAATTCGGTAATCATCCGGTAATTTCCACTAAGTGGAGATTTTCCATACTGCAGGCCAGCTGCATTTACCGGATATGATTTTTTCCCACATACAAATTGTTTTTTCACGTTGCCGTTTACCGGACTGTGAATACGATGATAATCAGCAGGCGACAAATAAAGAACTGCATATTTCCCATTTTGGTATTGTTCAGCCAACGCTTGATCGCCTACCAAGTCTGCCAATGAATAATGCTGGCCTTTTACCAGAAACTTCGTGCCTTCTTGCAAATCTCCAGCAATTTCAATTTTCCCATCTACAGGAGATACCACTGCACTCTCAGAAATCGGACGACCGGCTATCTTTAATTTGCGCACAAAAAAATCATGGAGAGTCGGAAAGCTATCTAATGGTTCTTCTATATCTTGTGTTGAGATTTGATAAGTCTTTATATAACCTGGAATAAACCGGCGGCTTTTAGGGGACTTCGCAAATTGACGAATTAGATTTGAAGTGAAAGCGCCGTTCGTTAGTTCAATTGAACGTTGGTACAAGTATTTTTTCATAGAGATGCCTCCGTTGCTAAAATAGTCTACCATTTTTTTACCTTTCACAGTATAATAGAGTGAACAAGTTTTCAAAAAAGAAGGAGTGTTTTCCATTGTTAATAACAGAAAGAATGGATCACACCATAAAAAAGCTAAGGTCGCAAACCGCAAATACTATTACAGTGGGCAATATGCTGTTTGGCGGAGCTTCTCTTATGGCAACTTTAAATGGATCTTATAGCTATAGTGTGCTATTTATATTTATTGCGGCTTTTTTGGACCGCTTTGACGGTATGGTGGCAAGAAAATTTAATCAAGAATCAGATTTAGGAAAACAACTCGACTCAATGAGCGATATTCTATCTTTTGGTGTCGCACCCGCAATTTTAATTTACCAGCTCGTGTTGTCGGACTTTGGCTTTGTCGGAATGGTATTTACGGTGTTTTATATTTCTGCCGGCGCTTTCCGTTTGGCGCGCTTCAATATCTCAGAATCCACTGGGTATTTCACAGGATTGCCAATTACAGCCGCAGGAACCGTTGTAACTTTATCTTATTTCGGAATTTCAATGTTTTCACCAGTTGTATACATGTTCTTGTTTATCATCTGCGCTTTATTAATGGTCAGTACATTTACATTGAAAAAAGTTTAAAAAGCTGAAGACGTTGAGAAAACGTCCTCAGCTTTTTTTTGCCAATTCCATGCACTAGATTAAATACGTGAAGCTAATTGACTAATGACGTTAAAGACGATTTCAGTTGAATGCTTTGCAGCTTTAGGCAAAAATTCATCAAACGACACAGAAGATTCTTTCCCTGCAATATCTGATAATGCACGAATTACCACAAACGCTACGTCAAACTGATAACAAACTTGCGCAACGGCAGCCGCTTCCATTTCAGCTGCTTTCATCGTTGGAAAGTTTTCACGTACTTTTGCAACGCGTTCCGGGTCGTTCATAAACGAATCGCCTGTCGCAATTAAACCGACTGCATATTCATGTTGTCCCATATCTTTTACCGCTTTTATCGCTAGTTCTATCAATTCTTCATTAGAAGTAAAAGCTGCAGGCATTTGTGGCACTTGCCCCATTTCATAACCAAACACCGTAACATCTACATCGTGGTGGCGAACCTCATCTGAAATGACTACTGCTCCTACTTCAAGCTCCTCATCAAATCCACCTGCTGAACCAATGTTGATGACAATGTCCGGCTGATATTGTTGAAGAAGAATTGTTGTTGACATAGCAGCATTAACTTTACCAATGCCGCTCTTTAATAAGACAATTTCTTGCCCATCATATGTACCTAACGTAAATTCACATTTTGCAATTTCTTCCGATCGTGCATCTTCTAACTTACTTCTCAATAATTGAACTTCCTCTTCCATCGCACCAATTACGCCGATTTTCATTTGACCATTCCTCATCTCTCTCGAATTTTCCTGTTCACGTGTTGGTTGTAGAAATCATAAAAAAAGACGCCTGATTAGTAGGCGCCTTTCAAGGTGTTTAAGACGTCCATTTTCACTGGTTTCCAGCCTTCGCCGTCAACCCATTCTAGGTGGACACGGTATTTTTCTGATTCGTCTTTAGACTGCACAGTAGCGACTGACTTTTGTGGACCTCCGCCATTTTTTATCATCATAACGTACATATTATTAGCGTCTAATCCTGTCGCATAAGAAACTGCTTTGACTTTTTCATTCCAGTCTTGTGAATCTTTTTGATAAACTGAAACATGATCACCTTTTTGCTCGGTGCCTATCGCTTCCCAGCTCGTGTTAATCACTGTTTCTTCTACGATTGGATCGCTTGAGTCTTCACGAGTGATGGTCCCACCTTTGATAGCCTCTTCTTTTTCTTTTTCTTCATCAGCTTTTTTAGCTGCTTCTTTTTCTTCATCTGTAGGTTCAGCTTGTTCTTCGTTATCGTCTTCGCTATCTCCTGAATCACTCGTTTGTTCATCGGTTTCAGGTGAAATTACTACGGCTTCAGGATCTTTGGCCTGATCATTTCCTCCACTAAATAGCATCGATACGCCAATAATAAGAATCAATGCGAATACCAAACCGATCATAATATTTAAAATCGTGTTTGACCGATTTTTCTTTTTCTTCAAACGAGAGGGATACGGCTTTTCTTCGTTAGACATTAGATGTCCCCCTTTCTTAAATAGTTTACCATTAAATCCGTATGACAAATTTGACGTTTCAACCATAATTTCGTTTCAACTAAAGTTTTGTTAATGAGAAACAGCCATTCCTTTTATAGAATGGCCGCTTTTTTTTTACATGATTGACAGAATCTTGATTTCCATTTCTCCGCCTGGTGTTAACACTTTGACGCGCTCACCGATTGTGCGGCCGATCATGCTTTTCGCAATTGGAGAATCATTTGAAATACGACCTTCTAATGGATCTGCTTCTGCTGAACCTACAATAGTATATGATTCTTGATCGCCATCTGGAACTTCGATAAATGTAACAGTTGTTCCTAAACGCACGATATCTTTGTTTGATTCGTTTTCATTTATGATAACCGCGTTGCGAATCATCGATTCCAGTGTTGAAATGCGACCTTCTACAAAAGCCTGATCTTCTTTTGCTGAATCGTATTCAGCGTTCTCAGACAAATCACCAAAGTCACGCGCGATTTTAATACGTTCTACCACTTCTTTACGTTTAATCGTTTTCAAAAAGTCTAATTCATCTTCCAACTTCTGCTTTCCTGCAGCTGTCATTGGAAATTGTTTTTCGTTAGCCATTCTTCCCACTCCTTCAACTGCTGACCTGGATGCCTGCATCCGTCAGTCTCGTATCATCATATTATAGTTTTACAATCTATTCAAGAATAGTTTTAATTTTTGTAACCATTAAATCAATCGCTACTTCATTTTGTCCACCTTCAGGAATAATTACATCTGCATAACGTTTTGTTGGTTCTATAAATTGGTTATGCATCGGACGAACAACCGTCAAATATTGTTCAATGACAGAATCAATTGTCCGACCACGTTCATTGATATCACGCAATAAACGACGGATTATGCGAAGGTCGCCATCTGTATCTACGAACAGCTTGATGTCCATTAATTCACGTAAGCGTAAATCTTCAAGCACTAATATGCCTTCTAGAATAATGACATCTTTTGGTTCAATAATTACGGTTTCTTCTGCACGAGTATGAAGTGCGTAATTATAAATAGGTTTTTCGATTGGGCGGCGTTCAAGCAAGTCATTAATATGCTCGATTAGCAAGTCAGTATCAAATGCCAATGGATGGTCATAATTCGTCTCTAAACGTTCTTCAAAAGCCAAATGGCTTTGATCCTTATAGTAATAGTCTTGCTCGATTACTACAACTGAGTTTTCTTTAAACACTTCATAGATTGAATTCGTTACACTCGTTTTTCCCGAGCCCGAACCCCCTGCGATTCCAATAACGACCGGCCGTTTCTTAGACATATCATTTAGCTCCCTGCAAACATCTTTTTAATGTGCTTATTTTTTTCTGCAAATCATAATGCCGTCACCCGATGATAATAATTCCGTATCATAACGAGCGTCATTCAGCATATGTTCTTTAAAAGTCGCCAGATTACGGATCATTGTCCGCTTTCTTCTTGGCACTTCCGATAGTGGTATATCTGAAAGGCCATGCATAGCCATATTATCACAATATATGATGCCGTCCTTTGCCAACAAAGCTTCATACTTATCAAAAAATCGCTCATACTGACCTTTTGCTGCATCTATAAAAATCGCATCATACTCCGGCTTCAAATCAGCAAGTGAGAGTTCTAATGCATCTGCATGAAAAATGCGTATGCGGTCTCCAAAACCTGATTGCTCGATAAATTCTAGCGCTTTTTGATAGCGAGAATCGTCGCGTTCAACTGTATCTACTGTACAGGTTGGCAAAGCTTCAGTCATTTTAATCGCGGAAAATCCGATCGCCGCACCAATTTCAAGAATTTTTTCAGGCTGTTGAGCTTTTAGAAGTTCGACAAGTTCCTCAATACCTTGATTTTCCATGATTGGTACATGATGCGCAATGGCATAGTCCTGAATCGCTTGTAGCGTTGTAGATAATTGATTGTTCACCATACAAGAAAGCTCCTTTTCGACTACGCAAAAATCAATTCAAATATTATCATAAAAAGAGAAGGAAAGCGAGGACGCTTCCTTCTCGTGGTTCTTAATTGCCAATATATTTATCTCGGTTAGCCAAATGTTGTTCATAAGTTTTAGCAAAATGGTTTTTGCCTTCTTTATCAGCCAAGAAATAAAAATATTCGGTTTCAGCAGGGTCGAGCACTGCATCAATTGAAGATAATCCAGCATTTGCGATTGGCCCCGGTGGTAGCCCTTTATTTTGATAAGTGCTATAAGGATGCTCAAATTCATAATCAGTATTAAACAAACGATCTTTGTGTTCACCCATTGCATAAAGTACTGTTGGATCTGTTTGCAACGGCATATCGATTTCTAAACGATTATAAAAGACGCTCGCGATGGTTTGACGATCCGATTGTGCTGTTGCTTCTTCTTCTAATAGTGAAGAAAACGTTAACAACCAATGTGGAGACCGCTCCATTTCTTCTAATATAGGTTGATATTGCATCACATTTGCTTGTGTCGTATCAAGCATTTGTTCAATGAGTACTGTTAGAGGTGGATTTTCTTCGTACACAGGATAAGTGGCAGGAAATAAATACCCCTCAAGTGCATAACGAATATTTTCACCCAGTATTTCATCTGTTAACAAATCAGGAAACTTAATCATTAATTCTTCAATATATGCAGGATCTTTAATTTTCTCTAAAAATTCTTCCGCCGTATAGTCGGTTTTTTTAGCGATAACATTTTCTGCAATTTCTTCTACTGTTAAGCCTTCTGGAACATTGATGGTATAGAGAGGTTCGTGGTAAACTTTACCGGTTTTCAAACTCTCTGTAATTTCATCCAATGTCATTGACTGCACTAAGTCATACGTGCCTGCTTGAAACTCGGATTCGTTTTTAAACTTAACATAGTATTTGTAAATCCGGGCATCGGTTATTACACCATTTTCTTCAAGTAATGCCGCAATGCCGTCCAAACTCGAACCAATTGGTACTTCCACCGTAATGATTTCTTCAGAATCCGGATCAACCGGTTCTAATGCATTGGAGATGTAATTATAAGTTTGAAAGCCTGCAATTCCTATAATTATTAATAGGACTAGCGCAATAATAAATACAATGCGTCGGACGACTCTCACTTCCTTTTTCTTTTCTTTCATGCGTTCAAACATGATATCTTTCTTTGTCTGTTTTTCCACGGGTTTTCCCCCCAGCTTTTCTGTTCTACAGAAGTCGGACTATTTTTGTACAACTTCTACTAGTATACAAGAAAAGTGCGCAAAAGAAAAAGACGGAATCAACAATCAATTCCGTCCTTCACATTTTAAAGCTCTTCGTTTTCTTCTTCTTCGTCAAGGAACGTGTTTAACATTTCTTCAATCATGTCCCATTCTTCGTCAGTTTCTACCGGGCGAAGCTCTCCGCCACCTACTGTAGTTTCATCTGATTCAGGGTTTTCAGTGAAAGAAGATGCATGGATTTCAATTTCGCCTTCTTCATCTTCTTCAGCGCCAACTGGGAAATACAAAACATATGATTTTCCAAAGTCTGCTGACTCAAATGTAAATAGTACTTCAAATAATTGCTCGTTGCCGTTTTCATCAACGACTGTAATGTGTTCTTGTCCGTGTTCCATTTACGTCACCTCATTATTTTTTAAAATCAAGATAACCTTGCAATATCATTACTGCTGCCATCTTGTCGATCACTTTTTTACGGTTTTTACGGCTGACATCTGCGGAGATCAACATCTTCTCTGCTGCCGACGTCGTTAGCCGCTCGTCCCAAAGCACCACCGGTATATTATACGCTTCTTTTAGTAAAGCTGCAAATCTTTCGGATGCTTCAGCACGTGGTCCAATTGAATTGTTCATGTTTTTCGGATAGCCAACAACGGCTTCGGTCACTTCATATTGCTTTATCAGTTCACCAAGGCGTTGCATTCCGAATTCTTCAATTGCTTCATTTATTTTGATGGTTTCAATTCCTTGGGCTGTCCACCCCATCGGATCACTAATGGCTACTCCGATTGTTTTTGAACCAACATCAAGTCCTATTATGCGCATCATTATTCCTCGTTATTCTTTTTAATATAGAACTTTACAAGCTCTTCCAGAATTTCATCTCGTTCCAGTTTGCGAATCATATTTCGCGCATCTTGATGGCGAGGAATATAAGCCGGATCACCTGACAATAAATAGCCGACAATCTGATTGATCGGGTTATAGCCTTTTTCTTCAAGTGCAGAATGTACCTGAAGCATTACTTGCTTGACTTCTTGTTCCATCGACTCATCAGACGAATCGAATTTCATTGTGCGATCAAATGAACTCACGACAAGCACCTCGCTTTCGGATTTTAAATAGAAATAATTGCTCCTGCTGTCTGTTTTTCATTATAACCGATAGCGTGGATTTATTAAACCTATTTAACTAAGCTGTAAACCGATTTTAGTGCTTCGTCTAACTTACTTGCATCTTTAGCGCCTGCCATCGCCATATCTGGACGACCGCCACCTTTACCGCCGCATTGCTCGGCCACATGTTTAACGATTTGTCCTGCATGATAATCTCCACCAGCCAAGTCTGTTGTAACTCCAGCTGCCAGCATTACTTTGTCTCCATCTGTCGCACCAAGTACAATAACCGCTTTGTCCATTTTCGATTTCAAATCATCCATCATCTGACGCAATTGGTTATTGTCTTTTGCTTCAACCTTCACCGACAAAACTGTGATATCGCCAACTTTTTGAGCTGCATCTAAAATTCCTGCCGATTGCGCATTAGAAACTTTCGCAAGCAAGGACTCATTTTCACGCTGTAATGATTTCATCTCTGCTTGAACAGTTTGTACTTTTTGAACCATATCTCTTGGAGATGATTTTAATAATCCAGCTGCGCTTTCTAAGACGTTCTCACTATCTTTTAAGTTTTCATATGCACCTTTACCTGTTACTGCTTCGATTCTGCGAATACCTGCGCCAATGCCGCCTTCAGAAACGATTTTAAATAAGCCAATCTCAGATGTATTTAATACATGGACGCCACCACATAATTCTAGAGAAAATCCACCAATTTCTACAACACGTACAACATCTCCGTATTTCTCACCGAACAATGCCATCGCGCCCATTTCTTTTGCTTCTTGCAAGTTATGATAGCCTGTTTGAACCGCAATGCCGTCCCATACTTTTTCGTTAACGATTTGTTCAATCGTTTCAAGTTCTTCTTTTGTAACTTGACCAAAATGAGAAAAGTCAAAACGAAGACGGTCTGGTCCAACATATGACCCTGCTTGATTTACATGAGTTCCTAAAACATCTTTTAACGCTTGATGCAATAAATGTGTCGCTGTGTGGTTTTTCACCGTGTGACGACGTTCTGAAGCATCCACCTGTGCGAGCACTGACGATTTCGTCAATTCTCCCGTATCTATACGTACAGAATGCAAGTTTTGACCGTTAGGCGCTTTTTTAACATTTAACACAGATACTTGAACTAAATCATTGCTCAATGTTCCACGATCGGCAATTTGACCGCCACTTTCTGCATAAAATGGTGTTTGATCTAATATAACGTCAACTTCTTCGCCTTCTTGTGCGCTCTCAACAACCTCACCGTCTTTAATGATGAATAATACGTTAGCGTCTGAAACCGTTTGGCTATAGCCAATAAATTCACTAGCTTCTTTAATATTCCCCAATACTTCAGATTGAGACTGCATTGAATTAACGTTTTGACGTGCATTTCGTGCACGATTACGTTGTTCTTGCATCGCTGTTTCGAATCCTTTGTGATCAACAGCCATGCCTTCTTCTTCTGCGTATTCCTCAGTTAATTCAACCGGGAAGCCGTACGTATCATACAAACGGAAAGCATCTTCACCCGGAATTTCACTTTGACCAGCTGCTTTTTGTTTTTCAATTACAGAAGATAAAATAGTTAAACCGTCGTGAAGTGTTTCATGGAAACGTTGTTCTTCCAATTTCATCACACGAATTATAAAATCTTGCTTGTCGCTAACTTCTGGGTAAAAACTCTTCATCACGTCTCCAACAACTGGGACTAAATCATACATAAATGGTTGTTCCACACCTAGTTTTTTCGCGTACCGAACAGCACGACGCAACAATCGGCGCAATACGTAGCCACGACCTTCATTTGATGGCAGTGCTCCGTCACCAATTGCAAATGCTACGGTACGGATATGGTCAGCAATTACTTTGAAGGCCATGTCCATTTCAGCGTTTTCTCCGTATTTCTTACCAGAAATTTCTTCCGTTTTTTCGATAATCGGAATAAACAAATCGGTATCGTAGTTAGTTGGAACATCTTGCGCAACACAAGCCATACGTTCTAAGCCCATTCCTGTGTCGATGTTTTGTTTTGGAAGTAACGTATACGTATGATCTGGGTTGTGGTTGAATTGCGAAAATACCAAATTCCAGATTTCTAAATAACGTTCGTTTTCTCCGCCTGGATATAATTCAGGGTCGCTCATATCATTGCCATAGCTTTCGCCACGATCGTAGAAGATTTCTGAGTTTGGACCACTTGGACCTTCACCGATATCCCAGAAATTCCCTTCTAAACGAATAATACGTTCAGCTGGCACGCCGACTTCGTTCAACCAAATCGCGTATGCTTCTTCGTCCTCTGGGTGAATCGTTACCGATAATTTATCAGCATCAAAACCGATCCATTTGTCGTCTGTTAAGAATTCCCAAGCCCAGTGAATTGCTTCCGTTTTAAAGTACTCACCAATTGAGAAGTTCCCTAACATTTCGAAAAATGTATGGTGACGTGCCGTTTTCCCAACATTTTCAATATCGTTTGTACGAATCGATTTTTGTGCGTTGACGATACGCGGGTTGTTTGGAATCACACGGCCATCAAAATATTTTTTTAATGTAGCCACTCCACTGTTGATCCACAATAGAGACGGATCTTCAAAAGGGACTAGCGGCGCACTTGGCTCCTGGTCGTGACCTTTTTCTTTAAAGAAATCGATATACATTTGTCTAATGTCTTCTGCTTTCAAGTTTTTCATCTATTCTTCCTCCTCTACAATATAAAAAGCCCCCATCCCAAAAAAGGGACGAAGGCTTTATTTCGCGGTACCACCCTAGTTACACAAAGCTGGTGGCTTTGTGTCTCTCGAACACCTTAACGCGGTTCAACGGCAGGGATTAGCTGCACTCCGGAGTAGCTTTCTAAAATCGAATGTCGTCGGGACCTTTCAGCCGAGGATCCCGTTTCTGTCCGAATGCGATTTTATACTGTCTCCATCAATGTGTTTGTCTATCATTCTAATTTGAATTATAGAAAAAGCTTTGAGTGATGTCAATAGTGACTTGAAGAAATCGCTCCAGGCGGACGCTTTCCGGGGGCACGGCCTCAGCCGCTTCCCTCGCTGCGCTCAGTCCAGGGTCTTCAGCTCGTGCTGTCTCCCCAGGAGTCGCCGCCTTACGCTCTTTCTTCTAAAAGTTAAATCTTAAGATATGTAGCAAAATAGCGCAGACTCCTGCGGGAAAGCGAAGTGCTAAAATCCACTCGGGCATCAAGCCCAAGTTAGTTCAGCGCAAGCCCGCAGAAAGCGTAGCTATTTTGCGGAATATCTTCTTCACAACTAACTTTTATGCTTCCATAAACTTTTGTGGGGTGACGCCTTCCATACCGATCATTGGGTGGATGGCGTGGGCATTTTCGGTTGTTAAGCTTACTGGTCCGCTTTGCTTTGTTTCTTCGTGTTGCTTTATTTGTTGGTCGGTTTTCGGTTCTTCTGTTGAGACTGCTAGACGGCTTTGCAATGTGGTCATGCGTTGCGTATCGTCTGTCCGTTCAACGCCGTAACGGAAAGCACCTGGGTCCCCGCACAGCACTAGAAAGTCTTTACTTCGTGTGATGCCGGTATAAAGCAAGTTGCGGCGCAGCATTTTCATATAACCTCGAACAATTGGCATAATAACTGTTGAAAATTCAGAGCCTTGCGACTTATGAATAGAACAGCAGTAAGCTAATGTTAATTGGTTTAAATCGCTACGTTCGTAAGTAACTTCAATTCCATCAAAGGAAGCGACTAACATGTCTTGTTTTTCGACGGTTTCTTTTGCTTTCATGATGGCAACAACTTCGCCCATATCGCCGTTAAAAACATTGCTTTCAGGTTGATTGACAAGTTGAAGTATTTTATCGCCAATTCGGTAGGTGATGTCCCCAAACACCAGCTCTTTTCTTTTGCCGTCAGGATTTGGGTTGACCATTTCTTGAATGAGTCGATTTAAGGCATCGATTCCTGCAGGTCCTTTGTACATTGGCGCAAGAACTTGTATATCTTTAATGGAATGACCTTTAGACAAAGCACTTTTTACAACTTTTTCAACAACAGACGGAATTTGATCAGCACCAGCTTTAATAAAAGAACGATCTGCCGTTTTCACTGTAATGTCTTCTGGCAATTGGCCGTTTTTCATTTGGTGTGCAAGTTCAATAATCGATGAACCTGATGATTGTCTGTAAATATCAGTCAATTCTACTGTTGGAATCCGTTTTGATTCGAGTAAATCACGCAATACTTGTCCTGGTCCGACCGGTGGCAGTTGATCTTGATCACCAACGAAAATCAATTGTGCATCTTCTGGTACTGCTTTTAGCAATTGGTGCGCAAGCCATGTGTCGACCATCGACATTTCGTCGATGATGATCAATTTGCCTTCGATTTCTTTTTCGGTTTCTTCGTCTTTTTCTTGACCGTTAAAGCCGAGTAAACGGTGAATTGTCATGGCCGGTAGCTCGGTTGATTCACTCAAACGTTTTGCTGCACGTCCTGTTGGGGCTGCGAGAATGATTGGAAATGGCTCTTGTTTTTTAGCATATTCTTTTGGATCGAGCGACAATCCATGCAGTTCGGCATAAATTTCTACGAGTCCACGAACGACAGTTGTTTTCCCTGTACCCGGTCCTCCTGTTAAAATCATGACCGATGAATTGATGCTACTTTCGATTGCGTCAATTTGCGTTTCAGCATAATTAACGCCGAGCCGTTCTTCCGCTTCACCAAGCGCTTTGCGAACTTCTGAACTTGGGAATTTCGCACGCGATTCTTGCTCTAATAACAAAGTTTCTAGTTTAGTGGCAATGCCCACTTCTGAATAGTAAAGCGAAGGCAAATAAAGCCGAGTTTCTTCACCCGCCACTTTGCCTTCTTCATTTAACTCGATTGCGGCTTTTGAGATCGCTTCAATCGAAATTTCTGCTTGTTGACGTGCTTCAAGCATTTCTTTGACCATCGGGATTAAGGTCTTCGCGTCAACATAAACATGACCATCTGATAACGAAGCTTGGTTGAGTATATGTAAAATGGATGCCTTAATACGATCGGGGTGACTGCCTGTAATACCAAGCTTCATGCCCAATTCATCGGCACGCTGAAAACCAATTCCTTCGATTTCTTCAATCAATTGAAATGGGTTTTTCGTCAAAATATCAATGGTTTCTTCTCGATAAGCTTGATAAATCCGCATCCCGATTTGTGGACCAAAGCCCCAATCATTTAATTGAATCATCACCCGTTCAAGCCCCAAGTTCATTTGAAGCGTTGCACGGATTGTATCTTTTTTGTCATCAGATAAGCGCGGAACTTTATCAAGTGAATCCGGGTCTTCTAAAATCTTTTTAATGGCATTTTTGCCTAGTTTTTTAACGATGGTTTCGGCAGTCTTCCGACCAATTCCGTTAAACATATCACTTGATAAATAATGGATAATGCCTTGTTCAGTTTCAGGCACTTCTTTTGTAAATGTTTCTACTTGAAATTGAACACCGTAACGCGGGTGATTTTTCACCACTCCGGTAAAACGGTATTGTTCTTCAAGTGTCAACATTGGAAAGTAGCCAGAGACAATGATTTCTTTTTCAGTGTAAGGGGTGTTAGTTTCTTGGATTTTCACTTTCGCGATGGAGAATAAATTTTGGGGGTTATGAAAAATCGAGACGACAGGACGCCCTAATACAAATTGTTTTTCTTCTTGAAATAAATCGATTTGTCCAGTCATGTCTGTCGTCTCCTTTTCATATAGCTATTCCAATGTTGTTGCAATCATATCATAAGCATAGCGCGCCATTTCGTTGCGCTCATCAAACGTATATGCTTGTTTCAAGTGATACATAGCGTCTTCTTTGCGATTTGTCGAAACTGCATAAAGAACACCTAAATTATAATGAGCATCCGAATGATTTGGATCTCTTCTGATCACTTCTAAAAATTGTGGTTCTGCTAGTTCAAACAATTCCATTGAAGCTAAGCTAACGCCATAACTCAACCGCGCTTGAACATCTGTTTCATCTAATTCGACTGCACGTTGAAGATAAGGAAGCGCTAATTTTGGCTGTTCCATTTTCTCAAAACATTTGCCAATCATGAAATGCGCATCCGCGCCTTCAATTTCGTATTGCAACGCTTTTTCATAAAGTTTTAATGCTTCTGAATAACGCTCTGAATTGAAATACAAGTTAGCTAAGCCGTAAAAAGCTGTCGCAGACGTATCATCTAGCGTAATGGCTTTTTGAAAAAAGCGCTCTGCACGATCGGTTTCGTCCATCGACGTTAATACATGACCAAAATTAATATAGCCAAGCGGATTTTCCGGCTCTTCTTCGATTGCTTGCGTAAAAGCTTTAATAGCTTCTTCTGTATTGCCTTCTTGCAAGGCTTGTATACCAATTTCGTTATAATTCATTGCTGTCTCTCCCATTAGCCTACATATTCCAATCGTGCACCGTTTTTAAAAACGTGATCGATGGTTCCGCCGCCTAAACATTCTTCGCCGTCATAAAAGACCACTGCTTGACCAGGTGTAATCGCACGTACTGGTTCTGCAAAAGTGACGATTGCTCTTTCACCTTTAAATTCCACAGATACGCCGACATCTTGCTGACGGTAACGGAATTTTGCTGTGCATTCCAAAATACCGGTTGGTGCTGTATTTGATGTGAAACTTAAGTTTACCGCAGTTAAGCTATCTGAGAAAAGAGCATCGTGATGAATATTTTGCCCAACATACAAAACATTTCTCTCTAAATCTTTACCGATAACAAACCATGGATCTCCTGCCCCGCCGATGCCAAGACCTTGACGTTGGCCGATTGTATAATACATTAAGCCGTCATGCGAACCCATTTTAACGCCTTCTAAGGTTTCCATTTGACCCGGTTGCGCTGGCAAATATTGACCTAAAAACTCTTTAAAATTACGTTCTCCAATAAAGCAAATACCAGTGGAATCTTTTTTAGTGGCTGTTGCAAGTCCCGCTTCTAGAGCGATTTCACGGACTTTTTTCTTTTCCATGTGACCAATCGGGAACATCACTTTCGACAATTGATGTTGATCTAACTGATTTAAAAAGTAAGTTTGGTCTTTATTATTGTCTTTACCACGCAACATTTTTGTTTCGCCATTTTCTGCGTGCTCTACTTGTGCATAATGACCCGTCGCTAAATAATCAGCACCTAAACTTAATGCATGCTCTAGAAATGCTTTGAATTTAATTTCTTTATTGCACATTACATCTGGGTTTGGTGTGCGGCCTGCTTTGTATTCTTCTAAGAAATACGTGAAGACTTTGTCCCAATATTGCTTTTCAAAGTTCACAGCGTAATACGGAATGCCAATTTGGTTACATACGCGAATGACATCTTCATAATCTTCTGTAGCGGTACATACGCCATTTTCATCGGTATCATCCCAGTTTTTCATGAAAATACCGATAACGTCATAGCCTTGTTCTTTTAATAAATAAGCGGCAACCGAAGAGTCGACCCCTCCGGACATACCGACAACAACTCGTGTATCTTGTGGTGCTTTTGTCATTTTATTCACCTTTTCATTTTAATGCCAAACGTTGGCTGATTTTCGCTGTCTTTTCAGCAGCTTGTTCAATAGTTTCAGTCGTTAGTCCTAAGCCGAAGCTAAATCGAATGGAATTACGAATTTCAACAGCCTTTTCTCCATACATGGCAACGAGCACATGAGAAGGATCGATTGATCCCGCTGTGCATGCTGATCCGCTAGAAGCTGATATTCCCGCTAAATCCAAGTTGATCAAAAACGACTCAATTTCAATGCCTGAAATGCTGAGATTTAAAATATGCGGCATAGAATTACTGCCATTTTCTTTATACTCAACGTTTTGTTTATCTAAAACGTCTTTGAAAATCATTTTGTATTGCTTAAAAGTTGACGTTTTTTCTTCCATCGTTGCTAACGCAAGTTCTGCTGCTTTAGCAAATGCTGAAATTGCCGGCACGTTTTCCGTTCCCGCGCGACGTTTACGTTCTTGCTCTCCACCGTAAAGAAGTGGAGAAAGTGCCGTTCCTTTTCGTTGATATAAAAAACCAACACCTTTAGGTCCATTTAGTTTATGCGCAGAAACCGATAGTAAATCAACGTTTAACGAGTTGACATCAATCGGCAATATACCAAATGCTTGAACCGCGTCAGTGTGGAATGTCACTGCTGTATCTTTTAACAACTCACCAATCTCGGCAATGGGTTGGATTGTTCCGACTTCATTATTACCCAACATGACCGACACTAGAATTGTATCGTCACGAAGCGCATTTTTCACGTCTTCTGCTCGCACGCAACCATTTTCGCCAACTGCTAAGTAAGTTACGTCATAGCCTTCGTGCTCTAGCTTTTCACAAGCATGCAAGACCGCATGATGTTCAATCACTGTTGTAATAATATGTTTTCCAGTCTTTTTTGCAGCAGTGCCGAAAATCGCTAAATTATCCGCTTCTGTTCCACCATTGGTAAAAATGATTTCGTTATCATCCGCGTGAATACTGTTCGCTAATAATTTACGCGCATCGTCTAACACTTTACGTGCAGCTCTACCAGTCGTATGAATGCTTGACGGATTGCCATAAACTGAAGCCAGTGCTTCAGAAAAAGTCGCGATTACTTCCGGGTGCATCGGCGAAGTCGCCGCATGGTCTAAATAAATTCGATTCATGATTTGTAAACTCCTTATATATAATACATATAGTTTTCAGTATCATCGTTTTCAGCATTTGCTAAATCTTCGATTGTGGTCGTATCCAAAACGTTTTTCACTGCATCACGTATGCGTACCCACAGTTCGCGCTGAGGTTGTTTTTCGTCTTCGATGCCTTCAACTGGCTGAATAGGTCCTTCGAGAACACGAATGACGTCTCCAGCTGAAATTTCTTTTGGATGGCGAGTTAACATATAGCCACCATATGCCCCACGGACACTTTTAACTAATCCCGAATTACGTAACGGGCCGACTAATTGTTCTAAATAAGCTTCAGAAAGGTCATTTTGTGCTGCGATTTTACGTAGCGGTAACGGGCCTTCGCCGTAATGTTTTCCAAGATCGATCATAATCGTAAGCCCATAACGGCCTTTTGTTGAAATTTTCATGAGTACACCTCTAAGTTTGATAATTTTCATAAGATTGGTATTCCGTAAACTAGCTGCGCTTTCCTGCGGGCGAGCGCCAAGCCGCTTCGTCGCTATGCTTCTGCAGGGTCTTGACTGTCTCGCTTTACCGCGGGAGTCTCCGCTAGTTTACTCCATACTTGTTTAATAGAAATAGCTAACTATATAAATACTTGTTTAAAATAAATAAATTATTCTCGATAAAAAATCGAATTTACTCTTCTCGAATAATTCCCTACGTGCGACTAGTTTTATTAACAGAATAATGCTAATAATACATCTTAAAATCGCCGGTTTAACTGCGTATATTCTTCAAAACAGTATAGCATAATTCGACACGAATGGACTTGCAATGACTTTTGAAATCCTAAACGCTATACTGATAGAACGAATGCATGAAAGGAGTTTTCTAATGCACAATGAACCTTTAGCTTTTCGCATGCGTCCTCGAACAATTGACGAAGTTGTCGGACAAAAAGATGTGATTGGCCCGCATACGGCCTTATATAAAATGATCAGCAATGGTCATGTACCATCGATGCTACTTTACGGAGAACCTGGAATCGGTAAAACTTCCATCGCTCACGCTATCGCAGGGACATCGAATTTACCTTTTATCGCTTTGAATGCCACAACTTCTGGCAAGAAAGATGTCGAAGAAGTCGTTACCGAAGCTCGGATGACTGGAAAAGTGTTGTTATTTCTCGATGAAATCCATCGCTTTAATAAATTACAACAAGATGCATTGTTACCACATGTCGAAAGCGGCTCGATTGTCTTGATAGGCGCGACGACTGAAAACCCGTTTCACGATGTTAATCCTGCGATTCGTTCGCGTTGCGGTGAAATCAAACAGTTAAAACGATTATCTCACGAAGACATCGTTCAACTCCTAAACGCCGCTTTAACCGAACCAAAACGAGGACTTGGCAACGAACAAATCGAGATTTCTGAAAAACAAGTAGAGCGCATCGCAGATGGCACAAACGGCGATGCCCGAAAAGCGTTGACGATGCTAGAGTCAATTGTGATTGCATCTGATGAAATTGATGGGAAATTTATTGTAGAAGATCAAATGGTCGAACAAATGATCAAACGTGTTGGTGTGTTTGGCGATAAAAAAGGATCTCACTTTTTCAATTTGCTCTCTGCATTACAAAAATCAGTTCGTGGTAGCGACGTGAACGCTGCAATGTATTATTTGGCACATTTGCTTGAAAATGGAGATTTAACAGCAGTAACCAGGCGTTTACTCGTTATGGCTTATGAAGACATTGGACTTGCCAACCCAGCCGTCGGAGGGCACGTTCTTGCAGCGTGCCAAGCAGCTGATCGCCTCGGTTTGCCAGAAGCCCGCATTCCGCTGGCACAAGCAGTGGCTGAAATGTGTCTTTCCGAAAAATCCAATTCTGCTTATAAAGCCATTGATGCAGCGACTAGTGCTATTAACAAAGGTGAAGTCGGTGACATCCCGATGCATTTACGTGATACGCATTATGCCGGAAGCGCAGAACTCGGTCACGGAGGCTATCGCTATCCTCACGACACGCCGGTAGGTTCGTTTGGTGGCTGGGCAGATCAAGACTATTTACCGAAAGAAGTAACTAAAGCTGAATTCTATAAACCCGTTATTGCTGGGGAAGAAAAGAAATTCGCCGGAATTTATGAAAAACTAAAAAGCTTCCGGAAAAATAAAAAGTAAAAAGAGTATGAAAAACTATAGATGCACTTTGACAAAAGCTGTTTCCTGAATTGGAAATGGCTTTTTCATTTTCATTAAAACAACAGAGAAAAACCGGCTCATGAAAAGAGCCGGCTGCTAATTAATTCATGCGAACACGTGTAATCGGAATGGATTTGGTTATATCGTTCACTACCCAGCTCGCAGCAATCAAACCAACTGCAGAAGGTGTAAATGCGTTTGAGGACGGCGGCATCTGCGCTTTACGAATGCTTGCATCCGGCTTACCAACGTTCTCCACCACATCTTCACGAACAATGATTGGGCTTTCGTCTGAAAAAATAACCGGAATACCTTTACGAATCCCAGATTGACGTAATTTCTTGCGAATAATTTTTGCTAATGGATCCGTATGTGTTTTTGAAATATCCGCAATTTTAAAGCGTGTTGGATCGGTTTTATTCGCCGCTCCCATGCTCGCAATAATTTTAATGCCACGTTTATAGCACTCTTCCATTAAATGAACTTTATAAATCATCGTATCCGATGCATCAATAACATAATCGGGATTGTAACTGAAAAATTCTTCACATGTTTCTTCTGTATAGAACATGTGCAACGAAATGACGTTACATTCGGTATTAATGTCGGCGATGCGATCTTTCATCACACCTGCTTTAGATTTTCCAACTGTTGATAAATTGGCAACAAGCTGGCGATTAATGTTGGTAATATCGACGTTGTCCTTGTCCACAAGGATAATCGTACCTACGCCACTTCGTGCACATGCCTCAGCGGCGAATGAACCTACGCCTCCGATTCCGAGGATTGCCACTGTTGAATTTTTTAATAACTCGATGCCTTCTTTTCCTACTGCTAACTCGTTTCTTGAGAACTGATGTAACATTAGAGCCACTGCCTTTCAAAGTTGATACGCATAATAGGGATTATACACATAAAAAATCCCTTAAACAATAAATTGTCTAAGGGATAAAAATGATTTTTTTATTAAGAATCCCAATCGTGCCGTCTTTGTTGTTGCGCATCGTTTGAACCCGCTGAAAGCAGGTGGGTGACCTCTTCACCACTTATAACTTCCCGTTAAGGCATGTTAGCCATGGCGAAATTTGATCTCCCGACGACATAATGTTGGGTCAAAATCGAATTGCTTAAAACGAACACATCAGGATTCTCTATACCCGTATATTAACACAGCTTTTTTATTTAGACAAGTCTTTTAGTTTAATATTATTTATTATTCTGAATGTTCAGCGATAAGCTTAATTCATCCAGCTGCGCACCCGACACTGTACTTGGTGCATCTGTTAACAAATCACTAGCGCTCGCCGTTTTAGGGAATGCGATGGTGTCACGCAAATTCGTGCGGCCTGCTAACAACATAACTAAACGGTCTAAGCCGAATGCAATCCCGCCATGTGGCGGAGTTCCGTACTCAAAAGCTTCCATTAAGAAACCAAATTGTTCGTTAGCTTCTTCTTTACTAAAGCCTAGAACTTCAAACATTTGCTCTTGGATTTCACGACGGTAAATCCGTGCTGATCCTCCACCTAGTTCATAGCCGTTTAACACTAAGTCATAGGCTTGTGCACGAACACTTTGCGGATCTGTTGCCAATTTGTCTAAGTCTTCTTCAAACGGCATTGTGAACGGATGGTGAGCTGCATAGTAGCGACCATCTTTTTCATCGTACTCAAGTAGTGGCCAATCCGTAATCCATAAGAATTTATAAACCGAGCTGTCAATCAACCCTAATTCTTTACCAAATTTCAATCGAAGTGCACCAAGCGCATCTGCAACTACCGATTTTTTATCTGCAACAAATAATAATAAGTCGCCTGCTTCTGCTTGTGCACGGTCTGTTAAGGCAGTTGCTGCTTCGCCTTCGAAGAACTTAGCAATCGGTCCTTTCACGCCTTCTTCTTCCACTTTCAACCAAGCAAGTCCTTTTGCTCCGTAAACAGCAGCAAATGCGCCTAATGCATCGATATCTTTACGCGAATAATTTGCCGCTTGACCTTTAATATTAATCAATTTTACTTGACCATCATTTTCAATTGCGCCAGTAAATACTTTGAACGCTGAATCCTTCACTAAATCTGAAACATCCACAAGTTCTAGACCAAAACGCACATCAGGTTTGTCTGAGCCAAAACGATCCATTGCTTCTGTATAACTCATGCGCTGGAAAGTTGGTTCGATGTCGATTTTTTTCACATCTTTCATCATTTGAACCATTAAGCGCTCGTTCATGCCAATAATATCTTCCATTGACTGGAAACTCATTTCCATATCGATTTGTGTGAATTCTGGCTGACGGTCAGCGCGAAGATCTTCATCACGGAAACAGCGTGCAATCTGGTAATATTTATCAAACCCAGAAACCATCAACATTTGTTTAAACAATTGAGGAGATTGTGGCAATGCATAAAATTCACCATCATGAACACGGCTTGGTACTAAATAATCGCGAGCGCCTTCTGGAGTAGATTTTGTCAAAATCGGTGTTTCCACTTCGATAAATCCTTCTTCATCTAAAAAGCGGCGAATCGATTTGGTGACATCTGAACGCATTTTGAAAGTCTCGTACATCGCCGGGCGACGTAAGTCTAAATAACGGTATTTTAAACGCAAATCTTCGCTAACATCAGTGTTGTCTTCGATTGCGAAAGGTGGGTTTTTGGCAGCATTGATCACTTTTGCATGATCAACTTGTACTTCGATTTTCCCCGTTTTCATCGTTGCGTTAATTTGACCTGTTGCTCTTTCTACTACCAGGCCGTCAATGTGTACTACAAATTCATTGCGCAATGATTCACCAATAGCAGCGGCTTCTTTTGAAATTTCCGGATTGAACACAACTTGTACAATTCCAGAGCGGTCGCGAACATCCACAAAGATTAATCCGCCAAGGTCGCGGCGTTTTTGTACCCACCCTTTTAATGTTACACGTTGTCCAATAGCCGTTTCGTTGACTTCTCCACAATAATGCGTTCTTGACATATTTATTCCTCCAGTGATTTCTTTTTCAATAAGCTTGCTGCGATTTCGTCGAATGACATTTCCTGCTGCTCACCCGTCGCCATTTCTTTTAATGCCACTTTGCCGCTTTCTAGTTCTGTTTCGCCGATGACGATGACAAATGCAGCTCCTTTGCGATCAGCAGATTTCATCTGTGCTTTTACTTTACGCCCTGTGAAATCCATATCTGCTGAAATGCCGTTTACGCGTAAGTCACGAACAACTGCAAAGGCTTTTTTCTTAGTCGTTTCGTCCATCGCAACAACGTATACTTCTAAGTTATTTGATTGTCCGATGACGACTTTTTCCATTTCAAGAGCCAATAATAGGCGTTCGATACTCATCGCAAATCCAATTCCTGGTGAATCTGGCCCGCCTAAATCTTCGACAAGTCCGTTATAACGACCCCCACCAGCTAAAGTAGTAATCGCGCCAAATCCTTCAGCGTCGCTCATAATTTCAAAAGCTGTATGATTATAGTAATCAAGGCCGCGCACTAAATTCGGATCCACGACAAATTCAATATCCATGCTTGAAAGGTATGATTGCACTTCCTCAAAATAAGCACGTGATTCTTCATTCAAATAATCTGTAAGTGATGGTGCGGTTGCCATTAACGGGTGATTGCGGTCTACTTTGCAATCCAGTATACGCAATGGATTTTTCTCTAAACGCGTTTGGCAATCATTACAAAATTCATTGATACTCGGTTCGAAGTGTTTGATCAATGCTTCTTTGTGCGCAATGCGGCTTTCTGTATCACCAAGAGAATTGATCACTAAACGCAACTGCTTAAGTCCAACAGAGCGATAAACTTCCATCGCGAGTGAAATAACTTCAGCATCTATTGCCGGATCTTTTGAACCGATTGCTTCCACGCCAAATTGCACAAACTGACGCATACGTCCTGCTTGCGGACGCTCATAGCGGAACATTGGGCCAGTATAAAATAATTTGACCGGTTGATCGGGCATACCAAATAATTTATTTTCTACATAAGATCGAACGACGGATGCAGTACCTTCAGGACGTAGTGTTAATGAACGATCGCCTCGGTCTTGGAATGTGTACATTTCTTTTTGAACGATGTCAGTTGTGTCACCTACACCGCGTTGGAATAATTCCGTGTGTTCGAAAATTGGTGTGCGAATTTCTTTGTATTGGTAAAGTCTGCACAAGTCATTAATTTTTTGTTCAACTTCTTGCCATTTTGCTGATTGATCGGGCAGCACATCATACGTGCCGCGTGGTGCTTGAATATTCATCTCTTGAAACACTCCTTTATTTTTCCATACAAAAAAGCTCCCGCCCCTTGCTTTACGCAAGGGACGAGAGCTTGTATTAGCTTCCGCGGTTCCACCCTAGTTGATGCAAAAAGATGCATCCTCTCATTCCGGGTAACGGCCGGTTCCGTTTTTTCCTATTAAGCGGCAAGCGCCTTTCAGAAAAAAGCCTCGAAAGTGTTCTTCATCGCAGGTGTCTGTAGGAAAGTTTACAGCCCGAGACTTCCCCTCTCTTTTCAGCCAATTCATGCAATTACTTTCTTCGTCGTCAGCAAATAATATAAGTATAATAAATCAATCTTAATAACTCACTGAGAGCTTGTCAACCTTTTTGACACAAGCGCTTTGTTTTTTGATACTATTGAAGAGAAGTTTTTATTGGGGGTATGGCATGAAACACAAAGGATTACTTGCAATTATTTCATTTATTTTAATTATAGCTGCCATCTTTCCGTTGTTGGATAAAAATCACGTATTTGCCGACACCGGCACCGTGGAAATTACCGGCACAACGGTTAATGTTCGGTCAGGTCCTGGACTTTCTTATAGCGTGACTGGTGACTTGGAACAAGGGCAAACGGCATCTGTCGTATCTAAACAAGGCGATTGGCTGGAAGTCCGAGTTGATGGGCAAGAAGGCTGGATTGCTTCATGGTTAACGACTACAAGTGGCGATGCGGAAAAAACAACTGGACAAACCGCCGTTTCTTCGGTTAACGGCTTAAACGTTCGCTCACAACCCGATTTATCGGCTGCCGTTTTAACGAAAATGAACGCAGGCGACCGAGCGGAAGTCGTAAGTACAGCAGGTGAATGGATTGAAATCAACTTCCGGAATTCGCGCGGTTTTGTTTCAAAACAATACATTAGTTTTGCTGAAGAGACCGTAGCACCTATCGAAACAGAGTCAACAGAAGAAGAGAAAAAAACAGCTATTTCTAAAGTCTCCTCTTTTGAAGTAGTGGTAAATGCATTAAATGTTCGCTCAAAACCTGACTTGAGCTCAAAAATTCAAGATACTGTGCAAAAAGGCCAAGTCTTCCCCGTCTTATCAATGGCAGGAAATTGGGTAGAAATCGAACTGACTAAAGACAAAATCGGCTGGGTTTATGCGTTTCATGGCCAATTGTCTGATCAAACGGTTGAGACGGTACAAAGTGACATAAACGAATCCGTCGTCATTTTAACAGATGGTACAAACTTACGAACTGCAGCGACCACTTCTTCTGAAGTAGCTAGTCGCGCAAATGCAGGTGATAAATTAGCCGTACTTGCAAAACAAGATGATTGGTATCAAGTAACATTGCCAGATGGCAAAACTGCCTTTGTCGCAGAATGGGTTGTATCGACTGAAGATGCATTTGCTAAACAACAAAGCGAAACGACTGTCCGCAAAAAAGGTACATTAAACGGCTTAACTATCGTCCTCGATCCAGGCCACGGCGGGAATGATGGTGGCACAGTTGGCGTCCGCAAAACGCAAGAAAAAGAACTAACGTTAAAAACAGCTGAAATTTTGTCTCATCACCTTAATGCCGCCGGCGCAGAAGTTGTCATGACACGGCAATCTGACACTTATGTCGACCTACGCACACGCGTTTCTGGTAGTCATCAAGCTGGAGCGGATGCCTTTATTAGCATTCATTACGACGCTACTGATGACAGCAGCATTTCAGGATTCACTTCTTATTATCAACACGAATACCAAAAAGAATTAGCCGAGTACCTCAATTCAGAGCTTGGCAAAAAGCTCACTTTAAAAGATCGTGGCGTTCAACAAGGTAATTACCTCGTACTTCGCGAAAATAAGCAACCCGCTGTTTTGGTTGAACTTGGCTTCTTGAGCAACTTTAATGAAGAACGCGTCTTAACAAGCAAGCAATTCCGCGAACAAGCAGCGCTTGGTCTTTATACGGGTATTATCAATTATTTTGATGCTAAATTAGCCGAATAAACATGTGGCACGGAGGAATCTTCCTCCGTGCTTTTTTTGTGCGTTTTTTGGCTAGCGCGCGTATTTCTCGCGGAACGTGCGTATTTCTTCAGCACCGCGCGTATTTTCTGGCGACCGTGCGTATTTTCTAGCGACCGTGCATATTTCTTCAGCACCGCGCGTATTTTCTGGCGAGCGCGCATATTTCTTTTGTACCGCGCGTATTTTCTGGCGAGCGCGCGTATTTCTTCAGCACCGCGCGTATTTCCCTCAGACCGCGCGCATCCTACCTCCAACCGCGCATATCCTCTCTCCATAACAAACAAAAAAAGAAGCACAAGGCAACTTCACCTTGTACTTCTCTCCAAATAGGCTATTTTGACTCCAACATTATTGTCACTGGGCCGTCATTGACTAACTGAACATCCATCATGGCACCGAAAACGCCAGTTTCGACAACGAGTCCGTGACTTTCAAGCGCTGTGTTAAACGCCTGCCAAAGCGGTTCGGCTACTTCCGGGCGAGCCGCTGCGACAAAGCTTGGGCGTCGACCTTTTTTAGTGTCACCATATAATGTGAATTGAGAAATTGATAAGATTTCGCCGCCATTTTCGAG
Organism: Planococcus halocryophilus; assembly: GCF_022489025.1. GTDB lineage: Bacteria > Bacillota > Bacilli > Bacillales_A > Planococcaceae > Planococcus > Planococcus halocryophilus_A. The sequence goes on along the minus strand of NZ_JAKVTG010000003.1, from coordinate 67,342 downwards.
AATAGACCGATTCATTTTGCCTTCTTCGTCTTCAAACAAACGAAGTTGTGCAATTTTCCCAGCCAAATAGTCGGCATCTTTTTCTGTATCTTCATGAGTGATGCCAACAAGCAAGACGTAACCTGAGCTAATCGCACCGGTTGTTTCGCCGTCGACTGTCACTGATGCTTGTTTAGAGCGTTGCAAAATTACTCTCATATTGCCTCCTTAATTCGTTACGCGCTGAACCGAATAGACGTCCGGAATTGATTTGATTTTTTCAGTGACGCGATTCAAATGTGTAATATGCGCGATCATAATCGACAAATTGATGGTAGCTATTTTATCTTTGTCTGCTCGACCACTAACTGCCGTAATGGTTGTTTTCGCTTCACTGACCATATGCATCACTTCATTGATCAAACCAGTGCGGTCATACGCTTGGACTTCAATATCCACTTGATACGATTTATTGTCAGGTATGCCTTCATTTTCCCACTCTACTGGAATCAGTCGATCGTTTTCATTGGAGTGAATGTTCGGGCAATCGGTCCGGTGAACAGATACGCCGCGACCTTTTGTAATAAATCCAATAATGTTATCTCCTGGTACCGGGTTGCAACATTTTGACAAGCGAATCATCATATTGTCAATTCCTCTAACAATAACGCCTGATTCTGTTTGCTTTCTCGGGATGTTGGATTTCATTTCAACGGTAATTTTTTCGATTGCTTCTTCTTGCTCACGCTTTTTGCGCATTTTTTCAGCTAAACGGTTTACGACTTGTTGGGCAGTGATGCCGTTAAAGCCAACTGCCGCATACATATCGTCTTCGCCCGCGAAGTTAAACTTCTCGCAAACACGTTTAATATTGTCGTTTGTTAATACTTCTTTCAACGGAAACTCTTGTGCTTTAATTTCTTTTTCGATCAGTTCGCGCCCTTTTTGCACATTGTCTTCACGCAATTGTTTTTTGAAAAATTGCTTGATCTTGTTTTTGGTTTGTGTTGATTTGGCAATTTTCAACCAATCACGACTCGGGCCGAATGACTGCTTGGAAGTTAAAATTTCCACAATATCTCCAGTATGCAATTCCGTATCGAGCGGTGCCATCTTGCCGTTTATTTTAGCGCCAATGGTTTTATTGCCGATTTCCGAGTGCACTCGGTATGCAAAATCAATCGAACAAGAACCTGCTGGCATTTCGATTACATCGCCTTTTGGTGAAAATACATAAACCATGTCTGAAAACAAATCGTATTTCAATGATTCCATGAATTCTTCAGCATTATCGGATTCGTTTTGGAAATCAAGGATTTCTCGGAACCACGACAAACGGGAATCGACGGAACTTTTCGGTTTATCGATAATTTTGCCTTCTTTATACGCCCAATGTGCGGCTACTCCGTATTCAGCAATGCGGTGCATTTCCTCTGTACGAATTTGCACTTCAAGCGGGTCGCCTTGCGGACCAATAACCGTCGTATGAAGCGACTGGTACAAATTTTGTTTTGGCATTGCGATATAATCTTTAAAACGACCCGGCATTGGTTTCCATGTTGAATGAATAATTCCAAGCACAGCGTAGCAATCTTTAATGCTTTCTACCGTAATACGCACGGCCAATAAATCATAAATTTCATTGAATTGTTTGTTTTGAATCGCCATCTTACGGTAAATGCTGTAAATATGTTTAGGCCGACCAAATAGATCCGCTTTAATCTCGACTTCATCGAGTTGTACGCGAACCTCTGCCATAACCTTATTTAAATAATCTTCTCGTTCGGTCCGTTTCTTTTTCATCAAATTGACGATACGGTAATACTGCTGCGGATTTAAATAACGCAACGCTGTGTCTTCTAGTTCCCATTTAATGGTATTGATTCCAAGACGGTGCGCAATCGGAGCAAAAATCTCCAGCGTTTCATTTGCTTTGATGCGTTGTTTTTCGACAGTCTGGTATTTTAAAGTACGAAGATTGTGCAGTCGGTCGGCGAGTTTGATCAAAATGACACGAATGTCTTGTGCCATAGCAACAAACATTTTCCGATGATTTTCCGCCTGTTGTTCTTCTTTTGATAAATATTTAATTTTGCTCAGCTTGGTTACACCATCAACCAGCATTGCTACTTCTTCATCGAAATCATGGACGATGTCTTCACGGCTAACTTCCGTGTCTTCTACTACATCATGCAAAAAGCCTGCTGCTACTGTGGCGGGATCCATTTGTAAATCTGCTAAAATCCCTGCTACTTGAACCGGATGCACAATATATGGTTCTCCCGATTTGCGGAATTGTCCCATATGGGCATCATACGCAACTTGATATGCCTTCTTGATCGTTTGTACATGATCGGCATTCATATAAGACGCAACCATTTCGAATACATCTTCAGCTGTTCTCACTTGATCTTTAGACATAATTGCCCACCTTGTTTTCATTTTTTCCAAAAGTATATCTATCTATTATAAAAAGGAATGTAGTCAAATGTAAAGCTTTGATAGCTGTTTGACAAGACTTTAATGAAATTTTTCGTCAAATTTCGACAGGCGATTAAAAGTTAGCTCTGTACACACCAAGTATTAGCGATTGATTAAAGAAAAAGATTGCTTCGTTTCCGAATTTCTTCTAAATGAACTAAACCGCTTCCTTCTCCAACAAGCACTGTTTGTTTCGCCGAAGCAATGCTTAAAATATTTTTCACTCGTACACTATTCGCACTGTGTTCACCACCAGCAATGGACACATCAGCGTTTGCAGTCGTAAAGTTTTCAATAACGCCATTGGTCAATGAAACACAGGTTGCCCGGTACTGAATAGCGATAGCCGGCTTGTTTTTGTAGTCATAGTTTGGATCGCCAATAAATAAAAAACGGTTGATGGCCACATTACGATAACCTGACACCACTAAACAGCGGGGAGATGAAGATTTATACAAAATTGTTTCAGTAGGTTCAATTGATATTAACTTTTGAGCACGAATATTAAAGGCTGATAACGACTGTGGATCGTCTTTTTTATGATGACCAATGTGACGAAAATTAAACGAACGATTATCGTGAACTGATAAATGGCCAGATATATGAACACCTGTAGCTGCTGAAGAATCCGCATGGGCTTTTATTTCCACACCACCAAAACAACGTGCACTAGAGTTATTTACAAGCCAAACATGACGCGAGCCGTCGTCAACTTCAAATCCATTCGAATTTGAAAACCCTTTTTTATGAGCTCGTCCACTCGGGTCACTAAAATGAGAGTTTGAGACAAAAATATAATCGCTATGATGCGTCGTCACTCCGTCGTCACCAAATCCTGAACCACTCACGCCATCAAGCCAAACAAATTGGCTACCGCCTTTTCCTCGCAAACCATCGCCTGCGTAATTATAAAGTGGGGCCGTAATGTCAAAACAGTGCAATCCTGGATTGAGTGCTTCCACATCTTTTACCCAACCATACGTAAGATTTGAGTAAGTTAAACAACTAGAGTAATTATTGCCTGTACTCGTTTTTTCCCTATCACCCAGACGTTCTACATGCCAGTCTAACGTTAAATGCTCGACAGAAATGTTGCGGTTACCTTTTATGTAATTGCGGTTAGTCAGTAACCGTGCCCTGCGCGGTGCATCTGGATGAAGTTTTATGATTGTCTTTCCTTTTCCTGCCCCAACGAGACGCGTCCAAGATGGAATACGCAAGCCTTTAACTATATAAACTCCTGCCGGAACTTTTACTTCCACCGCTCCATTGCCAAAAGCTCTATAAAATGCAGCTGTGCTATCGGTCATTCCATCTCCCATTGCACCGAAATCGGTAACAGTAACGCGATCTGTAATGGTCGACTCCAGCTTTCGGTATTCTTGGTCTAGCCTCTCTTTCCACGACGGAAAAAGCTCGTTCCCCGAAACAACGCTCTTGAAATGATGTTCGTCTTCTATCGTAAATGTCTCTGAAAATAAAGACCAGATTCGTTGCACCATTGTTTTTTTCTGCTGAGAATATTTGCTAGTGGCAAAGTCTTTTTTGATGGCATTAAAATATTGTTCTGTTTCGTAGGTTATTTCTTTTAGGGGTGTGCGATTGTCCAAAAATTGGTCAATCCATGCGGCATTTAAATGGGGATCGTGATTTTTTTCCAACTTCATCATCCAGACACCTCGCTTTTTTAATCATTACAGTATCTATACCCTTGATGCTAGAAAAAAATCTCTTCACCAAAAGGCAAAGAGATTTCATATTAATATTGCATTAATGTCGTGACGTCATAGCCGCCTAAGTTTTTGCGACCATCTAAGTAAGTCAATTCAATCAAAAATGCGCAGCCCACGACAATGCCGCCAAGCTGTTCTACCAAGTTAATCGTAGCACCAATCGTACCACCCGTTGCAAGCAAATCATCCGTGATCAATACACGTTGACCCGGTTTGATGGCATCTTTATGCATCGTTAAAATGTCCGTTCCGTATTCAAGACCGTATTCGGCTTTGATCACTTCACGTGGCAATTTGCCTTCTTTGCGCACTGGAGCAAAGCCAAGTTCAAGTGCATAAGCTACTGGGCAGCCGATGATAAATCCGCGTGCTTCAGGTCCTACGATGATTTCAGCATTTACTGTTTTTGCGTATTCAACAATTTTGTCTGTTGCATACTTATAGGCAGTTCCGTTGTCCATCAACGACGTGATGTCTTTAAAACGAATTCCTGGTTTTGGCCAATCTTCAACAATGGTAATGTACTGTTTTAAATCCATATTTCTTCCTCCTTGGCGGATACTTTCGTATCGAACCACTCTTTTAAATCTTTAAAAGATGCATACAAAAGCTTTTGCTCTAAGGCAATCTGCTGCTCACGACGTTTATAAATCGGAGCTTCTGATAAATCCTGTTTGCTTGGCGATTGCGCGATCTCGGTAATACCATTGTTAAGTGTAACAAAACCAAGTTCAAAAAACACCTGCAGCATGAAAAATAATGATTCCCGTGTCCATCCTTTATGTTTTGCTAACTCGTCACAGTGTTTATTGAAATCAAATGACCCCCGCTTTTTAATAAAAGCGAATAACCACTTAAATTGTTCTCGCGTCGGAATTTGCTCAAAATACTGAGAATCCTTTGCATGAAAATGTGCATAAATTCGTTTTGGTTTTAATTTCGATAGCACTTCAGCCAATTGTTCTTCAGACTCTGGTAAGTCCAACAGCACTAAATGGTCTTTGCTATCAGGTAAAGCATCTAATTGAGCAACTGTACAAATGGGCTGTGGCAAAAATGATTGAAATAATGCAGGTGTTTCTTCTTTAAAAGCTAAAAACACTTGGTTTTGTTGCGGAATCAGTTTTGACCAACGAGATACTTGGCGAATGCCACGAATATCGAATAATTGCCATTGGTCTGTACGAACATCTTCCACCATTAGTTGCGGCTTTTTGCGTCCATTCCATTCATTCACTTGCAAATCACCAATCACATCAATTTTAACATCTGGTGTTAATTCATCCCCCACAGAACCGAGCCCAAAGCCTACTGCATCCAGCGTTGCAGCGTGTTGCGTCAATTCTATTTTCAGGTGGTTTGAAGCAGCGCCAATTTTGCGGATTGACGACACATGGACACCTTCAAGATAAAACTTCGGTTTTGCAAAGCCCATACCAAACGGCGCAAGTGCACGCATCGATTCAATTGCTGTAATATCGATTTCATCTAAACGAAGCGGAATATCAATGTCCACAACAGGCAGCAAATCTTCTGCTGTTAAACTTATTTCTGCTTGCTTGATCAATCGCTCACGTAACTCATCCACATCACTCGCTTCAAGGGTCATACCGGCTGCCATTGGATGTCCTCCAAAATGCGGCAAAATATCTTTGTTTTTGGCTAATTCGTTATACAAATGAAAGCCATCGATGCTTCGAGCTGAACCTTTTGCTTTGCCATTCTCTGGATTGAGCGACAACACTATCGACGGACGATAAAATTTCTCAGTCAGTTTTGATGCCACAATCCCAACTACTCCAGGATTCCAACCTTCTTGAGCGACAACGATAACATGTGGCACACCATCTGGATAACGTTGTTCAACTTGTTGCATCGCTTCTTCTGTTATTTGTTTAACAATTGCTTGTCGTTCTTTATTTAACACATCTAGTCCGGAAGCTAATGAACGCGCTTCTGCTGGGTCTTCTGTTAAGAACATTTGAACAGCTGGGTCGGCATCTTGCAGGCGACCAATAGCATTAATACGCGGCCCAAACATAAAGCCAATTGTTTCTTCAGTAATGTCTTGTTGTTTGATGCCGGCTACTTCACAAAGAGCTCCAATCGCCGGACTCGGTGAATCAATTAATGCGGCCAACCCTTCTTTTACAAACAAACGGTTTTCTCCGTGAAGCGGCACTAAATCGGCAACAGTACCAATCGCTGTCAACTCGATTAAATGATCTGGAACTTCTTCATAAAGTGCGTGAGCCATTTTAAACGCGACCCCGACTCCAGCCAGTTCGCCAAAAGGATAATGTCCTTCGGGATGACGCGGGTGAACAATCGCTAATGCATTTGGTAATTGATCTCCAATATCATGGTGGTCACTGATAATAACATCCATTCCTAAGTTATTAGCAAAATCAACTTGCTCGATGCCTGAAATGCCGTTATCGACAGTGACGATTAATTTTGTTCCGTTGTCAAAAGCTTGTTGGAACAATTCAGTATTGGGTCCATACCCATGTTTAAAACGATTCGGTATCATAAAGGACACATCGGCCCCTAAATCTTGCAACGCAGTCATCATAACGGTTGTGCTCGTGACACCATCCGCATCGTAATCACCGTATACAACAATTTTCTCTTGTTTGTCAATTGCTTCGCGAATACGCGTAACGGCAATGTCCATATCTTTCATCAAATAAGGATCATGCATGCCGCTAAGGTCCATTTTCATAAATGCGCGAGCTGCTTCAGCCGTGTTTAAACCACGCGTCACTAATATTTTAGCTAGCACAGATGATATATTCAATTCGTTCTGGATGTCTTGGACTTGTTGTTCATCTGGCGTTGTTAAACGCCATCTTTTTTTAGATTCTATCATCGAATTCACTTCCTCACCGATTCATTATACAGTAAAAAATCACAGACAAAAACCTTTCGATGTCTCCATCGAAAGGTTCATTTTTTAGAATTCCTCTTTAGTTGTATTTTCGGTTGATTCTTCTGGTGGTTTTTCGCTTGTTACAATTTGAGCTTCCGGTTCTACGCCCGCTTTTTGGTAAGCCCCAATTTCGTTTTGTTGTGTCGCGATCAATGTTTCTTTAACGGCAATTTCCTTTTGCAACGCTTTAACTTTGCGTTGCATTTGGTAGTTGCGCATTATCGCCAACACACTGCTGAGTAAAAATCCAAGAAGTGCAGAAGCTAAAATCACCAAGATTAACGGCCATTCGGCTTCTCCAAATACATAATTGACCGGTACTTCGTCAACGTTGACAACGGCAAATACGGCAATAATTACTGCAAAAACAAGTCCAATTAAAAGTAGCCATTGTAATTTCATTGTCATTTCTCCTTTCAACTAAAAAAATAGAACAGGGTCAATCTAACTATACCCTGTTCCATTTCTATTTCAAACTTAAACAACCGGCTCGTCAGAACCCCATTTGTTTTCTTGTTCTTTTTTCTCGATATCAATCGGACCTTTTTTATTCAACTCACCTTTTTTCAAAATCAGCCATAACTGAGCGGCGATAAAGATCGAAGAATAGGTACCGGCGATTAAACCGATTAGTAAGGCGATCGAAAAGTTTGTGATTGATGGTGCACCAAAGATTAATAAGGCGATCACCACTAATAACACTGTCATTACTGTGTTAACCGAACGACCTAGCGTTTGTCGAAGTGATACGTTGACCACTTTTTCTAGTTGTTCGACAGTGTCAATTTTCTTCATGCGCTTCATGTTTTCACGAATTCGGTCAAACGTCACGATTGTATCATTGATCGAGTAACCGATAATTGTTAAGACAGCGGCGATAAAGGTAATGTCCACTTCGAGACGCAATAAACTGAAAGCTGCAACGATGAAGAATGCATCGTGAATTAATGCAACAATCGATGCGACACCCATTCGCCATTCAAAACGGAATGCAACATAGATGATAATACCAACAGCTGCAATAGATAATGCATACAATGCATTTTTCGCTAACTCTTGTCCTACTGTCGGTGATACTGTTGAGACGTTTGGTTCTGCACCAAACTCATCCATCGTTACAGCTTTTAAGTTATTAATTTCTTCTTGGCTAAACTCTTCTGCAAAACGAGCAACACCGATATTGGAATCGTCACCTGAAATAACAATATCGTCTGTTTCAAATCCAGCACCATCTAAGAAAGTTTGTACTTCTTCTTTTGTTAACGCGGCTTCTGAAGCTATTTCCACACGCGTACCACTTGAAAAGTCGATTCCTAGATTTAGACGGAACACACCAAGAACCGCCATTCCTGAAACGATCAACACAATCGAAGCTAAGAAAAACTTATTGCGATTACGTGCAAAATCAAAGCGATCAAAACGTGTAGATAGATCCGTAATTTCTAAACCTTCTTCTTTTGTATGAATGATTGATTTTTTTAATCCGAACATGCCAGGCTTGTTGTCGAGTAAACCACTGTTGACCCATAGGCCAAGCAGTAAACGCGATCCCCAAACAGCTGTTAAGAAACTGACTAAAATAGAAATAATAAGTAAAGTCGCAAAACCTTTAACAGAGCTAGTTCCATAATAGAATAACACTGCTGCTGCTAATAAAGTTGTAACGTTGGCATCAATTATCGCCGAGAATGATGAACGTGCACCTACTCGGAACGACTCTTTAATCGATTTCCCGGTACGCATTTCTTCACGAATACGTTCGTATGTGATGATATTGGCATCAACTGCCATCCCGACACCAAGCATAATTGCTGCTATACCTGGCAAAGTTAGTACGCCGCCAATCCATTCAAATACTAATAAAATCAAGTACACATAAGCGGATAGCGTAACAACCGCGACCATACCTGGTAAACGATAATATACGAGCATGAACAATAGCACTAGTGCAATACCTACTGCTGCTGCAACCATTGTTTGGTCAAGTGCTTGTTCACCAAACTGTGCACCCACAGAAGTCGAATAAATTTCTTCTAAGCTAACCGGTAACGCACCAGCATTTAAAATACCCGCAAGATTTTGAGTTTCTTCTACTGTAAATGATCCTGAAATTTCAACAGATGGCGAAGAAATTCGCTGACTCACACTTGGAGCTGAAACAAATTTTGAATCGGCCTTTAACCGCTCTTCTGCGTATGAATCGACACCTTCTTCAAAATCAAGCCAAATAACTAGTACATTATTTGGTGACGCTATTTGTGAAACTTGTTCTGTGATTTCAGCAAATTTACTCGGATCGTTTAATTCTAATGTCACGATTGGGTTACCATTAGAATCGAAAGTTCCAGTTGCGCCTCCTTGCTTCAAGTCATTCCCTGAAAGCAATAAATTGTCTTCGGCATCACGGAACGTTAAGTTTGCTTCAGTCGATAGCAATTCTCGCGCAGAAGACTGATCCTCAACGCCTGCTAATTGAACGCGAATGCGGTCTTCTCCTTCAATTTGAATAACCGGTTCGCTGACACCTAGTACGTTAATTCGGTTCATTAACGCATTTGTCGTATCCGTCAGCACGTCTTGCGTGATTTCTTGGCCATCTTCAAGCGCTGATACTTCGTAAAGCACTTCAAAACCACCTTGCAAATCCAACCCTAATTTAATGTCTTTTGCGATTGGTAAACTCGTGCTGCCAATAACTCCTATCAGTACAACAACCAATAAGAAAAAGGCAATAATGCGACCTCTTGCTTTCATATGTAAATTTCCTCCTCGTCGTGAAAAACACAGCACTATCATTATGAAACAGCGTTAATGCGCTGTCAAATTCAACTCGGGTAATCGAGTGAAAAATGTGTGTTTTTTAAAATCTAGTTGAGATCTGTCTACTTAATAAAAAATGTGTATTTATTTTTTATTAGGTGGACGCAGCAAATGTTGAATATTTTCAAGCGTACTATCATCATGCCATCGGGCTTTTTTTAACTCTACAACTTGGTGGTAAGCTAAAAAGTCAGATGCCGTCATATCCATAATATCGTTAATCATTTCATACAGGTGCATGGTGTTTATATCTTTTTTACGCCATTTTTTCTTTACACAAAACTCCCATAAATCTTCTTCTGTAAATGTATCATAATCGAAATGATGAAATTCACTACGTTTACTTTCGAGCGCTGGCAAAACGAATTCAAATTGTTCGGGATAACTCGTCATGCGAATACTCCTTTCTGGTGTGCTCTATCTATTGTACCTCGTAACTGGAAAATTTAGAATAAGGACATTATTTATTCAATAAAAAAACGCCTTCTAAATCGAAGGCGCACTTTTGCATTTAGATTGTTGCTTTTGCAGATTCCACTACACGTGCGATTGCTTGACGCTCAAACTGCAAGCGCGTGCCATCAGCTACAGTGATGTAGATTGTTGCATCATCAACTGCATCCACTAGGCCGTGCAAACCACCGATTGTGACAATACGGTCGCCACGTCTTAGTTCAGTCTGCATGTTTTTAGTTGCTTTCTGACGCTTTTGGGCAGGACGGATGATGAAAAACCACATCAACAAGAACATTAATAGTAAAGGTGATAACGCAATTAACGTATCCATTATTCAATTTCCCCCTTTCACTTTCTCTATTCTTTTTCAAACTCAGAAATTTTTAGCATTGGGTTTATTGAAACCGTAAGCTTCAAAAAATTCTTCGCGGAAATCTCCCAGGCGGTCTTCACGAATAGCTTGACGAACCTGTCCCATTAAGTTTAACAGAAATTGCAGGTTATGATAACTAGTAAGTCGAATTCCGAAGGTTTCATCGGCACGAATTAAATGATGGACATATGCCCGTGAATAATTTGTACATGTGTAGCAATCACATTTCTCGTCGATTGGTCCAAAATCACGTTTAAATGCTGCGTTTTTAATGTTCAAACGCCCTGTGCTTGTCATCAATGTACCGTTACGCGCTATACGTGTTGGCAATACACAGTCGAACATATCAATGCCGCGAATTGCTCCGTCAATTAACGAATCTGGTGATCCCACACCCATCAAATAACGTGGTTTGTCCGCAGGCATTAACGGCGTCGTAAATTCTAACGCACGGTTCATAACGTCTTTTGGTTCACCCACTGATAATCCGCCAATTGCGTATCCTGGGAAATCAAGAGATACAAGATCTTGAGCACTTTGTTTTCGCAAATCTTCAAACTCGCCACCTTGAATAATACCAAACAATCCTTGGTCTTGCGGGCGCTGATGCGCTTCAAGGCAACGTTCTGCCCAACGTGAAGTTCGCTCAACACTCGATTTCATGTATTCATGCGTCGCTGGGAATGGCGGACATTCATCAAACGCCATCATAATATCAGAACCCAAGTCGTTTTGAATGTGCATCGCTTTTTCTGGGCTTAAAAATAATTTATCGCCGTTCATATGGTTACGGAAATGAACGCCTTCTTCTTTAATATTACGGAATTCACTCAGTGAAAATACTTGGAATCCGCCAGAATCCGTTAAAATCGGACGATCCCAGTTCATGAATTTATGCAATCCACCAGCTTCTTTAATGACATCATTACCTGGACGCAACCATAAATGATATGTGTTGCTCAAAATGATGCCTGCGTTCATTGCTTTTAATTCTTCTGGCGACATCGTTTTTACTGTAGCTTGAGTGCCAACTGGCATAAATGCCGGTGTTTCAAAAGAACCGTGTGGAGTGTGAACGATCCCTAGTCGTGCGCCTGTTTGTTTGCAGGTTTTAATGTGTTCGTACGTAACTGCTGATGTCATTGGTGAGTCTCCTTTTTCTGTGGTTCAATAAACATCGCATCTCCAAAGCTGAAGAAGCGGTAGCGTTCATCTACTGCTTGGTTATAGGCGTTTAAAATATGGTCTCGGCTTGATAAAGCACTAACAAGCATGACCAATGTGGATTTTGGCAAATGGAAATTGGTGATCAAGCCATCTACCGCTTTAAATTCATAGCCTGGGAATATGAAAATATCGGTCCAGCCACTATCTTCTTGTAATTCGCCGTCAAATTTTTGAGCAACAGACTCAAGCGTACGTGTCGAAGTTGTGCCAACAGACACAATTCGTCCACCTTTTCTTTTTGTTTCATTGATGAGTTCAGCCGTTTCTTTTGTAATTCGGTAAAATTCCGAATGCATTTCGTGGTCTTCAATCGAATCAACCGACACCGGTCGAAATGTACCAAGTCCGACGTGAAGCGTGATAAAGGTGATATTAACGCCTTTGTTACGGATTTTTTCTAGCAACTCATCTGTGAAATGAAGTCCAGCAGTCGGCGCTGCTGCACTGCCTCGTTCTTTAGCAAAAACCGTTTGGTAACGATCTTGATCTTCTAGTTTTTCACGAATATAAGGCGGTAATGGCATTTCACCCAATTGGTCCAATATCTCATAAAAAATACCGTCGTAAATCATTTTAAAATGACGTCCCCCGTGATCGAGAATACCGGTACATTCTGCACGCAATAAGCCATCGCCAAATGACACGACCGTGCCGATTTTCACTTTTTTCGCAGGTTTAACCAAAGTCTCCCACACATCATCTTCAATTTGCTTTAATAGCAGCAATTCAATATTTGCGCCAGTATCTTCTTTGACACCCATTAAACGCGCAGGTAAAACGCGCGTATCGTTTAATACGAGCGTATCTCCTTTATCCAAGTAATCGATTATATCGCGGAAATGACGGTGAGATGTCGCTCCTGTCTCTTTATTCATAACCAAAAGCCGACTTGACGTGCGGTCGAGTAAAGGCGTTTGCGCGATCAATTCTTCAGGTAACTCAAAATCATAATCTTGTATATTTAAGCTTGTCTTTACAGTTAGTTTTGTCATTCAGGCATCTCCATTTTAAAGTGTTCGTAGGCTAATTGTGTAACAGTACGACCTCTTGGTGTTCGTTGGATAAAACCAATTTGCAATAAGTATGGTTCGTAAACATCTTCAATTGTTGTCGATTCTTCTCCAATGCTTGCTGCTATGGTATCTAATCCAACCGGACCACCGCGGAAACGTTCTATCATACCCGTCAATAATTTATGGTCGATGTGATCGAGTCCGAGTGGATCGACTTGCAGCATTTCTAGTGCTTGCTCTGCCATGTCCATGGTAATGGTGCCGGTGCCGCGAACTTGTGCATAATCACGAACTCGTTTTAGTAAACGGTTGGCAATACGCGGCGTTCCACGAGAACGACGTGCAATTTCAATAGCGGCGTTAGGGTCGATGTCTGCTTCGAATAATTTTGAAGAACGAATAACGATTTCCGTCAACGCTTCCGTGTCATAATAATCGAGTCGTGACAATACACCAAAACGGTCACGCAGCGGTGCTGATAACGCTCCCGCACGCGTTGTTGCGCCAATTAATGTAAATGGGGGCAAATCGAGTCTTACAGATCTCGCTGTCGGACCTTTACCGACGACAATATCCAAACAAAAATCTTCCATCGCCGGATAAAGCACTTCTTCAATGGCACGATTTAAGCGATGAATTTCATCGATAAACAATACATCACCAGGTTCTAATGACGATACGATTGCGGCTAAATCACCCGGACGTTCAATTGCTGGTCCGCTGGTCATTTTAACGTTAACTTCCATTTCATTGGCGATAACAGCAGCCAACGTCGTCTTCCCGAGTCCAGGAGGCCCGTACAACAAGACATGGTCTAAACTTTCTTGACGCATTTTTGCCGCTTCGATGAAAATTTGCAAATTGTGTTTTACTTTATGTTGCCCAATATATTGAGACAACATTTGAGGTCGCAATGATTGTTCAAAACGATCATCAAATTCCGAAATTTCACTATCTATAATGCGGTCTTCCATGCCGTTCGCCTCCTTTCATCAGTTTTGTTTGAGTAATAACTGTAACGCTTTTTTCATAAATCCTTCTGTATCTAAATCCAAATCGCGCAATTGCGGTTTCACTTTATTGATTTCCCGTTCTGAATAACCAAGTGCACCAAGTGCCAGCATCGCTTCTTCAAGTTCAACACGGTCATGTGCTAACAAGCTATTCGTGTTTTCTGCTCCTAACGACTCGCCGAAAAACTCGGTAAGCTTGCCTTTTAAATCCAAAATCATTTGTCGAGCTGTTTTCTTACCGACTCCTGGGAATTTCACTAAATACGATTCATCTTCTTGTTCGATCGCCTCAATAACATGTTGGGGTTGTCCAGTCGCTAAAATGGCTAACGCGCCTTTTGGACCGATGCCAGAAACCGAAATCAATTTGCGAAACAATTCTCGCTGCTCGAATGTTGGAAAGCCAAATAACAATTGAGCATCTTCTCGCACATGATGATGAAGAAATACTTGTAAATCTTCTGTACCAAATGAATACGGGTTTGGCGCAAAAATTTGCCAGCCAATTCCTTGTTGCTCTATTACTAAATATTCAGGCGTTACGCGTGTCACCGTGCCTTTTATGTAATCGTACATGGACAGTCTCTCCTTTAATTCAACTTAACAATTATAGCATATTCCTGTGCTTTAGACGAAATAATCCCACTGTTGTTCAGCACATGATAAGATAGCTGTAACGAGTCGATAAGTGAGGGATTTACATGAAAAAATTATTAGGTGAACAACGACGCCAATTTCTGCTAGAAAAAATCAAAACATCGAACACTCCAATGACGGGCAGTGATTTGGCGTCTCTTGCCAACGTATCTCGCCAAGTAATTGTTGGGGATATGACTTTGTTAAAAGCGAAGGGCGAACCGATCATTGCAACGAGCCAAGGTTATTTGTATTTAGCGGAACGCACGACAGAAAAAGCGAGCCGTCGCATTGCATGTCGTCACCAAGCTGACGAAACAGAACGCGAATTAATTTTATTAGTAGAAGCGGGCGTTACCGTTAAAGATGTGTCGATTGAGCATCCAGTTTACGGTGAACTAACAGCGGGTGTTCACGTATCAAACGTTCAAGAAGTAGAAGCCTTTATGAAACGCATCCGCGATACGGGCGCTAGTTATTTACTCGAGCTAACAGATGGTACACATCTTCACACTATTACCGCGCCAGACAACGCAACACTTGATCAAGCTGTGAGCGCAATGCGTGAAAGCGGATTTTTATTAGAGGAAAGTGAATAGATTTCGAATGACAAAAGTCCCGCAGCGAAATGCTGCGGGACTTTTGTGTTTAATTTTTATAAGTGTAATACGAGCCAAGCGTTTTCACTGTACAACCCAAAGCTGTAAGTTCTTCAAACGCACCACGCATCATTGCATCGTTTTCATCTGCTAATACATCCGCAATAAAGAAATAATCTCCAAGACCCGTTTTCAATGGCCTTGACTCGATTTTACTCAAATTCAAACGTCTCCATGCAAAAACCGACAAAATCTGGTGTAAAACACCTGAACGGTCATCTTCTGGCAAGGTCATCATTAATGTAGTTTTAATTTGATCCTCATGCTGCGGATTTTCTAGCTTATGATTGGTTTTTGACAACACGAAAAAGCGTGTGTGGTTAAAATGGAAATCATGAATATCGCGCTGTAAAATATCCAAGCCGTATTTATGGGCTGAAAATTCATTGCCGATTGCCGCAATATTACGCTCTGGCAATTCAGATACCATTTTAGCTGCAGCTGCTGTCGAGCTATATTGCTCTAGTGGCGTACTTTTATATGTATAATAAAGATATTTGTGGCATTGTGCCAATGCATGCGGATGCGAATAAATCGCTTCAAATGATTCCGCGTGACGGTTTTCAGGGTGCACCAATAAATGCTGCTCAATCGGTGATAACACTTCAGCTGTCACATACAATTGGGCTTCGTGGAATAAGTAATCCACGGTTAATGGAACCGATCCTTCTAATGCATTTTCCAGTGGGACGACAGCGTAATCTACGCTGCCTTCTACCACTGCTTCTATGCATTCGGGAATAGTTGTAAATGACACTAGGGTACTTTCAGGGAAAACTTTTGTTGCCGCAAGGTGTGTAAATGACGCTTCCGGCCCTAAATATGAGATTCGTTTACTTATAGCTTGTCCAGTCATTTAAACATTCCTCCATTAAGATGATCCACTTGATACCACATCAGCCGACTCGACAAAATCGAGTTTTTTCAGCTGTTGCAAAAATACGTCCAAGTTCCCGTCCATCGCCGTAACGTCCAAAGACAAAGTCACATTCGCCCGTCCTTGAATCGGAATGGTTTGATGTATGGTTAAAATATTACAGCCATTTTCAGCGACTGTTTGCAGAAGTGTCGCAAGCGTTCCTGAGCGGTCTTCTAATTGTAAGAAGACCGTCAAGATCCGTTCTTTGACAATCGAATGGAACGGAAATACAGCGTCACGATATTTATAAAACGCAGAGCGCGAAAGACCTGTTTTGTTTACGGCATCCATAATCGAAATGCGGTCATTTTGCAACATTCTTTTCACTTCAAGCGTTTTTTGCATCGCTTCTGTTAATACGTCTTCACGCACTAAATAATATCGTTGTTCTGAAATATCCTTCATTCAAGCTACCTCCGCATCAATCCATAAATTCGAATTCGAATTCAAGCAAGCGAACTGTGTCGCCATTTTCCGCTCCACGTTCACGAAGGGCATCATCAATACCCATACCGCGCATTTGACGAGCAAAACGACGAATTGAGTCTTCATGAGAAAAGTCCGTCATCTTGAACATACGTTCAATCGCATAACCAGACAAGATAAATGCGCCATCAGGACCGCGGGTAATATCAAAGCCATCAGCATCCGTTTCGTGTTTGTACAATACTGTGCTTTCAGAATCAACTTCTTCATCGCCCATTAATGGGAATTCTGGAGTTACTTCAATGACATCAGCAATCGCGAACAACAAATTGTTTAATCCTTTGCGTGACAATGCAGAAATCGGGAAAATACGTGCATCTTCCGGCAATTTTTCGCGGAATTTCGCTAAATTCTCTTCAGAATCTGGCATATCCATTTTATTTGCAACTACCAATTGCGGACGTTCAGTTAAACGCATATTGTATTGTTTTAATTCTTCATTGATTGTTAAATAATCTTCGTAAGGATCGCGTCCTTCAAGACCAGACATATCAATTACGTGAATAATTACACGCGTACGTTCAATATGGCGTAGGAATTGATGGCCAAGACCGATTCCTTCGTGAGCGCCTTGGATTAATCCAGGAAGATCGGCCATAACAAAGCTACGCTGGTCTTCTGTTTCAACCATGCCTAAGTTTGGAACGATCGTTGTGAAATGGTATTCAGCAATTTTCGGTTTAGCTGCAGAAACCACTGACAATAACGTCGATTTCCCGACACTTGGGAATCCGACAAGTCCAGCATCTGCCAATACTTTCAATTCCAAAATGACGTTACGCTCATAACCCGGTTCGCCTTTTTCAGAAAGTTCTGGAGCAGGGTTCGCAGGCGTTGCAAAACGTGAGTTTCCTCGTCCGCCGCGTCCACCTTTAGCGATAACCGCAGTTTGACCATGTTCAACTAAGTCAGCAATTGTTTCGCCTGTATCGACGTCTTTTACAACTGTGCCTGGTGGAACTTTGATCAATGTATCTTCTGCTTTGGCACCGTGTTGGTTTTTGCTCATGCCATGTGTTCCGCGATCTGCTTTAAAAATCCGTTTGTAACGGAAATCCATTAGCGTACGCAATCCTTCTTCAACGATAAAGACGATATTCCCGCCTTTACCACCATCTCCACCGGCAGGGCCGCCGTTTGGTACATATTTTTCGCGACGGAAAGCAACCATGCCATCTCCGCCGTCGCCACCTTTAACATAAACTTTTACGTGATCGACAAACATATTATCCCTCCATCTGTGCACGAACAGCAATCATTGTGCTGTCTTCGCTACACTCTTTTCGTACTGTGAATTCATCTGTTTCCACTAGGTTCAAGTCCGGCCAACTCTCCGAACACTTGATAGTTATTTCAAAAAACGCTGCATCGGATTTCAATAAAATCTCACAATCAAACACTTGATAAGGATTCAGTTGCTTTTTCGCTAATTCTACAAAACCCTCTAAAAAACGCCGGAACTCGCCATCTAAATGTGCGGGTGCTGCAACAGCCTGGCACTCTACATGAAAATTAAATCCAGGAAAGCGCCAATTGACCGTTAGCAGCCACTCCTCTGTCAGCGGTAGCCCGATGTCGGCTAGCCGGCTGGCATGCATAGACGCTTCGGCATACGAACGAATAAGCGCTTGCGCCTCTTGGAGACGGCCAAGATCCAAATTCATTTTGATTAATTGAAGGTCATTTAAAAAATCATGGCGCGCATGCCGAAGCGATTGTGCCACTGTCATTGGTTTTTCCATAAGTCACGTCCCGATTCAGCTTCTTATTCCAGTATACCAATAATTCGCAGTAAATTCCTAAAATAATGCGTCTAACGCGTTTCGTGAATTGCGCCGATTATTATCAAAAGAAAAAGGACTGCGAAAGCAGCCCTTTTCGTTTTGTATTAAGCTTCTTGTGCAACTGGATATACGCTAACTTTTTTCTTATCGCGTCCGTAACGTTCAAAACGAACAACTCCGTCGATTTTAGCAAAAAGTGTATCGTCTCCGCCGCGTCCAACGTTCTCACCTGGATAAATTCTAGTACCGCGTTGACGGTATAAAATTGAACCACCAGTAACTTCTTGGCCGTCTGCACGTTTTGCGCCAAGGCGTTTAGATTCTGAGTCACGTCCGTTTCTCGTTGAACCTACACCTTTTTTAGATGCAAAAAACTGAAGATCTAATCTTAACATTCTGTCCCACCTCCTAAGCTGTGAAGGTTATTTTAATATATTCTTCATAGTCTTGTTCAATCGTTTTTAATGAAACAATCATAGAGCGCACTAGCAGTTGAACCTGCTCATCTGTCTTCTCATCCAAGTTATTCGGAAAACTGACTTTTAAAAAGCCGCTATTTGCTTGCTGAATGTCTGGTTCGATTCCCGTCAGCTCCATGATGGCATTTACCGCTCCAAAAGAGACAGCAGATGCACCAGCACATACGAGGTCTTGCCCGTGTTCAGCGTAATCCGCATGACCTGACATTTCAAAGGACGAAATGCGATTTGATGCTTCTTTTACAGTTACAAGTATCATTCTTACAGGTTAATTGCATCGACAGTCAATTTCGTGTATGGCTGACGGTGACCTTTTTTTCTATGGTAGTTCTTTTTCGCTTTATAAGTGAAAACAGTGATCTTTTTAGCGCGGCCGCTTTTTACAACTTTAGCCGTAACAGTAGCTCCCTCAACAAAAGGAACACCCACTTTAGTATCATCTCCACCTACAAATAGAACTTTGTCAAAAGTGATAACATCACCAGCTTCTCCAGTCAATTTCTCAACATAGATTTCTTGGCCTGCTTCAACTTTGATTTGTTTTCCACCAGTTTCAATAATCGCGTACATATCCTTGCACCTCCTCTAGATTAAGACTCGCCTATTCAGGTGATCTGCCGAAGCATCTTCTTAAAGTAACCTGATTCGAGCGGTTGTAGCAACGATACGCTACAAACATAACATTAGAATAATACCATGTTGGAACTAGTCGAGTCAATAGGGAATGTTATGTTTCGGGAAATTGATTGTGTGGTGTGAGGTTTTGATTTGTGTGAGGTGCGGTTATCTCGGTGCGAGGTGCGGTCTTTGTTGTTTGAGGTGCGCTTTTGCGGTCGCGAGGTGCGGTCTTGGACGATTGAGGTGCGCTTTTGTCCATTTAAGGTGCGGTCACCGATAAACGCGGCTAAAATAGTCGCGCAACAGTTCGCGATTTTCAACAATTTGCCTCTTTCCACGCTTCTGGCTTTTCGGCGCTGACTTTTCAAGCAACCGATACAACACATATTTGTTTTCAACTCCAAGTAACTGGTATGCAAGTCGCGTGTCGAGTTCCCTGCCATACAACAAGGCATATTCTTGAAGCGTCACTTCATGAGCATTTCGGGAACAGAAACCGCATGCTGCACAATGCCATTTACGGCCTTGCCAGATAAGCGAACAAGTGCGACATGTTGGACAGGTGACACCGAGTCTTAAGGAATCAAATCCAATCTGGTGCCGCATGAGCCATGACTTACTAAAATTCTGCGGAGGTAATTTCTCTAACTTACTCGTTAGCTTTGCTACATCAAAAAGCTCGGATCTATTAGCCAACTTCTCCAAATGAAACGGCAAGTAGTCGAGTGAGACGACCGGATAAAGTTTAGGTGCTTCGATTACTTTTCCAGATCGACTCGTTAAAACAATTACACCATGAACCGGAACACCTAAAAATCCATTAACTGCTTTTATCGCGCGATGCACTTGCGCTTCCGGATTGCGCATGCCTTCTCTTCGCCCATCAACGACTCGGTGAAACTGATAATTGACCGTATCAAAATAAAAATCACCAATCATATTCTTTACTTCTAATACGCAAATACACTCCGAGTGAACTAATAGCAAATCAATTTGCACAGTGCCGTCTTTATAAGGAATATTGACATCTCTCAATAAAACACTATCTCCCGTTAAATCCAACTCTCTATTCAACAAAGCGGCCGTACGCTGTTCACCGCTAACCCCCGCTAAAGAATTCTTCAACTCGGATAAAACTGTATGCTTTGATTCGTGAATAGTTTGTAATCGTTCTGCAGCAATCATTTGCACAAGTAAAAAATCGTTCATTTCACACCTCCCGAAAGTTTAAAAAAAGCCCTCGCTTATAGCGAAGGCTCAAAATGTTCTATTTCGTAAAGACTGCTTTAATTTTCGTGAACAAGCTTGGCGGCGCTTTTTCCATGCTCATCAATGGAACCGATTCACCTAGCAAGCGACGCGCAATATTGCGGTAGCCAAGTGCAGCTGTGTTCGACGGGTCCATAACAATCGGTTCACCTTTGTTTGAGCTTGAAATGACGCGCTCGTCGTCTGCGATGATGCCCAGTAAATCGATCGACAAATGCGTCGTGATTTCGTTTACATCAAGCGCTTCTCCTGCTTTCATCAAATGCGGGCGGATGCGGTTAATGATTAAACGTGGTGCATCGATATTTTCTTCAAGTTCCAACAAACCGATAATGCGGTCAGCGTCACGAACTGCTGAAATTTCAGGAGTTGTTACGACAATCGCGTGATCCGCTCCAGCTACAGCATTTTTATAGCCCTGCTCGATGCCGGCTGGGCAATCAATAATGACGAAATCATAGTCTTTTTTCAGTTCTGTCACAAGCTCTTTCATCTGTTCTGGATTGACATCATTTTTGTCAGCAGTTTGCGCTGCTGGCAATAAATAAAGCATATCATCAAAACGTTTGTCTTTTACAAGCGCTTGGTGAACTTTGCAACGACCTTCTAGTACGTCAATCAAATCATAAATGATGCGATTTTCAAGTCCTAAAATAACGTCAAGGTTACGCAATCCAATGTCAGTATCGATTAAACATACTTTTTTGCCTTGAAGGGCCAATGCAGTGCCGAGGTTGGCGGTTGTTGTCGTTTTACCGACGCCTCCCTTACCTGATGTAATTACGATAGCTTGTCCCACACTAGCTTCCTCCTTTAAACGTTGAAATTTGCGGACGGATAAACCGCAATTCCTGTAAACGGTCAATGATGATCGTGCCATTTTTATGTAAATATGCACATTCCATTTCCGGTTGCTCTGATAAACTAGACAATTCGTCTGTCATTGTTTCTAATTCGTCGTGAATTTTTAATTGTGTTGCTTCTAGCCAAGATGCCGCAATGACTGCATCGCGATTGCCTTTTGTTCCAGCATGCGCTGCACCTTTTAAACGACCTAACACATAAACACTGCCGCCTGCTTCGACGCGGCCGTTCGGGTTAACATCGCCAATAACGACCAAGTCACCTTCAGCTTTGATCACTTGTCCAGACCTTACGATGCCGACATACGTTTCCGACTGGCTTTCAATGATCTTTTGTTCGCATTCTTCAACTGTTAAAATATCGCTCGTTGTTCCGACGACCTTCAAATGAGGGTTTGTCGCAACCACTTCGCTAAGTTCTTGAATTTGGCTATCCGTGCAATAACGTTTGTTTAAATGCACCGTCACTTCGGTATCACTGTCTAGCGCAGGATCCGATACTTTCGCTTTTAACTCGGTCAACAACTCAGAATATGCACATTGATCATCGAGATACAGCACAAGTCCTTTATTTTTCCCTTTAATATTAACGAGATTCTTCAAAAAAATGTCACCTGCGCTTTCATTAATATAACCCTATCTTATTATCACGCTCTGATAATTGCGTGACCATTACCGACTTGAAAATCCAGCCAAGCATTACCAAGAAAATAGAATTGGCGATCATCGTTGGCCATAACCTTGTCGTGATAAATGTGCCAAGCGGCATTCCCGTAAATGAAATAAGCAGGAAGAATTGGTAAAGCAAAAACTCGAACAATGCCAATAAAACGAGCGTCAGCAGGGTCGCTGTCAACAAATTCCGAGGGATTCTTTTGAATGCAGCTGCTGCAGCCAGACAAGTGGCCGGGTATAGAAAAGAATATAATCCAATAATATCAATGTAAAAGACATCATACAAGAGCCCGAAAAATAATCCATAAAACATAGCATGTTTTAAATCATAATAAAGCGTTAAAAATATCAAAAACATTATTAGAAAACGCGGGACGATATAATTCAATTCGCCACCAATATTTAATGGTGAGAAAAGACCAAAAACCGGTTCCATGAAAAACAGGACGAGGCAGATCAACGGGATGAGGAAACGAATCATGATTCATCGTCTCCTGTCACGCCATTGTCTTCACCGTCCACTTCCGGCATCAATCGGTCTGCAATAATCACGTGGTTTAAAAGAGAAAAGTCGGCTGCTGGTTTCACGTAAGCAAGCTTCGTTAAACCAAACTCATCAATTGTCACTTCAGTAATTGTTCCAATTAAAACACCTTTTGGAAAAATCCCGCCGAGCCCACTTGATATCACTTGATCGCCTTTTTTCAATTCAATATTCGCATCAATGCGCTTTAATAATAATTCGTGTCGCTCTGCATCGTAGCCTTCAATAAGTCCATAAACATCTTTCGCCCCACCAACAACCATCGCTGAAACGCGGTAGTTCGGGTTAAGCGTTGAAATCAATTCAACCGTCGAAGTAGTCGGCGTTGTTAGCGTCACTTTGCCGATTAAGCCACTCGCAGTCATTACCGCCATATTTGGTTTAACTCCTTGGTTCGCACCACGGTTTAGGATCAACTTTTCTTCCCATTGATCGGGGTTCCGCGCAATAACAGTTGCTTGTATCGGGTTAAAGTCGCGTAAATCTTCTTCTTTTCCAACAATTTTTTTCAGTTCTTCATTTTCAGAACGCAAGTCCTTTACTTCAGCCTGCACACCCGCAAATTCTTCTAAGCGCGTTTTCAGATGCTGGTTTTCTTCAAATGTATTCAGTAACGAATCCACATTATCAAAAATTCCAGTTACAAAATGAGCAGGTCGTGAAAATACCGACTGCCCGGCTCCAACAGCATCTTTTATAATTTGTTCCGGAAGCGACACATTGTCGCGATCACGGAGCGAAAAAGAAATTAGTGCAACGAGCAGGATGACACCCAACAGCAGCAAAATAAGCCGCTTGTTTGTTAAAAGTTGTGGCATATTGCCATCCTCCTTATTTAATTGATAACTGGCGTCGGAATTTATCCCTATTCTCAAGCGCCTTGCCTGTGCCAAGTGCCACACAGTCTAGTGGATTTTCAGCGATAGATACCGGCATCGATGTTTCCCTTGAAATCACACGATCGAGGTTTTTAAGTAATGCTCCTCCACCGGTCAACACCATCCCGTTTTCGATAATATCTGCACTCAATTCAGGCTGCGTTTTCTCAAGTGCTGCTTTAATCCCGGCTAACATATCAGCTACTGGTTCGCTCAACGCTTCTGCGATTTCACCAGCCGTGATTTGTAAGGTTTTTGGAAATCCTGTTACTAAATCACGCCCACGAATTTCCATCGATACATCTTTTTCAGAGGCTTCCATAATAGCCGCAGAACCGATGCCAATTTTGAGTGCTTCAGCCGTTCTTTCGCCAATTAACACTTTGTAGGTTTTGCGGATATACTGGATAATTTCTGTATCCAACGCATCTCCAGCAACACGAATCGATTCGCTCGAAACGATTCCGCCTAGTGAAATAACAGCGACTTCTGTAGTTCCGCCCCCAATATCGACGACCATACTGCCAACAGGTTCCCATACCGGCAAATCTGCTCCAATCGCCGCAGCAAAAGGCTCTTCAATTGTATAAGCTTCACGTGCTCCAG
The DNA here is from genome assembly GCF_022489025.1 of Planococcus halocryophilus. Classification (GTDB taxonomy): domain Bacteria; phylum Bacillota; class Bacilli; order Bacillales_A; family Planococcaceae; genus Planococcus; species Planococcus halocryophilus_A. The sequence goes on along the minus strand of NZ_JAKVTG010000003.1, from coordinate 42,899 downwards.
CTGCACGAGCAGCATTTAATACTGCACGTTGTTCTACTGACGTAATGCCAAAAGGAACACAAATCATGACCGTCCCTGTTTTCCATTTACTACCGACTGCTCGAAACGCTTCAGCAAGATTATACTTGATCATCGTTAACGTCGTATCATAATCAGCAATCACACCGTCACGCATTGGACGCACGGCAATAATCGAACTTGCTGTACGTCCCATCATATTTTTAGCTTTGCTACCGACTGCTACAATTTCGCCAGTCGTTTTATTTTTAATGACAACAGAAGGTTCGCGAAGAACTATACCCTTGCCTTTAATATACACCAATGTATTTGCCGTGCCTAAGTCTATTCCAACATCTTTTGAACCAAATCCAAACAAAGTTTTTCGTCCCTTCTTTTAAACAGCTGCACCTCTACATTTGCGAGGACACAATACCAATCATTATAGACGAAAAGAAAAAAAATAAACAGTGCTACATGAACCCCTTTTCTTTCAACGAAATGAATTGGTGGTCTCCAATTATAACGTGATCGAGTAATTCGATTCCAATGATACTGCCTGCTTCAACTAGTCGTTTGGTGACTTCAATATCTTCTGGAGAAGGAGCTGGATTACCAGACGGATGATTGTGCGCACAAACAATTGAAGCTGTAGAACGACGGACCGCTTCGCGGAAAATTTCTCGAGGATGAACGATAGAAGCATTCAAGCTGCCAACAAAAATCGTTTGTCTGTGCATAACTTGATTTTTAATATTGAGGAACAAGACAACAAAATGTTCTTGCTTGAGCGAGGTCATATCCGCCATTAAATAAGAAGCGGCGTCTTTTGGCGAACGAATGGTAAATTTCGTATCGGTTTGTTTTGAAGACAAGCGCCGGCCAAGTTCGACCGCTGCGAGCAGTTGCACCGCTTTTGCTTGTCCGATGCCATTGATCGCCACCATTTCTTCGATCGTAGCGTTTTTCAATTCTTGAATATGTTCAAAATGCGTAAGCACACGATTTGCCAAATGTAGCACCGATTCTTGCCGACTGCCAGTGCGCAGTAAAATCGCGATTAACTCTTGATTGGATAACGCTGACGCCCCTTGGTTCATTAACCGTTCACGGGGGCGGTCTGTAATGTGCACATCACGAATCATTAACGGCGTTTCGTTTAGCATCGAACACCGCTCCCTTCTAACGAAATAAATCCTGCAGCGCTTAGCTTTTGTGTTAAAGCTGCAACCGGTAAACCAACAACTGCGTTGTAATCGCCATTAATTTCTTTTACGAACAATCCAGATACCGTTTGAATGCCATAAGCACCCGCTTTATCATACGGATCTTCTGTATTGATATACGCATCAACCCATGCCTCAGGTAATTCAAAAAATGTCACTTGAACTGTTTCATGAAACGATAACTCGCTATCGCCATGAACAACCGTTACTGCAGTAATAACGTGATGAGTTTGACCTGATAGTTTTTGCAAATAGCTTTTAGCTTGTTCCTTACTTTTTGGCTTTAATAAAATCTCTTCATCTAATACAACAATTGTATCTGAACCAATGACAACGCTATCTCTTTTTCCAGCTGCCACTTCTTGTGCTTTTTGTGAAGCACAAGCTAACACATAACCAAGCGCTGTTTGAAATTGCTGCGGATCCGGTTCATCTTTCGTGCTTGGGACAATGGTAAAATCAACACCTAGCATGCCAAGCAATTCTTGTCTGCGCGGCGATTGTGAAGCGAGTATGATTGGGAAATGGGATTTAAATTTCATGAGAAAATCTCTCCTTTTTTCGAGAATCATACCATTTCTGTAAACTCGAAAACAAATGATGAAAAATGAGTTTTGCTTTGATTTGATTGTTGAAAAATGAGATTTGGTTATTCTCTAAGTCTTAAAGCGCTTCATGTAGGTGTTGATAATTCTGATTTATAATATTTCGCAAAAGGGCTGTTCTGTCCGCGAGTTATGCTCAAAGTGCAGATACGACTATAGAATAAAATAAACAAAGATATTCGAAAATTCTCACCACTGGCTTTCTACTTTATGATTCTTAAATTTCTAGTGTAAAAACATTAGTCGAAAAACATCCTATTTTATTTACTCGCTAATGTAGAGCTGTATACTAGCGAAGGCGCGTTTACTGGGTAGGCGAAGCTAAAAGACAGGTGGTCTCCCTGGCTTTTGACGAGAGCCATCCCCAAAGCGCCCGGAACGGTTTGACATCAACGAAAAAAAATGTAGACAACTCAAACAGATTGAGTAGTCTACATTCCTAATTAAGTCTCATCCTAGAAAATTCATATACCATGTGAGAATTCCGTCTCCCCAAAAATAAACAATAATTGCCGCAGCCGCAATGGACGGACCGAATGGAATTGGCGATTTGCGTCCTTTTTTTGTAACCTGCAATTGAACAATACCTACAATTGAGCCGATAACCGAAGCGAAAAATAAAGTCATCAACGTTCCACCTAAACCAAGTACTAAGCCAATGACAAAAAACAACTTAATGTCGCCACCACCCATACCGCCTTTAGAAACAATCGCAATTAAAAACAGCAATGAAAATCCGACAACCGCACCAAGCAAACTATTCCACCACGGATCCAGCGGAATTACAAAACGCAAAACAAGTAACACGACCGCAAACGGCAACAATACTTTATCAGGAATAAGCATATACGCAATATCAGACACCGTAATAATAACCAGCAGCGAAACAAACAAAATCGCCACAATCAATTCTGGCGTAAAGCCAAACATTAAATACGATGCAACAAATAAAACGCCAGTGATTGCTTCCATTAACGGATAAACCCAATGAATGCTCGAACTACATGTACGGCATTTTCCTTTTAAAAATAGATAAGAAAACACTGGCACCAAATCTAATGCCGTTAAACGGCGATCGCAATTTGTACAATGTGATGGCGGATACGCAATCGATTCTTTTTTCGGCACACGCAGTCCGACTACGTTAAAAAATGATCCGAATACAAGACCAAACAGTGAAAAGAAAATGGAATAAGTCAGTACCATAGAAACCCTCTTTGCTTTAATTTATTGTGATCGATTACTTCTATTCTATCAAAAAAAGAGAAATCGCAATGATTTCTCTTTTACTCATTATCGATCTGTTTGTTCTACTAGGGCTTCTGAATTCTCAGACCCTTCAACCTCGACTTCGACACTAACATCTGGGTCGCTTGAATCAGGTGAAACTTGAGTTTCGACTACCACATCTTCAACTTCTGTTTTATTTGGGAGTAAGTCCGAATTTCCGTTTTTAGGAAAAGGGTTAGCTTTCTTTGCAGGAGCAGGTGAATCAATTTTCAACAACGAATTTTCTAACCCAACTAAATCGGGACGATAATAAGATGCAAATGATAATGAAACGGTTAATGGCTCTTGGGTTTCTGAGGCTTCCTCTTTTATAACTTCCGGTATCGACGTAAAGTCAATAGCTTCAACAACCATAATGCGCTCCATTTTCTCAATTTCTTCTATAAAAGTTGTGATACCTTCATAGTTTTGCGCATTAAATTCGACTGATGTTACTACTTCCTGAACGTTTTCAAGCCCTTCTATAGGTTGAAGTAAAGTCAGTGGAGCTTCTGTAAAATTAACAGAGGTAACCAGTGATTGCGACAACAACTCAGCTTCTTCTACTTGTAAAAGAATGGCATCCGTTAATGGTTTAACCGTGACTTTGTGTTGCAAGTCTTTAATGCTAATTTTTTCAGCAGGCGGAGCTGACTTTTGCTGAGCTTGCAAACTCATCAGTACTTCTTTTTGAGAAGTTAAAGTTTGTTCAGCTTGCAATCGAGCATCTCTGGCTGGTGCGTACAAGGTAAAATAAGAAAATACAATACTACCAATTAAGACAGCTGCCGCAAGAATAACCATTGCCATATATTTTTGACGTCTTGTTAAATTATTCATTGAGCGTCCCCCTCTGACTCTGAAGGAGTAGCTTCAGTTTCTTCGACAGTAACATCAACTTCTACTGTTTCTTCATTGGGTATTTCTTCTGTCTCAACTTCTTCTATTATATTGCCATCAGCATCTAATTCTTCTTCAGCGGGTAACCTCACATCTACATATGCGATATTGTATGTGGCAACGTAGCGCGGAACTTCGACTGGTGTTTCTGGTTTCTCAACAAAACCAGTATCTCCAATAATTTCTAACTCTTTAAATTCGGTCGAATCCAACTGAACCGACTGAATTAAGTCAGATGCTTTTAGCTGTGCTAAATAATAAGCTGCTTGGCGCGCTGCATCAAACTGCACTGTGATAGTAGCTAGATTGGGTTTAGTGTATGAAAAAGATTCTAAAAACCCACGTTCAGGAAGCCTTGCAGACAAATCAGACAGTAGCGGAATTGTATCGAATTGATAACTTTCAGCCCAATCAACTGTGGTTTTTAGTTGTTGTTCGTCAGTCAATCCTACAGCTGCTTCTAATTCGGCTTGAATCACACTGCTTTCCGTCATAACTTGTATATACTCAGCATCTGCTTCAATTTTTTCACTTTTTTGAGACTGTGCCATTAAGAAAAAGGTTGCCCATATAAGTATTGTGACAAGTAAGATTCCAAGGATTGCAAAAAGTAACACAGGACGCTCATGTTCTTTTTGCGGCAATAAGTTAATATCTACTAGCATGCTTACACCTCTTTCAATGCTAAACCGATGGCACGGTTAAAACGCTCTGGGATAGTGTCGTTTGAATCTGTAAAAAATGATTTTAGTACAATTGGATACACTGGCGCTGTTAGTCGATTTTCAAGCCGCGTCCTAAGTTCTGGCCAATCGCCTAAGCCGTTACAAACCACTTTGCTAATAGTTGCTTCTCCTGCATTCATGCTGTACCGGTAGAAATTACTTAGCTTTTCAACTTCGGTTTCAATTTCATCGACAAACGCATCCGGATCGATAAAATCATCTTCTCCTTGGACTAATTCTACTGGTCGCATAAACAATGGGTAATGTTCATGAAAAATAGAAACCGTCATCTTTTTCGACTGTAGATCAATCATCATGATGTGCTCATCTTCAGAGATATCGTGTTGCAAATAAGCTAGTCGGTAAAGTGCTAGCGGCGTAATATCTGCCACAGCGGCAGTCATTTTCGCATTTTCGAACAAGCGTTCATAAGAATGAACAACCGATTCTTTTGAAGCAATAATTAATACTTCCGTATTGTTATTGTAAGGCACAACATCGAATACTGGATCTTCAAAAGGCAGATAAAGCGTCGAGCCAATTTCGATAAAGAAATGACCTTTCAGTTCATCAACTTTTACATTATGAGGGTATGCTACTTTGCGGACAATAACAAATTCGTCAGGGGCGAGGAAGCGGACTGACTTTTTGGTGAGACCCCACTGATTGACAGCCTCATCGAGTATCGATCCAAGCGCTTCTGCGTCGACAATTTCTCCATCTTTGATAACGCCATCTGGTAAAATTACTTCTTCCGCCAAACTAATTTGCAGCGGATTAAATGATTTCAATTCCACATAACGAATGGCGTCTTCTTCTATTGTAATTGTCACTACGCGTGCTTTTTTCGATAAAAACGATAAGGCCATTTTTTCAGCTCCTAAACTCAAATAGTATTGAAAATTTTTTTACTTTCTAGTTACCGTTACTGTTCCAGTACCTTTTCCACTATTTGTCCCCGCAGTTTTCGTATTATTTGACACAGAATTAATCGCGATTTTATCTGCTCCACTGAAATCAATTTCAACTTTTGCTATTGTACCTTTCCCAGTAATTAGACCCTTAGGAGTTACTGCAGCAGTTGTATCAGTTGTAAAAGATGCTGCATCTTTTAGATATCCGCCTGAAGCAGATGCTAAATCTTTAATTAATACACTAGTTGTTACATCAGGATTATCAGCATAATATAAATTAGAAGCTGCAATTACATTTAGCGCATCCGATTTAATTGCTCCTACCCTACTATTCTCAATAATATTCCCAATCGCCGGAATCGCAATCGCTGCAATAATCGCAATAATAACAATAACTGCTAAAAGTTCGATTAACGTCATCCCTTTTTCATTATTTAATTTGTTCTGAAGAAATTTCTTCATTTGTATTCCCCCTATTATTTTACTTTTTTATACTACTTTGAGTATGAGTTAATTATAACAATAGTACCAATTATAGCAATAGTGTTTTCTTGTTTTTTATCTTTTTAATTTAAAAAGAATTGCAATTGTTACATTACAAATTATCCACATTGTTAAACATCTCAAACATCGGCATCATAATAGATAAGACTATAGTCCCGACCAATGCGGCCAGTACAACAATCATCAATGGTTCAATAAGCGCTTTTAAACGATCGGTTTCTGCATCTACTTCGCTTTCGTAAAACTCTGCTACTTTTAATAGCATGTGATCCAAGGATCCGGTTTGTTCCCCAATCGAAATCATATGTGGGATTAATGGTGGAAACGCCCAATGATTGCGCATGGGTTCCGTTAACGAGCCTCCTTTTTCTAGAGAATCGCGTGAAGCAAGTATCACTTTAGACATGACCTCGTTGCCAACTACTTTTTCAACCATAGTTAACGATTGTAAAATTGGTACCGAACTAGAGAATAAAGAACTCAACGTGCGAGTGAGCCGTGCCAACGCGGATTTTTTAAATATTTTCCCAAATATCGGCATGCGTAACAATGCAGTGTCTAATAACATTCGACCTTTTTCGTTCCGTTTCATTAATATAAAGAAAATTATAATTGCCAAAATTCCTATTACAATTACGTACCAATAAGCGATTATAAAGTTACTCGCTTGCATAACGAATTGTGTTAGGAGTGGCAACTCTCCTCCAAAGCTCGAAAACATTTCGACAAACATCGGCACGATTGTTGCTAGTAAGAAGATAACAACACCTATTGCAATAACACCTACTACTGCAGGATAAGACATAGCCGAAACCACTTTTTGTCTTGTTTGATACGCTTTATCGTAATGTGTTGCAAGCCGGTCTAATGACTCATCGATGTTCCCAGACATTTCTCCTGCTTTGATTAAATTAATCGTTAACGGTTCAAAAATTTTAGGGTGCTTCGCTAAAGAGTCGGATAAAGTATTCCCTTTTCGGAGTTCGTCTTCTATTTCAGCTAGCGTTTTCCCCAATGCTTTCGATTCTACTTGTTGCGATAAAATCCGAATCGTATCTACTATCGTTACTCCCGCTCGCATCAAAGTAGAAAATTGACGAAGAAACATAATAAATTGATCTCGTTTTACAGGATTTCCAATGGTGATGTCTTTTTGCAATGCTGACGTTTCGATTTGACGAATTTCAATTGTTTTAATCCCATCTTCACGAAGCTTAACAATGGCATCTCTACGATTACTAGCGGTAATAATTCCGCTCCTAATTTTTTGTGTATCGCGTCCTTCGTATTTAAAACGTGCCATATTATCCCTCCGCCTTTAAGTAAGGTTGTGCTACTTGACGCGAAATTTTCCCACTTATTAATAGTTCCTGTACAGAAGTAGACATCATATGCATACCGGAAGCGCGATTGGTTAAAATAACGTTCGGAATTTGATGAACCTTTTCCGTGCGTATTAAGTTAGCAATTGCCGTATTGTTAATCATAATTTCAGTTGCCGCCGCTCGACCTTTACCATCTGCGGTGGGCAGTAAACGTTGTGAAACAACCGCCTTTAATATACCGCCGAGTTGCGTCCGAATTTGCGCTTGCTGACCTGAAGGAAACACATCAATAATCCGCTCAATTGTTGATGCAGCACTCGAAGTATGCAGTGTAGCCATTACGAGATGTCCCGTTTCAGCAGCTGTAATTGCGGTCATAATGGTTTCCAAATCGCGCATTTCCCCTACTAAAATAACATCCGGATCTTGGCGTAAGGCAGCTCTTAAACCGTTTGAAAAAGAGTTTGTATCAAAGCCAACTTCTCGCTGGTTAATAATTGAAGTTCCGTGCTTGTACAAATATTCAATTGGATCTTCTAATGTAATGATATGTTTTGCCATTGTCTCATTGATGTGGCGAATCATTGCTGCTAGTGTTGTGGATTTACCAGAACCCGTGGGACCTGTTACTAGGATTAATCCTTGATGTGTTTCAGCCAAATCTTTTAAAATAAGCGGCATTTTTAATTGTTCAACAGTTGGAACACCCGCTGAAATTGCGCGGAACGCATGGGATACAGAGCCGCGTTGTTGAAAAGAGTTGACACGAAAGCGTGCTACACCAGGAAGAGAATAAGAGTAATCCATTTCCCCTTTGGTCGTAAACGTTTCCCATACTTTTTCAGGGATTAGCGCTTTACTAATTTCTTGTGATTGTTCGGGTGTGACGATTTGGTCTCCGTATTGCTGCAATTCTCCGTTTATGCGAAAAATAGGTGGAATACCTGCAGTCAAGTGAACATCTGAGACATTTAATTTACTTCCGGCTGTCAAAATTTGGTCGATATAAGTTGTTGGCATAGGCTTAGTCCATCATGGCAACGCGCAGAACTTCTTCTGTGGTTGTCATGCCCTCCTTCACTTTTGATAGGCCATCGTCGATCAAGAATACCGTTTTGTTTTTCAGAGCAATTTCTCTTATTTCTCCAGCTGTACCGCTACGATTAATCACGTCTTTAATTTCTTCGTCTACGACAAGTACTTCATGAATCGCCATTCGTCCACGGTACCCCGTCATATTGCATTGTGAGCAACCTTTACCTCTAGCAATTGTTTCTATTGTTAAACCACGTTTTTCAAAAATATGTTTTTCACGTTCGGTGGCTTGGTGCACTTCTCGACAATCTCGGCAAACCCGTCGGATTAAACGTTGGGCAACTACCGCATTAAGAGATGCTGTTACTAAAAATGGTTCGATACCCATATCCATCAAACGTGTAATTGAAGCAATCGAATCATTCGTATGAATGGTACTCAACACTAAATGTCCTGTTAGGGAGGCTCGAATAGAAATATCCGCCGTTTCTTTGTCTCGTATTTCTCCAACCATGACAATATCAGGGTCTTGACGGAGGATTGAACGTAAACCTGCCGCGAAAGTCAACCCTACATTTGTATTTACTTGAATTTGGTTGATTCCTTCTAGTTGATACTCGACCGGGTCTTCTACGGTGATGATATTGACTTCTTCACTATTCAGTTTGTTTAATGCTGCGTAAAGTGTAGACGATTTACCTGAACCTGTTGGTCCTGATATTAAGATAATGCCATTCGGTTTATCGATTTCACGCATAAAGCGTTCCATATTTAATTCACTAAAACCAAGCTTTGAAATATCGGTTAAGTTTGCGCTTAAATCTAAAATTCGCATAACAATTTTTTCACCATATACAGTAGGCAATGAGGAAACCCGTAAGTCAATAGGACGCATGTCAACAGTTGTTTTAATCCGCCCATCTTGTGGGATGCGACTTTCTGTAATATCTAAATTCGCTAAAATTTTAATACGTGCCGTGATCATTCCTTGCATGACCTTTGGTAACACCCGCTCAGTTCGAAGCGATCCGTCAATTCGGTAACGAATAAGCACCCGATTTTCTTGAGGATCCATATGCACATCACTAGCTTTTAACGATACTGCATTTGACAAAATCTGATTTACTAGCCGCACAATAGGTGCATCTAAATCTGCCATATCATCTTTTTGCTGCTGTGCACTTTCAGGCAAATCAATAATTAAGTCATCATACGTTTCTTCTTCGTAATATTTGGCAATTGTTTTTTTGACATCTTCTACTGAAGCAATGATTGGTTGAATTTGAAACCCCGTCATCAAGCGAAGATCATCAATTGTGATGTAGTCCATTGGATTGGTCATCGCAACGAATAGTTTATCTCCCTCTATTTTAAGAGGTACTAGCTCATTTCTTTTCGCTATTTCCTTTGGCACTATATTAAATAGGTTTTTATCAAACGGATACCGGAACAACGAAACATGCGGTATGCCTAATTGCTTTTCTAAGGTCTCAATAAGCTGTCGTTCTGTTATGAGCCCACGTTGAAGAAGTGCATCTCCAATTTTTTGTTCCGGTTTTTTAGCTTCTAATGCTTCGCTCAAATCTTCAAATGTTAATAAACCATGTTCAACTAGAATATCTCCCAGTCGTTTGCGAATTTTCGCCAAGCTACTTCCTCCTCATATCCGTATTAAGGATTAACTAAATTTCCACCCTTATCGTATACAGGCTTGTCAGTCCCCGAATCCTTATCGGTTTCAGTATTGGCTTTATCGCCATTTTGATTTGTAGCATTTCCATTCGTATCAGTATTTGAAGAATCACTTTTATCTGATGAATCGGTTTGATCATCAGTTGAATCAGAACCACCTGTCGCATCATTTGATGAAGCATTCTCTGATGAGGCGTCTTCTGAATTTTCTTCTGAAGTTCCTTCTGTCGATTCATTTGAACTCTCTTCTGTGCTACTGTTATCAACTTCTTTTTGCAGCGGATATATTTCTATACGATTGGTCGGTGGATAAAAATCCTTAGATACTGTTTCGACTTTTATGTCTTCATTTTCTGAAACAATTGTTCGAACCACTTCAACTCTGGCTCCGTCGCTACCCACTTCATCAATCGCAACCCCTGATGAAACAAAAGCACTAAATTGTTTGATAAGGCGATATTCAACTTTTTCTATTGCCCCCGTATTAATCACATAATCATAAACTAAAGGAAATCCACTGATCGCAGCTGTTAAACTCGTTCCCGAAACTTCTGTGTTTAACGTAACCGAGCTTGCATTCGGATTGGTAAATACTAAATCAATTCCAAGAGATTGGTTGATCGTTGCTTCTTGGCCTAAATAGTCTTTTTCTGGCATTGCAGTTCCAATGCTGCGCTCATTTATAGAAAAGTTTGTTTTGAGAACTGCAGCATAAAGTGTTGAGGCAATATCAGTAAGTTCTGCATCACTTACACCAACTAGGCCTAATTCATTAACAAAGTCTAGAAATGAAAAAGTTTCCTCAGGTGCAATTTGAATTTCATCGATTGCTTCTACTACTGCCCTAAATCCTTCACTGCTAGACTTTGTAGGGAAAATTACTTTCGATATAATTGCTCGGTCTACAGATAACGCATCATCGCTAATAACAACATGCGTTTTCTCAAGACCTGATTCGAGCGCCAGCTCTAAATTAGCTGTAATTTTTTCAATTTCAGCTTCGGAAAATGTTACTACTGGAAAATTATTAGTTAAAAACTTTGCAGTAACATTCGAATCTAGATCAAATACAAAGTTGTTTTGAACTCCTGATTCTGCTTGTTCGGCTGTTTCGTCAAGAAGAATTTCTGCTTGGTCTAAGGGATAATTTGCTGTCGCATCTTGATAAGTTACTAAAAGCTCAGAAGTTTCTTTCCAAGCTTTTGACGTTCCCTCAAATTGTGCCATCGCACTAGCTACTTCCATGTTCGAGACATTGGTTGTTCCTATATATGTGTGATCTCCAAATTGCTCGTTTGGAAAAATCCATTTATCAATGATTAATACCCCAGCATTCGCTACTCCAAAAAATAATAATGCTGATAAAATGATTGTGATAAATGTTGTTCCGAAAACTTTATTGTTCAACTTTCTGTTCCTCCTCAATTTTAGCAACTTTTTGCATACCGAACGTTTTAGAAGCTACGGGCTCGTGTACCGGCTGACGTACCGATTCTATTCGATCAGCTTGTTGGTTTGTTTTGCTTTCTTTTTTTACTATTTGCTGATGTTGTGTTTTTAATTGTTGGTTTTCAAAAAACTTCATATAACCTAACGTTAAAACAAGCGAAATTGCGACAACACCTAATAACGATAAATACCCTGAAAAAGATGCCTGCATGAAAATGCCTACCGCTGCTGCTATAGCTCCTCCACTTATAAATAACATTTGCTTTTTTCCTGTGTTGGTTTTTACCCGAAAATAAAATATAGGTAAGACAATTGCCACAATGATCAAAAACAATAAAATACGTATCATTTTTATTCCTCCTTTAAATAGTAAGATTGGATTTCGAAGCTTTTCCCTCAAAAATGTAAATTATAGTAATGAAAACAGTAAAACTAACCTAACTGTTATAGCTATAATACAAGATAAATGGTATAAATAATAGTAAATATAAAAATTATTTACAGTTACTTTTTTCCTATAATCTTTTTATTTATTTTCTCATTTCAACTAGTAATGTTGAAAAGAAAATGGTATATATAACAATATATCTAAAATAAAACCACTTTTAGCATTACTTTGTACTTACTTTAGAATTAATAGAAAAAGGTAACGAGGTGTCTTATGAATAATGAAAAAGGTTTTACCTTACTTGAAGTATTGGCGGCAATGGCAATACTTTCAATCGTATTAATGAGCTTCATGGCTGTCTTTGCAAATACCGATCGTTTAGCCATTCGAAACAGCGAAAAACTCATCATTATTAACTTAGCTGATGCTTATTTAGAACGGATCAAAATTAACCCTTCAGAGTTTATTGGAACACTTCCACCTACTTTGACTAGTTGCCCTTCACCAGACACATCGAAAAAATGTAAAACGGTTACAGTAACTCCCGATCCTATCAACGAAAAAACATACGCAGTAACCATTATTATGAAGCAAGATTCAACTGAACAAGGACTAAAATTACTGGATACGACCGTACAGGTCAGTTCAGCCGATAGTAAAATTAAGAGTTCTGTGGAAGGATATGTTTCATATGAAGAGTAAATACTTCAATCAACAAGGTGTTACTTTAGTTGAACTATTAGCCACTATACTAATCTTGAGTATCGTCTCAGCACTTTCTTATACAGTTTTGAATCAAGGCTATTCAAATTATCAGCGCATTAAAGTCGAAACAGAATTGAGAGATGAAGCCGATTTGATCATGGCTAGTTTTGTTTCTGATTTGTTTATAACAAAAGAATCTGAACTTAACTTAATCGAATCTTGTACGAACGGGAAAGTTCAGTCCTATGTCGAAGTGACAAAAGAAGACACCCCCACTTATAAAACAGGTTTTAAAGATAAAGAAGCCATCGTTAAAGATCAAGTTGTTCAATTTTACGATAAAGATATTCAACTGGTTGAACCTTCGTGTACGGGTAGCTCTTCTGAAGTGTTAAAATCCCGTCTAAGCTCACCAGACGGAGTCGCCTACACAGTCAAGTTCACACTTGAAACACTAAAAAACAATAAGTTGTTTTCGAAAGAATTCACGAACGTGATTGTAGTAATCGATGACTGATGATTCGCAAACTAAATAAATTTTCTTATATGAAACGGAGGGAATTCTAATGACCTATTTAAAAAATCAAAAAGGCTATGCGCTGCTTTTAACTCTTGGAATTATCGTTATTTTAGCGGTTCTCGGTACAGGTTTAATGACACTGACAAGTAATGGTGCTACAAGAAATGAAGTGAGACAAGATATTACCCGGTCGTCCGATTTAACTCAAAAAGGAATTGATTTGGTCACGACTCAAGTCAATACTGAACTAAATTCGTTTTTAGGTGAAAATGGTCAACCAAGAACATTATTTATTACTCGGTTGGAACTGATTTTAAACAAGTATCTTTGTGAAGGAGATTCTAGCCTTCCAGTTACAGGTTCAACTGGAACACACAAAGCTTGTATTCTATCTTATACTGATACGATCAGCCCAGATAATATAACAAATCCATTAAGAAAATTAGTGACCTTCAAAAGCATTGGAGAGTCTGGTGACTCTAATAGAGAGTTAATTAGTAAAATCGAAATTGGTGCTGCTACAGCTCCTGAAGCTTTACGATATGCAATCGGAACCAATATTGATACAAAAGACGGCCTTTCTCCAGGCGAAGGAAATCTCATCATGCATGGGGGATCTGAGATTACAGGAGATATAAAAGTAGATGGCAATATTGTTACGAGTTCGAACGGTTATGCATATTTAGGTGGGGATCAATGGATCCCTAGTTTAGCTCCATCAGCTAAACCAATCGAAGGAGCTAAAACATCAAGATTGTTCTTAGGTAAAAATGCTTATACATTTGATACACCAAACGGTAGCTATGCGAATCATGTTATAAAGTCTGATTTCAACACTTCACCTTATAAGTTAAAAACAAATATTTCAGATTTGTTCCGATCAGGGGCTGCTCCTGTTCTCGTATCGAGACAACCTGTCCAAAGCCCCATCGCTATTTCTCAGCAAAAAACAAATTTTGAATATAGCGGTTCTTCTAGTGGTGTTACCACTCTAAACGCAGGCTCTGAATATACACTTACAGGAAAGAACCTCCCCAACTCTAAAATTTTTATAAACCACGATTTTACTGGGAAGCTTTGTCAAAGCACAAACTGGTGGGGACAATGTCAAAGTTGGTCTAATACACAAAAAATTGTTGGTGACACGGGAACTTATACGTTTAATGGAGTAAATACCTTCCAGCAAGTTGCTACAAAAGGAAACTTAAAATTAATTGATACAGATATTACATTCAAAAATGGATTGTTCGTTAATGGTGATCTCTCAATTGGTAATAATAGTACATCTTATAAACACGAACAATACTCTGATGTAGTTCTCGATGGTCCAATGTATATTAATGGAAATCTTACTATTAAAGGAGCTGATCTTCAAAGTAATGCGCTTATTTATGTAAATGGAGAAGTATCTATTCAACATTCACGTATAAATGGTAAAGTATTAAATTCAGGTAAACAAGGGTCTTTAATTGTATTATCAAAAGGTAATATCAAAATCTCGAACAACTCAGTTAACGAGCCCATCGCTAGTTACATTAAAGGGTTTTTCTATTCGGAACAAGATTTTGAGATGTATGGAGTCGGTTCTAATATAAATATTGATGGTGGAATATCAGCAAGGAAAATTACCTTGAACGCAATCCGAGGACGGGCTCAAGAAACTTCATTTAGTGGATCCTATAAAATTTCCGGTAGAAACGATTATTTTGAAGGTGTAACCGCACAAGCAAATAGCAATTCTCGATTACAAGTAACTTACGATGCAGAAATTATTCAAACCTATTCTGATTTAAAACAACAGGAACCGGTTATCTATGCAGTTGAACCTCCAATTGAGCAAGAACGTATTGTGAATACTGTTCCTGAGAGTACACCTATCATTAGTGGACCGGAAGCTGAAAAAGCAAAAGAAGAAGCTGAAAAAGAAGCTGAGAAAGCGGAAGAAGAAGCTGAAAAAGAGAAAGAAAAAGCTGAGAAAGAAGCTGAGAAAGCAAAAGAAAAAGCTGAGAAAGAGAAGGAGAAAAAAGAGAAGAAAGATGATGATGATGACGACGATGACGACGACGATGACTGAGTAAACAAAAATGGTTAACACTTTTAATTAAGTGTTAACCATTTTTTATTTGAACAATTCTCATTAAATTTGTTATTTCGAATAAGCTGCAACTTTATTTCGTCCTGCTTGTTTGGCACCAATGTATAGTGCTCGATCGGCGTTACGGATTAACGACATTCCTTCATCACTATCTTCAGGCGCAGATGACACACCTATGCTCATCGTGATGTGAATAATTTGCTGCTGGCGTTCATTGGCTAAATCAGTTTCGATAAGGAATTCATGATTTTCGATACGCTTGCGTAGCTTTTCAGCTAGCAACATTGCCAGTTCTTTACTATAGTTTCGAAGAAGCACAACAAATTCTTCGCCGCCGTAACGTGCTACCATGCCCTCTGCAGCTATTTCTTCTCGAAGTATGTCAGCTAACTGAACTAAAATGTCGTTACCACTTTGATGTCCGTATCGGTCATTAATGCTTTTAAAATGATCGATGTCCATCATAATCAGTGATAATTGCTCTAGTTTACCGTCTTTCATTTCTTGAATGTGATTTTCTAAACTCTCATCTAAATAGCGGTAATTATACAAGCGAGTTAATCCACAACGCTCGCTTTTGGCAATCACACGTTGCATATATCCGGCTTTTTCAAGTGAAACGGCAAAATACGTACTGAGGATATCTAAAATCTTCAACTGGTGTTTTGCAAATGCGTATTTCTTTTTTGAGGCTAGTACGAGCACGCCTTCAGTTTTATTGTTTCGCGCGATTGGAGTAGCCATAATGCTTTCCGTATCCGCTGGAAAGTTTCCAGTTGCAAAGTCGGTCCAATCGCTTTTTTCGTTATAGATAAAAGAATCACCTGTCATTATTACTCGCCCAGCCGTTCCCTGTTCGTATGAGATAGACGGGATACTTCTTGGCTCTAATTGATCGTTTTCATAAATACGCATAAATTGTTGCAAGCCATCTCGATAATCAATAACATAAGCATATTCAACTTTAAACAATTTAGACACTTCTACAATAAACAAATCGAGTATTTCGTTTGTTTCTAGTCGATCTGCAAGCTGATGACCAATAACTCCTGCTTTTTTCAAATCCATGTTAATTTGTTCAGAGTTGTTGTACATCTTCATAACAACCGTCATTGTTAAGAACGGAACACCCAACAACAGCAAAGCAACAACACCAATATAGGATTCAAACATATACAAAGCGATCGCGTAAGGGAAAATTACAATCATCAACACAAAATCCCAAATCGCATCTACTGAGAAAAACTTACCTGGGCTGCCTACTGTGTAATCGTACAAGTAAAAAATCACTTGATTAACGAGAACTGATACCACTTGAAATATTAACCCAAAGACAATGACATGCATAAGGTTAAGTGAATTGATCTCCCCACCAATTGCCACATAGGTTAATCCCGCGATTAATGATACACCAAAAAACATAAGTGAATTAAATGGGATTCGTAATGATTGATCTTCCTGTGTCCGATTACGGTAGAGTACGATTAACATTGCTAATTGAGATACCACAATCTCGATAAAAACTCCATATTTTAGGAACAGTGCAACTGTTACCCATTGCACTAAAAATGTTGAAGCACCATTGATGTTCATTGGCATTAAACTCATCAACACAAAAAATATAATATAACCTACTAAATTCCAAGGATCGTTTACTACAGGAGGAAAGAAGTTATAGACAAGTAGTAAACTTGCCGGAATAACCAAAATCCATATACTCCAAAGAATTATTTTTCGTTTTGTATTCCCCTCCATAACATCTTTCCTCTCTTTATTACATATTACATCTATTCATTTTTTTCATTCTTGATAATGACGAAAAAATGAATACTTAGCGTTTCTTAGAAGGGATAATAAATATAAAGATCCAGTGACTAAAGTCACTGTACCTTTTTCGTATACAGGTAATATATCATTATATTTTAGAATTGTCTTCCTTTTATTATTGCATTCTAATAATAATTTTTCAGCTGGTAATGCCCGCTCGTTATCAAACTCTAAAAATGTAAAACAATCGCTTATTTTTTCCAATTCACGAAGCACTTTTATATAGTCTTTGTCTTTAAGAATTCCCATAACTATATGGATAGAACTGCCTGGATACGCTTCCTTCACCGTCTTAACTAAAGCTTCTGCACTCGCCTGATTATGTGCTCCGTCAAAAATAACTCCCGGAAATACTTCCTCAAAACGATAGGCAAGATTAGCAGTTGACAAAGCATTTAAGGCTTTGTCTTCACTAAAGCTTTTCCCGAGCAGCTCTTTAGCAGCTTCCATAGCTAAACTAGCATTTCCTAATTGATGGGGCCCTTTTAATTTTAACTTGAGGTTATTAAGGTCTTTTGGCCTAATTATATCAACGTGAAGTCTATTCGCAGTTTCTCGAATAATGTCTAGTGATTTTACAGGCAGTTCTCCAATTACAACAGGCTGCCATTTTTTTATAATCCCTGCTTTATGCCAAGTGATTTCTTCAATTGAATTTCCTAAGAAATTAGTGTGATCAATTGAAATGGATGGGATTATCGCAATTTTTGGGATAATCACATTCGTACTATCTAAAGCTCCCCCCATACCAGCTTCTATAATCGCAAAGTCGGGTGCGTGTTTTCTAAAAACTAGTAATGCCGCTAGTGTTAACAATTCAAAATCCGTTAACGGTGTTTTCACATGACTTAGCTGTTGCATAATGGATTCAAGTTCCTGCGGGCTAATGGGTTTACCGTTTAACTGAATTTGATCATGGAGGTCTTCAATGCATGGTGAATAAAAATTACCGACAGAATATCCGTGAGCCTGCAATATGCTAGATAAAAACGTAGCAGTTGATCCTTTTCCGTTTGTTCCCGCTAAGTGAACAAACTTTCCAACTTTATGTGGATTCCCAAGTTCTTCAAGAGCTGCAGTAATGGCTTCTAAACCTGGGTGAATGGCAGTATCTGTTTGGATATTCCATTTTTCTTTATAATGTTCAAGTCCAATTATCATTAGTAGCCTCATTTCTTCAATAAACATGATACACTTTTTGAGTATGATTATAGCACGAAGGTGGAATCGATATGACGAGTTGTTGGGTGATCTACAACGGAAGCTTAGTTTCCGATAAATTTGCAGACCAAGCGAGTTTAGTTGCGGAAGCAGCACAACGCGCAGGCGTTTCTGTAAAAATTATGAAAAATTATGAAACTATTATGGATTTATCAGTCAATTTAAGTATACCTGATTTTGCAATATTATTGGATAAGGATATATTACTAGGTTATTTTTTAAAAAGTCGCGGAGTTCCCGTTTATAATGATCCGGCTGTTATTGATTTATGTGACAATAAAGCTACACAATATGTACAGTTGGCCGCTCACGACTTACCAATGCCAAGGACCATTGTAGCTCCAAAAGTTTATCCGAATTTTTCAATCATCCATTCGGGTTATTTTGAAAAAGTGATTGAGCGCTTAAAACTACCGATGATTATAAAAGAAGGACACGGTTCTTTCGGTATGAAAGTGTATTTGATTGAAACTGAAGAACAATTTTACGAAAAAGTCGAGAGCCTTAGAGGAATTGATTTTGTCTTTCAAGAATTTATCCATTCGAGCCGTGGTCGCGACATACGCGTTAATATTGTTGGTGGACGAATTGTAGCTGCCATGCATCGCCATTCAACAACAGATTTTCGCGCCAATATTACCAATGGCGGTGTGGCATCACCGATCGTGCTAACTCCTGCACAACAAGAAGTCGCACTAGCTGCAGCTCAAGCCGTTGGCGCCACTTTTGCAGGCGTTGATTTGTTATACGGTGAAGGTGAACAACCTCTCGTTTGTGAAGTTAATGCCGCTGCACACATCCGCAATATTTTGAATGTCACTGGAATCAATGTCGCAGATGCCATGATTGCATATATATTGGAGGACTTGTCATGAAACTTCTTTATGAAACACAAGATGCAAAACGGAATCGAGGATTTATAGCCGAATTACAGCGATTTGGAGATTTTGATTTGATCGAATGGGACGACTGGAGCGATGAAGGGCTGACACGACTGGCGGATAATCTAGCCGGTGAACTTGTTGTCTTTCGCGCACGGCGACCAAAAGCCGCTCGTTTTTTAGAAGATCAAGGCATTCACTTAGTAAATCGCGCAGAAGTAAATCGCATTGCTAACGACAAATGGAAAAGTTTTGAGTTGTTTATGTTGCTCGGTGTTCCTACTATACCAAGTTACCGACAAGCACCCGAATATCCGTGCGTGGTAAAAACTATGGACGGACATGGCGGTGATGAAGTATGGCTACTCCAATCAGCTGAAGATATACCAAACACGAATTCTTCCCTTCTCTTCCAACCAGTTGTAGCTCATCAAGCAGATATCCGTGTATTCGTAATCGGCACGGAAATTGTGGGTGCTGTGAAACGAATTTCTAATGACTCGTTTAAAGCCAATTATTCACTCGGTGCATCTATCGAAAAATACGTGTTAACAGCTGCTCAAGAAAAGGATGTATTGCGCATTTCCCGTGCGATAAACAGCGATTATGTTGGAATAGACTTTTTGCTACTTGAAGACGGACGGCACGTATTTAATGAAATCGAAGATCCTGTGGGTGCCCGTTCGTTTTATGAAACGCATGTAGAAAATATTGCTGAACTGTTTTTGGAACATATACGAAAAATGGGAAAACATGCTCCTTTTCAGCGGGAAGATCGACTGAAATAATTTCTATTTAAGTTAAACTAGGTTCTCCATTTTTTTCAACTATCTTTTATAGAAACAACGTATAAATATAGGCACACCTGATTTAGTAAATTTCTAGCGCAGGCGCGGCCAAGGGATAAGCGAAGCAAGAAGACTGGCGTTCTTTGCCTGGCTTCTTGCGAGAGCTATGCCCAAAGCGGCCGAAGCGATTTGAAATATTAGTTCTATAGTTCAACTTAATAGCTTGTGAACCATTTAAAAAACCGCTCTCCCATTATGGGAAAGCGGTTTTATCGTTTTATAGATTTTTTAGTTCTTCAATGCGTTTTTCAACTGTTGCGTGTTTTTCCATATAATCAGCTTGTTTCGCACGTTCTTCAGCAACTACTGCTTCTGGTGCTTTTGAAACAAAGCGTTCGTTCGATAGTTTACCACTAACGAGTTTTACTTCTTTTGCCCATTTTTCAAGTTCTTTGTTTAAACGAGCAAGCTCTGCATCA
The DNA here is from genome assembly GCF_022489025.1 of Planococcus halocryophilus. Classification (GTDB taxonomy): domain Bacteria; phylum Bacillota; class Bacilli; order Bacillales_A; family Planococcaceae; genus Planococcus; species Planococcus halocryophilus_A. The sequence continues at coordinate 22,354 of NZ_JAKVTG010000003.1, read as the reverse complement.
ATATCGATCAAACCTTCAAGTGGCATGAACAATTCAGCACCTGATACTACTGCTGACATCGATTTTTCAGGAGCTACGATGTTTTCGCCAATTGTTAAGGTTTCTGGATTACAGAAACGTTCGATGTATGCAGCATTTGCTTCTAATACTGCATGAGTGTTGGCGTCTTTTGCAGAAATCGTCAATGGCACTTTTTTGCTCATTGGTGACTGTACTTCTGCACGAATCGTACGTACAGAACGAATCACGTCCATTAATAGCTTCATGCTTGAAGACTGGCTTTGATTCGTTAACGAGTCATCTACTGTTGGCCAAGCCGCAATCGTAATCGATTCGCCTTCATGCGGCAAGTTCTGCCAAATTTCTTCTGTGATAAACGGCATGAACGGATGCAATAAACGCATTGTGTTATCAAGTACATAAGCAAGTACCGAACGCGTCATTTTCTTCGCTCTTTCGTCTTCACCGTATAATGGCAATTTCGACATTTCGATATACCAGTCACAGAAATCATCCCAGATGAAATTGTAAAGTGAACGTCCAACTTCGCCAAATTCATAGCGTTCTGCAAGCTCTGTTACTTGTTCAATGGTTTCATTTAAACGTGTAAGAATCCATGAATCAGCAACTGACTTTTTGCCTGACAAGTCTATTTGGTCGTATGTCATACCTTCCATATTCATCAATGCGAAACGAGACGCATTCCAGATTTTATTGGCAAAGTTCCATACCGACTCAACTTTGTCGTTCGCATAACGAAGATCTTGTCCTGGAGACGATGCTGTTGCTAAGAAATAGCGCAGAGAATCTGCTCCGTACTCCGAAATCACGTCCATTGGATCGACGCCGTTGCCAAGTGACTTCGACATTTTGCGTCCTTCTGCATCGCGTACCAGTCCGTGAATCAATACATCTTTAAACGGTTTTTCACCAGTGAATTCTAATGCTTGGAAAATCATGCGCGATACCCAGAAGTTGATGATGTCATAGCCTGTCACTAATGCATCTGTTGGGTAGTAACGGCTAAGATCATCGTTTTCTTCTGGCCAGCCAAGTGTTGAGAACGGCCACAAGGCAGATGAGAACCATGTGTCTAGTACATCTTCGTCTTGTGTCCAGTTTTCAGCGTCAGCCGGTGCTTCGTGACCAACGTAAATTTCATTTGTTTCGTTATGGTACCAAGCTGGAATTTGATGTCCCCACCACAATTGACGAGAAATACACCAGTCGCGAATGTTTTCCATCCAGTGTAAATACGTTTTCTCAAAACGATCCGGCACAAAATTAACACCGTCTCCACTTTTTTGTGCTTCTACAGATGCAGCAGCAAGTGGTTGCATATCAACAAACCATTGAGTAGATAAATAAGGTTCTACTACAGCACCGCTACGCTCTGAGTGACCAACAGAATGCATATGCTCTTCGATTTCGAACAACACGTCCATGTCTTGTAAATCTTTAACGATTTGCTTACGACATTCGAAACGATCTAAGCCTTCGTATTTACCAGCATTTTCATTCATTGAACCGTCTTCGTTCATCACAAGTACGCGTTCTAAATTATGACGGTTCCCAATTTCAAAGTCATTTGGGTCATGAGCCGGTGTGATTTTAACGGCACCACTTCCAAATTCTCTATCTACGTAATCGTCTGCAACAATTTCAATTTCGCGACCAACGATTGGCAAAATAACTTTTTTACCGATTAAATGCTTATAACGCTCGTCTTTCGGGTGAACCGCAACAGCTGTATCACCAAGCATTGTTTCTGGACGTGTTGTGGCAATTTCAATATGTCCACTGCCGTCAGCAAGCGGATAACGCATATGATAAAAAGCACCTTTAACGTCTTTGTGAATAACTTCAATATCCGAAATCGCCGTTTGTGTATTCGGGTCCCAGTTGATGATGTATTTACCGCGGTATATGAGTTTTTTCTCGTATAGTTTCACGAAAACTTCACGTACGGCTTTTGACAATCCGTCATCTAATGTGAAACGCTCACGTGAATAATCAAGTCCTAAACCTAATTTAGCCCATTGTTCGCGGATATGTCCTGCGTATTGATCTTTCCATTTCCATGATTCTTCAAGAAACGCTTCGCGTCCTAAATCGTAACGTGAACGCCCTTCTTCTTTTAATTTGCCTTCTACTTTGGCTTGCGTTGCAATCCCGGCGTGATCCATACCTGGAAGCCATAGCGCGTCAAAACCTTGCATGCGTTTCATGCGTGTCATGATGTCTTGTAATGTTGTGTCCCAAGCATGGCCTAAATGTAGCTTGCCAGTAACGTTTGGTGGAGGAATTACGATGGTATACGGCGTTTTGCCGCTTTCTGGTTTGGCTTCAAAGAATTTTTGGTCGACCCACCAATCATAACGGCCTTTTTCAATTGATTGCGGATCGTACTTTGTGGACATTTGTTCAGTCATGGGAATTCCTCCTTTAATTTCTGGTAGAACGCAAAAAACTCCTGTCGTCTGTAAAGGACGAAGGAGTTTTTCGCGGTACCACCTTTATACACAGGTCTAGTTACAGACCTGGCTCTCAAGTTTCATAACGGATGTTAAGTCCGGTTCCCGCTACTTATTTCACGGCAACTGCTCCGAGGTGACATTCAACTATACGCCATAAAGACCTCTCACCAAATAGTCTTCTCTCTGAAATGCCCGTATACCCTACTATCCTCATCAACGCATGAATATCTAATTACTCTTATTGTACTCAATAGAAGGTTTTAGCGTCAAGTTATTTTGAAGTTCTTGAGGGTAGCGGTGATTTTTACAGAATATTGGTGATGGAGATAGTAAGAATCGTTTTCTTATGTCGCTTCGATCGCTTTGGGCATGGCTCTCGCGATAAGCCCAGAAGTGCGCCGGTCTTTTCGCTTCGCCTAGCCCTTGGACGCGCCTCGCTAGGTGTGGGAACATCTTTTTAGTTGGGTCTTGTAGATAGGTTGCATCGCTTTCTTTTATCGCTTCGGAGGCTTTGGGTATGGCTCCTGCGATAAGCTCGGAAGTGCACCGGTCTTTTCGCTTCGCCTAGCCCTTAAACGCGCATCGCTAGGTGTGGGAACATCTTTTTAGTTGGGTCTTGTAGATAGGTTGCATCGTTTTCTTATGTCGCTTCGATCGCTTTGGGCATGGCTCTCGCCAGAAGCCCGGAAGTGCGCCGGTCTTTTCGCTTCGCCTAGCCCTTGGACGCGCCTCGCTAGGTGTGGGAACATTTTTTTGGTTGGGTCTTGTAGATAGGTTGCAGCGTTTTCTTATATCGCTTCGGACGCTTTGGGCATGGCTCTCGCGATAAGCTCGGAAGTGCACCGGTCTTTTCGCTTCGCCTAGCCCTTGGACGCGCCTCGCTAGGTGTGGGAACATCTTTTTAGTTGGATCTTGTAGATAGGTTGCATCGCTTTCTAATTCCGCTTCGGTCGCTTTGGGCATGGCTCTCGCGATAAGCCCGGAAGTGCACCGGTCTTTTCGCTTCGCCTAGCCCTTGGACGCGCCGAAGCTTAGTGGGTTAATACCTTTTATTAAGTGTATTGATTGTGTCACTTTCTGATGTAGCTACTCACTTGGCGTTTATTTATAACTTAAATGTGCACACAAAAAAGCTATCCTCAAAAAGTCATTTTCATAACCTTTTAGGATAGCTCTGTTTATTTTATTAACGTGCCAGTTTAGCAAATACGGTATGGAATGCTTTTACGGTTTTTGCGATATGCTCTTCCGTATGGGCAGTCGATAGGAACATGCCTTCAAATTGGGAAGGTGGCAAGTAAATGCCTTCTTCCGCCATCAAGCGGTAGTAATTTGCGAATAGCTCAAGGTCAGAAGTTTTAGCTGATTCGAAATCAACTACGTCTTCGTTTGTGAAGAATACCCCGATCATTGAACCTGCACGGTTAACTGTGTGCGGGATGTTGTATTTTGTTGCAGCTTCGCGGAATCCTTTTTCAAGTTGATCGCCACGTTCGATGAAAGTGTCGTAGCTTTCTTCTGTTAAACGAGACAATGTTTCAAAGCCTGCGCGCATAGCAAGTGGGTTACCTGAAAGCGTGCCTGCTTGGTAAATCGAACCACTTGGTGCAACTTGCTCCATAATTTCACGCTTGCCTCCGAATGCGCCGACTGGTAAACCGCCGCCGATTACTTTGCCGAGGCACGTCATATCTGGTGTTACGCCGTAATAGCCCTGTGCACAGTTATAACCTACACGGAATCCTGTCATAACTTCATCGAAAATCAGCACGGTGCCGTTTTCGTGAGTTAAGTTGCGAAGTTCCATTAAGAACCCTTCGCTTGGAGGAACAACGCCCATATTACCTGCAACCGGTTCTACAATAACAGCCGCTAATTCATCGCCGAATTCTTGGAATGCTAAACGAACGCTTTCAAGGTCATTGAATGGCACTGTGATGGTGTTTTGAGCAACTGATGCTGGAACACCAGGTGAATCTGGCAAACCTAAAGTTGCAACGCCTGAACCTGCTTTGATTAACAAACTGTCGCCGTGACCGTGGTAACAGCCTTCAAATTTCAAGATTTTGTCGCGACCTGTGTAGCCACGAGCTACGCGCAATGCGCTCATCGTTGCTTCTGTTCCAGAAGACACCATACGTACCATTTCGATTGATGGCACACGGTCCATGACCAATTTCGCCATTTGGTTTTCTAGTTCTGTTGGTGCACCGAATGATGTTCCAAGTGCAGCCGTTTCTTGAATAGCTTTTACTACATCTTCTTGTGCGTGACCCAAAATAAGTGGACCATAAGATAAAACGTAGTCGATATATGTGTTGCCATCAACGTCTTTAATTGTCGCGCCACTTCCAGATTGCATGAAAATCGGATCCATATTGACCGATTTAAACGCACGAACCGGGCTGTTAACGCCGCCTGGCATTAAAGTTTTGGCTTCTGTAAATGCGGCTAATGATTTTTCGTATGTCATTCTTTTCCCTCCAACCAGCGTGCTGCGTCTTTTGCGTGATACGTCATAACGATATCTGCGCCTGCGCGCTTCATGCTTAATAAAGTTTCCAAAACGATTTTTTTCTCGTCAATCCAGCCATTTGCTGCAGCTGCTTTGACCATCGCGTATTCACCTGAAACGTTGTATGCAACAATTGGAATATCGAAATTATCGCGAACTTCGCGAATAATGTCCAAATACGACAATGCTGGTTTAACAATCATGAAATCTGCGCCTTCTTGAACATCAGAAGCAGTTTCACGCAACGCTTCCATACGGTTTGCTGGGTCCATTTGGTAGGTTTTCCGGTCTCCAAATTGAGGCGTACTGTGAGCTGCTTCGCGGAAAGGTCCGTAATAGGCAGATGAATATTTAACGCCATAAGACATAATTGGTGTATTATCAAATCCGGCTTCGTCTAATCCGTAACGAATCGCTGCAACAAAACCGTCCATCATGTTAGATGGTGCAATAATATCAGCTCCCGCTTTTGCTTGTGACACAGCCGTACGCGCCAATAAATCAAGTGATTCATCATTTAAGATAACACCCTCTTCGATTACGCCGCAATGGCCGTGGTCGGTATACTGACAAAGACATGTATCAGCGATAACGACTAATTCTGGATGACGGTTTTTCGCAAAACGAATCGCTTCTTGCGTGATGCCATGATCATGGTACGCTTGCGTTCCGACTGCGTCTTTTTCAATTGGTACGCCAAAAAGAATAACGGAAGGAATACCAAGGTCTACTACTTCATCCAGTTCAGTACCTAAGTTATCCATCGAAAATTGGAATACGCCAGGCATAGATGAAATTTCGTTTTTCACATTTTCTCCTTCAACTACAAAAATCGGATAAATAAAATCCTCTTTATGTAAACTTGTTTCGCGAACCATTGAACGAAGATTAGCTGAACCGCGTAAACGGCGATGACGATTAAAATTCAATTCTTTCATGTCGACAAACTTCCTTTCGCTATTTCATTGATCACTTCAATATACGTATATCTTTCAGGCATAAAATCCACTGTGCCACCGTTATCGATAATGGCTTTTTTCGTTACGTGGCCAATTGCAGCGACTTGGATGTTCAACCAATTGCCCCCTACTTGACGATACGCTCTTACCGCAGAAGGACTAGCAAACAGAATGATCACGTCTTTGAATTGTGTAATAGTTTTTGCGTTTTCACTATTTAACACAGTATCGTAAACCGTCCATTCATCGACTTGCATGGACATAGTGGAAATGGTGTTTTTCGCCATTTGTCCTTTTATAAACAAACATTTCGCTCTTCCTGAGACGGGCGGGAATTCTTGGATAAACTGATCCGCACTAAACACTTTCGGAATAAAATCCACTTGGTGACCATGTCTTTCTAAAACTGCTGCTGTTTGATTACCGACTGCGGCAATTTTAGCAGGCACGGTTTCATTGAACGAACAAAACACTTCTGCGCTTGTACGACTAGTGAAAATGAGCCAGTCATATTTCGTGAAATCCGGCTTTTGTGACTGGCGAACAATTGTTTCAACAAGTGGAACGTACTTTGTTTTTGCACCAAATGATTGTGCATGAGAAATCGCTTCTACCGGTTTTCTAGAACCGGTAAAAACGATTGTTTTTCCTTCAAGCAGTTTTTTGCTATTAGACATTGCTTTCAGCTTTGACGCGTTGAATTAAATCGTAACCGCCTTGAGCACTAATTTTCTCAGCAACAATCCGTCCTGCTTCGATTGGGTCATGGCTAATTGCCATTTCTTTAAACACTTGGTCAGCTTCTGGTGAAGAAATAAGTCCTGTAAACGTTACTTCTCCATTATTCACTGTTGCATATCCAGCGATCGGCACTTGGCAGCTGCCATCCATATCTTTAAGGAATTTACGTTCAGCGTTTACTGCTAAAGCTGTATCTTCATGATTTAGTTTTGCTAATTCACTAAGAAGTTCTGTATCTTCTACGCGACACTCAATTCCGAGTGACCCTTGTCCGATTGCTGGTAGACATTCATCCACTTCAAGGAATTCTGTTACTAAATCATCTTTCCAACCCATCCGTTTTAACCCAGCTGCCGCTAAAATGATGGCGTCAAAATCGCCTGCTTGCAGTTTTGCAAGACGCGTATCGATATTGCCGCGAATCCATTGAATATCAAGGTCTGGACGCAATAATAGCAATTGTGAACTACGGCGTAAGCTGCTTGTTCCAACAACTGCTCCAACTGGTAAGTCCAATAACTTCACATGGTCATTTGCAATATAGGCATCGCGTGGGTCTTCACGTTCCGGAATACATCCAATTGCCAACCCCTCAGGCAAAACAGAAGGCATGTCCTTCATACTGTGAACAGCAAAATCGATTTCGCGTTCAAAAAGTGCTTGCTCGATTTCTTTTACAAACAAGCCTTTCCCGCCAACTTTAGAAAGCATAACATCGACAATCCGATCGCCTTTTGTCACAATTTCTTTTATTTCAAATTCAAAAGGTACACCTGCTGCTTTTAATTTATCGATAAACTGGTTTGTTTGAGTTAACGCTAATTTGCTTCTTCTCGAACCTACAATAATTTTTCTCAACTATATCCTACCTCTCTTTAATACCAAAAATGAAAATCAGATAACCGGCTGCCTAAAAAGAAATTGATGAGCAGCACTAAAAATAAATACGTATGAGCCAGTGCATAATTCATCCCATTTAACGAACCTTTTCGATGTCGCCAAAGAACCAAGCTGTATAATACCAGCAAAACAAAAGATCCGATAATTTTCATGTCTAATAATGAAAACTCCGGCAGTGAAATAACCGCCCATTGTAAACCGAGTACAAGTGACACAAACAATAAGGAAATTCCGACCAAAATTGAAATGGTCATAAATTGTTGGGTTTGGCCGAGCGATGGCAAATTCGCCCATTGTTTCGTCCATTTTTTCTTTTTGAGCATTCTATACAAGACCATATGGAGCGCTGCAAATACAAACGACAATGAAAATGCCACATACGATAGAATCGCAAAACTAACATGGATAAACAATAATTCTGATACTAACGCATCACCTACAGGCGACCGTTCGATTTGTACCGGTGAAAATGTGTGGATTGTCATAAAGATAAAGCCAATAACATTGATGAAAAACACCACAAAATCAAATCGGTAAAATATCCTCAAAACTATCGACAATGTCACCAACAGCCAGGCATAAAAATAAATCCCTTCAAACAAAGTCAATACCGGAAAACGTTGGGTTTCAAAAATATACAATCCTAAAAATATAGTTTGCAACACCCATACAATACCGAGTAAACTCATCGCAATGCGAATTGCTTTTTTTTCTTTATATAAATAATCTATAAAATAAAAAACAAGGCTGACAGCATATAGAATAACCATAGCTTCATGCAGCCTTGCCATTGTTATATCAGCCATCCCATTCCCCTTCATCTCCATAGTTAAAGGCGTTCCGTCTCTACATTTTAACATATAGATTCGCAAACGCCTCTTTTAAAAAGCTTAAAATGAATACCTGGGAGTTTCAGTTGATGAATTTTCGGTTTGAAGTACAGCTTTATCCTTTTTCTTTTGTGGAGCTTTCGACTGCTTTTCTATTTCTATTTCAACTTCCTCTTCGATACCAAATATTTGCATAAATAGTTCTAGCTGTTCACGGGATTTAGGAGCCCCGCCCATTTCTTTCGCTTGCAAAATTGGGTCTTTCAACAATTGGTTGATAATCGATTTGGTATGTTTGTTAAGAATTTTCTTTTCACGATCCGTCAAATCTGGCATTTTGTTTTCGATACTCGCCATTGTCTCAGCCTGAATACCAAGCGCTTTTTGACGAAGTGCAGAAATTACCGGCACAACGCCAAGTGTTGTTAACCACTCATTAAACAGCAGTGCTTCTTGATCGATCATTGTCATGATTTCACCCGCTGCACGTTCACGCTCTGCTAAATTAGCTTCAACAATCCCTTGCATATCATCAATATCGTACAAGAAAACATTTGGTAAATCACCGATACGTGGATCCATATCACGCGGTACGGCGATATCAACCATAAACAACGGTTTGCCTTTACGAAGTTTTTCTACAAACTGCATCAATTCAAGATCAATGACGAAATCTGTTGAGCCTGTAGAAGAGATTAAAATATCCGCTTCTAACAATGCACATTGTAATTGACTCAATGGTTTTGCATTGCCACCAAATTTGTCAGCCAGTAGTTCAGCTTTTTCGAATGTACGGTTAATAACCGTCACACGATCCGCTCCACTGCCTTGCAAGTTTTTGATAGCCAATTCGCCCATTTTTCCGGCCCCCAAAATAACAACGTGCTTGTTTTTAAGCGTGCCAAAAATTTTCTTACCAAGTTCAACAGCTGCATACGAGACTGACACGGCATTTTCACCAATCGCTGTTTCCGAATGTGCTCTTTTTGCCAAAGTTACAGCTTGTTTGAACAATTGATTAAAGACAGTTCCTGTCGTCCCCTGCTCTTGTCCAGCAAGAAAACTATTTCTTACTTGACCCAAAATTTGAGTTTCACCCAATACCATCGAATCGATACCAGCCGTTACACGGAACAAATGCTCAATCGCTGCATCCTGCTCATGAATAAATAAGTACTGTGAAATCGCTTCTTTTGGCAAGTCAAAATAATCCGCAAGAAATTGCTTTACATAGTACTTACCTGTGTGAAGTTGATCCACGACTGCATAAATTTCCGTCCGGTTGCAGGTGGAAACAATCACGTTTTCCAATATGCTTTTTTGTTGTTTTAACGCTTCCATCGCCTGTGGCAAATCATTTTCGATAAACGATAACTTTTCACGAATCTCCACAGGTGCAGAGCGATAATTCACACCGACTACTAATGTGTGCATGGGTACAAAACACCTTTCACGTTCAATATTTCATCTCTATTAAGTATAACACTTTTATGCATAATGTTGACTCCGAAATTGTGAACAAGGCATGAACCTAGCCCTGATTATAATTATTATAAATTAATACTAGCAAACAGTTTTCCGTGTCACAAGTATAACGCTCTTAGTCAGAATTAACTGTAAATACAGGGGCAAATTATGAAGATTTTATCCCTTAAAGTACATCACTATACCAAAATTCCACAATAAAAACGCAACCTGAGGGCTGCGTTTATTGTATTACATTCTGCTTTCAATTTCCTGCCATGCTTCATCTTTACCCAATCCTGTTTCAGATGAGAAGACGATTAATGGATCGGTTTTTTCCATATCCAAAGTCGTGCGGACAATTTTCTTATGCTTGTCCCATTTACCTTTTGGAATTTTGTCCGCTTTTGTTGCAATGATGATACATGGAATTTCAAAATGTTTCATGAATTCATACATAGCGACATCGTCTTTGCTTGGCGGATGACGTAAGTCAACGATTTGAATAACAGCACGCAATGGCTCGCGGTCAGTAATGTACCGCTCGATCATTTTGCCCCATGCTTCACGTTCACTTTTTGATACTTTCGCATAACCATAACCGGGTACATCGACATAAAACAATTTCTCTTCAATTTTATAGAAGTTAAGAGTTTGTGTCTTACCTGGTTTTGATGAAATACGCGCCATGCTCTTGCGGCCAATCATTTTGTTGATAAAAGATGATTTACCAACGTTTGATCTTCCAGCTAAAGCAAATTCTGGCAATCCGTCTTCAGGGTATTGATCTGGACGAACGGCACTGATAACTAGTTCTACATTATTAACTTTCATTCATTTTCTCCTTCTAAGGCGATTTCTAATGCCTCATCTGCTTGAGAGACCAATTTAAATGTCATCTCTTTGCGGATTGTCTCTGGAATGTCTTCCAGGTCTCGCTCATTGTCGATCGGCAAAATGATGGTTTTCAACCCAGCACGATGCGCGCTCAACGTTTTTTCTTTAATTCCACCGATTGGTAGTACGCGGCCGCGAAGGGTAATTTCGCCGGTCATGCCTACTTCACGTCGAATTGGACGTTTCGTTAATGCAGACACTAAAGCTGTTGCAATCGTAATCCCAGCAGATGGTCCGTCTTTTGGTACGGCACCTTCTGGAACGTGAATGTGAATATCATGCGATTCATGGAATTTCGGGTCAATGCCAAGTGATTCTGCACGTGCTCGAACAAACGATAAAGCAGTTTGTGCAGATTCTTTCATGACATCACCAAGTTTACCAGTCAATTGCAGTTTACCTTTACCTGCAGACAATGAAACTTCAATTTGAAGTGTATCTCCGCCCACTGTGGTATAAGCTAGCCCAGTAGCAACACCTACTTGGTTCTCAGACTCTGCCATACCATAGCGGAATTTGCGTTTCCCAAGATAAGCCTCAACTTCTTTTTCTCCAACAACAATGTGTTCTTCTTCTTTTGAAACAATTTGTTTTGTTACTTTTCGGCAAATTGAAGCAATTTGACGTTCTAGCCCGCGGACTCCTGCCTCGCGCGTATAATAACGTACTACGTTTAACAAAGCATCCTCTTCAAACTGTAATTGTTCTGCCGATAAGCCGTGTTCTTTTAATTGCTTTGGAGCCAAATGATTTTTCGCAATCATTTGTTTTTCGACTTCTGTATAGCCCGCAATCGTGATGACTTCCATCCGGTCACGCAGCGGTCCTGGAATTGACCCAAGATCATTCGCTGTAGCAATGAAAAGGACATTTGAAAGATTGTATGTCTCTTCAATGTAATGGTCACTAAACGAATTGTTTTGTTCTGGGTCCAATACTTCTAGCATCGCTGAAGATGGATCCCCACGGAAATCATTCGACATTTTATCGATTTCATCCAATAAGAACACGGGATTCACCGTACCCGCTTTTTTCATTCCTTGAATGATTCGTCCAGGCATCGCCCCTACGTATGTACGGCGATGACCGCGGATTTCCGATTCATCACGAACGCCACCGAGTGAAACGCGAACAAAATTACGATCGAGTGACTCAGCAATCGACTTCGCTAATGAAGTTTTCCCGACCCCAGGAGGTCCAACTAAACAAAGAATAGGTCCACGTAAAGAGTTGGTCATTTGCTGTACAGCCAAATACTCCAACACACGTTCTTTAACGCTTTCTAAACCGTCGTGATCGCGATCTAACACGTCTTCAGCGTACTTAATATCCAACCGATCTTCTGTCGCTTCTGACCACGGAATTGTCACGAGCCATTCAATGTAATTACGAATAATGCCACTTTCTGCAGCTGCTGCAGGAAGTTTTTCGTAACGGTCAAGTTCTTTAAGAGCGGTTTTTTCCGTAGACTCTGGCATTTTTGCATCTTCAATCCGTTTTTTCAAATCAACGACTTCAGCTGATTTTCCGTCTTTATCGCCAAGTTCGGATTGAATAGCTTTCATCTGCTCGCGCAAATAAAATTCTTTTTGCGTTTGCTCCATTGCTTTTTTAACACGAAGATTGATCTTTTTTTCCAGATCGACCACTTCTTGTTCACTGTGTAACCGAGTGATTAACAATTCTAATCGTTTGCTAATATCAAAAGTTTCCAAAACATCTTGTTTTGCAGCTACTTTCATCGATAAATGAGAAGCGACCATATCTGCTAAACGGCCAGGTTCTTCAATATCCGCTACGGTATTGTACGTTTCAGTACTAACTTTTTTCGAACTTTTAGCGTAATTCTCAAAATGCTCCAACAACAAACGCATTAGTGCATCTTGTTCAGCATCTCGCTCTGTTTCATCCGCAAAAGGAGTTACTTCTACCGTTGTGAACTGTTCTTCATCATCATAATTTTTTAATTGGCCACGTTCTAATCCTTCAACCAAAACACGAATTGTACCGTTTGGCAATTTCAGCATTTGCTTCACATAAGCCAACGTCCCGATTTTGTGAAGATCTGCTCTTTTCGGCTCTTCAACGCTCATATCTTTTTGCGTTGCTAAAAAAACAATATTGTCATCTAGCATAGCTTTCTCTAATGCCGCCACAGAACGGTCGCGGCCGACATCTATATGCAGCACCATCGTCGGAAAAACAAGCAGTCCGCGCAATGGTAATAATGGCACGTGTTTCGTTCCTTTTTTCTTCGCCATCTAGGAAGTCACCTCCGGGGATATTTTAAACATGAATTAGTAGCATCTAATTTATAAGCTGTTTTGCTTTTCTAACAAAAACGGGCTAACTCAGAAGGTGCGGATGCGCACGATCAGAGTCAGCCCGTATCATCCTTTTGATTGGTTTAACGTTCACCCAGTTACCTTTTCCTGCTGGGTGAAATTCCACTCATTACGCGGATGTTTTCTCATCGTTGTCGCTAACGTACTCTGAACCATCTTCTAAGATTAGTTTAGGCGGCACGCTATCGGCAACAGTTTCTTTTGTAATGACACATTCGACAATATCTTCACGTGAAGGTAAATCGAACATTACTTCAAGCATCGTGTTCTCAATTATTGAACGAAGTCCACGTGCACCAGTTTTGCGCTCAATTGCCAGCTTCGCAATTTCTACAAGTGCTTCAGGCTCAAACGTTAATTTGACGCCATCTAGCTCCATCATTTTTTGGTATTGCTTGATCAATGCATTTTTAGGTTCAGTCAAAATTTCAACTAACGCTTTTTCATCCAATTGTTCAAGGCTTGCCAATACAGGCAAACGACCGATAAATTCTGGAATCAAACCAAATTTCAATAAATCTTCCGGAATCAATTGGCTAAGCAATGATTTCTCGTCGATTTCTTCTTTGTTTGGGTTTGCACCGAAACCGATGATTTTATTGCCTAGACGGCGTTTAATAATTTGATCGACTCCGTCAAAAGCTCCACCTACGATAAATAATACATTCGTCGTATCGATTTGGATAAATTCTTGATGAGGATGCTTGCGTCCACCTTGAGGAGGTACGCTTGCAGTTGTGCCTTCTAAAATTTTCAGAAGTGCTTGTTGAACACCTTCACCAGATACATCACGTGTAATTGAGGTGTTCTCAGATTTACGGGCTACTTTATCAATTTCATCGATATAGATAATCCCTTTTTCTGCACGTTCAACGTCATAATCAGCTGCTTGAATCAGTTTGAGTAGAATGTTTTCTACGTCTTCACCAACATAACCCGCTTCAGTTAATGAAGTGGCATCAGCAATAGCAAACGGTACATTCAGAATACGAGCCAATGTTTGTGCAAGCAAGGTTTTCCCGCTTCCTGTTGGTCCGATCAGTACAATATTCGATTTCGACAATTCAACGTCATCAATCTTACTATTAGAATTTACGCGTTTGTAGTGATTATAAACTGCTACAGCCAATGATTTTTTCGCTTTTTCCTGACCGATTACATAGCCATTTAAAATGTCTAAAATTTCTTTTGGCTTAGGTACTTCTTTAAATTCTACTTCTTCATCTGTACCAAGCTCTTCTTCTACGATTTCCGTACAAAGCTCAATACACTCGTCACAAATATAAACACCTGGTCCTGCCACCAGTTTACGAACTTGCTCTTGTGGTTTACCGCAAAACGAACATTTTAAATGCTCTTTTTCGTCATTGAATTTGAACAATGTATTCACCCCTATTCAAGCAATTATCTTACAAGATTATCGTGATTGTAGCAACTAATTAGATTCAGCGTCAATTTTGCTGCTACTTACGTATAAAGCCGGTCTTCTATGTAGTGGAAAACAAGGTACGTTTCCGCACCTTGTTTTCCCTAAAACTTATATGTTACTTATGTGTTATTCAGAAATTTTAGCGTTGTCCACTAGGAACTCAACTGTGTTCTGCATACGGATATCATTTTCAAGCATTTCAGTTCCACCTAAAGCTGTTTTAATCTGTTCAATGTCCATGCTAAATTGAGCAGCCATTTTTTCAAGCTCTTTATCGATGTCTTCTGAAGTTACTTGCATGTTTTCAGCTTTAGCAATTGCTTCAAGTGTCATTGAAACGCGTACGCGTGTTTCAGCATCACCGTGCATTTGCTCACGAAGTGCAGCTTCGTCTTGACCAGAGAATTGGAAGTATAGCTCAAGGTTCATACCTTGTTGCGTTAAACGCTGTTCAAAATCGCTCATCATGCGATCCATTTCAGTGTGGATCATTGCATGAGGAATGTCGATTGTTGCATTTTCAGCAGCTTTTTGAACCAATTCGTCACGAAGTTTCGCATCAGCAGCTGATTTTTTCTCAGCAACTAAGCTATCTTTCATTTTTGTGCGTAGAGCTTCTAAGCTTTCAACTTCTGGGTCAATTTCTTTTGCCAATTCGTCGTTAAGCTCAGGTAGTTCTTTGCCTTTAACTTCGCTTACTTTTACTTTGAACGTTGCAGCTTTTCCTGCAAGTTCAGCAGCATGGTATTCTTCTGGGAAAGAAACTTCAACTTCTTTTTCTTCTCCAGCTTTAACGCCTACCAATTGCTCTTCAAATCCTGGGATGAATGAGTTTGAACCGATTTCAAGAGAATAATCATTTCCTTGTCCGCCTTCAAATGCTTCTCCATCTACAAATCCTTCGAAATCGATAACAGCTGTATCGCCTTCAACGATTGCTTCGTCTTCTTTAACAGTCAACTCAGCCAAACGTTCTTGGTTTTCTTTCAATTGTTTTTCGATATCTTCGTCAGTTACTTCTGTATCAGGTTTTGACGCTTCAAGACCTTTGTATTCGCCAAGCTCAACTTCAGGTTTTACGATTACTTTAGCAGTAAACACTAGAGGTTGGTTTTTCTCGATTGTTTCGATGTCGATTTCAGGACGGTCAACTGGGTTGATTCCTGCTTCTTCAACAGCGTTTGCGTATGCGTCAGGTAGGATGAAATCTAATGCATCCTGGTAAAGTGACTCAGCACCAAAACGTTTTTCGAACATTTGACGAGGCATTTTCCCTTTACGGAATCCTGGTACGTTGATTTCTTTAACAACTTTCTTAAACGCTTTATCAAGACCTGCGTTTACTTCTTCTGCAGGAACTTCTACTGTTAAGACTCCTGTGTTACCTTCTTGTTTTTCCCATTTTGCTGACATAATTATAAGCCCTCCAAACATTTTCTTAAAAGTTATTTAACGTTCTCTACGATTTTTGACAACTTCAATATTATAGCACAGATGCACGCAGGTTCAACTATTTCTACCCATTACGCATCTCAAACCAAAGTTCGGCCTGTTGAATCAGCCCTAAGAGCTTTTCATCTTCACTAAATGAGCTTATTCCAGTAAATAACCCGGCCGTATAATCCATATATGCTTGTGCTATTTCTTTTTCATTAAAGTCATCCCACATAAACGGATATAGCAAGTAAATATGGCGTTCAAATAATTCTTTTACTAGTTCCAGACGAGTTGGATCTTTTTCTAAAGCTTCTTCCATAATAGCGGAAATTTTTTGTATGCGTCCGTCATTTACCGGGTCAGGTAATTCATTAATCATGAATACCCCTTTGTAATGGAACTTTTGCACTCTTACTTCTGCATCAATGTTTTCTTGAGACAGCATAAATAATATGTATGTTTTCGTCAACAAATCCGCTTCTACATGTTCAATAATTGCCAGCAGCTTTTTTTTGAGCGCTTGATAAGAAGTCGTTGGCAACGATAGAATAAGTTGTTCTTGTTCTGAAGGATGTAACGATAGAAAGTTTTCAATTGCATACAGTGATGCATCCACTTTCTCTGACGTTGCATTCGCTGAAATGCGTTCGTTCAATTCACGCAATTGCTGAAACTGCTCTAATCGCTCTTCAGGCAAAACTTTTTCTTCTATTAAAACCTCGATCATCTTTTCCGCTTCTTCAAATTCACGGACTTGCATTAAAATACTTATGTATAGCTCCATCGTCTCCAAATAGTGGATGGGACCGATTTGCAACAATTCTCTGCACACTTCTAGAGCTTCCCCAAACTCCCCAAGCTCATACAGACAATAAGTATAGCCTCCCAGTGCAGCTGCGTGGTCAGGTTCGTAACTAAGCACCTGATACAGACTGTCCCGAGCATCTTCGTACTTCTCTTCTTTTAAATAAGTCATACCTTCTGCCAGTAAACGTTCCACTGTGGTTGGAAAGACGATGACATTCCCCTTGCGTTTTAACTCCCGGTATTTCTTTCGCACTTTACCACCTCTTTTGTGTTTCATAATCATATCATATTCCCTTTATGTAGAAAACAATAAACTTACGATAGCATTTTGATATAAATGTTTATGTTGATTGCTTAGTCTTAACGCTTTAAGTTGGAAATGGTTTCATTCGTTAACTTTAAAAAAAACAAGAAATGAAATGTACTGCAAAAAATGAGCGAATGACCTTTTCAGGTTATTCGCTCAGCTTGTTAAACTATTCTTTTGTTAAAGCTTCAAGAATTGGTTTTTCAAATACCGGTGCGAAACTTCGAGAAAATGTTGCGGTCATATGATTGGCATCAAAATGAGTAACAACATTCCCAATTACGTAATGACAATACTCGCCATCACAAAAATAATCTGTTACATCCATTGTTGTTGCACTTTCTGGAATATAATCTGCTTGTGTAATTGGATTTTCTTTTCGCATAATGTCTTCTTGTTTTGCTTTGCAGTTTTCTGGTGCATCTTCATTTTTACTAAGGCATGTTAACACATGTTGTTTATACCAAGGTGTGTCTCTTACTAAAAATAAAGGAATGCCTTCGTTTTCAAAGTACTTCCAAGCTTCGATAAAGCCATCTGAAACTTCATCGTATTCTTCTTTTTGACTCTCCACATTTCCTACAGTGAAAATAAGGTCAGGTGTGTCTTTTGCAATTTTAGCTTTTACATTCGAAAACCATTTTTCGCATTCTGGAAAGTCTGGTAAACTCTCTTCCGAAAAACGACAACTGCTTTTAAGATAAGTTACAATTTTTAACTTGTGATTTTTCCCTAATTCTTCAAGCATCGGTTGCCAATGCGCTGAATGAGATCCACCTACTAGCGCAATTGTATAGTCGTAGTCTATAAGCTCACCATATTCACAAACTTTTGCTGCGGTCGTAACTTTCCCAACCATACAACGCTCTTCATAGATTACTGACCTGTCTTGTTTTGCTACATCTAAACTTGGAATATAAGGATCTTTAAACTCCTCTACCGTAGTTAATCGGCCAGTTTCCAAATAAGTTGCTGCACCTGGATGAGCTGAGAGACTTTCTTCATCTAACTCCGTGTCAGCGACAGGGACAGCTAAAGAAGTGTCTTCATATACCATCGTAGAAATCCATATCGCAACAGAGAAAACAATGATAAAACTTGCAGTTTTCCATGTAGCCACTTGAAGTTTACGGATTGGAACTTCAAATCCATAAATCGTGATATAAGCAAAAATCGATGCCATAACCATAATAATCAATCCATTGACAAATGAAACCTTCTCTACTTCAAATAATGCATAATAAAAAATCAATAACGGCCAATGCCATAAATAAAACGCATAAGATATACTTCCAAATTTCACTAACGGCTTCCAACTTAGCAGTCGGAAAGCGCTAAAATTTGTTGAGTAATTACCAGCCACAATTATAAACACAGCTGATAATACTGGCCATAATGCTGCATAGCCTGGGAACAATTGTGATACTTGCAATACGATGCCACAACTAATCAATCCAATTAATCCTAGCCAACCAAAAACCCATGCAAGTTTAGACGATATTACTAACTTTTGAATCGTTAATGCCAACAACCCACCAATTCCAAACTCCCATACACGAGTAAGCGTATGATAATAAGCGACTGGCTGATTTTCTGCAGTTAAATATACCGAGTAACCAAAAGATATAATTGAAGCGATAGAAATTAAGATAATTAATTTGCTTTTAATGTGTTTTCCTGAAAAAACACGAAGAATGCTAATCGCTACAAAGAATATTAACAACCAAACTAAATAAAACTGAAATTGGATGCTTAACGCCCAGAAATGCTGAAACGGAGAAGCGCTATTGTTCTGAGCTAAATAATCTACTGAATCGATAGCTAAGCGCCAATTTTGAAAATAAAAAACAGAAGCTAAAAACTCATTTAGTGTTTGTTGCTTCGTAAAAGCTGGCAATATGTATAGACCTGCGATTAAAGTGGTAATACCAATTAGCCAAGCTGTTGGTAAAAGTCGTTTCAATAATTTAATAACATAAGAAAAGTATAAGATCTTCCCATTTTTTCGATACATTGAAAAAAGCGATGTCGTAATTAAAAATCCTGATACGACAAAGAAAACATCTACTCCACCAGAAACGCGATTAAACCATATATGGTAAATTGCCACTAATATGGCAGCGATTGTTCGTAAACCTTCTAGTTCGGGACGAATACGTCTTTTAGATTCCATAAATTTTCGTAACTCCTTATCATCAATACACAATTTAATATAATTGTATCATATCTATAATTTCCTATTAG
This sequence comes from Planococcus halocryophilus, assembly GCF_022489025.1. Lineage (GTDB taxonomy): Bacteria > Bacillota > Bacilli > Bacillales_A > Planococcaceae > Planococcus > Planococcus halocryophilus_A. Next base: position 3,002 of record NZ_JAKVTG010000003.1, on the reverse strand, counting down.
ATTTTTTATAAATAGTATTTACATTAAAAAACACGATGCCTTATCCATTGCAGCGTGTGCAATTTATATCCTTCATCATAGTTTAAAAAATCGGTCATTCCGCTAAACAAAAAACCTTCCCATCACTCTGTGAGCGGTGGGAAGGTTTTGAGAAGTATGTACATTCCTATAATGTCCCAGGAGGGATTCGAACCCCCGACCGACGTAGAATTAGCCGTTTATAAACCGCGCTATGAAAGGTTTGTGAATCGGTCATTAGCCGTTCTTAGACCGTATACCTAAAGATAACATCGTAATAGGCATTGCGCAAAGAGAAAATACCTGCGCTTTAACTTAAAAGTTTAAGTTTCTTCTATTATAAATATTTCATTTAGAAAACTAACATTTATTGTATAATGAATTAAGGCTAAATAATGGATTTATGAAAGAAGGGTTAAAATGGCATTTCAAGCAAACGTATTACAAGTATTAATTGCCTCTCCATCTGACGTTTTCAAACAACGCAATGAAATAGAAGAATCAATTTATAAATGGAATAATTTACATGCTAAACAAATGAATACTATCTTATTGCCAATTCGTTGGGAAAACGATACTATTCCCTCTTATAACGAAGAAGGTTCTCAACAAAGCATTAACGAACAAATTGTTTATGATTGCGACATACTTGTAGGAGTTTTTTGGACCAAATTTGGTACGGCTACTGCAACAAGCCCTTCTGGAACAATTGAAGAAATAAACATTTTTCTTAAGCAAGGAAAAGAAGTTATGCTCTACTTCGTCGATGGAGATATACCTAGAAACAGTAATTATGAAGAGGTTAAAAAGATTGATGATTTTAAATCAGAGTACCGAAAAAAAGGGATAACTTTTAGTTATTCTAAAGGAAATATTATTCCGCACCTTTATAAAAAAGTACAAGAATACAATAAAAAAAGGCCTTCTATTGCAAAGTCACTCTTCCAACAAGATTTTAATAATGCGGCGACAGAGGATATTGATATTTATACAATGGTAATTCGAGGAATCTTTACACCAGTTGAAATGTTATTTCTGAGCTATATGTTAAGTACAAATATTCGTGAATTTGACTCATTAGAAGCAAGCACATTGAATACTGAACATGAATTAATAGCGTGGTTAGAAAGTAATTCTTATGACTCTGAACTAATTAATATGTATGGACAAGTTCTTTCAAACTTCTATGATAGAGGTTTATTAACACCAACCTATCATCCTTCATACAATCATGTAATAACATATAAGATGCCTCTACCTCTGTATGATAGAGTGCGAGCCTTGACTTCAACGGCTAAATTAATCATAAGTAATAATGCACAAAAATTTTATAAACTTCCATTCTAATCAAAAAAAACGCCTGCCGATAATGGCAAGCGTTTTTTGAGTTTCTACCTATTATAATATTACGTTTAGTTCTTCATTCGTGCAATGTTATCGCGAAAATCGTTATAAGCCGGGTGAATCATGCGCAAACGTCTATATGCGCCATCCGCGCCACTAACCTTGTGCGCTTTCAATTCGTCGAGCCGCTCTTGCTCTTCCGTCTTCAATGCGGCAAGCGTTTCATTAAGGCTCTGCAATCGCTTAAGCGCTACAGTATCTCCGTTCACGCGTGCAAGTACGCTTGGCAATTGCAAACGGATATGCGCTAATTCTTCTGCGCTCATTCCATCTAAGCGACGCTCTAACGTCTTATATGCGCTATGCTTACCGTTATCATCCCTCGCTAGAGTAACGTCTGCAACGTAACTGTCTAGCGCGTAGTCGCCTTGCTTGCGTTGTTGTTCGGTTGCAGTGAAACGGCTATGCTGTGCGGCATGCTCCGCCTTTTCAATTTCTGCGACAATAGAAGCATTGAAGGCGTTTTGCTGTTCGGCAACAAAGGCGTCTAGTTCCGCGCGCTTCTCTTTAATTTCGTATTCCTGTACTTTTGCATCGTGGTAATACGGGTTATCCGAAGTTTTAATTTTCTCAACCTCTCTACGGAATTTCTTAACTGCATTTTCAATTTCAGTTTTAGCATTGTTCATTTTAATTTCCCCTTTTGGTATATTTCTTATTGCAACAATTGTTATTTTTAAGCGTAATGCTTTACCATCTGCCGCCTTTTAAATGGCTTGTTATGCTCGGCAAGTCTGCGTTTGTCGTAGGTTCATCGTGAAGCACGTATCCTTCTGTTACTAGATACGCGTTAATATTGTCTAATGCGTGATTGTGCGCGGCAAAGTCGTTTCGTGCCTTACTGCGAAATTGCGACTTATATAAGGTATCGCCTGTTACGCAATCAATTACGATTATTGAAACTTCGCGATATGCAGGCTTCTTCGTTATGCTGATATTTGCGGCAACATAACCTTTCATTGAATTTGTGCTATCTGCCGGAATTGCTTCGCTTGCCTTTCCTCTGAATAATGGCATTTCATATTCCTCCTTATTTTTAATGTGCTTATATAGTCGCATTTTTACGTTTTAAGACGTTTTAAAGCTATCGGAATAACACAGGAAGGTATTTGTACCTGCTATCTTCATAACCCCTTAGAACGCTTTAAAATTTAATTTTGCAACCTCGCTGCTATTCGCTTATTGCCGCAATATTAAACATATACAAGGCGGCGCGGCGTTCTTCCTGCGGTATCGTATATTGAACCGCTATGCGTTTGCCTGTCGCTGAATCATGATACTCTGCGGCAATCCGCCATTTTTTATTACGATTGATACGGCTCATTAATGAGGTGTCTTCCGTGTATCCGAAGTAGCCGCCGCTTCCGTTGTTCCATACTTCATTACTCATTGTTCTCGCCTCGTTCCGGCATATACTTCTCTAAGCCATGTGCGGCAATCTGTTCGACTGTCATAAGGCGCAAGCGATAAACGGTTATATCTCCGCCGCGCGTCTCATACCAAAACTTATGAACCGGAGGCAATATTTCGATTGCGGGAATCTCCGCTTTCTTTTCTTCCATCATGCTCCGATGCCTCCT
>NZ_JAKVTG010000029.1 GCF_022489025.1 Planococcus halocryophilus | reverse complement strand
TTTTCATAATGATACTGAGATAAAATAATTGAAATAGATGTGAAGATTAGATAAGGAAGAATGACATATATATTGATGTAGATATTACTAAAAAAAGAAAATATTATATCCCATTGATTAATAAGAAGAGCAGTATCAATAGAATAGAAATACAAATTTTGTTTTCTAAAAAATCCATAAGAATATAGTAAAACCCCTAAAATTATCCACTTAAAAGAGAATATATTGTTTATATACTCAGAAGAATTGCTTGCTTTTTTATTCATATCGTTCATACAAATTTCTTTTTAAATAAATCATCGTCCCAAACATTATGGCTACTGCGAAAGTAAATGGAATTAATACAGTCCATAACTGTTGTTGGGAAATAGTAAATGGAAATAAAGTAGCCATTGGAGAAAATTTATCGAAATCGAATAGCTGCGCCATAAAATTAAAGATCATGTATACAATAAAGGTTATAGATAAAGCTATAAAATCTCTATCAATCAGAATAACAAGTAAGAGAATTATTGTTCCGTATAACGCACCATTTATACCAATCCATGTCGAGTAAATTAAGCCGTAAACCAATGTCCCTAAAGGCAAAAACTGTTCAAAAGTAGTATGAGGAATTGGACTCCCTTCTGTTGGATACAATTGAACAAAACCAAATAAAGGTTCAATATACATTGAGAAAATAAAAGGTATAAACGCCATTAAAAAGGCAATACTAAAAGTTAGAATTCCATTACTTATTAATTTAGCTAAAATGTAATTAGGTAATGAAATCCTAGTACGAGTATATTGTATGAATTGGTTTTTTTGTTCCTTAACAAAATTTAAAGGATTTATTAAAACAATTAATATAGGAAATAATATTGCAATAAATCCTGAGTTCATTCTTAAAAACAAGTCTAACTGTCTGTAAAAAACATAATTATCTTTTATAAGAAAAAATTGCAACGTAGGAAGTACTAAAATAATAGCTCCCCAAATTATAAATTGATTTATATTGAATGTTTTATTCAATTCCTTTTTCACTTGTTTTTGTAATGTCTTGTTTCTTTTTTCTTTCATCTAAGTTGCCTCCTGCAGTTTTAATAAACTGATATTATCATAATCAATTTAACGCAAGGACCGGTTTAAGACATTCAACCGGTCCTTGCGTTAAATTGATTAGTTACTGCGCCATTCGCCTTTAACTCGTGAATCAACAAGTGTAGTAAAATCAGAACTGAACTGAGCACGTACAGACTTATCTCCTGCTTTAATTGAGTTAGGAAGCTTAGTACCGCTTGTAAGAGATGCGATTCGTACCCAAGAACCGGTACCGGTATTTGGAGTATATGCTCTAGCATCATTAGCTTTCCCTAAAATTGTAACTTTCAAATCTGCAGAAGCACTAGATGTGGTTTTAGTTTGCGCTCCGGTGGTGTTATCACCATTTCCTTTCGGTACAATTACATCATACCCAATGTATGTTGTACCTGCTTGTACAAAACCTGCTGTTGCTAGTAAACTTACTGCTAATGCTAAACCTGCTACTTTTTTCTTCATCATTTCATCTCCTTTTTTTACGCTTGAAAGCGTATAATACATTATTAACATTTATTTACACTAATTACAATACTAAGAATTAGATTTTTTTTACTTTTCTTAAAATATAATACAATTTTATTTTCTGGTAGAAATTATTTATTTTTAAAGCGTGGTTTTTTTCATTGTCGCTCCCTTCTTTTTAGAGAGAATAAAAAGGAGGGCGAGCATGATGAAAATATCCATTTATACGCAAACTGGGTATGGTCCCTGCAAGCTATTTAAAATGTGGTTGCGGGTGGAAGAAATTCCTTATGAAGAAAAAAAAATTCCCGAAAACAAGGACTAGTTAGAAGAATTTTTGTCATTCAAAGCGAAAGGTCTCCCTTTTACATTGATTGAAAAAGAAGGTAGCGATAGTGAAGTAACAGCATTATTTATCTATAAATGCGAACGATGCAAAAAAGAAAAGAAAGTCATAAAAGCATTTAAATAATTTACTTTTTATTTAAGAATAACTTTGAAGTTAGTCTTTTCTTTTGAGTTTGAATGTAACTTATTAGTAATTAAGTTACATTCAAAACCTTGATTCTATTGACTTCTCGAGAAAAACCAGCGAAACTGATTTTATTAGAAAAAATGATACATTCAGACGGTTGATTCTACTGGGCTCGCTTCTCCTTGGCGGCGCTCTTTTTTCTTTTGGCCCAAATACCTTGAATAGGTCACTACATCCGTTTTTTTCTGGCAATAAAGAAAACAGCAACCAACCGAAAGGAGCAACCCATGAACAAGCAGCAGGAAATTAAAGACGTCCAGCCGATCCGATCGCTCGAAAAAATTGAGGACATGAAATGGAGCTTGAAGAAATGGTGCGGCGAACGGGATTACATCTTGTTCCTTCTCGGCATCAATTCGGGTCTGCGCGTCGGGGACCTGTTAAACATCAAAACGAGCGAGATCCAGGGCAAGAAAGTCGTATCGCTTCGGGAAGGCAAGACCGGAAAACGCCGGACCATCCACCTGGGCAACATCTACGATGAGTTAAACGCCTACATTGGCACGTTAAAAGGGGCTGAATGGCTGTTTCCGAGCCGGAAAGGGCAAAACCCCATTACAAGGGTTCAAGCGTACAGACAGCTCAATAAGGCAGCTCAAATGGTCGATATGCCGGACGGCATCGGCAAGCACACTCTCCGGAAAACATTTGGCTACTGGCATTACAAGCAATTTCGGGATATTGCCGAACTGCAGAACATCCTCAACCACGCCCATCCGCAGATTACCCTGCGCTACATCGGCATTACGGATGAACAGATTGAAAGTAACCTGAAGACGTTTCGGTTATAAAACGGAATGCCGCATATTTTCTATTGGCAAGAAGGAGTTGTTTTTCTAAAAATGAAAAACAGCTCCTTTTATTTCGTTTTGGTTCGTAAGCGATTTTGACAATTATTTGGCGTTTATCGCCAGAATAATTGCCAGATGATGTAGGGGGTGTTTTGGTTAAGTGGGCCGGCTGCTAAACGTGAAAACGTTTGGCCATCGGCTTGCTTTTTTGTTTCGGGGACGAGCGATCAGCTGCGTTCCCGAAACCTTCTTTTTTGTTTTTGGGGAGGGTCAAGGGAAAGCATTTCCCTTGTGGGTTTGGGCAACGCCCAAGGTCTTTGGGGGATTGGGGGACTCCCCAACAAGCTGTAAATGGGTACCATTTACGAAGCTTGCCAACCCTCTATTATGCTGATATACTCGGAGTACACCAACGAGTAGGAAGCATAATTTCAATCGGAGATTGAACAGGAGGGGCGGTCTTTTTGGGAGAGAACAGGAAAGAGAATCGACAGATTAAATTTCGGGTGAACGACCTCGAATTCCAGCAGCTTGAGCAGATGGCTCAAGCTGCTGGAATGAGTGTGCCGACCTTCTGCAAGAAGCAGGCACAAGGGGCGAGAATGACGCCTCCTAAGATCGATCGGGAGGGGGCATTTGAGATGGCTCGGCAATTGCGCGCGATTGGAAACAACGTCAATCAGTTGTCCAAGCGGGCCAATGAGGGGGCGGCGGTTCCGAAAGAGGAAGTGCAGCGCATAGAGAAGGAGTTGCATGCGTTATGGCAACAATTCAACTCGGCAATACAAAAGTAGCGACAAAGCTAATTTCATATGCGGAGAAGCGCGCGAAAGAACGGGGCGGAGTGGATTGCCCGGCTGAATATGCCAAGGCGCAATTTAAAGCCACCAGAGAGCTCTGGGGCAAGACAGAAGGCATTCAGGCTCACCATGTCATTCAATCGTTTAAGCCAGGAGAAGTGACGGCGAAAATGGCCAACGAAATCGGCCAAGACTTAGCCCGGAATATTGCTAAGGGACATGAAGCAGTGGTGTATACCCATACCGACAAAGACCACATTCACAATCACATTGTGATTAATGCAGTCAGTTTCGAAAATGGCAGCAAGTATCAATCCTCTAAGAAGGACTTGTACAAGATTCGGGAACAAAGTGATCAACTTTGTTTGGCAAAAGGATTGTCGATCGTCAAAGAACCCACGGCCCAGATTCGCTATACCCTCGCGGAAAAAGCGTTGCTAGAAAAAGGGAAAGACAGCTGGAAAGACGAGATTCGGGAAAGCATCGACAGCATCAAAGGCCAGGCGACCAGCCTGCCGGATCTCGCCCATCAATTAAAAGCGCAGTTTGGCATTAAAACCAAAATCACCAATAAGAATATCAGCTTCAAGCACCCGGATTTTGAACGGTTTGTCCGGGGAACAAAACTAGGCTTGGCTTACGAAAAGGAGACGTTGACGCATGAGTTTGAAAGACAAATTGAACGAGGTCAAGAGCGAGGAAGCGCCAGTCTATCAGACGCAGCCTCTGCCGAATTCGAACGAACTGGAAAAACTGATGAAGGAAACGAACGAACTCAACACCCTGATGAAAAGCTACATTCGGGTTCATATGGACAAGGACGGGACCAGTCAAATGACGCTGGACAACGAACTGTCGAAAATCACGAAAGTCAGCCAGGACATGCAAGAACAGATGATTTCGATTTTGAAAGCGCTCGAGAGCACGCAGCGCGATTACGGGAATCAGCTTCTGCAGCACTTGGAGACTGGCAAGAGCGAGATGGCAGCGAACAACGAAATGACCGTCCAGAAAATGAGCAAGATCGAGGGCATGTTGGACAACAGCATGAGCCAGCTGAATCGCAGAATGAACGAAAACATGAAAGACCTCGAGAAAAAGAGCGCGACCTTGGCCCAGAGCGTTAGAAAAAGCGCCTTGCTCAGCTACTGGTCAGATGTCGCTAAATACGGCTTAGGAACGGCTGTATTCATCGTGCCCGTTTATCTAGTAATCAAGTTCCTTTTCTCACTTATGGGCGTAGAAATGCCTTAAAACCGAGTTTCAACCCTTATCCATGTCGAATTAAGGCATAGATAAGGGATTTTTTCGTTTACTTAGACCACTTGAAGCTTTTAATCGCTTATCCCCGATCTTCTAACCAGTTATAAAAAGGGACTTTCGGCGTTTTTGGCTGCTGGACAGACGGGTTCGGAGACAATAAATACCGTTGATTGACCATTCCATCACTGAAAACAGCCACGATATTGTGTATTTCCACACCATTCACCATATTAATAGCCATTTTATTGAGCAATTGAATCGCTCGAAGCACTTTTTTCTCATCGCAGTCCATTCCAACACGTAAAGCAATCGTTCCAGCGACGGTTTTAATGGAATTAGGGAACGGAAACGCCATAATTTCATCAAATAGCATGAGTTGGTATTCGTTTGCTTGATATGCCTGTAATTTTTCACGTGTTTTTTCTAGGTTTTCGTTTGAATATTGGACATCATTTTCAATAGCTTGCTGTATACTATCTTTTTCTTGTAGTAAATTAAAATAGTTAATATGGTTAGAACTCGATTTTTGCCCTTCTACGCCTACAGCGTCAACAGCTTCAGCGTTTTGAAGAGGTGCAACTAGAGGTGCAAGAGGAGGTGCAACTGAATCCGATTCAGGCAATGAATCAAGGAAAAAGACCTCTTTTAAAATTTGGTGGAAGTTGGGGTGTTCTTTGTATACGAAAATGTATTTCCCTGCCTTGTCATCTGCCAGTCTGGCGACCACCAGTTGATCTGTCTCCTTGATCGAGGCCACAGCGCTTTTCACCGTTCGAACCGAGCAACTAACCTTTTCTGCCAGTTTGTCTGCGCCAATTTTGCAAATACCGGTGCCACTCAATAAATAAATGATTTCATCCAACACTTGTTTTCGTTTATTTGGGAACAGTTGACCAAAACTTTTTCCCATCTCGAAAACTTTCTCTTCAATCGTAGAAAGGATGGTTTCTTTGCGGATCTTATTGCAGTAACCGCCTTGGAAAAAGCGTTGTACGTCTTGGTTATAAGCTGTTAAAAGTGTCATTGAGATTTCTCCTTTTCAGGAACAGAAAAAGACACTGTTTCCCGATAAACACAGGGGGAAACAGTGTCTTTTTTTACTCAAATCAACTAAAAGTAAGCTAAAGAGAATAATATCTCTTGAAACTAACTGCATTAGCCCTTAAAATAAAGGGTATAACTAAAGTTAGTTACAAGAACTTCGACAAGTGTTTTCCCTACCGAGAATAGGGGGAACGGTTTAAATGGTGTTGGTCGCACCTTTAAACAGTTGAGGTTCTTTTTCCGTTCATATTCTAATTACTGACAATTCTACAGATAAATTTTCCTCAAAGCAACAGCAAATAAGAGGATTTCAAAAATGCGTTAAATCCCGATACTATAGAATAAACCACACGAAAGAACCACTTTTAACGCAAACAAGACAATCAAATCAATTCCAAAACACCTTTTTAGGGTGTTTTTTTATGAGCAATTATTTAAAGAATCGATTCCAAAACCCTTTCTTTGATTCCTTTGCTGGTTTGGCTGCCTCTTCTTCATCCGTCTTTTTTTCTAAAAATAAAGGGGATGGATTTTCTAGTGCCTTTTTAATAAAGCGATTTTGATCCTCTAACTTTTGAATAAGCAAGGCATTAAATTCTTCTTGTTTTGCTAATTTTTGATTCACTTCAGTTAAGACTTTTTTTAGCTCCGTCACGTCTTCAGTAGTCGCTAATACAGCCGCAGACTGGCTTTCTTCCGTTTCGCTGTGCTTATTATCATTAATAATCACGGGAAACTCACGTCTTATCACGTCAGCTAGACCTGCAGTTTCATAGCCAGCGTCGTATAGCGCTTTGATTCTTACTAAGATAGGAATTGCAGTCCCTTTGTATTTCTTGGCGCGATTGCCGCCTTTACTGACGAAATAAGGATGAAACTTCGTTATATATCTCCTTAGAGTGGGCTCAGCAATTCCGGTTTTCTCTGCTAATTCACCAACGGTATACCATTCTTCCAATACTATCATCACCTCTCATCATTCACTCATCACATCATCATCACGCGAAAAAAGCCTTCATATCAGCATTCCGGTTACTTTTATCTTATCACGAGACTTCACAGCTGACTTAATGAAGTTGTAGAAAGTAAAATTGCAAAGATGCCATTTATAGAAGAGGATCAGAAGCAAATAGCTCCAATACTATCCTAAGAATTAAAATTAAATACACTAGAACGGCTCTCACAGCAGCAAAAAAGAAACAAGTAGTTTAATTTAGAAATTTTTTAGAGCTTTCCTTCAACATAAAAATAGAGGAGTACTATCTCATAACAGATAGTACTCCTCTATTTTTTGTAGTTTGGTTTTGTTACTTTACTAATTCAAGTTGATAATTATTGATTGCATAAACTTTGTCACACAAAAATTCAATATCTTCTCTGTTATGACTAGTAAATATTATTGTTTTACCTTGATTCTTAAAATCTTTTAAAATTTTTCGAATATTATTCACACTGTCTGCATCAAGGGCGTTAAAAGGCTCATCTAGAATAAGGGTTTGTTGATCTTCCATTATCGCTTGAGCAATAGCCAGTTTTTGTTTCATTCCTAAGGAATAACTTTTCACTTTTTGTTTAGCAGTTGGTTGTAGGCCAACAAGCTCCATCGTTTTTCTAATTTTATCGTCTGTAATTTTATTTTCAATCATGGCTAGTTCTTTTAGATTTTCAAAACCAGTTTTGTTAGCAATATAGCCAGGACGATCGATAATGACACCAAAATTATCAGGGAAACGCTTAGTTACTCCTAATTCTTGACCATCAATTAGGACTTTGCCATTTTCACTGAAAATAAATCCACATATCATTTTAAACAAAACAGATTTCCCAGAACCATTTGGTCCTAGTATTCCGTAAATTTTTCCTTTTTCTACTTCTAAATTTAAGTTTTCAAAAATTTTGATGTCTTTAAACTTTTTACTAGCATTTTTTATTTCTATATGACATGTCATAGCTTAGCTCCTATCTTCTAAAATTAATTAAAGTTTTAAGTCTTTCTTTAGTAAGTATGTGATAACCCAAATGCTTATTATATTCCATCCAATTAGAATAGCAGTAATACGATACATAGAATAACCTTCTAGAATATAGAACATACTATTTAAACCAGATGGAATGTAGAGGGAAGGATTCATGTTGGGAAACATAAATAGTAAGACAATTATAATCCCTATTAAACTATGGAAAACTTCTTTACTCCACCAAGATAAAATAAATACAAATAGTACATATACACTAAGCTGCAAAAATCCATTAATGAAAAAATGGTAGGTTATATGGTAAAAAGTAAGTGTTTCATTGAGTGTGAAAGAAAAATCTAAATTTCTAGTAAAAAAGAAAGCTACTCCTATAGAACTTACAAATAGAAGAAGCAGGTAGAGAATGTTGCTTGTGGTTACTTCTTTAATCCATCGGAGTAACCATCTATTCGTAGATTTATAACGTATTAATTGATAATATCCAGTATTATTAAGCTTCTTTTGTAACTGCATTTGAATTAGATAAACAAAAATCATATAAGTAAAAAAATATGCTAAGAAATTTCTCAATTGAAATGTAACTTGTGATCCGCCTGCAAACATCAAAAATATATTATCACCTATAGTCACAGCAGTAGTTGAAACAGCACCAGAAACTAAAGCCGATATAATTAATAGAATTACTAAAAAAAGATTTAAAAAATAGAATATTTTTTTCATTTTTCTGCCCTTTTGAATATAGACTTTTTTAGATCAATTCTAGATACAACAGATAAAATAATTAAAAGAAGAACAATAAGAACTAAAAATGGTGTGAAGGCATGGGTAAAGCCAGAGAGTGCAGCATGAAAAACTAAGTAATTTGACAAATTAAATACATAAACATTTGGAGGTAATAGACTAAATGTGACTATAAAAGACATCCAAATAAAAACTCCAATACTTACAACTACCCACGTTTTTTGAGTAAGAATGAAAAGTAATGCGAAGATTAAATGAAGGCAAGACAAGCATATGATAACCATGCAAAATGTTAAAAATAAAGCCAACAAAGGTGAAGATGTGAAATTTTGCAATACTTGGGTTTCAGAAAAATAGAATTGTGATGTGCTAAAAATACTCCATCCTTTAGAAAAAGGTACTTTGATTAATAAGATTAAACAAATTGCCAACCAAATTCCATAAAGAATAGAAAAATCTTTAACAAGAATTATCCAAGTTTTATAGACCCATCTTTTATACGATTTTAATCGTATCATT
>NZ_JAKVTG010000028.1 GCF_022489025.1 Planococcus halocryophilus | reverse complement strand
ACCCTTAAACCTCCCAGATTGTAAAGCGTGTTTTTTTACTGGCTAATTGCCGTATGTAACGAACTACGCAAGGTGTTTTGATCAAAAGAAAAAAGAGCGCCGCCAAGGAAAAGCGAGCCCAGTAGAATCAACGATTTGAATGTATCATTTTTTCTCGCAATTTCAGTTTCGTTGGTTTTTCTTGAGAAGTCAATAGAACCGGGGTTTTGAATGTAACTTAATTACACTTAAGTTACATTCAAGTCCAAGAGAAAAGACCAACTTTTAAGGTCGGTCTTAAACAAAATTGACTGCTTAAAATGCTTTCATCACTTTCTTTTTCTTGCCGCATCGTTCGCATTTGTAGATAAATAATGCTGTTACTTCGCTATCTCGATCAACTTGTTCAAACTTATGTAAACCGATTCTGCATAAAAGGCTTTTTTCTTTGTTAGTAGCCAGCAATGAAATCACCAACAAGATTAATCCGCCTATGATTAGTATGTAAGGTGCGTTGTACAGATTAAATGTTTCATCGACTTTTGCGAGAAGCAGAACAACTCCGATTAAAATGGACGTTGAAGCAATGAATTTCGCCTTAGAAAACAAAAAATTCCTCCTTCCTAAATTTTTCAAGTTCTTTTTAAACTTATTCCCTAAAAACTCACTTTAAATCTATTGATAAAACTAGAATCTGAATGTAACTTAATTCACAATAAGTTACATTCAAATACAGGTTTTCTAACTTATAAAATTAATTACGGAGCAAATCCGTAATAGAAAAAGACATGCAGATAAAATCCTGCCCCAGCAACGACCAAACAAAGGAGAATAAACAAAGCCAGCATGATAATTTTAGAATTTTTCGTAACTTCTAATTTCCAAATGCCTTTGTAGACATGAATGCACAAGGCAACTATGAACGGAACGATCAGAAATAAATAAAAAGTAAATAGACCGTTTGCAAATACATCGTAATAATCTCGATTAAGACTTTCAGTAGTTCTAAAATAATTCATTATCCAAGCGAATGAAATTAAGAAAGCTGACTGCATGATGACACCATAAATAACTAAAGAAATTCTGTATTTCCCTAAATGATGCAGCTTCCACAAAATGAAACAATAAATTAGAGCAACTAGTATTCCTACGTATAGGTTGTAGGGATAAAAAATATGAACACCTCTTCTTTGACATGATTTTAATGCGGTTATTTATTTCCATATTATCACCATACCAAAAATATCCAATATTTTGTATTGATAGCAAAATATTTAGACATCTTTTTACACAGAAAATGAATGTAACTTAACTGCACATAAGTTACATTCAGTTCCGCTGAAATAGCGACTTTTATTTGTTCCAGATCTTGGCCCACAAACTTCGCGTGTCTTTTTTGGGCGTGACTGTCTCAGGTTCGCTTTCTTTCTGCTGCGCCGCCATACCGACCTCGCAGCATTATGGTTATACACTCTTTCTAAATAAGAAAAACCCTAGAATAGAAGCATACTCCAGGACTTTTTAATTCTTACCGCCAATTAATTTAGTTTGTCATAAATTAAAATAAAATAATTTTTGTTCGTTAGGGAAATCGTTATCTAATTTCTTTTTTTGTTCATAAACTTTTTGCTTAGTTGTATCTAAGTCAACTTGGGTGGCACGAAAATGGATTTCTATATCATCAGGTTTATTTCTTCTACCTAAAACACTATGCGCTGTATTAAACCTAAAGCATTCCTCGTAAAACTTTTTTGTTTTATCTTGATACTTGAGAAAAGTGTATATTTCGGGTGAAGGAATCGTACCATCGTAAGAAATAATATTTAATGCAGTAAAAGCGAAAGGAATTCGACAATTTAATTCATTTTCACTGTACAGTGAATGCAAATCTTCAGAAATAGCCGTATTTGGACTATGTTTTTTATTTAAAAAAGCATAGTACTTGTCCCAACCTTCAACTGACATATAGACGAATGTTGTTGCAGTGATGTCATAGCAGATGTTAGAAGAAACATTTTCAATTTGAAAAGAGTGATCAGAGTTAAAAAGTTGAGATATTTTGAACTTATCATTTTCTTCCTCAGTATACTTTACCGGTTGAATTTTAAAAATTAATTCTGGCTTTATACTAAGGTGAAATTGATCTCTTTGGAGAAGTTGAGATTGCTCAGTAATATCATTTGCCTTTGCTGCATTTTCATTCGCTTTTTTCGCATTAGAAACAGATTTCCAAGTGATTATAAGTAAAATAATTGACGAGGTAAAAGTTAGTAATTCTCCTATACTAATTGGCTCCATTGTTAGTACTTTTGATATTATTTCCAAAACTTCCACCAAGCTCTCCGTTCAAATGATTCAGTTGAATGACTGATTTCTTTTTTTTCTTGAGGTTGAAATTCTTGAGGATTCTGCAGAGCTGACAGATTTCGTTCTTCCAAAAGCTTTTTTATGTATTCTTGTTGCTGGTCTAGTTTTTCTAATAATTGTCTATTGAATTCGTCTTGTTGATCTTTAAATTCCTGGAATTGTTGTTCAACTGGTTTGTACGGTGGTTGAGTGGTGAGTTCTGGTGAATCGTCAATGGTAAAGGAGAAACGACTTGCTAGCATAGGTTCAATTTCATTCGCTTGATATCCCTCGCTGTAGAGCAAAGCAATCTGTTTTAGCACTTCAACGCTTTCAGGTCGATACTTCTTTCCCTTTCCTCTGGCGTCAAAGGGGAAATAAGCTTCAAACCGGCTTAAATACCTTCTCACAGTCGATTCTGGGATTTCAGTGATTTTACTCAATTCACTAACCGTTAATAGTTTATCCATCAAACACCCTCCTTAAAGTCACCATTCAACCACCACTCGCCATCTATCTACCACCATAAATACTATAGCTTTTCCAGAAAAAAAGAAACGAGTTCTCTATAAAGAGATATTATGAAGTATAAAAGTCTTAGTTTTCTATAATCTTAAAATGTATGAATGTATATAAATCAAGTTTACATATCGCAAGTTATCGGAAGGGAGGGCACTTGCTGCTAAGTTCCTTTCCTTTTTTGTTCGCATAAGTGTACTTTGATTAACTTTTTCGAAAAGATGAATAGCAACTAGAAAAGGAATACGAGAAACTTCGGTGAAATAAGCGAATGAAGAATCTGTTTATCAAATTAAGAATGGGGCATGCAATAAATACTTTTAATTAATATTTATTTTAAGGAGGTCTACAATGTCGGGAGATCAATTAATGTCAATTTTATTTTTAATTATTTGCTTTTTCGTTGTTTATATTTCATTTTTCTATGTTCGGAAAGATCGTTTCTTAAATACAAATGATTTTGCCATGTTCAGAGATGGTCTTTTTACCCCTGTCATCAATTTTTGGTTAATGAAAATTTTTATGGTTATTGGTAGTTTGTTTATAACATATTTTGGTATTATGTTAGTCGCAAGAGAGTTCAGTTAATTTTTGCCATAAATGACTTTAAGAATAGTAAAAGCGATTTAAAGACTCGATTTACAAATCCCAGGTTATCAGATGCTAAAAAACAAAAAGAAGATGCTGAGTTACTAGCATCTTCTTTTTGTTTTTTCTTATGGGACTTCCGATAATTCGGGATATGTAAACCAACTAGAAATTGGCTAACTCACCTACATTCGCGCACTCATCATTATTATTTTCACATCCGAAGGCGACATAAAAGTTCCAGGAACCAACCTAAATTTAGGGTGGTGTATAACTGGGCACTCTCGCTTTTCGCTCTCGGATCTTGTTGGAACTTTTATTCTTTTCATTTAGCCGCTGCACGTTCAATGTCTCGCATTATTTACAGCTGGAAGCTGCCCATAATACACCTGATTTCTACAGGGTGTATAGATGGGCACTCTCCACTTTTTCCAGAACTCTCAATTCCATCTGAAGTATTTTCTTAAACATACAGAATCGATTGGTCAAGTGACTTATATTCCTTTACAGTTTGTATAGGTTGGTAAATATTTCTAGAATTTACTCAAAGAAAGGGAGGGTAACTTTGTTGTTAACGATTTTACATATTCTATTTGCAGCACTCACGTTTGGATTCGCCGTATATGGATTACTCACAAAGAACTTTGAATACCAAAACTTCATGATTCTCTCTATGGGAATGATGATGCTGGTGATGGGTCTTAAGGAATTTCGAGGAAAGAGAAAATGGGTGGCCTACTTGATGTTTTTAGCAGCAGCTTTTATCTTAGTTGTTGCCGCGAGCATTTTCTTAACGCCCTCTTAATTTCTTAGGACATGCATATGCATCTGAAAGAAAAAAGAGTCGGAGGGTCAAGCAAGGCGTTTGAATTTGAATTTCGCACGTGTCGATTTCCATAGAAAAAGAGACCAAGGTTGGCTTAGCGCTCCAACTCCGGATCTCTTTTTTTGGCCATGGTTTTTTGTTTTTCTTGCTCACGCTCTTTTTGCCATTCTTTGAATTTATCCAAGTGTGTTTTTGCAAACTCCACTAAAAGATTCAACTTGCTTCTCAAGGTTTTATTTTCTTTTCGCAATTCCTGATTTTCTTGTTTCAACTGGCTATTTTCTTTCTGCAGCCGTTCGGTCTTGGATTTCTCTTGATCCAGTTTCCGATCGCTGGAGACAACCGCATCAAACATGTCATCAAATTGCTTCTCATGTGTCGCTATGGTGCTTTCAATGGCTTCGGTCGCTTTGGCTCTTGCTTTAAGGGCTTCGAAATCCTCTACCGGCAATTTCACGTGGTTTCGGTCAAATAGATTGGGTTTGCTGACTTGCAGCTCATCGACCTTCTTAGAAGCCGTCAGGGCGTTTCTAAGGGCTTCAGTTTCCTTTTCTAGGGTTTTAATCTCCTCATTGAGCGTCAATGCCTTAAAACGGCTCATTTCGATGTGTTTCCGGTCCGAAGCAATGCCCCGTTCCACTTCAAAGCCCAAGGTTTGCATGTGTTTCGGAAATTCCTCTTGCATCCACTGCAGTTCCTGGCGATTAAAGACATTCTTGCCCTGGAGTTTGCCGTCCCGCATCGGAACGACCCCTAAATGCATGTGAGGGGTTTTCTCGTCGTTGTGAACCGTCGCATACGCAATATTTTGTTTGCCATAGCGTTCCGAAAACAATTTATGGCTTTCCTCGAAAAACCGTTTCTGTTCAGCCGGATCCAACCCGTCAAAAAACTTCCGGTCTGAAGTCACCAATAGCTCGTTCACGAGCACGGCATCTTTTCGGGTTTTTCGCTCGCTTACTTTTTGGCTCTCGATGATGGCTTTCACTTGTTGGTTGTAGTCAATTTTTTCTTGATGCAGCAAATCATAATTCAAGTGCGCACGGTCCGTATCGATGTCTGGATTCGTCCGACTTTCCCGTTCTCGTTGGTTGTGGAATTGCATGCCCTTTAAATCCGGACTCTTCATTTTCTGCATCCGTACCACAGCAAAACTCAAAAGAATGCCCCCCCATAATTCGGTCAACTTCCATGTAAAGTATAGCACACTATACTTTATTGCATAAAGGTGTGCTCTCCGAGGGTGAAAAGCAAGTGGCTGCCTCAATAGTGAGGCGCCCCCCCAGTAGTTCAAAAGCAAAAAAAGACAGCCGACTTCGGCTATCTTTTCCGTAGGTCAACAGCAAAAAGAATGATCTATTGCTCGACTATCTTTTTCTTCAAGACGCTATATTTTTCAAACTTTCTAGTCGGTAGCTTATTCTCGTAAGGTATGAGAACGATAAAAAGGTTTAATCTCATCTAGTGTAACTCTTTCTTATATTCCAACTTTTTCAATGTTCCACAATAAATACTTTGCCATTAGTTGCACTAACCATTACTGAGATTTCCTCATCAACTTTATATCCTTTAAAGAGATACGCTTTAGAAGGTCTGAATGGATTAATGTTAGTTGTTGGAACGGTAGTAGTTTCTGTAATATCTAGATCATGCATAGCAACAACTTTTTCTACTGCCTCTTTTTGTGTTAATTCTGGTATAGAAAAAAATAGAACTATCGCAAAAAATATTATAAACAAGAAATAAGATAACCGTTTTTTTTCAACGATCAGAATTTTGAACATTAAAACGTGAAGAATTGTTAAAAGATATAACAAGCTTAAAGGCATTACATTCCCATATACTTGTGAATCAACTACAGTTAATATGACAAACAATACCAATGAAAGTATAAAACCGGGGATATAGTCCTTCAAGAAAATCTCTCCTGTTCTAGTTTAATTATTTTATTTACATCCTCTTCCCCAAGTCGCTATAGCTTGACTAAGCATCACTTGATAACTTGTTGGACTACCATAGCCTGTATTAGTTGTACTTACCAGTTTAGTAGAACCTTTACCGTTATAAGAATTGAATATCGTGACATACTGTTTAGTAATTTTGCTCGTAAAGTATCTTGTGCCATTAATTGTAGCGTAATAATCTTTTATATCTTTTCTTCCCTTGTAATAACCTTTAAATCCAGCAGTAAGAGTTGTGGTTGTGAATCCTACTCCAATCGATACAAGCATTTCTTTCAATATAGTAAGTGTAAAAGCATTTCTTAAAACAATAGCTGTAACAATTGTAGCTACAATTGCTGTTAATAGTTCTCCTTTACTGAAGTTGAAATACATTTTCGAAGTATTAGTAGTAGTCGATTTTTCATACAAGTAAGCCGTTACTGTTTTATTACATAAAGCGTTAGGTACTGATTTTTTAGTAGCGACTTGAGAATAATATCCTACAGCATAAGTTGATATGTCACCATTGTTGGTTGTAGCAAATTTCGTTTCAAGAGTATCTTCCGCAGTGACTGTTTCATCTAGATTTTTTTCAAATGTACTTTCTCCATATTCTGAAAATCCACTCAGTATTCCTGTTTCTTTATCAACTATACTTTGTTGCTCAATTGTTCCATCAATAAATAGAGAAACTATAGTTTGGTTGTCTTTTGTTTCAATAACCATTTTGTTCTGTCTTCCTTCTTTATCTACAAACTTATCTGTTATCGTGTCCCCTTCTATTACAGCATTTTCAAACATAACTTCTGATAAGATTTTCTTTTCATTTGAAATAGTAATTGGGGTGTCACTTATAGCAAAAGCAGATGCTCCAAAAGAAAAAAACATCATAAAAGCTAAAACACTCGAAATTTTATTCACATTCCTCCACATTTCAATCTCCCCCTAATTTTTCTAATGTATTATCAAACTAAATTACCATAAAAAAGAAAATTAAAATATAAGAAAATTGAAAAAATTTTTATAAAAGTTTTTTCAAGAAAGGAGGAGAATCGCATTTTTTACAACCAAAAAATTTTGAGATATCTCAACTTCTATCTTCAAGCCAATTATAAAACTCTACTTTCTTTACCGATCCAGGAGACAAAGTTTTATGATTTTTTTGAAGTAAGCCATTTAATTGCCTAAAATTCCATACAGTTTTTTGAATCAGCTCATTGGCTCGCTCACTCGTAATCGAGATCGGTTCGTCTACGAACTGTTTCATACTCTCAATTTCAATAATTAAATCTCTCGCTCGTAATCGATCGGTCTCACTATCAAGGTTCATGTATTCAAACATATCCTCAGAAACAATGTCCACGATGCTTTGAATCTCTTTAATTTGTTTCTTTGTGGCACTCGTTAGCTTTTGTCCGTTGGACCAAATTAGATCAAATCTAGCAATTGAACGACCTTCTTTTTCAACTTTATACCACACTTCTAATTCGGTATATTCATTAATTTCTTTAATAGCTATATCAAGCACGCCACGTTTAAATTGAGCTGTATTTCCAGCATACGTTTTTGTCGATTCTACACCGAATAGTTTCATCAATTCTTCTCTTGATATTACTTTGTGCCAATAACCATAATGAGCTTTTATGTAATCGTATAATGTCCATGAAAAACTACTTTTGAAGTTCGAGGCAATAGTTAAATCTGTTGTGATGTAATAAGCGTCTTTTAGTTCTAAAATATGGGGTAACATTTTTGGATTCCATTCGAAGCTAAATTGCCCCTTATCATAACCCATTCCGATAAAAGCATTCCAAAATTTGAACTTTTCATTTTCCATATCTATCGTACTGAATTTTATACTTGTAATCTTATCTGAATCTTTCATAGCATCTTCTGTTCGATACTGGGTTACACCAAATTTCTTTTCAAAGTCACTTTTTCGAAATTCCGTTAACCCATTCTGTTGAGTAGAAAAAATTGAAAATGCTAGTAATTGCATTTGATTTAGAGTAAGTCCTTGATAGAGTTTTGCCATAGATAATTCTTTACTCTTTTTGATTGAATTTTCATAGGAAACTAATTGTTTTTTAGCGTTTACTCTTGCCACAATTTCTTGCCCCTCTCTGACTATGTAAAATACTCCTGAAAACATGTGTATTACATAAAATACAATACACTAAAAAATTTTAAATGTATATTCGGTTTTTTATAATACACATTTAAAAAGGAGTATTTTACACATTAAACAGGAGTATTTTACACATTAAACAGGAGTATTTTACACATTTAAACTTTCAAACCCTTGGGGCTCTAAGGCTCAAAGGCACCCTTAAATATAACTAATATAATTAATCTTTTAAAAGATAATATATATATAGGCAAAATTTCATTTTGAAAAAATGAAAAGAAACAAGAAAAGAACAAAATGCAGATCAAGTTCGTTGCTAGAAAAATAGCAAACAAAAAAACTCCGTAGAAACCAATCTGGGAGTTTTACAAACGAAACGCTTTTAAATTACTCTCAATCTGTTCATCCGTGATACCAATGTAACGCAAGGTAATCTGCGGATGTGCATGGTTCAGGATGTTCTGCAGCTCGGCAATGTCTTTAAACTGCTTGTAATGCCAATAGCCGAATGTCTTGCGCAAGGTATGCGTACCAATGCCAACCGAGATATCGACCATCTGGGCGGCCTTCTGAAGCTGTCTGTACGCTTGGACACGGGTAATTGGACTATTGCCCTTTCGACTTGGAAAAAGCCACTCAGTACCTTCTAACGTGCGAATATAAGCATCCAGTTCCTCGTAAATGTTTCCGAGGTGAATCGTTCTCCTTTTGCCAGTCTTCCCTTCACGCAGCGATACCACTTGTTTGCCCTGGATCTCGCTCGTTTTAATCGCCAACAAATCCCCGACCCGCAGCCCCGAATTGATGCCGAGAAGAAACAAAATATAATCCCGTTCACTGCACCACTTCTTCAAACTCCATTTCATGTCGTCGATCTTTTCGAGCGACCGGATCGGTTGCACATCTTTTAATTCGGT
>NZ_JAKVTG010000027.1 GCF_022489025.1 Planococcus halocryophilus | reverse complement strand
TTTTGTGTTTAAAGAAAAGTATTAAACCCGAGCTAAAGTATGTAAGTAAGTCCATATTAATATAATGAATTTTTCCATAAAACCTTCCAATAAAAAAATTTCAAACATTCATCTTCCTATGATTAATTATTCTAAATTTTTTTTCTTTTAGTAGTTTCTTGACACACCATATGGACGCTGATAACCTTAACAATAATATTTAAAGGAAGCAGGAGGCGCGTTTATTTATGTGGGAGTCAAAATTTGTAAAAGAAGGCTTAACGTTTGATGATGTATTACTTGTACCAGCTCATTCGGAGGTATTACCGAAAGACATTGATTTAGCAGTTGAATTAACACCAACTCTTAAGTTGAAAATTCCAGTAATCAGTGCGGGGATGGATACGGTAACGGAAGCTAAAATGGCTATTGCTATGGCTCGTCAAGGCGGGTTAGGGATTATTCATAAAAATATGAGTATTGAAGAACAAGCTGAACAGGTCGTGACTGTAAAACGCTCAGAGAACGGCGTAATTACAGATCCTTTCTTTTTGACTCCTGAACATCAAGTTTATGATGCTGAACATTTGATGGGGAAATATCGAATTTCTGGTGTTCCAATTGTAAACAATGAAGACGAGCTTAAACTTGTCGGAATTATTACGAACCGTGATTTGCGTTTTATTCAAGATTATTCGTTAAAAATCAATGATGTGATGACAAAAGAGAAGTTGGTTACAGCTCCTGTTGGAACAACATTGGAAGATGCTGAAAAAATTCTTCAGCAGTACAAAATCGAAAAGTTGCCGATTGTTAGTAACGAAGGTGTTTTAAAAGGATTAATCACGATAAAAGATATTGAAAAAGTGATTGAGTTCCCGAACGCTGCAAAAGATCGTCATGGTCGTTTGCTAGTAGGTGCTGCTGTAGGTGTTACTTCAGATACAATGAAACGTGTTGAGCATCTAGTTAAAGCTTCAGTAGATGTTATTGTACTAGATACAGCTCATGGTCATTCAGAAGGCGTTTTAGGAATGGTTAGACAAATTCGTGCGACGTATCCGGAATTATCAATCATCGCTGGAAACGTAGCTACTGCAGAAGGCACAAAGGCATTGATTGAGGCGGGTGCAGATGTAGTTAAAATAGGTATCGGACCTGGTTCTATCTGTACAACTCGTGTCGTAGCAGGCGTTGGTGTTCCTCAAATTACTGCAGTGTATGACTGTGCAACAGAAGCTCGTAAACATGGTAAAGCAGTTATTGCTGATGGTGGGATCAAGTACTCTGGTGATATCATTAAAGCACTAGCAGCTGGCGGACATGTAGTTATGTTGGGCAGCTTGCTAGCTGGTACGACGGAAAGCCCTGGAGATACAGAAATTTTCCAAGGTCGTCGTTTTAAAACGTATCGTGGAATGGGATCGATTGCTTCGATGGAAAAAGGTTCAAAAGATCGTTATTTCCAAGACGATGCAAAAAAATTAGTTCCTGAAGGTATTGAAGGCCGCATGCCATATAAAGGACCTCTATCTGATACGATTCACCAATTGTTAGGTGGTATTCGTGCAGGAATGGGTTATTGCGGAACAAAAGATTTACAGGTTTTACGTGAAGAAGCACAATTCATCCGTATGACTGGAGCCGGCTTACGTGAAAGTCATCCTCATGATGTACAAATCACAAAAGAATCTCCTAACTACTCAATTTAACGAACCAAACGCATTTGATTCATCATCTTAATTGATGGATCAGGTGCTTTTTTTATGTTTTTGTTTTTGAGTCTACTGAATGTGATAAAATAGCATGTGGAAACTTATAATGGAGGTATTTAAACACGTGAGAAATTTGATAAATAAAGGACTCTTAATAGCGTTACTAGCTGTATTCATGATAACTACAATTACTCCCCAATTCGTGCACGCTGAGGAGTCATTAACGATAATGGCAGAAGCTGCAATTTTAGTGGATGCTGAAAGTGGTAAAATTCTTTATGAAAAAAATGCTGAAAAGCCTCTAGGGGTTGCCAGTATGACGAAAATGATGACAGAGTATTTATTGTTCGAAGCGATTAAAGAAGGCAAGGTTACGTGGGATCAAGAATATCAAGTAACGGATTATACATATCGAATCTCTCAAGACATGCGCTTGAGCAATGTACCGTTTCGTGAAGATGGTTCTTATACGATTAAAGAAATGTATGAAGCAATGGCCATCTTCTCTGCTAATGCAGCAACAATCGGCATCGCTGAAACAATTGCCGGCACAGAAAGTGAATTTGTTCAGTTAATGAATGAAAAAGCAAAAGAAATGGGCTTAGAAGAAACGACTTTTGTTAATTCAACAGGTCTTAGTAATTCAAGCTTGATGGGTATGCATCCAGAAGGCACGAAAGAAACAGCTGAAAACATCATGCCAGCGCGCTCAGTTGCCAAATTGACGAAAATTCTATTAGATGATTATCCAGAAGTACTAGAAACAACAAAAATTCCGTTAAAAATGTTTCGTGAAGGAACGTCAGATGAAACTCGTATGGAAAACTGGAATTCGATGCTTCCGGGATTGATTTATGAGTATGAGGGCGTCGATGGATTGAAGACTGGTAGTACGGATTTTGCTGGGTATTCGTTTGCAGGGACAGCAAAACGTGATGATACACGTTTTATCGCAGTAGTAATGGGCGCAGTTGACAGTGAAGGTGCGGGGTCTTATAAAGCCCGATTTGATGCAACTCGTGTGTTATTCGATTATGGCTTCGATGAGTTTACGAAAGAAGAGCTTATTCCTGCAGGATATCAGTTTAAAGAACAAGATACGTTAGAAGTTGAAAAAGGTGTAGAGGAAAAAGTTGCTATCGCGGTGAAAGAACCGGTAACGATGATGATTCGGACAGCCGATAAAGAATTGTATCAACCGGAATTAGTATTAGATGATTCAGTCGTTGGAAATGGCAAGTTGGAAGCTGAAGTCGAAGAAGGTTTAGTGGTAGGAGCCATTCAGTTTACTAAAACTGAAGGACCAGAATATGGCTATTTAAGTGGTAATGAAAATAAAATCGAAGTTGCCACAACCGAGTCAGTAGAGCGTGCAGGTTGGGTATCTTTATCATTACGTAGTGCAGGAGGGTTTTTGTCTTCTCTATGGGATGATGCTGGCACTTTTGTAAAAGAGTTATTTTAATAGTTAAGCCGTTCATCTTTTCGGATGAACGGCTTTTTTTAATGAATTTCCCAACAAGACATCAATTCAGTAATACCAGTATGAATATCTTCTTCTGATAAGCCGCCAAATCCTAGGACGATTTTTGGAAAGCCACTGTCTTTTTTATGGACGTCGTAGGAATGTAAGCCAGTGACGCGAATCCCCACTTGTTTAGCGCGCTGTACCAACTCGTTTTCGCTCAATGTGGTTTGAATGGTCAAGACGATATGCATGCCTGCTTGTTCGCCGGAAACCGTCACTGCTGGAGCAAAAGGAGCGAGAGATAAACTAAGGCGTTTTATTTTCTTTTGATACAATTTACGCATTCGATTCAAGTGACGTGCGAAATGACCATCTTTCATAAACTTGGCGACCATGTGTTGATCATGTCTCGGAACGGAAGAAGAGTAATGACGAAAAGTTTGCTGGTACGCCGGCAACAATCGTTTAGGCAACACCATATAAGCAAGGCGCAAAGAAGGCATTAACGATTTGGAAAAGGTACTAATGTAGATAACGCGGTCACTTAAATCGATACTTTGAAGAGCAGGAATAGGTTGACTGGTATAACGGAATTCACTGTCATAATCATCTTCAATAATATATCGTTCCGGTTTCGCTGCAGCCCAGTTGAGTAGTTGAGCACGTTTTGTGGCACTCAATACAGATCCAGAAGGAAATTGGTGTGAAGGAGTTACATAGGCCACATCTACGACAGAGGCTTCTAGTTGGCCAATATTCAAGCCGTCTTGTTCTAAGTCAATGGGAATTGCGTGGCGATCGTGATGATTGAAAATGCTATGAGTCAGAGCATAGCCAGGATTTTCATAGCCATAAACAAGTTTTTTATCAAGTAGTCGAATCAATAAAGGCAATAATTGTTCTGTTCCGGAACCAATAACGATTTGATCTGCCTGACAAACAACTCCACGCGATTGATACAAATAACGGGCAATTTCTTGACGTAAGACATCATCTCCTTGAGGATGTCCAGATAATAATAATTCATGGTTGGAATCATCTAAAATATCACGTGTTAATTTCCGCCAAGTTAAAAAAGGAAAAGAATGCGTATCGATACTACCAGAGTTGAAATCTATTTTATAGGAGATGGGCTCTTCTATAACGGGTTCATCATGAGGAATATCCAAATAGGCGAGTTCTTCAACCGGTTGGGCATAAAATCCTTTGCGCGGACGTGACTCAATAAACCCTTCCGCTACAAGTTGGGCATAAGCAAGCTCTACAGTGGTTTGGCTAATTTGTAGGTAATCAGCTAATTTTCGTTTGCTCGGCAATTTTGTATCGACGAGTATTTTGCCTTCAATAATGGCTTTTTTTATTTCACGATAAAGCTGCTTGTATAAAGGGGTTTGTGATTGTTTTTGAAGTTGAAACATTAGCATGTCCATATGAATTCCTCCAACTGACCTTATTGAAATGATTATAACTGAGTCTTTTTATATGGTCAATCTCTATTATACTGAATTTATCAACAAATAGGAGGAATTCAGAAATGACTGAGCAAGGAACAGATCGTGTAAAAAGAGGTATGGCCGAAATGCAAAAAGGTGGCGTGATCATGGATGTGGTCAACGCAGAACAAGCACGTATCGCAGAAGCAGCAGGAGCTACGGCTGTTATGGCACTTGAGCGAGTACCGTCTGATATTCGTAGAGACGGCGGAGTAGCGCGTATGGCAGACCCCCGCATCACAGAAGAAGTGATGAAAGCAGTATCAATTCCAGTGATGGCAAAAGCACGTATTGGTCATATTGTAGAAGCTCGTATTTTAGAGGCGATGGGTGTCGATTATATCGATGAAAGCGAAGTGCTGACACCGGCCGATGAAGAATTTCATTTATTGAAAAACCAATATACCGTTCCTTTTGTTTGTGGGTGTCGGAATTTAGGTGAAGCTGCACGTCGAATTGGCGAAGGCGCTTCGATGCTACGGACAAAAGGCGAACCAGGTACAGGAAATATTGTAGAAGCGGTTCGTCATTTGCGACAAGTGAATGCAGAAATCCGAAAAGTAGTCGCGATGAGTGAAGATGAATTAATGACTGAAGCACGTAACTTGGGAGCTTCTTATGAGTTTTTAAAAGAAGTTAAAAGTTTAGGACGCTTGCCGGTAGTTAATTTTGCGGCTGGTGGGATTGCCACACCTGCAGATGCTGCGTTAATGATGGAATTAGGAGCAGACGGTGTATTTGTTGGGTCTGGTATTTTCAAATCAGATAACCCTGAACGATTTGCACGTGCGATTGTGGAAGCGACTACACATTACCAAGATTATAAATTGATCGCTGAACTGTCAAAAGATCTGGGCATTGCAATGAAAGGCATTGAAATTTCAACCATTGCTGCCGGCGAACGTATGCAAGAGCGAGGCTGGTAAGATGAAGCGAGTGGGAGTTCTTGCGTTGCAAGGAGCTGTTCGTGAGCATATCAAGTCGGTTCAAGCGTGCGGAGCGGAAGCTATTGCTGTTAAATGGCCGAAAGATCTTGAAAATTTGGATGGATTAATCTTACCTGGCGGGGAAAGCACAACGATGCGCCGTTTAATAGATCGTTATGGCTTGATGGAACCACTTCGGGAGTTTGCCCAAACAGGAAAACCGATGTTTGGTACATGTGCTGGGTTGATTTTGCTTGCTGAAACAGTCGTTGGTAGCGACGATGCGCATTTAGGTGTGATGGACGTTACAGTGGAACGAAATTCGTTTGGTCGACAAGTGGATAGTTTTGAAGCACCGCTTGAGATTAGAGGCATAGCAGGACCTTTTGAAGCCGTCTTTATCCGAGCGCCGCATATTGTCAGTGTCGGAGCAGGGACTGAAGTGTTATGCGTGCATAATGGCAAAATTGTTATGGCAAAAGATGGCCAATTTCTCGGTTGTTCGTTCCATCCCGAATTGACAGATGATCATCGCATTACAAACTATTTTTTAAGTATGATTCAAGACAAGTCAGACCTTCTCTTGCCAAACCCATCAACTTATAGTAAAGTATGATTAATTTAAAAGACGAAACGTTGATGGGAATTAGTAAAATGACTGTTTTTCCAAAGAGAGCCGGTGGTTGGTGCGAACCGGTGAAAAACACATTTGAATCCACCCCGGAGTTGCATGGCGAAAAAAGCCATTGCCGGTTTTAATGCCGTTATGTGATGAAGAGGATTGGCTTTTGCCGATCAATCAGGGTGGCAACGCGGGTAGCTCTCGTCCCTTTACCAAGGGATGGGGGCTATTTTTGTTGTTTTTTTTTGTTATTAAAACTTGAGGAGGAAACGGTATGTTAGATATTCGTTTTGTACGTGCCAATTTTGAAGAAGTAAAAACAAAGCTTGCGAAGCGTGGAGAAGATATTTCCGTGCTTGATGATTTTGAAGGGTTAGATGTAAAACGTCGCGAATTGATTGCGCAAACTGAAAAGTTAAAAGCAGAGCGTAACGAAGCGTCTCAAAATATTGCAGCGATGAAACGTGCAAAAGAAAATGCGGACGAAGCCATTACAAAAATGCGTGAAGTCGGCGATCAAATCAAAGTGATTGATGAAGAGTTAAAAGCTGTAGAAGAAAGCTTGAACTATATTATGATGCGTGTTCCAAACATTCCGCATGACAGCGTTCCGTTTGGCGATTCTGAAGATGATAATGAAGAAATCCGCACATGGGGCGACAAGCCTGTATTTGATTTTGACGTTAAGCCACATTGGGATTTGGGAACGGATTTAAACATCATTGACTTTGAACGCGCAGCGAAAGTAACAGGAAGCCGTTTTGTCTTTTACCGTGGACTTGGCGCTCGTTTAGAACGCGCATTGATCAATTTCATGATGGACCTTCATCAAGAAGAGCATGGTTATGAAGAAATGCTACCGCCTTATATGGTTAACCGCGAAAGCTTAACAGGCACTGGCCAATTGCCGAAGTTTGAAGAAGATGCGTTCTTGATCGAGAAAGAGGATTATTTCCTCATTCCGACTTCGGAAGTACCGGTAACAAACTTCTACCGTGATGAAATTTTAACGGCAGATATGTTGCCACAAGCCTTTGCGTCTTATAGCGCGAATTTCCGCTCTGAAGCGGGCTCTGCAGGACGTGACACACGAGGGTTAATCAGACAGCACCAATTCAATAAAGTTGAGCTAGTGCGCTTTGTAAAGCCAGAGGATTCTTATGGCGAACTAGAGAAATTGACTGGACATGCGGAAAAAGTACTTCAGCTTTTAGGGTTGCCGTACCGCGTATTGAAGATGTGTACCGCCGATCTAGGCTTTACAGCTGCGAAGAAATACGATATTGAAGTATGGATTCCGAGTCAAGAAACATACCGTGAAATTTCTTCTTGCAGTAATTTTGAAGATTTCCAGGCAAGACGTGCAAATATTAAATTCCGTCGTGAAGCAACAGGCAAGCCCGAATTTGTTCACACATTAAACGGCAGTGGATTAGCCATTGGTCGTACTGTAGCGGCTTTGCTTGAAAATTGTCAGCAACAAGACGGTTCAATCAATATTCCAGAAGTATTGCAGCCTTATATGGGTGGCAAAAAGACCATTGGATAATATTTCAAAAAAAGTTCAAAAGCAATTGCTTTTGAGCTTTTTTATTGGGCAAAGTGGGTAAAGAGGAGGTAAAGAGTGAGTTAGAAGGGAGTTATTATTGTGGGCAACTTGAGCTTTCGTTATATCGAGACGAACGGCATAAAGCTACATACTGCTATAGCCGGTCCAGAAGATGGTACTCTAGTTATTTTGCTGCATGGTTTTCCGGAATTTTGGTTTGGTTGGAAAAATCAAATTCAGCCCTTGGCAGAAAAAGGCTACCGTGTAGTGGCGCCTGATCAACGTGGCTATAATTTGAGCGATAAGCCTGAAGGAATCGATTATTACACAATTGATTATTTGCGGGATGATGTGATTGGCATTATTGAATTTTTCCAAAAAAAGAAAGCGATTATTATTGGTCATGACTGGGGTGGTGCAGTAGCTTGGCATTTGGCGGCTACGCGTCCCGAATATGTCGAAAAATTGATTGTGTTGAACATCCCGCATCCACGAGCAATGCCACGGGTATTTATGAAAAATCCGTTACAGTGGATGAAAAGCTCTTATATTGCGTTTTTCCAATTACCAAACCTGCCTGAAAAAGCTCTCGGTATGAGAGAATTTAAAGTCATGCAGCAAGGCATTGCAAAATCGAGCAATCCGGACGCTTTTACAACATCCGAAATTGCTCAGTACAAAACGGCGTGGTCACAGTCAGATGCACTGACGGCAATGCTTAATTGGTATCGCGCCATCAGGAGAGGAAGCTTTAAGCAACTGTCTGAAGCAAAAATCAACGTACCGGTCCGAATTATTTGGGGAATAGGTGATCAGTTTTTGTCGCCCATGTTAGCAAAAGAAAGCATGTCTTTTTGTGAAGAAGTCAATTTGGCGTTTGTTGGTGAAGCAACGCACTGGATTCAGCATGAACAGCCAGAAATCGTCAATCACTTGATCGATCAGTTTATTAACGAATAAAAACGGAAAACCCTTATAATTGGGTTTTCCGTTTTTGTTTTTTTGCTTCTCGAAGATTTCGAAAAAACTGTGTTAATAACTGACCACATTCATCAGCAAGCACATTCTCTGTTACTTGGCATTGATGATTAAAGCGGTCGTCATTTAACAATTGGTATAGCGAATCGACACTACCAGCTTTTGCATCACGTGCTCCGTAAACAATATGGGGAATGCGTGATTGTAAAATGGCACCTGCACACATCGGACAAGGCTCTAACGTAACGTAAAGCTTTGTATCTTCTAGTCGCCAATTGCCAAGATGCAGACAAGCTTCTTGAATGGCTAGTAGTTCAGCGTGTGTGACAGCATTGTTTGTTGTTTCACGCAAATTATGCGCACGTGCAATAACTTCGTCTTTGTAGACGATAATGGCGCCAATCGGAACTTCTCCTTTGGCAGCTGCTTTAGTGGCTTCTTCAATTGCTAAATTCATATAAAAATGATCTTTTTCCATTCCGTTCATGATGCATCGCTCCTTAAATCTAGTGTAGCATTTTCTATTCATAAAAAGAGTCGTGCAGACAAAAAACACAGAACAGCGTAAAATGGAGGAACGAAACTAAACAGTGGGGTGTGATTGAAGAATGAAACAACATAAAAAAGAAAGAAAGCTTCATTTTACTCTACGATTCATCTTTATCTTCATTGGTGCGACAATGGCAGCGGCAGCAATTGAATTGTTTTTAGTTCCAAACTCAATTATTGATGGTGGCATTATTGGGATTTCCTTAATATTGAACTATTTAACCGTTATTCCTTTTGGCGTGTTAATTGTAGCAATCAATTTACCTTTCCTTTATTTTGGCTATAAGCATATCGGTCGGAACTTTTTCATCTCTTCTATTTTTGCGATTGTGTCGTTAGCGTTAATTGAAATTCCGATGCATAAAATCGAACCTTTTGTGGAAGATCCACTTCTTGCCACAATATTTGGGGGATTACTTCTTGGTATGGGCGTTGGACTGGTTATTCGTAACGGAGGGGCACTTGATGGGACCGAGATTCTCGGAATTCTATTGACCAAAAAATTACCGTTCTCAATTGGTGAGTTTGTCATGTTCTTTAACGTATTTATCTTCGGATGGGCTGCGTTTGTTCTCGGGCTGGAGCAGGCGATGTATTCAGTTTTGACTTATTATATCGCTTCTAAAACCATTGATGTGGTGATACAAGGTCTTGAGGATACAAAAGCAGTGCTGATCATATCAGAAGAATATGAAGAAGTCGGCTCTGCTATTAACGATCGACTTGGCCGAAGTTTTACTAAGTTACATGGTCAAGGGGGCTATTTGAATACGCCAAAAGATGTTATTTATGTGGTAGTTACTCGTCTAGAACTAACAAAGCTCAAACAAATTGTTGCAGATGTTGATTCGAAAGCATTTTTAACAATTATGGACACCCAAGAAGTGCATGGTGCGACCTTTAAAAAACCGATTCATTAATAAATCCCTCGATTTTATACTCTACTTTTAACGGAATTGGTGTGGTAAAATAAATGGCATTGCAATTTACTTGAATCGAAAAAGGAGGACTTCGCATGCCGGTTCCATTTATCACGGTAGAAGGCCCGATTGGTGTAGGTAAGACTTCGCTAACAAAAGCGCTCGCCGATCAAAATCAATTTCAGTTATTAAAAGAAATTGTTGACGAAAACCCGTTTTTAAATAAATTCTACGAAGATATAGAAGAGTGGAGCTTCCAGACAGAGATGTTTTTTTTATGTAATCGTTATAAACAGCTGGCAGATATCCAGAAAAAGTTCATTTCCAATCACGAACCGGTTGTGGCAGATTATCATATCTTTAAAAACCTTATTTTTGCGAAACGTACATTGCCAACAGCTGAATACGCCAAGTACGAAGCCATCTATAAAATTTTAACAGTAGATATGCCGAAACCAAATATGGTGATCTACTTGCATGCAAGTCTAGATACTTTGATGAAACGCATTAAATTACGGGGACGCGAGTTTGAACAAATGATTACACCTGAATACATGGAGCAGTTAGCTGCTGATTACCATGAGTTTATCGAACGCTTTGAACGAGAGCATCCGGAAATTCCCGTTTTACGTTTTAATGGGGATGAAATCGATTTTGTTCAAAACAATGACGACTTGCAACTGATCCTGGACAAAGTGGACGGAACTTTACAGAAGAGGAGTTTGACTTTATGAATTTACGTGAAAAATACGGCATTCCACACAATGCGGTAATTACAATAGCTGGTACAGTAGGTGTTGGAAAATCCACCATGACGAAAGCGTTAGCAGATGCATTGCAGTTCCGCACATCATTTGAAAATGTCGATACTAATCCATATTTAGATTTGTTTTACGATGACTTTGAAAAATGGAGCTTCCATTTGCAAATTTATTTCCTTGCGGAACGCTTTAAAGAACAAAAACGGATGTTTGAATATGGCGGCGGGTTTATCCAAGACCGTTCAATCTATGAAGATACCGGGATTTTCGCAAAAATGCATTGGGATAAAGGAACAATGAACAACGTGGATTACGAAACGTACACGAATTTGTTTGAAGCAATGGTGATGACTCCGTATTTCCCGCATCCGGATTTATTGATTTACTTAGAAGGATCGATTGAAGATATCCTTTCACGTATACAAGAACGCGGACGTGCGATGGAGCAACAGACACCAGTTGATTATTGGTTAGAAATGCATCAGCGTTATGAAAGTTGGATCAACTCTTTTAATGGCTGTCCGGTATTGCGTTTAAACATCAATGATTATGATTTAATGAAGAACCCGGAGTGTTCGGAACAAATTGTTGAACGGATTGGCGACTTTATGCAACAAACATCTATTCTTCGTAAATAAACAAACTTTTTGAATGGGTCAGACTGTAGACAACTCGAATAAATCGAGTTTGTCTACAGTCTTTTTTGTTGGAGATTAATCGCTCCAATAGCTTTGTGTATGCTTTGGTTTTTGGAGTTTTGCTCAAGGGGGATAACTATTTCCCGGGAAATATAAAAAAGAACATAAAAAAACCGGAAGGCATGAGCCTTCCGGTTTGCTATATCAAAGTTATAAAACAGTTAAATTAAAAATGGAGGAGGAAGAGGGATTCGAACCCCCGCGGGATTTGACTCCCCTGTCGGTTTTCAAGACCGATCCCTTCAGCCAAACTTGGGTATTCCTCCGTGTAAGACAAGAATTAATTTATCATGGATGAATAATAACTGTCAACAGTTTTTCAAGTTTTTTTAAATTTATTTCAAAAAACCTTATCTGACGTAGAAAATAATAAGTAAGAAAGCGAATCCT
Organism: Planococcus halocryophilus; assembly: GCF_022489025.1. Classification (GTDB taxonomy): domain Bacteria; phylum Bacillota; class Bacilli; order Bacillales_A; family Planococcaceae; genus Planococcus; species Planococcus halocryophilus_A. Next base: position 3,667 of record NZ_JAKVTG010000027.1, on the reverse strand, counting down.
AACTTTTTTAAATTGGTCGAACTAAGCTTTATACTCAACATTGAAAATCGGAATTCGAATAACGTGTTGATTTGAACTGTAGTTGATAAAAAAGAAATTCTCGTTAAATGAAGGTTACGGATTGATTTTTCTTAGAATAATTCGTATACTAGTAAATGCCGTGCTAGGTGGGAAGATAGCGGTGTCCTGTAACCTGCAATCCGCTTTAGCGGGACTGAATTCCTTTCTGAGGCTGTTTGTATGTAAGGTCTGCCTCTTGCACGTAGTGTTGACATCTGGGTCCTGCGCAATGGAATCCCATGAACCATGTCAGGTCCGGAAGGAAGCAGCATTAAGTGGAACATTCCATGTGCCGCGGGATCGCCTAGATCGAGCCAGCGACAAGGGTAACGCTTATGTACAGCAGTCGAAGAAAGGTGCACGGCAAAAATTCGTAATTTCAAACCTGTCCGCTCTCGTAGCGGACAGGTTTTTTTATTTTCTGAGTCGTAGAATCGTCAAGCGAATCGTAGGGAATCGTTCAGAAAAACCTGTGTTTTATGGTATAATGACAGTACGAAAAACAGATTCTTCAAAAGGAGAGAACAAGTTGGCGTATCAAGCTTTTTACCGTGTTTACAGACCACAGTCCTTTTCTGAAATGACTGGTCAAACGCATGTCAAACAAACCCTTCAAAATGCTCTCCTTTACAATAAGACGACACATGCTTATTTGTTCTCGGGACCAAGAGGGACAGGGAAAACCAGTGCCGCTAAAATATTCGCGAAAGCGTTAAACTGTGAGCAAGCTCCAACGGCAGAACCTTGCAATGAATGTACTTCTTGCAAAAGCATTAACGAAGGATCCAATACCGACGTGATTGAATTCGATGCGGCTTCCAATTCTCGTGTAGAAGAGATGAGAGAAATCATTGAAAAAGTTCGGTTTTCACCGGCCAATTCACGTTTTAAAATTTATATTATCGATGAAGTGCATATGTTATCAAATAGTGCTTTTAACGCATTGCTGAAAACATTAGAAGAACCACCAGAGCACGTAGTCTTTATCTTAGCGACAACCGAACCACATAAACTGCCATTGACGATTATTTCTCGTTGTCAGCGCTTTGATTTCAAGTCCCATACGCAAGTGGATATTGTTTTCCGTATGGTAGAAGTGTTAACAGATGCGGAGATTCCTTATAACGAACAAGTGCTTAAAATTATTGCGCAAGCTGCAGCAGGCGGAATGCGTGATGCGTTGAGTTTATTGGACCAAGTGGTCTCGTTCAGCGGAGATGAAATGACGGTTGAAGATGCATTGCTCGTGACGGGTTCTGTGAGTCAAGATGTGTTTTACGGTATTGCAGAAGCGTTACTTGCTAAAGATATCGGACAAGCATTGACGTTATTGGAACAATTGGTGCGAGACGGCAAAGACCCTGTGCGATTGGTTGAAGATTTTATTACTTTCTTCCGTGATTTATTGTTGATTCAAACAGCGCCTGATCTCCACGATATGTTAGAGTTGGCAGCACACGAACCACGATTTGAAGAATTAGCCAATCGATTCGAGCCGTCAACGCTTTATAACTGGATTGATATTTTATCTAAAACGCAGCAAGAAATGCGTTTTTCAAACCATACCAAAATCTACATGGAAACAGCTTTGCTGAAAATGGCACAAGCAGACGTTCCGACACAAAGCGCGGCTTCTGCTGTATCACCTGAATTAGAAGCAAAGGTCATCCAGTTAGAAAATTTGGTGCGTGAATTACAGCAACAAGTGAAAAATGGTGCAGGAAGCAGTGCACAAGCTGCGCCGACTGAACAGAAAAAACGTCAACGCGTGCAAAGTGGCTTTAAAATACCAACCGGTCGCATTCAAGATGTCTTGAAGAATGCGACAAAAGCAGATATTCAAGCAATTAAAACCAATTGGGCTACTGTGATGAATCAATTGCAACGGTCGCATTCGGCTTTGTTGAACGATGCGGAGCCAGTAGCGGCATCCGCGGATGCATTTGTGTTAAAATTCAAGTATGATATTCATTGCCAGATGGCTTCTGAAAACCAAACCTTTGCAGCGACATTCAGCCAATTGCTGGAGCAGTATGCAGGCAAAGCGTATACACCGGTTTTCGTACCAGACGCCAGTTGGCTGAAAATCCGCGAAGAATTTATTAAACATAGCGGGTTAAAGTCAGGCACTGAAGAAAAACAGTCAGAGTCTGAAGAAGAAAATCCGTTTTCGGGTGACGGGGCAGTAGCGGAAGAAGATCCGTTTATCTCAGAAGCCGAGCGTCTTTTTGGAAAAGACTTTGTCGAAGTTCATGACGATTAAAATGAAAATTCTAAGGAGGAACTAATTATGCGCGGTGGAGGAAATATGCAAGGCATGATGAAACAAATGCAAAAAATGCAAAAAGAGATGGCAGTGGCTCAAGAAGAACTTGGGACATTGAAGTTTGAAGGATCAGCAGGCGGCGGTATGGTCAAAGTTACTGTATCCGGTCATAAAGAAGTATTGGATATCGTTCTTGATCCAACAGTAGTAGACCCAGAAGATGTTGAAATGTTACAGGACCTTTTAGTTGTTGCGACAAACGAAGCGTTTAAAAAAGCGGATGAACATGCGAATTCCACAATGGGGAAATTCACGAAGGGCTTAAATCTCCCGGGCATGTTCTAGGAGGTAAACTAGATGCATTATCCAGAACCCATTTCGAAATTAATGGAGAGTTTTATGAAATTGCCAGGGATCGGGCCGAAAACAGCGGCTCGTCTGGCATTTTTTGTTCTTGGCATGAAAGAAGATACAGTGCTTGATTTTGCGAAAGCGTTGGTCGATGCAAAACGGAATTTAAGCTTTTGCTCGGTTTGTGGCCATATTACCGATGTAGATCCTTGTCATATTTGTCAAGATCAACAACGCGACCGTACGACGATTTGCGTAGTGCAAGATCCGAAAGACGTCATTGCGATGGAAAAAATGCGTGATTACAAAGGTTTGTATCATGTTTTGCAAGGCGCGATTTCTCCAATGGATGGAATTGGTCCTGAAGACATCAATGTGCCATCTTTACTGAAACGTCTTCAAGATGAAGAGGTAGAAGAGTTGATCTTAGCTACCAACCCGACGATTGAAGGAGAAGCGACAGCGATGTACATTTCTCGTCTCGTAAGACCGTCCGGAATCAAAACAACTCGAATTGCACACGGACTTCCAGTAGGTGGAGATTTAGAGTACGCCGATGAAGTAACGTTGTCAAAAGCATTAGAAGGTCGGCGAGAACTTTAATAGAGGATTAAAAGTTGGAAGTAAAGGTTTTGAACTTCTATAAAATTGGGAAAAATTCTGACTTATTATGTTTTGGATATAATTGTTAAAGGGATAGATTATCCGTTATATAGAAAGAGAGGAAAAGAAGTTGGATTAAAACGGCTTTTTCTAAGCGCTTAAAACAACTTCTTTTTTAACTCTTATATAGAAGGAAAAAAGAATCCATTAATTAATGTTTTATAAATATAATTTTATTTACCAAAAGTGTTGACAGTCTGAAGTATATGCTTTAGTATCATAGGAGTCGTAAAGAACGACACAACAACTTGAAACAAACTGAACCTTGAAAACTGAACAGCAAAACGTCAACAAACAGCAACGGTCGCGCAAAACGGCCCGCGCAAG
>NZ_JAKVTG010000026.1 GCF_022489025.1 Planococcus halocryophilus | reverse complement strand
GTTTTGTTGACGTTTTGCTGTTCAGTTTTCAAGGTTCAAGTTATTTACCGCTTAATGTCACGGCGACTTTTCAATATTACCAACTTCTTTTTAAGAAGTCAACAACTTTTTTCTTTTTTATTTCTCCGCATCTTTTATTATGAAAAACGCGACAAGAAATAGTATAGCACCATTCAAAATTTGATACAAGTGTTTTTTTTAAAAAAACCGACTCAAAGATCAAAGACCTTTAAATCGGCATCCCTCTTTACTTTTCTATTCTTTCGGACGCATTTGCGGGAACAATAAAACGTCTCTAATAGATGAAGAATTAGTTAACAACATAATTAACCGGTCGATACCGATCCCTAATCCCCCTGTTGGTGGTAATCCATATTCTAAAGCTTCAATAAAATCTTCATCCATTTCATGAGCTTCGTCGTTACCTTCAGCTTTTTCTACCAATTGGGCTTCAAAACGCTGACGTTGGTCAATTGGGTCGTTTAACTCTGTGAATGCATTAGCATGTTCACGGCGTACTATAAACAATTCAAAACGATCTGTAAAACGTTCATCTTCTGGATTCTTCTTAGCTAAAGGCGAAATTTCAACTGGATGTCCATAAATAAAGGTTGGTTGAACTAACTGCTCTTCCACTTTTTGTTCAAAGAACTCATTTAAGATATGCCCAACTTCCATTGTAGGCTTAATATCAATACCGTGTTCTTTCGCTAGAGCTTGAGCTTCTTCTTTAGTCAAGTGATCCCAGAAGTCTACACCTGTATATTCTTTAACAGCATCAGCCATATGCAGTCGCTTCCAACCTACAGCCAATTCAATTTGATCTTCTCCGTATTGCACTGTAGTAGTTCCTAGAACTTCTTGTGCAATATGAGCTACTAAATTTTCTGTAAGTGCCATGATGTCGTTATAATCTGCGTAAGCTTCATATAATTCTAACATCGTGAATTCAGGGTTATGACGAGTTGAGATTCCTTCGTTACGGAAGACACGCCCAATTTCATAAACCTTCTCTAATCCACCTACAATTAATCGTTTTAAATGCAGCTCAATCGCAATACGGATATACAATTCCATATCTAATGCGTTGTGGTGTGTAATGAACGGCTTTGCAGCCGCTCCTCCAGCAATTGAATGAAGCATCGGAGTTTCAACTTCCAAGAATCCTTCGTTATCTAAGTAACGACGCATAGATTGGATAATTCTACTACGCAGAATAAACGTCTCTTTGCTTTCTTCACTTGTAAGCAAGTCTAAATAACGCTGACGGTAACGTTGTTCAACATCTTTTAAGCCATGGAATTTTTCCGGTAATGGGCGCAACGCTTTTGTAAGGAATTCCACTTCTTTTGCTTTAATAGAAAGTTCGCCTACATTTGTTTTAAATACGACGCCTTTAATCCCAAGGATGTCCCCTAAGTCAACTGTGTTATAAAACTCGTAAGCTTCATCACCAATTGCATCTTTACGAACATAAATTTGGATTTGACCTTTCAAATCTTGAATATGCGCAAAGCCAGCTTTACCTTTTCCACGCTTAGTCATAACTCGTCCAGCAATCACTACTTCATGCGCTGCTTCTTCAAGTTCCTCTTTAGAAAGCTCTCCGCATTGCTCAATTATTTCTTGAGATAAGTGAGTTCGTTCGAAACGGCCACCGAACGGATCCATTCCGTTATCTCGGAAATTTTGCATTTTTTGTCGTCTAACTACTAATTGATCGTTTAATTCTTCTGACATGCCCTACACTCCTTTATCTGTTTAACACTAAATCTCATTCATGTATTTCTCTATTGTACACAATTTCTTACCATACTACATAAAAAAGCTGCCACGAATTTGTGGCAGCTTTACGTTCCACTAATTAATAAAGATATAATTTCTATTGCAACTCCGTTTGGACATCCTGCAAGAACGTTTCAATGTCGTTATACGACTTCCATATACGAACGCCTTCCACCTCAAAGTTATCTGCTATTTTAAATTCTGGATTTATTTCGAGTAATGGCACAACAACAAAGGCTCTTTCATCCATTCGCGGATGCGGCACTACGAGCCTATCGTTTTGTATGTTGTCTTGGTTATACAATAAAATATCAAGATCTATCGTCCTCGGTCCCCACCTAACAATGCGCTTTCGATTTAAATTTTCTTCAATCTCCTGGCACACATCCAACAAAGCGAATGCATCTAATTCCGTTTCGAGCTGAACGACCATATTTAGAAAAGGTTCCTGCTCTGTAAATCCGACGGGATCTGTTTCGTACAGAGAAGAGATGCGGATAACTTTAATGGATGGAGATTTTGAAAGTTGCGATACAGCTTGCCTCAACATCTCGAAGCGGTCCCCCATATTAGAGCCTAGCGACAAATAACTTTGGCTCATGCGAACTTTCCTCGCGTCAATTCAATCGCTACAGATTTATAGTGACCAGGAATCGGAGGGTCTGGTTTGATCAACTGAACGCGTATGCCTTGCACTAAAGGAAATTCGGCTAAAATTCGGCTAGCTACACTTTCTGCTACAGCTTCCACTAATTTCTTCGGCTCCCCCTCAACAATTGAACGACACGCTTCGTAGACTTCTCCGTAATGTACCGTATGCTCTAGCGCATCCGTTTCTCCAGCTTGCTGCAAATCCACAGCTAACGAAACCGTTAAGCGAAATCGTTGACCCAATTTCGTTTCCTCAGGGAACACTCCGTGATAACCATAAAACTCCATATCATTTACATGAATAAAATCCATTATTTCTCCTCCTCATATGGGCGTTTGCCTGTTAGTGCATCCATCATCCGCACCGCACGCACTGTTTCTTTCACGTCGTGAACTCGGACGATATTACACCCTTGTGTGATGCCATAGCAAACTGTTGCGAGTGAACCTTCCAACCGTTCTTCTACAGTGGTATCTAAAATTTTGCCAATGAATGACTTTCTAGAGGTACCAAGAAGCACCGGATAACCCCATTTCGCTATTAGTGCAATCGACTGGATTGCTTGAAGGTTTTGCTCTACCGATTTAACAAATCCAACTCCTGGATCAAGCCAGATATTTTCTCTTGGCACTCCAGCAGAAAGAGCGATTTCAATACTTTCAGTAAGACCCTCCAATAAATTCTCTTGAAAATTTGAATAAGCCCTATCGTTGCGATTATGCATCAAGATGATTGGCACGTTCCATTTTGCCGCGACGTTCGCAATCTCCGAATCGTATTTAGCTCCCCAAATATCGTTAATAATATGGGCACCTGCTGCTATTGCGGCTTCTGCGACACGTGATTTATAGGTATCTACCGAAATTAATATATTGAATTTTTGACGCAACTCCTTGATTACAGGAATGATTCGCCCAATCTCTTCTTCTTCTGAAATTTGCACATGACCTGGTCGAGTGGATTCACCGCCTACGTCGATAATGTCCACACCATCCGCAATCATTTGCTCAGCATGCGTCAATGCTTGTTCCACTCCACTATACTTTCCACCGTCAGAAAAAGAGTCAGGCGTGACGTTTAATATGCCCATAACGAGCGTTTTATCTTTAACATTGATTTCCACAGAATTCACCGTCCAACATTCGAATATGTATCATTAAGCGCGCCTTCATCTTACCTTATTTGACCGGTTTGTTTCCATAGAAAAAGAGCGGACACTATGCCCGCTCTTTTTAATCGTTTAGTTAGACTCATCAAATTGGTAAAGAGGTGTGCTTAAGTAGCGTTCTCCGTTAGACGGAATGATCGCTAATACTTTTTTGCCTTTACCTAAACGTTTTGCAACTTGAAGCGCGGCGTAAATGGCCGCTCCTGAAGATACCCCTCCAAGAATGCCTTCTTCACGAGCCGCTTGACGCGCTGTATCATACGATTGATCGTTCGTTACTTGAATAATTTCATCGTATATTTTGGTATCGAGTACAGCAGGAATAAACCCAGCCCCAATTCCTTGGATTTTGTGAGGTCCCGGCTTACAACCTGATAAGACCGCTGAATCAGCAGGCTCAACCGCGACGATGCGAATTTCCGGATACTTTTCTTTCAATACTTGGCCAGCACCTGTGATCGTTCCACCTGTACCAATTCCTGAAATAAACGCATCTAATTGATCACCCATTGTTTCAACGATTTCCGGACCCGTCGTTAAACGGTGTATTTCTGGATTTGCTTCGTTATTAAATTGTTGGGGCATAAACCAACCATGTTCAGCTGCATTTTTTTCAGCCGTCTTAATCGCTCCATTCGGACCGTTCATACCGTCTGGACCTGGCGTTAAAATCAATTCAGCGCCGTAAGCACGCAATAAGTTGCGACGCTCCATGCTCATTGTCTCTGGCATAACCAAAACAGATTTGTATCCTTTTGCCGCTGCGATCATCGCTAAACCAATTCCTGTGTTCCCACTTGTCGGTTCGATAATGGTATCGCCTTCTTTTAAATCCCCGGACTTTTCAGCCGCTTCAATCATCGCAAGTGCAATTCTGTCTTTTACACTACTGCCTGGGTTAAAGTATTCCAATTTCAAATAAACGTCTGCATCTTCAGGACCTGTTAACCGATTTAACTTCACAGTTGGTGTTTGTCCAATCAATTCAGTAATTGAGTTTCCTACACGCGCCATTTTTCAACACTCCTAATCCCTAGTAATTTTGTCGACTTTAATGAAGCTAATGTTATCAATACGGCGGGTCTTTTGTCAAATTGCATGAATTTATAAAAAATAGACGTTCCGTAACGAAACGTCTAATGAATACCTATTCTCCATAAAACCATTCAGCGTCAAACTCTTGCCAGAAAGCTTCAGGAGTCACCGCTTGTGGCAATTGCTCTAATGCTAGCTCACGATTAATATGCCCTTCTACATCTTCATAAGAAAATGTTTGGCCATCCACTTTTTCTGTCACGGAAATAATAGCAGTTTTGCCGTTTTCCAGTGCCAACGGCGAAGACCATCCGCCGATTTCTACTTTCGAAACAGCTTTGGCAATATTGGTATCTATACTTGGTTCGCCATTGGATATATACCCAATATCTCCACCAAGATTACCCGTTGCACTGTCAATCGACCGTTCACGAGCAGTCGCTTCGAATGAAGAACCTTTTTCAAGTTCTTTAATGGTTTCTTCGGCTTCTGCCGATGAGTTTAGAACGATGATGCGCGTGCGATACGAATCTTTCACATCGTAGAGTGACTCGTTATCGTCATAAAACGCTTTAATCTCTTCTTTTTCAATGACGACGTCTTTAGTCAGCACTTTTTCTAAAATTAATTGGGCTTTTATTTTTTCGCGTTGACGTGTATCGTCCACTGCATATAACGCGGTTTCTGTACCATCTCGTGAAGAACGCACTAGCGCTAACTCCAAATCAATTTCTTTGTCACTGACTTCGATCCCGTAATCTTTAGCTGCAGTGGCCATTACTTTTTCATTGACTAACTCAAGTAACGCTTCGCGGCCATGCTGTTCTTCCATAGAAGCCAACCACTCTTCTCGCGTGATTGCTTCACCACTGACAGAAGCGACTTTTTCCACTTTGCCCGTATCGTTTGGAATTAACCAAGCAATTAACCATAAAATATTAAATAACAATAGTACCCCGATGATCATTAGCACCGGTTTGGTTTTTAAATGTCGTTTAGGCTTGTCTGTACCTGCCGGCGGCACAGGTCGCCGGTTATTATAGTTGGAGCTCATTGATAAACGTCTCGAGTTCCTCTTTAGAATAATGGTACGTCTCTAAGCAGAAATGGCATTGCGCTTCCGCCATTCCGTCTTCGTCGATCATGTCTTGAATTTCTTTTTTCCCCAGTCCAAGAATAGCAGTTGCAAAACGGTCTTTAGAACAATTACATTCGAAATTCACCGGCATTTTATCAAGAATTTGGACATTTCCTTCTCCAAGTACTGCATCAAGAATTTCTTCTGGCGACAATCCACGTTGAATCATATGAGAAACAGGTTCAATACCAGAAAGACGTTCTTCGATTTTCGTGATGGTTTCATCATCCGTATTTGGCATCAATTGAATGATAAATCCACCCGCTGCCAAAATCGAGTTGTCTGTATCTACTAAAACGCCTAGTCCAACTGATGAAGGTATTTGTTCTGAAGTAGCAAAATAATAGGTGAAGTCTTCGGCGATTTCACCTGAAACAATCGGTGTTTGACCCGTGAAATTATCGCGCATACCTAAATCTTTAACAACTGACATCATACCGGTTGTTCCAACTGCACGACTAACATCTAATTTACCTAGCTCGTTTAAATCAAAATGAGTTTGCGGATTAGAAACATAGCCACGAACACCACCGTTAGCATTGCTGTCTACTAGTAATGCGCCAACAGGTCCGCCACCTTCAAACTTAATCGTTACTTTATCATCGCCTTTTAGCATAGCTCCAAGCATCACGCCACCTGTCATCGCTCTCCCTAAAGCTGCCGAAGCGGTTGGCCACATCATATGGCGACGTTGTGCTTCTCCTACTGTTTTCGTGCTGTCTACTGCAAATGCACGGACACTCCCATTAAAACCGAGACCGCGAACTAAATAATCTGACACATCTATCGTTCCTTTCTTTACGCTTGATTGCGTTTGTAAATTAAATATAGTCCTTTTAACGTTAAAAAAGGATCTACATAATCAATAATGGTTGTTTCACTAGCAATTAAAGAAGCCATACCGCCAGTCGCAATAACTACCGGCTTTTCTTTACTGTCTTTTTTCATGCGCGAGACAATTCCTTCTATTTGGCCAACATAACCATAAACAATACCGGCTTGCATGGCAGAAATCGTATTTTTACCCACTACATGCTCTGGTGTAGCGATTTCAATCCGCGGAAGTTTAGCAGCACGAGCATATAGCGCTTCTGTTGAAATATTAATACCGGGAGCAATGGCGCCTCCCATGTATTGTTGCTTTTCATTAATATAACAGAAAGTATTGGCCGTGCCAAAATCAACAATAATCAACGGACTCCCGTATTCATGGATTGCCGCGACTGCATTTACGATTCGGTCAGTGCCTACTTCACGAGGATTATCATACTTAATGTTCAATCCTGTTTTCACACCAGGTCCAACTATCAACGGTTTTACCTGAAAATATTTTTGGCACATCCGCTCTAAAGTAGAGACGATAGGCGGGACAACGGACGACATAATAACACCGGTGACCGATGAAAAACTTAAATCGACATCTTGGAGAAATGTTTTAATCTGCATGCCATATTCATCTTCTGTTTTATGACGAAGTGTTTCCATACGCCAATGGTGCATTAATTGATCTTGATCGTATACTCCTAGAACAATACTTGTATTTCCAGCATCCATTACCAAAATCATGTTTTAGCCTCACTTATCGACGAATTTCCAACACATCATACCACAATTTAAAGAAAGCAAAAAGCTGATTGCCTTCCCTTTAGTAAGGGAATAGGCAACCAGCTCGTCACTCTTATTATTTGCGTTTTTCGTCAATCGAATCTCCTACTGAGTCCGTTTGTACGTCTTCTGAAGGCAAGTCTCCCGCTGAAGGATCAGCTGGTGCACCTATCGCTTCTGAAGTGTCGCTATCTTTTTTTAAATTTGTTTTACTTTCGTCTCCGAAATCACCGTTTAACGTTTCGTAATCTCGTTCAGGAAGCGTACCGTGGTCTTTCAAATGCAGAATTTGTGCCGCATCTAAAGTTTCCACTTCAAGCAATGTCGTCGCAACCAATTCAAGAAGTTCTTTCTTCTCAGTCAGAATTTCTTTCGTGCGAATATACTGCTCTTTGATAATACGTTGCATTTCCTGATCAATTTCAAAGGCAATGGCATCTGAATAATTTTGTTCAGAGTTAAAGTCACGCCCTAAGAATACGTTACCGCCTTGCGCTGTACCGAATTGAACCGGACCGATTTTGTCACTCATGCCGTATTCCGTTACCATGCTGCGGGCAATTGCCGTTGCACGCTGGAAATCGTTATGAGCGCCGGTAGATACTTCACCGAACATGATATCTTCTGCTACACGTCCGCCTAGTAAACCAGAAATCTTATCAAGCAATTCAGGTTTTGTCATAAAGTAACGATCTTCTTTTGGTAGCATGACAGCATAGCCGCCAGCTTGTCCGCGAGGAACGATCGTTACTTTGTGAACAGTTTCAGCGTCATCAAGCGTTAACCCGATAACCGTATGTCCCGCTTCGTGGAATGCCACGATATTGCGTTCTTTTTTCGAAATAACGCGGTTTTTCTTAGCAGGACCTGCGATAACGCGGTCAGATGCTTCATCAAGATCAGACATATCAATTTTAAGTTTACTGCGACGAGCCGCAACAAGTGCTGCTTCGTTCAATAAGTTCTCTAAATCGGCACCTGAGAATCCAGGCGTACGCTGAGCGATTGCTTTTAAATCAACATTTTCGTCAAGCGGTTTATTACGCGCGTGAACTTTAAGAACTTCTTCACGGCCTTTAACATCCGGACGACCTACAGTAATCTGACGGTCAAAACGTCCCGGACGAAGTAAAGCCGGATCCAGAATGTCCGGACGGTTTGTTGCAGCAATAATAATAACGCCTTCGTTTGCACCAAAGCCATCCATTTCAACCAATAGTTGGTTTAATGTTTGCTCACGCTCATCGTGTCCACCACCGAGACCAGCGCCACGTTGGCGTCCGACTGCGTCGATTTCATCGATGAAAATGATACAAGGTGCGTTTTTCTTCGCGTTTTCAAACAAATCACGAACTCGAGAAGCCCCGACACCGACAAACATCTCAACAAAGTCCGAACCACTGATAGAGAAGAATGGAACGCCTGCTTCTCCGGCAACAGCACGTGCTAGTAAGGTTTTACCGGTACCCGGAGGTCCAACAAGTAAAATACCTTTTGGAATGCGAGCGCCAATGTCTGCGAATCTGCGCGGATCTTTCAAGAAATCAACAACTTCTACAAGTTCTTGTTTCTCTTCATCTGCTCCAGCTACGTCATTAAAGCGAACTTTTTGTTTTTGATCATCATATAACTTCGCTTTACTTTTACCAAAGTTCATCACACGACCGCCTCCGCCGCCTTGTGATTGATTAAGTAAGAAGAAGAAAAGGATGAAAATGATGATAAATGGAATGATACCTGTGAAAAATGAAACCCAACCACTTGTTTGTGGAGCTTTCAAATATTCAATCTCGACACCATCTTGTGCTTTTGCGACTGCATCAATTTCAGCAGTTAACGCTTCGTTTTCTAATGGAATATTCGTTACAAAAGATTGACCTTCTTCATATCCAGTCATTTTCCCTGTGACTTCATAAACCATAGCATCCGGTTGGATTGTAACTTCCTCAATCTCCCCATTTTCCAATGCTTCCAAAAATTCGTTATATCCTATATTTTCAGTCGGCTGGTTACTATTGTTAAAGGTACCCAGAATCCCGATAATAACTAGGAAAATCAGTAAATAAAATATGGTGTATCGAAATATCCGATTCATCCCGCGCCCCCTCATAAAGTTTCCCTAAAACTATACTAAATACTACCATAGGAACATTTCAGCATACAACGAAAAGGCCTTATTCTCGCTGTTTAATCGATAGACTGTGAACGATCGTTGTCTATTCTGCTTCTTCGCTATAAATTGCAGGCTTCAAAATTCCGATATACGGTAAATTCCGGTATTTTTCTGCGTAATCCAAGCCGTATCCAACAACAAACGCATCAGGTACTTCAAAGCCAACATAATCAGCTTTCAAGTCTACTTTGCGCCCTGTTGGCTTATCCAATAAGGTAACGATTTTGATTGAGTTTGCTTTCCGGTACTTAAACAGGTCCACCAAATAGCTAAGTGTCATTCCACTATCAATAATGTCTTCGATGATTAATAGATCGCGCCCTTCAACACTCGCATTCAAATCTTTCACAATTTTAACTTCTCCAGAAGAAACAGTCGCGTTGCCGTAACTCGAAACATCCATGAAATCCATTTCAATAAAACCATCAATGCGTTTCATCAAATCTCCCATGAATGGCATTGCACCTTTTAAAACGCCGATAGCTAGTGGATATTTACCTTTATAATCCTCTGTTAACGCCGCTCCTAGTTCACGTGCTTTGTCCTGCAATTGTTCTTCGCTAATTAAAATTTCTTTAATGTCATTCTGTAACATGGTGGACCTCCTAGTATTCCTTGTTTTCATTTTATAAAAGTTGTTCAATTAGTACCCAATTGTCTCCATCTCGCTTTTGACGACTAACGAGGGCAGATGGTCGTAAGCCTGGCACTAGTAAAAGTTCGTTTTTGTCAGTCGTGATGACAGGCCAACTTTCTCTCATAGGCACAGGGATTTTTTCATCAATCATTAAACGTGACAGTTTTTTTGGATGATTCATCCCCGTAAGCAGAATCCGATCACCCGGTTTTCTACTTCGCAAAAAGAAACTGGCGTTTTCCGGTGCTTGAAAATACCAAGTTGTGGCATTTTCCGTTTGTTCTTGTCGAACAGTTGGCACCACCTTATACTGGCGTCCATGATAAACAGGTGTCCAGTTAGCAGTAATGTTGATGGATGTCAGTCCAGTCACCGTTTCTTGCGATTGGTGACTGAGCAAAACCGTGTCGTATTGGCGAATTGCTATATAATTTTGCGGCAAATGTAAAAAAACAGTACCCGATGAACTTTGCATCATTTCCTGCATTTGTTCGACCAACTGTCTAGTTAACGGAACTTGCTTCGGATTATATAGATAGTTTAATAGTAGTAGAACCATTCTTTTTTGTAAAGCATGCGCTTCAACTCTGAAACTTTTGGCAGATAAAATGATTTTTTTATTTTCCACTCTCATTATTTGTTTCAATTTCTGTTCGGCTAAATCCTGTAAAAACTGTTGATCTTGTTGCATATCTTCAGCTAGTTCCACAAAATTTTGAGAAACATCGTTATTTTCTTCTTTTAAGAGCGGCAAAACTTTTTGGCGCAAACGATTCCGTGTATATGCCGCTTCAGCGTTACTCGAATCTTCCCGATATGAAATGCCTTGCGCTTTTGCATAAGCTACAATTTGCTCTTTGACCACTGCCAATTGCGGGCGAATCAAATGACCGCTTCCAAACGGGCGGCTAGCTAACATGCCAAATGAGCCATCCTGCAAACTACCTCGTACTCCAGACATCAAGATCGTTTCGAGTTGATCGTCCGCGTGATGGGCCGTCGCAAATTTAGTGGCACCAGTTTGTTCCATGACTTCAAGAAAATAAGTATAGCGCTCGGTTCGGCATACTTGTTGCTTATTACCACCTTTTTTTTCTAAAATCTCTGGAATGGGAATCGCTCGACTAAAATATTCAATGCCCCATTGTTTCGCTTTTTCTTCGGTAAACAAGCGATCTTTATGAGATTCTTCGCCTCTTAACATATGATCTACATGAACAGCCGCGACTGAAATGCCTAGTTCGGCCTTTATTGAATTCAAGAAATAAAGTAAGACCATCGAATCAATTCCGCCTGAACAACCAACGAGTACCTTATCTCCAGCTTGCATCAGTTTATGCTTGTTAATGTATTTCATCAGTAATACTTGAAAACTCCCCATTTCTTCATCTCACCTGCTTATCTCTGTCTTTAAAATCTGTCTAAAAAAATTGTAAATTGTAATTGACAGACGCATCTATCAATAGTATGCTATTAAATGTTCGTTTAAACAAGGCGGCGTAGCTCAGCTGGCTAGAGCGTACGGTTCATACCCGTGAGGTCGGGGGTTCGATCCCCTCTGCCGCCATCATAGTTTCATTTTAAAGCAGCGTCCTTCCAGGGCGCTGCTTTTTTTATTTCAAAAATTAATAGTAAAAAAATAAACGCTTCTCAAGTTGAGAAGCGTTTCAGTATAAATTTCAAGCTGTATTGAAGCATTTCCCTATACTATTAAAACAGCTAGCAAGTTAGCCTCTTTTTGCCCCTCTGCCGCCACGTTTTGATTCAGTCGCGCGTTTTAAGGTCGTCATATTTTCTTCGCTATCTTTTAAGAACTTCGCCATTTTTGTTTCAAAGTTCTCTTTTGGAGCGCGATCAAATGAACGATTGTTGCTCGGGCGTGGTCGTTGTGGTCGTTCTGTGCCGCCAGCTGGTTGTGGCTTCGCTTTACGAATTGAAAGCCCAATCTTCCCGTCTGCTTCTACATTCATGACTTTCACTTCTACCATTTCGCCAACTTTAAGATGATCGTTAATATCTTTTACATAGTTGTCGGCTACTTCACTTATATGCACGAGGCCTGTTGCACCAGTTGGAAGCTGAACAAATGCTCCAAAGTTTGTAATACCTGTGACTTTACCTTCTAACTTGCTGCCTACTTCAATCGACATAAAAAAAATGCTCCTCCTTAAAATTTAAGGTGACTCCAAAGCGATATTGGGTCACGCTGTCATTTTGCGGGACTTGTCCCACTTTTTATTATAACCATCAAAAAAAGAGTGTCAACTGACTACTCTTTTTCTGATGGCTTTTCTTCATCTTTTTTTTCGTCATGTGGTGTAGTAAAAATGATTTCTCCTTCTTCTGATAGGAAGTAATCTTTACGCGCTAATTTAGCCAAATATTCTTCGTCATTCAATAGCAAGATTTGTTCTTCTAGCTGATTTTGCTGCTTTTCAACTTGTTCAAGTTCTAGCAACGCTTCTTCACGAAGCTGCGCTTTTTCAGAAATGGTTTGTGTTTGTGCATAAATAGTCGACCCAATCCATATAGTCGCCATTAAAATCACAAACCCAAATACTGCCAATCTCCTCATTAATCGAACTTTGTGAGCAGACTTGCGCTTTTCTTCGATTTCAACCGAACGGACATAGTCATTGCGAATTGAGGTGACTTCGCGCTTTTCAGCTTTGTTATCTCTCTTCAAACTCATGACCCGCTCTCCCTTCATACTAACTTTGTCATTATTATACATGAAATGCCCTAAGAATATAAGCGTTTTCAATAATTTTCCCTTTTTTCACTTCTTTCTTCGATAAGGACTTACGACTGATTTTTATTTTATCATAAAAATACAGTTGACTTAATTTTTATACAGACATATAATACTTATCATTATCTTTTCACTTAACATTAAAAGGAATTTCAATAAAAACCAAAAAAATAATTTAATAAATATACATTATCAATGAATAAAATAGGGGTGAAAGAATGTCAGGTACAGTAACGTTAGCAAATGGCAAAGCATTTAATGGTAAGTGGCACGGCAAAGCTTCTGCAATTCAAGGAGAAATTGTCTTTTTCACAGGCATGACTGGTTACGAAGAAGTTTTAACAGATCCTTCGTATAAAGGACAAATCATTGTATTTTCTTATCCTCTTATTGGACAATACGGAATCCAATCGCTTTATGCACAATCTGATTTGATTCAAGCATCCGGCATTATTGTTGCGAACTTATATGAAGGACCTCTTTGCAATGAGGCCATCTCACTTGCTGCGTTTGCCGATAACCACAGCATTCCGATTTTAAGCGGTGTCGATACACGCTCTGTTATCCAAAACATTCGCGATTCCGGCACGATGCAATCGCAATTGCTGCATGAGTCTTTCTCCGAATTAGCTTGGGAGCCGGTGCAAACGCATTTCTTCCCTGCTACTCAAACCACACAAGAGCTTCAAACAATCGGAAACGGTGCGACGCATATTGGGTTGATTGATTTCTATTATAAATCGTCCATCTTGAAACAATTGCTGCTACTTGATTGCAAAGTGACGATCATTCCTTATGCAACCCCAACAGAACAGCTCGATCGTCTTGGTCTTGATGGTCTGCTATTCTCAAATGGTCCTGGAGACCCCGCCGCTCTTCAACAGCTGTTTCCGACATACCGCGACTGGGCAGAGCGATATCCGAGTTTCGGCATTTGTCTTGGCCACCAAGTACTAGCTTCCGCATTTGGCGCGAAAACGACGAAGCTCGCCTATGGTCACCGCGGAGCCAATCACCCTGTAATGAACTTGCAAACAAAACGCGTCAGCATGAGTTCACAAAATCACAGCTATGTCGTCGAAAGCGATAGCCTTACACCTACACCTTTTTCGGTTCTTTATAAAAATGTCAACGACGGCAGTATCGAAGGACTTGTTCACGATACTTTGCCAGTAACTACCGTCCAATTTCATCCAGAAGCAGCACCTGGTCCAACTGACCACCTTGAATTATTCGAGCAATTTTTAAATGTAGCAAAACAGCAAGAAGGAGTGAAAGTCCATGCCTAAGCACGAACACATAAAAAAAGTATTGGTTATTGGCTCAGGTGCCATTGTCATCGGACAAGCTGCTGAATTCGATTATTCCGGCACCCAAGCTTGTGTCGCATTAAAAGAAGAAGGCGTGGAAGTCATCTTAATCAACAATAATCCTGCAACAATCATGACCGATCGGTCTATTTCCGATAAAGTCTACTTCGAACCGCTAACGTTAGATAGCGTCACTGCCATTATCGAAAAAGAACGACCGGATGGTTTGCTTGCGACAGTTGGCGGGCAAACTGCCTTAAATTTAGCAATGGCTTTATCTGATTCAAGTATTTTAACGAAATATGGTGTTACTTTACTGGGTACGGATATGAAAGCCATTAAACAAGCGGAAGATCGTGAACAATTCCGCTCCTTGATGAATCACTTAGGCGAGCCGGTTCCTGATAGTGACATTATTTATTCGATTGAAGGCGCTTTGGAATTTGCGGATTCCGCGGGCTATCCACTCATCGTACGTCCTGCTTATACACTTGGTGGCTTTGGTGGTGGTATTGCTCAAGATGAAAAAACCTATATTGACTTAGTCAAACAAGGATTAAGTGCCAGTCCGATCAAGCAATGTCTAGTCGAAATCAGTATTGCAGGCTATAAAGAAATCGAATACGAAGTAATGCGTGACGCAGACGGAACGTGTATCACAATTTGCAATATGGAAAACTTCGATCCCGTTGGTGTGCATACAGGCGACTCGATTGTCGTAGCACCTAGCCAAACATTAAACGATCAAGACTTCCATATGTTGCGTAGCTCTTCAATCCACATTATTAAAGCGCTCGGCATCATCGGTGCATGTAATGTACAGTTCGCGTTACACCCTGAAACTTCCGCTTATTATTTAATCGAAGTTAACCCGCGCGTGAGTCGTTCATCCGCTCTCGCTTCAAAAGCAACCGGTTATCCGATTGCTAAAATTGCAGCGAAGTTGGCACTTGGCTATCAATTAGCAGAATTAAAAAACCCGGTAACAGGTACTACATTTGCTAGTTTCGAGCCAGCACTCGATTATGTAGCTGTTAAAATTCCGCGTTGGCCATTTGATCAATTCCCGCAAATCGAACGCAAGCTGGGTACACAAATGAAAGCTACTGGTGAAGTTATGGCAATTGAACGTAGCATGGAAGCGGCTTTGCAAAAAGCCATTCGTTCACTCGAGTTGCCAATCGACGGCTTCCGCTTACCTGCTCTTAGCAAGTTTTCAACAGAAAATTTATGCGAGTTGGCTACCGAAGCCGATGATCGCCGCCTGTTCGTCCTTTTTGAATTATTGATACGTGACAAAACGATTGATTTTTTACATGGCATCACAGGCATTACCCCTTACTTCTTATGGGTGATGAACAATATCGTTGAAGAATGGCAGAAACTTCAACAAACCGACTGGAACAACATGACACGCAGTCGCTTGCTTCAAGCAAAGACATTAGGTTTTAGCGATCAACAACTAGCAGATTTATGGAATGTTTCGTGTTCTGAAGTTTGGGGGCAACGTAGGCTTTGGCAAGTAACTCCTGCTTATCGCATGATTGATACGTGCGCTGCTGAATTTTCGTCAAATACCAATTATTTTTATTCGAGTTGGCAAGGTGCTTCAGACGTCAGCCGACCTCATCATAAGAAAAAAGTAGCAGTGATTGGATCGGGCCCAATTCGCATTGGTCAAGGCATCGAATTTGATTATTGTTGTGTACACAGTGTTTTAGCTGCTCAAAAACTCGGTTATGAAGCGATTATGATTAATAATAATCCAGAAACCGTCAGCACCGATTACGAAATAGCAGACGCGCTGTACTTTGAACCAATTACTCCGGAAGACATTTTGAATGTGTTGGACTTTGAAGGCATCAATCAAGTCATTCTTCAATTTGGTGGACAAACTTCACTGAATGTAGCAGCAGCTTTAGAAAGCGCGGGCATTACGGTTCTAGGCTCGACAGTGGATTTACTAGACCAAATGGAAGACCGCGATCGTTTTTATGCATTTTTGGAATCGATCGGCTTACCGACCATTCCTGGTAAAACGGCGCTGAATGCCACCAACGTTATACCGGCAGCTCGTTCACTCGGCTTTCCCGTGTTATTGCGTCCCTCTTACGTCATCGGTGGGCGTGGCATGGTTGTGTTAGCGAATGAAAAAGAACTAACTGAATGGTTGCACGAAACGACAATGGCGTTCCCTGTATTGGTCGATCATTTCGTTACCGGCAAAGAAGTCGAAGCGGATATTTTAACCGATGGCGACAATGTTTGGGTGTCGGCTATTTTCGAACACGTGGAAGGAACCGGTGTTCATTCTGGTGATAGCATCTCGATTACGCCACCGGTTTCATTATCAGAACGTGACTTGCAAGAACTAACTGAAACAGCAAAACACATCGCCACAAACATGGACTATACCGGCTTATTTAATATCCAATTTGTTTACGAAGACAATCAATTATTCGTTATGGAAATTAATCCACGAGCATCACGTACTGCGCCAATCAGCTCGAAAATCACTGATGTGCCACTTGTTCAACACGCTACGGCTTTATTGTTAGGCGTGCCGTTTGCAGAACTTGCCATTGAAGAGAGTTTCAACGGACAACCTGAATATACGGTAAAAGCACCGGTATTCTCTCATATTAAACTACCTGGCTTGTCTCCTGTTCTATCACCTGAAATGATGTCGACAGGCGAAGTGATTGGATCCAGTTCAGATTTAGATTTAGCGTTAGCGAAAGCGCTAGGCGGTGCTTCTGTTCAATTGGCTGACTTGACTGAAGGCGGTACGTTATTTGTCGCAGACTCATCGATCGCTCAAGTCGACAGCGCTGTATGGAAAACACTTGGACACGCGGTCATCACTGAAAGCTCACAGTCTTTTAATGACTGGTTACAAACAGAAAATAAAAAAGCGTATATCGATTTTTCTCCTGACCCGGACAGTACAACTGCTAAACAGGCCGCAATCCACCGTCTTCATGTGTGGACACGCCCTGAAACAATGGCTGCGTTTAACGGCAGCTTAACATCTACCCTATTACCGAAAGGAGTGCTTGCAAAATGACTATGGCGATCCCATTTGCCCCATCGATTATTCAAGAAGATTTTTTATCGCTAAAAGATTACAGCACAACTGAATTGATGGATTTGCTGAATCTGGCTATTGAATTAAAAAAACCTGAAAACAAACATTTGCCACTATTAAAAGGAAAAGTACTCGGCATGATTTTTGAAAAATCCTCTACCCGTACGCGCGTTTCATTTGAAGCTGGAATGCTTCAACTTGGAGGCAACGCCATGTTCTTGAGTTCGCAAGATACACAACTCGGACGCGGTGAAACTATTGCTGATACGGGACGCGTTTTGTCAGGTTATTTGGACGGGTTGATGATTCGTACATATCACCAATCAACGGTTCAAGAACTAGCGGATTTCAGTTCGATTCCAGTGATCAACGGCTTAACAGACGATTACCACCCGTGCCAAGTGATGGCTGATTTAATGACGATGCTCGAGCATTTCGGGACGTTAAAAGGCAAGAAAATGGCCTATATTGGAGATGGTAACAATATGGCCAATTCATTGATGATTGGGGCCGCTAAAGTCGGTATGGATATTAGTATTGCTTCTCCTGCTGCTTATGCCCCTACAGCAGAAATGGTTGCGTTAGCAAATGATATTGCGCAATATACAGGTTCGACCATTGAAATTACAGATAGTCCGGAAAAAGCAGTTACTGGTAGTGACGCCGTTTATACAGACGTTTGGGCGAGCATGGGGCAAGAACAAGAAACCATTGAACGCCTAGAACATTTCCAAGGGTTTCAAGTAAACGAAGAACTCATCAAGTATGCCAATAAAGACTTTATCTTTATGCACTGCTTGCCTGCTCACCGTGAGGAAGAAGTGACTACTGCTATTTTAGAAGGTCCGCATTCCGTCATTTTCCAGCAATCTGAAAATCGTTTACATGCACAAAAAGCCGTGCTTGTTGCGTTGATGGGTGATAAATAAACAGAAAAAAAAGCCTTAGGAATTTT
>NZ_JAKVTG010000025.1 GCF_022489025.1 Planococcus halocryophilus | reverse complement strand
TTTACCGGAGGCTTTTTTTATATCTTACCGGTGTTGAATTTTAAGTATGCGTTTAGTAATAGGCAATAAGAGATATAGATGGAATAAGTAATTATCCAGAAAGGAGAGCAACCTATGAATGAGTTTGATGAAGTATTCATACAGGTTTTGGTTTTATTGGCCATTGCGATAACAGTTGTCGGCATCGCAAGAAAAGTGAAACAGCCCGATACAATCGCATTGGTTTTAGTAGGGCTTTTACTTGGAATCACCAATTTCCCGTTTCCATTTATAGATCATGCCGAGCAATTTATTACCCAGTCAGAAGTTTTTCAAGTCATCATTATTTCACTATTTTTACCTATCTTGCTTGGGGATGCTACGTTAAAATTGCCCTTTCATCACTTATATAAACGAAAAGAAACTGTAATTGGACTTGCTTTAGGTGGAACGTTTATATCGTTTGTTCTTATTGGATTTTCAACTCACTTTTTACTAGGTCTTCCTTTAGCAGTGGCTTTTACGTTTGCCGCGTTAATGAGCGCAACCGATCCAATCAGTGTGTTGTCGATCTTTAAATCGGCGGGAGTTTCAGAAAAACTGTCAACGATTATGGAAGGTGAGTCTCTTTTTAATGATGGAATTGCCATCGTGCTTTTTCAAATCGCGTCGGTTTATTTACTGACCTATATTGATATGGGCTGGGCAGGATTAGGCAGTGGCGTGTTGCTATTTCTTCGTTTTGCTGTAGGAGGAATATTGGTCGGTGTCATTCTTGGGTACCTTTTCTCACAAGTTATCCGCTTTTATGATGATTATCCTTTTGAAATTGCCATATCTGCTTTATTATTTTTCGGCAGTTATTTTATCGCAGAACATATACACGTATCTGGAATCATCGCTGTAGTAGCAGGAGGATTTGTTTTTAATGATTACGGCGGTAGAATTGGAATGTCTGAGTTAACGAAAAACGCGATTAATACATTTTGGGACGTGATTACACTTATTGCGAACTCGCTAATTTTCTTAATTGTCGGATTGGAAATTCGCAATATTGATTTTTCTGGCCAATGGCTAATCATCTTTTTGGCCATTGTGATCGTGTTAGTGGCGAGAGTGATTGCGTTATTTTTCAGCACAATGCCGGCAAAAGATTTAAATCGAAAAGAGCGGATTTTATTGAATTGGGGTGGATTGAAAGGCAGTTTATCCATTGCATTAGCATTAAGTCTGCCGGCGAGTTTCGACGGACGTGAAACGATTTTGTTACTAACGTTTGCAGTTGTCTTGTTTTCTTTAGTCATTCAAGGCTTAACCATCAAACCGTTGATTAAAGTACTAGGGCTTAAGTCAAAATAAAACCAGAGATTTGAATAAATGAGAAATAAGCCGGTCCTGAAAAAAGGATCGGCTTTTACTATGAATTTGTCGAATTTATTCTCTCGCGACGTCCAGATAAAAAGAACTGGTGTAAACAATAGGTGCTGTATTGAAAAAGCCGAGTGAATCGGGCTATAATGAGAAGGTTATTATTTGACGGGGAGGCGGAGAGACATGCAAAAGACAGTGGAAATAAAACTGACAACGACGATCCGTCAGCCGGATATGGAAGAACAAGTGATGGTGTTGGAATCTCAAGGAACATTGACGGAGAAAAACCAGCTGCGTTATTTGCAGTATGCGGAGCAACAAGATGACCTTGAAATTCGAACGACGGTTAAACTTCAAGAAAATGAAGCAGTGATTATGAGAAGCGGCGGCTTACAGATGCGGCTACCTTTTTTATTACATAAAGAACAAACCGGCAATCTAACGAATGAACAAGGGTCGTTTATGTTGACGACAAAAGCGCATGAGCTTTTCGTCAGTGATACTCGGTTCATGGTCCGATACGATTTGTCATTAGGTTTAGATCATGTCGGGGAATATGAAATGGAAATACAATTTATGGAGGCTAAATAATGAATGCAGTAGAACAAGTTCAACACGCCATTAAAACAGCATTTGCGGAAGCAATCGAAAAAGCAGAATTAACAACAGAAGCTGTAGAAGTACAATTAGAATCGCCGCGAGACAAAACAAATGGAGACTATGCTACGAATATTGCAATGCAGTTAACACGTTTGGCGAAAAAGCCACCTCGTGCGATTGCCGAAGCGATTGTAGCAAATCTTGACAAAGATGCAGCGAACATCCAAACAGTAGATATTGCAGGACCAGGGTTTATCAACATTACGATCAAAAAAGATTATTTGCAGGACGTTGTAAAAACCGTACTAGAACAAAAAGTAGATTACGGGCGTTCAACGGCAGGCGGCAATGAGCGCATCCAAGTGGAGTTTGTTTCGGCTAACCCAACTGGCGATTTGCATTTAGGTCATGCGCGCGGATCTTCAGTCGGCGATTCGCTTTGCAATATTTTAGATTTGGCAGGATATGATGTATCTCGTGAATATTATATTAACGATGCCGGTAACCAAATTAACAATTTGGCTTTATCAATCGAAGCGCGCTATTTTGAAGCATTGGGTAAAGGCGATAGCATGCCAGAAGATGGCTATCGCGGACAAGATATTAAAGATATTGCAAAAGCTTTAGTTCAAGAACATGGCGATAAATTTGTCAGCATGACGCACGAAGAGCGTTTTGAAATTTTCCGTCAACATGGATTAAAAGTGGAATTGGCTAAACTGCAACAAGATTTAGCTGACTTCCGTGTGGAATTTGATGTTTGGTATCCAGAATCGTCTCTTTATAAAAATGGTAAAATTGATGAAGCTTTAGCTAAACTTCGTGAAAACGGTCATGTCTTTGAAGAAGACGGCGCAACTTGGTTCCGTTCAACAATATTCGGTGATGACAAAGATCGCGTATTGATCAAGAATGACGGCACGTACACGTATTTAATGCCCGACATTGCCTACCACGAAGATAAATTGCAACGTGGATTTGGTAAGCTTATCAACGTATGGGGTGCTGATCATCACGGCTATATCCCACGTATGAAAGCAGCTATCGAAGCGCTTGGTTACGATCGCGATACACTTGAAGTTAGCATTATTCAAATGGTGCAATTGTACAAAGACGGCGAAAAAATGAAGATGAGTAAACGTACAGGCAAAGCTGTAACGATGCGTGAACTAGTAGAACTAGTTGGACTAGATGCGGTGCGTTATTTCTTCGCGATGCGTTCAGGCGATTCGCATATGGACTTTGATTTGGATTTGGCTGTTTCACAGTCAAACGAAAACCCAGTTTATTACTCGCAATACGCGCATGCTCGTATTAGCTCAATTTTGCGCCAAGCAGAAGAGCAAGGCTTACTGGCTTCAGAAGAGCATTTAAACTTATTAACTTCTGAAAAAGAAATTGATGTTTTGAAGAAAATTGGGGATTTCCCACAAGTAATCGCAGATGCGGCTAAACAACGTGCGCCTCACCGCATTACAGCATACATTCAAGATTTGGCGTCAAATTTCCATAGTTTCTACAATGCCAATAAAGTATTAGATGCATCAAACGCCGAAATGACAAGTGCTCGCTTAGCATTGATCATGGCTGTGAAAACAACGTTAGCGAATGCACTGAAAACAGTGGGCGTCAAAGCTCCAGAAAAAATGTAAGCGAAAGCCAAACAGTTACGTGTATAATGAAAACAGAATTAGAATTTAATAGCGATTCATAAAGGTGCTTATGTCTAAGAACATGAGTTAAAAGGGAAGCCGGTTCAACTCCGGCGCGGTCCCGCCACTGTAAGTGAGAGGAAATTGCAATATGCCACTGAAGCAACGCTTCGGGAAGGTGCAAAGACCAATGATCACAAGCCAGGAGACCTGCCTTTATGACAACACACCCATACGCCTGCGAGGAAAGGCTGGATGCGCATGCTTTTTTATGGCGTCCTTTCAATCCCTCGCAAAACTTTGCGGGGGATTTTGTTTTGTGTCAGTTTTAAGTAGTCCACAAATCAGCGTCCGCCTGCAGCGATTTTTATAACAAAAACACTACACTCTAGGGGGATTTTATTGATGAACAAGTTTTGGAAGTTTGGAGCAACAGCAGGATTAGCAGCAGTTTTAATGGCAGGGTGCGGAGAAACCGCAACACCAGAAGAAGACGTCGAAACACCAGCAGAACCACCAACTGAAGTTGAAGATGTTGAGTTTCCAGTAACGCTGACAGATGCAGCGGGCATTGAAGTCGTAATTGACGAAGAGCCTGGAGCTATCGTTTCAATGATTCCATCCAATACAGAAATTGCTTATGAGCTTGGACTAGGCGACAAAATTGTCGGCGTATCGGATTATGACAACTACCCAGAAGAAACAACCGATGTTGAAAAAATCGGCGGACAAGAATTTAATGTAGAGAAAATCATTGGTCTTCAGCCGGACTTAGTATTGGCACACGAATCAGGATTAGGTGTGGGCGATGCGGGACTACAGCAATTGCGTGATGCTGGCCTTGACGTGTTCGTTGTTCAAAACGCAGCGAGCTTTGATGAAGTTTATGATTCGATTACAACGATCGGACAAGCGACAGGTAGTATGGCACAAGCGGAAAACATTGTTTCGGAAATGGAAGCTCAAGTTGCATTGATTGAAGAACTGGCAGCAACAGTCGAAGAACCAAAAACGGTATTTTTAGAAGTCGGGAGTCAACCGGATATTTACACAACAGGTAGCGGGACGTTTATGGATGAAATGTTGACGCTGATCAACGCGGAAAATGTTGCTGGCGATTTAGAAGGATGGGTTAGTATGGATCCAGAAGCAATCGTTGCAGCAAATCCAGACGTGATTATTACAACCGAAGGCGCTTATGTTGAAGATGCCGTTGGTCAAATCAAGTCTCGCGGTGGCTTTGCAGAAGTAACAGCAGTTAAAGAAGAAGCGGTTTACAGCTTAGATTCAGATATGCTCACTCGTTCTGGCCCACGTTTAACAGCGGGACTAATGGAAATGGCACAGGCAGTATATCCTGATGTGTTCAATGAGTAAAAATATAGTGGCATATAGCGTTTCGCTATTTATTTTAGCGGGAGCGATAGTGCTAGGTGTGACGGTCGGGACGGTATCCATATCACCAGTGGTGCTATGGAATCCTTCGTTCGATGAAGCGGCTGCCAATATTTTATGGAATATTCGTATGCCACGTGTCATTTTAGCTGGGCTTGTTGGGGCGGCATTAGCGATTGCTGGTGCTGCATTTCAAGGGCTTTTGAAAAATCCATTGGCCGATCCTTACACCCTGGGAGTGTCTTCCGGTGCCTCAGTCGGCGCTGTGATGACGCTCTTTTTTGGTATCTCTATCCCGTTTTTAGGCCCATTCACTTTACCGGTTATGAGCATGATCGGCGCATTATTGACAATGCTTGCTGTTGTCAGTTTTGCGAAATTGGTGGATCGTTCGATGAAAATGGAAACCGTGATTTTGACGGGTATTATCTTTAGTTCTTTTCTAGGGTCAATTATTTCCTTGATGATTGCTTTAACAGGAGAAGAGTTACGACAAATTATTGGTTGGTTACTCGGAAGCGTGTCAATGCGTGGCTGGCCATATGTGCGAATGGCATTGCCTTTCGTATTAATCGGTTCATTTGTATTGTGGCTCAAACGTCGCGAGTTAAATGCTATGTTATTTGGTGAAGAACGCGCACAACACCTTGGTGTAGATGTGAAAAAAAGCAAAATGACGATTTTAATTGGAGGTTCGGTACTGACTGGAGCTGCCGTTTCCGTTTCAGGAACAATTGGTTTTGTTGGACTAGTAGTTCCGCATATGACTCGATTACTTTGGGGATCAGATCATCGTCATGTACTGCCTTTATCCTTCATCAATGGGGCTGCTTTATTAATCGTTTGTGATTTAGTATCAAGAACGATTATTTCCCCAACAGAATTGCCGATTGGTGTCATTACTGCGTTTATCGGGGCACCGGTATTTGCCTTTATCTTTTTCCGTCAACGCAAAGGAGGAATTTAACTATGCTTGAGATCATCGGACTAACGGGCGGCTATGGTGATAAAAAAATCGTTGAAAATGTATCATTCACCGTCAAAAAAGGCTCTATACTTGGAATTTTAGGACCGAATGGCAGTGGGAAATCGACGTTAATGAAATTAATCAGTGGCGTGTTGCCAGCAACTAGTGGAGAAATCCGAATTGAAGAAACGTCAATTGCAGATTTTCCGGCAAAAGAACTAGCGAAAAAAATGGCAGTATTGCCTCAACTTCATGCTCACTCTTTTGCTCATACTGTTCGGGAAACTGTATCACTTGGTCGCTACCCTCACCAAGTAGGTTGGTTTTCATCTTGGTCCACAGAAGACGAGCATGCGGTGAAAGAAGCAATGCGGTTATTGGACATTAGCCAATATGAAAAAACACAAATTGACCGGATGTCAGGTGGCGAACAGCAACGTGTTTTCGTCGCACAAGCGTTAGCGCAAGATGCGGGGATTTTACTGCTTGATGAACCAACGAACCATTTGGACATCAATCACCAAAAAGAGTTGCTCGACACGATAAAAAAACAAGCGATCGAAAAAGACTTAACCATCGTATCAATTTTCCATGATATCAATTTAGCATCTATGTATTGCGATCAATTATTGCTGCTCGACCAAGGGACCATCGTTCGCATCGGTGAGCCGCATGAAGTAGTGCGAGAGCAGGACATCGAAACAGTTTACAAAACGCGAGTTAGCAATCACCCGCATCCGGAATTGCCGAAACCGCAAATCACTTTATTGCCAGGAGTTCAAAATGAAATAGCAACCCATCGCATCTGTGCAGAAGACTTTGCCATTTCAAATGATATGGTGTTGTATCAAAGCCCGACGCCATTAAAAACGGTTTCTTCAGCTGTGGTAAATGCAGGATCTGGATGGTTCCGTAATTTTATGAACCGTCACGTAGATGCAGCTTATAACGTAGATGATAGTGTTCGAGAAATGACCGAGTTTATAGCGGAAAACGGGTTGAAAACTACGGATACAGTAGGGATGATGACCGCCGTTCAAACGCAAGACGTGATTGTCAAAGAATACGAAGGTCCGTTTGGTTCAGTCGTCATTGCCGTGACTGCTGGAGTCGGCAATGGTGTAGACGTGTCAAAAGCGGTAGAACGATCCGTACAGGTTGGTACGATTAATACATGGATCATGGTCAATGGTGTTTTGTCAGACGAAGCATTTATACAAGCGATGATTACAGCGACCGAAGCTAAAACGAAAGCGCTTCAAGAAAGACAAGTCAAAGACCCGCTCACAGGTACGATTGCAACAGGTACATCAACTGACAGCTGTTTAGTAGCGGCGACGCAACAAGGTGAGAAGTTACCTTATGCAGGACCCATTACCGAGCTTGGTAAATTAATCGGAGTCGGCGTTTTTGAATGTACTATAGAAGCGCTCAAATTATATGAGCTAGCAAAAGCGGGCAACGGATGATGTCACATCTTTTAGCGATTTTTTTAGGAATCATTATCGACCGCATCGTTGGAGATCCACCTAATTGGCCACACCCGGTTCGTTGGATCGGTATGGCGATAAAAAAATTAACCAATCGTTGGAATCGTGGAAAAAGCGCATTTCAAACCGGTTTTTTACTACTTGCAACAATTGCGATTACCGTGTTCTTAATTGTATATGGCATTGTCTTTTTAGCTTATTCTATCAATCCAGTTATAGGTGTTGCGATAGAGGCGTTGTTAATTGCTTCAGGACTAGCACAAAAAAGTTTAAAAGATGCAGCAATGGATGTTTATCACCCACTTGTCGATCAAAACATGGAATTGGCACGTGAGAAGTTGTCCTGGATTGTTGGAAGAGACACAGATGGATTGGATGAAAGTGAAATTACGCGCGGCGTTGTCGAAACGGTTTCCGAAAACACAAGTGATGGCGTAACAGCACCGCTATTTTGGGCGTTTTTACTGGGAGCACCCGGTTTATGGCTATACAAAGCCGTTAATACACTCGATTCAATGGTAGGCTACAAAAATGAAAAATTTAAGGAATTTGGATTTGCTTCAGCAAAAGCTGACGATGTCTTGAATTTCATTCCGAGTCGCGTAACGGGCTTTTTACTTATAATCATGACAAAAAGTCAGCAAACACTCTCATTACGTCAGCGTCTTCAAATTTGGTTGCAAGATGCCCATAAGCATCCAAGTCCAAATAGTGGCTGGTTAGAGGCTGCAACGGCTGTACAATTAGGTGTTCAATTAGGTGGAACCAATTGGTACCGAGGTGTCAAATCGCATCGTGCGCTCATGGGAAGAGCGGTATACCAACTCGAAGCACATCATATTAAAGAAACAATTCAACATATGCAAAAAGTGACAATTGGATTTTTTATTTTATTTGCGTTAGGAGGAGTTTTACTTGGAATTGCCTAATCATGGAGCCAATCCACTGCGCTTATATAAACAAGCGGGTATCAGCCCACCCGAACAAATAATAGATTTTAGCGAAAATGTCCATCCATTCGGACCACCTGAATTTTTAAAAGAACAATGGTCGGAAATGTATTCGTTAATCGACTCCTATCCAGATCCGGACGGCGAACCATTTCGAACGTCAACGGCACATTTTCATCAAGTCGATGTGGAACAAGTAGCTACAGGGAACGGAGCAGCTGAGGTTTTTACTTGGTTGGCTAGAAGGTATAGAAACCAACAGGTCGTGTTGGTGGAACCGGCGTTTTCGGAATACCGCCAAACTTTAGAAGCAGAACATGTTGAAATCCAGACGATTCAATTGCAGCCGGAAACTGGTTGGACATTAACACTTGAAAGTATTCAAACTACTATACTAGGCTGCAGTGCGCTTTATATATGCAACCCGCATAATCCAACTGGTGTTTTAATACATATTGAAATGCTTCAGCACATCGCGAAAATGTGTCTCGAAGACGATTGTGAACTGGTACTTGATGAGGCGTTTATCGATTTTATTGGTGAAGAAGCTTCTTTTATCCCTTTTTTAAACGAATTTCCAAATGTTATTATCGTTCGTTCAATGACCAAAATGTATGCGATTCCTGGACTCCGTCTTGGATATGTGGTCAGTCAGAGTGAAATAATCAAGCAATTAAAACAAGGGTCGGCACATTGGAACGTCAATGCGTTGTCCGCCACAATCGGCGCAGGTTGTTTAAAACAATCGGATTATCGCGAAAAGGTGATCAAAGCAGCAACAACTGAACGAGAAAAGATGCAACAGTTTTTAGCCATGCATCATTGCGAAACAACAAATTCTGCAGTGAATTTTTTGTCATTTAAATTACCTAAATCAAAAAACGCCACTGCATTTTTTACAGACCTTTTGAAAAAAGGGATTGTCCTTCGTCATACCGAATCTTTTCAAGGAATGAATGGACAGTGGTTTCGAGTCGGGATGAAATCACCTAACAACATGGAAAAACTTCGGGAGGCGATTAGCGAATGGCTCGAGGTCAATTAATTTTCATTAGTGGTGGCGTTCGAAGCGGCAAAAGTACTTATGCTGAAACGATTGTCCGAACTTTTGGCACCACTCGCAAAGTTTATATCGCAAGCGGACAAGCTTATGACGAGGAAATGAAAGAACGGATTGAACGCCACCGTGACGATCGTTTGCAAGACAATTGGTTCACGATCGAACAAGCACACAAAATGGAAAATGCTATCGAAAAACTACAACCGCATGATTTAGTGTTGTGGGATTGTGTGACGACCTGGCTTGCTAATGAATTATACGAAGGCTGGGAAACGAATAATATGTGTGTAGATACAGCTGGATGTATAGAAGCAAAATGGGAGATTTTACAAGAGACAATCGACCAAATGCTAAACACCGTTGATTTATTGACCGTTGTCTCAAACGAAGTACTAGATGATTTCGTGCGTGATGAACGATACCAAGCGTGGCTCGGTAAAATTCACATTTGGCTAGTAGAGAAAGCGGATCAAGCAATTGAGATGGAGAACGGTCTGGCTTTTAGAAGGAAGTGAAAACATGCGCGGAATAATGATTCAAGGAACTTCTTCAGATGTCGGAAAAAGTATGCTTTGTACCGCTTTTTGCCGAATTCTATCTGATCAAGGAGTGAAAGTCGCTCCTTTTAAATCACAGAATATGTCGAATAACTCGTATGTGACGATATTGGGCGAAGAAATGGGGCGCGCACAAGGCGTGCAAGCAGAAGCAGCTCGCACGATAGCTACTGTTGATATGAATCCCATCTTATTAAAGCCTGAAAGCGGCATGAAATCACAAGTGGTGTTATTTGGTAAAAAACTTGAAACCATGGACGGCATGGACTACCGAGCACAATTTTACGAAAAAGGATTACAAGCAATTGATCAAGCACTAGCCAATTTAGCGAAAAATTTCACACATTTAGTGATAGAAGGAGCGGGCAGTCCGGCTGAAATGAATTTAAACGACCGTGAACTAGTCAATATGACCGTTGCAAAAAGGGCAGATGTTCCCGTGATTCTTGTGGCTGATATTGAGCGAGGCGGTGTCTTTGCATCAATTGTCGGAACGCTTGCTTTAATACCGGAAAAAGAACGTGTAAAAGGTTTGGTCATCAATAAATTCAGAGGAGACGCCAAGCTATTTGAAGATGGCGTGCGGTTTTTAGAATCGTATACGGGCATTCCGGTTCTTGGTGTTATTCCTTATATGGATCATCATGAAATTGAGCAAGAAGATTCTCTCGGAGTTGGAGCGGTACAACAAAAATCCGTTATTAAAGGTGCAATCGACTTGGTTGTGTGTAAGCATCCTTATGTATCCAACTTTACCGATATCGAGCCGTTTTTAACAGAGCAAGACGTCTCGGTTCGTTGGGTAGAAAGCGTAGAAGAAATTGGGCAACCTGATATTTTACTGTTGCCTGGAACGAAAAGCACAATTGCAGATTTGCGATTTTGGAAAAAGCAGGGGCTTGATGAAAAGTTAAAGTCATTATTAGGAGATACATGGATTGTCGGCTTGTGTGGAGGATTTCAAATGCTTGCTGAAAGTTTGTCAGATCCACATGGGTATGACGGTGTTGCAGTAAAAGCTGAAGCGGGATTTGGGTTGGTGCCAAACATGCACGTCCATTTTGAAAAAGAAAAAATGGTTCGCCGTCAAAAAGGCATAGTGAAATTCGAAGCTTTGGAAGCCCAAGTGAGCGGTTATGAAATTCATCATGGCCGAGTCACAGGAATCGAACAGTCATTAATTGATTGTGGGGATTCGGCTGAAGGTTACTACCATGAACGCGTGATTGGAACGCATTTACACGGATTTTTCCGTGATTTTCGTTGCCGAACTGCATTTTTAACAATGATTCGCAAACAGAAAAACTTACCACTTCCAGTACACGAAAAATCGGAAGATCCTTTTGACCGCTGGGCCACGCACGTGAAAAATCATCTAGACTGGCAGAAAGTCACAGAAATAATGGAGGCAACATCATGACTCGGCAGTTAAAAACCGGATTTCTATTGGCGCTTCAATTTTTTTCGGTGATTCCAGTTAAAAAGCAATTGCCGATGGAGAAAGAATACATTACGGCTATGTATGCGATGCTACCGCTATTAGGTTTGTTGTTCGGTAGTGTTTTGGCAAGTACCGTATGGTTGCTCCGTGATACAACAGAGATTAGCTCTTTACTACTTGGCTTTATAGTGGTTTTGATTGGCTTGGTACTGACCGGTGGCTTGCATATGGACGGCTTGGCAGATACGGGAGATGCCTATTTTTCTTACCAAGATCGTGACAAACGTTTGGCGATTATGGGAGACCCGCGAATTGGAGCTTTTGGTGCGATGGTGTTAGTAGTGGCTATTGTCGGTAAAATCATCCTAGTAGCAGAATCGATAAATGAAGCATCTCTCGTATGGGTTTTATTGATTCCAGTTTTTTCGAGAATCGGTTTATTGGCTTTGTTTAGTTTTACAAAATCAGCAAAGCCAGATGGCGTAGCGGCTTTTTTTCAGAAAAGGGTCAGCCGTGAGAAATTGCGACTTGTTGTTATAGCGGCATTCGTTATTAGCTTCATGTTGCTTATTTGGAGCGCTACTTTTTGGTCAGCAATTGTATTAATCATCTTGCTATTCGGATTTTCATGGCTATACCGCGCTTGGTGTTTACGCAATTTTAGTGGTGTGACAGGTGATTTGTTAGGTGCTTATGTGGAAGGAGTGGAGATTTTATTATGGATGAGTCTTTTGTTCTTCGTTTAATTCGCCATGCTCCGACAAGAGGAAACGAGCAAAAACGTTATATTGGCTGGACCGATGAATCAGTTTTGCCATTTAAAGCCAAACCGGATTTGCAGATAAAAGAAGTTATGGGCAGTGATTTAAAGAGGTGTCGGGAAACGGCAGCTGTGTTGTTTCCAAATGCCGCTTACCGAGCAAACAGAGAGTTGCGAGAATGTCATTTTGGCCAATGGGAAATGAAAACCTATGAACAATTAAAAGATACCCAACGTTATCGCGACTGGATAGATGACCCATGGAACATCAGTCCGCCTAGTGGTGAAAGTTTAAAAGATATGGCGGAGCGGGTTGAACGAGGCATGCTAAAATTACCAAGTGGTAAGGAAGTTACGTTAGTTCTTCACGGAGGGCCGATTCGTTATTTAATCGCAAGAGCTTTAGGTGAAAAATTTCAAGATCAAATTGCGCTACATGGAGGCTGCCATACGTTAATATGGCCAAGTCGCCAAGCGTTTGAGGAGCGGGCATTATGCACATCGTTTTCGGTGGAGCCTTTAACGGCAAACGGCAATATGTGAAAAACTTGATACAAAATGAAGAAGCTTCTTGGCACGAAGGCATGATGCCGCAATTGATAGCTAGTAATTCGATAACGGTAATCGCTGGAGTAGAGCATTGGGTAAAAGACGAACTCGAAAAAGGTTTAACAGAACAGCAACTAATAGAGCAAGTCAAAAAAACACTGAGCTCTAGTCAAGCGCCGCAAATCTGGGTGTTAACAGATTTGAACCGAGGCATCGTGCCAACAGAGCGGATCGAGCGCGAAATGCGCGACCTTGTTGGCCGGTTGTATCAATTTTTATTTACAGAAGCACAACAGATTACACGCATTTGGTACGGTATTCCACAAACGATAAAAGGGGCGGATCAAGATGAAAATTTACACGAAAACAGGAGATAAAGGGCAAACAAGTTTGATTGGAGCGCGTACGGACAAAGATGCACCACGCGTTGAAGCATACGGGACGATTGATGAAGTCAATTCATTTATTGGCAAAGCGATGACTGAATTGTCGCCTGAAACTTATGCGGATTTACTAGAAGATTTAGAAGCGATTCAAAATGAATTATTCGATTGTGGTGGCGATTTGGCAGATGTTCGAAAAGAGCCAAATTATAAAATGACGGAAGAACCAGTAGAAGTTTTGGAAAAACGTATCGATGAATTGATGGAAGAACCACCACTTCTTGAACGTTTTATCTTGCCAGGAGGAACTCCAGCTGCTGCGACGCTTCATATCGCGCGTACGATTACACGTCGTGCTGAAAGACAAACGGTTACGTTGCTGAAGTCGGGAGAAGAGTTCCCACAAGTGGTTCAACGTTATTTAAACCGTTTATCTGATTATTTATTTGCAGCTTCACGCGTTGTTAATTCGCGCGTCGGTGTTCCAGATAATGAGTATGTGCGCAGTGCCAAAGTATTTAAGAACGGCGGACGCAGTAAGAAATCGGTAGAGTAAGATGACTACGAAAAAACTGGCACTTGCGGCTTTATTTATCAGCTTGTCCGCAATAGGGGGAATGATTAAAATTCCGCTCGGCATTGCGTCTATTGCACTCGATGCAACACCAGCGCTAGTAGCGGTACTATTTTTTTCAGCTCCACTTGTTGGAACTATTGCGGCATTTGGTCATTTGATTTCCGCATTGTTTGGAGGCATGCCACTCGGACCGTTTCACTTAATGATCGCGATTGAAATGGGGATAATCCTATGGCTGTTCGCAAAATTGCATCATGCAGGAAAGCATAGGCTGAAATGGGTGGCATTTATCATTGGCAACGGAGTGGTAGCGGCATTGCCGTTTTACTTCTTATTGTCACCCGCATTTTTTTACGCGGCTGTACCCGCATTATTAATTGCGTCACTAATCAATGCGGCAGTGGCGGCGCTCTTACTGCCCTATATAGTGAAGGCTAGCGGAGGCTCGGGACATGCGTCATGAATTGTTGATAGATGGATTTGTCATCACTTCAGATAATTCGGCAGCAATCGGTGGAAAAGAACAAGATGTTATAAAAGTTTCTGATGCCGTTACAGCAAAGTTTGCGGCACGTGTTGCATTGCTCGAACAATGGGCAGCAGGTAGCGAACCGCAAGCGATACTGATTCACAATTTCAGTGGAGCTTCCAGTTGGGATTACTATGTCGAAGGGGTAACCGAACTTTTTGCGGAAGCGCAATCAGCTCTTCCACTCATTTCAGGGAGTACGGAAACCAATATGCCTACAGTGCAATCGGGTATCTCTATAACGATGATTGGAAAAGAACAACGAAAGCAAATGTCTGTCGGATCTTTGCAGTGGTTTGTTTACGGCGTGCCGCTAGTTGGCCAAGAAGTGTTAACGAATGTGCACCAAACTGCCAATCTGGCTCTTCTTAAAAAAGCACTTGATTTATCTTTAGTAGAACGAGTTTGGCCAGTCGGTTCAAAAGGCCTTGCCGAAGAATTGGAACTGCTGATGAAACGGCCTGTGAAAATTCCAACACTGCTTGATACAAAAAAATCGAGTGGACCTGCGACATGTGTTTTAGTCGGTGTGCAACATGAAAATGCAGAACGTGCGCTGCGATATTTTGGAGAGCATGTATATCTAGTTGAATTTGTATAAAGCGAAAGCAGCATCCTGTAACGGGATGCTGCTTTCTTTAGTTAGCAAGACAATAACAAATTTCTGAATTTATTTACTGTAACACTACAAATAGAAGATGGAATTTGAAAACTCTTTTATATTTAGGTTGACTGAATGCTCATTCATATTTTAATATAGAACATAGTATCGACAAGTTGTAGTCATTCACGTAAACTTTGAGTAAGTTATTTTTTGAATATACACAACACAAGGGGGATATCGCGATGGAGCCATTGTTAATTGCAAACTGGATTTTATTCATAGCTGTAACCGCTTACGCTTTCTATCTCTTCATCTATTTATTGAAGTCGAGATATGATTTTATCCAACTCGGAAAAAAGGTCGAGTTTGAAGAAAATTTCAACGAGCGTTTGCGCAAAGTCATGGTCAACGTATTTGGTCAAAAAAAATTATTGAAAGATAAGAAGAGTGGAACGATTCACGTTATGTTCTTCTATGGATTCTTGCTAGTTCAGGCAAGTGCGATCGATTTTATCATTAAAGGCTTGTCTCCGGACTCGCATTTGCCGTTAGGACCGTTATACCCGGCTTTCACATTTTTCCAAGAAATCGTGACGTTAACGATTTTGGTTGCAGTGATCTGGGCATTCTACAGACGTTACATTGAAAAGCTTGTTCGTTTGAAGCGCGGATGGAAATCAGGACTTGTTTTGATTTTCATTGGTGGCTTGATGGTGACGGTACTAATTGGTAACGGAATGAACATGAATTGGCACGGTCATGAAACTGCTTGGACTGAGCCAGTTGCCTCTTTAGTAGCTAGCGCATTTGCTTGGTTACCTGAAGCTGCAACCGTTACAATTTTCTACATCATGTGGTGGGCACACTTACTATTCCTACTTACATTCTTAGTTTACGTACCACAATCAAAACACGCTCACTTAATTTTTGGACCAGTTAATACGTGGTTCCATAGAGTTGATCATGTGGGTCGTTTAAAACCAATCAACTTTGAAGAAATGGAAGACGAAGAAGATCCAGATGCGATGCCATCATTTGGTGTAGGGAAAATCACGGATTTCTCGCAAAGCCAAATGATCGATTTCTATGCTTGCGTAGAATGTGGACGTTGTACGAATATGTGTCCAGCAACTGGTACAGGGAAAATGCTGTCACCAATGGACTTGATTACAAAACTTCGTGACAACCTGACAAATACAGGAGCAGTTATGACGCAGAAAAAACCTTGGGTGCCGGCAATGGCATTTAACAATACACAAGGAAATCAGTTGGCAATGGCTGCTGGTGCTGAAGGTATTACGATTGATGAACTTTACAGCCCGAGCTTAATCGGAGACGTTATCACAGAAGAAGAAATTTGGGCATGTACAACTTGCCGTAACTGTGAAGACCAATGTCCGGTTATGAATGAGCACGTAGATAAAATTATTGACCTTCGTCGGTACCTTGTAATGACAGAAGGGAAAATGGATCCAGATGCACAGCGCGCGATGACAAACATCGAACGCCAAGGAAATCCATGGGGACTGAACCGTAAAGAAAAAGAAAACTGGAGAGATGCACGTCCAGATATTCATATCCCTACGGTAAAAGAAATGAACAAAGCAGAAGAAGAGTTCGAATTCTTATTCTGGGTTGGATCAATGGGATCGTTCGACAGCCGTTCACAAAAAATTGCTTTGTCATTTGCTCGACTGATGAATGAAGCAGGCGTGAAATTCGCAATTCTCGGAAACAAAGAGAAAAACTCAGGCGATACACCACGTCGTCTTGGGAATGAGTTCTTGTTCCAAGAACTTGCGACAGGTAATATTAAAGAATTTGAAAAAGCGGAGATTAAGAAAATCGTTACAATTGATCCGCACGCATACAATATTTTCAAAAATGAATACCCAGATTTCGGTTTTAAAGCAGAAGTGTACCACCATACTGAAATGTTGTTCGATCTTGTTCAAGATGGTCGATTGAAACCACAATTCCCAGTAAATGAACGAATTACGTTCCATGATTCTTGCTACCTTGGCCGCTATAACGATGTGTACGATGCACCGCGCGAAATATTGAAAGCGATCGAAGGCGTAGAATTGGTTGAAATGAAACGTAACCGTGAAAACGGCATGTGCTGTGGAGCCGGCGGCGGAATGATGTGGATGGAAGAAGATGCAGGTCATCGTGTTAACGTTGCCCGCACGGAACAAGCGCTTGAAGTAAGCCCAACAATGATTTCTTCTGGTTGTCCATACTGCTTGACGATGTTGTCAGACGGTACGAAAGCGAAAGAAGTTGAAGAACAAGTTGGAACTTATGATGTAGCCGAGCTATTGGAAATGGCTGTTCTCGGAAATGAGATACCAGAACCAGAAACGATCGTCCAATAAGCAGTTACTTACCGAGTAAAAAATAATTGCTTAATAACAGAAAATTAAGTAGAATAATAGAATAAGTATAAAAAAGAAAGGGAGTAGAATGCTCCCTTTTCTTTTGCATAAAAACCGAGCGAGCGTTCAGTCAATATAATATTTAAAGAATAAGCAACTCGCTTTATTTTTTTTAGAGTAATTGAAACCGTTTACAATGAAACACATTAAGGGAGGAAATTCATCATGGCAAAAACAGTCATTATTGACGGAGCACGCACAGCATTCGGGAAATTCGGAGGCAACTTGAGCACATTATCGGCAAGTGAACTTGGAGCAGAAGCGATCAAGGCTGCAATGAGTCGCGCAGATATCCAACCAGAAGATGTTCAAGAAGTTATCATGGGGAATGTATTGCAAGCAGGTCAAGGGCAAATCCCTTCTCGACAAGCAGCAAAAAAAGCGGGGATTCCATATAACGTTAAATCTGAAACAATCAATAAAGTATGCGCATCGGGCATGCGCAGTGTCACGTTAGCAGATCAAATTATCCGTTTAGGCGATGAAGAAGTAATCGTTGCAGGCGGTATGGAATCGATGTCCAACGCACCTTATTATTTACCAAAAGCACGTTGGGGTCTTCGCATGGGCGATTCACAAGTTATTGATGGCATGGTCCATGACGGCTTGTCTTGTTCATTCCACCCAGACAATGTTCATATGGGAACTTACGGCAACTCAACTGCTGAAGACTTTGACTTGTCTCGTGAAGAGCAAGATAAATGGTCAGCTCGTTCGCATGAACGTGCGATCAAAGCAAAAGATTTGTTTGCTGAAGAAATCGTGGCAATTGACATTCCGCAACGCAAAGGAGATCCAATTACAGTTGATGTGGATGAAGCTCCGCGCGCTAACTCAACAATTGAAGCATTGGCAAAACTAAAACCTGCATTTGGAAAAGATGGTACGATTACTGCCGGAAATGCTCCAGGAATTAATGACGGAGCGGCGGCACTTGTATTGATGAGTGAAGAACGCGCACAAAAAGAAGGTAAAAATGTATTGGCTCATGTTCTTTCACATACAGAAGTGGCAATCGAACCACACCGTTTCCCTGAAACGCCAGGAATTGTCATTAACGAATTATTGAAGAAAACAGGCAGATCAATTGATGAAATCGATTTATTCGAAATCAACGAAGCGTTTGCAGCCGTAGCACTAGCTAGTTCGAAAATAGCTGGACTTGATGCTGAAAAAGTAAATGTTAATGGCGGCTCGGTAGCGCTTGGACACCCAATCGGAGCAAGTGGTGCACGCATTATCTTAACGCTCGCTTACGAATTAAAACGTCGCGGAGGCGGCATCGGTATCGCAGCAATTTGCTCAGGTGGCGGACAAGGCGACGCTATCATGATTGAAGTTCCTAAGGAGGCAAAATAAGTATGTCGATTCAAAACGTAATGGTAATTGGAGCCGGACAAATGGGCTCTGGTATCGCGCAAGTTTGTGCTCAAGCAGGATTAAATGTGAAGTTAAACGATATGAAACAAGAAGCATACGATAAAGGCATTGCAACGATTACAAAAAACCTATCACGCAATGTTGAAAAAGGACGCATGACAGAAGATGAAAAAACAGCAGTACTTGGCCGTATTACATCTTCATTGGATTTAAAAGACGCACACGACGTCGATATCGTCATTGAAGCGGCTGTTGAGAACATGGCGATAAAGCATAGCATTTTTAAAACTTTAGACGAAGTGACACCAAAGCACGCAATATTAGCAACAAATACATCATCGCTACCGATTACAGAAATCGCAGCAGTGACAAATCGCCCTGAACAAGTTATCGGCATGCATTTCATGAATCCAGTACCAGTCATGAAATTAGTGGAGATTATTCGTGGCTTGGCAACTTCAGATGAAGTGTACAAAAAAGTAGAAGAAATGACGGTGCAACTGTCAAAAACACCTGTAGAAGTAAATGACTTCCCAGGATTTGTTTCGAATCGAATACTTATGCCGATGATTAACGAAGCGATTTTCACACTTCAAGAAGGTGTTGCAACAAAAGAAGCAATCGATGACATTATGAAAATGGGTATGAACCATCCGATGGGGCCGTTAGAACTGGCTGATTTTATCGGTCTTGATACGTGCCTGTATATTATGGAAGTGCTGCATGAAGGATTTGGCGACAGCAAATATCGCCCAAGCCCATTATTGCGCCAATACGTAAAAGCGGGATGGCTAGGTAAGAAAACCGGGCGCGGTTTCTATAACTACTCATAATATTTAGGAGGAACCGAAATGGATTTGCACTTTACAGATGAACAACTTATGATGCGCAACATGGTGCGAGATTTCGCGAAAGAAGAAATTACGCCTTTTATCGAAAATATGGAAAACGGCGAATTTCCTACAGCGATTTTAAAGAAAATGGGCGAGCTTGGATTGATGGGCATTACGGCTCCTGAAAAATACGGCGGTTCGGAAATGGATTTCACTTCTTACATCACAGCCATTCATGAACTATCGAAAGCTAGCGGTGTAATCGGAGTTATTTTATCTGTTCATACGTCTGTTGGAACAAACCCGATTTTGAATTTCGGATCACAGCAACAAATTGAAAAATATGTGCCGAAACTGGCGACTGGTGAATACCTTGGCGCGTTTTGTTTAACAGAACCAGCTGCAGGGTCTGATGCAGGAAGCCTGAAAACAAAAGCTGTTCTAGACGGAGATGACTATGTATTAAACGGCTCAAAAGTCTTTATTACGAACGGCGGAGCAGCTGATACGTATATCGTTTTTGCTTCAACAAAACCAGCTGCAGGTTCTCGTGGAATTTCAGCTTTTATTGTTGAAAAAGATACACCTGGTTTAATCATCGGTAAAAACGAAAAGAAAATGGGCCTTCACGGTTCGAAGACAGTTCAGTTAACATTCGAAAACATGCGCGTACCGGCTGAAAACTTATTAGGCGAAGAAAATAAAGGATTCAGCATCGCGATGGCGAATTTGAATGTTGGACGTATTGGAATTGCGGCACAAGCACTGGGGATCGCAGAAGCAGCTTATGAATACGCAGTGGCTTATGCGAAAGAACGTGAGCAATTCGGCAAACCAATTGCACAGCAACAAGGTATTGGCTTTAAACTAGCTGACATGGCTACGCAAGTAGAAGCATCAAAATTGCTCGTTTATAACGCAGCTGATTTGTACTCGAAAGGGAAAAACTGTAATAAAGAAGCTTCGATGGCGAAGCTTTTCGCATCAAAAACAGCAATGGATGTCACAATTGAAGCCATTCAAGTATTCGGTGGTTACGGCTATACAAAAGACTATCCAGTAGAACGTTTATTCCGCGACGCTAAAGTAACGGAAATTTACGAAGGCACAAGTGAAATTCAACGCATCGTTATTAGCAAGCAACTAATCAAATAATCGGGGGAATAAAACATGAACTTTCAACTATCTGAAGAACATCAAATGATCCGCAAAATGGTAAGAGATTTCGCTAACAAAGAAGTGGCTCCAACAGCAGAAGAGCGTGACGAGGAAGAACGCTTTGACCGTGAAATTTTTGATAAAATGGCTGAACTTGGCCTAACAGGAATTCCATGGCCAGAAGAGTACGGCGGAATCGGTTCGGATTATTTAGCATACTGCATCGCAGTTGAAGAATTATCGCGTGTTTGCGCATCAACGGGTGTTACATTATCAGCACATACATCATTAGCTGGATGGCCAGTATATACATTTGGAACAGAAGAACAAAAACAAAAATACCTTCGTCCAATGGCTGAAGGAACAAAAATCGGTGCTTACGGGTTAACAGAACCAGCTTCAGGATCTGACGCGGGTGCAATGCGTACTTCTGCTAAAGAAGACGGCGATCATTATGTATTAAACGGCTCGAAAATCTTTATCACAAACGGCGGAATTGCGGACATTTATATCGTCTTCGCAGTAACAGACCCAGAATCGAAACATAAAGGCACGACAGCATTTATCGTTGAAAAAGACTTTGAAGGTTTCTCAGTTGGTAAAAAAGAACGCAAGCTAGGAATTCGTTCAAGCCCGACAACAGAAATTATTTTCGATAACTGCCGCGTACCAAAAGAAAACGTTTTAGGCGAACTTGGCCAAGGGTTCAAAATTGCGATGCAAACACTTGACGGTGGACGTAACGGAATCGCAGCTCAAGCAGTCGGAATTGCACAAGGTGCACTTGATGCATCAATCGATTACGCAAAAGAGCGTGAGCAATTCGGTAAACCGATTGTTGCAAACCAAGGAGTTTCGTTCAAATTGGCAGATATGGCGACTTCAATCGAAGCTTCTCGTTTGTTGACATACCAAGCTGCTTGGCTAGAGTCGAACAAATTGTCATACAGCAAAGAGTCAGCAATGGCGAAATTGATGGCAGGTGACACGGCCATGAAAGTTACTGTTGAAGCAGTTCAAGTATTCGGTGGTTACGGTTATACAAAAGATTATCCGGT
This sequence comes from Planococcus halocryophilus, assembly GCF_022489025.1. Classification (GTDB taxonomy): domain Bacteria; phylum Bacillota; class Bacilli; order Bacillales_A; family Planococcaceae; genus Planococcus; species Planococcus halocryophilus_A. Next base: position 4,279 of record NZ_JAKVTG010000025.1, on the reverse strand, counting down.
TGAACGCTTTATGCGTGATGCGAAAATCACACAAATTTACGAAGGTACACAAGAAGTTCAGCGTTTAGTTATTTCCCGGATGGTCACGAAATAAGCGGAGGGTTGCCTTATGAACAAAAAGCGTGAGATTGAGTCTTCCGTTAAAGATGAAAGCTTAATAGAAAAGCGCCGCGAACAAATGATTCGTGGCGCTGTCACGCTATTTAAAGAAAAAGGCTTTCACCGGACGACAACACGAGAAATTGCAAAAGCAGCAGGCTTTAGCATTGGAACTTTATACGAATACATTCGGACAAAAGAAGATGTGCTGTATCTTGTTTGTGACTCGATTTATGACGAAGTGCATAGTCGTCTCGACCGATTGGATATTGAAAAAGGATCGATTAGTGTTTTGGTATCAGCAATCGAACATTATTACACATTAATCGACGAGATGCAGGATGAATTTGTCGTCATGTATCAAGAATCCAAATCATTACCAAAAGACGCATTAAATTATGTATTAAATAAAGAACTCCAAATGATGGCGATTTTCGAACGCTTACTAACACAATGTGTCGAAAACGGAGAAATTCAAATGACACCAAAAGAAGTGGTCATGGCTGCCCATCATTTATTTGTACAAGGGCAAATGTGGGCTTTCAGACGGTGGGCATTAGACGATTTCACCATTCAGGAATTTATCGATATACAAACTAAATTTCTTTTGCAGGGGATGGCAGGAGAAAATATCTCAATACAGGGGGCTAAATCATAATGGCGATTATTCAAGAAACAAAAACCTATCAGCCAAAAAACCATATCCGCTTTGTTACAGCTTCCAGTTTGTTTGACGGGCACGACGCATCGATCAATATTATGCGTCGTATTTTACAAGCAAGCGGTGCAGAAGTGATTCACTTAGGCCATAACCGTTCGGTTGAAGAAGTGGTCAATGCAGCAATTCAAGAAGATGTCCAAGGGATTTGTATTTCTTCTTATCAAGGCGGCCACATGGAATACTTCAAGTATATGTACGATTTACTCAAGGAAAAAGGCGCTTCGCATATCCGCATTTATGGCGGAGGCGGAGGCGTTATTTTGCCTCGTGAAATTAAAGAACTTGAAGCATACGGAGTCGCGGGTATTTTTTCACCTGAAGATGGTCGTAAAAAAGGCTTGCAAGGCATGATCACGGAAATTGTGGAAGAATGTGATTTTTCAACAGTTAAAGAAGATCAGTCTTTTGAAAACTTAACAACGGAAGAACCGGTTGTATTAGCAAATGCTATTACTGCGGCAGAAGAAGCGCATACTCGCGATACAGATACAACAGAATTGCTGAAAACCGTTCGTGAAAAAACGAAAAACACGCCGATTCTAGGAATTACCGGAACAGGCGGCGCTGGAAAAAGTTCGTTAACGGATGAATTGATTCGTCGTTTCTTGTCTGAACTGCCTGATAAAAAAATTGCGATTTTATCAATCGATCCAACAAAACAAAAAACAGGCGGTGCACTTCTTGGTGACCGTATTCGTATGAACGCGATTTTCAACAAACGTGTCTTTATGAGAAGTCTTGCGACACGTGGATCGCGTTCTGAGTTATCAGGCGCAATTGGTGACGTTTTAGATGTCGTGAAATCAGCTGATTTTGACTTGATCGTTGTCGAAACAAGCGGAATTGGACAAGGCGATGCAGAAATTGCGAATTTCTCAGACGTTTCCATGTACGTTATGACAAGCGAATTTGGTGCTCCGTCACAACTTGAAAAAATCGATATGATCGATTACGCAGATTTAATTTGTATCAATAAATTCGAACGTAGTGGTTCACAAGACGCGCTTCGTCAAGTGCAAAAGCAGTACCAACGTAGCCGTTTACTGTGGGACAAAGAGTTAGACGACATGCCAGTTTACGGCACAATCGCGAGTCAATTTAACGATAAAGGGACAAACTCGTTATTCGCAGCATTAGTAGGCAAAGTGAATGAAAAATGTGGAACGGATTGGGAAACGGATTACGATATATTCGTTAAAACACAAAAAGAAAACCTCATAATTCCAAACGAACGCCGCTATTATTTACGCGAGTTAACGGATACAGTTCGTGGCTATCATGCGAAAACAAAAGAGCAAGCAGCGTTTGCACGTCGTTTGTTCCAATTAGAAGGCGCAATCGAAGCTGTAAAAGAAAGAGCACCGGATGATGCGTTAGTCGCTTCACTTGAGTCACTTGCAGAAGGCGTTCGTGATGAACTAACAGCAGAATCAAAACGCATTTTGAATAACTGGGATGCTTTAAAAGAAATGTATGCTGGCGACGAATTCGTCACAACCGTACGTGACAAAGAAATTCGTACAATTTTACGTACGGAGAGCTTGTCTGGAATTAAAGTACCGCGTGTAGTCTTGCCGAAATTCGTTGATTACGGCGAAATTTTGTCATGGGTTTATTTGGAGAACGCTCCAGGTTCATTCCCTTACACAGCTGGGGTATTCCCGTTCAAACGTGCAGGAGAAGATCCAAAGCGTCAGTTTGCGGGTGAAGGTACGCCTGAACGCACAAACCGCCGATTCCATTACTTATCAAAAGATGACGATGCAAAACGTTTATCGACAGCATTTGACTCGGTAACACTTTACGGAGAAGACCCGGATCACCGTCCGGATATTTACGGAAAAGTCGGCGAGTCAGGCGTATCGATTTGTACATTGGATGATATGAAGAAATTGTACGAAGGCTTTGATCTTTGTGCACCAACTACTTCTGTATCGATGACCATTAACGGACCGGCGCCAATCATTTTAGCGATGTTCATGAACACGGCAATTGATCAGCAAGTGAAAATTAACGAAGAAAAACTAGGCCGCACGTTAACAGTAGAAGAATTCACAGAAGTTCGTGAAGGTACGTTGCAAGTGGTTCGTGGAACCGTACAAGCGGATATTCTAAAAGAAGACCAAGGACAAAATACGTGTATCTTCTCAACTGAGTTTGCACTTCGCATGATGGGCGATATTCAGCAATACTTTATCGACCATAAAGTACGCAACTATTATTCAGTATCGATTTCGGGTTACCATATTGCAGAAGCGGGTGCGAATCCGATTTCACAATTGGCGTTTACCCTGTCGAACGGTTTCACATATGTGGAATACTATTTGAGCCGCGGCATGAAAATCGATGACTTTGCACCAAACTTGTCGTTCTTCTTCTCGAACGGACTAGACCCGGAGTATACGGTTATTGGACGTGTAGCACGTCGCATTTGGGCAGTTGTGATGCGCGATAAATACGGCGCAAATGAACGTAGCCAAAAGCTGAAATACCATGTACAAACGTCAGGCCGCAGCTTGCACGCTCAGGAAATTGATTTCAATGATATCCGGACAACGCTTCAAGCGTTAATGGCGTTGCAAGACAACTGTAATTCATTGCACACAAATGCTTATGACGAAGCCATCACAACGCCGACAGAAGAATCTGTCCGTCGCGCAATGGCGATTCAAATGATTATCACAAAAGAGCACGGTCTGTCGAAAAACGAGAACCCGCTACAAGGTGCGTTCATCATTGAAGAAATGACACAATTGGTGGAAGAAGCGGTGCTAACTGAATTTGACCGCATCAACGACCGCGGAGGCGTCTTGGGCGCAATGGAAACACAATATCAGCGCGGCAAAATCCAAGAAGAGTCAATGCATTACGAAATGAAAAAACACACTGGCGAATTGCCGATTATCGGAGTCAACACATACTTGAACCCGAATCCGCAATCAGACGATGACATTAACGCAATGGAAATCGCCCGCGCTACGACAGAAGAAAAAGAAACACAAATCAGCAACTTGCGCGCTTTCCAAGAACGCAACGATTCGACTGAAGCGTTAAATCGCTTGAAACAAGCAGCAAAAACAGGCGGCAACATCTTTGAAGAGTTGATGGAAACCGTAAAAGTTGCAAGCCTTGGCCAAATCACGACAGCTTTATATGAAGTTGGCGGGCAGTATAGACGCAATATGTAAGCTTGTAGAAGTTGGATCAAAAAGATGGCCCCTTAGCGTTTGATAAGGGGCCATCTTTTTTTGCGCGGAGTCGTGGAGATACGCGCGATGCGAGAGAAATACGCGCGATGCGGGAGAAAAACGCGCGGTGCGAGAGAAAAACGCGCGGTGCGGTGGAAAAACGCGCGATGCGAGAGAAAAACGCGCGATGCGAGAGAAAAACGCGCGATGCGAGAGAAAAACGCGCGGTGCGAGAGAAAAACGCGCGGTGCGAGAGAAAAACGCGCGGTGC
>NZ_JAKVTG010000024.1 GCF_022489025.1 Planococcus halocryophilus | reverse complement strand
TGGAGGCATCGGAGCATGATGGAAGAAAAGAAAGCGGAAATTCCTGCTATCGAAATATTGCCGCCGGTTCATAAGTTTTGGTATGAGACGCGCGGCGGAGATATAACCGTTTATCGCTTGCGCCTTATGTCAGCCGAACAGATTGCCGCACATGGCTTAGAGAAGTATATGCCGGAACGAGGCGAGAGCAATGAATAATGAGCTATGGCGATTAGAAGAAGGATGGCTTGCAGGCTATACGGAAGACGCGGAGCTTATAAGGAGCATACGCCGCTATAAAGAGCCTAAAGGATGGCGCATTATGGCAACTTATTCGAGCGGAGCAATGCAGTATAAGATACCCGCCGAACAAAGACGAAGTGCTGAGCGCCTATTTGCCGTAAGTATTCAATAGCAGGTCTGAGGCGTTTAAATGCGTTTTAAGACGTTTCAATATTTCTAGTTACAAACACATTAGTGAAATAAAAAACGTGCTTAAAACGGCTTAAAACGTCTCAAAACTGTCGTATGCACGCATAAAAACGAAGGGGTAAACGAATATGCCAAGAAAACGACGCAATGAAGTAAACGGAGCACCGAAGAAGCCGGCGCGCTACGATGATGCAACGCCTCACTGGATACGAGCGCTTGTAGAAGAAGTAGAAGAGATTGCCGATGCAATTCCCGGCGAACGTCGATGGCAAACGCCTAAGCACGTATATTTACAATTCAGCGAAAAAGACGAAGTAAAGGAGCGAAAGCGTAATGCAGTTATTCAGAGGCAAAGGGAGCGACGCGATTCCCGCAGATAATACGCAAAAGCTAGAAGGCTATGCCGCCGGCAATATACGCATAGAGCGGCTACCCGATTACAGGCGCGTAGAGATTATTCTTATTGCTTGCGATACCGGCGAGACAATATTCAAAGCGCATTATAAGACGCAATTAAAGAGCGACTATGCCGCGTATGAAGACGCAAAAATCCGCATCAACGATTATCTAGTAGAGGAAAAACTCGTATTGCATGACGAGCTCACGACGAATGCCGAACTACCAACCATTACAACGCATTTACGGGGTGGCAGATGGTAAATGATATACGCGCTTATTGCCATATGTCTATTGCCAGCATTATCTACTGCATTCGTAAAAATATGCACGCCGAAGAAAACAAAAACTAAAAGGGGAAATGAATAATGAATCACGAACAGCAAATTAATAAAGCAGTTGCAAAGTTTAGAAATGACGTAGATAAAATTCGCACTAGCGAAAATCCGTATTACAAAGATAAGGACGTGCAAGACTATGAAATTAAAGCGCTTAGAGCCGAGCTTGACGCAAAAGTTGCCGAACTATCCAACGCCCACGACCAAGCCATTGCGCAAGAAATCGAGCAAGCAGAATCACAAGCAAAAACGGCTAGGTTCTATACGACGGAAACGGAAAGACAGCAAACCGATTACGCGCTAGACTCGTATATTGCCGATATTACGATGGCGCGCACGGATGCCGATAAGTATGCGGCATATAATCGCTTTGAATCGCGGCTCGACGGTATGAGCGAAGGAGCGCTTGCTATCTTGCGTTTGAAATTGCCCCAAGCACTTAGCCGCGTCAATGGCGACGAGATTGCGCTTAACGACTTGCGCAAGGTAAACGATACGCTTGCCGAAATGAAAACGCCGGAGGAGCAACGTCTTGACGAGCTTAAAGCGAAGAAGCGCGTAGGAGCCGCTCAAGACTACCGCAGATTACGCTTTACGCATCCCGCATACAGCCACTTGCGCGATAATCAGCATAGCGGCTCTTTCATGCGCGGAAATTAAAGAACAGCCGAGCAAGGGCGCAACTAGAGCGCCTTTTGCCGGTATACATAATGCTTACGCAAAGTAATACGCAATGACAAAGTTAAACGCCTTAGAATCGCAATCTCAGCGACATGCTTGCTATACATATTGACTTTGCCGATAATCTTACGTTAGAATTACAGCAATACTCGAAATTGACGTTTAGATTAACGGCTAACTACCGCTATGCAACCTTGTGAAGATTCCGGTTCTTGAAATGGAGGTTCGATTCCTTCCGAGGGCATTCTAAAACTAACAGACTCTGTTCACCTAACTAGGTGAACAGAGTCATTTTTGTGTAAAAGAAAATAGTGTGGGCTATGTGTTTACTATATTAAAAGCAAAGGGTATAGCCAGAAAAAATGAAAAGAATTGAAAGGATGGGAACAATGTTTACTTTATATACTCGCGCTAACTGTCCACTTTGTGATGAAGCTAAGTTGATGATTCAACTTGTTAATGAAGACATCCCATTTTCTTATACGGAAGTAGATATCGAAAGTGATGATGTTTTACACGAAAAGTACATGCTAATGATTCCGGTATTAGAAAAAGATAACGAAATATTATTATACGGCAATATTGGTTATGTAGAATTAGTAGAAGCGTTAGAAAATTAACGCTTCTTTTTGTTTGCAATTAAAAGAAAGATTGGGTAGAATGAATTTAGTGGGACGCAAAATTAACAAGTGGGACGAAAATTGTCCAATCAGAACGGAGTGAAAATATGGATGCATTATCTGTCGCTCAGCAAAAGCTGATGCCGGAAATGTCCGAACTCCTAAAAAAACGTTATCAAATTTTACAAATAATAAGTTTAGAACAGCCAATTGGCAGACGAACCTTGTGTGAGGTTGCCGGGGGCACAGAACGTGAAATCAGGAAAGAAACAGACTTACTGAGAAATCAGCAGTTGATCGAGATGAAGACGGCAGGTATGAAAGTTACTTCGCAAGGAATGGAAGTGCTAGACAGACTAAAAGTGTTTATCCGCGAAATTTCTGGACTGACAGACATGGAAGTACAGTTGCAATCGATTTTAGGAATCTCGAAAGTAGTTATCTTGCCTCAAAATTCCGATGAAATTCCAGCTGTGAAATCCCACATCGGCAAAGAAGCAGCCAAGTTACTTGAAACCGTTTTTGGTCGCTACAAGAAAATTGCCGTAACTGGCGGCAGTACGATGGCCGCTATTTCTAAAGAATTATCGATTGGGAAATCTGATCGAGCTCTTCAGTTCATCGCAGCACGTGGTGGACTTGGAGAAGATGTTTTGCACCAAGCCAATACCATCGCAGCGGCATTTGCTGAAAAAACAGGTGGTTCTTTTAAAACACTTTATTTGCCGGATCACTTAAGTGCAGAGGCATTTGAAATGATGATGAAAGAACCTGTTATTAAAGAGATGATGGACTTGTATGATCAAACGGATGTTGTTGTCCATGGGATTGGCGATGCGGAAGAAATGGCGGTTCGCCGTCACTCTTCTTTAGAAGAAGTTGAAATGATTCGTTCAGGCGGAGCGGTGAGTGAAGCTTTCGGCTACTATTTTGATAAAGACGGAAAAATTGTTTATCGTATCCGCACAGCGGGCATTCAATTAGAGCAGGTGCAAAAAGCAAAAACCGTTTTAGCAGTTGCTGGTGGTGAATCTAAAGCAAGAGCGATTTTGTCTTATGCTAAAAATGCAGCCAGTCCGACAGTGTTGATCACAGACGAGGGTGCTGCACGAAAAATTATCGAACTAACTAAAAAATTGGAGGAATTATAAATGACTTTAAAATTAGCAATTAACGGATTTGGACGTATTGGACGTATTGTATTTCGTCAAGCTTTAACAAATGACGAAGTAGAAGTGGTAGCAGTAAACGATTTAACAGATGCAAAAATGCTTGCACATCTTTTGAAATACGATTCAGTTCACGGGATTTTAGATGCTGAAGTTTCAGTTGACGGAGATAACATTGTTGTTAACGGCAAAACAATCCGCGTATTTTCTGAAAAAGATCCAGCAAACCTTCCTTGGGGCGAGCACGGCGTAGACATCGTTGTTGAATCTACTGGATTCTTCACAGATGCTGCTTCTGCTTCTAAACACATCGAAGCTGGCGCGAAAAAAGTAATCGTATCTGCTCCAGGTAAAAACGGCATGAAGACACTTGTTATGGGTGTAAACCATGAAACGTATGACCCGAAAGAGCATAATGTTATTTCTAACGCTTCATGTACAACAAACGGTCTTGCAGGAATGGCAAAAGTATTGAATGAACGTTTTGGCATCAAACACGCAATGATGACAACAATTCATTCTTATACAAATGACCAAATTCTTTTAGACTCTCCGCACAGTGACTTCCGTCGTGCGCGTGCAGCTGCAGAATCAATGATTCCGACAACAACTGGAGCAGCTTTAGCAGTTGCAAAAGTATTGCCTGAATTAGAAGGCAAAATTGATGGGATGGCAATCCGCGTTCCAACACCAAACGTTTCACTTATCGATTTAGTTGCTCACCTTGAAAAAGATGTAACTGTCGAAGACGTAAACAATGCGTTAAAAGAAGCTTCAGAAAACGAATTAAAAGGCTTGATGGATTACAGCGATCTACCGCTTGTTTCTAGAGACTATAACGGCAACACAGCATCAGCTACAATCGATGGCCTTTCAACAATGATGGTTGGCGACAACATGGTTAAAGTTCTTTCTTGGTACGATAACGAGTCTGGTTACTCTAGCCGTTGTGTAGACCTTGCGCTTCATATGTACAAAACGGGATTGTAATCCCGAAATTATAGCTTAATTACCAATGAACCTCTATAATAAAAGAGGGTAAAAGGGGCGGGGAACTTACCCCGCTCCTTATTTTTTTGAATACAAATAGGAGGTATTTTCATGCAGCAGAAAATGACCATGAAAGATTTGGATTTAAAAGGGAAACGCGTATTTTGCCGTGTCGACTTTAACGTACCGATGTCAGAAGGCAAAGTCACGGATGATACAAGAATCCGTGCAGCTGTACCAACAATCGAATACTTAGTCGAACAAGGTGCAAAAGTAATTTTGGCTAGTCATTTAGGTCGACCAAAAGGCGAGGTCAATGAAGAAATGAGACTTGCTGCAACAGGTGTTCGTTTAGGCGAATTGTTACATAAAGATGTGAAAAGCCTGGACGAATCAATTGGTGAAAAAGTTGAACAAGAAATTTCATCGATGCAAGAAGGCGATATCGTTTTACTTGAAAATGTTCGTTTCCATGCAGGTGAAGAAAAAAATGAAGAAGAACTTTCAAAAGCATTTGCATCACTAGCAGATGTATTCGTCAATGACGCATTTGGTGCAGCTCACCGCGCACATGCTTCGACAGCAGGTATTGCAAGCCACTTACCAGCCGTATCAGGCTTATTGCTAGAAAAAGAGTTAGATGTTTTAGGTAAAGCGTTATCTGAGCCTGATCGTCCGTTTACGGCAATTATTGGTGGTGCGAAAGTTAAAGACAAAATTGGTGTTATTGAGCACTTGTTAGACAAAGTGGATAATTTAATCATTGGCGGAGGGTTATCGTATACGTTTATCAAAGCGCAAGGCTATGAAATCGGAAACTCTCTTGTTGAAGAAGACAAATTAGACTTGGCTAACTCGTTTATCGAAAAAGCAAAACAAAAAGGCGTTAAATTTTATTTGCCGGTAGATGCAACTGTAGCTAACGAATTTTCAAAAGATGCTGAAACAAAAAGTGTGAAAATCACAGAAATTCCAGCAGACTGGATGGGACTAGACATCGGTCCTGAAACGGTTGCATTATATGCAGATGTTATTAAAAATTCGAAATTGATCATTTGGAATGGACCAATGGGTGTTTTTGAAATGCCAGCATTTGAAAATGGGACAAAATCTGTTGCACAAGCCATGGCTGAAACTTCAGGTTACACAGTAATCGGTGGTGGAGATTCAGCAGCAGCTGTTGAAAAATTCGATGTAGCTGAGAAAATGGACCATATCTCTACTGGCGGAGGCGCTTCACTAGAGTTTATGGAAGGCAAGGATCTACCGGGCGTTAGCGCATTAACCGATAAATAAATCGATCAATTGAAAGGGAGTGCTTTTATGAGAAAACCAATTATTGCAGGAAACTGGAAAATGTATAAAACAGCGTCAGAGGCAAAACAATTTGTGGAAGAAGTAAACGGCTTAGTGCCGAATACTGAAAAATTGGATGCTGTTATTTGCGCACCAGCGTTATTCTTAGCGCAACTCGTCGTTTCTTCAGAAGAAAGCGCGCTTCAAATCGGCGCACAAACAATGTCTGAACAAGACGAAGGTGCTTTTACAGGGGAAATCAGTCCTGTACAATTAGCGGATATTGGCGTTAAATACGTCATTATTGGTCACTCAGAACGCCGCCAATATTTCAATGAAACGGACGAATCAGTAAATCAAAAAGTCAAAGCCGCTTTTGCTCATGGTTTAGTTCCGATTTTATGTGTCGGTGAAACACTTGAACACCGTGAAAATGGTGAAACAGGATCTGTTGTCGAAGCTCAAGTAGAAAAAGGGATTTCTGGATTGTCTGAAGAGCAAATTGCGCAGTTAGTCATTGCGTATGAGCCTATTTGGGCGATTGGTACAGGAAAAACGGCTACTGCTGAAGATGCAAACGAAGTTTGTGGGATTGTCCGCAAAAAAGTTGCCTCATTGTATGAAGATCAAACAGCTGAACAACTTCGTATTCAATACGGTGGCAGTGTAAAACCTGCAAATGTTGTTGAATTGATGGGTATGGAACATATTGACGGAGCATTAGTTGGCGGTGCCAGCTTAGAAGTCGAGTCTTTTGTTAAGTTGTTGGAGGCTGGTTCAAATGCGTAAAACCGAACATCCAGCGGCGCTCATCATTTTAGATGGATTTGGTTGTCGTGAAGAAACTTTCGGAAATGCAGTTGCACAAGCAAACAAGCCAAATTTTGACCGACTTTGGGAAACCTACCCGCATGAAATGCTGACAGCTTCAGGTGAAGCTGTCGGGTTGCCGGATGGTCAAATGGGCAATTCAGAAGTTGGCCATTTGAACATTGGTGCTGGGCGCATCGTTTACCAAAATTTGACGCGTATTAACAAAGCGATTCGTGATGGTGATTTTTTTGAAAACCCTGCATTTCTTGAAGCCATTGCTAATGCTAAAAACAATGGCAAAGCACTTCATATTTTAGGGTTATTATCAGATGGCGGTGTACACAGCCATTACTCACATCTTTTCGCGTTATTGAAACTTGCAAAACAACAAGGATTAACTGAAGTTTTTGTTCACGGTTTTCTCGATGGACGAGATGTAGGACCGAAATCTGCGCTTGAATATGTAGAGGAAACAGAAAAGCAAATGCAAGAAATCGGTGTCGGTAAGTTTGCTTCGATTAGCGGACGATATTACGCAATGGACCGTGACAAACGATGGGAACGTCTAGAATTAGCGTACCGAGTGTTAATTGACGGAGTTGGCAAAACAGCAGAATCGGCAAAGGCAGGCATTATGTCTTCCTATGATGAAGACGTTGTAGATGAATTTGTTGTACCATTTGCGATTGAGGAAGATGGAAAGCCAGTTGCAACAATCGATTCTGAAGATTCGTTAATTTTCTTCAACTTCCGACCAGACCGTTCAATTCAACTGACTTCAGCGTTTATTCGTGAAGATTTTAGTGGATTTTCAGTAAGCGATAAACATCCTGAAAACTTAAGCTATATCACATTTACTTCTTATAGCGAAGAATTACCAACGCGTGTGGCGTTCGACACATTGAACTTAGAAAACACGATTGGTGAAGTTTTATCTTCTCATGGCTTAACTCAATTACGTATCGCAGAAACCGAAAAATATCCACACGTAACATTCTTTATGAGCGGCGGTCGCGAAGAAGTCTTTCCAGGCGAAGACCGAATTTTAGTCGATTCACCGAAAGTAGCGACTTATGACTTGCAGCCAGAAATGAGTGCTTACGAAGTAACCGATCGTCTAGTTGAGCAAATTGAAGCGGGCGCACACGATGCGATCATCTTGAACTTTGCAAACCCAGACATGGTTGGTCATAGTGGCATGCTCGAACCGACAATGCGTGCTATCGAAGTGGTAGACGAATGTCTGGGTCGTATAGTAGATGCGCTACACGCACAAGGCGGTTCAGCGGTAATTACGGCTGACCATGGTAACGCTGACGAAGTTCGCACGTTAGAAGGGCTACCAATGACGGCACATACGACCAATCAAGTACCGGTAATTTTAACGAAATCAGGTTATGAACTTCGCAAAGGTGGCATTCTTGCCGACTTAGCACCAACTATTTTGAAAATGCTAGATGTTGAACAACCGGTTGAAATGACCGGAAAACCATTATATTAAAGGGAGCTGTTTTAATTGCCAATTATTACACACATTCAAGCACGCGAAATTTTAGATTCACGAGGAAACCCAACTATCGAAGTTGAAGTATTCACAGAAAGCGGCGCTTTTGGCCGCGCAATCGTACCATCAGGCGCCTCTACAGGTGAACATGAAGCAGTAGAACTACGTGATGGCGATAAGAGTCGTTACCTTGGTAAAGGCGTATTAAAAGCTGTAGAAAACGTTGACGTTGAAATTGCTGAAGCTTTAGAAGAAAAATATTCAGTGCTTGACCAAGTATCAATCGATAAAGCAATGATCGAATTAGATGGTACAGAAAACAAAGGTCGTTTAGGCGCTAACGCAATTCTTGGTGTTTCTCTAGCAGTTGCACACGCAGCAGCCAACTATTTAGATATGCCACTTTACCAATACTTGGGCGGCTTTAACGCAAAACAATTGCCAGTACCAATGATGAACATTTTAAATGGCGGCGAACACGCAGATAACAACGTAGACATTCAAGAATTTATGGTAATGCCTGTTGGTGCAAAATCGTTCCGTGAAGCAGTACAAATGGGTGCAGAAATTTTCCATAACTTAAAAGCTGTACTTAAAGAAAAAGGCTATAACACTTCAGTTGGAGACGAAGGCGGATTTGCTCCAAACTTAGGATCTAACGAAGAAGCATTAACAACAATTATGGAAGCAATCGAAAAAGCTGGATACAAACCAGGTTCTGACATCTTGCTTGCGATGGATGTTGCGTCTTCTGAAATCTATGACAAAGAAAAAGGCGTATACAACTTGCCAGGCGACAACACAGTGAAAACATCTGCTGAAATGGTTGACTGGTACGAAGAGCTTTGCAATAAATACCCAATCATTTCAATCGAAGATGGCTTAGATGAAAACGACTGGGCTGGACATAAATTATTAACAGAACGTATCGGCGATCGCGTACAATTAGTAGGTGACGACTTATTCGTTACAAACACGAAGAAATTGTCGCAAGGAATTGAAGAAGGTATCGCTAACTCAATCTTGATCAAAGTTAACCAAATTGGTACATTAACGGAAACGTTTGATGCAATTGAAATGGCAAAACGTGCGGGCTACACAGCAGTAATCAGCCACCGTTCAGGTGAATCTGAAGATGTTACAATTGCAGATATCGCTGTTGCGACTAATGCTGGACAAATTAAAACAGGGGCACCGTCTCGTACTGACCGCGTTGCGAAATATAACCAATTATTACGCATCGAAGATCAATTGTTCGAAACTGGCCAATACCTAGGCTTGAAAACTTTCTACAACTTGAAAAAATAAAGGTGTACTAAGTAGAAAACGAGTAGATTCAAATATTTTGTAAATCAAGATTTCTATAGAGTATATGCGTAAGGCAGTGACTTTTTCCGTCTTACGCATTACTGTAATTTATCTTTGGAAAAATAGAAGGCATTTGCCTTCTATTTTCTATTGCTATTGTCACCGGTCACAATGTTTGGTAAACTTAATTTTGTTGTGAACGTTCGTTTCAGGAGGTGGAATTTATGCATACGTTGTTAATGACATTACTCGTCATCGTATCGCTCGCATTAATCGTAGTCGTTTTATTGCAATCTGGAAAAAGTGCAGGTCTTTCAGGAGCCATCTCCGGTGGAGCAGAGCAACTTTTCGGTAAGCAAAAAGCTCGTGGCTTGGACTTAGTCTTACACCGAGTAACGATTGTACTTGCTGCCTTATTCTTTATTCTGGCTATTGCCGTAACGAAAGTTTAATGTAGATGATTAAATCGCCTGACCATACATGGTTAGGCGTTTTCTTTTAGTATTAGAATGGAGGAGTTTTCATGCGAGTTTCGCAACCAAAACCATTTTTCTTTAAAAAAGGCCCACGGGCAGTAATTCTTTTGCATGGCTTCACAGGAAATTCAGCAGATGTTCGGATGTTGGGACGTTTTCTTGAAACTAATGGATATACAAGCATAGCACCGCATTACGCAGGACATGGCGTGGCACCAGAAGAATTGGTTGGCACTGGTCCAACTGATTGGTGGAAAGACGTAGAGCAAGCTTATGATACCTTAATAGAAGAAGGATACTCTGAAATTGCAGTAGCTGGATTGTCACTTGGCGGCGTATTTAGCTTGAAATTAGGGTATACAAAGCCTATCAAGGGTATTGTTTCGATGTGTGCACCTATGAATATGAAATCCACCGATTTAATGTATCAAGGAGTTTTGAAATATGCGCGCGATTATAAGAAATATGAAGGAAAAAGCGATGAACTTATCGAAAAAGAAATAGAGGCTTTTCAAGAAAAACCGATGGAATCATTGGCTGATTTGCGTGCCTTGGTTGCAGACGTAAAAGAACATGTGGATCACATTTATGCACCTTTATTCGTTGTTCAAGGCAGATTGGATACAGTTATTGATACGAATTCGGCTAATGTCATTTATGACAACTCAGAATCGACCGATAAACACATAAAATGGTATGAAAATTCTGGCCACGTTATTACGCTTGATAAAGAAAAAAAGCAATTGCACGAAGACATTTTCACATTTCTTGAATCATTAGATTGGAGTGTGTGAACTGTTATAAAGGAGGAGTTAGATTTGGGGAATCCCGAAAAATCATTAGAGCAGCGCTTATTAGTTTTCATGCGTGAAGAAGCTTATAAACCGCTGACAGTACAAGAAATAGAAGAACAATTCGGTTTTGAAGATGCCGATGAATTTACAAAATTAGTGAAAACATTAGTAAGATTAGAAGAATCTGGAACACTTATCCGTTCGAGATCTAATCGCTATGGCGTGCCAGAACGTATGAATGTGATGCGTGGAAAATTCATCGGACATCCAAAAGGATTCGGTTTTGTGGCACCAGAAGAAGCGGGATTAGACGATGTGTTTATCCCACCAACTGAAGTAAATAGTGCAATTAATGGAGATACCGTATTAATCCGCATATCTGAAGGTTCTTCAGGGGATCGTCGTGAAGGCGCAATTATCCGGATTATCGAACGCGGAACGACTAAAGCGGTTGGAACGTTCCAAGAAAATAAAGGTTTTGGCTTTGTCGTTACAGATGATAAAAAAATGAATATGGATATCTTTATCGCAAAAGACGACACGTTAGGCGCAGTAGATGGTCATAAAGTTGTTGTAGAGATTACTGGATGGCCAGAAGGTAGAATGTCAGCAACGGGTATGGTAACGCAAATTCTGGGTCATAAAAACGATCCGGGTGTTGATATTCTTTCAATTATTCATAAATATGGCATCGAAACAGAATTTCCACCAGATGTACTAGACCAAGCAAATAATGTGCCAGACCAAATTGATCCAGCAGATTTAAATGACCGTCGCGATTTGCGCAACGAACAAATTGTAACGATTGATGGAGCTGACGCTAAAGATTTAGATGATGCGGTTCAAGTAGTAAAGTATGAAGACGGCACATACAAATTAAGTGTTCACATTGCTGACGTTAGTCATTACGTAACGGAAGGTTCTGCAATAGATCGTGAAGCATATGATCGTGCGACGAGTATTTATTTGACAGATCGCGTTATTCCTATGATTCCACATCGCTTGTCAAATGGTATTTGTTCATTAAACCCACAAGTAGACCGTTTGACATTGTCATGTGAAATGATCTTCAATGATCAAGGCGAAGTGCAATCACATGATATTTTCCAAAGTGTCATTAATACATCAGCTCGTATGACATATACGGATGTGTATGAAATTTTAGAGCAAGACAATCAAGAGCTAAAAGAGCAATATAGCGAATTAGTGCCTATGTTTGAATTGATGAAAGAATTAGCAGAAGTTCTTCGCACGAAACGCATGCGCCGCGGAGCTATTGATTTTGACTTTAAAGAGTCAAAAGTATTAGTTGACGAAAACGGTTATCCAGTAGATGTTGTGATTCGCGAACGTACAGTAGCTGAACGTTTAATCGAAGAATTCATGCTAGCTGCCAATGAAACAGTGGCTGAGCAGTTTCACACCATGGAAGTTCCAGCAATTTATCGTATTCACGAAGATCCAAAACCAGAAAAATTACAACGCTTTTTCGAATTTGTAACGAATTTTGGGATTGTGGTAAAAGGATCTGGTACTCAGATTCATCCACGAGCGTTACAAGAAATTGTTGAATCGATTGCAGGGACACCAGAAGAACCGGTAGTATCCACAATGATGTTACGCTCAATGCAGCAAGCGAAATATTCATCTGAAAGTTTAGGGCATTTTGGGTTATCGACAGAATTTTATACGCATTTCACGTCGCCAATTCGTCGCTATCCCGATTTAATCGTGCATCGTTTAATCCGTACGTACTTAATCGAAAAAGATTTATCGAAGAAAACAATCGCTTATTGGGAAGCTAATATGGATGATATTGCAACGCACACATCAGAACGTGAACGTCGAGCAGTAGAAGCAGAACGTGACACTGATGCGTTGAAGAAATCTCAATTCATGGCTGATAAAATCGGTGAACAGTTTACAGGTATTATTTCTTCTGTGACGAATTTCGGTTTGTTTATTGAACTGCCGAATACAATTGAAGGCTTAGTGCACGTTTCAAACATGACGGATGATTATTACCGTTTTGACGATCGCAGCATGATGATGATTGGTGAACGCTCAAACCGTCAATTCCGCATTGGTGACGAAATTGAAATCAAAGTGATTGGTGTAAAACCAGAAGAATCATCGATTGATTTTGAAATTGTCGGCATGGTACAAACGCCTCGTCGGACAAGAAAAGATCAGCCAAAAGTCATCCGTGCGAACAAAAAAGACGGTGCTAGCAAGCCAGGACGCGATGGCAAAAAGCCAGAAGGCGGCGGACCTACACGTAAGCCGAAAAACAAAAAGAAAAAGTTTTATGAAAATGTAGCGAAACAAGGACGTAATAAGAAAAAATAAAAAAGCGGCGCATATGCCGCTTTTTGAATCTAGTTGAGGTGAAACCACATGGCCAAAGGAGAAGGCAAAGTAATTGCCCAAAACAAGAAAGCCGGTTTCGATTTCTTTATTGAAGAAACAATCGAAGCGGGTATCGTCTTGCAGGGAACCGAGATTAAGTCAGCACGAAATGGCAAAGTTCAATTAAAGGATTCGTTTGTTCGAATTCGTAACGGCGAAGCTTGGATTTCAAACATGCACATCAGTCCTTATGATCAAGGCAATCAGTTTAACCACGACCCTACACGATCGCGTAAATTGTTATTGCACAAAAAGCAAATTGCGAATTTACTGGCGCATTCAAAAGTGCAAGGTTCTGCGATTATTCCACTGAAAATGTACTTGAAAGACGGCTTTGCAAAAGTCTTGCTCGGTGTTGGTAAGGGTAAGAAAAACTACGATAAACGAGAAGACTTGAAGAAAAAAGACGCAAAACGAGAAATCGACCGCGCGATGAAAGAACGTAACCGCTAAGACTTGATGTCTGACCATTGGTACTTTATAATAGGTTTATAGCACATGAAGCTGTTTATACATCTTCCGTGTCTCTTTTATTGAGGGGACGTTACGGATTCGACAGGGATGATCTGGGCTTGAGTTGCGCGTCGGAGGGTCGTCTTCGTCACAAACGTACTTATAACAACTGGCAAAACAAACCAAAACCTAGCATTCGCAGCGTAAGCTCGGATCTGCTTTATCTATCCATCGCCCATGTGGCTGGGTAAAGCTCAACTTTAGTGGGATACACCGGTTGCTACCATCTGAGGCAACCGGGAGAGATTCTCAGATTAGTGCCCAGGACGCCTGCTTATCGGCAGAATGGCGCATGAAACCTTAATAGATGAGCTACACGCGTAGATGCTTAAGTAGCGGAGTTTCTGGACGCGGGTTCGACTCCCGCCGTCTCCATTGCCATATGGCACGACTAGCCGCAAAGTTATTTACAAAAACCGGATAGGTGTCATAAACAATCGAGATAAAAAGAAGTAAGGATTAATTTCCTTGCTTCTTTTTTTTGCCTTTATTTTTAATCCTTTTTGCAATGAAAAAAAGCGGAAATAAAAAAGGGATTCTCTAACCATTGTTTAACTGTATGAGTAAGTTTAACCTGTCAGAGTAAATCTTAGTTAAGATCACTCTGATTTCCCGATTACTTAGTACAAGACTTCTTCTTGTGGCAAGTAATAATAAAAGTTAAAAACAATAAGTAAACAAGGTTTGAGATAGAAGGAGGGAATAGGTAAAGATTAAGAAAGGAGGAGGATAGTATGAAGTATTACGGAAATAAAGAGACTGGCGCATTAGTTCCCGTCAAACGATTTTATAGCCTTGAGAATTTTGTAGAAGAATTAGGCTATACAGATTTTACAGGTAAAGGACAATACAACACTGAACAGTATTATGTTTTGAGAAAAAAGGAGCAGGGACAATATGTTTTTAAGAAGACACTTTCTTTAGGAAAAATAAATGGCTTAACTAGAATGGGGTGGGAATTAATAAAAGAAAAAGACACACATCACGTTGCTGAGAAGTTTATTGAGGAGGTGGGAATCAATGAATAATAAAGAGTTGAAGCATTTAAAAGCAGATTATCACCTCGCACTTTATTCAAGCCACAGCAAGATAGGAAAGGATATTGTGATACAAGTCTTAGAGTATGACACATATTCAAGGATAGGGTGGATCAAGTCTAACATTGTCAGCCAGGAAGAATTAGAATACATACTTAGTTGACTGTCAGACTTCATATAGAAGGCGTAAAAACAATATAGTTTTATTAGAATACATAAGATAGCCGAACTGTTTAAACTACTGTCAGCACTTGCAAAGAGGCAAGAGAGAGCGAGGTAGATAGATATGAAAAATACATTTGGTTTACTGGATGTTAATAATGAAAATAACTTTAAAGTAGTACTTGGAGAAGATGTAAGAATAGTAGAGGAAATTAAACAAAAAGATTTATACAACAACACCGTGAAAGTAATAGACGTAGAAAGAGCACGTATTAATTTAATGCAATGGGCTCATATAAAGGCTGGCGTTTCTAATTTTTTTAACCATCAATTAAGAGAGACTCAATGGTGGTTTTCATTTTTTATTACAGGTGAAAATTATATGCAAAATTGGTATGGCAAACAATTACTGCTTTTAGTCTGGGCTATTGAAGATACGAAAGATCCTGATGAAATTCATAGAATCCTTATGAATTGGATTAAATTATCTGAAGGAGAACAGTGGTGGCTGTTTACTGTTATAGAAGAAACCAGTGAAGAATTACCTGATCGTAATGGATGGAGGAGAGACTTAAAAAAAGCATTACTATCCAATTCTAAGTAGTAATTAAAAGCATAATGACAGTTGAAATACCTAACTACCGATAGTACTTGAAGCAAGAGGGCATATAAGTACACATAAAAACGAAAAAACTGAATGTTGTTTGAAGAAATACAGTATTTATTATTTATATATTTTGAGGGGGAAAACATAAAATATACACTATCATCCCATCCTTAAAAATGAGGAGGAGAAAACTATGAAGTTTTTCTATTTTAAAAATAAAATGTATGACTTGGCCGGCTGGCCAAACTACATTGATTTCACGGGAATGTATCTTTTGGATAAATTTTGTGAGTTAGAGCAATTACGTCACTACAATCCAAAAAAGAAAGTTGATTGGGATATCCAATCATATTGGTTTTTTATCAGCGACAAGGAATTATCAGATTTCGCTAATATAAAAAGCCGTACAACATTAAAAAAGCACATTGATAAACTAATCAAATTTAACTTAATTGAAACCAAGGAGGACCGTGCAAAAAACCATAAAGGCAAGGCGACGCAATACCGTATTGTAAAACCCCTACCTTTACCTCCGGAAGTTAAGTTTTCTGAGACTTATATCAAGCGTTATGGTGAATTCTTTCTTGAACAAATATTTGAAGATCATAAAGCATTAATCTCAACTTATAGCGCACAAAAAATGGACGTTATAAATGAAGAAGACGAAGTTAAAGCGCCCAATATCTGTGCACCAAGAAAAGAATTAGAATTAGAAAGAAAGAAAGAAAGAAGTAAAATTGAAAATCTTCCTAAAAAGGAAAATTTTTCAGAGACCCAAAAGAAAATCGTTTTGCTATGTGAAAAATATATTCAACAACCAGAAGTTACATTAAGTAATTATTTTAAAGAAATCACTTCACAAAAAGAGGAATTAATTCTTTCAATCTTAGAGAAAAATTCTACAAATGGTTTTAAGCCTAGCAATGCCTATCAATTTGTTTTGTCTCTTTTTACTGACAACAATGAACTTGAAAAGTTAGGTGCAGCGACTCTCAATGAAACTAATGGATTTAGTAAGAAAACGTTTAGTTTTCCGGAATATGCTGACAAAAAAGAAACATCAAATCGTCGAGCGGCGTCCAAAACAACAGGTCGTGAATATTATGATGAATTATTTGCAAATCTATCAAATATTAAAGAAGAAGATATACATGAAATGCAAGATGCCGAATTACAATTTTGATAAAGTGAAGGTAATTAAGATGAAGAAAACTACATAATCTCAGAGGCGAAAAAAGAGAGTCGATTAAGGGGACGAGTAAAAGAAACTTTCTGAATTAGATAGTTTCAATTAATCCCAAATGTTTTATGTGAAAGAAATCTCTTTGAAAAATATCGTTATCAACCTAGAAAATTAATTAATGGTACAATTTAACAAGAGTAATAAGAAAATTCATAAATAAAGGAGATTTCAAATGGCACTTTTTACAGAAAGAGAATTAAAAGGTAGAGGTAGTGTAGAGGCAGCAAAAGGATATTATCAAAGGTCTGCATCGGCGATACTTAGAGATAACTATAAAAATTTTAGTCATACTAAAACGTATGACGTTTTTCTTTCTCACAGTTTTTTAGACGCTGAAGTAATACTTGGATTAAAGTCGGCTTTAGAAGAAAAGAACTATACAGTTTATGTAGATTGGATTGAAGATAAACAATTAAGTAGAAATAATGTTAACTCAGAAACAGCGAATCAGTTGAGAATGAGAATGAAGAATTGTAGTTCACTATTTTTTGCAACTTCTGACAACTCCAGTAACTCTAAGTGGATGCCTTGGGAGTTAGGGTATTTTGATGGTTTAAAAAATAAAGTTGCAATTATACCTATTAAGAAGTCAAGTTTTGATAGCAATAATTTTTCTGGTCAAGAGTATTTAGGATTGTATGATTATGTCATTGAGCAATACGGCTCACTTCATATTCAATATTTAAATGGGAAAACAAAACGTCTTCAAGAATGGATAAAAGAGTAAAGGAGGAATGAATAGTGGAGTTCAACCGAGATATACAAAATTTTATTGATGAATATGTTAGGGCGATATCAGAGAACAGTGCGGCAATATTTGCTGGAGCAGGTCTTTCCATTCCAGCAGGGGCTGTTAATTGGAAGGACTTATTACGGATGCATGCAAAAAGATTAGGACTTGATGTTGATAGAGAAAGTGACTTAGTCGCATTAGCGCAATATATCTATAATGACTCAGACACAAGAACCCCTTTAACTGAATTAATCAATGATTTTTTTAGTAAAAAGGGAAAAATTACAAGAAATCATCACTTTATTGTGAATTTGCCAATAGAAACAGTATGGACAACAAACTATGATAAATTCATTGAACAAGCGTTTATAGAATCAGGAAAAACACCAGATGTTAAAAAAAGAGTTACAGACTTATCGTCGATTAAAAGTAATAGAGATGCAGTGGTTTACAAAATGCATGGCGATGTTGAGTTAGCACAGGAAGCAATTCTAATAAAAGATGATTATGAAATGTATGATACTAAAAATCAAATGTTTAGTATTGCTCTAAAAGGAGATTTAGTCTCAAAAACTTTTTTATTTATA
The DNA here is from genome assembly GCF_022489025.1 of Planococcus halocryophilus. GTDB lineage: Bacteria > Bacillota > Bacilli > Bacillales_A > Planococcaceae > Planococcus > Planococcus halocryophilus_A. Next base: position 9,443 of record NZ_JAKVTG010000024.1, on the reverse strand, counting down.
GGTTTTAGTTTCGAAGATCCTAATCTAGAACATATTCTTAGTAAAATCAGAATTTTAGTAGATGGCCATACTAGAACTCATTATTGTTTTATTAAACGAGTAATTGAATCAGAATGCGATAGTGCGGAAGAATTTCAGTACCACAAAATAAAACAAGAACTAAAATGCGCAGATTTAAAGCGTTATTCAATTAAGCCACTATTAATCGATGATTATGACGAAATAACAGAAATTCTAGAGATGATTTCTGAACGTTATAATAGACGTAACATTTTAATATCAGGCAGTGCTGAATCTTTTCAAGAGTTTGAAATAAAAGGTCTTACTGCACAAGATTTTATTCATGAGTTAAGTAAGGATCTTAGTCAGTGTGGATTTAAAATAGCGACTGGATTTGGTTTAGGCGTGGGTAGCGGAGTCATTAATGGCGTACTAGAAAGGATGTCAGAAGAAAATTCTAGAAATATGGATAATTATCTTATAATGAGACCTTTCCCGCAATATGCAAAGGAGGGGGAAGATTTACAAGCACTATGGTATAGTTACCGTGAAAATTTATTACAAGAGTGTGGTATAGCCATCTTTATCTTTGGAAACAAAACCGATCCGAAAAAGGGAATAATTCACGCTACAGGCGTTGAAAAGGAGTTTGAAATCGCGCTTAAAAATAATGTTAAGGTAATACCTATTGGTGTGACGGGATATGCCAGTAAATTGCTTTTTAAGAGATTGATGGAAGACTATGAAAAATTCTATCCTGATTTTCCACATATAAAAGATAATTTTATAAAGTTAAACGAAGAAGGTATTGAGTACAAAGAGTTAATATCAAATATTATTAAAATAGTGACAAGCATAAGAGGAGGAGAATAATGGCTAGAAAAACATTTTTTAGTTTTCATTTTGAGAGAGATGCGTGGAGAGCCGGACAAGTTAGAAACAGTGGTATGTTATTGGGAGATAAAGCGGGCTTTATTGATAAAGCGCAGTGGGAAGAAGTAAAAAGAAACGGGAATGCTGCTATAGAAAGATGGATTGATAAGCAATTAGAGGGTACAAGTACAACTGTAGTTTTAATTGGTAGCGAAACGGCAGGCAGAAAGTATATTAATTACGAAATTGAACAAAGTGCAATAAGAGGGAATGGACTATTGGGGATTTATATTCACAACGTAAGAACACAAATCCTTGGTACTGATCCTAAAGGGAGAAACCCATTTGACGATTGGTACCATACCGTTGATGGGCATAAGGTATATTTTTCACATATCTACCCAACTTATGATTGGGTGAGAGACGATGGTAGATCTAATCTAGGCAAATGGATAGAAGAAGCAGCAAAAAATGCAAAAAGATAATACACTCTCTTAAATCTCATTTTTAGATTATTACTGGCAGGTGCTTTGCTGTAAACATTCTTTAATTGGTTATGCTAACTTAAAGATAATCTTAAGATGTGCGTATTCTTAAGTTTAAAGGTCTGTTTTCTTCAGTTTAAAATACATCAAAAGCGACTGACAATTTGTTTGAAATTTGTCAGTCGTTTTTTCTATTTGTAAATTGTCAATTCAAGTCGAACGCGGCAAGAAATTCATGAATACCTCAAAGGGTGTGTTGTAATTCAGTACCTTTCGTGGCACTCGATTGAACGTCAAAAGAAATTCCATGGTTTCTTTCTGGGTCATGCGGCTGAAGTCAGTGCCTTTTGGATAGGTGCGACGAACACGGCCATTACTGTTTTCGTTGGTTCCACGTTGGCCCGGCACTCCGGGATCCGAGAAGTAAAATGGAATCTCCAAAGCTTTCTCCACTTCGATCCAATCGTGAAACTCTTTGCCCCGGTCTGCGGTGATGGATTTCACCATTTTCTTTGGCAGGTTTTTCAACACACGGATGATGGCCTGTGCCGTTTCACTGGCCGTCTTCGCTGTCAGCTTATAGACGATCTCAAACCGGGTGGTACGCTCGGTCAATGTGAGGATCTGGCTCTTATGTGACTTGCCGATGACCTTATCGACTTCCCAGTGTCCCACTTCGCTTCGTGGTGCTAGGCGCGCATGGATTGTCTTCAGATGTGGCATCTTGCCCCGGGTCTCCACTTCGTTGTTTTTCAACTTCCGTCCTTTACGAATCAGGAGCTTTTGGGACAGCTTGAACAGGCCAAGTGCAGCGTAACGATAGATACTCGAGACACTGATGGGAAAGGGTTTTTTATGCGTTTTACAGTACCGGCCGACGATGCCTTCAGGCGACCAGCCGAGCTTCATTTTGGACAAAATATAGTCGACGTCTTCTTGATTGACCGAGCGTCTAGCGCCGCAGTTTTGACGTTTGGCCTCGTAATCAGCCTGTGCTAAAAGGGCATTGTAAGGCTTACAGCGTTTCAATTCATAGTGGATGGTGCTTTTACTTCGTTTCAAGCATTTGGCCATGTAAGACAATGATTTCTCCTCTAGGCAATAACTCTCGATTAACACACGTTCCCGTGATATCATTTGGGCATAGCTCATTTGGGGACACTCCTTTAGTTGATTCGCGTTAACTAGTGTGTACCCATTTGAGCTATTTTTATTTTCTAGGCGTTCGACTTAATATGATAATCTACAATTTAAATAATTGGATTTAAAATATTAACACTTTCTTTATTTAAATTTTAATAAAGAAGTCCCTATTATAATGGCCTTAAACTGTTGACCTCTACATACACATGTATGGGTATTTCTCTTTTGGACGTTGAGAAATCAAATGGGGTTAAGGGATTAGCGCTATCTTTTATCCTGCTTATAATACTTCTTGAATATTAAAAAAGTCAATGAACCGTTTTCCAAAACTAGAGATGTTATACTCTCTTTCGATATCTTCCCTTTCTCTAACACTTTGTCTGTTCTTTGGTTTAACTATTATTTTTTCATTAAGAATTCCCAATCGATGTAGTTTATTTTTTTGATGATTATTGATGCTTTCTTGTTCAGTATTACTACCCATGAAAAGATATTGCTTATAACTCTTTTGTGCTAGCGGATTAGTTCGTAACCTGAACGATGGTTTAAAGAAGAACATTCTTTCGAAAGAATATAAATATCAGCGATTCTCAGTTGATTTAATACATCGTAAAAAAGATAAATTTTTTCGATTTCTTATATGTCTTCATCAAGTATATATTCGAAACCATCTAAGATAATTTTTGATTTGTTATCTTCATCGTCTTCTATTAGTTGTTTCACAATTAGTGGAAAGAGTCGTTCTTTGTAAAGCATCCCATTCTCTTTAGATTCAACCTTATTCTTAATTACGTTTAATTGCTCCTAGTTAAGTTTCATGCGTTTGCTTAGTTTCGATATTTTATAAATTTGAATTGCATTAACAATAGTAGGTGCTTGATCTAACAACATATTTGCTACAATATCTAAATTTGAATCTTCTTCAAGTCCTAACAATTCTTTAACGTGTGGAACTATATCCATTAAAATCTCCCACCTATTCGTATTGTACAACTATTTCCTGTTGGGCTGCATATAGTGATTATACGCGTTACAATAAGAGTGTAAATATTGAATAAATGGGAGGATTTAGTATGTTTAGAGTATATAGAAGTTTTGGGGAACGTCTATTATTTTTCATTACCTTTTCTGGTTTTTCAATAATATCTGCAGTAGGTGTTTATATGTTTATGCATCTTTATTACCCATATCCAGTAGAAAACTACCTGCTTCATTCGGTAGGCATCTTCTTCTTGGGTGGAGTGATTTTTAATAAGGGCTTTGATATCCTTTTAGATGCTGAAGAAGTGACTGAGTATGGACGGGAATATTTATTGTTGTTTGGTTCTTTGCTTCTGATTCTTTTCCCAGTTGGTTTTATCGCGGCAAAATACTATCCGGTGGAATTGGTATTGTTTGTGGTTACATCATTTTTTATGGGATGTGTAGGATGCTTTATTTTGTTGTCAGAAAAAACTGTATTAAAGGCTCGGAAACGAAGAATTTTCTTCAAGTAAGAGAAGGGAATTATACAAGTTGTCCATTCAAAAATGTAGCGAAATCTCCCTTGATTACGGAGATTTTTCTTGTTTTCGGACTATATAAAATACCATATTGGTATCGAATAAAATACCGAATTTAATGCCGAATTTAATCTCTACTAGTGAACACTGGAAGATGAGAACGGCGAAAAAAAAGGAGAAACTAGAATTAATTAGTAAAACCCCGACACTTAATCGACATTGCCTCAGATAAATTTAAAACTTCTGAAACCTCCTAAAATCGCTTATTTTACCTTCAGTAATTATAAGTGAATTTTTCTCTTTTTAAACTTGTATTTTCAAGGGTTCCTCTATCAACAATAGAACTATAGAAGGGAAGATAAACTTAACTACAAGAAAGAAGAGATTTTTTATGACAGTCTTATTTTAGTACCTGCATTTAATTTAAAGGTGCTATATTTAATGTTACTCAAGATGAAAAAGACAGCAAGTCCTACAAAAGGAATGGGCAGACTTATAATAGACTGGACAGTGTTTTGAAGTTTGACTCTGGTTTAGTACTCATTCTATTCGTCACTAATATAATTATTAACTATTAAAACTCTAGATAAAAGGTGGTATTCAAATGGACATTCAGCAACTCACACGGCTATTCGCTCCATTCGAAGTTAAGTTGTGGGAAGACAAGACAGGCATGATCTAACAGTACATCTCAAGCGTAACAGTAGTTAAGAGATTACAAGAGGTTCTATCTCCTCCGGGACGGAACCTTAAAATCAAAGAAACAACTCATATGGGCGATGAAATCGCTGTCCTGGTCAGTCTCCAGATAGGAGACATTGTAAAAGAGGTATGTTTCAGCAAATATGTTCGGTAAAAGTTTAGGCGATGCTTAAAAGACTAGTCAGGAATTAGGCTTAAAGTGTTGTTCTCTGTTAGGGAGGCCAGTAACATTTACCAGTCAGATACAAACAAATAACAACAATCAAACATACATTAATCCATCGGCTCAATTTCACCAGAATAGCCAGAAAGTATCTGGTCAGTCATCTTATGATGATTGCAACAACCTAATCACTAATCCGGAAATCAAGTTCTGCCTCAGTAATTCACAATATTATGGAGATAGAAAGGTTTGCCGATCCTGCCAGCCAAACTATAAAAAGAGAGCCTAACCAGGCTCTCTTTTTATAGTTTGGATTTAAGTAATATATGGTTATAAATTTATCAACTGCTTATATAATCTATAAGTAACTAAATTAAAAATCTTAAAGTAGATTTATATATATTACGGGATTATAAGTAGAAAATTAAAGAGATTAGAGGATTTTTGGAAATTCTTGTAGAATTGTTAAATTAGGTATTTTAAAATCTATTAAATTTGTCAGGAGTTTAACTATGTATATTTCAAAATTAAGTGTCAAGAATTACAGGAATTTTGGTGATGGAAAGTTCTCTATACCCTTAAAGACATTTACTGCAATTATTGGAGAAAATAATGTCGGTAAATCCAACCTAATTGACTGTATCGGTTTGATTTTAAGTCAGGACATAACAATGTTTAAGAAAAGATTCTTAGATACAGATGATATAAATTCAAAAACCAAAGAAAAGTTTAAAAAGTCTATTGTGGATATTATAGAAGATGATGTCATTGACGAATCTAAAGTGAAATTTCCAGAAGTAAAGGTCGAAATCATATTAGATGAGTTGGATGAGGATCAACTTGCAGTTGTAGGTGATTGGTTCTTTGAACAAACGTTTACAAAGGCTAAATTAACCTATTGGTTTAAACCTAGGGCTGGTTTTAAAAGGCAAGAGTGGATTGAAAATCAAGTTTCAAATATGAAAGGGATTTTGAGTGAGGGAAAGATGAATAAAGAGGAGTTATATAATCTTGTTGAATTCCCAATTGAACAATATGAATATGTTATATTTGGTGGGAATAATCCAACGAATAAATGTGATCCATATTTTTTGAAAATGCTAAAACTTGAAGTTCTTGATGCTCTGCGTGATGCGAAAAAGGAACTTGTTGCGAATGGGGAAAATAAATTGTTGTACCGGATCTTAAACAAAAATTATGAGAGTGATTTTGTTGAGGTACAAACACTTTTAAGTGATCTAAATGCTAAATTGAAAGAAAACAAGAAACTTGATTCGATCAAAAAAGAATTAACTACATATTTAGATAGAGTTTCTTTATCTAATCCATCAGAATTAAACAGCATTGACTTTAATTTTTCTTCTCCAGAGGTAAACGAAATATTAAAGAAATTGAGTATTGTCTATGGAGAAAATCCAGTTTCTATTGAAAGAAATGGATTAGGAAAAAATAATTTATTATTTATTTCACTTGTCCTTTCACATCTTGCATCTCAGACCGATGAAAAAACTAAATTAGCGTTTAGAGTAATCGGAATAGAAGAACCTGAGGCGCACCTACATCCACACCTGCAAACGCATCTGGCTAAAAATTTAAGCAAAGTTAACAACATTGAGGGCATGGCAGATATAAAGAAGGATACTCAGATTGTCATAACCTCTCACTCTACAAATATAACTACATCCATTGATTTAAATAATCTTGTAATTCTTTACAGAGATAAAGAACAAATAAAATTTCATTACATTCTAGATGGATTTTCAGATAAAAAAGCAGGACGAGAGCATATTAAGTACTTGAAAAAGTTCTTAGATGCTACAAATTCATCAATGTTTTATGCAAGGAGACTTATTCTTGTCGAAGGGATATCGGAACAAATATTAGTTCCGTTATTCTTCGAAATGCAATATGAGAAAACATTAGAAAGTGTTGGTTCCAATATAATTAATGTTAATGGTGTAGCGTTTAAGCATTTTCTAGAAATAATTAAAAACGGTTATTTTATAAGATGTGGTGTCTTAACTGACAAAGATGCAGGTAAGAAGACAGAAAAAAGGGCTGAGAATCTTATAGAGCATTACAGGGCTAACAATGATGTGATTAGTATTGAAGTAAATGAAGACACATTTGAAAAGGAACTTATTAGGTATAATTTGAAAGGCAAGGGAAGAGAATTGTTGGTTAAAACTTTTGAGAAACTTCACCCAATTAAGTATAAGGATTTTAAGGAGAAATGGGCAGAACAAATTGATGTGGACGAGTACTTTACAAACATAGAAAATGATAAATCTGATTTTGCATTTGCCTTACATGAAGAATTGCTAAAAGATAGTAAAGGCTTTATTGTTCCAAATTATATAGTCTCTATCTTCGATTTTATTATGGAGGAGAAAAATGAAAAGAAAACTAACTAACTCATTGATTATTGCTGCTGCTGGATCAGGTAAAACCACCGAGTTAATAAAACAAATAATTCAAAAGGAAAGTGAGTTGCCAAATGATAAGTATTTGGCTGTAATAACCTATACGAATTCTGCTACTAATGAAATTCTAGAAAGGCTGCAAAAAAAGGTATCGCTTCGTCCTAATATTTTTGTGGGAACAATACATAGTTTTCTCATCAAGTTTCTTATTAAACCTTATGGGAAAATTTTAGGTCTAGTTCCCAATGAACTGATTATCACAGATTATGAAATTAAAGCGAAGACATCTTCCAAAAATCGATTTGCAGAAAAAAATATAGTTATTAATCGGCTTTCGGCAAGAGGAGTGGTGACATATGATTATATAGTAACTCTTTCAAAAAAAATATTAGAGAATAAAGAAGTAAAAACCCTTTTTTGCAACCGTATAAGATATCTATTTGTAGATGAATTTCAAGATGCGCCAAATACTCAATTTGAAATTTTTGATTCTTTAAGAAAAGGAAAAAAATCTGAAGTAATACTAGTGGGTGACCCTGAACAACGCATAATGAACTTTAGGAATAAGCCTCGAAAAAGGAAAGACTCTACAGGGGGTAGTAAAGTTCCTTTACACCCGATAGATGCTTTGCAAAATAAAAAAACATATTCAATTACTAAGTTGGACTACAATTATAGATCGAGCGAAACAATTGTTAATTTCATTAATCAATTTCATTGTAGTATTCAACAAGAATGGGCAAATAAGAAGGTTATCTCAAAAAACCCGGTTATGTTTATACCAGCAACTAACTTAAAAACCATCATATCTGATTTTAATAGTTTATGTGTCAATACTGATCATTGTATGGTAATCCCTAAAACAAGGTTCTTTCTAGCGCACGAAAATAAATTATATAATAATTATAGGAAAGTTGATTATAATCATAAATCAAAAGAAAATTTGCCATTGTTTGCAAGTCTTCTTGAATTTGTATCTGCATTCTATAATTTAAAGAAAGATGAATTACCTCAATTTCTAGATCTAGATGAAATTGAACTTAGAAAGAAATGTCTTTTATTGTTCTACGAGATTAATTACAATGTAACCTTTGATTCAAATGATTTTATAGACTTTGTTGAAACTACATTTAATGTCAAAAGAGTTGAAGATGAAGAAGAGGTTCAGTTCAATATTAAAGATAGGTGTAAACGATTATTTTCTGAACTCTCAAATAGAATGGTATTGGATACTGAGGAATCATCTGAAGAATTAGACAAATATCAAGATTCTTTTCTCACAATCCATAAATCAAAAGGATTACAAGCAGAAGCGGTATTAGTTGTAGCGAAAAATGAAAAGGAACTGTTAATGTGGTTAGAGGATGATAAAGACAAAAGGCTGCTCGATCAGCAAGATAAATGTAGACTAGGATACGTAGCATTTAGTAGACCGAAAGAGTTTTTATGTTTAGCCTGTCTTACACCTGTTAGCGAAGAGACGCTAAAAATACTTAATAAATTTAATGTAATTCTATATTCACCATCAGAAGAACAGGTACAACTTTCACTTGAAGATGTGAACTAGAGGTAGAGATTATTTTTAAAATAGTAAGAGCGCATTCATTTTAAAATGAAATGGGCTTTTTTTTATTACACTGTTATTTTGGGTAGGGTTAGTTCGGAAATATCTTGTTTCTTCTTTTATACCTAGGACAGTTCTAGCGTTTAACTTTCTCTTTTAGCAGTAAATTTATAAAAACCCATATTCTAAGTTAAATTCTAGAAGCCGCTCCCATTCCCACTTGTAGATGATTAGATGCGCGTTATAATTTTAATAAACCAATAATTAGGGGAGTTGAAAAGCATAGGTAAATTTTTAGGTGTTGATTTTAATAAAGATAATCATTTAGAAAATTGCTATCAGTTATTCTTCTATGCTAATAGTTTAAAGAAGGAGATCTCTTTAATACAGACAGTGCATATTGATTTATTCGAAATGCAAATGAGAAACATGAATTTGAATGAGATTGACCGTGTGATTGTTAATGACTATGAAGACCTAGGCAACTTCTATATATTCAAGCAGTTCCACAATATCTGTATGGTTCATGGTTGTATTTCGCAACTGAAAATTGAGCCACAACGCAATTTAATTTTGAGCCACTTATGG
>NZ_JAKVTG010000023.1 GCF_022489025.1 Planococcus halocryophilus | reverse complement strand
ACAATGTACGCGAAGCACTTGCACGTTCCAATGTCGTTTATCCAGTTTTGAGTGAACAAGCACTCAACTAAATAGTCCAGTGATGATGGCAAAGAGGCCACACCCGTTCCCATCCCGAACACGGCAGTTAAGCTCTTTTGCGCTGATGGTAGTTGGGGGTTTCCCCCTGTGAGAGTAAGACGTCGCTGGGCACTTAAAGAAAGTCGTTACCGATTCCGGTAACGGCTTTTTTGTGTTTAAAGAAAAGTAATAAAAAAGAACAATCTGGTCTTTTAGTTTCGAAACCACGATTTTCACACGGAATTGTTATAATAGAGTCAATTAATCAATGTGAGGATGAAAGTTTATGACGCAACGACGTCCGATTGTAGATGCTTTAATTCAGTTTCAAAAAAAACAGCCGATTTCTTTTCATGTACCGGGACATAAGCATGGAATCTTATCAGGGTTACCAAAAGAAATTCATCCCGCACTCGCGTATGATTTAACAGAATTAACAGGGTTGGATGATCTTCATTATCCAGAAGGTGCAATTCAGGAAGCTCAGCTGTTATTGGCGGAGACTTATGGGGCCAAAGAGAGCTTTTTACTGGTCAATGGCTCAACTGTGGGGAATTTGGCAATGATTCATGCTGCTTGTAAAGAGGGAGATGTGGTAATTGTTCAGCGTAATTCTCATAAGTCGATTTTTCATGCATTAGAGCTTGCCCACGTGCGTCCTGTATATGTTGCGCCAAGGTGGGATGAATATTCCATGACAGCTGCTGCAGTGTCGCTAACAGCAATCAAAGCGGCAATCGAGGCATATCCTGAGGCAAAGGCAGTCGTCCTGACTTATCCCAATTATTATGGAGTTGTTTCTGATGAACTTTCTGAAATTATCTCTTTATGCCATGAAAAAGAAATCGCGGTTTTGGTAGATGAAGCACATGGAGCTCATTTTCAGGCGGGTGCGCCGTTTCCAGTTTCAGCATTAGAGTTAGGTGCTGATGTTGTTGTGCAATCGGCCCATAAAACCTTGCCAGCTATGACTATGGGGTCATTTTTACATATGGGCAGCAATCGTGTGAGTGGGAAAAAAATTCAAAAATATTTGCGAATGTTTCAATCGAGTAGTCCATCGTATTTAATCTTAGCTTCTTTAGATGATGCACGGGCTTATCTGCAAAGTTATTCGCCACCGGATATTCGGTCGTTTAATGAAAAGCGTGACCGTTTTCTAAGTAGCTTACGAATGATTCCGCAGTTACTCGTAGTAGAATCAGATGACCCACTCAAAATTATGTTACGAGTCTCTCACCATAGTGGTTACCAACTAAAAGAAAAGTTAGAGCAAGTTGGTATTGAAGTAGAATTAGGAGATCCTTTTCAAGTATTACTGATCTTGCCTTTATTAAAACAGCGGCATACTTATCCATTTGCGGAAATTCGCAGTCGTTTAAAAGAAGCGGTAGCCATGCTTGAAGGAGAAAGTAGACAAGAAACAACTATGGAAGTTAAAACATTAAATGATGTGACAGTACCAGAGTTGTCTTTTGAGGAAATTGATTTGGCCGATCAAGAATGGGTTTCCTATACACAAATTATCGGACGCATTGCTGCAGGGATGGTAACACCTTATCCACCAGGTATTCCATTAATTGTAGCGGGTGAAAAATGGACTATGCTTAAAGTTGAAGAATTGATGAATCATCTTGCAGCAAATGCACAGATCCAAGGTGATCATCGTTTGGCGTCTAAGCAATTGCCAGTTCTTATGCAAGATACTGAGGTAGTAAGCAAAGTATAAAAGGGTATACTAAAGCATCGACTAGGATGAGGGGGTATTTTCATGGAACAAGAAAAGTATGCAATCATTGATATTGGTTCGAATACCATTCGACTTGTCATTTATACACGGGACAAAAGTGGGCGCTTTACTGAAAGTGAAAATGTTAAAGCAGTGGCTCGACTTCGAAGTTATTTAAATGAGAACAATGTTCTAGAACAAGAAGGTATCGATATATTAGTGAAGACATTGAAGAGCTTTCAAGAAGTCACTCGTCATCATCAATTAAAGTCTATTAAATGCGTTGCTACTGCTGCAGTACGCCAAGCAGAAAATCAAGCTGCTATTTTAACAACTGTAGCGGATGAAACCGATTTTTCTATCCGTATCTTATCAGAATACGAAGAAGCACATTATGGATACCTCGCAGTAGTTAATTCAACACCGTTCACCAGTGGTATTACCGTGGATATTGGTGGAGGGAGTACGGAAATCACCTATTTTAAAGATCGTCAGCTTATCTACTTTTATAGTTTTCCATTTGGTGTGTTGTCTTTAAAAGAGCAGTTTATCCAAGAAGATACGCCGAAAAAAGGAGAAATGCGTGAGCTGCGGAGTTTTTTAAGAGAACAGTTTGATCAGTTAGAGTGGTTAGCGGATAAACGCTTGCCGTTAATTGGTATTGGAGGAAGTGCGCGAAACATGGCTCAAATTCATCAAGAGTATATTGAATATCCTTTTTCCGGTGTGCATCAATATATGATGAACAAAGACGATGTAGAGGAAGTGTATGACTTATTGAATTCTCAAGATTTTTCAGAGCTTCAAGGGTTAGAAGGTTTATCAAAAGACCGTGCTGACATCATTATCCCTGCTGTTGAAGTGTTTCGTTATTTGATGGAGATTATTGATACAAAACAGTTTGCGCTCAGTAGAAAAGGCTTACGGGATGGCGTTTTTTACGAAGAGATGACGAAAAGCTTTGATTTGGCCGTATTCCCCAATGTTATAGAAGAAAGCTTTCATGAGTTAGCCATCGATTATGATATTAATTTAACTCATGCATTCCATGTTACAAATAGCGCTTTGCTCATTTCAAATGCTTTAGAAGCCATTGATTTATTGTCTTTGGAAGAACAAGATTATAAACGATTAAAACTGAGTAGTGCTCTATATAATTTAGGCAGTTATATCGATTCAGAATCTAGTCATCAACATACGTTTTACTTATTAAGCAATCGAACGATAGACGGTTTGCTGCATAAAGAACGCGTCATTATTGCGTTGATGGCTTCATTTAAAAACAGAGGGATTTTCAAACGAAATGTCGCACTTTATGAAAAGTGGTTTACTAAAGACGAGTTAGCAAAATATACTTTACTCGGAGCGATTATTAAAATGGCTTATAGTTTAAATGCGACAAAACGAGATATAGTTGAAAAGATCGAGCTCGAGCAACAAGAGGATGTGTTGGTTTTTTCGGTTCAATGTCGCGAAGACTGGAAGCCTGAGCAATACCAAGTGGAAAAACAGAAAAAACATTTGGAAAAACAGCTAAAGCAAACAGTGGAATTTAAATTTTATAAATAATCAATTGCTAAAAACCAAGTAAAAGGTGGTGTCGGCAGTGGAGTCAGGGAAAAAGAAGAACTTGGAACTCAAAAATCCTGCTTATTATAATAACCGTGAATTGAGCTGGCTCGCTTTTAACGAACGCGTTCTGCAAGAAGCACTTGATAAAAAAAATCCTTTACTGGAACGGTTAAAGTTTTTGGCGATTTTCAGTTCGAATTTAGACGAGTTTTTTATGGTTCGTGTAGCTGGGCTGCAAGATCAAGTAAAAGTTGGATTTGCGAAACCTGAAAACAAAGCAGGAATGACACCAAAGCAGCAGTTACATGAGATCGCGATGAAAACCCATCAACTTGTAGATTTACAATACGATACATTGCAGAATACATTGCTACCAAAGCTTCAAAAAGAACATGTCGAGTTTTTGAAAATGAAAGATTTAGATGCTGAACAAGTAAAAGGGATGGAAGTATATTTTGAAGATTATATTTTTCCGGTACTGACGCCTATGGCGATCGACGCATACCGAACTTTTCCGATGTTGCTCAATAAAAGCATCAATTTAGCTGTGAAATTGGAAACGGAAAAAAAACAAGACGAAGAAGGGCAGAAAATCGCTATTGTTCAAGTGCCTGCAGTGTTGGAACGTTTTGTTCGAATTGAGCCAGAGAAAAACAATCATAAATTAGTGCTATTAGAAGACGTGATTAGTTTCTTTATCTATAAGTTATTTCATGGTTTTCAAGTCACTTCGGTTTCTGTGTTCCGCATTACACGCAACGCGGACATGACTATACATGAAGAAGGCGCGCGCGACTTACTAAAGGAAATTGAAGAAGAGCTTCGTAAACGGAAATGGGGAGCTGCAGTCCGATTAGAAATTCAACAGCCTGAATTTGATTTGGATATTTTGGATTATTTGACGGATGAACTAGAAGTTCATAAAAAAGATGTCTACGTAATTGAAGGATTTTTGGATTTAACGGCATTTTTCAATTTTTATAAAAAAATGGCGCCTGTTTGGGAACATTTGGTCTTTGAAGGAAAAGTGTCTCAATTACCTGCGAGTATGGAGACAGGCAAGCAAATCTTTCAGAAAGTCAGTGAGCAAGATGTCTTTTTGCATCATCCGTATGAATCGTTTGAGCCTGTTGTCCAATTTATATCAGAAGCTGCAGATGACCGAGATGTTCTAGCGATTAAGCAGACCTTATACCGAGTTAGTGGAGATTCTCCGGTGATTAAAGCATTAAAAAGAGCGGCAGAAAACGGCAAGCAAGTTACGGTGCTCGTTGAATTAAAAGCTCGTTTTGATGAAGAAAACAATGTTCACTGGGCGAAAGAGTTAGAAAAAGCGGGTTGTCATGTTATTTATGGCATGACGCATTTGAAAACACATAGTAAGATTACGCTCGTCGTCCGTAAAAAAGAAGATAAAATCGAACGGTTCGTTCATTTAGGTACCGGTAATTACAACGATCAAACTGCAAAAATTTATACCGATATGAGTCTATTTACATCAAAGAGGCAATTTGGAATCGATGCGACTAATTTTTTCAATTATTTGAGCGGCTATACGGAAAAACCCGAATTCCATTACTTATCGGTAGCGCCTTTTACGATTCGAACCGATATTATTGAGTTGATCGATGCTGAAATTCGTTATCAGAAAAAAAACGGCAATGGCCGGATTGTTGCGAAAATGAACTCATTAACAGATAAGGTCATTATTATGAAATTATACGAAGCATCGAATGCAGGAGTAAAAGTGGAATTAATCGTTAGGGGAATTTGTTGTTTACGACCGGGCATACCAGGAGTAAGTGAAAATATTCGAGTACGAAGTATTGTTGGTAGCCTATTAGAACATAGCCGCGTCTATTTCTTTAATCAGAACGGCAAAGAAAAATTGTTTTTATCGTCAGCAGATATGATGACGAGGAACTTGAACAACCGCATCGAAATTTTATTTCCGATTATCGATGAAAAAATCAAAGACCAAGTCCAAACCATTTTGGAGTTGGGACTTATGGACAATGTTAAAGCGAGAGAGCAAGATGCTGCTGGAGTTTATGATTATGTACCGCGTAAAGATGATGAACCCGTTTTAGACAGTCAAATGGAGTTGTTTCGTCGAGCTTACCGAGTAGCGGAAGACGAAGAATAGTGTTAACTTCACAGTTTTGGTAGGCCACTGTAAAACGAGCATCGTTTCGTGTATAGTATAAAGAGTTTGAAACAGTAGATTATGATTAATTTCATGGAATAAGGTGATCAGCAAAATGAGTTATTTAATCAATCTTGAAGGTGGAGAAGGATCGGGGAAATCGACGGTTCTGAAAATGCTGGCAGAGGCATTAACGGAAAAAGGATTTTCGGTTGTTTGCACAAGAGAGCCAGGTGGCATCGACATTGCCGAACAAATCCGTGAGGTCATTTTAAACCGAGAAAATACAGCAATGGATGCGCGAACAGAAGCTTTGTTATATGCTGCTGCAAGAAGACAACATTTAGTGGAGAAAATCGTTCCTGCACTCGAAGCAGGAAGTATTGTTTTATGTGATCGATATATTGATTCGAGTCTTGCTTATCAAGGCTACGCACGAGGACTTGGAATGGAAGAAATTTTCGCTATCAATAAATTCGCTATTGATGAATACATGCCAGACTTGACGCTGTATTTTGACGTTAATCCGAAAGTCGGATTGGCGCGGATTGAAAAGGATGCAGAACGTGAAGTAAATCGTTTAGATGTAGAGTCGATGAAGTTCCATTATAAAGTACGAGAAGGTTATCTTTTGTTGTTAAGTCAAAATCCGGAACGTATTCGCTTGGTGAATGCAGAAAATGAACTTTCAGTCGTTTTTGCAGATGCTTTGGAAACAGCTGTACGTTTCATAGAAGAACGCCAAACAACAGTAGATCCGACGTAAGCCTTTTCGCAGTATCTGTTTTTTGATTAAATGACTGGAAAGATATGCAGTGCTTACCTTCGTTCATGTTATACTTATATAGAAGAAAGATAAAAAGGAGTGGGTGCTGATGAAACTCGTAGTAGCAGTTGTACAGGACCAAGACAGTAACCGATTATCCAATGCATTAACAAAAAATGATTTCCGGGCTACAAAACTTGCCAGTACAGGAGGGTTTTTACGCTCAGGGAACACCACCTTTTTAATCGGAGTTGAAGATGATCTCATCCCGAAATTGATGGACTTGATTCGTGAAAACTGCCGTTCTCGTGAACAAATGGTCGCTCCCGTTTCACCAATGGGTGGTAACGCTGACTCATATATTCCTTATCCAGTGGAAGTTGAAGTTGGGGGAGCAACGATTTTTGTCTTGCCAATTGAACAATTCCATCACTTTTAATCAATAGGGACAAGTAAGTTTCCCGTGATAAGTACCACGGGTAGCGTCGAACTAGTACCATAAACAATACCCGTGATCCAATCGGAACACGGGATTTTTTACAAAGTCTGAAGGTGAAGTTGATGCAAAAAACAACCGATGAATTTTTGGAGATGCAACCGGTAGTTATGAAGCGACTGCAAGGAGCTTATGGAAAAGAGCGTCTAGCGCATGCTTACTTATTCGAAGGTCCTGCAGGTTCAGGAAAAAAAGAAATTACTCATTTTTTCGTTAAGCTTCTACTATGCGAATCACCTGTTGAAAATGTTCCATGTGAAACATGTCGGAGCTGTCAATTGTATAATTCCGGCAATCATACGAATGTTATTTTCATCGAACCGGATGGTCAAAACATTAAAATCGACCAAATCCGTGAATTGATTTTCAAATTGAATAAAACGGGCTTGAACACAGGCCGTAAAATATACGTAATTGAGCAGGCAGACAAAATGAATAATTCTTCTGCTAATGCACTGTTGAAGTTTTTAGAAGAGCCAGAGTTTAACGTTACCGCTATCTTATTAACAGAACGTCTGAATGCGCTGATGAGCACAATCCGTTCCCGGTGCCAATTGGTGTCATTTCGTCCGCTATCACGTCCAAAGTTAATGGAAAAGTTGATAGCGAATGGTATGACCGAATCGATGGCAGCAACCGTGAGTATGCTGACACAAAGTGAAGAAGAAGCTATTGCATTAAGTCAAGATGAACAATTTTCACAAGCAAGAAAAACAGTTTTGAAAATGGTGGAAGTGTCTAGTGGCAATATTCATGAAGCACTTTTGATGCTTCAAGCCGAATGGTTACCATTATTTAAAGAAAAAGAAGATGCCGAAAGAGGCCTAGACATGTTATTATTTGCATATCGGGACATCGCTTCGGTAAAAGCAGGTCTTGAGACTGCACGAACATATCCAGACATGGAAGAAACTTGGAAGCAGATGGCTCTCCAACGCTCCTTTACGGTATTGTCCAAGCAGTTGCAGGCTATATTACAAGCCAAACAACAATTGCCGCGCAATATGAACCGGACGCTGTTGATGGAGCAGTTAATGCTGAATCTGCAGGAGGGGTAGCAATTGTATAATGTGATAGGTGTTCGCTTTAAGAAAGCGGGTAAAATATATTATTTCGATCCAGCTGAATTAGGAATCGAAAAAGACGATTACGTCATTGTGGAAACAGCAAGAGGCGTAGAATATGGGAAAGTAGTCGTGCCAACGAAAACAGTTGGTGAAAACGATGTCGTTTTGCCTTTAAAACAAGTGGTGAGAATCGCGACTGAACGTGATCGCCAACAAGTAGAGGAAAATCGGCTAGAAGCAAGTCGTGCCTTTGAAATGGGCACTGAAAAAATTGAAGAACATCAATTGGATATGAAACTAGTTGATGTCGAATACACGTTTGATCGCAATAAAGTGATTTTTTATTTTACAGCAGAAGGTCGTGTGGATTTCCGGAACTTGGTCAAAGACTTGGCTTCCATTTTCCGTACACGCATTGAACTTCGCCAAATCGGTGTTCGTGATGAAGCAAAAATGCTCGGTGGCATAGGTCCTTGTGGACGTATGTTATGCTGTTCTACGTTTTTAGGTGATTTTGAACCGGTATCCATTAAAATGGCGAAAGATCAAAATCTATCGTTAAACCCTTCGAAGATCTCAGGCCTATGCGGACGATTAATGTGCTGCTTAAAATATGAGAACGATGAATATGAAACAGCGAAAAAAGAAATGCCGGATGTTGGCACACGAGTAACGACGCCAGACGGCGATGGTCGTGTTGTTGGCATGAACATTTTGGAACGAGTATTAAAAATTCGTTTATCTGAGCAAGAACAAACACTTGAATATACATTAGATGAGATAATAGGCCAAGGAACGAGAGCGTGAGGTGGTTTAAGTGAAGGAAAAAAACTTTTTAGATACAGTCATGGAATTTGAACAGCAACTTCAATCGATGCAAGAGCAATTCAGCGAATTAAAAGCCGTTGTTGCTCGGACGATGGAGGAACATCATGCATTGCAGTTAGAAAATCATCATTTGCGTTCGCGATTGGATGAATTCCATAAAGCAGTGCCAGAAGTGGCAGCGGTAGATCCGGTGAAATTGAAGAAAGCTGTTATGGATATTGGCGAAGGCTATGATAACTTGGCGCGCTTGTATCATGAAGGTTACCATGTCTGCAACGTCCATTTCGGAAGTTCTCGAAAAGGCGATGATTGTCTGTTTTGTTTATCATTCCTGAATAAACAAAACTAAAAAGTAAAAATTAAGATCGATAAAGAGAAAGGCTTCCGACACTCCGTGTGGCGGCAGCCTTTTGTTATGCTAGGAGTTGAACAAATGTTAGTGGATGACGAACGGTTAGATTATTTATTAGCGGAAGATTTGCGGATTATTCAAAGTCCATCAGTGTTTTCGTTTTCTTTAGATGCTGTATTATTAGCACGTTTTGCGTATGTGCCGTTAAAACGAGGAACGATTGTGGATTTATGTACAGGCAATGGTGCAATTCCGTTGTTTTTAAGTGCACGAACGGAATCTCGCATTATCGGAGTTGAGATACAAGAAAGACTCGCTCATATGGCAAGGCGCAGTATTGCCTACAATGAGCTTGAAAAGCAGATAGAAATTATCGAAGGCGATGTTAAAGATATGCCGCAACAATTAGGGTTTGAAAAATACGATGTCGTGACTTGTAACCCTCCTTATTTCCCCGCACATGAGATGAGTGACAAAAACATTAGTGAACACATGGCGATTGCACGTCATGAATTGCATTTAACATTGGACGAAGCTGTACAAGCTGCAAGTCAATTGCTTAAACAAGGTGGCAAAGCGTCATTTGTGCATCGTTCAGGTCGATTGATAGATTTGATTGCAGCGATGCGTGCAAACCGCTTAGAACCAAAACGGATTCGTCTCGTTTACCCAAAAGCAGGAAAAGAAGCGAACACGTTATTAATAGAAGGCATTAAAGACGGGAAACCAGATTTGAAAATATTGCCCCCACTGGTTGTTTACGGAGAAGATGGAGAATATACAGAAGAAGTACGCGAGTTATTATATGGAAATAACTAATCATTATTTTTATGTTTTGGAATGCGCCGATGAGTCTTATTATGCAGGGTACACCAACGATCTTGAAAAGCGGTTAACTGCACACAATACAGGAAAAGGTGCAAAATACACTCGTGCTAAAGGACCGTCTAAATTAATTTATCATGAATGCTTTGATACAAAGCAAAAAGCTATGAAAGCGGAATATGCTTTTAAGCAATTAACCAAGCCTCAAAAAATTCGTTATATTGCTGAAGAAAAGGAGAGCGGCAAATGAAATCTCAAAAAAGTTTTCAGCACAAAGAAGCAACTTTGTATTTAGTAGCAACGCCTATTGGTAATTTGGAAGACATGACAATACGGGCGTTACGTATTTTAAAAGAAGTAGATATTATTGCAGCGGAAGATACGCGTAACACCAAAAATCTCTGCAATTATTTTGATATACAAACCAAATTGGTTAGCTATCATGAACACAATCAAGAAAGCGGCGGCTTTAAAATCTTGTCGTATTTGGAACAAGGAAAATCGGTCGCATTAGTTAGTGATGCTGGTATGCCATGTATTTCGGATCCGGGCGAAGACATTGTGAAACGAGCAGTTGCAGAAGGCTATCCTGTGGTGCCTGTACCTGGAGCCAACGCAGCACTCAGTGCGCTAATTGCTTCTGGAATCTCGCCACAACCCTTTTTGTTTTACGGATTCCTATCGCGTAATAAAAAAGAGCGGCTTGCTGAACTTGAAGTACTTAGCCAGAAAGAAGAAACGCTGATTTTTTATGAAGCGCCTCACCGATTAAAAGAAAGCTTGAAAAGTATGCAAAAAGCAGTAGGCGATGACCGGAAGATTGTGTTAGCGCGAGAAGTAACCAAAAAATTCGAAGAGTTTATTAGAGGAACTGTAGGGGAAGCCGTTGAATGGGCCGACGAAAATGAAATTCGCGGAGAATTTTGCTTAGTTCTAGAAGGAAATGCGGATCCCGAACCGATAGAAAACGTGAAGTGGTGGGAAACGTTATCGATTGAAGAACATGTCGATCAATTGATAGAAACCAAAAACTTAACATCGAAAGAAGCTATTAAAGAAGCAGCGATTGAACGGCAATTATCGAAAAGAGAAGTGTATCAGGCTTATCATACGTAAGAAAAGCGAAAGCACCCGTGTAGCTCTGTCGGGCGTAAGACGGGCTGGCGAAGTGGCGTGTTTCCAGCCACACAGCTAGAGTGGCTTACGATCCAAAGAGCTGGGTGCTGGAGTCTAGACAAAGAAAAGCGAAAGCACCCGTGTAGCTCTGTAGGGCGTAAAAAAGTAATCATAAAAAAACCGGATGCACGGGCATCCGGTTTTTTAAATTATCTCTTTAAGTTGTTTTGAATTTCTTTTACTAACATTTCTGCGCCTTCAGAGCTTAAGATCAGTTTACCGCCAACTAATTGCATGTTTTCGTCTGATACTTCGCCTGTAACTGCACATGTCATGTTTGGTAAATATTTCTTCAAGATAATTTTATCGTCGTCCACATAAATTTCCAATGCGTCTTTCTCAGCGATTCCTAAAGTACGGCGCAATTCGATTGGAATTACCACTCGTCCTAACTCATCTACTTTACGAACAATACCTGTTGATTTCATAATTATAGTCCTCCTTTAAGTTTATCGGATGTATTCGTCAAAATTCGACATTTTCCACTTCCTGTAATAAATCATACCAAGTACTGTCAATTAGGTCAATAAAAAACTATCGAAAATATAATAAAATTTAAGATATGGTGTTAATTTCGTAAGAATTATCGTATAAGATGTCATAAATTCGACAAAATGTCGAATGAGATTGCAATGTGATGAGATAGGCGACAAGCTATATTACCTATTTAAGGGGGTTGTTGGAATTGAAAGATTGTACAAAATTGGGGACTTGGTTAAAATAAGGACTATACAAAAAAACTGGAGGAATTTTTCGTGACTGCTAACAACAAGACATTTTATTTAACTACACCGATTTATTACCCAAGCGGAAAATTCCATATTGGAACGGCTTATACAACAGTCGCTTCTGATGCAATGGCCCGCTATAAGCGCTTACGCGGATTTGATGTCCGGTTTTTAACTGGAATGGACGAGCATGGCCAGAAAATAGAAGAAAAAGCAAATGAAGCAGGCAAGGCGCCACAAGAGTTTGTGGACGAAATGGCTGCAGCTGCAAAACAAGTTTGGTCGGTTATGGACATTACGTATGATGACTTTATCCGCACTACAGAAGAACGTCATAAAGAAGGTGTCGAACGGATCTTTAAAACTTTTCTCGACAATGGCGACATTTATAAAGGTGAATACGAAGGTTGGTATTGTACACCGTGCGAATCCTTTTTCACTGAAAACCAATTAGAAAATGGCAATTGCCCAGACTGTGGACGCCCGGTTCAAAAAGTGAAAGAAGAGTCGTACTTCTTCAACATGAAAAAGTATGCAGCACGTCTTCTTGATTACTATGAAAATAATGTCGAATTTATTGAACCAGAATCCCGTAAAAACGAAATGATCAATAATTTCATCAAACCTGGACTAGAAGACTTGTCGGTTTCCCGAACTTCTTTTGACTGGGGAATTCCGGTTCCTGGAGATCCGAAGCACGTTATTTACGTTTGGGTAGATGCTTTGTCGAATTACATCACCTCTCTCGGTTATGGTTCAGAAGACGACAGCTTGTTTAATAAGTACTGGCCAGCAGATGTTCATGTAGTTGGTAAAGATATCGTTCGTTTCCATACAATCTATTGGCCAATTTTCTTGATGGCTTTAGATTTGCCGTTACCGAAAAAAGTTTTTGCGCATGGCTTCATCATGATGAAAGACGGCAAAATGTCGAAATCTAAAGGCAATGTTGTATATCCGGAAATGCTGGTTGAGCGTTACGGTCTAGATGCGACTCGTTATTTCTTATTACGTGAATTACCGTTTGGTTCAGACGGTGTTTTTTCACCAGAATCATTTATTGAGCGAACAAATTTCGATTTAGCGAATGATTTGGGGAATTTATTGAACCGAACAGTATCGATGATTAATAAATACTGTGGAGGAGCTGTGCCGCAAATTAACGGCTTGCAAACAGAGTTTGATGCACCATTGCAAAAAGTAGCTGCACAAACAGTAAAAGCGCATGAACAGTATATGGAAAAAATGCAGTTTAGTATTGTATTAAGTGAAATTTGGACACTGATTTCTCGAACAAATAAATACATTGATGAAACGCAACCATGGGTATTAGCAAAAGACGAAAATGCAAAAGAGCAGTTGGATTCTGTTATGGCTCATTTAGCAGAAAGTCTGCGAATGACAGCAGTTATGTTGCAGCCGTTCTTACCGAATGCACCAAAACAAATTATTGAGCAACTTGGGTTAACAGAAGAATTTTTAGCGTGGGATACATTACAAGACTTCGCTAAAATTCCGGCTGGTACGCAAGTTGTGTCAAAAGGTACGCCGATTTTCCCTCGCCTTGAAGTAGAACCAGAAGTGGCATATATTCGTGACCAAATGCGTGGATCCGTAGCGCCAGTCGCAGAAGAGCCAGAAGTGATGGAAGTTCCGGATGTACCGGAAATTGATATTGAAGACTTCGCTAAAGTGGATTTGCGCGTAGCTACAGTAGTAGAATGCGAAGCTGTACCAAAAACTTCAAAGCTATTAAAATTACAGCTAGATATGGGTTATGAAAAACGACAAGTAATCTCAGGAATTGCAGAACATTACAAACCGACTGATTTAGTTGGTAAAAAAGTAGTCGTTGTCGCAAACTTAAAACCAGTGAAATTGCGTGGAGAGTTATCTGAAGGAATGGTCTTAGCTGGTGAAAAAGACGGGTACTTAACGTTAGCATCGGTCGCTGAACAGCTTCCAAATGGCTCGAAAATAAAATAAAAAACACTGGAAAAGAACTGTTTTGACCCACTTTCATTAGTGGGTCTTTTTTTGTTTTCTTAGGATAGATTGCCCAATATTACATGGGAATAAACAAGAATGACGCAGAATTAACATGTTTTGTTACCTAATTGTAATGTTGCTGTGAAGAAAGATACAGGTAGAACCATTAGAATAAAGCTTAATGTGAGGAGAATGATTGATGTTTATCGATACCCATGTACATTTAAATGCAGATCAATACGATGAGGACTTAGTAGAAGTCATTGAGCGCGCACGAGAAAACCATGTGGAGAAAATGGTAGTCATCGGCTTCGACCGCAAAACGATCGAACGAGCCATAGAGTTGGCCGAAACCTACGAATTCATCTTCGCAGTAGTTGGTTGGCATCCAGTAGATGCCATAGATTGTACTGATGAAGATTTAAAATGGATTGAAGAACTTGCAGCTCACCCAAAAGTAGTGGGAATCGGAGAAACCGGTTTAGACTACCACTGGGACAAATCACCAAAAGAGGTGCAACAGGAAATCTTCCGTAAGCAAATCCGGTTGGCTAAAAAAGTGAAACTGCCGATTATCATTCATAACCGGGAAGCAACTGCAGATGTCTTGAAAATTCTTAAAGAAGAAAATGCACAAGAAGTAGGCGGTGTTATGCATTGTTTTAGCGGCAGTGTAGAGACAGCTCAACAAAGTATAGAAATGAACTTCATGATTTCACTTGGTGGACCGGTAACATTCAAAAATGCCAAAAAGCCAAAAGAAGTTGCTGAAGCGATTTCGCTTGATTATTTAATGATTGAAACAGATGCTCCATATTTAGCGCCGCACCCATATCGTGGCAAACGAAATGAACCATCTTATGTTCCTTTAGTAGCGCAAGAAATTGCGCGGTTAAAAGACATTTCAATAGAGACTGTCGCAAAAGCAACTACTGAGAACGCTGAAAAGTTTTATAAATTTTCTCAAAAAAAGTGAAATTAAGAAATTCGTATTCGTTGACATGAAAAACACAGGCCCATATAATCACTCAAGTGAAAGAGGAGGAATTATTTTTGACAAATCAAACAAATAGTACCAATTCGACAAAGTCATTTAAAGGTAAATCGTTGGCGGTAACAATCGCGACTGTATTGTTGTTCGCAGCGGTTTTAACTTTCGCCATATATGAAGGAACAAAAAATACAGTAACTGTAACAGCAAATGGAGAACAAGAACAGGTAAGAACGCATGCAGAAACAGTAGGTGCCTTTTTAGAAGAACAAGACATCGAAACTGGAGAGCATGATTTTGTAAGCCATTCTGCAGAAACGCCGATTAACGAAGATATGACATTAGAATGGGATGCAGCAGAACAATATGCTGTAACCGTTGATGGAGAAGCAACTTCAGCTTGGACCACTAAAAACACCGTGTCAGAAATTTTAGCAACAGCGAATATCGAACTAACGAAACACGATAAAGTAACACCTGCATTAGACGCACAAGTAGATGAGGACACAAAAATCTCAGTTGAAAAAGCATACGAAGTAACGATTCAAGACGGTCTTGAAGAAAAGAAAGTATGGTCTACTTCAACGACAGTTGCTAATTTCTTAACAGAAAACAAAATTACTTTAGGTAAACTTGATCGCGTTGAAACTGAAATGGATGCATTGGTCTTACCAAATTCTCAAGTCAAAGTAGTTCGCGTTGAAAAGCTTACTGATGTAGTTGAGGATGCTGTGAAGTACGCAGTGGAGACTAAAAAAGACGATACGCTTCTCAAAGGCAGCGAAAAAGTTGTTCAAAAAGGTCAAAATGGCTTAGTTGAAAAAACGTATGAAATTGTAAAAGAAAATGGTAAAGAAGTAAAAAGAGATCTTAAGAATGAAACAGTTGTTAAAGAACCAACAAAACAAGTAACAGCAGTTGGTACAAAAACAGTAGTAGCTAGTGTTTCGCGTGGTACTCAAAAAGAAACTGTTAAAACTGTTTCAACTGAAAAAGCACCAACAGCGACTACAGCTAAAGCAACAGCAACTCCTAAAGCAACACCAGTCAAAACTACAACAGTTAAAGAGACACCTGCAGCAGAACCAACTGGCGGAAAAGAATTTTATGTATCGGCAACAGCGTATACAGCAAGTTGCACAGGCTGTTCAGGCATTACAGCTACAGGCATTAACTTGAAAACGAACCCTGGTCTTAAAGTAATTGCAGTAGATCCGAGTGTTATTCCTTTAGGCTCTAAAGTATGGGTAGAAGGATACGGAAATGCGATTGCAGGCGATACAGGCGGAGCAATCAAAGGAAATAAAATTGATTTATTCATGGCAAACAGATCGGATGCTTTGTCATTTGGACGGAAACAAGTGAAAGTTAGAATTTTAAACTAATCTATTTTAATCCAACTGCAGGCTTTCCTGGGATATTTCCTGGGAAAGCTTTTTACATGTCTATCTGCAAACATGTAGAATAAACAAGAAGTTTGAAAAGAGGAATTTGATAAATGAAGATAACTGAAATTATCGTAGTTGAAGGAAAAGACGATACCGTGGCCATTAAACGCGCAGTCAATGCGGATACTATTGAAACAAATGGTTCAGCTATTACAGCAGAGACACTCGCACGAATCGCTCATGCCCAGGAAAAACGAGGAGTCATTGTTTTTACTGATCCGGATTATCCTGGACGCCGCATCCGTGCTATTATTGAAGAACATGTGCCACAGGCAAAACATGCATTTTTGGCGAAAGAAAAAACAATCGCTAAAAACGGTAAAGGCTTAGGAATTGAACATGCTCGTGATGAAGACATTCGTGAAGCGTTAGAAGCAGTTTACACACCGCTAAAACAAGACCGCGTAATCGAGATTACAATGGAAGATTTAATCGATGCTGGCCTTGTCGCTCACCCACAAGCGAAACAACGTCGTATTGCCATAGGTAACGAGTTGCAAATCGGTTACACAAATGGCAAACAACTTCAGAAGCGACTTCACATGTTTGGTATTTCCAAAGACCAGTTTATCAAAGCGGTACAAGCGTTAACTCAGGAGGAAAATTAATGACTAAAGATATTGCAACACCCATCCGCACCCAACAAATCATGACGAAATACAATTTGAAAGTAAAGAAAAGCTTAGGGCAAAACTTTTTAATCGACCCTAATATTTTGCGCAAAATTGTCGGACAAGCAAACTTAACAAAAAAATCAGCAGCAATCGAAATTGGTCCTGGTATCGGTGCGTTAACAGAGCATTTGGCAAGAGAAGCTGGAAAAGTGTTAGCTTTCGAAATCGATCAGCGTTTATTGCCAGTATTAGCCGACACTTTGTCACCATACGATAATATTTCCATTGTCCATGCTGATATTTTAAAAACGAATGTACAAGAGGCGATTGATCGCGAATTAGCAGACTATGACGATATCGTTGTTGTGGCCAACTTACCTTACTACGTGACGACTCCGATTATTTTAAAGTTGTTACTAGAAAAGCTACCAATTCGTGGCATGGTCGTTATGTTGCAAAAAGAGGTAGCTGAGCGCATTACAGCAAAACCTGGAACAAAAGCTTATGGATCGCTATCAATCGCTATCCAGTACTATACACAAGCTGAAATGGCCTTAACTGTTCCAAAGTCTGTGTTCTTACCTCAGCCAAACGTGGATTCTGCGGTTATTCGCATGACGAAACGAGAAGTGCCGGAAGTGGAAGTAATTGATGAAGACTTTTTCTTTAGCGTGACGAGGGGCTCGTTTGTCCAACGAAGAAAAACTATATTAAACAACCTTCAAGTTGCAATGCCTTCGGGAAAAGAGAAAAAAGAATTCATCTTAAAAGCGTTAGAAGAAGCAGAAATTGATCCGACAAGACGTGGTGAAACTTTAACCATTAAAGAATTTGGTTTATTATCGGATAAGTTATACGCTTATTTTCAGTAATACCGGCATTCTGTTACAAAATCGGCACAACTTGTTTCGAGTTAAAGAAATTTCGAATAAATAAATATTGACAACAACTAAGTGTCGCTGATAAAATTATAAATTTGCTTGACTATTCCATCAAATTATGGTAGAATTTTATCCATAGTGAGGTGTAGACAAAATGCCCAAAACTTTGGCGGATATTAAAAAGTCGTTAGACCTACACGTAGGAAAACGATTGCTTTTGAAGGCAAACGGAGGTCGCAAGAAAACGGTCGAACGTGCCGGAATCCTGCGCGAAACATATCACTCCGTGTTCGTGATTGAGTTAGATCAAGAAGAGCATGCATTTGAACGCGTGTCTTACAGCTACGCAGACATCTTAACTGAAGCAGTAGAAATTACTGTGTACGAAGGAACCGAAGACGCACTTGTTGTGAAATAATCGAACTACATTTATAAGATACTCCAAAACTTGCTCCTGCTGATCTAAGCGGAATGCGAGTTTTTTTGTTTCTGTCGCTACTTTGCTTTCCATTAGCGCGGGGTATGTTAAAATAGTCTTCATCAGAATATAAAAGGAGGCAGTGGGATGCTCTACGTGAAAGCGCCTGCCAAGATTAATTTAACATTAGATGTTTTGCATAAACGTCCAGATAACTATCATGAAATTGAAATGATTATGACCACAGTAGATTTGTCGGATCGCATAGGATTGATGGGGACAGCAAAAGGCATACATATTCAGTCTGCAGATCGCTTCGTGCCAAATGATTCCCGCAACCTTGCTTATCAGGCAGCACAATTGATTAAAGACACTTTTAACATTAAAACAGGCGTTATCATTTCGCTGGATAAAAAAATTCCGGTTGCCGCAGGTTTAGCCGGTGGGAGTAGCGATGCTGCTGCTACATTAAAAGGATTAAATAAACTTTGGCAATTAAACTTGTCACTTGATGAACTAGCTGAGTTAGGTGCCAAAATCGGTTCGGATGTTTCTTTTTGTGTTTATGGGGGCACAGCTCTTGCAAAAGGGCGTGGAGAAATCATTCAGCAATTGCCGACACCACCAAATTGTTGGGTCATCTTAGCAAAACCCACCATTGGCGTCTCTACAGCCGATGTTTACGGCGCATTCGATGTAGCAACAGCTCAGCATCCAAATACACAAGAAATGATTCAAGCACTTGAGGATGGCGATTATGATGCGATGTGCGCCAACCTTGGCAATGCACTCGAAAGCGTTACGTTAAATTTGTATCCTGAAGTAGCGCATATTAAAGATCAGATGAAGAAATTTGGTGCGGACGCGGTATTAATGAGCGGTAGTGGACCGACCGTTTTCGGATTGGTCTACCAAGAAGCGCGTATTCCGCGTATATATAATGGCTTGCGTGGCTTTTGTTCGGAAGTTTACGCAGTACGGTTGATTGGTGAACGAGAGCCTCTTGCTTAAATACGGACATTTATGGTAAGTTTTCTATAAATCATTCGTGTTTAGGAGAGGGTAGTTTTGAAGTGGAAGCGCAGTGAACGGCTTGTTGATATGACACATTTTTTGTTAGAACATCCACATAAATTGATTCCACTGACTTATTTTTCGGAGCTGTATCAATCAGCTAAGTCATCTATTAGTGAAGATTTAGGGATTGTGAAAGAAACGTTTGAAGAAAAAGGAATCGGTTTATTAATGACAGTGCCCGGAGCAGCTGGTGGCGTTAAATATGTTCCAAAGCTTCAAGCTGATGAAATTAAAACCGTAATAGCAGACTTAATGGAAGAGTTAAGCCATTCGGATCGACTATTGCCAGGTGGCTATTTGTATATGACCGATGTGCTTGGCAATCCAGAAATGATGAACCGGGTTGGGAAAGTATTTGCGACAGCATTTGCCAAAGAGAAAATTGATGTCATCATGACGGTAGCGACAAAAGGCATTCCGATTGCTCATGCTATTGCACGTCATCTGAATGTACCGGTCGTTATTGTTCGTCGTGATAGCAAAGTCACTGAAGGCTCTACTGTCAGTATCAACTATGTGTCGGGATCATCTAGACGGATCCAGACAATGGTGTTGTCAAAACGTAGCATGAAGAGCGGACAGCGCGTTCTGATTACAGATGACTTTATGAAGGTCGGTGGAACGATGAATGGCATGAAAAACTTACTTGAAGAGTTTGAATGCACATTAGCGGGTGTTGCTGTACTTGTTGAAGCCGAGCATTCAGATGAACGTCTTGTCGAGAAGTATTTGTCTCTCGTCAAATTACACGAAGTCAGTGAAAAAGAACGGACCATCGCTTTAGAAGAAGGAAATTACTTTGAAAACGGGGGAATTTAAATGAATTACGTAGCGACAGATAAAGCGGCAGCTGCAATCGGACCATATTCACAAGGTGTAGTATCAGGAGGGCTTTTGTATAGCTCGGGTCAGATTCCATTAACAGCAACCGGTGAATTGGTTGACGGATCTATTGCCGACCAAACACATCAAGTATTTTCAAACTTAAAAGCGGTGCTTGCAGAAGCAGGCTCATCTCTAAACGATGTTATTAAAACCACAGTTTTTATTAAAGATATGAACGATTTTGCTGCTTTAAACGAGATTTACGCTAGTTATTTTGGGGACCATAAACCAGCGCGTTCGACAGTAGAAGTGGCACGGTTGCCAAAAGATGTAAAAGTAGAAATTGAAATTATTGCAAAAGTGAACGAGTAAAATTAGTTAAACTAAGTTAAAAAGCAGGCTAACTCATCATTTTATGAGTTGGCCTGCTTTTTTCTTCTATTATTACTCTTATTTTCTTTATTGAGTAAATTTTCTAATAAGTTTTGTTATTTATGAAGGAGAATAGTCCTTTATAGCGAATAACCATAATTAGGGTTTAAAACAGCAGCTGAGAGGAGGGAGAACTAGAGAATGGAAGTAACAGATGTGAGACTACGCCGTGTACAAACCGATGGTCGAATGAGAGCAATCGCCTCCATCACGCTGGATGACGAATTTGTGATTCATGATATTCGGGTTATTGATGGAAACGACGGCTTATTTGTAGCAATGCCGAGCAAAAGAACACCAGATGGAGAATTTCGAGATATTGCCCATCCGATTAATTCTAGCGCACGCACGAAGCTACAAGAAGCTGTCTTAACTGCATATGAGCAAAGTGAAAGCGAATCGGTCTTAGAAAATGCCGGCGTTTAATGGAGCTGAAACGAGGAGCCTTCTATTGTTAAAATAGGCTCTTTTTTTATTTGCCTTTTTTGTCATGGGATTGTCATGCCTTGGAACCTTGAAAAACCAAGGTTTTTCCGCTATAGTCAATAAGGAAAAGCGAATTTTTAAGTTGACATAGCCAGGTTAACACGGGCCTAATCAATTGATAGAATAAATCTATGAGTAGAACTGATAAAAGGGTTCTGATCAAATTAGGAGTGGAGGGATAACAGATGGCAAATACATATGCAGTAATTTTAGCAGCCGGCCAAGGAACGCGCATGAAATCAAAATTGTACAAGGTACTTCATCCGGTTTGTGGCATGCCAATGGTGGAACATGTAACAAGCAATGTCGAACAACTCGGTGTTGAAAAAATCGTTACAGTTGTTGGCCACGGTGCTGAGAAAGTTCAACAGCAGCTAGGAGAGAAAAGTGAGTACGCGTTACAAGCAGAGCAGCTTGGAACGGCTCATGCGGTACAGCAAACAGCCTCGTTGATTGAAGGTTTGGCGGGGACAACGTTAGTTGTTTGTGGCGATACACCATTAATCCGTCCTGAAACGATGCAAGCCTTGCTTGACCAGCATTCTGAGACAGGAGCAAAAGCAACAATTTTAACAGCAATTGCCGACAACCCAACAGGTTATGGGCGAATTCTTCGCAACAGTAACGGCATTGTTGAAAAAATCGTTGAGCAAAAAGATGCTTCTCCCGAAGAACAACAAGTAAAAGAAATTAATACAGGAACTTATTGCTTTGACAACGAAGCATTGTTTGAAGCGTTAAAATTGGTTTCTAATGATAACGTCCAAGGCGAATATTACTTGCCAGATGTTATTGAGATTCTTCAAAAGCAAGGTGAAATCGTAGCCGCTTATGCAACAGACAGCTTTGATGAAACACTGGGAGTTAATGACCGAGTTGCCTTAAGCCAAGCTGAGAGCACTATGCGCAAACGAATTGCTGAAAAACATATGAGAGCTGGAGTATCGATTATTGACCCGGCAACTGCTTATATTAGTGCACAAGCTGAAATTGGTGCAGATACCATCATTCATCCGAACGTAACGATTTCCGGCGACACAAAAATTGGCGAAGACTGTGTTATTTCTTCAAACAGCCAGATTGTCAACAGTGTGATTGGCGACCGTACAACAATCCGCAGTTCAGAAGTTTTCGACAGCAGCATTGGTACGGATACAGCTGTAGGACCATTTGCACACGTTCGTCCGCAATCAACTTTAGGTAACGATGTGAAAATCGGTAACTTTGTCGAAGTGAAAAAAGCCGAAATCGGTAACGATAGCAAAGTTTCTCATTTAAGTTATATTGGCGATGCAACTGTTGGCACGGGTGTTAATATTGGCTGCGGAACCATCACTGTAAATTATGATGGCAAAAATAAATTCCAAACCATTATTGAAGATGATACGTTCATCGGCTGTAATTCAAATTTGATTGCACCGGTTACTGTAGGCAAAGGATCATATGTTGCCGCAGGATCTACAATTTCCAAAAATGTACCTGAGGATTCATTGGCGATTGCTCGTTCGCGCCAGGAAAATAAAGAAGGCTATGCAAGTAAATTAAACAGGAAAAAATAGGAGGGTTCACACCTAATGGGCTATCAAAATGCAAACTCGAAATTGAAAATCTTTTCATTAAATTCGAACCAGGAGCTAGCGGAGGAAATTTCTGAACATGCAGGTATTCCACTTGGAAAAAGTTCAGTAACACATTTCAGCGATGGTGAAATCCAAATTAATATTGAAGAAAGTATTCGTGGCTACGATGTATTTATCGTGCAATCGACTTCTCAGCCGGTTAACGAAAACTTGATGGAACTATTAATTATGATTGACGCTGTTAAACGTGCTTCTGCTCGTACAGTCAATGTCGTAATGCCTTACTATGGTTATGCACGACAAGATCGTAAAGCCCG
This sequence comes from Planococcus halocryophilus, assembly GCF_022489025.1. Taxonomy (GTDB): domain Bacteria; phylum Bacillota; class Bacilli; order Bacillales_A; family Planococcaceae; genus Planococcus; species Planococcus halocryophilus_A. Next base: position 10,794 of record NZ_JAKVTG010000023.1, on the reverse strand, counting down.
TTCACGTGAACCGATTACAGCGAAGTTAGTAGCGAACTTATTGGAAACTGCAGGAGCAACTCGTGTCATCGTACTTGATTTGCATGCTCCTCAAATTCAAGGGTTCTTCGATATTTTGATTGACCACTTGGTAGCTGTACCATTGCTTTCTGATTATTTCCTGAATGAAAGTGGCGTTGACCTTGAAAATGTCATCATCGTTTCACCAGATCACGGCGGAGTTACACGCGCACGTAAGATGGCGGATCGTTTGAAAGCACCAATCGCTATTATTGATAAACGTCGTCCAAAACCAAACGTTGCTGAAGTAATGAACATTGTTGGTAACGTAGAAGGTAAAACGGCGATTATTATTGATGACATCATTGATACAGCAGGAACAATTTCCATTGCTGCGAGTGCATTAATCGAAAGCGGTGCGAAAGAAGTCTTTGCATGCTGTACACATCCAGTCCTTTCTGGTCCGGCTGTACAACGTATTAATGATTCGGTTATCAAAGAATTGATCATCACAAATTCAATTGCATTGCCTGAAGAAAAGAAATCTCCTAAAATCAAGCAGTTATCTGTAGCTCGTTTATTGGCTGAGACAATTGTTCGTGTTCACGAACAAAAATCTGTTAGCACTTTATTTGATTGATCATTTGCAACACCTTTCAATGCTCTATGTTTCATTAAGATAAGATACGGGTATGTATAAATTATGTACTTATCGTGAAAATGTACTTTAATATAACTGGAGGCTGAAATCAATGGTAAAAATGACCGCGCAAAAAAGAGAAAGCAGCAATAAGAATTCTGCATTAACGGAACTTCGTTCACAAGGCAGTGTGCCAGGCGTAGTTTATGGTTTTAAAACAGAAACAACACCAGTTACTGTAACTGAAATTGATCTGATTAAAACTTTACGTGAGTCTGGACGTAACGGCGTAATCAAATTAGAAATTGACGGTACGACTAAGAACGTCGTATTGAGCGATTATCAAATGGATGCGTTAAAAGGTAGCTTTAAACACGTCGACTTTTTAGCAATCAATATGTCTGATGAGCTAGAAGTATCTGCAGCTGTTCACTTAACTGGTGAATCAGCAGGTGAAAAAGAAGGTGGCTTTATTACTCAGCCGAACCGCGAAGTAAATATCCGCGTAAAACCATCTGATATTCCAGATGCACTAGAAGTAGACATCACGGAACTAGCGATTGGCGAAACGATTACGGTTGGCGATATTCGTGGAACGGTCTCTTATGAGATCCTTGACGAAGACGACTTTATCCTTGTTTCTGCAACTGCTCCTCGTACACAAGATGAAATCGACGAACTTGATGCGGGAACTGATGAAAATGCAGAACCAGAAGTGGTTGGTAGCGAAGATTCTAAAGAAGAAGACAAAGACGCATAAATACAAATGGGAAATAGGGACTGTCGAGAGACAGTCCCTATTTTTACGTTGTATGAAAAGCTGCACATGCTTTTTTTCTAAACTAATTATGATAAAATAAAACACAGCGATAAAGCAAAGGAAGATGGATATGAAACTGATTATCGGTCTGGGCAATCCGGGCAAAACATATGAAGATACGCGGCATAATATCGGCTTTAAAGTAATTGATTACTTGGCAAGTCAATGGAATGCACCGTTAACACAATCTAAATTTAAAGGCATGTACTCCGTGAGTCACCGACCGGAAGACAAAGTGATGTTGTTAAAGCCATTAACGTACATGAATTTGTCTGGTGAAAGTGTTGGGGCATTAATGGATTACTATAATATTGAGTTGAAAGACATTATCGTCATTTACGATGATTTGGATTTGCCAACAGGACAATTAAGGTTGCGTCAAAAAGGCAGTGCCGGTGGTCATAATGGCATTAAGTCGTTAATTCAGCATTTAGGGAATCAGGAATTCAACCGTTTGCGCATTGGAATTAGCCGTCCGCCAGCAGGTATGAAAGTACCGGATTATGTATTGCAGCGATTTTCGAAAGAAGAAATTCCAGAAATGACCGCGGCGATCAAAAAAAGTGCAGCTGCTTGTGAAACATGGCTATCTAAACCTTACGTAGAAGTTATGAACGAATTTAATGGAATTTAACCGCTTTGACGCATTTGGCGTTCAGAGCTTTTTTCTGTTTTTTGTATTTTGTTGAGAGGAGGAAGTTGGATGAACCACATTTTACAGATTTTTTCGGAGGATACTCAGACACAACGATTTGTAGAAGATTTAAAACAAGGAAATGATCATCAATTGATTTCTGGTTTATCTGGCAGCGCACGGCCCATTTTTTATCAAACCATGTGGTCGGAACTAGAAGAGCCTTTATTAATTGTGACACCAAACTTATTGCATGCGCAACGTGTATATGATGATTTGGCTCGACTCATGGGGGAACAACAAGTTCATCTTTATCCGGCAGAAGAATTAATCGCAGCAGAAGTGTCTTTTTCAGGTCCCGAATTGCGTGCTCACAGAATCGATACACTCGATCATATGAAAAGTGTTGGTAAAGGGATTTATATCACGCCTGTTGCAGGAATGCGTAAGTTATTGCCAACAAAAGAGCAATGGGATTACGCCAATTTACGCATTGCAGAAGGTGAAGACCTCGATACAAACGAATGGCTGTTAAAGTTGGTAGCAATGGGATACTCGCGTACGCCAATGGTAACTACGCCCGGTGAATTTGCGCTTCGTGGAGGCATTTTAGATATTTATCCACTGAATTTTGAACATCCAGTGCGCATCGAATTATTCGATACAGAAGTGGATTCATTGCGCTTATTTTCAGCGGAAGATCAACGTTCGCTCGAGAAAGTACAATCGCTTTGCATTTTGCCAGCCAGTGAATTGGTGCTATCACCCGATCAACGAATTCAATTAGCAGAAAAACTAGAAGTTCAACTTGCTTCTAGTTTGAAAAAAATAAAAGCTGACGATACGAAAGCCTTAATGCTGCAACATATTCAGCATGACATTGACTTATTGAAACAAGGAGAAACTCCAGAGCAATTGGCGAAATATGCTTCATTGATTGAGACGCAATCGGCATTTTTGGGTGATTATTTCCCGGGGAATGGACTCGTCTTTTTTGATGAGCTTGGTCGTATTCAAGAAATGACGGATACTTTAGAGCGGGAGGAAGGCGATTGGATCGTGTCGCTTCTTGAAGAAGGAAAGTTTCTTCACGATATCCCGTTGACTTATACGTTCCGTGAAATGATGTCGAAGTTGCAACAAAAAGTGACGTTTTTATCTTTATTCGTTCGGACATTCCCGATGGTATCCATCAAGAAATCATTGGCTTTTTCATGCAAACCGATGCAATCATTCCATGGGCAAATGCATTTGTTAAAAGCAGAAATGGAGCGCTGGACATTAGGGAAGTCGCAAATCTTCATCGTGGCAGGGGGAGATGAGCGCCTAGAGAAAGTACGTTCTGTGCTAGCAGATTACGATATGGAAGCTGCTATTGCAACCCCTTCTACTGAAATTCAAGGTGGTCAAATTTATCTAGTTGATGGGGAACTATCAACAGGTTTTGAAATGCCGTTGCAACGTTTAACGGTCATCACAGATTCCGAATTATTTAAACAGCAACCCAAAAAGAAAACGCGTGCACAAAAACTAACAAATGCTGAGCGCATCAAGAGTTATTCGGAGATTAAGCCAGGTGACTATATTGTTCATATTCATCACGGAATTGGTCGCTTTGTAGGTATTGAAACACTCGAAAGTGGAGGCGTTCATAAAGATTATTTGCATATCGTTTATAAAGCCGACGATAAATTATTTGTACCAGTCGATAAAATTGATTTGATTCAAAAATACATTGCCTCTGAAGAAAAAGAACCAAAACTGCATAAAATGGGCGGAGCAGAATGGAAGAAAACACGTACAAAAGTGTCGGCCGCAGTCCAAGACATTGCAGATGACTTGATCAAACTGTATGCAGAACGCGAAGCATTAAGAGGGTTTGCTTTTTCCGAAGAGCAAGACATGCAACGCCAATTTGAAGCCGAGTTTCCGTATGAAGAAACGGTCGATCAATTGCGTTCTATCAATGAAGTGAAACGTGATATGGAAAATGAACGACCGATGGATCGCCTCATATGCGGGGACGTGGGTTATGGGAAAACAGAAGTGGCCATTCGTGCAGGATTTAAAGCAGTACTCGACGGCAAACAAGTGGCGTTTCTTGTACCGACAACGATTTTGGCACAGCAACACTTTGAAACGATGAGTGAACGATTTAAAGATTATCCGATTACAGTCGGGTTGATGAGTCGCTTCCGTTCAAAAAAACAACAAACGGAAACTGTTAAAGGTTTAAAAAATGGGTCAGTCGATATTGTGGTAGGAACGCATCGTATTTTATCAAAAGACATGCAATATAAAGACCTTGGCTTATTGATCATTGATGAAGAGCAACGTTTTGGTGTGACGCATAAAGAAAAAATCAAACAAATGAAAACCAATGTCGATGTTTTAACGCTTACCGCAACACCAATTCCACGGACGCTACATATGTCGATGATTGGTGTACGCGATTTGTCAGTGATCGAAACGCCACCAGCCAACCGCTTTCCTGTGCAAAGCTATGTAATGGAACATAACGGTGCGCTCGTGCGCGAAGCAATTGAACGCGAAATGGCACGCGGTGGCCAAGTGTTTTATTTGTATAACCGTGTAGATGATATGACACGGAAAGTAGAAGAAATTCAACAATTGGTACCGGAAGCACGAGTTGGTTATGCGCACGGACAAATGAGTGAAACGGAACTCGAATCGGTCATTTTGAGTTTCCTAGATGGCGATTACGATGTCTTAGTAACCACCACCATCATCGAAACCGGCATTGATATTCCAAACGTTAATACATTAATTGTCTACAATGCCGATCGTATGGGCTTGTCTCAGTTATATCAATTGCGTGGGCGAGTTGGACGTTCGAGTCGTGTCGCATATGCGTACTTTATGTACCAACGCGACAAAGTGTTAACCGATGTGGCGGAAAAGCGGTTGATGGCCATTAAAGAATTTACAGAGCTTGGTTCAGGGTTTAAAATCGCTATGCGCGATTTAACAATACGCGGAGCGGGGAACTTGCTCGGTTCACAACAACACGGCTTTATTGATTCGGTCGGCTTTGATTTGTATTCGCAAATGCTGCAAGAAGCAATTGACGAACGTCAAACAGGTGTTAAAAAAGAAGTCATACCGGAAATTGAAATTTCACTTGATGTGGATGCCTACATTCCGGATGCTTATATTAGTGATGGTTACCAAAAAATTCAAATGTACAAACGCGTCAAAGGCATTGAAACAGAAGAAGAGATGCGTGAGTTGCAAGATGAATTGATCGATCGTTTCGGTGATATGCCAACTGAAACGGATAGCTTATTGCGTATTGCACGTATGAAAGTATGGGCGCGTGAAGTAGGAGTAGAGTCGCTTAAGCAAAACGGCAAAATTGTTTCTGTTCGGTTAAGTGAAAAAGGCACCGCCAGCATCAATGGTGGGAAAGTGGTCGAAGAATCTGCCGCTTATGGCCGCGCTGTTGGATTTAGTATGTCGGGTCAGCAATTGGTTATGACCATTGATGAAAATAAAACCAAAAAGCAGCACCCGTTTGATGTTCTCGAAGGCATGATGAAATTATTGCCACAATCGCTACGTGAAGAAAAAGCGGTTTTGTAAATTGAGAGAGTAGATTTTATTGGAGTTATTCTATAAATTAGCACCGCTCTTCTAGCTGAATAGTAGTAAAGAAATCACTCAGCGCCGGAGCGTACAAGGGTTAGGCGAAACGATAAGACGGGTGCTTTTCCCGGCTTATTGCGAGAGCCATGCCCAAAGCGCCCGAAGCGATTTATAGAAAAGCAACATAACATTAATGTCTGAAAGAGATGAGTGGGTCCTTTGAACAATGAAGGCACAATGAAATCATTTATGAAAGGTGCGGTCTTGCTCACTATTGCAGGGTTTATCGTGAAGTTGCTCAGTGCCATTTACCGAGTGCCTTTTCAAAATCTTGTCGGAGACCAAGGCTTTTATATTTACCAGCAAGTGTATCCATTTGTCGCCATTTTCGGCATATGGACTTCTTATGGCTTTGCCGTAGCAATCTCCAAATTATTAGCAGGTAGCCATCAGTCAGCGCACCGTTCCATTTTACGCATTGCATTTAGTTATGTAGCCGCTATTTCTATTACAGTATTTGTTCTATTGTTTTTCGGCGCAGAACTGCTCGCGGGTTGGATGGGGGATGCAAAACTGGATAGCTTGCTCAAAGTAGGGGCATTTGCAGTTTTATTAATGGCACCGCTCGCCATGTTAAAAGGCTATTTTCAATCGAGCAATAATATGGCACCCGTTGCCTATGCGCAAGTTATCGAACAAGGTTTACGCGTTGCGGTGATATTAATTGGTACGTGGGTTGTGATCTCGCGAGGTTTTTCTTTGTACGTGGCAGGTCAAATGGCAATGCTTGGTGCTGTTATTGGTGGTCTTGGAGCCGTTGTCTTGTTATTGCTGTATTTCCGTAGCCATTTTGGTTTTTTAAAACAGCATTCAACAACTCAAACTTGGCCCGTGCTTAAAGAAATGACCGCCATCAGTTTAAGTGTCAGTATGAGTTCGTTAATTTTAGTGCTTTTTCAATTGGTAGATTCGTTTACCATATTTCGTTTGTTAGAAGAAAGCGGTCTAGCTCGATTGACAGCGATGGAACTAAAAGGAGTATACGATCGCGGTCAGCCATTGGTACAGTTCGGTATTTTAATCGCCACTTCACTTACGTTGGCGATTGTGCCGTTAGTCGCGCGAACTTCTCGGAACACGAGCGGGCGATCAGCCGACATGTATGCTCGTTTAGCTTTTCGAGTATCGTTTTTGTTTGCGTTCGCTGCTGCAGTTGGACTCACTTTCGTTATGCCTTATGTCAATGAAACCTTATTTCAAACGCGCGAACAGTCATGGACCTTAATCATTTTTAGTTGGCAAATTGTTTGGATGTCTTTATTACTCATCATGACAGCGATGCTTCACGGACTTGGTAAGGTAAGGGTACCGGCTGTATTGTTAATATCAGGCTTAGTGGTGAAAGTCATTTGCAACTTACTGCTAGTACCAGTTTGGGGAATAGCGGGAGCCGCTGTAGCTGGAAATATCGGTTTAGCGTTAATTGTTTTCGGTTTACTCTTGTATTTTAAAAAAGTGTGGCCATTGCAATTTGCACCTGTTTCTTATTATAGCTGGCTTGTCGGAGCTGGGATGGCCATGTCTGCCGTAGTGTTAGGGTGGTCACTTGTAGCAGATGTCTATTTATTTGACGGTTTATCAAGCCGCTTTAGTGCGGCACTTACTACGATGACAGCCATTCCACTGGGTGCTTTCGTCTTTATGGCCATCATCGGTAAAAATCGAATCATTACAGAAAAAGAATGGTATATCATTCCATTTGGTCGCAAGCTGGCCAAATTACAATTAGCAATAAACTCAAAGAAAAAAGGTGAAAAGCGATGAATACGATTCACATAATCGGTCTTGGAGCCGGAGATTTAGATCAATTGCCACTCGGCGTGTATAAAAAACTAAAAGCCGCGACAAATTTATATGTGCGGACTGAGGACCATCCGGTATTAATAGAGTTAGCAGAAGAAGGCGTAGTGTTTACAAGTTTTGACGACATTTACGAAAAGCACGATAGCTTTAGCCCGGTATATGCAGAAATTGCCAGAACTTTGATCAGCTTATCCGAGAAAAGCTCGGTTATTTACGCAGTTCCGGGTCACCCGTTAGTAGCAGAACAAACGGTGCAAAATTTGATCGAAGCCGAAAAACAAGGGCACTGCCAATTGTCGATCGAAGGCGGGCATAGCTTTTTGGATTCTTTGTTCGGCGCACTTCGCATCGACCCAATTGAAGGCTTTCAATTAATGGACGGCACAGAAATGACCAGTGATCAAGTAAACATGACGCAGCATTTATTAATTGCGCAAGTATACGATAGCTTTAGCGCGTCTGAAGTCAAGTTAACGCTTATGGAAAAATACCCAGACGACTACCCGGTGACAATCGTTACAGCAGCGGGCTCAGCAGACGAAGTATTACGTACCGTACCTCTTCATGAATTAGATCGTTCGACAGAAGTGAATAACTTAACAACGGTTTACGTACCACCAGCAGCAGAACAAACCGAGCGTCTAAAAGAATGGCAAACGTTCCGTAACATCATTTCGAAGCTAAGAAGCACTGAAGGTTGTCCGTGGGATCGTGAGCAGACGCATGAGTCATTGAGTCCGCATTTAATCGAAGAAGCACACGAGTTACTTCAAGCAATTCAAGAAGAAGATGATGAAGCAATTGTCGATGAACTGGGCGATGTATTGTTGCAAGTGTTCTTGCATGCTCAAATTGGACAAGACAATGGCTATTTCCAAATAGAAGATGTACTTGAAGCCATCAGTGCGAAAATGATTCGTCGCCACCCTCACGTTTTTGGAGACGTGTCCGCTAAAAATTCTGAGCAAGTAATCGCCAATTGGCAGGAAATTAAAGCACAGGAAAAGCCGGCAGTGGATTCTTTACTTGAAGGTCAAGAACGCTTTAGTTCTTCTTTAACCACATCGTTTAATTATCAAAAAAAAGCAGCAAAAGTAGGCTTTACATGGCCGGACGCGGCATCTGCTTGGGATAAATTCCATGAAGAATTGCAGGAGTTCCAACAAGAAGTAGCGAATGGTTCCAAAGCTCGCCAATTAGACGAATTGGGCGATTTGCTGTTTACGTTAGTGAACCTTGCCCGATTCTTTGATTTGTCGCCTGAAGAAGCGATGATGCAAGCGAACCGTAAATTCCAAAGTCGCTTTTACTATGTCGAACAGCAAGTAAAAAAAGGAACCGGTGATTTTAGTGATTATTCGCTAGAGCAGTTAGATGCATTTTGGAACCAAGCCAAATTATTGGCAAGAAAGGAAGACTAAGATGAGACTCGATAAATTTTTAAAAGTATCCCGCTTGATCAAGCGTCGTACATTAGCGAAACAAGTAGCGGACCAAGGGCGTATTACGGTAAATGGCAACAAAGCGAAAGCAAGCTCGGTCATTAAAGAAAATGATGAGCTGCAAATCCGTTTTGGACAAAAAGTTGTTACGGTTCGCGTTGATATGTTGAAAGAAGTCGCGAAAAAAGAAGATACAGTGAACATGTATACGATTTTGAGTGAAGAAAAGCTAGAAAAAGTAGAACCTGAATTTATTGATGACGAAGCGTAAAAACCTGCCTTGTGCAGGTTTTTTTAGATTATAATGGCAATAAGCAAGATTCGATAAAGGGGTTACTGAGAGGAATTGATGAGATTGCCGAAAAAGTCGTTAAACAAGAAGATTGGATTAGCATTTGCGACAATGTTATTGGCTTTAACGCTAGTGCCGGAGCCCGGTCACGCTGCAAATTCTTTTCAGGACGTGACTAGCTTTAAAGAAGAAGTCGATTTTCTAACGGGATTAGGCATCATCAAAGGGTTTCCTGATGGAAGCTTTAAACCCGGAACCGCGATTACCCGGTTAGATGCTGTCCGAATGATATTGCGTGAATTAGATGATAAAGATACTGTAGGTACGGATCCTGAATTTACAGACTTAACCCCTGATACACCGGGATATGATGAAGTAGCCAAAGCGGTGAAACTTGGTTTTATTGCAGGAAAAGAAACAAAAGAAGGCGTAAAATATTTTGATCCAAAAGGCCAATTAACGCGTGCAGAAATGGCTAAAATTTTAACATTAGCGTATCAATTAAAAACGGATAAAAATATCGCTTTTACCGATGTTAATTCTTCTTATTGGGCTAATGCTTATATTAGCCGTTTAGCAACAGCGGGTGTGACAAATGGTTTTCCTGGAGGAGCATTTAAACCAAATGAATCTTTGCAACGTCAGCATTTTGCAGCGTTTGTGGCGCGTCTTTTAGCTCCTGAAAAATTCCCGCTTGCGGCAAAAAAAAGTGAGACGCCTGTAATGTATAGAACGATTGATCAATTAAATATGCGCTCAAAACCAAGTGCGAGTAGTTCCCTTATTGGCTCTATCCCAAAAGGGGGAACGGTTGAGTATCTCAGCAAAGAAGGTACTTGGTATAAAGTGAAATATGGCAGCAAGACCGGTTGGGTCAATTCAGCTTACTTAAGCGATAAAGCAGCTAGTCCCCAAATTGCTTATCCAGCACCATCTACAAAGACACCAGGAACTTATGCATCGGGCGTGTTAATCGTCAATAAAAAATACGGTCTGCCATCTAGCTATAACCCAGGTGTCAACAAACTGGCGCAAAAAGCGGTAGATGCTATGGTCGTTGAGGCGAAAAAGCAAGGAATTCAATTGACTGCTTTTAGTACATTTCGGTCGTATAATCGTCAAAAAGAACTCTATAACAATTACGTCCGTCAACATGGCACTGCAGAAGCCAATCGTTTTAGCGCGAAACCTGGTTATAGTGAACATCAAACGGGATTAGCATTCGACTTGGGTGGGAGCAATCAATCGCAATGGCTGAAAGAATCGTTTGCCACGACAAAAGAAGGCAAATGGCTCGCGATGAACGCTCACCAGTACGGATTTATTCTTCGGTATCCTAAAGGTAAAGAAAAAATTACCGGCTATATGTATGAGCCGTGGCATTACCGTTATATCGGATCTGAATTGGCTCTCAAAGTGAAAAATAGCGACAAGACTTTAGAAGAGTACGTGAATGTTGCTGGCAACTAAGCAGAAAAAAGCCTTAGGAATCAAAAA
>NZ_JAKVTG010000022.1 GCF_022489025.1 Planococcus halocryophilus | reverse complement strand
ATCTATGCAAAACGCTTTTTTAGTAGAACTTATTTATGAATCTTCAATTTTGAGCAAGTCAGCTTTAACGATGTGAAAAATACTTAAAACAATGGTCTTTCCTTGTGCATCCTCTACAGGGAATAAGCTTACCGCTATCCCGGAAAAATGATTTTCTAGAGGACCTTCAATGCGAATATTCTCCAAGTATTCCCCAGTGGTCAATCGAATATTGTAAATATAGAATTTCTTCTTCATGACAAATTCCTCCTAAGAATCGTGTTAGGAAATTCACATGACGAGGGTGGGCATAAGGTCAGCTATCGTATACACTAATTATAAAACAAAACGATGTTTTACAGATAGGATGAGAGACGATGAAATCGGAAATTTCTATTAAAATAAATGATAAAGTTAAAGCAGATTACGCGAAAGGCTATCCGTTAATTACGAAAGAAGCTTTGGAAAACCCAGACATGTTAACTACGGAAGGTAGCATTCTAAAGTTAGTTGATAAGCAAGGTCGTTTTTTAGCAAAAGGCTATTATGGCCGACAAAACAAAGGGTATGGTTGGGTATTAACGAATAATGAAAGTGAAACGATTGATCAGCTCTTTTTTGAACAAAAGCTAGCAACTGCGGTTTCTCGTCGTCAAGCCTTTTTTAGCAATCCAGAAACAACAGCTTTCCGTGTTTTTAATGGGGAAGGTGATGGGTTTGGTGGATTAATCGTTGATTATTACGATGGTTTTTATTTGCTGAGTTGGTATAGCGAAGGCGTTTATACGTTTAAAGACCAAGTGATTGCTGCGCTTCAAAACGTTACTGAATGCAAAGGCATTTACCAGAAAAAACGTTTTGATACAAAAGGTCAATATATCGAAGAAGATGATTTTGTTGCCGGTGAACGCGGCGAATTTCCATTAGTGGTTAAAGAAAATGGAGTAAACTTTGCTGTTTACTTAAATGACGGGGCAATGACGGGCATCTTTTTAGATCAGCGCGATGTGCGAAATACCATTAAACAAAAGTACGCTAAAGGAAAAACTGTCCTCAATACGTTTTCTTACACAGGTGCTTTTTCAGTAGCTGCCGCACTGGGTGGCGCGACGAAAACGACGAGTGTTGATTTGGCGAAAAGAAGTTCGAGCAAGACAATTGAGCAATTTAGCGTCAATGGCATCGATTTCGAGAGCCAAGACATTTTGGTTATGGATGTCTTTAATTATTTTAAGTATGCTAAACGAAAAGAATTGAAATTCGATTTAGTTGTTTTGGATCCTCCAAGCTTTGCACGTTCGAAAAAGTACACGTTCAGCACATCAAAGGATTACACAAACTTAATGAAAGAAGCGATTGCCATTACTGAAAAAAATGGCGTCATTGTCGCTTCAACAAACAGTGCTTCTTTCGGCATGAAAAAATTCAAAGGGTTTATTGATAAAGCTTTTAAAGAAATTGGCGGGAAATACAGCATTGTTGAAGAGTTTACATTGCCAAGTGATTTCCGTGTGCAAAAAGAATTTAAAGAAGGCGATTATTTGAAAGTGCTTTTTGTGAAATTGGGCTAATCCCAAATAGAAATGGCGAAGTAAAAACGAATAGTTTGTGACGAAATGTCGTGTGTACGTATAAAAATAACCGAGTTGCCTAACCAATCTCTGTACAGTATCCTTTATGACTTCTATAATTGATAGCAGATTGAGAGGGATCGTTGATGTTTAAAAATGCGTTACGTACGTTTCGTTTTATGGGACTTCTTGAAGGAAGTTCGTTGTTAATCTTACTTTTTATCGCAATGCCGTTAAAATACTTTTTTGACTTTCCAGAAGCGGTTACTATGATTGGACCGATTCACGGAGCTTTGTTTAGTCTGTATATTTTACTTACGATTTATATGACATTTGTCTTTAAATGGCCGTTTCGTTTTTCTGTAGGAGCTGTGATTTCTGCGTTCTTGCCATTCGGGAACTTCATTTTAGATAAACGTCTCGAACAATGGCAACAATTAAACACTTCTGCTGCATGATCCAAACACTTGTGGAATTTTCCGCAAGTGTTTTATTTTATGGAAACATAAAGAGCTCATCTATAATGAAGTTATTATAATGGACGAATCTTTAGTGAAAAATGTATAGAAATAGCAGAACAGGAGTTTTTAACATGAAAAATAAAGAAGTTGGTTTGAAGCCGTTTTTGTCCTTATTATTAACGTTGAAGATTCCGAAGCTGGCACTTGCTATTGGGTTGATCGCCAGTTTGATCACAACACTAGTTGGCTTAGTCGTTCCATTGCTGACAAAAAACCTAGTTGATGGTTTTTCGTTAGAGTCATTGAGTGTGCCGTTAATGGCAGGAATTGCTGTCGCTTTTATTGTGCAAGCTGTGATTAATGGGGTTTCGATTTACTTGCTCAGCATGGTAGGTCAGCGAGTCGTCGCAGGATTGAGAGAACGGATGTGGGCAAAGTTAATCCGACTACGTGTAGGATACTTTGATCAACATTCGAGCGGAGAAACGGTAAGTCGCGTTGTAAATGACACCGGAATTGTACGGAATTTAATCACCGATCATTTTCCGTCGTTTATTACTGGGATCATCTCGATTATTGGTGCAGTCATCATTTTAGTTGTTTTGGATTGGAAGATGACACTCGTCATGATGATATCGGTGCCATTAACGATTGCCGTCATGTTCCCATTAGGGCGCAAAATGTCAAAGATTTCTCGGAATTTGCAAGACGAGACGGCTCATTTTACAGGACATGTTCAACAAACTTTAGGTGAAATTCGGTTAATGAAATCTTCGACAGCAGAAGATACGGAAGAAACTAGAGGCGTAGAAGGCATTGATAAATTATTTAAACTAGGCATGAAAGAAGCAAAAATTTATGCGTTGATCGCACCACTCATGTATTTGGTCGTTATGGTGGTTATCGTGTCGATTATCGGCTATGGCGGAATTCGTGTGGCGAATGGCGAAATGTCGACGGGATCACTCGTTGCTTTTTTGTTGTATTTATTCCAAATCATCGTCCCCATGGCGACGTTTGCTCGCTTTTTTACTGAGCTTCAAAAAGCCAAAGGAGCGACAGAACGCATTATTGGTATTTTAGAATTGCCACTTGAAGAACCGGCGAAACAAGCGGAAATCGATATTGCTAGCAAAGCCTTGAGTATAGAAAATTTGAGTTTTTCGTATGATCAGGGAGAGCCTGTTTTACAAGACGTGTCATTTAAAGCGCAACCTGGTGAAATGATTGCTTTTGCAGGGCCAAGCGGAGGCGGAAAAACGACCGTTTTTGGTTTACTTGAACGGTTTTACGAACCATCTTCAGGGGAGATTTTAATCGGGGACATTCCGATCCGGGACATATCCATCTCTTCATGGCGAGATCAAATTGGCTATGTGTCACAAGAAAGTGCCATGATGGACGGGACAATTCAGGAAAACTTAACGTATGGGTTGCCAAACGCTGAGGCGATTCAAACAGAAGAGTTATGGCGTGTTACACGCATGGCATATGCCGAAGAGTTTATTCGTGAATTTCCAGACGGGCTAGAAACAGAAGTTGGAGAACGTGGCGTCAAATTGTCGGGTGGACAACGTCAGCGAATTGCCATTGCGCGCGCCTTTTTACGAGATCCAAAAATCTTGATGATGGACGAAGCTACTGCGAGTTTGGATAGTCAGTCAGAAGGCATCGTTCAGCAAGCATTAAGTCGCTTAATGGAAGGGCGCACCACTTTGGTTATCGCGCATCGTTTATCGACGATTGTCGATGCTGACAAAATTGTCTTTATAGAAAAAGGACGCGTGACCGGAGTCGGGACGCATCAAGAACTGATTGCAACGCATTCCCTTTACCGAGACTTTGCTGCGCAGCAATTAACTTGACCTTGACGTAACGTTAAGGTATAAGCTGAGTTTATCAGGAGGTGACGAAATGGAATACACCGTACAGAAACTTGCGAATTTGTCTGGAATTAGTACGAGAACTTTGCGTTATTACGATGAGCTTGATTTGTTAAAGCCAGCACGTAAAACTTCGTCTGGCTACCGAATTTACGGTCAGTCGGAAGTCGATAAGCTGCAGCAAATTTTGTTTTACCGTGAACTCGGACTTGGACTCGAACAGATCAAAAACATCGTCAATGATCCCGAATTCAATGGTTCGCAAGCTTTAGCAGAACACCGAGAAAAACTTCTCGCTAAGCGCGTGCAACTAGACCTCTTGATTAGCAATGTGGAAAAAACTATTTCCGCAAAAGAAGGAGCGAGCATGATGGCAGATATAGAGAAATTCCAAGGTTTTAAGCAAAAGCTAGTGGACGACAACGAAAAGCGGTATGGCAATGAAACCCGTAACAAGTACGGCGGCGAGGTAGTTGGTCAGTCCAACGCGAAACTGTTGAAGCTCAGTGAAGAAGACTATCAGGAGTTTATGAAGCTCGAGCAACAAATTTTAAGTGATTTGGTTGAAGCGATGAAAACAGTCGACCCAACGAGTGAGGCGGCACAGCAAATAGTTGATTTGCACCGTCAGTGGTTGAGTTATACATGGCCGACATATAGTAAAGAAGCACACCGGGGGCTTGCGGAAATGTATGTAGCAGACGAGCGATTTGCTGCGTATTATGACAAAGTTCAACCGGGCGCATCGCAATTTTTGCGAGATGCGATTGTAACGTATACGTTGTAGTTTATTGATAGGCAGGCAGTCCGATGCTTCGGGCTGCCTTTTTTTGTGCGGCGGTTTCCGCTGTGCGCGCGTAAACTTTCTGGAACGCGCGTAAATCTTTTTTACCGCGCATAAGTTCGGCGTGTCGTGCGTATTTTTCGTCAAGCGCGCATAAGTTTTACGGAACGCGCATAAATTTCCGCCACCGCGCGTAAGGCTCGAAATGCCGCACACACCGACTCAGCGCGGCTTCCATTTCCCCTGTTTACAAACCTTTAACAATTGTTTACACGCGTGTCACAGCATCTTCATAAACGCTTGTTATACTAAAACCAATTAAGCAGCTGCCAACGATTCGTTTTAGTCGAAAAGGAGAGGTTTGCATGAACGGGAAGAATAAGAAGTCGCCAATTGTAAAAGTCATGTCGTTTAATATTGCTCACGGATTAGGGATGGACGGGATCGTCGATTTAGAGAAAACAGCGCAAGTGATTGAAGATTCGTGTGCGACCATCATTGCTTTGCAAGAAGTCGATCGTCATTTTTCAGCCCGCAGTTCGTTTGTTGACCAAGTAGGCTGGTTGAGTGAAAGACTGGGGATGTATGCAGCTTACGGAGCCAACATGGATGTTGCGCCTCTAGATTCTGAACGCCCGAATCAGCAATACGGCAACGTGATTTTAAGCAAATACCCAATCAAATACAGCGAAAATCATTTATTAACACAAGTGTATTGTCCTTTTGGCAATAATGAACAACGAGGCATATTGGAAACCGTCATCGAAGTGGATGGCAATTATGTAAGTGTCTTTAATACGCATTTGGCACTCAAAGACGAAGAGTTAGAAGTGAGTGTCGATGAAATTTTAGCCATTACAGAAAAAAGTCATTTCCCGCGAATCATTGCAGGTGACTTTAATGCTCCTGCTTCAAATGTACATGTACAAAAGCTTACGAGGCATTTTCGGGATGCTTTTCTGAAAATGAAGAGAGGCGATGCTTATACGTACCCTGCTCCTTACGCAAACAAAGAAACAGGTGAGATTTTCCGACCGGCTACACGTATTGATTATATATTTGCAGATCATTATTTAGACGTCGTACAAGCGGCAGTCATCGAAACTGCGGTTTCCGATCATTTACCGATAGCGGTAGATATGATCTTATCTAATGTTAAAGTGAGCGATCAAGTATACGCACGTAAAGCACGAGTAACCGTATGAATAACTAAAAAAACCGGAAGCTCTACAGGAGAGCTTCCGGTTTTTGGTATCCATAAATTTGTGGGTCTGCTTGTTGGCGTCTGCATAACTTTACGAGTAAATAAACAACAGGGGTATCGGCTACTGCGACCATCCATTTAAAGATGTATTGCGTTAAAATCATGCCTAATAATACACTTGTTGGCATCATGCCGTAAAAAGCGATAGTGATAAAGAGGCTCGTATCCACCAATTGGCTTGCCATTGTCGAAGCGTTATTACGCAACCATAACCGAGAATTGCCGTGTTTATTTTTCAGCTTATGAAAAATAGACACATCAAGGTTTTGGCTAATGAAATAAGAAACGAGACTAGCTAAAGTTACTCGAAAGCCTGCAGAAAAGATGGTTTCAAAGGATTCTTGATTTGCGAAAAAGGGTGCAGAAGGCAAATGAATCGCAAAGAAAATAAAAGCCAACGCGCAAAGTTGTGTGATAAATCCAGCCGTAACGGTTTGCCGTGCGGCTTTTTTGCCATACACTTCTGCGATGGTATCGGTAATCGGAAATGTGAAGACATAAACGATTACAGCGGCCGGTAGCACCGCCCATTCTCCAATGCTAAATAATTTGACTGCTAAAATATTTGAAAGGATTAAGAGACCGACAAATGCGCCGTTTAAGTAAAGTAACATTTGCAGACTCCTTTATCGATTAGTAATCGTTTCAGGATTTAAGTCGTGGTTCATCATCCGGTACGATGCCATTTCTTCGTATTTTGTTCCAGGTTTGCCATAGTTCGTGTAAGGGTCAATTGAAAGACCACCGCGTGGTGTGAATTTCCCCCATACTTCGATATAACGAGGATCCATCAATTTGATCAAATCATTCATGATGATATTGACAACATCTTCATGGAAATCACCGTGGTTACGGAAGCTGAACAAGTAAAGCTTGAGTGATTTGCTTTCTACTAATGTTTTATCAGGGATAAAGCTTAAGTAGATTGTTGCGAAATCAGGCTGTCCTGTTTGTGGGCAAAGTGAAGTGAATTCAGGGCAATTAAACTTCACGAAATAATCGCGAGTGTGCAGATTGTCAATTGGCTCTAGTATCTCTGGAGCGTATTCAAATTTATACTTCGTGTTTTGATTGCCGAGCAATGATAAATGATCGAGTGTATCTTCGTTTCTTCCTGCCATAATAAACGGCCTCCTTTTAGATGACCGGCTGAGAAGAGGACTATAAAAAACGGACAAAAGAAAAAGCCAAATCGCATGTGGATTTGGCGGAGTTTCGACAATCCATAGTTTTTTATAGAGGGTGAAATGCTATGAACCTCTCCCGTTGCCGGGGTATTTACTTTTTACTAACTTATCTTATAAGACTTACTATTCGTTGTCAATCGGACAAATTTGTTAAAATAACAGCATGAAGATAGAGGAGCGGATAGCATGAGTCATGATCACGATCATTTTGAAACAACGCGAAATAACAATCGAAAAGCACTGACTATTGCACTCACCATAACAGCAGGAATCATGTTGTTAGAGTTTTTTGGTGGACTTTTCACGAACAGCCTTGCTTTGATCGCAGATAGTGGTCATATGCTGTCCGATACGGTATCGCTAGTGCTCAGTTTGTCGGCGATTTGGTTTGCTGGAAAAGCAGTTTCTACAAAAAAAACGTATGGCTATTATCGTTTTGAGATACTAACAGCTTTTATTAACGGGATTACGTTATTTATCATGGCAGGCTTTATTATTTATGAAGCCATCAAGCGTTTATACGAGCCATCGGAAGTTCAAGGAGGCTGGATGCTCGTCATCGCAGCAATTGGTCTTGTCGCCAACTTATTGAGTGCTTGGGTACTGAATCGTGGTGCAGATGTTCATGGCAACTTGAACATGAAAAGTGCTTATATGCACATTATTGGTGATGCGCTCGGTTCAGTCGGAGCGATAGTCGCCGGGTTATTAATCCTGCTATTTGACTGGACAATAGCCGATCCGATTATTTCTGTTGCAGTTGCCCTGTTGATTTTGCGAAGTGCATGGAGCATTCTACAAAATAGTTTACACATTTTGATGGAGGGAACACCGAGAGATCTCGATTTACAAGAAATAACAGCCCGCCTCC
This sequence comes from Planococcus halocryophilus, assembly GCF_022489025.1. Lineage (GTDB taxonomy): Bacteria > Bacillota > Bacilli > Bacillales_A > Planococcaceae > Planococcus > Planococcus halocryophilus_A. The sequence continues at coordinate 29,833 of NZ_JAKVTG010000022.1, read as the reverse complement.
TTGAAATTGATGGAGTCGTGGGTGTTCATGATCTGCACGTTTGGACCATCACGTCTGGGTTAGATCAATTTACATGTCATATTGATGTGGCGGAGAAAGTAGACGAACAACAAGTTTTGCAACAAGCATTAAAATTGGTGCATGATATTTGTGACATTGAACATGCCACGATTCAAATTGAAAAACCAGGCACGAACCATTCCTCATTGAAGGTGTAAATTTGTCATAAAGAAGACTTTTATACAAAGAAAAACAGGTGAATTTATGTTCTTTTTGAATTGATGGAACCTGAACTTTTTCATGGTAAACTAAAGCTAAAAGATAGGCGGAAAGGAGCGACAGGAATGGCAGGAAATGATGGGCATGGATTGCAGGAACAATCAGTAGAGTGGGTAAAAGCACAATTTGATGAACCTGTAGAAATTACGAACGTTCAGCCGTTAACAGGTGCAACTTCCTCAACTTTGTTTGAACTAGTTGTTACTAAAAATAGTTCAGAGCGTTCTTATGTACTACGGCTTTTTCATCAAGTAGATTGGCTGGAGAAAGAGCCCGATTTGGCAAAACATGAAGCAGCTAGCCTTCAATACGCAGAACAAATGGGTCTTGCTGTTCCACAGTTAATTGCTTATGACGTAACCGGAGAAGAAAGTGGCATTCCTGCAGTATTGATGTCTAAAATGCCTGGATCTGTCGTTCTTCAACCTTCGAATGATGAAAAATGGTTAGATGAACTAGCTTCAACGTTAGCCAAGCTGCATCAAAACAATGCAGAGGACTTTCCTTATGAATATTTTTCCTATAATGACGTATTCCTACTAGAAAAGCCTACATGGTCTAAAGTTCAAAATGATTGGATGCGTGCTTTTTACATCGTTTCTGGTAGTCGCCCAGCATCTCGAGAATGTTTGATCCACCGCGACTTTCATCCGGCAAATGTGCTTTGGGAAAATCGACAAGTGAGTGCCATCGTCGATTGGGTAAATGCTTGTCGAGGCCCAGCAGGAATTGATGTTGGGCATTGTCGCGTAAACTTGGCTCAAATGTACGGAATTTCTGTCGCCAATGATTTTTTAGCAGCTTACGAGCGTCATGCGGGTAGTGATTTTACTTACGATCCTTATTGGGATCTCGTCTCGCTGACGGATATTTTAGATGGGTCGCCTACTGTGTACCCGGGCTGGAAAGCCTTCGGGATGAAGGGTTTATCTAATGAGTTAGTACGTCACCGATTAGATGATTATTTATTGAGTTTACTGGATCGATTTGATGATTATTAAGCCTCCTTATAAAGCTGTTCAATAGAATTTCAGGTTTGATTTCTCCGATAAAGGCAATATACAACAATAAGTGAGTTTTTTGAGGAGGAAATCAAATGACAGATAGCCAATTAAATCAATTAAAAAAACAATTAGAAGAACAAGCAGCATCATTAGAAGAACGGGTTGAGCAAACAGAAGAGTTTGAGTCAACTGAGCTTTCCCATTATGATAATCATCCAGGTGATAATGCTACCGAGTTATACGACCAAGAACGTGACTTAGCGATGGCGCAGTTTAAAGAAGGCGAACTGGATAAAACAAAAGCAGCGCTGGCCGCAATTGAAGACGGTACTTATGGAACATGTGCTGTGTGCGGTAAGGATATTCCGTTCGAGCGGTTAGAGGCATTGCCAACAGCGCTTACGTGCATTGACCATGCGGATCAAGAGCCTGATTTGGAAAGCCGCCCATCGGAAGAAGATGTTCTGCAAGCTTCTACAAAACAACCCGTTGAAAAAGAAGACGGTGCTATTCGAGATTACGAAGATAGCTTTGAAGATGTAGAAGATTTCGGCTCATCAGATACGCCACAAGATCAGCCAAATGAAGATCCACAGAAATTCTTTAAAGATGAAAACTAATATCAAATCCCCTTCTGCCTTCAGGTTTGGAGGGGATTTGAGTATCATCCGTATTTCCCGGGAAATACGAGTAGAGGAGGATGCGTGTGGGTACGTTAGAAAAAGAGATATACGCCTTAGAATGCAGTCATTTAGAGCCAGATGTGCGGGTCTCTGCCCAAAAGCTTGGTGAAGTGTTAGACGATGAATTTTTTGAATTTGGTAGCTCGGGAGGCCTTATCAAACGGTCAAATTACAATGGGGATCATCCTTTAAATCCAGATCCGATGGAAATTAAGTTTTTCACTATGCATGAATTAGGGCCAGCCGCTGTTTTAACGACTTACCAAGTACATAATCACAAAACAGAGAGACTGACGAATCGAAGTTCAGTTTGGAAAAAAAGGCATAATGGATGGAAGTTATTTTTCCATCAAGGGACGATTTCAAGTGGAGAGGTGTTTGAATAAGCCCTTAACAGGCTATTCACATAAAAGAACGATTATTGGCGAAGGAGGAAACGATATGGAACATGCCATTGTATTATTTGATGGAGATTGTAATTTTTGCGATTCGAGCGTTCAATTTATCATAAATCATGATCCGGCGGGTTATTATCAATTTGCTTCACTGCAAAGTGAAATTGGGCAAGAACTCTCTAAAAAGCACAGCGTGCCGGATGATGTTGACAGTTTAGTGTTGATAAAAGACGGTCAAGCTTATGTGAAATCTGAAGGTGCTTTAATGATATCAAATCATTTAACGGGACTTTGGAAATTAGCGCATTACTTGAAGCCTTTTCCTCGTGCACTACGAGATGGGGCATATGATGTGATCGCCAAAAATCGTTATAAAGTGTTTGGTAAACTAGATAGCTGCATGCTGCCACCGCCTCACATTCGTAAACGATTTTTAGATAAGTAAATGCAAAAGCCCGAATCTGGAAGTTCTCCAGCTCGGGCTTTTTTAAACTTCTGTGAAAATCAACAGAAGTTAGATAGCCGCCAATACTTATTAGCGGTTGGTCCTGCCATATAACTTAGTCCTTCACTTTCTGATTGATGAATTTCCGTCCATTGGCGATCTTCACTATACTTTAAATAAACTTCGTGGTTTGGTGATTGATCGTGTGCGCCTAGAATTGTGTAGGTGCCATCGCGGTAAAAATCAGCCGAAAGATTATAATCGATATTCGGTGAAGTAGTGAGTGGATTTCCTACACAATGTGTTAAAGCAATGGATATTTTCTGATGTGACTCATCTGTCTTTGTTAAGTCAATTTTTTCAGCTGAAGCGACATCTGCTTTGCTGAATTTCTTCCGCCAATTGTACCCAATTGTTGGTCCAACGTTCTTATCCCAAGATAATGGCGGCTCGCTTTCATTAAATGACACAGTAAAATTGACATGTGTTCGGTACTCGAGTGAATCAGGGCTAAACGATCGATTATCTCCTTTAAAATAATGGAAAGGGGAAAGGAGATTTGGATTTTTTAACAAAGTCTCTGGTAAAAAGGTGTTATAGCGGAAATGCCACACAGGTTGAACTGTTGTATTAGGTTGATCCGATAAAAGCGAATGTAAAGGAGCAATTATTTGGGTCAGCCAAAAATCTTCCATTGCAGCGTTTTCTTGAGAAGAGTTTTGCTGCAATGCACCAAACATTTTGTGTAACGAAAACTTTTTTTCGTTAACTCTTTTGCCTGCTCGTGAGACGGGACGTTTGCCACGAATCCGATACGTGTATTGTTGGTCACTTAAAACCTTATCATCGGTATACTGATTTTTTTCAACAGATTCGATAAACTGACCATTGCGATAAATATCGAATGTGGAAATGCCATCAATTTTACCCCACGCTAAAGAAATGCGACCTTTAGAAACGATAGTAGTTAATACGATTTCTGCAAGACGGTTACCCTTATCGACTTTCCTGTTTTCGGTCCCAGTCTGGAATTTGATTTTGTCTATCCAGTTTCCTGCTGCATCTAAGCGTTCGATTGTGTAGGTATATAGCTGCCCAACGGGTAACCCGTCATCTTTAAAGTAATTTTGAGTACCTGTATACACGACTTGTGTTCCGCGCTTTACTCGGCACACAGCTTCTGTAGTTGTCCATCTAAAATAAATTAAAGTATCAGATTGCTCTAATACAAGAATATCAATTGTCATTTCTCCACCTCCGCATGCTATTGTTAGGCATATACCCTTTTTAAAACGCGGATGAACCCTTTCCCGAAGTTTGTATAGAATAAAAAAATTCACTGTATAATAAATATATGAAAGTAAGGTCAGATAAATGTGGAGGAATTTCAATGCACAATACTAAATCGGTTAAGAATTTTGGTGATTTTGATGAAGCGGCGGCATATATTTTGCAGTTGTTAAGCAAACAAATCGGCATCAATTCTTTGTTTATTGCTAAAAATGATGGACAGATAAATAATATCCTTAAAGTACATAATACTAACAAGACACTTGTAGAAGAAGGTAGTTCGATGCCTCTTATTCAGTCGTATTGCAGTTTGAGTATCAATCATGGTGCAGCGCCATTAATTATAGACGATGTTTCAAAAAACGAATTAACCCGCACTATGGAAATCACTAAAAATTACGGACAAGGTACATTTGTTGGTGTTCCGGTTTACTACAGCGATAATACAGTTTACGGAACGATTTGCGGGTTGGATGATCAATTCCACAAACTTTCCGAGGAAGATCTTTACACTTTTGAAATGATGTCGACATTATTGACCTATGTGTTGGAACTTGAAAAAGCCAATCAACAAATCCAAACATTGACTGCGCCGATTGTACCGATAACCAAAGGTGTAGCAATCGTGCCCGTGATTGGTGAAATTACAGCTCCTCGAGCAGAAGTTATTATTAAACACGTACTTGAAAAATGTAGTAATGAGCATATGGACTATTTAATTATCGATGTTTCTGGAGTAGTGCAAATCAACACTGTCGTTGGGGAATACTTGCTAAAGCTTGTGGGAATTTTAAAAATAATAGGCGTGACGCCAGTCATTACAGGTATTCAACCTTTTATGGCATTAAAGGTTCCACATTTTGCGGCTGCTTTAAAAGATATATTGATTGAAGCAAACCTCGAAGCAGCCTTAAAAAAACTTGGATTTGTACTCATAAAAGAATGCAAAGAAAAACCAGACTTTCGTTGAGAAAGTCTGGTTTTATATTTTGTTGAAAGGTTGTTTATGTTTATTCTACTAGCTTTCTTTATCAAAAAAGACATGTTTGAGTTCCCAAGAATCGCCGATTTCCAACAAGCCAAACGAAAATTGTGATTGGCGTCGTTTATCAGTAGGCGAGCCTGGGTTGAATAATGTTACGCCATCGACTTCTCGCATTACAGGGATATGAGAATGTCCAAAGACAATAATGTCAACATCGTCGTTAACAAATGTATCAAATGCTTGTTGTTCAGTAGGCTTTCGGTCACTATCTCCGTGAACGACGCCGATTTTTAATTGGCCAAATGTGAAAATCTTTTTGCGTCCAAATTTTTCTAAAATATCCCATGGATCAACATTACCGGTGACTCCATCAATTTCAGCGTATGCAACCAGTTCGTGATAAACGTCCAGTGTTTGCCAATCTCCCGCATGGATAATAAAATCTGCTTTTTCGCATGCTTCAACTAATTGTTTCGGCAGTTTTTTGGCGCGGAATGGAATATGGGTATCTGAAACAATAACTATGTTCTTCATCTAAACGCCTCCAGTCAGTTTCTTTCACTTTACCAAATAAATACCTCAAGGTCGAAATCTAGCTCTAGTTTCTCGATATTAGTTTTTGGAAAAGATTCAACTCTCATTTTTATGAGTGAAAAGACCTGTTATTCAGAAAGATAAAAACCGTATTTTTTGCAAAATATCAATAAAGTATTGATATTTGCTATTTTTCTACAAGATTAAAGTAGTTATGATGGATTGAATTCATATAATTCCAATTATATACTGTTAATGAGAATGTTTGTTTATTACTGGAAAAGAAGGGGAGAGAGTATGAAAAAATTAAAAGTATTGGTATTTGCTTTATTTACAATGTTGTTTCTAGGGTTTTCTCAAACCACTGCTGAAGCACATGCTCCAAATTTGCATGTAGGGGTGTCTGGAGAAGATGTAAAAGAACTTCAAACTAAATTGAAAAAATTGGGTTACTTCAATACATCAGCTACGGGTTATTATGGGCCTGTAACTAAAAGTGCAGTGATTGAATTCCAGCGTGACTTTAATGTATCAGCTACGGGCTTCACAGGTCCTTTAACACGTGCAAGACTTGCTGAAGTTGATATGATGGCACATGTTGTAAACGGAGAAGCACGAGGAGAAAGTTATACAGGACAAGTAGCAATAGCAGCTGTAATTTTGAACCGTATCGATTCGTCTAAATTCCCAAACAATACATACAATGTCATTTTTCAGCGCAATGCATTTACGGCTGTAAATGATGGCCAATACAATTACCAGCCAAATGCTTCGGCATATCAAGCTGTAAAGGCTGCTGTTAAAGGATCAGATCCTTCTTTAGGAGCAACTTATTATTATAATCCAAGAGGCGTTACAGATACTTGGATTTTCTCACGTACTACGATTACCAAAATCGGCAAACATGTATTTGCAAAATAAATAAAAGAATCGCTCTGTCTAAACAGGGCGATTTTTTTATGGGGTGAATTAGCCTGTAGAAAAGGCTATACTGAATTAGGAACTAACGAGAGGTGGAACAAAAATGACTGAAAAAAATGCGCAGCAATTGCCGCCAAAAACATGTAGCATTGAAAGACTTGTAACGAATAAACAAGATGTAGAAAAAGTGTTGCTCGGCAAGAAAATAGCAACACGTCGAAATGGTCGCTATGCAGACGTTGGAGAAATTATGGTACTTGAAGATAAAAAATTCTTAGTAGACCGTGTATACCAACAAACACTTGGGGAGTTAACGGATGAAATCGTAACAGGAGAAGGGTATGCGACTGTTGAGGAATACAAACAAGCGATATTGTCTACTCATGCGGGTATGCCTTGGTTGCCACAGATGACTGTCTGGGTTCACGAATTTCATTTAACGGAAGAGTAATCACGAGATGTACACACTCATTTTGTTTGCTCATATCTTAAGTGCGGTTTTATCGGTTGGACCGTTCTTTGTGCTCCTTCCTTTAGTTAAGCGAATGGAGACTGCCTCCGGCGATGTTCTTCTGTCACATATTATTACGTTTAAATCGGCAACTCGCCTGGTTAAACATGCCGGGCATGTATTAGTGACAACGGGTGTTTTGTTGATTTGGCAAGGCCCATGGGGATGGGGAACTTCGTGGATACTAGGCACTATAGGAGTTATGGTAGCTTCTGTGTTTTTCTTAGCACGTGCATTTACACCAACTCTCCGTAAGTTTAATGATGAGAAATTTAATCATTTAACATTGGTTAAAAAGTTAAATCGCTCTTTATGGATTTATATCTTTTTATTAGTACTGATGATGTGGTTTATGGTAGATAAGCCAATGTTATGGTGATGAAACGGGACGACTCTATGGGGGCGTCCTTTTTTGCGTTTGTAGACGGAATTGTCTATTATTAACTAGCTTACAGTTGACAAAACTGCTTGGATTTAATAAGATGAGCACAACCTTTTTGTACGGATTGCGGTAGAAGGTGTCGGGAGCGACATCGCCGAATTCTAGTTGAGAAGAGTATAGTAGAGCTAAATCGATGAATAAGAAAAGTAGCACAGATCAACCTCTCAAAGAGAGCCAGTGGCAGGTGGAAACTGGTGGGGTATCTGAGTGAATGGGCTTATGAGTGATTCTTTGAACAAGTAGTAGAAGAATTCGTTTCCCTACGTTATCGGGGATAGAGTGAAAGCTGTAACAGCTTTAACATGAGGTGGTACCACGGTCAATCCGTCCTCTGCAAGGAACAATTCTGTTTCTTGCAGGGGACTTTTTTGTTTTTAACAGGTAGGAAAAATGCACGACTAACTGCGTTTTTCAGAAATGGAGATGAGTTGAGATGAGTAAAGAAATGAAGACGAGAAAAATTGATGGGGATTCGTTAACACCCATTGCAGTGTTTAATCGATTAACAGGAGAGCGCAAATGTCTGCTTGAAAGTTCATTAAAGATGAGTGTGACAGGTCGTTATTCTTTTATAGGAGCAAATCCGACGGTCGGATATATCGGTCATGGTAAACAATTGCGAGAAATTGATTTTCGGACAGGTACCGAAAGCATACATGAAGGAAAACCGTTAGAACTCATCAAGAAATTAATGCCGCGTTATGATGCGGAAGTAGAGGGACTTCCTTTTACAGGTGGAGCTCTTGGATATATTGGATACGATGCGATTCAAGTTTACGAACCGATTAAAGCACCAAAAGAAGACAGTCTTCAAATGCCGGATATTCATCTGCAGATTTACGAGACAATTGTGGTATTTGATCATGTGAAAAATGACGTGACCATTTTGTCGTTTGAAGATAAGCTAGATGAAATTGAGCAACAATTGGCTGTTCCAGAAAAGCCAGTGACAACAGACCAGCAATCACTGCAATTCCATTCCAAAACAACTGATGCTTTTTTCCGCAAACAAGTAGAGCAAGCAAAAGATCACATCCGCAAAGGCGATGTTTTTCAATTAGTCTTGTCTCAGCGTTTATCTGCAAGTTATAAAGGAGATGCTTTTACACTATATCGTAAATTGCGTAAGCAAAATCCGTCGCCTTATCAATTTTTCATCGATTTTGATGGATATGCAGTGGTCGGAGCTTCACCAGAAAGCCTCTTGACGATACGCGATAGTCATATGATTACTAATCCGATTGCCGGCACGCGTAAACGCGGAAAAACGGATAGTGAAGACAATCGTTTAGCAGAAGAACTGGCTGGCGATGAAAAAGAACAAGCTGAGCATAAAATGCTCGTAGATCTCAGCCGTAACGATGTCGGGCGTGTGGCACAAATTGGAACGGTAGATGTACCAAAGTATATGGTCATTGAGAAATACCAACATGTTATGCACCTGGTGTCAGAAGTAACAGGAGAACTCGACCCGAAAATGCACCCACTCGATGCATTGGTATCGTGTTTACCTGCTGGAACGGTTTCAGGGGCACCTAAAGTTCGCGCCATGCAATTGATACAGGAGTTTGAAGAAGAGCGCAGAGGCGTTTACGGTGGAGCTATCGGTTATTTAGGATTTAATGGAAATCTTGATGTGGCACTCGCCATTCGAACCTTTGTCGTTAAAGATGAAATGGTTCATGTTCAAGCAGGAGCAGGCATTGTGTTTGACTCAGACCCGCAAGCAGAATATGAGGAAACGCTTCACAAAGCGCGTTCACTTACGGAGGTGTTCGGATGATTTTATTAATCGATCATTATGACTCGTTTACGTATAATATTTATCAAGCTGTCGCTGCAATGGACGTCGAAGTGGAAGTAGTGCGTTATGGTGTTTTAACACTCGATGAAATTAAAGAAAAAAATCCTCAAGCAATTATTCTCTCGCCAGGGCCGGGCCACCCGCGAGAATTGCCTGAATCGATTGAGCTAATTCAAGAATTGTACGCGTCTGTTCCAATTTTGGGGATTTGTCTGGGGCAACAATTAATTGGAGCTGCATTTGGTGGGAATGTTGTTGAAGCACCGTTTATCCGCCACGGCAAAGTATCGGATGTATCGCATAGTCAACAAGGATTGTTTAAAAATATGCCGTTGCCACTACCAGTCATGCGCTATCATTCACTTGTGTTAGAGCCGGAAACATTGGCTAGTTGTTTAGAAATCCAATCAAAAGCACTCGATGACGATACCATTATGGCCGTGAAACATAAGGAATACCCGGTATACGGAATCCAATTTCACCCGGAATCCATTGGTACACCAGACGGAGTCGAATTGATGAAAGAATTTATTGTGCAAAGTCGTCAAGAAGCGACGAATCAGCGATAGAACATAAATACCCCTTAAGCCATTTAGGCTTAAGGGGTATTATTTTTTAAGAACGAATTAATGGCATTGTGCAGCAACGGAAAGCGCCGCCGGATTTAATAATTTCAGAATAATCGACTTCGATGACGTGAAAACCGCGAGCAGTCAAATGCTTGTTCACATGCACGTTTTGCGGTTGACTGAACACTTTTCGATCACCGATTGATAGTACATTTGTACCCAATGCAAACTGTTCTTTTTCGTTAACACGTATTAACGTGTAACGTTCAGCGAGCATGCGAATCGTAGTTGCATCGAGTGCTTCAGGAAAAATTAGCGCTTCGGTTGGAGATAAAATATTGAATACACAATCCAGGTGTAAGTATTTCTCATTAAAAGAAATCGGAACAATTTCGAAGTCTTGTAATTCAGCTTGTAGTTTTTGTATGGCTTTTTTAGAAGTTCGACTGCTGACGCCAACAAAGACCGTATCACGGTCAATAATGACGTCGCCACCTTCAATTCGGTGACCTGTCAATCGCTTGAAATTAACATGATGTGTCTCCATCCACTTTTGAAGCTCTTGTTCTTCGCCTTGGCGAATTTCAGAAGCCATTTCACTAATGAATACAGTATCGCCAATGGTAAATCCGATGTCACGAGTGAAAACTTGTTCAGGATAATTCTCTGAGGGCTCGATCAAATCTGTATGAACACCGTGTTCGATCAATGCCTGAATAAATTTATTGTGTTGATCCAGTGCTTTATCTACATCAATATTTTCATCTTTATATCTTTTTTGGACATCGTTAATAACGTCCTTTATTTCCATAAAGCGAGGGGGACTTAACAACACCCGTCGGAGCGGATCGTATTCACTTTGGCTGTGAGCAGATAGACTTTCTTTTATTGTAGAAGTCATATGATTTCCTCCAAAAAACATAGTTGGTACTTCACTATTCCTTTTGGTAGGAGAGTTAAAACATGATTGTTAATAGAAGATGCACAAAAGCAGCAGAAAATGAGAAAATAAAATGAGTTTTAAAAAAGGGGGAATACCTTAATGGGAATTATTCAACAAAACGAGCCAGAAGACCATGAGTTTATACGAAAAAAAGTAATTGAACACAATATGGCTAATTTACCTGCAGAAGTAAAGTCTCCAGTTGAACAAATGAGCTTTATTGTGCGCAATAAAGAGGAAGAGATTGTAGGTGGCTTGACGACTACAAGTTTTTGGAAGAGCATACACATTGATTTTCTGTGGGTAGATCCTTCGGTCAGAGGGCAGCGCGTGGCGGAAAAGCTAATGGCTAAAGCCGAAGTTTATGCACGCTGTAAAAAGTACAGAGTGATGATTGTTGATACCTTCAGTTTTCAAGCACCTGAATTTTATAAGAAGCAAGGTTTCACGGAATTTGGTCGAGTGAACAATCATCCCGAAGGACACAGCCATCATTATTTTGAAAAGTGGCTTGTTGATGCAACTGAGATTAAAAAGCAATAAAAAAAGGAAGCCCGCGGGCTTCCTTTTTGACTATTCTTGGTCTTTATAAAACACTTTGTCTACGTTGTATTTAGCTTTATGAGCGTTGATTAAATACGTTTCGTAAATTTCGCGTTCCATTGGATCTTCAACGAAAGAAACCGTAATACGGTAAACTTCTTCACGGTGATTTTTCAATGGTGATACTGAATCTTCAAAATGCTTTTTCACACGTTGACGTAGTTTGCGAGCTTTCCCGACAAACAATAGCTCGCCACTATGGTTGAAGAATTGAATAATGCCGCCTTTATCGCGTGGAATATCGTACAAATCGATAAAGCCGAATAATGGTTTGATGACAGCTTCGTCACCTGTAATTTCTTGTTTGCGCTGTGTAATCGTCACATCAGCTTTTGGTGGTTGAATATTAATCATGCTTATCACGTCCTCTAATTATCGTATTGCCTATTTTAACACAAAAAAGAGCGAAAATCCATTCGCTCTTTTTTACTGTAGATTCCAATCTTTCTTATAAGGAATTTAATTGGTCGCTGGCTGGCTGATCGCCTTGTAGCACTTCAAACACTTTATGGTAAGTGTTGTTCCGATCTAGTACATCGACTAGTACATGTGCCACATCTGCTCTTGGAATAGATCTGCCTTCTAAAGAACTAAAGCCATCGAGAGACACTTCAATTTTGCCAGACTTTTCTTCATCCGAAAGTGCCCCTGGGCGGACAATTGTATAATCTAAATTGGTTGTTTTCAATAAATCATCTGCTGTGCGTTTAGCGACAAGATATGGCTTCATCGCTTCACCGCCGGCATCCGGATTGTCTGATCCAACCGAGCCTAATTGTACAAATCTTTTTATACCTTTTTCTTGTGCATATTGCGCAGCTTTCACAGAACCCCATAAATCAATGGTTAATGTTTTATCAGCGCCAGTTTTGGGTCCAGATCCTGCTGCAAAAATAACAGCATCTACTCCTTCAAAAGCATCGCTAAAATCTTTTTCTAAATCCCCTAATACTACATTAGTAGCACCGAGTTCTTTTAGTTTATCTATTTGTTCTTCTTTACGAACCATGGCGGTTGCTTTGTGGTTTGTTTCTGCTAATTCTTTGACAATGTTGCGGCCGACTTGACCGTTTGCTCCTATTACTAATACGTTCATTCGATTCCACTCCTTTAATTGTCTTCACTTTCTTTATATTCCCTGTCAGGAGTAGAATAAACGTTTATTTTGCCGTGTAACTGTCCAAAAAGGTGTAGACAAGCTAGAATAGAAGAACGGAGGTGTTACAATGCAAATTACAGATTATGTGTTTCACAAAATTAATGACCCAACAGGTATCATGGTGGGCGATCGCTATGAATTCTTGTTGAACGTTGAAGTGGACGAAGAAGATGAATTATATACGGAAGGCGGCTTGGAACTGCGCGTTATTATCGCTGCAGAAGAAGCTGGAGCTCGTATCGCACATTATAATTTTATCGATAAGCAAACAAGAGGTGCACTTGAATTTGGACTTGAAGAAGAGGAAGAAGAAGAAATTCTTGCTTACTGTTCAGAAAAGCTAGCTTAACAAAAAACATCCTGCTCAACTTGAGCGGGATGTTTTCGTTTATAATTTGACTTCGATGTCAGCTGATTTCTTTAGCTTTTCAATCTGAGTAAATACCGCGTCTTGTGTTTTTTGTCCTTCTAGAGACTGACGGATTGTTGGTTCCATTTCTTCTAGAGGCGGAGCTTCTGCTTCAGAAGATTCAACAAAGCCGTCATAAGCTGTTTGTATTTCTTCGTCGGTCACTTTAGGGACTTCGATTTCTTCTGCAACGTATTGTTCATACACCAATTGTTCGCGTAGTTGCAATTCCATTTCTTCTATTGTAAAGCCGGTTTCTTTTAATGCTGCGTTCATTGCTTCTGCTGTTTCAAATTGGCCTTTCAACTCTTCCAAACGTTCATTAACCGTTTCATCGTCAGCTTTATAGCCTTTTTCTTCTGCATCTTGCAAAATTACTTTATTGCCAATTAATACAGATAAAGCTTGTTCTTTCACAAGGTCTGCACTTTCCTCATCGGAAACCGATTGACCTTGAACAGCTAATGTAGTTTCAAGTTGACGTGCCACGCTATTATAGACTTTCCCTAAAATTTCTTCGCCATTTACTATGACAACAACCTCTTCTTTTTCTGGCAGTTCAAGCGTATATTCTGCAGGAGCTGTCTCACCTGATTGTTCAGTTGTTTCGGGCTCTGTTTTTTCTGTTGATGCATCTTCTTCTTTATCAGCGCATGCGCTCAACGTTAGTAGTAATAAAAACGGAGCGAAGGCGAATGTCATTTTCTTAATCATGTTAAAACTCCTCTTTCAATCTGTCTGTTTAACAGTTAACCACATTATTTTATCCGACACAAATAGTTGGATATGCTTGTGCAAATAATGTTGCAATTCTGTATAATAAGGTACGAAGTGGTCATGCCCTTTGATACATGGGACAGCTTAAAAACCAATTGGATTTGAAATGCTTGATGACAATGGTATCATTATAAAAATACATAGATAATAATACATCACATATACTTTTGGAGGAATCCCTATGACAAGCTCAAGCAAAATTACAGCACGTAAAACATTAGAGAAAATCCAGCCATACTCACCCGGAAAACCAATTTGGGAAGTGCAAAAAGAATTAGGATTGGACCGTGTCGTCAAACTAGCATCTAACGAAAATCCGTTAGGGCCTTCTCCTAAAGCAGTGGCCGCCATCCAAAACGGATTAGCAGGGTTAAACCGTTACCCCGATGCAGATGCTAGCGCATTAAAGAAAGCTATTGCCGAAAAATACCAAGTAACGCCAAAACAAGTAATTACAACAAATGGTGCCGACGAATTGATCACGTTAATCTCTGAAGCCTTTCTTGAAGCAGGGGACGAAGTAATTGTTCCATCTCCATCTTTTAGTGAATACGATTTCGGTGCACATATTATGGGTGCTACAGTTGTACCCGTTAAATTTAAAGAAGACTTTGAGTATGATGTAGACGCATTAATTTCTGCGGTTACGGAAAAAACGAAGATTATCTACATCTGTACGCCGAACAATCCGACGGGTACGTATATCCCGAAATCGGATTTGGATAAATTGGTAGATGCGCTTGATGACGTTTTAGTAGTTATTGATGCGGCTTACGATCATTTTGCAGACGCAGCGGATTACACAAATGGTGTGGAATACGTGAACGCAGGATATCCAGTTGTGACATTGGAAACTTTCTCGAAAATTTACGGCATTGCGGGTGTACGCGTTGGTTTTGGTATCGCTCCTGAGTCAATTGTTCAATCGATTTTGAAAGTAAAAGAGCCATTTAATGTCAATACATTAGCACAAATGGCAGCAACCGCAGCTATTGGAGATGCTGATCACGTAGAAACTTCTCAAGAGACCAATAAAGCAGGACGCCTGCAATTATACAAAGCTTTTAACGAGCTGGGATTAACGTATATTGAAAGTATGGCCAATTTTGTGTTGGTACAAATTGGTGAAGACGGTGAAAACTTATACAAACAATTAATGGCTAAAGGTGTCATTGTGCGCCACGGGAAAATTTGGGGATTGCCTGATTACGTGCGCGTTTCCGTTGGGACAGAAGAAGAAAACCAATTTTTTATTGATGCTTTAACAAGCTTATTAGTTAAACAAGCGTAGAGAAAAAAGCTTCCGGTTCCGGAAGCTTACAGCTTGTAGACAAAGTCTTATTAAACTGAATAATGATGCATAATCTTCAACTAGGCTGGCCACTTCGCTTTCCATGGGCTCAGCTTCAGCCTCCTCGTCACTGAAAACCCATGCTCCTGCATCGCTACGCTAGCTTCGTCGCAAAAGCTTGTCCTCGCAGGCTTCGGCCAATGCTATTCCTGCGGGGTCTCTTACGTCGCTACGCTGCTCCCATAGGAGTCTTCGTGACCAACCTAGTTGAAGGTTTCCAGCTTCGATTACTATGAGATATTTGAGTGCACTTCACCATAAAAGTAACCTATCAAAAAAATTTACTCACTCGCTTCAGGATTCGGAGCACCTAGTGGCGAAGGGCAAAGATATGCTCCTGCATCGCTACGCTAGCTTCGTCGCAAAGTCACTGCCCGAATTTCTTCGGTCACTGACTTTCCAGCGGAAAAACGAAGTGGTGAGACCCCGCAGGAGCTTGCGACGAGGAGGCTCAGCGCGGAGTCCGCGGAAAGCGTCCACTAAATGCGGAGAATCCTATATGCATACAAAATTGAGTAAATATTCTTTTGTCTACAGTCTGAAAAGCTTCCGGTTCCGGAAGCTTTTTTTATGTTTACTATTACCTTGCGTTAGACTTAGTGGATTACTAAGTCAATTCACGAGTGCTTAACGAATTTACGAAACAGTAAGTATTGAATGAAAAATAACGCAAAAGTGGTTAAACAAAGGTTAATGTAATACCAGATGCCTTCGCCAAAAAAGTCTAACGGAGAAGTCGTTGTGGGGCGCTGCATTAAAAAAAGGAAATTAGAATCAGTCCATGGATTGATAAAAAAGCCAATTACAGCGGCATAAACAAGCAGTAAACTATAAGTTGAAAAAAAAGACCGCATCGTAATAGCTTGAGGACGACTTAAAGCTAAATACAGACAAGCCCATGTTATAGCCGTGTGGTGAATAAAGAATTTCCAAAAACGAAAATGCTGGTAATCATAAGGCAATTCAGGAGTAACTAACGCTAAAAAGGCAGGAAGTATGCCGAAAAAGAAGGCCAGTTGAATCCAGAAGGGACGCATAGTCAGTAAACCAATTATCGAAACTACAGAAGCGACTCCGCATAGATGAAAAGGCATCTGGTTATGAAAGCGCCACACGTCATTGGTGATAGCCCAATAATGATAAGAGATTTCCGATGCTAAGAGTAAAGCTAGCAATGTCCAGCGTAACCAATTGGTCCCTTGTTGGTTACCTTTCAACTTATTTTTAAATGAAAAAAGAAGAAGACTTCCGATAAGAGCCACAGTAAGTACGATCAAGTGGCTCGTAGAAAAAAGAGTGAAATAATGAGTAGATGTCGCACCAAACCAACTTTCCATATCGCCACTCCTCCATACAGAAGATATTGTGAGAATAGTTTAACATTAATTGGTTGTTTACGTTACTTGAAGCAGGTAGTTTCACATAAATATAAACAGATGTTTTGCGTAAAATGCTGTTTCTACGATAAACTGCTTTAAAAGCTCCTTAGGAGGAATGCCGGCATGGATCATTTAAAGTTATTGTCATCCATCACTTATATCGACACAGAACGTTCCATAGAGGCTGGCGAAATGAAAATCGTTGAAACTGAACGCAATATTGACTTATATAAAGATACGTTGATAACACCAGGTTCACAATTTCATGTTGCGAATGTATGGGATATCTCTTACAAATCGTTTTCTTCAGAAGCCAGATTGTTATACCTTCATACGCACCGCGGTGTATTGACTTATATGATCTATACGGACCCAGATAAATTCGTGAAGACGTTTAAAAAATTGAAAAACGAGAATTACTAAAGAAGATAGGTTTTTTCCTATCTTCTTTTTCGACTTTATAGAGCTACGTGGAAACGTGTATGCATTTTATAGGAAAGGAGAAGAGAAAATGGAGAATACCATCAACATTGCAAATCAATGGATTGAAAAAGTGAACGACAAAAACATTAAAGCTGTACTTGAAGTTTCAGATCCGCATATTGAATTGGTCGGGCCTAGAGGTGTCGCAGAAGGTCATGATATTTTGCAGAAGTGGATTGAACAGTCAGGCATTCATATGGAAACACAAGACTATTACGCTAAAGGTGACGAAGTGATTTGTGTTCAAAAAGCTACTTGGGAACACCAAAGTGGTCATGTCACGATATACACGTACATGCAAATGAGAAATGGGAAAGTTCATCGTTTAGGGAGATACGACACATTAGATGACGCTTTTGGAGAATGTCATTTAAGTGAAGAAGATTTAGTTGAATAAAAAAAGGGCGGAGAAATTTCTCCGCCCTTTTTTCTACTATCAAAAGAAACGAGGCAAATGCCTACCTGAAGCATTTTGCCTGTGTTTCATCTACGACATTTATTTACTTTATTTCACTATTCATCAAATCGCCCAACTCGTCCCAGTTTTCAACACGTGGCAAATCGAGATGGCGGTTATACGATTGATCTTTAACAATCACGTTCACGGATTCACCCGTTAACGTATTTAAAACAGCTGGCTTGTCATCGAAATAATAATCCAACTGCAAGCTTTTAATGATCTCCACTTTTTCCGAATCTTTCATACCACAGAAAAAGTTTTCTCTTACGATAGGAAAGCCTTTTTCAACCATCCAGTTGAATGTATTTTCCGTGTGTTCGAGTGGACGCGACGTTATATAGTAGATTTCGTGACCGTCTGACTGGAGCTGCTTTAATAATTTAAGTGCACCAGAATACAGCGGACAGTCAGTGAAATACAAAAAGTCTAACGAACGATCCCACATGTTTTTCCCATCTTCATTACTTAAACCGAATGCTTCATGTATTTCCACACGATTCAAACCGTGGAAAATAGCGATATCTACTGGTTGGTCTAATTGTTTTTGGTAATAATGAAAGGCGTATTCACGCAAATTAATCAAGGTATCGTCTATATCAAAACCGAATTTCATGTGCTGCTGCCTCGCTTTTCAGGATAGCCTGTAAATTTAAAGTCTTTCCCGACTTTACTGAATTCACCATCACGCAATTCTATGGCATCTTTCATCCATTCCACACCTGTTCCTTCAATAAAAGTCGGCGCCATTGTCCCACCAACAAGTTTAGGGGCAAAATAAAATACCACTTTATCGATCAAGTCGTTTTCTAGAAACGCTGCATTGATAGTGCCGCCACCTTCGATAAAGAGTGAAGAAATGCCTTTTTCACCGAGCATGCGAACAACGTCGACGACATCGACTTGCGTATCATGGCTAGTTTCAAATATCGAAACGCCTAATTTTTCTAATGCCTGTCGTTTATCCGTATCGTAATTTTTACTGGTGAAAATCCATGTATCAACAATGCCATCTGTAACGAGTTTGGAATCGAGCGGAATACGCAATGTGGAATCTAGTACAATACGAAGCGGATTTCGACCGTTCGAAATACGCGCCGTCAACTCAGGGTCATCTTCAATAACAGTGCCAACACCTACCAGAATGGCCATATGCTGACTACGCATCAAGTGAACATCTAATCGTGCTTCTTCTGCTGTAATCCATTTGCTATCAAGAGAGTGGGTGGCGATTTTGCCATCCAGTGTAGACGCAGCTTTTAATGTCACAAAAGGAGTTTTCGTTACGATGAATTTATTAAAGACTTCATTCATCTTTATGGCTTCCTCCTCGCGAACGCCCACAATTACTTCTATGCCTGCTTCTTTTAGCATTCGTACACCATTTCCGGCAACGATGGGGTTCGGGTCTAAAGTTGCGATGACCACTTTTTCAATGCCCGCATCGATAATCGCTTGCGCGCAAGGACCGGTACGACCGAAATGAGAGCAAGGTTCAAGTGTTACATAAATAGTAGCGCCTCGACTCATGTCACCCGCCATGCGGAGTGCATGAATCTCAGCATGTGGCTCACCAGCTTTAAGATGCGTTCCAATGCCAACAATTCGGTTGTCATTAACGATAACAGAGCCAACGAGAGGGTTAGGGTCTGTTTGCCCTTTTAACGTTTGCGCATTCGTCAAAGCAAGGTTCATATAAAAATCATGGTTTGACATGCAAAATATCCTCCTCGTCCTTTAGGTGTCCAGAACGATCGATTTTTGTTTGCAAGTAGTCTTTGTTGTATTCGGATTCGTCTCCCCAAAGAGAGGTTCTGGATGCAATTTGCAATCCGGCTTTTTCGATAGCATCGACTTTTTTAGGATTGTTAGTCATCAAAGTTACAGGTTTAGTGCGAAGTGCTTGTAGTACAGCAATCGCATCCCCATAATTTCTGGAGTCATCCACGTATCCTAATTGTTCATTTGCTTCAACGGTATCATAGCCATTTTCTTGTAGAACATACGCCATTGCTTTGCTGAAGAGACCAATGCCGCGCCCTTCGTGATTTGCTAAATAAAACAATGCACCTGTACCGTGGTCGGTAATTCGCTTCATCGATTGTTTTAGTTGATAGCCGCAATCACAACGTTTACTGCCAAAAATATCACCTGTATGACAAATAGAGTGCATGCGGATTAATGCTTCTTCATTATTTTCGAAGTCTCCATATACAAGAACACTCGATTGTTGATATTCAGCAAGGTTAGCTGAGTTAAGTTTTTCGATGATGCCCTCGTAATCTTCCGTAACTTCGTCAAGACTCAACCAGCAATACCAATTGAATACAAAAGTTTCTTCATATAAATTCACAGGTAGCCGGATTGGACCCATTAAGTACACGGCGCCTTCTTCAGTTTGGATCATTTGAATTTTCTCTTTTAATATTGCAAATACTTTTGGATCTAGCTTCATGGTTGTCATTTTAGTTCCCCCTACATGACTATCTACGTAATATCGTACTACATCTTGTTACTAAAAATAAGTTATTAGTCTCGAGAGGTTTTAAATGATAATAATTATCGTCTGAAAAAGGTATAACCTTTCCATAAGTGATATAAATTCTCAATTAAAATACTTTATTCTCATTTGATTTGATTGTTTAACAAGGCTATGTTATATTAACTACATTATAATAATTCTAAATAAGAAATAGGAGGAATAAAACATGTTATCAGAAAAACTAACGAATGCGTTAAACGATCAATTTAATAATGAATTACAAGCAGCACATGCGTATACGGCAATGGCAGCGTATTTTTCGAAAAAAGGGTACCATGGTTTTGCAAACTTCTATTTAATCCAATCAAAAGAAGAACATTACCATGCGATGAAGTTTTATCAATATTTAGTGACAATGGATGAAAAGCCAGTATTACAGGCATTGACTGAACCAAAAAATCATTTTGTCAGTGCGTTAGATGTACTAGAAAATTCATTGGCTCAAGAGAAAAGCGTGACGAGCAATATTTACGCATTGGTCACATTGGCTGGTGAATTAGAAGAACATGCGACATTATCGTTCTTAGATTGGTTTATCGAAGAACAAATGGAAGAAGAAAAATCATTCCGTGATATTATTGCAAGAGTAAAAGCCATTGAAGAAGGCGGAGAATACTTCTTGAAAATGGATGATGAATTTGCACAACGCAAGTTAGAAGCTTAATAGCAACAAAGCAGCACACCGTAAAACGTGTGCTGTTTTTCTGCCTGAAAGGAAGTGAACTGTATGTCTGTAAAATATAAACCGGCTATCCATTTTAATCATGTTGATTTTTCATTTGACACGACCCCTATTTTAAAAGGCATTACCGGTTCTTTTCCAGAAGGAAAAATTACCACATTAGTTGGCCCATCCGGAGCGGGAAAAACGACCTTATTAAAATTATGCAATGGATTATTTTCAGCGCAATCGGGAGAAGTGTATATTAAAGATCGTGCGATTGAAAGCTATGAACCAGTTGAGTTACGCCGCTTAGTCGGGATCGCACTTCAAAGTGCGCCTATGATTACAGGCAGCGTGTATGAAAATTTAACTTTGCCACTAGAACTTCAAGGAGAATCGTTGTCGAAAGATGATGCGCTTGAATTACTACATGATGTTGGATTGGAAAAAGAGCTTCTTGAGCGGAAGGTGAAAGATTTGTCTGGTGGTCAACGTCAAAAAGTTTCCATTGCTCGAACGCTCGTCAATAAACCGGAAGTTTTGTTACTTGATGAAATCACGTCTTCTTTAGACCGTACTTCTTTAAGAGAAATTGAAGAATTAATAGTTAAGATCAACCGGAAATACAATACCACGATTATTTGGATTACTCATAACTTGCAACAAGCGCTTGAAATTGGTGATTATACATGGGTCATGATGGACGGCGAAGTGATTGAAACAGGTGAAAGTGAATTACTGAAAGATCCGGTAAATGACAAAGTCAAACGGTTTGTCAGGGGGGAAGCAGAATGAGCTACCTGACGTTATCGATTACTTTAATTTTCGTATTGATTCCTCTTGTGTTATCTAAAACCTTAAAGCTTGGATTAGAGAAAGACACAATCATTGCAACGTTACGCTCGATTGTACAATTATTGGCAGTCGGTTATGTACTGAAGTTCGTTTTTGATTCAGACAGCTTACTTTATATTTTCATGATGGTTGGTTTGATGGTCGTTGCAGCAACACATAACGCGCAGAAAAAAGGAGCGGCGATTCAAGGCATTGCGACAAAAGTTGCGGTTACCTTAATCTCTGTAGAAGTGCTCACGCAAAGTATTTTGCTTGGCTTTAATATCACACCAGCTACTGCGCAATACATTATCCCGATTAGCGGTATGGTCATCGGAAACTCGATGGTCTTATCAATATTATTCTTGAATCGTTTTACAGCGGAAGTAGAATCACATCAAGATCAAACCGAATTGATCTTATCACTCGGAGGAACGCCTAAACAGGCGATTCACCGGCAACTAATCACGTCGATCAAAGCCAGTATGATTCCAACGATTGAAAGCCAGAAAACGGTAGGACTCGTTCAGTTACCAGGGATGATGAGCGGCCAAATTATTGCGGGGGCAGACCCGATTCAAGCTGTTCAATTTCAGTTGCTCATCATGTTCTTACTATTGACAACTGCTGCTGTGACAAGTGTTATGCTTGGTTTCTTGTCGTACCCTACGTTGTTTAATCAACGAATGCAATTAATGAGAAATTCATAATCATTAAGAAAAAAGCCAAATTCGAATTACTCGAATTTGGCTTTTTTTATCGAGGGTAAAATGTGTCGATTTCAAATGCTCCTGATCCTGGTAACTTTTCTACCAAATTCGAACCGAAGAGTCCGGCAGGTGTATAATAGCCCCCATCGATTTGTTCACTCAAGAGACGATGAACGATATCAAGTGAGCCGTAAACGGTTAAATCGTAAACATTCGCGGTTTGAATTCGAGCGACTTTCATAACGCCCTCCGCGTTTCTTGCCTCTCCCCAAATATAAGCAGGCGTGTTAGCTCGGAATTCGTTATTCGGACCTTTTACTCGTTTTTCTACTTGTTTCTGTAACTTATCTTTTACCCAATCGGAAGCAAACAAGGGACTCGCGACTTTCATCAAACGAGCGCTTTGAACTTTTGGTTTGCTCATCGGAATCCAAGTGGAAATGGTCGGTACACCAGTTGTATAGAAAGCGGTCGAAACGTCGCCCCAAGGAATTCCCATAGCAGAACGTGAACCTCTTCCAAAATCAATGGTTCGGTGCTGACTGCCAAGTGCGACAGATTCTAGCACACCGTCTTTTCTATGCATGCTAGTTGATCCGAGACCTTGGATCATCGTTTTAAACGTTCCTGGTGAAACGCCTGAATCCGAATCGAAACCAAGAGATAATTCAATTGCATCGGGCAATGCCTCTTTTAACTTTAAAGCGGTGCAGTCAGTCGGGATAACATCAAATCCGACTCCAGAACAAAGAATAATGTCTTTTTCAACTGCTTGAGCATGTTGTGAATGAGTGTATTCGAATACAGAAATTTCTCCTGTAATATCTAGGTAATGCGCCTTTGCTTGCAGACAAGCTTGAATCATCGGTTTACTTGTCAGGTCAAAAGGACCTGCACAGTGAAGAACCAAATCTATGTCTTTCAACTGTTTTGCTGCATGGTCATTTAACGAAAATGCTTGGAATGCCAGTGACAGTTCCTCGGCTAATGGTCTGATTTTATCGGCATTACGTCCTGCAAGTACAGGTGATAATCCTCTCTTCACAGCTTCTCTAGCAATCAGTTCGCCTGTATAGCCATTTGCTCCATAAATCATCCATTTCTTCATTTTATCGACTCCTCACTTTTAAGCTACTCTACTGTATTCTCTAAACTACTATAAAAACCTTTATGTATTAGTGTTAAAAGAACTATCCTTACATTTTTTTACTTATAATGATTGACGTGGAAAATTAAAAGTGCTTTAATTATTTTTAGATTCAGAAAAGTCTAAAATCGAGGGGTGAAAGACGTGACGAAAGTAATCACAGAAAATGACACACAGCAGGATGCGAGGGGAGAGAAAAAGGTAACGCATGAAAGGCCAGTGGTTAAGGAGCCAGATTTTCAAAAAATCGAGAACTCATCCAATTTCAGAGAGTTGATGCGTAAAAAGAAGACCTTTCTTATCTCGACGACGGCATTATTTCTAGGGCTTTATCTCTTATTTAATATCGTGATTTCCTATACCAATTGGTTGGACGCGCCTTTCATTGGAGACATCACATGGGTGTGGGTATTCGCTTTTTCTTTATTCGCCATGACATGGATTCTTGTAACCGTTTACATGAAAAAAGCCGAAAAATTTGATGCAATGGCTAAAGCTACGTTAAAAGAATTTGATTATGACGAGGAGGAAACAAAATGAATGCTACGGTTATATCCATTTTTATTTTTATCGTGGGAATCACCCTTGTCATTACTTATTTTGCAGCAAAACGTACAAATTCCGCGAGTGACTTTTATACAGCAGGAGGCGGCTTGACTGGTTGGCAAAATGGCTTAGCCATTGCAGGAGATTACTTATCAGCAGCTTCTTTCCTAGGAATTGCCGGAGCCATCGCTTTGTTTGGATTTGATGGTTTCCTATTTTCTATCGGCTATCTTGTGGCCTATTTAGTAGTTCTTTTTATTGTTGCTGAACCACTGCGCAATTTAGGGAAATACACGCTTGCTGATATGATCAACGCACGCTTTAATGCCAAAAAAGTTCGTGGAGCAGCGGCATTAAGTTCTATCACAATTGTCATATTCTATATGATTGCTCAATTAGTTGGAGCAGGAGCATTGATTCAATTGCTGTTTGGCATTGATTACATATGGGCTGTGTTGCTAGTTGGTATCATGATGACTATCTATGTATTATTTGGAGGTATGACAGCGACAAGTTGGGTACAGATTATCAAAGCGGTGTTGTTGATGGTCGGTACAGTTATTTTATCTTTCCTGGTACTCAAAAATTTCAACTTTAATATTCTAGACATGTTTACGCAGATGAAGACGGCAACGCCTCATGGAGAAGCGTATTTAAGTCCTGGAGTGAAATACAAAATTCCGTTGGATACCATTTCACTTATGCTTGCCTTGGTTCTAGGAACTGCAGGATTGCCTCACATTTTGATGCGCTTTTTTACAGTAAAAGATGCGAAAACAGCACGAAGCTCAGTTATGTGGGCAACTTGGATTGTTGGGATTTTCTATGTAATGACCATCTTCCTAGGTTTCGGGGCCGCAGCTTTTGTTGGGTCTGATTTAATCACTTCAACAAACCCTGCTGGAAATATGGCAGCACCTCTATTGGCGCAAGCCTTAGGTGGCGATGTTTTAATGTCATTTATATCTGCAGTCGCATTTGCTACGATTCTTGCCGTAGTAGCGGGTCTGGTTTTGACTGGTGCTTCGGCTTTTGCTCATGATATTTATGGTCAAATTATTAAAAAAGGTCAAGCGACTGAACGTCAGCAAATGTTGGCAGCTCGTTATGCTTCTCTTGGGGTATCCGCGTTTTCAATTTTGTTGGCTATCTTTGCGCAAAGCCTAAATGTGGCGTTTCTCGTGTCTCTGGCTTTCTGTATTGCGGCGAGTGCCAATTTACCAGTTATTCTTTACACGATTTTCTGGAAACGATTTAATACTACAGGGGCAGTATCGGCAATTCTAACAGGATTGATTTCGGCGTTAGTGCTGGTGTCCTTAAGTCCAAGTGTAATGAATCCAGTAGCGGGTGCAGCAATTTTTGTAGGAGATCCAATTTTCCCATTGACCAACCCGGCGTTATTCTCTGTACCGCTTGGATTTATCGGTGGATGGGTAGGCACGATGCTATCAAAAGAACTTGATGTCAAGAAATATTCAGAGGTCAATGTGCGTGCTAACACAGGTGGATTTAGACAATTATAAAAAATGGAAAACCCGGTGCTTAATAAGCTTCGGGTTTTTTCATTGGAATAATAAAGGATTCGAGAGGGATACGACGAATTAGGGAAGTAAGAAAAAAACTGGAAATTAAGGGGAGTGAACTAAATGGCGAAGTTAAATTTAATTCCTTACCGAGTAGAAGAAATCGCAGATCAGGCACCACGAATTCCTAGAGGGGTGCGGATGATTCAAGCACCAGAAGTATGGCAGTGGGCAGAAAAAGGAAAAGGGAAAATTATCGCGATTTTAGATACAGGATGTCAGCCTGATCACCCTGATTTAGAAGGTAGAATTGTGGATGGAAAAAATTTTACACCTGATTACGATGCAGATGCGACGAATTTTGATGATAACAATGGTCATGGGACACATGTTGCGGGAACGGTTGCTGCTTCTTATAGAGAAAGTGGAGGAATAGCAGGTGTGGCTCCTGAAGCTCAGTTACTTATTTTAAAGGTATTGTCCGGTGAAGGTGGCGGAGAATATCAAGGAATTATCGACGGCATACAGTTTGCAATTGATTGGAGAGGACCAAATGGCGAGCGTGTCCATGTCATTTCCATGTCTTTAGGTGGTCCAGAAGATGTAGAAGAATTGCATGCGGTAGTGAAACGGGCTGTGGATGCAGGAATTCCAGTAGTGTGTGCAGCAGGAAACGAAGGAGACAATAAATACGATACAAACGAATATGCTTATCCGGGAGCTTACGGGGAAGTGATTCAAGTAGGGGCTGCGGATTTTAATCGTCGCATTGCCAATTTCAGCAATACGAATGATGAAATCGATTTAGTAGCTCCGGGAGTGGATATCTATTCAACATTTCCTGGTGGCAAGTATGCCAGCCTTTCAGGAACTTCGATGGCAACACCGCATGTTTCAGGAGCGTTAGCATTAATTAAGAACATTGCCGAAAAAGAGTTTGCTCGTGAACTGACAGAGGCTGAATTATATGCTCAATTAGTTCGGCGAACTATGTCTATTGGCTATCCGAAAACCGCAGAAGGAAATGGTCTACTGGCATTAGACATATTGAATAAGATTGAACAACTAGTTAAAGTGATCAATCAATCATATAATACAGACGAAAAAATGGATCCAAGAAAATTTTAATGTAGCGAACCACTCTATGTAAGGCAAATAGGGTGGTTTTTTATTGAGAAATTTTAAGCGATTTATTTGTTTTCAAAATTTAGAATATTCGTTTGATATTTCACATTAACATGATTATATTTATAATTATCTTCTTAATGTCTATTATTATCGGAATTTACTTCCGTTATGTAGAAGAAATTAACGAAAAACATATTGGAGGGAAAAGAGTGAAAAGAAATTTACAGCGTTCAATGTATCTTTTATTAATGTTGCTAGTATTGCTTACTGCTTGCTCGGAAAGCACGAAAGAAGAAAGCTCAGAAAACAATGTGAAAGAAATGACGGAAGAAGATAAACAAGGTGGCACATTGATTTACGGACGTGGGGCTGACTCAGTCGGCTTAGATCCAATCAATGTCACGGATGGTGAATCCATCCGAATCACCCATAATGTTTTTGAAACATTACTGGAGTACGATGACAATTTAGAATTACAACCGAAACTGGCTACAGAGTATAGTTCTAGCGAAGATGGCTTGACCTGGACATTCCAATTACGCGAGGGCGTTAAATTTCATGATGGAACTGATTTTAACGCAGAAGCTGTTGTCTTTAACTTTGAACGATGGATGGATCCAGAAAATCCATATCACCAAGGAGACTTTCCATACTATCCATTTCTCTATGGAGGATTTAAAGGTGACGAAAATCATTTAATCGAACATGTCAAAGCGACAGGTGATCATGAGCTTGAAATAAAACTAAAACGGAAAACTGCTCCATTTCTTAGTTACTTAGCCATTTCTATGTTCGGAATTGCCAGCCCAGCTGCCATTGAGCAATATGGTGAGGAATTATATGAGCATCCGGTAGGGACAGGACCCTTCCAATTTGAGGAGTGGAGCCGGAACAGTACTATTACACTAGCAAAAAATCCGAATTATTGGGTGGAAGGAAAACCTTACTTGGATAAGCTTATCTATCAAGTAATCCCTGAAAATGCAGCTCGCTTGAATGCATTACAAACTGGAGAAATTGATATTTTAGACGGGATGAATGCCGGGGACACTAATATCGTAGAAGAAACGGAAGGACTTGAACTGCAGAAGCGTCCAAGCTTCAATATTGGTTACATGGCGTTTAATATGGAAAAAGAACCATTTGATGATCCATTGGTGAGAAAAGCAATTAACATGGCCATCAATAAAGAAGAGATCGTTGATGCTTTTTATAATGGATTAGCAGATCCGGCAACGAGTCCGTTACCTCCTTCGTTATGGGGTCATAATGATGAGTTGAAAAAATACGATTACGATGTCGAAGAAGCGAAAAAACTATTAGCTGAAGCTGGCTTCGAAAATGGTTTTGAAACTGAATTATATACGATGAGCAATCCACGTCCGTATTTACCTGAACCGATGAAAATCGCTGAAGCAATCCAATCTGATTTAGCCGAAATTGGCATTACAGCAGAGATTGTTTCAATGGAGTGGGCAACGTATCTAGAAGACACTAAGAACGGAAAACATAGTATGGCCATGTATGGTTGGACAGGTGTAATGGCGGACCCTGATAACTTCTTATATCCAAACTTGAGTAAAACAAATGCGGAAGTACCCGCACAAAACATTGCCTTCTATAAGAGTGACGAATTTACTTCTTTGATCACGGAAGCCCGTGAAACTATTGATCAGGATAAACGAACTGAACTTTATAAGGAAGCACAACAATTATTTCAAGAAGACGCGCCTTGGGTGATGTTGGCATATACAACGCCACCACTTGCACAAAGTGACTATGTAGAAGATTATAAACCACATCCAATGAGCAACGATTTAATGACGGATGTATACTTATCAAATCAATAATTTGAGGTGGATGGACTTTGTATAAACTATTGAAAGATTTGTGTGATTTAGTAGGGCCAAGTGGCTTTGAGCAAGATGTTCAACGCTTTATCAAAAAAGAAATACAAGATAAAGTAGATCAACTAGAAGTTGATCCGCTTGGTAATTTGATTGCTACAGTAAAAGCGACAGATTCTCAAATGCCATCTATTTTACTAGCAGCACATGCAGATGAAATAGGTTTCATCGTTAAGAAAATCGAACCGAATGGCACACTGCGCTTTGAACAGCTCGGAGGATTTGATAATCGGATCTTGCTAGCGCAATCAGTTACCATCAAAAGTTTAGCGGGTTATATCGAAGGTGTAATTGGCGCTTTGGCTGTTCATTATGTAAAGTGGGATGACCCAAAGCGAATTGATTCTCACCGTGATTTATACATTGACGTCGGCGCATCTTCGGCAGAGGAAGTTCTAGAAATGGGGATTAAAGTCGGCCAACCGATAAGCTATGGGAGCAAATTGAAATTGGCGGGTGACAAAAAGCGAAATCGAGTAATCGGAAAAGCTTTGGATGACCGCGCAGGTTGCGCAGTGTTAATTGCACTGATCAATAATCTTCGGTCAAACAAAGAAGCTAAACATGGCGACATTTACTGCGTCTTCACGGTTCAAGAAGAAGTAGGATTAAGAGGTGCATCTGTATTGTCACAAGGTATCAAACCAGATTTTGCATTGGCTGTCGATACGACGCCAACAAGTGATACGTACGATGTCTTGATGACAGGAACAAGAAAACTTGGAGAAGGACCATGTATTAAAGTAGCTGACAAGTCATTGATTTCTCATCCTCTTGTTACAGGTCTTTTAGAAAAAGTTGCTGAAGAAAAAAACATTCCTTATCAACAAGAAATTTTTATGGGCATCGGAACAGATGCTGGAGCAATTCATATGACTTCTACAGGAGTCTCAACGGGAGTGGTGTCTATTCCTTCGCGTTACACACATACACCGATTGAAGTTATCGACTTGGATGATCTCGAAAACTCAGTTCGTCTAGTGGAGGAATTTATTTTTGCTTCAAAAGAACTGATCGGCAAAAATTTTCTAGATACATGAAAAATATAATTACCGAGTGCTCTTATTACGCACTCGGTTTTTTTTTATTGCCATTTTTACAAACCATTACTCAGTACAAAATATTAATTTCAATTTACTTTCAAAAAAAGTGATCTAAAGCTAAACCCTTTGCGTTATGCCTGTATAACGAAAAAAAAAAAGAAAAAAAGGGAGCGATTTTAGATGAAATTAAACAAAGTACTTTTAGCCTTACCACTTAGCCTAGCCTTACTGGTACCAACGGCGGCACTTGCCGACAGCCACGGAGGACATTCTACAGCGAGCGAAGCATCCATGGAAATGGCGACAGCAACACCCGCTGCTGAATTGCGTATTGCACTTGACACGACATTAACGGAGCATGCT
>NZ_JAKVTG010000021.1 GCF_022489025.1 Planococcus halocryophilus | reverse complement strand
CCAAGATCAAGTTCAACACAATGTCGCATTTAAATAAACTGGATGGGTGTTTCCCTATTTTATCTAAGCAGCACGGGCACAAGTTTCAAGTTGCCTGTGCTGTTTCATTTTCACTAAGAATTCCGGAATACCGGCAAGGAGGAAATACCCGCATGAATATGAAAATTGAAAAGAAATATATCCCTTTAGCAAATTATTTTTCAGCAACGAAAAATCCAACCGTTACTTTACAATTTACAGAAATCGAAAAAATTATGGGTCAAAGTCTTCCGAATGCTGCTTATTTGAGCTACAGTTGGTGGAAAAAAACTAAAGCACCAGCCAAGCATTACCTAGCCTGGACCGCTGCAGGATATGCCGTTAAGTACGTTGAGCCTAAACGCTATGTTGTTTTCGATAGAATAGAACCAACGAACGATAAAGGAAATGCTAAAGCTAATGAAAACATCTTATTAATTCGAACTGCCGCGCATGGTGATGCAAGTTCTCTTTCAAACTTGCAGAAAAAAATTGAAGGCGAATCAGATTTCTTTCTATACGGACATGGTGAACGATTATTGTCTACACAAAAAACAAGAAAACAAATCATTGAATGGAATCAAAGTGGGCATTCACTCATCCTTTTGGCTATTTTAAATGGACAGCATGTAGGTTATTTAATGATTGAAGGATATAAAGCTCATCGAGCCAGCCATCGTGCAACTTTGCGAATTGGCGTTAAAAAAGAGTCTCAACACAAAGGAATCGGATCTTTACTTCTGAAAAAAGCAGAGGCTTGGGCATCGGAGAAAGGCATACATCGCCTTGAAGTCACTGTACTAGAAACAAATTCACCCGCTCTAACTTTTTTACATGAGCATGGCTATGAATCTGAAGGTATTCGCCGTAAAGCGTTAATGATTCAACACAACGCTTATGATGAAGTTTACCTTGCTAAGATTTCAATCAACTAAAGTGACATGCACGCTATGTGTTTGCCGTTGGTCTTTTGGTCAATTTGCGATTACGTGATTCGCTTTATCAAAAGGTGAATAAACTTAATCAAACTGGCAAATGGAAGTAACAGCTCTGTTGACGAACAAAATCATGGAGAACGAGGGGTTTTACAACTCGTTTAAAGAATAACTGATTTATCATAGTTTCAAAAGATATTGATTTTATTATGAAATATCAGCAAAAAGATTTTACCAATGAGCTTCAGACGAATATTCAAGAGATGGAATTTGCCTTAAGGACATATCGGGATATTCTAGTAAAGGAGAATACATCCATTTTTGAAAATAGAAATCTTGAATTTTATGTTAAGTTTGATGGTTCGAATCATTTCCAGCCAGGTTACTGCTCTACAATTTATATCGGGATAACAGATAAAATCGATTCAGCTAAGGAACTGATAAATCTACATGTTATTACGATTTGGAAATGCGAACGAATCACCTTTGGCTTGCCTGTTTTGAAAAACATACTTAGGAGCAAAATTATAGGAGAACTTGTGGATAAATCCCTTAAAGAAATAAAAAAGGAATTTAAGGAAACCATCGAGGAATTTTTAAGCGAAGAGTACTGAATTTGAATGTAACTCAATTAGCATCAAGTTACATTTAGTTCCTGTTTTTTTCAAATCGTCCAGATCACGCTGAACTTGCTGGATTAAAGCTAAAAGTAGCTCTTCTCGTTACTGACTCTTTTTCAATTTTTTTTTAATAAACTACTTCCATATGTCCACGGGTTTTCTCTCCTAATTCTCCTATCACATATGCTAATTTTTCTTTTAATATTCAGTATAAAAAAATTGGTATGATGTATCTTGGACTACTAAAAACACCATATATCATACATACCCTGTATATAATTCAGCGTTTACAATTAGAAATCAAAAACCGTGGTATCAGAGCGCTACAGACAGTACAGAGCTTGTCTTTTAGGAAACGTCACCAGACTTGCAGGTATTAGCCTCTTTGTACCGTTGTTCTGGTGCCGTATCACATAGTGGTGGTATCATAATCTCAAGAGCTGACATAAAAGAAGAAGATGAAGCCCTATTTGATTAACAGAAAATTTTTTATAGGAGAGTTTATATGGATAAAACAGTTACTTTTTCAGTAGGTACAAATGGACCTGAATCTAAGGTTGAGAAGACATTTACACTTGAAGAATTAAATATTGAATCAAATCTTAGTAATGAGGTAATTGAGAAGAAAGTTAATGAACTTTTTAAGATATGGGTATGGAATACAATTTCTCATTCTATTACGATTGATAATATCCACTCGTCAAATGATAAATAAAATTAATTTAATCAACCGAGTATTACTTTAAAGTGATACTCGGCTTTGTTGTACTTTTTAAATTCCTTTAAGACACTTAATTCTCTTTTAAAGAGTTTCGACATTTGATTTCAAGAAAAGTAGAATGAAGGCATATCTGATTTTTTCTTTTATGTGTCAGGCTCTCGATCCTCGTTGTTGATGAACCACGAGGATCTTTGGATCGATTTCGAAACGGGCATCGTCCTGTCTCCTAATCGGAAATAAGGGATTTTTTCATGTCTTTTTTTAGTTGTTATATCGAATAATCCATGAACAAGACCTGCTGGTTTCCGTCGACTTCTTGAAGACCCTCTAAAAAAGAAACTGAATGTAACTTAATTACTATTAAGTTACATTCAGTACCCTTATTATTTAGAATTAGAAATTTTTCTGAGTAAAAATGGACCTTAGTCCATTTGAGTTCCCCTACAAATCAAATTTCACTTTCATAATAACCATCCTCATCATCTTTAACTTCTTTATAACCTTCGATGGCTACCTCGTCCGGAATGGCTAACCCCCATTCAGTTTGAATATTTCTGTTAGCAGAAAGAGGAATCCACTTGTAATAGTCACTATCCCTGTTAAAGAATTCGTTAAAATAATCCTCCCCCTTTGAAGATGATGATTTGTGAATTCCATAAACCAGGCAAGTCAATTAAGACAACTACACGATATTTCTCGTCATCATGTGGCTGCAATGCTTTCAGATGTTCTGAACGATCCAATAGCTTTTGAATGCACAGCCGTTGGACCTTCCGAGGAGTTTTATCTGAACTGATAAAGCCTTGTGCAACCGGTAAGCGCATATGCCAATAATCATTGTAAAATTCTGTTGGAAATACCATCGTGTATTCTTCAATCCGGTTGACCATATCCTCCGCTTTCCGTTTAATTCCTCGATTTTTTCCTCACGCATCTTTAATTTCTCCCCACTTTCCGTATCAAGCATAGTCATGTGCTAGAATTCATACGAACCAAATTTATTAGAACTGAATATAACTTATTTCATATTAAGTTACATTGTATTTAAATTTAAAATCTATTTTGAACATATAAATATAAAAAAATATTTTCATTCGTTTTTTAAAGTTAAGTTTTCTTTTTTACCATTCCATGTAATTTCTACTTCCATTTCTTCATCTTCTTGAGTTATTGCACAGCCTCTACAAGATCCTTTTGAAATAGTTGTACTACCTTCTTCCAAGGAAATATTTTTACCCGATTTTTCATCTGATTCCGACTTTATAATATAATTTATTTCTTTAGGAGAGGGTTCGGCCCCTTTGTACATAATTGAACCAAAGGTTTCTTCACTTGTTTCGTCATATATAATTGCTTCGTATTCAACTCGCCAATTTTCACTTTCACCTGAGAATACGAATCTGTCTCCATCCCCACAGCCACTCAAAGTAATTAATATAAATATAGATAACCCTATTATTTTCTTCATTTAAAAATCGCTCCTTTTATTGAATTTGATACTCATACATTAAATATACTCAGAACTAAAAACAATAGTTGGATAATTTTGTAAATTAAACCATTCGCAAAAGTAAACTTTCACAGACACAAAAAAAGAGAAAAAGCTGCTTTTCGCTTTTTCTCTTCCGATAATAGTTGCCATCTTAATCTAGAGGTTTTTCATACTTTTTCTAATATTAAACTTACAATCCTAGCTACTGATTGGGATCCGTCTATAATGAAGTCAGCATCTGGCTTGATTGTAGATAACATCTCTAGATATGCCTGTCTGCCTTGCGAGTTATAATGTGCCATAGCCTCAATAATATCTTCTTTAGAGCCGTCTTGAAAATCTCGGATTGTTCGACGTACTAATGCAATATCCAATGGCGTATCGATAAAGAAAGAAAAATTGATGAAAGAATGCGTTTGTGCATGTTGGTAGGAAAATGGAAAATCCAATAGAATGTAATCGATAGGTTTAGTCACTAATTTCTCTAAGTCTTTTACAATAGGAGTAAGACTCCATTCATTGTAATTAGCTCCTCGATTCATCCAATCAATTACATTTTCTGGGCCTTCCAAATCATACTCATCAAAGTAAAGCGCTTCAGAATTTGGTAGTTCTTCATTCAATTTTTCAACAATAGTTGTTTTTCCGCCACCTGAAATACTAGCAATTGCGATGACAATAGGTCTTTTCATTTTTTCCAATACATCACCCTCTTTTTAAGTTACTTTTGATGACTGACGATATATAAACCTAATATTGAATACGTGAGAGACTCGGAATAAAAAAATGGTTGTTCCGAGTCTTCCCCCCTAACCTGTACTTTAGTTATCTAGTAACGCTTTGTTTCTTAACCTAAAGGTAACTTAACCACACTTAAGTTACACTCACTTCCTAATCTTTTCCCTAAGTACTAATTATTTGAGGTCAATCTATCCTCAAAATATACTTTTCTTTTTTGGGGCATAACTGTCTGAAATGCCATAATCCCTAGCAACAAGAAAGTAAACGAACCTATTAAGCCTACAGGTCTTATTGAAGTCAATTCTGCTGCCAAACCAATTATTACAGTTAGAATGATGATAAATATTGCTTCTACCATACTGAATAAACTGCTAAACCTTCCCATCATGTTTACCGGCACGTTGTTCTGATAGAACGTCAAATAACCGGTATTGGCAAACGTAATGGCAAATCCAATCATAAAAGTTCCAATGGCAGCACTCGTAAAACCTTGCGAACTGTAAAGAGCGATATAACCGATTGCGGTAAAAACAGAACCGCTTCCTATTAGGAAGTTGACTGCTAATTGCTTGGAAAATATGGTATTGATGACTGAACCCAAAATAATTCCTGTTCCAAATACACTTAGCAAGAACCCATAATTGGTGTCGGATATCCCAATAACTTCTTTCGCAAAAGCAGCTTCTAATGAATCCAAGGCCGTCATAAATATTGTCATTCCAACAAACAATAAATAGACTTTTAACATAAACGTATGGGTTTGACTAAACTTGTAAACCATTTTAAAGTCATTTTTTATCAGTTTCCAAGAAAGCTTTTCCGTTTCGGATAAAACTGTTTGAGAATCCAGATTAGGCAACAACAGAATGATAAAAGCTGACAACATCAAAGCTACTGAGTTTATATAGATGGCCGTATAAGGTGTGCCCATCCAAAACAATAGACCCGCTATGGCAGGGCCGATTAATGTTCCGCAAGAATTGATAAAGCTTCTTAACGCATTGAATCGTTGACGATCCTTCTCTGGTATGAGTTTTGTCATGTACACCATTGACGTGGGTTCAAACATGGCACTTCCGATATTAATGAAAAATACGATGATATACACATAGAACAGTGAAGGAAGCACAGGGATTAATGCAATACAAAATGCGCGTGTAATATCTAACCCAATCATAAATTTCTTTGTATTAATGCGATCAATCAGGCTCCCTGCCCATGAGTTAGAACAAATAGTCGCGATCGGTCCTAAAATGTATAGCAAAGAGATTGCCAAAGGAGAACCTGTTTCATTCAGGATAATTAAATTCAAGGCAATCAGATAAACCCAGCTGCCTATATTCGAAATACCGATACCACCTAACAGTAATAAAGAATACTTCCAGCTTTTCATGGTAACCTCTCCCCACTGCATTTTAGCTAAATAAAAAATCCCACCCCCAAGACAGTTGTCTTGGGGACGAGATTACTAAAATCGTGGTGCCACCCCTGTTTGTTCTTACGTCACCGTAAGAACCTTATTTGGTACAGCCGTAATAAAGACGAATACCTTAGCTCTGTAACGGGAGCTCCCGTCCCAACATCCCCAAGATCAGGTTCCGTTGTGATGCTCAGAGGCTTGTTTCGATAACATACTCCTACTCCTTTCCACCAACCGGAGCTCTCTAGAAAAAGTGTTTGGTTATCTACTGTTCTCTTCAACGCTTTTATTTTTTTAATTCCCGTAACATTACCACAACTTAACAAATCTAGTAAATGACATTTTTTTGACAAGTAATCCTATCACTTAGTGGGTAGTTAAATATGAACGAACTTCACCCCAGCAATTTCAGATAGACCATAAAATACTTCAAAAGTTATAAACTATACTGTCAGATAGTATTCCACTCCTTCTTTATTTTTCACCAACAATCGTGCAGGTCGCATTTTCATCTGTCATTTCGGGGTGAATCCCAATCGCTTTAATTATCATAAATGAAACTTATTAACCATAACTTCGTTTAATAAAGTACTTATGAAAGAGATTTAATTATTTAGTTAGTAAGGAATCTTTCAATACAACCGGAAAGAGAACTAATGAAAAAAGATAAGAATACGAAGGGGATAATGATGACAGAAAGTTTCGGGAAACTCATTGAGCGAAAACTGAAGGCCGCGTTCCTTGCCACATTTATTGTTGCCATGGCCTGGGTCTGTTGGAATATCAATACAGACGAAGAAATTATTTATCACTTGGGAACTCATTTTTACAGTATGACATTGACTTACTTTTTCTACATCGGATTCTTTGTCTTGATTTATGGTCTCTTTGCATCCTTTATAGTCGAGTTTTTTCAACGGGAATGGTTTGAACGGGCGGACTGGTTATATGTGCTAATTCTCGGGGTATGTGGCTCAGCAATCGGGTTAGTGTTCCCATTCAAATCCTTCATCATTGCTGGAATATTGATTGCTGTCCTTTATGGCATTTTTGATAAATGGCTACAGAAAAGGTGGTTGCAAGACAAAGGAAGCAAAGCACTTTTCATCGCTCCGTTTCTTGCCTTCGTATTACTTGGAGGGTTCTTTCAATTCACTTCACCCTCCCTTCCTTCAGTTACTGCAGAAGATGCGGTCGAATTTGCCACTACCGATAAGGGGACAAAA
Organism: Planococcus halocryophilus; assembly: GCF_022489025.1. Lineage (GTDB taxonomy): Bacteria > Bacillota > Bacilli > Bacillales_A > Planococcaceae > Planococcus > Planococcus halocryophilus_A. The sequence continues at coordinate 33,301 of NZ_JAKVTG010000021.1, read as the reverse complement.
ATTGATGATTTCCCGAATAAAGCAGGAACTTGGGAAGGTAAGGTTGATGGGTACGAGGTGGAAAGAACAACAGCTGTCGAACAATTGGAGGAGAATTTATATCTTGTGACTTTTACGGAAAGTTGGCAAAACTCAATGGAGAATGGAACTTGGATGACTTCTTATCAAGTAGATCGAGGAAGTATGACGCTGTATGACGAAAAAGGCGATATGCCACCCTATGACATGATAGAAACGCCAAAGTGAATAACAGAAGCAAAAATACTTTGATTTCTTTAATATGGCATCTCATAAATTAGGGTATTAATGTATATGAAATATATGAAACGAGGAGAATTAACTCATGCCATTCCATTTAGGTTTACATCTTATGGAGAAATCAGGTGGATTAAAACTAACAAGAGAAAATTATATAAGAGCAAGCAATAAAAGCTCATTTGGTACAGGAGAAATTTACCCTGAATCATATATGAAGTTGCATACTAAAGACTGCTTTGAAAACTTTGACTTGAATATGGAGTATTATAATTTATTGTCTAAACAGGAATTTAACGAAGAGCTTACGCGGTTTCTTGATAAAACCAAAGTATTTAAAGAATTTACCAACCTTTCTCTTTTAAAAGGTTCTCCTGGATACTACGTCATGGTACTGGATGAATACTCTCAAGTATATATCGGTATAAGTGGAGATATAACAAGACGTCTCCGAGTGCATTGGAGTGCACAAAAGCAATTCGACCGTTTAATATTCGGAGGAATAGACGACTCAATTTTATCAATAGACAGTTTCAGAGCCTACGATACTACTAGAATATTTGCCTATGTAACTGATGACTTTCAAAGTTTCGAAAACGAGTACATCAACTATTTCGATCCAGAGTACATGTTAAACAGAACTGTCGGTGGAACATTAAGTGGTTTAACCGAGGCTATACTTCATAGAAAAACAAGAAAACTCCAATAAGTCGCTTCTGATTATGAGAGTCCGATCAATCATGTATTTTCTTTTTTACTTTCTTTTAGGACTGCCGATATTCATCCATTCTGCTATTTCTACATCGGTATGAATATAAATATTTGGTTCTATTTCTAAATCAATTGCTAGAAGAAAGATGATATTTTTATGTATTTCATCTTCAGTCGAAGACAATTGAAGTATATTGTCAAAGTTCTCTAGCCAACGGTATGCCCATAGGTTAAATTCTTCCCTAGACATACTTCGATTTAACACACTTTCCAATTTGTCTATATTATCACTTGGGTTGGTTGTTTTTCAGATGAGATCATAACCACCCCCGACTTTGGGGTGGTGTATAACTGGGCACTGCGGAACTTTTGCTCCTGGATTTTGTTGATACTTTCTTAAATTGGAATGAATACAAAACTCCAGGTTAAGGAAGTAATAATATAAACAAATGAGATCGTTGCCCATATCGTATTCTTTTGGGTACTTATTTTCTCATCTCGATTACCTTTTTTAATAATTGAAATCAAATTCAAACAAAAAATGACTGCAAGAATCGGATTTAGAAAAATTCCAATAACAATTATGAATTCCATAACACTTCACCTCTTCTTTTTTATATAACAAATAATACCAAATATCCAAGAATTAGCCTACTGTAAGTTAAAAGGGAATAAAAGAATTTTTTATCTTATTATTCTTTTTCTCCTTCTGTTTTCACGAAATGCATCAGGCTTTGAACAATAAGGATGACATAGAGCGTCACTGCAGAAAATACAACAAGTGCGCCCATCATGATTTTTATTCAGACGCCATTGTATATATCGACCCGGCATACAAAAATAATAAACGGTATAACGATAAAGAACATACCTAAAAAGTAGCCCAAGGGTGATAAGTACAACCAAATCCGACCGTCTCCCGGTTCTTCTTTTATACTCCAAAACAAAATTAAGCAAAATCCTGTTAAGGCAAAAACTATGATAAGAATTAAGGACAAATTAAACATACTGTATCACCCGCTTTCAAACGTAACCTTTCATCCTGTTTATAACTTTTGACATGCTCTTGAATTTTGTGACACTTTTTGCAGGTTCCTTCTAGAAGTCAAATAGGTTTTTAACTCATTATCACTTTTAATCAGTTGAACAAGGGATTCAGACTTTGAGATAAGTTGTTCAAATCTATACTTTATTCTCCCAAGAATTTACTTCAAAATCTTCCAAAGACTTTTGTACCAACATCTATGACCATTCTTATTTACCATTTTCTATTTATTTTCCTTAAATCTGAATGTAACTTAATTCAGAATAAGTTACATTCGAGTCAGAATAAATATCTTTAAGTGTCACATATAGAGCGCCTTTATTTTCTTTTAGAACTGCGCATTTTTCTAAAAAAATCAGTTACGTGGCTTTTTAAGTCATTGTGGTGTTGAAGCACAGGGAATTCTGACAGTACTTCATCTAATTCCTTAATTAATTGATTTAAATAGCTTTGATCCGAACCAAAGTCAAAAGTGAGAACAGCTCCGGTGCTAATTGGATACCGAGTGCTCACTTCCCAATAAATCCCTCCACAAGAATCCATCACGGCTTTTGCTTTGATAGCATTCTCTATTGAAATCAAGGAGGCTGTTCCTTCTAACTCTTGATTCATGGCAGCTAATTGATCACGAAATTCTTTGAATTCTTCAGCTCTTAAATCCGCAAGAAAATTAGCGGAATATCCCGGGATTTCAACTCTTATGTCCCCCTTAACCCAGTCGCCTTCCCATGAACCAATTGATTCTGGATAAAGCCTTCCCAATATTTTAATTTCAATTTTGGTTTCTGACCCTAATATATCTAGCTGTTTCATGTGACACCCTCTTTTTCTAAAGCGATGAAATGTTTCAGTCTTTATAAGAACTTAGAAACATACTTTCTAATTCAAGAACTATTAACCCGGTGATTTCAGTGAAACTATCTTCAAAATTTCGAGTTTCATCCACTGACTCGATAATTTTTTTAATCACTTCTTCCCCATATTCCATTGTTAGAAACTCGAAAGCATAATAGCTTTGCAAATATGGATCACCCATAAGGTTTTTCCGAGCTTCCTGCCATTGTTTGGTACTTTTTAGTTGCTCAAATGAAATCTTCTCAAAATATGGGAAGTGGACTTCTTTAGGGTCACTTCCTACGTATTCAGCTGCCCCTTCTATAAACCACATGGGATAATCAGCTGAATTTTTCACTTTCCGATCAAATACGTAATGTGTGTATTCATGCAACACCATTTTTTGAAAAGCGTATAAGGCATATTTGTCCTCTGCTAGTATCAAGTCCTTCTCAGAGTTGTGAAAAGCCAACACTTTGTGGAAATCAGAATAAAATCCATCTACATCATTAAGTTCAGAGAATCCTCTCAACTCCTTCAGATCCTCAAAGACCAGCAAATCTATCGGTTCCAAAATGGTTTCACCGAAGAGTTTTTCATTTTTTGAAATGGCCAAGTCCAGTGTTTCTTTGGTAATTGGCAAAAGGGGAGAGAAATTGTTTTCGTAATAGATGGAAATGTGTCGATAGTCTTCACGCATGGAAGATTCTTTTAATTCCTTTTCACTTTCTCCATTCGCATTTTGAGTTAGCAATGCCCTCACAGATTCAGTATATGTGAAGTTTGTATCAAGTGTTTCTTCTAAAAACTTATGTAAAAAGAAACTTCCACCTAGTAGCAATAGGAAAATGAAGATAAAAATAAGAGCCGTAATGAGAAAGAAAATTTTAATCGGTTTCTTCATTGAATCCCCCTTTGTATAATAATTATTTCACTTTTTCTTTTTTCTATTGTATTATACACTTGAGAAAAAATGGTGCTATTTGTAAATAATATTAACTCTCGAAATGACAAGGAATAGTCCAAGTGAAATTCATAAACTTTCTAAAGTATCCGTTCGTAAAAGTACACTTTCGCAAACAAAAAAGAGAAAAGATGCGCTACGTACAACCTCTTCTCTCCTTTTCACTATAAGTAGCTTCCGATAAATTTTCATATGTAAACTTTTATCAACTCATAAAAACGATCTTAAATCCCAATAACATAGCCTTTTAAATGTATCGTTTCCCCTCTTAATCACTTGCTGAATGCAACTTACTTAGTATTAAGCTATATTCAAAAAAACCACCCAAATTCCAGATGGTTTTCTTACATTTAAATAGGTTCGTTCATTTTCAAATCACTGATAAAAGCAAGGCTATTACAACAGCTTGCGCAAATATAATCGCCAGATTCTTTGTATTAATTATTTTCTTCTCAGGCAAGAGAAGTTTATAGGCAACATAAAAAATCACTAACAAAATTACAAAAGTAAAAAGTAGAGCTAATAGGAACTCAGTCACTAGATCCCTCCTTAAAAATCCGCATTAATTTTGACCTCATAAAAAGATCAATATGAAGAATTATATTCGTTTTGAGCGTAACATAATTAGGATTACGTTACACTCACTCTCATTGCTATCCTTGTCTGTTTATTTTTTGCTTTCTCTTATCAATTACAACCCAAGCATAGTAAATGCTTAATCCAACAATTAATAAGAGGGTTGAAATGAATTGAAATTCGAGTGGAAGAAAAATATATAGCAGCGCGACAAGTAAAGTTAGAGGTAAAACAAAGGCAAACCAAACCCTAACTTTTTTGTTTTGAAAGCTCATATCAAAACGGTCCATCTCTTACACCCTTTCTGAGAAACTGAAGTTTAGCTTCAAAAAATTTGGTTTCTTGTTTTACAGAGAACTTATAGAATGCTTTAGTTTATCCATTCCTCCAACATCTCTTCTGAAAGTTCTCCTTCGTGAACTTGTTCAATTATCCCGTCTTCATCTACTAAAAAAGAAGCCGGCAATTTACCTACGTGATAGGCTTCTTTAATCGATCCATCCTGATCGATTAAGACTGGAAAAGTCAGATTATACTGTTTCACAAATTGTTGTGTAACAAAATTGGATTGTCCCAAATTGATGGAGATTACGTTAAATCCGTCGGCTTTGTGATTAGAATAAGCCGTTTCTAGAGCTGGCATTTCGCGTTTACATGGCTCACACCAAGTTCCCCAGAAGTTGATTAAAGTCTTTTTTTGATTTTCATCTGTTAAAACAAATCGATCCCCTGTTAAGGTTTCCCCTGAGAAATTGGGAGCTTCCTCTTGTAGGGTTGTTAATGCAGTTTCAGGCTCATCATTTACACCTTGATAAACGGCATAGAGCACCATCACTGCCAAAACCCCTAAAATTGACGTTCGGTAAATTAATCGCTTTTTCTTTTTATCCATTTTTTGCCCACCTTGTTCATAATTTCGTAATATGAGTTGGAAATTATGGGAATATCCGTTAGTTCTCTATGCTAGAATATCATAGAGGTGTTACTAATGGAAAATGTATCCTTACTTATTGCGTTAGCTGGCGGTTTCTTAGCCTTTATTTCTCCCTGCTGCTTGCCCTTATATCCATCCTTTATTTCGTACATTACCGGCGTTTCCGTAAATGAATTAAAAGAAAACAAAGATGCTTCTTTTAGGAAAAAGGTACTGATTCACTCGATTTTCTTTTCTTTAGGGTTCTCTGTCATCTACTACATTCTCGGATTTTCGTTAAGCACAATTGGCGGTTTGTTTACGACCAACCAAAAGCTCATTCAAATGCTGGGTGGTATTTTTCTGGTGTTTATGGGATTATTTTTAATGGGCATCATCAAGCCTGAGTTCATGTTTAAAGAAAAAAGATTGAACTACAAGAAAAAATCAGCGACTTATCTCAATTCATTCGTAGTCGGTTTTATTTTTTCGGCTGGGTGGACCCCCTGCATCGGACCAATTTTCGGGGCGATAATCACTTATGGAAGCTTGGTGAATCCAGCTCAAACGATTGCTGTAGTGACGGCTTATTCGATCGGATTTTGTGTTCCTTTTATAATCATGGCGTTCTTTATTGGAAAAACAAAATTGATCTTAAAATATTCGGCTGGATTGATGAAGTTTGGCGGGGCTATAATCGTGGTTTTAGGCATCATGATTTATTTCGACAAGATGTATTATTTGAATATCTGGACAGCTGATCTTCAGTATTTAATTGAATCTTGGCTGACTTAAAAAGGAACCATGCGGAAGGATTTTTTATTCTTTCCGCATGGTTCTTTTACTGTTTTGAATGTAACTTAATTAGGATTAAGTTACATTCAAACAATCCGATATTCTCAAGCAATTACTCCAATAAATCTATAATTTATGGATGACTTCAAACCGTTCACATACTAGAAGCATGGTTTCTGAGTATGGTAAATTATGTACTTTTAGTTCGCTTTTAAAAAATTTTTCATGAGCATTCCACCAATAGGTGTAATCGCCTTCACCTTCTGCTAAGGCAAAGTCAATTGGAACTTCATTCATAGGTAAAATCGATACATCTGTCACTCTAATAATTGCAACGGGTAACTCCTTTGAATTTAATACAATGTTATATTGACCAACGTGTGGTAACGGTTCTTTCTCGAATTCATACCATACGTGAGCTGAACATGTAGCTGTTTTTTTCCCTTCGACTACTAAACTAGCTAACCAATCTGCATCAGCGCCGAATTGAAATGCTTCTACTTCTTTTGTTTGGATTTGGCCTTGGCTTGTCCAGTAATCATTCCAAAATTTCAACGTTTGTTCGTTCATCAAAAAAACCTCGATCCCTAAATAATTTTGTCATTCAATATCGTTAAAAACGCTGTAAACGAATGTAACTTAATTCACAATAAGTTACATTCAGATAAAGATCGCAAAATTTTTGAAACCTAACAACAGCTATTTTTTAGTCGTCAGTATTAATCTTTCTTGCTGGTTATCCCACATAATTTCCACTTCAAGCTCATCGTCTTCTTGAAAAGTTGTGCAACCTCCACAACCATTTCCAATTTCGGCTTTTCCGTCTGTTAATGTTGTTCCTGTGTTCCCCATTCTGGTTAATAAGGTTCTAACTTCATAATCAACTGTTTCTGGAATTGGTTCATCTCCAATATACTCAAGAAATCCTGTAACTTTTTGTTCATCATCGTTCGTAACATCTACCACATAAAAAACATCCCAATTTTCGCTAGTCCCTGAGAATTCATAGATCCCACCATTACTGCAACCGCCTAAATAAAGCAATAGAATCGTTAATAAAGCAACCTTTTTCATTTCTTTCCCCCCTTAATAAAATGATTTTGAATGTAACTTAACTGCACATAAGTTACATTCACTTAGGCAAATTTCTTAACCTCATATTGGTCTCAAACTTTTAATAAGCAGGTTCGAATCTGATTGAAACGTAAGACAGACTTTCTTAATTTTTTTTATAAATAGAGTAGCAATAAAATCGATTCATTCTCTTTTACAAACGAGGGGTTTCATTTTCCCACAAATAATGTATAAACTTCATTATTTCCCCGTTCATTTCGAATTCTTCATCGCCTACTCGAACTTGCTTAAACCCATTTCTTTCTAACACCTTTTGCGATGCATGGTTAACAGTCGTCGTTTTCCCACGTATTTGTTTCACACTTAAATCAGTGTTCAATAGTAGATTTAATGCCTGATTTCCGATTCCCTTTCCCGCGTATATTGCGCCTACTCTAAATCCTATGTCTGCTATGTTATCTTTTTTATCAACCAAGTTGATTCTTCCTACAATTTCTCCAGCATCATTAGTGATCAGATAAAAATAAGAAAGACCCTTCTTTTGTTCCTTCAGCAATTCTTGATGTCTTCTTAAAAATGTTTCGAAAGAATAGTAATCGTCACCGCGACTTGGAACCATTTTTTCAAAAAACCATCGATTTTCAGACTCAAACTTAAATAACGCTTCTGCATCGACTTCTTGTAATAGATTTAAAGATATCTCCATAAGTTGTCCAATCCTTTTCAAGTAGTAGATTTATTGATTTCTTTCATCATACCAATTATATCCATTATTTTTGATTATAAATAGAACTTTCTGAAATTCTACTTCGTTATATTGCTGTTATCAGATTTCCTTAGAAAACCGTTCGTAAAAGTACATTTTCGCAAACAAAAAGGAGAAAAGATGCGCTATGTACAGCCTCTTCTCTCCTTTTCACTTTAAGTAGCTTCTGATAAAGTTTCATATGAAAACCTGCATATTTACAACAAAAATCGCCTCTATAGAAAGTTCAATGGTTGTAGAATAGGTTAAACTGTTGCGATTACTCCATCTTTTCTACCTTGGATAAGAAATACACCCAAAAGGGTTATTAACCCTACCAATCCAAAGAAAAGCGAAAACAATTTGAAACCTGCTGTCGGAGAATCAAAGAGGATGCCGCACATTGTAAACGAAGCAATAGTTATCAATAGCAATAAGGTATTTCTAACAGCTCTGCGCCCCTTGAACAACCAAAATATCAGTTGAAAAACCATCCAAAGGAATGAACTGGCCATCAACAATGGAAAAAGAGGTTCAAATTTGGCAGCGTAAATAAAATGATCAATGACTAACAAATTTTCTGCATTCGTAAACCCGTCATTGACCCAATTTGAGAAAACCGCGGTATGTTCCCATTCCCAAGGGTAATCGCGCAGCTGACCCCCTTCGTACCAGCTAACAAGTGTCGCGAAAACAAACGTCACAAATGCCCCTACCAACAACACCATATTCCGAAACAACATAGAACACACTTCCTTTCTTTTTTAATTACCATTCGACGTAATAATAGCAATAAAGTTCCATATATAGAAATAATCATTCATGGCAAACCTCTTGGTGTATACTAGCAGACGAAGAACAAGGAAACAGTGGACTACTCCATTCTAACCTAATTGAATGAAGCAATTTTCTCCTTACTATACAATCTAAACTAGCTTTTATCTATGGAATTCATAAGTCCTTTTCAAAGATATCTAGCTAAATTGACAGCTTCGCGACTTGGCTTGAAACTTTAACCTATAAAAATTCCCGATAAGTGCGACCGATTTTTTCACATTGCGTCTAAGTAGTAGGAAAGGAGAGGACATCCCTTGAAAACCAGCGAAACCTTAGCCGATTGGTATGACGATCATGGAGAAGCTGTCTTAACCTACATCTACGTGATGGTGAGAGACTACCAATTGGCAGAAGATTTAACTCAGGAAACATTCGTAAAAGCCTACCGGCATTTCAACCAATTCCAACGCCAATCAAGCAGTCGAACCTGGCTCTTTCGTATCGCGCAAAATGCTACAAAAGATCATTTCCGAAAGAAAAACCCCTTAATTCGTTATTTTAGTTTGACATTAACCGAGCCTGACTCTTCTCCCCTTCCTTCAGAACTGATGGAAATGAGTGAACAACAGGAAGCTCTTTTTGGCTCCCTTCAGAACTTAAAACCTACATATCGTCAAGTGACGACTTTACGCATGTTGAAGGAATTCTCAACAAAAGAGACAGCTGAAATTTTAGGTTGGTCCGAAAGCAAAGTGAAAAGCACCTTAGCAAGGGCGTTAAAAGAACTGAAAACTGAACTGATCAAAGGGGGTTTTGACTATGACGCCATTACACGATAAGGAAATTAAAGGGTTGCTTAAAAACCTAGACGGTCAATTGCGTATGAAACCAGTACATCATGAAAAGTTACGAAATCGGATTCTCATCGAAAGTGAAGCCAATCAAGAGCACCACCGAAAAAGAAAACCAAGTCGAAACAGAACGTGGCTTGCGGTAGCAGTTGGTTTACTCCTGTTGATTGGGACTTCTCCATTTTATTCCCCTGCCATGGCTTCATTCATGGAAAGAATTATTCCGCTTGAAATAACACTTAATTCTAGTAAAACAGACAGTTTGCACGAGGAGATTCTGCAGATTGCCATGGATAATGGCTATTCCGTTTCTTCGGTCAGCACGACACCGGAACCATTTACTGTTCATCTTGCTTTTACTGAAGGAGAAGTGAGTCTTACAGAGATGGAACAAATCGTCGCCCCTCTCATCCGCGATTTCCTTTACGAACAAGGCATTGATCAATACCAGCTGGATATGACAGTGGTTGAAGAATCGGAATACCAACCTTCAAAAACAAGCCTATTGATGGATAAAGTGGAGGTGGTTCTCAGCGAAATTTACTTGAGCTATGGCTATACCGATTTGGCTGCCCATGCCACTTATGGCATTAAGGATGGGTGGTTTTCAAACACCTTGGAAGTGGATATGCCGGACCATGTGGAAGAATCGGAAGAAATAAAGCAACTTCTAATCGACATCATCGAAAAGGAACAGTGGGATATTCAGAAAGTCGAATTGCGCTCTTATAATGTAGCTCACCGAGGGCAGGAAGACCGTTGGGCCGTTATTTCTAGCGAAATCCACGATGCTTTAGCAGGAAAAGCTATTTATCGTACAACAGGAGTGAGCTATAAGGTAAAAGATGGTATGACCCAAGTAAAGATTAAAACCGCCTTACCCGAGAAGCCGGAACCTCAATTACTGTCAGAAGTGGAAGCTGCCATTCAGACATACCTGGCAACAAATGAAATTAATTCGATCATTCAGGAAGACCAATATCGGATTCAATTGTTAAGTGAAAAGAAAACAATTCTTCTTGAAGTGACAAAGGCATCCAAGTAATTTTCCACTGTTGCACCTTCTTATTGACACAGTCAACACCAGTCTGATTAAAGGTTACATTATGGATGACCCTAAGACATTTTAAACTACCTTTAAACTGAATAGATTTAAAAAATAGCAACAAAAACAAAATCAGAAGTTTGCCAGCAAAAGAGACCTAGAGTTGTAGTGTGAAGCTAGCATGCGGTCTCTTTTTCTATTTTTCTTTAAATTTGTTAAAAATGTTCTAAGACCAGTATCTTTCTAGTTAAAAGGCAGGCACATATACATAAACTTCTCGTCTTCCGGTAAGGTGTCATATGTTAACTTAATCAAAATCCTATTAATCTTTCCCTCTACTTATGCATAGAACCCCACTTTATTCTTAATTTCTTTCAGGAACGGCGAACTGACAGCTCTTGCTTTCTCTGCACCTTCTTTTAAAATTGCATCAATTCTTTCCGGAGAACTCATCAATTCATTATATTTTTCCCGTGGTTCTTCCAAAAAATTATTCATAACGTTAAATAGTTCCTTCTTCGCTTCTCCCCAGCCGATGCCGCTTAAGTATTGCAATTTCATTTGAGCGATTTCGTCCGGAGAAGCAAACTCTTTGTATAGAGTAAATAGAATAGACTCATCTGGATTTTTCGGTGCTTCCGGCGGCAATGAATCCGTCTTGATTTTGTTAATCAATTTCTGCAGATTTTTGGATTCTGCAAAAAGAGGAATGGTGTTGTGATAGCTTTTGCTCATTTTCCGGCCATCTAAGCCCGGTAAGACGGCGGTGTCTTCTTGAATCTGGTACTCGGGCAGAATGAATGTCTCTCCATAATTATTGTTGAAGTGCTCCGCAATATCCCGAGCAATTTCTACATGCTGGATTTGATCTTTTCCAACCGGAACGATATCCGTTTTAAACATGAGAATATCAGCAGCCATGAGGATCGGATAATTGAATAACCCCATATTTACACCTAAGTCTGCATCCTTTCCACTAGCTTGATTGCTGTCAACCATCGATTTATAAGCATGTGCCCTGTTCATCAGACCCTTCGGGGAGAAACAGCTCAACACCCAGTTCAATTCAAATATTTCCGGCACATCGGACTGTCTATAAAAAATCGCCTTTTCTGGATCAAGTCCTAACGCCAACCATGTCGCTGCAATTCCATAAGATAATTGCCGAAATTCCTCCGCATCATGCGTTTTTGTCAATGCGTGATAATCCGCTACAAAATAAGCAGCTTGATAATCCTGGACTTGGGCTAGTCCTAACGCCGGCTTTATCGCTCCCATATAATTTCCTAAGTGAACCTGTCCGGTAGGTTTGATACCGGTTAAAATTGTTTTCTTCATGATTAGCCTCCTAAATATAATTGAACGCAAAAAAGGGCTACTTGTCCTAAAAAAGGACGAGTAACCCGTGGTGCCACCTTCATTCGTTTACAAAGTAAACGCACTTATCCATACTGATCCAGCTAGACCGCATCAATACTTCGTCTCTTTTAACGGTGAGATTCTCCGCTAAACCTACTCTGCTTTCAGTCTAGAAGCTCAGAAGCCCATTCAACCATATGCCCGCACTGATTCTCACCATCCATCAGCTCTCTAAAGCGTTTATATAGCCTACTCTTCTTCGTCATTGCTCTTTTCATATATTGGATTAATTCTAGAATATAGATATTGAAAGGTCAAGAACAATTAAAATTTGCTTCACTAGTTTTGCACTTCCGATAAGCTGCGATTTGTAAACCTACATTTTTTGAGATTCAAATTTAAAACCTTACAGAAAAGCATTTTGAATGTATCATTTTTTCTAATGAAATTAGTTCGGAATATTTATCAGATGAAGTCAGTAGACTCAGGGTTCTGAATAGAAAAGCTTTAAAATTTATCCGATGTAGTAACTCCAAAAATGGTATTTTGTGTTAACATATTACTTAAGTTAAAATATTCCAAAAAGGAGATATTAAATGTGACTACGGGTATTATTCCTCTAGTATCGATAATTATCTGGATTGCAGTGTCCTATGAACTTAGTAAACCTTCAGAAAAGCAAAACAAACGAAATATCATAACGTTTACAGCTCTAGGTGCATTATCAACTGTAATTTTGACTATTTCACTTTTTCAAAACTTCATATCGTTTTAGAAAAGAATTCTTCACTTTTGAAGGGTTCTTTTTTTATTTTGAATGTAACTTAATTTACATTAAGTTACATTCAAAAGTTCCGTTATTTGGGAAATGATATCACGTATGTTATTGTGAATTTGAATCTAAGTTGTAAAACTATTACAAATTTCCTCTCAAAGGAGTTTTGAAAATGCCAACTTGCGATAATTGTCATAACAAGTGGAATTGGAAGCAGACGATTAAAAGAACAACGACATTAGATCCAGCAATGATATGTCCTTATTGTGGGGAAAAACAATATCAAACGAAAAAGTCCAGAACTAAAACCGGTTTTTTAATTATGATTGTCTTATTTCCACTTCTTCTTCAATTTTCCTTTGATATATCAGTAGTTATCTTATTGAGCTTATTTCCTATTTTGGCCGTAATTTTTTGTGTTTATATCCATTTTTCATTGAACTAAGTAGCAGAGAAGAACACATAAACTTTTTTGAAGATAAACGGTAAAAGAATGAATAAAGATACGTATGTATTTTTCGATTTTACTCTGATTCCACCAATGGACCACTCGATAAATTTACGGGTCTTATTAAAAGTCTTTCCAGATGGAGGGCTTTTTTGAATGTAACTTTCTTAGGATTAATTTACATTCAAATTTAACAAAAAATTTTCTTTAAATTCCTCTTTTTAAGAAACGAAACTTTACTGGGAATTAATTGGTATAGTAACCATGGTGATTTCATTAAGAGGGGAAAGAGGTATCTATGAGTACGATTTCAAATTCAATTCTAATGTTTTCGGTATTACTTATCAATTTTATATCTTGGGATTATCTTAGATCCGGAACTATTATGTGGGTAGAAAATATCTGGCAATCTTTGAGCTTTGTTATCTTATTTCGTATTTTTAACTGGCTTATAAACAGTACTAAAAATGATAAAAAAAGTAGAGATTCAAATTCTTAAGCGAATTTAAATCTCTGCTTTCAAAATTCGGTTCATACTTTAGAGTGAATGTAACTTAATTGCTATTAAGTTACATTCAATTCCTTTGAAATTTCTCCTTATTATAAACCAGCATGCATAGCTAAGGGTGTCGACTCACCGTTTACGAGTACATCAATTGTTTCCGTTTCCTCGTCTCCGATTAACTCAAATACATGCTGTTCAATATCGTTACTATCCTTTGGCTTAGTCACTAATTTTATGTTTAATTTATCCCCCTGCTTTTCAAGTGAAGCTGTTACAGAATCTGTTGACTGATAAATGACATAGGTTATGTTTCCTTTTTTTGTTACAGCCTGGAGTGAAAGGGAAGAAGTTGGATCTACTAGTTCAATTACCTCTTGAACATCTTTTGGTGTTGCTTCCAACTTTTCGATACTTGGCGAAGAATCAAATGAATTGCATCCCGATAGTAATGCAGAAATAAACACAAGTACTAGTAGTTTTTTCATGACCTTATCCTCCTCTAATCATTAAAAAATTTAAAGCCAATTTTGTCGGTATCCTCGCGATAGAATTTATAAAATTCAAAACCCCTAAGATATAAGTGACAAGCAAAACCGAATGTAACTTAATTCACAATAAGTTACATTCGGTTTATTAACTGTAGTCAACTTAAAAATTAAACGTTGGTGGAATTCTGAACCCCCATTCCCAAAACTTCGATCCCTGAGCCATGATGATATTTTCAAGAAAATCTTCAAAGTTCATACCGAGAAACATATCGTCTTCAAAGTCATTACCTGTCTCCATCCAAAAGAGATAACCTCTTCCTACCTTCTTATCGGTGATAATCAAATAGCATCCATCATACCCATAAGCAACTGGAAACCAGTTAGCAGGGTAGTCTTCGTATCCAGGGATAGCTCGGTATTCCAGTATTTCATCCACCGTAAGGAATTTCAGACCACCTCCCCCTTCGGGACTATTAAAAATAAGTCCACCGTGATGGAGCCGCAGAAACTCTTCATAATCTTTTGGCACACTAAATGGCAACTTTCGCAAATCATCTTCAGTTGCTGGAGGATTAAAAATCATCTCTACTTTTTCGATATAGCCGTCTTCTTGTTGGACTTCTAAAAGGTTATTTGAATCCAGCCTTTTTTTTAATGTTTCTAAAGTAGTTTTTATTTTAGACACCATTATTCCTCCTTTGATCGCTCCTGTTTCCCCTTAAAGTGAATGTAACTTAACTGCACTTAAGTTACATTCAAATGTGCTAAAAACCTATTGACTTCTATAAAGTTTTTGAGTTTCTCACTCTACAAAGAATTAGCTTTTTTCTTAGCAATTATCTCTTCGTATTCTGCCCAACCAATATAGACAATCCCAATCAATAAAGACAAGAAGCTCATTGTACTCAATGGGTTTCCGATGTAGGAAAGCATAGCTTTAAACAACTCTTCATCCCACGAGACAACATTACTCCCAAATATAGCTGCAGCTATATACTTTGAAGAAAATAACAATGCTGCAATTGCAATAAAACTAATTCCAGTTCCCCTTTTGTTCATTCTAAATACCTCCGCTTCTCCTAATTTTTAGTATATCAATTATTGAGGATGGCAGGTTCGAAGTTTTAATCTCACTATTCTTTTATTTGTTCCAGATTCTGGCCCATAAACTCCGCGTGTCTTTTTGGTGATATACGGTCTCAGTTGGACTTTCTTCCTCCTGTGAGGACGGTTCTGACGCATCTATCTTTGGTTTTTTGGGTGTTGGGTGCAACTAGCGGCTGATGATGTGCCTTTATCTGATCCAATTGATGCTTCATCTCTTCTAAGGCTTCTACAAACAAAGAATCGCGTTTTCGCATCTCTTCTTTTAAACTTCGATTCTCTTCTTCAATGTCTTCCGATTTTTTTCAAGATAACGGCTGTCGCGACGTCGTCATGACGCCGCGACCTCTCTGACGGTGTAAATTCGGCTATTACTTTTGTTTCCTTTAAAGAGAACCCCTTCCGATTCAAAACGAAGGCTGTACTTTCGTAACGTTGAAGTAGAAATATTGAATTTCTTAGAAACTTCACTGGGAGTCATCATCAATCGCTCACCACCTCTTTTATTTTCATGTTATAAAAGTTCCGTTATGCTTGCATCTCTTTTTCAAAATTGAATTCGTAGAAATGAAGAAATAGTTTAAGTACAGGAATTTTAGAATTGGAAGATTGAATATTCCATTTTTTATATTATTGATTGGTTTATTTTGGTATATTAATAAACGAACCCAGTACAATTTTTATTAATTCTTAGGAGGAAGATGAATGAAAAAATGTATTTCATTAATAATTTTACTATTTATTTTGAGTGGTTGTGGAAATGATAGTGATCGGTATAATTTTTCGGGCAGCAGTGAGAATTGGGATGTATTTTATGTTGTAAATGTTTCCAATGGTAATGCACAGGAAAAGACTGGCACTATTAAATTTACCGGTGAGGGAGAGGGTCCAGAAATCATAGATTACAAAATCGAAACTAATTCTGGAGGTTCAGAAGCCACTGGAATAACTTTAGATGACAAAGTCGCAAATCTTGGAAATAATATGTGTGAGGGTTGTGCTGTTGTTCAAGGAGATGAAGAAATAGAGGTAGAAGTTACATGGAACGGACAAACAGAAAAGTTAACATTAATTAATAAGAAGTAAAATTAAATGTTAAGTAAAACAGGGAAAAATATAAGGACTTTTTAAATATAATTAGACAAGTCTACATATCATAGGTTATCAAAAGCTAGCTGAAGAGAAAGAAGATGCCGAGTTACTAGCATCTTCTTTCTCCTTTTCTTATGGAACTTCCGATAATTCGAGATATGTAAACTCAATCCACTATTCACTTAATTAGTTGGTCAATAAATGGGGTTATGTAACTACGGTATTCCTCCGTCAATCCAACAGGTAATGAATCCAACTTAAAGAACTGCATTTCAACAGATTCGGATTCATCTACTTGAATTTTTCCTTTTACATCATTCGATAAAAAAACGGCTGTCACCGAATAAAATTCATCTCCGTTAGCCACTTTAAAAAAATAGTCGGGTCCTGAAAAAACTCCTAGCAGTCTTAAATCACCAATATCTAATCCAGTCTCTTCTTTTACTTCTCTTCTTGCTGTGTCTTCTAAACTTTCATCTAACTCCATTAATCCGCCAGGCAAGCCCCAACCACCATCATTTCGATGCTGCAGAAGCAACTCATTCTTTTGATTTATAACTAAGACAACCGAGCCCGACAAAATCAATGGTCTATGACCAACGAGTGCCCTTAGGTCTTTTACATAATCCATAAATATGCCCTCTCTTTCCTTTATGATAAAATAACCGAAAAGATAAAATAATTTTCAAGAGGTGCAAAATGAAATATCTCTTTTTGTCCATTTTTGTAGTCGTCATTATTTGGCCAGTATTGGGTCTAGTAACAGGAGACATAGATTTTGGTGGAATGGGTATCATGATTGTCGGAATATCATTAGGTTTCATCGTGAGAAAAGTAACTGAACCAGAACCCGATTCTGAATAAAAGAAACGAAAATACTCACTCCGTATATGGAGTTTTTTTATGGATTTTGAAAGTAACTTAATTAGGATTATGTCACTTTTAGTTTTCCCTTTATTCGGTAATAATTATTAGCTGTGTTATTCTGAATTTAAATTACTACTTCCCTTTGAAGGAGTTTTCTTATGAAAATTAATCGTCCTTTTTTCTACTTGCTATTGTTCATAGGAGGATTTGCTATTTTAGTTGGTTTCGATTATAGCAAATCAGGTTCATTTGATTGGTTTGACAATTTTATGCAGGCTGCATTCATTACTGTTTTCTATGCTTTCTTTATGAACAAATCCTTAAAAAAAGCGTCTGATACAAAAGCCTCTTGATCTTAAGATTGAACGGAAAATAAATATGTAACTTTAATCGCTTAGATGTGTTTTATCAATCATAAGGGGGGATTTCTTTGAAAAAATGGTCTCTGTTATTTATATTTGTAGTTTTTACTTTGTCTTTTATTGGCGGGTGTTCTTCAGAAAACATTGAGAAAGTAGATGTTTTCGAAATGGAAAGCTTTTCGGTAATCAAAAATGATGCATTAACTTCATACACAGACTCTAAGGTGGTTAGTGACTTCGTAAAAGCATTTAAAAAAGCTAAAAAAGAACCAGGGACAGTTGATATGATGGACCCTCGCTATAAAGTTGAAATCGGGGAAGAATCATATTATCTCTGGATCAGTAAAGAACAGGGAACGATAATGAATTTAGATGATACGCATACCATCTATACCCTTTCACAAAGTTCGGCCAAAAAAATTTACGAGCTATTAAATTAACAGGTAATTCAGTACAGTGAAATCAAAGGTCTGAATGTAACTTAATTGCTATTATGTTACATTCAAAAATCGTTTTTTGTTAATTTAAGATTATTTCTTCTACCCAAGAGATAGCTTATTGAACACAGTAAAGCAAAGATTGGAATAAATACGAAAGTGAATTCGGGTATTGGAAATCTAGAGGTTAGCCCATAGAAAGGACTAATTAAAAAAATTGAAGCAAGAATGAAATAATTATTTGAAAATGCCTCAACAGTGGTAGCAAGTAAGTATATGAGAAGCAGTATGCCCCAGTAAGCAACAACAAATACGATAAAGTGGTTGAGAAGCTTTTTTCCCAAAAAATAACTAAGTAAAATCCATAAAAGGATATAGCACAGGGTATTTAGTAATCCCATAAATCCTGCAGGTC
The DNA here is from genome assembly GCF_022489025.1 of Planococcus halocryophilus. Classification (GTDB taxonomy): domain Bacteria; phylum Bacillota; class Bacilli; order Bacillales_A; family Planococcaceae; genus Planococcus; species Planococcus halocryophilus_A. The sequence goes on along the minus strand of NZ_JAKVTG010000021.1, from coordinate 14,864 downwards.
CACCCATAATAAAGCCGGAGTAAGTACTAAAGATGATAAAAGGCGTTGAAAAAAATGCAGTCCATAAGGCGTAGATAAAGATACTTTTAAGCATCGACCAAATCTCCTCCTACAAAATTAACTAGTTTAACATTTTGAATGTAACTTAATTCACATTAAGTTACGTTCATAAAAAGACAGTAAACTTTAAAAATACCCTGATATCAACTATTTTATATCCGTCAGTATTAATTTTTCTGTCTGTCCATCCCACATAATTCCCATTTCAAGCTCATCATCTTTTTGAAAAGTTCCGCAACCTTCACAGCCACTACCAATTTCGGCTTTTCCGTCAGTTAACGGTGTTCCTGTTTGCCCCATTTTGGTTAATGTGGTTCCAATTTTATAATTTACTGTTTCTGACATTGGTCCATTTCCCACGTACTTAAGAGTTCCAGTCGCTTCTTGTTCATCTTCGTTAGTAACATCGACCATATAAAAAACTTCCCAATTATCGGTAGTCCCCGAAAATTCATAAATTCCGCCATTACTACAACCAGCTAAGCCAAGTAAAAGAATAATCAATAAAGAAATCTTTTTCATTCCTTTGCCCCCTTATAAAGTCATTTTCGAATGTAACTTAAGTGCACTTAAGTTACATTCGTATCACTGAAGCAACTGCTGTTTTGGCGTTAATACTCTTCCTTCATTAATCGAGATGAGGAGATTACACATCTTCCACATATAAGCCGTCGATCTTTCTAAGTTCCTCGATAATGTCCTCCGTCAGGCTTTTGCCAATAAAGTACATATAGTAATCGTAGCCGAAGTGGATCTCAAATTGATTTTTGGCAACAAGTCTCCCCCAGACCTCTTCCCTGAGAATCATCTTGACCAACTCCCTGACCAAGGTAATAGGAATGGTCTTGCCTTCGGACAAGTTTAATGCGGTTTTATGTGAATGATTTTCCAGATCCAGCAGTTTCAGCTGATTGACGCTAGTTTTTTGCATGAGTACTTCAACAGCTTGGATATATTTTTCTTCGGCCACTAGGTATTGCTCCATCGTAAAAATTTGGCCATGATACTTCTTTCCGACATCAGATATACTGGTCCATTCGTCCACTAAGGTGTAACGACCCTTCTCACCCCTGTTTTGAGGATTGTACTTTGTCACACGTATGGATTTCATTCTCGTCCTTCCTCTCACTAAAAATCATTTTCTTTCTTAACTAGACTCCATCGAGGAAAAACTAGTGCTTTACATCTGCTAATCCCTAAATTTTTATTATAGGTTATCACATTATACAGATACTTATTGTTAAATTATTGAATTTTAAACGCATCCTAATAAAGCGTCCCTAAAAGTACAGTTTCACGAACAAAAAAGAGAAAAGATGTGCTGGCTACAGCCTCTTTTCCCCTTTAAAATACACATAGCTTCTATAAGCTCAGATATATAAATTAGTATTATGCAAATTTCACATCAAATGTCAGCGACACTATCATTAAAACAAACTTTTATGCTATTGATTATAAGCCAATATCATTAGCATCATAATAATCAAGTTCATCAATTTCAATTCCTGTTACATTCTTAAAGCTACTTTCAAAATTGTTCGTAATGCTAGTTTCTGTCAAAATATCTAATATCACTTTCTCTCCATATGTATGTATCAAGAACCTGACTGCTATATACGATTGTAAATATATATTGTAATCTAAATTTTCATGGTGCTTTCTCCACTGGTCGGCCGTCGTTATTTCTTCTAAGGGCAAAAGTTCCTGTTCCATGACAGTAATACTATCTTCTTCAGCACCAATGTACTCTGCAAATCCCTCGGTGAACCAGTATGGGACCTCTTCCAGTGATATTCCCAAATCATTGAACTTATGTTCTAACACAAAATGCGTATACTCATGCTTCACTGTGCTCTTGTATGCCCAAATCATGGGTGGGGCACCGTTAGCTAAGGCTTCTCTGTCTTCAGGAAGTATTCCCGTCATATTCATATCAATAGAATGAAAACCACTTGACTGTTCTGATCCAACAATGTTTGCCAAGTCTTCTCGATTTTTTAGTAACACAAGATCAAGAGGTTCATTATAAGAACCGATAAACTTACTATTCAGTTCTATTCCACGGTCTATAGCATTTTGCGTAAGGGGTATTAGACTTTCATCTTGAGTTGTATAATACATAGTTAAATGTTTGTACTCCACTCTCTTGTTATACTCTTTTAGAATCTCTTTCTTCGTATCAGCAGCCACTTTTTCGACTACGAAAGAGAAAATTAAATTGGATGCCGGTTCGTTGTACTTTTGAACAGCGAATCCTAACACGCCTAAAGAAATCAAAAATACGATTGAAATGATTAGTACTCTTTTCCGCATTATATGCCTCCCGTACAAATGATATGGACTCCCTCTACTTCTCTTTCTGTACCTCCAAGTTTATTACTACTAAAATGCTTAGTTAAAAACACCAAATTAAAAGGATCTCATGAGCCTGTAAAAGCAAATCCCATAATATGATCTGTAAAAAGCGCATAACTTTCGTATTGGATCACGTTATCAGGATTCGCAAAAGGAATGATTTTAACATTATCTAAAATTACCATGCCATGAAAGTTAATGATATTCCCTTCGTTGATGATAGGGAATAGTGTATCTTCTGATTCAAGTATCGCACGACTCAACAAAGGTAGCTTTTCCTTATCTGGTTCTTGCAAGTTAAGAGAATCTGCCATAATCATTGCATTAGCGGTAGTAATTTGGACTTTACGTTTTTGCTGAATTTCTTTCTGCAATTCTTCAGCAACCGCTGATGCTAAGACAATAGATAATTTCTTTAAATCGTGAACTTTATTCAATTCGTGCCCTTTTAATGTGAATTCCATTATGAACGCCCCCATTTTTTGAAAATTAAATTTTCAATACAGTTGAACAAGTATATCATTTTAATTAGTAAGGAAGTAACAAGTATTCAATTAATAGGAATTTTAAAACAAAATACCTCTATAATAATTTATATTGAAATCCTCACCTTCTACCAAATCTTTATCCATAAGATTGAGAACCTATGTTACCTATCATATCTTAGCAATTTGATGTCGAATTCCTACACGAAAATATTCAGCGCTCAAAAAAAGAATTGGTTAATTTCGTAAAAGTACACTCACCTAGACACAAAAAAAGAAAAAGCCACAGATAGCTTTTTCTCTTCCCATATTCCGAAATATGTAAATTAAATTTTTGAAAAACAAATCACCATTCTCAACATCATTATAAGGTATGAGTTAGCGCTTAAAATTTTCTTCCAACCACCTTATTAAATCGTCAGTCATTTCTTCAGAAACTGTATGATTGATGTGTTCATATTTCAGAAATTCTATATCGTTTGCTTCAGTTCTGCCTGTCAAACAGGCATAATAGTTTTCCTGACCTTTAATCGAAACGACCGTATCTTCCTCACCATGCATTAATAACATAGGGGAGCAAGCTTTGGTCTTCGTCATTGGGTCGTAAGAAATCAATTTTTCTATTTCTTCGGATGATAATGGAGGACGACTATCGATTTCTCTAAAAATTTTCTCAGATAAAAGAAAAGAGCCAGAACCATTGATGTTGATTAAACCAGCTATCTCTGGATTATTCGCATATATCCCATTTGCAATAAAACCGCCCATGGAAACTCCTAAAAGAATACTATCTTTTTTAAGGATTTCTAATTCAGCAAAAAGACAATTAGCTTCATCTATACTGAAAAAAATAGTTTGCCAGAAGTATTCCTGAGTGATTTCTTCGCTAAAATGATTTTCTAGTTTATTTCTGCTGTCATGAAAAATAATTTCTGGAACTACCACCTGAAATCCTTGTAAGGAAAGGGACTCTGCAAACTTATCATATTTTTTTATACTGGATCCCCAACCATGGAATATTACAATGGTTTTTCCGGTGCTTAGTTTTTTTGGTGCATACATATGATTTACAAAAGAAAATTTTTCGGTTTTGCTCATTAAAGTCTATTCGCTCCTTTTTACTAGAATTCATTAAGCTCTACCAGTACTTCCAAACAAACGATTACTTAAATCTTCCCATTACTACAGTATTGTGGAACTTTCCATCCACAAATAGTTTATCGTTTTCTAGAAGGCCTTCCATTTTAAAACCAACATTCTCATATAGAGCGATTGCCGATTTATTTGATTCGAGTACATTTAACGTCATTTTTCTAATTCCATTAGAATCACACCATCCAACAGATTCTGTTAAAAGATTTTTGCCGATACCATATCCCCAATAGTCTTTTAATACTCCCACACCAAATTCTACTTTATGAGAAAATCGTTTTAATGAGTTTCCTTCACATCTTGAAAACCCAACAATTTGGTCCGCTACGACAGCCACTAGAAAAAGATTCTTTTCATTTATCGTATCTGTCTAAATTAATTCCTCAAATCCAGGTGTATCAATAAACGCTTCACCTTGTTCTCTATCCAAGTGTGAAGTCTCTCCATCAATTTGCCACCTGACTTCTGATAAATTCTGGGCATCTGTAACGACTGCAGCTCTTATTGTATAAGTTGTGCCTTTGACGCTGAATTCTTGATGTGTCATCTTCACTCCTCTTTCTCCCTTCGATATGTTAACTCAACAGATTAATACCGTAATTTATCCCACGCAAAATTGTTTGCTACTATTTAGTCATTTTCATTCTGAAGGCATCATCGAGTATAAATTCCAGGTTTTCACTTCGCTTGTCGATATAAAAACGCCAAAACTTTTCTCCCATTTCACTCAATTGCACGGAAGTGTATGTCTCCTCTTCAAACTTCCCCCAACAACCGTCTTCCGTTAATTTATCCCAATAGATATAATCTGCAAATTTTTTATTCGCTCTTGGTATATCTGATCCCATCGATTTTAATTCAACCAATTCAGGACAAAGCCACATTGCTGTACACACAGACAACAAACCTGCATGCATCTCATCTAACCCTTGTAATCCAGCGTGCTGCAAAGCATCTTCCCATGCCAAATGGCGATGGGTAGTAATTAAAATCAAATCAGGGTATTTGAAGTTTATTTGTTTAACAAATGCCGATTCCCAGTATGCTCCTCCGTGCCCGTTACACAGAACAAATTTAGTAAATCCTTGTTTTGTCAAATTCACAATGATTTCTTCTAGCATTGCAGTCAATACAGTTGGACTAACGGTAATAGTCCCCTTACAGTTTGCATGTTCTTCCGATGTATTGAAAGGAAGAGTCGGGAGTACATAGGCATGCAATACTTCTCCAAATGCATCCGCATATTTTTCAGCAATTAACGTGTCCAAATGCATCGGAAGATACGGACCAAATTGTTCTGTCGCCCCTACAGATATAATCGCAGTTTCCGTTCCGCTTGCTTCAATTTCTGCAGTAGAATTCGTGTAATTCAGCGTACTCTTCTTATTATTAAACATTGTCATTTCCCTTTCTACTTAAACTCTCTAGATTTCGAATTTTCTAACTTGTAATAATAGTATCATTATATCCCTTATTACATTTTGTGATTTTTATGGATTCACTGAGAACCTTTGGATTCATCAAAAGCGTTCGTAAAAATGCACTTTCGCAAACAAAAAGAGACTCCTGTTTGAGCCTCTTCTTCCGATAATGGATCATATATTAACTGCATAATAAGACTAATCTTTAATATTGTAATTTCTCTTTATATATATTTTCTGCAAGACAATATTCTGATTTAATTGAATTTATAATTCGAATATTATAAAATTAATTTACCAGAAAAATCTAGGAGGGATCCTGATGAAAATGTTAAATTCAGTCTCACCGATCGAAACCATTCAGTTGAAAGCCGAACAATCGCCAGTTTGGGAATTGATTCTAGGAATCGCAGGTTATACACACAAACAGCTACGGCACACGTTTGAAATGGATGAAGAATGGACAACCGAACAAGGTGCAATGCCCTCTTCACTAGTTCAGCTGTTAGAAGAAATTGAAGAAACGAATCTCTGGTACGGTATGATTTTGCTACAGAACCAGCTTGGTGCAACTTCAGTTGAAGAATTTTCGAACTTTCTTACCACTGCTCCAACGACTGATTTTTACGAATGGCTACTTCCCTACCACAACCGCCAATTTGAGCCGCTACGAATAGAAGCAGCCCGAGAACCTGACCAAGCGGAACTATGGGAAAGGTATGCCAGTTTTTTTAAAGAACATGATTATTTAGAAGGTTATGTTCATCAGCTTCACCGGTTTTCCCCTTTAGAAATAAGTAGTCTAATGACTCGTGTCTTAACCGAATGGGAAAAATGGGTGTCAAAGAAACAGGAATGGGAGAAATGGTTACAGGCACTTGCCTTTGAACAGAAACAGCATCGCCAACTGGATGCACTGAGTTCGGTAGCTGAAATCGAGCGGGTAACTGGCGGAGTCGAGTACCTGCCGGAACCAGCGGTTTGGTCGGTCAAACTGATTCCACAAGTTTCCTATCGTCCCTGGGTGTTAACGATTCGCACTGTAGACACCAAACTCTTCTTTTATCCAGTTAAAGAAGAACATCTGCTCGAACCGGGCATTCCCTCAAAAGAACTGATTCGCGGCCATAAAGCTTTAGGGGATGAACTACGATTAAAGCTATTGTTTAAACTTCAGAAAAATCCTTTGTCGCTTCAAGAGTTGAGTAGTCAATTCAATACGTCAAAAACAACCCTTCACCATCAACTATCCTTATTGAAAGCAGCTAAATTTATTCGGGTAGAGAAAGGAATCTATTCGATAAACCTTGAAAAACTAGAAGAGTTCTCCAACCAATTGACACGTTACATGAAAACTGAACTATGAAGAAGTATTCCAAGTCCTTTAAATCGTTATGGATAGGTGAAATCGTCTCCGAATTTGGCGGTGCTGCCGGTGCCATTATCAATGGGTTGCTGCTATACGAACTGACCGGTTCACGGGAGTGGATGGGTATCCTTTGGCTTGTATACTTTATACCTTCTTTGGTGTTGCAAGGTATTAGTTCACCTTTTCTTAATCATGTGATCAAAGAGAAAATGTTGAAAAATATACAGCTAATCAGAGGCGCTGCCTATCTACTGCCTTTAGTGGGATTCTGGATGGGAACGGAAACAGGAATCGTCATCGGTTTGGGGGTACTACAACTTATTTTAGGCTTACTTCAGCCTATCTTTGCCAGTCTTTCGTTTTCCTTGCTACCAGAAATTTGTAACGACGAAGAATTGGCTGAGGCTAACGGCTTGATGGATGGAACACTACGGCTGATGGGATTTCTAGCGCCAGGAGTGATATCACTCTTATTGTTGCTAGTACCAATGCAGTGGATTTATAGCATCTCGGCACTCTTGTTCTTCATTAGTTTCCTGGCACTTTCACGCATCCCGCAATCCAGTAAACAAAAAACAGCAGTTTGGACCAAGAAGTTCTGGTGGTCCGAGACGAAGGTAGGCTACCGGAGTTTTTTCAGTTACCCGCAACTCCTACGACTAACGCTCCTGTCTTCAACTGTTCAGTTTGCAGTTGGAGCAACGCTCGTTTTGAGTGTCCCCTTCATTCGCGGAGAACTGGGAGGTGAAACGTGGGAATACGGCATCTTCAAAGGGGCCTTTCCCATTGGATATGTGCTAGGAATGATCCTTCTAACCAAATTGCCGAAAAATCCTCAAACGATGTACATCGGTTTGATTGGAGGTGGCTCTTCCTTTTTACTGCTGTACTTTGTCCACTCAGTTCCTTTCGCTTGGATATGTGAACTAATGGGCGGTATCTTATTCCCACTGTTCAATGCCCAAAGTTCCGCCATTTTTCAACGGGAAGCTCCGAGAGACCGGCTCGCGCAATTGAGTGCCGTCCGGCTGCTGTTTCTCCGAATCACCATGCCTCTAGGAATACTGTTCGCCTCGTTACCTTTTTTAGATTTGAATATTCGCCATGTCTATCTCGGAATCGGGTCAATTATTATATTGCCGGGCCTGTATTACCTGATTGTTTCTCTAAAGCTCAAGAAAACTTTGATACCCTCTAAAGAAAAACTTTGAGGATATTGAGAGCACCCTATTTTTATAACTTTTCCTTCAAAAAACTAACCAATTAAAAGAAGCAAAAACAGCACTGGACTGTTTTTGCTTCTTAAATTTCTGTATTTAACTTCCGATGAGTTTTGATATGTAAACCTATGTTATTAGGCATATTGACTGCAGGTACTGATTAAAAATTTTCTCTTTATATGAAAAGGGAATTTACAGTTTTTTTTAGACAGAGCTGATTTTCAAAACAGTAAAATGTCAATATACTAAAATTGTAGAAACTGTTCATATCCTTCTGCAAAAAAATTAAATTTGCCTTCTTCGATGTATTCGGGAAGCATAAAAGTCAAAAAGTATTCTTCATTATATTTATAGGTGATTTTAAAAAGCCAATTTTCTTCAACTTTTTCATTATTTTTGTAGACAGTCATACGATGCTTTGATATTATTTCGAGATCACCTACGTAATCAGCTTGCAATTCATCTTTAGCTTGGATTTGATTGATAGCCTGCCCATCATCATCCATTAATTCCAAACCCTCCTCTATAATCACATATTGGTCTGCATACTCCTTACCTTTTTCTAAATACTGCTCCACGATGTAAATGCTGTCTTTATTGTAAAAACAATAGTTCCTTGGAGTTAGTAGATAGGATCCCTCAACCTCACCGAATTTCTTAAGATCTTTCGCGCTTACCATTTCTTCAACATTGTTTTTACTAGGAGTGGGTTCATAATAAAACACGAACAGGAATATGAGGTAACCTGTAGTAACTAAAGCAATTAGTGAAGAAAAGAAAATAAATAATCTCTTTTTCATAGCATCTCTCCTTTAAAGCTTCGTATTTCAGCACCTCTTCTTCTTCCCAACATACCATATAAACCCATTAAAAAAACAGAAATTTCTCATAACAAATTCTAGTCTTTCTTATTTGCCATATATTTATTAAACGCTCTTAAAAGTACATGTTTACGAACAAAAAATGAATTTCAGTACTCAAAAAGACCAACCATAATGATTGGTCTTACTTTCTTTACCCTATAAAAGTAATGGCATCGATAATAGCCTTGCATTCTTCAATCAACTCTTGATCGGCCTCGTCTGTTAATCTTGCAGCTCTGGCCAATGGATCAATTGTCTTTATCTTTTCACACAATACATATCCAGTTGTCTGATTGCTTGCTACGTTGTTCTTGTTATTCTTGGTTCTTCCATTTACCGGTACATGAGTTGGATAGCCTTTATTCTTATTGGTGATTGGCAAGACCCAAATCAAGTCGGTCTCTTTATGTACATTTTCTTCTGAAACTACGATGGCTGGACGATAACCTTGCTGTTCGTGCCCTTTTGCCGGCGACATATCGACTTTTATAATATCCCCCACTTTAAAAAATCTTGTCATCACTACTCCTCCAATTAAATAGTGCCTGTACTTTTCCATTGAGGATTAAGTACAGGCAAACGATTTTTGAGCCTATTAATTGCTTACCAATCTTCTTTTCCGACTGGTTCTACTTCATCCCAAAGTGCTTCAGGCTCAGGTTTTTCACCATTATAACCATCAAATAACTTTTGAAACGGAGTTAACTGGCTTTTTCGAACTAATGAAATTCGATTTGGTTCAATCTCTACATCAAATACAGCATCATCAGTTGCATTGAATCCGGCCTCTTCAAGGATATCTTTTGTAAGCCGAACTGCCTTACTGTTACCCCAATTCTGAAGTTTAGCCTCTCGGCGACTAACTTTCTGCTTGATTTGTGGCATGTGAATCAACTCCTTAGAGTGCTATTTATACACTAAGTATATACAATGTATCTACATTCAACAAGCAATAGCTCCTTTAAGATTCTTTCTATAATGGAACTCGATTAAAAATAGTCACCCTTCGCAACAGGCTTTATTAATTAATCTAGCTGTTTATTTTACTTATGATAATCCGGATTATGTAAACTAATTCGGATTATTTTCACCATGTAATTCAAAAAGTTCTCCGGATTCATATAATTCAAGAGCTGTTTCTGCTTCAAAGCTAGTCAATTTAATATCCATATCTGCTACTTTTTCCAGTATCTTAATGGCATCGTTTCTTCGATAGTTTAATACAATTGCATAAACACTACATGCATATAAAACAAAGGGATTTTCGTTATGGAATAGTTCATCAAAGACTTCCTTTGCTAGTTTCGGATGTTGCTTTAAATGATCTCGGATAGAAAGATGTATTTCGTGAGACTTATTCCCTTTTTTATAATCGCCAGAGAGTTGAGTTTTTTCCATGATCAGTGCGTGTTTGATAAACTCTTCTGCCAATAGATTTCCTTTAGTCATTTGACTCCTCCCAGATTAATACGATTTCGTATTTATATTCGATAGGTAACTTTTTTGAATTTATGAAATCATAACATTCTTGAAGAAAGTTTATGCTTTTAATTCTCTTCTGACTTTAAACTGAATAGATTTAAAAATAGCAACAAAAACAAAATCAAAAGTTTGCCAGCAAAAGAAACCTAGAGTTGTAGTGTGAAGCTAGCATGCGATCTCTTTGTCTATTTTTCTTTAAATTTGTTGGAAATGTTCTAAGACCAGTATCTTTCTAGTAAAAAGGCAAGGAACTAATACATAAACTTCTCGCCTTCCGATTCGATTTTGTGGCTTTTCTTTAAAAATCAGCTCACATGTTCTATATGAAAGAGCCTATCCAATTTCTTCAAGGAACTCATCGAATGGAGGAAGTTTTTTCTTCAATTTCCGGTTTGGCAGAAGAATCTCTTGCCGGAATTTTTCGAATAGGGTGGAGTCTATTTCCGGGAATTCCTTATCCAGTCCCAATTTACTTCTTTCATCAATTGCGCCTAGAGAATCGATCGTATAGGCTGTCATGATTGGAAACTCTTGCTGAAGATTATTGAAATTGGAATAAAAAGCATTGATATAGCCATTTAGCTCAAAATGAGGTTCAAGTGGATTGTAATCACCAGAATACTTTCGTTCGTGCTGCGGCATAAACGATTGAGCGCTCCCAGTTTCCCAAATACCGACCATGATAGCAAAGGCCGCGACTGCTGCTCGCCGAGTTTCATTATTCGAATCCGTGAAATGAAGGTCATATCGATCAAACTCGAATACCCACGCGCCGTGGAAATAGGTCGGTTCAAAAACTTTCAATACCGCATCAACTTTTTCTATAATCGTTTTCCTATTTTCTGCGATTTCAACTTTATTAGCAATATTGAGATCAAGACTGCCACCCGGATTTTGAATATCCAGATTGCTTCCGACATAACCAATCACTCGTTGATTCAAGAAGATTTCCTGATTCTCGGTGGAATCCAAAAGAGCATGTGTCATCCAACGCATCGCCTCTCCTGGTTTCCCCAAGTCGTACATGATAAACGCATAGAAGACTTTCAGAAGACCAACTTCCCAAAATTGCAGCATCCCTTCCATTAAAATCTTTTCAGATTCTGCAAATTGGCCGAGCTGCCGGTACAATGAGCCGGTTTGAACATAAGCATTTATCGCTTCCTTTTTGGGTAACCCAAGCTTGAGTGCCCGTTGGTATAAAGAAATTGCATCCTCTTCTTGCTTTAAAATATCGCAGCTCCATGCGCACTCATAATGCAGCATTGCATGTTCCGGATGCTGTGAAATGAGTTCATCCAGTAGCCGCTTTGACTCCAAGAGATTCCCATCCCGACGAAGCTCCAAAGCAGCTTTCAGCGATTCTTCCATGCGACTCAATCCCTTCATCGTATCTGAGAACTTCTGTATATTATACACAACTTCCACTGTAATCTTAATTAGTAAAAGTACACGATTACAGACAAAATGGAGATCAGAAAGGCATTGATCAACCTCTCTTCTCTCCATTCTTATATGAATTGCTCCCGATAACTCATGATATGTAAACTGAAATTTTGGTATGGTTTTCTTAGTTTCATTTATACAATATATTTATACTCTCTTTGCAAAATAAAATAATTGATGGTCTCACTTTTTGCGGTTATACGCTATTACTAAAGTGGCGGACATTATCAATTCAACGATAAAAACTAAAAATACAATCCAACTCAAATTTAATTGCAAGTACCCATCTCTACCTATATAAACAGCTAACCCAATGCACCCATTGAACCATGCGTGACTTAAAACAGTGAGAAGTAAGCTCTTAGTGTATTTATAAATGGCTGTGAATGAGAAAGACAAGACTATTCCTAAGAACGCATACAATTCAAAAGGAATAGCACTTTGAGGTGTACCTAATATCAACCATAGCGGTAAGTGCCATATACTCCATATGATTCCCACAATTATGACAGAAGGAAAATAGCTAACTACCCTTTCTAATCGAGATTGCAAAAACCCACGCCAACCTAATTCCTCAAGTCCGCCACCTATTATGAAAAGTGGTAAGTTTAGAAACATATATAGAATCGCAATAGGCTCGTTTATTCCAAATGCAATCCAGATCATAAGAAAACGCCAAGTTATAAAAAATCCAAATATCAGCCATGCTTTTCTGTTTATTTTTTTTCCAAAAACAAACTTAAAAAAAGATGTTTTCCCAAACTCCTTATTGTACTTCCGATAAATAATATAAGAACCAAAGGCGGGCCCTAACCCGCCAATTAACATAGGCAGCCAAAATAATGGTTCTCCATACCAAAGAGCATCAAAATACCTATTCCCTATGATAATAGTTAACCAAGATAACCATGTTATAGAAAAAGTACAAAAAAGAAAAAAGCCAATTTGCCTTAGCGAGTGATTCTCTTTTTTCATATCTTCATCTCACCTTAACTCTCCCTAATATTCTACAGATATTTTTTGTCAACCGATCTTATTATCCATAGTATAACCGATACAGTTGTGTCCATTTTAAAAAATATTAATAACAGTCAGAAAAACTACTTCGTCAATTTCGAAAGCTCAAAATAACTGAAAACATCACCAATACTTTCTATTTCATCTGCTTTTCATTTGTTCTCACTTTCTCTACAGAATACATAGAACATTTTTTGCATAGTATCTTTTAAAAAAAGCACTTTATATCTTCGTAGTCGCATTTGATTCCATCAATAATAAGGGTAGTAAAATTTCGAATTGTGAAAGTTAAGGCGTTCGTAAAAGTACACTTTCTCAAACTAAAGGCAAGGAGTTCATACTTGAACTTCTTGCCTTCCGATAAGCTGCGATATGTAAACCTACATTTTTTGAGATTCAAGTTTTAAAACCTTACAGAACAGCATTCTGAATGTATCATTTTTTCTAATAAAATTAGTTCTGAATGATTTTCTGGTGAAGCCAGTAGAATCAGGGTTGTGAATGTAACTTACTTAGAGTTATGTTACATTCACATTCAATAAAATAAAACCTATTTCATCTGGTTGAAGAATCCAATGAAATAGGTTTTCTGTACGACTAAAACTATTTATTTTGTAAAAAGTGTTTCTAAAATGCCTGGAATGCCGTAAATAGGAGCGTCAGTTTGTTGAAGATAAATACCAAGAGCAACAACTAAAATTATTACTAGAATTGATAAACTCAATTTCACACTTTCTCGTGACACCAGATCCTCGCTCCTTAACTGTACTGTAACCAGAAAACTCATTCGCCAAAGTCATGAATTTAATATTTCAAAACTAGTATTATAATACCACCAGAAATTGGTAAGTAAATATCTCTTTTGAAAATATTTCAATATGGCTAAATCAGTTTAGACTTACAGATTTGAATGTAACTTAATTAGCATTAAGTTACATTCAGATAAAGTCGCAAAATTTTAAAAACCTGATATTCACTTTTTTTCATTCTTCAGTATTAATTTTTCTTGTTGGTCACCCCACCTAATTTCCACTTCAAGCTCATCATCTTCTTGAAAAGTTTCACAACCTTTACAGCTATTACCCATAGTGGCTTTCCCGTCTATTAGTGGTGTGTCTGTTTCTCCCATTTTGGTGAATGTGGTTGCAACTTCATAATCAACTGTTTCTGGCATTATTTGATTTCCAACATATTCAAGAGTTCCTGTAACATCTTGTTCATCATCGTTAGTAACATCTACTACATAAAAAACATCCCAATTTTCGCTAGTCCCTGAAAATTCATAGATTCCACCATTACTACAACCGCCTAAAGACAGTAATAGGATCATCAATAAAGAAAGCTTTTTCATGTCTTTCCCCCCTTTATAAAGTGATTTTGAATGTAACTTAATTCACATTATGTTACATTCAGTTTCTTAGAGTTCAATAAAGTCCGAATACCGGATAGCGAACCTCTTAACTAAAACCTCTTCTAATTCAGCTAGATATCGATCCACTGCTCCCAGTAAAACCTCAGAGGATATTGTATCTTCGTGTTTAAATTCTTGCCAAATTGAAAAGAGATACCACTCAGTTTCGTTTTTTTGGATAAAAGCTAGGATAGGTCCTTCCCTTTCATCGTGCTCCATCGTGACGTGATAAAAGTTGGTTGCACCTCTTGAATCTCTGATTCTCCACTTTTTCAAATTAACTCCCAGTTCAAGCAATGCTAAGGACGGCTCCTGGAAAAAAACTGCTTGGTCAATATTAATTTTCAATTCTCCCTCTACATCAATCAATAATTTTGCGTCTTTCTGTCGAAGCAAACTTTTTTCCAATTTTAAAGACGGGTCCAATTCAAAATTGATAGACAGATTTACCATTCATTCACTTCCTTAATCCATTTCTATTTAGACTTTTTTCTGAATGTAACTTAACTGCACATAAGTTACATTCAAACTAACCTAAATACACGCTTTTTATGTCTTCCCAAAGTTTATCTAGCGGACTGTT
>NZ_JAKVTG010000020.1 GCF_022489025.1 Planococcus halocryophilus | reverse complement strand
CTTAGGTTGCAGTTTTTTATATTAATTTGTATTTAGATTATCTATATACAAATTATCTAATTGAGTTTCAAATTCATCCGTCAGAGCGATTCGTTTTCTCCTGTTAATTCTTCATCAATTGGTAAAATATTTGCAGTCTCTCTAAATGCTTGAATTTAATAATATGTTGAGTCCATTTTCCAGGAATTATCTCCAACTTACTTAGGTCTACTGATGATAATATCTTTTGCCATATATGAAGAAATCGTAGCATCAAGTTTTACATCATCACTTAAATGACTCCACCTTTTATAAATTAACTGTATTAAACCTTCTGCTATTATTTATGAATAATAAAAAATAAACCCACACCCTCTAAAGGATGCAGGTTTACTCACGTATTACTGCGTTTCATATCACGTATTGCTTGAATCGATAGTCTAACAAGCAATATGACACAAAGAAACAGTCCAGTATAGGCGGCTGTATTCAAGTAAACGGCGTAAGCATTATTGATAAATTGCGCAATGGCTAGTAATGCGGCTGAAATCAGTCCAAATGTTATACCTGAGAACAATAACACAAACCGCGAAAACAGCTGCAAGATAAAATTGGCATTATGTTTATCAGAAAAGACATCATGATGGAGAATCATTTTGCCACCTTCTATGCGCTGGATCAGCTGATCGGCACGTTTAGGCAACTTCATCAATTCTGGGATTAATAAAGCTAATTCTTCTTCTACTCTTTGTTTCGTTTCACGCGGTTCTTTAAAAGGTTTTTTCAAGACAGCCGTTTTGTATTTTTTCGCAAACACTTTAGCTTCCGTGAACATATCAAATTTCGGATCTATCGTGTGTAAAGTGCCGTCCAGGCTGATTAATGACCGAAGTGCCATTCCGACTGATGGATAAAACGATAACCCGAATTCACGGACAATATCAAACATCGCATGAATCAGTTCCTCAGTTTGGATCTTATCGACATAGGCAATTTTCAACAGCAATTGACCAACTGATTGTTCAAGTTTTTGACGATCAATATGACTATTGTCTTCTACCAGCACGTTAATCGCGTCACAAATAACTTCTGCGTCGTTTTGTTGCACACCGATGATAAAGAGGTTTAATCCGTCTTGCTGCTGAGCTGCGAGACGTCCAACAGCTCCAAAATCGAGTAGAATAGGCTTTCCATCTTGTTCATCAATAAAAATATTGCCAGGATGCGGATCGGCATGAAAAATACCTGAAAACAGCATTTGCTCAAAAAACGAAAACAACACTGTACGTCCAAACTCTTTTTGATCGATAGCAAAATGATCAAAAACAGCTTGTCCGCGCGAAATGCTTTTTCCTTTAAAATACTGCATGACGATCAAATTATCATTGCAATACTCCTGAAAAATATGCGGAATTTTCACAGGATAATCACTTTTTCTTAAGGCATTTGCGACTTGAATGGTATTACGTGTTTCAATTTCAAAGTTGATTTCTTCACGCAAACCGTTCGCAAAGCCAATCGCTAACTCACGAAAACCGATGTTCTCAGCCCAAGTAGATTTACTCGTCACCCATTCTGCAAACTCAACAAGAATATCCAAATCGTTACGCATAACGCCTTTTACTTCGGGACGTAGCAGCTTGACGACAACTTTTTCTTGCGTTGATTTCAACACAGCTTGATGGACTTGTCCGATTGAACCTGCAGCTAATGGATCCATATTGAATTCTGAGAAAACATCTTCCACTCCAGCAGCTAATGATTTCTTTAAAATCGCTGTTACTTGCTCACTCGTTAACGGTTTCACATCTTGCTGCAAGGTCTCTAGTTCTTCGATAAATACCGGTGAAAACAACTCGGTCCGTGTAGATAGCACTTGGCCGAACTTGATGAAAATGCCACCACTTTGTTCTAATGTATCGCGAAAAGCAATAGCGAAATCGCGGTTGTTTTCACGGTGACGCGCATAACGTATCGTGCGTGAAAACCCGTTTCTGACGGCGATTTCTAGTACTTGACTCAGCCGTTTTTGGCGTCGCCAGCGATGTCTCAATCGTTGAACGATGAATTTTCGACCTGTAATCCGTTCTCCGCGCTCTCCAAGTTCCATTGGATCAAACAACTCGAAAAACAAGTAAAACAACATGGAAATGAGCAACATACTGCCGATCCAAATGATGGCGCTAGCGTCAGCGACAGCAAATCCAATCCCTTCGTTCAAAAAGTCCGTATGACGCAAATAAGAATACCAATAAACAAAAGTTGTTAAACTAACACCTAACAACACAGAAAGGATTCTCTTTGTAAAATTGACTTTCGAACCCATTAAACGCCCACTTACATAATAAATGAATAATGCAATGACCAATAATTCCAGCAGCATAATGAAGTAAATCATGGAAGAGATTCTCCTTTCATTGTTAGCTTTAAAACGAATCTAATATAGGTATGGCCAAATGGCTGTTTAGTAAATCTCTACAGCTTATTAGCAACTGGACTTGGCATTTTCTGAAGTAGTTCGAGCAAGCCATTCGGATAAAGAACGGTTTCACTTTTTTCTAACTCTTCGAGTGATACCCATTTCGCTTTTGTCGTTTTGCCATCTTCGAAAACGTCAAAAGTATCTTGATCATAAAGGTTATGCTGTTCAAATCCCACTTCATAAACCAACGAAATTTCGTGATAAACTTGATTTTTTAGCGTATAAATATTTTCTATCACGTCCACGTAACGAACAATATTAATATCCGCACCAATTTCTTCTTTAAATTCTCTTATTAATGTCTTAGTAGAGGGTTCACCCAGTTCAATGGTTCCGCCAATTGGTCGGTAAAATGGACCTTCTCCTGCCGAATGACGCGCAAATTGTTGCTCCAATAAAATAGATTGACCTTTTCTTAAAATGCCTAACGTGTTAGCTCTTGGTCGCAAATGTCGACTCTTTTTTTCTAAGTAGTCAGCTAAAGTAGATGTAACAATGTGCAATGAATCCCATTCTCCATTTGAAAACTGAACTATTGGGTATGCTTTTGGGAAGAGCTGACAATGAATATCCTGTTGACTTAAGCCATCCTCGTAAAGTTGAATAATCTTTTCTTGTAAAGCTTCTAAATAATGTAGTTTTTGTTCCAATAAAGCACGACCATTCTCAAGATAACCGGCATGACTGCAAAATACAGATTGGAATGGCAACGCCAATAATTTGCTTAAAGATGTTTTAATACGCGAGATCGACTCATTTTTCATCACAACACGTGTTTTTGGTGAAACAAATAAATCACCAGTAAACAAACGACCCGATTCCGGATGATACAATGCTACATGATCGTCTGCATGACCTGGTGTATGGATTACTTGCCATTGAAGTGTGCGTGAATTTACTTGTTCACCTAAAGTTTGTGTATGAAAAGCAGCACGGTTCCCCCATGTAAATTGTCGATAAGCCGGGTATACGCCGTCTTCATCTGTAATTTTTTGACCAATTGAATGAATAAAAAATGGTACTTGATAATTTTGCTGAATCCAAGCGGCATTTCCGGTATGGTCTTCGTGATGATGCGTCAATACGACTTGATCAAACGATAGCTTTGATAACGCATCTTTAAGTTCATCCTGCATTTTCTCGGCTCCAGTATCAATCAACATACCATCCACTAAAAAGATAAATACTTTACTACGAGTTTCTTCTAAAACTCCTTCTATACATACAACTTGTTCATGTTCATAAACCTTTAGCATGTCCAGTCCCCCCTAACGTCCTCCAGCTCCATGCTTTTCTAATATGATACAGACTTTGCGAGATGTCTGCTATAGCTTAGCGTTTGTACTTTAGACATTTCTTTCTTTTCTTGTTGACGTTTTTGATTTTATTTGATAAATCCTTAAGTAGTTTGTTACATATTAAATAAAAAACACAGACTCTCTCTATTTCGCAAATTCTATTAGCAAATCATCTAATTGTTTTCGGTTGTTTACGACCACCACTTTTTCTGACGCCGCTCCGAGTTTCGTTAATAATTCAGGTTTCATCCTGTCTTCAAAATAGCGATTCCATTGGAACATTTTCCGCAGCATAACAAAGCTCGGTTGATAATTGGCTTGTTCTTTCCCCACTCGTTGGTTGATGTAGCGAAAAATAACTCTAAATGTTCTTGTGTGATACGGAATATCTAAAAAGATTACCTTGTCTGCCATATCCATCGCGTAATCTGTCCAGCCAAGATGTACCCCTTCTATAATCCAACTAGACTGCTCGAGGGCTTGCGAAAACTGGGCGTCTCTTACAGATTCCGGATTTCGAACATCGCCTTCTTTTTGACGTTGCCAAACAAAATTATCCGTTTCAAAATGTGGAATACTTAAACTTACAGACAATCGACGCGCTAGCGTCGTCTTGCCGCTCCCGACATAGCCAATGATGTAAATCTTCACGATTCTGCCGCCTCCTTTACCCGCTCCATCAATTCCTCAACTTCTTGCTTACTGCTATTTTGCGCGTCAAGCTTGAGCAAGGTCCGGCCAATCAGGTTCGCTCCTCGATTCGTACCACTGTAAACAAATAAAGTCTGATCGCTACTTAGCTTTCTTAGTACAAAGCTTAATGTAATGTGAAACAAGCCGGCAGGAACAAAATAAAGGTCTTTCTGTTTGTAATCAGGTGAATTTTCATAAGCCGTAACTTCCATTACATAACTCACCACACGGCCTTTTATGCGGTTTTGCTGAGCGTACTTCGATCCTACTTGATTGGGATGCCCTTCTATTAATTGATGCTTTTCAAGTTGAGGCATGATGGTTTGCAACCTGTCGTCTGAAAACAATGCCCAAACTTGTTCAATTGATGCGTTGATTATTTGTTGTTCTTTCCACTCAACCATCGTACCCTCACTCTCCTTCTATAATTTCAACGCTTCTTCTCTTACCCGCTCCATAAACGTTGTTACAGTCTGCTGCCGCGTCTTTTTACTGCCGGATAATAACATCGCCTTCCCCATCAAACCTTTGCCTTTATTAAAACCTTCGTAAACAATCCTAGTTTGGTTGTCATTTTCTTTTACTAACGTAAACGAATAAAACACATCAAAGCTTTGTCCCATTTCAAACTGTGTTTGTTTAAGCTTTTTGTCCGGCAAATCTTCATAACCTACAGTCTCCACAATATACGTTTGCAGTTGCCCGCCTTCATGATAACTTTGTGCGTGTTTTGCGCCAAGTTCATTGTTATCTTTTTCAAGTAAAATATGTTCTTCAATTTTCGGCATCACTAATTTTATGTTTTCGTCTTGAAATAAACGCCATACTTTTTCGATGTTGACGTCTATCGTCATTTCTTCTTTCCATTTAACCATTAGTAGACCACCTCGGAATATGTATTTGTTAGTAGTATCTCACTTGCGCTAAGAACATTCACGTCCCTTGTATTAATCGGGCTCATCTTTATAATAAGGAATGGAACGGAGTGAGAGAATGAAAACTGCAACTATATTGCTTTTATTTATCCTTGCCATGCAAGCCATTCTTGCAGCAAATGCGTTGATTTTTGATGGAGTGCTCGGAGATCTTGTATTTTGGTTTAATTCAGCTTTATTTATGGCCGCATTAGCTGTATATATATACCGAATGGATAAAGACAAATCACCTGATAAAAACAAATAATCGCAAACTACTAGTATAAAACGAGCCCTCTAATGAATGATGCACTTAGAGGGCTCGTTTTTATCGGAATACATGTGTGTCAATATCTTTATTCGTGCTTTGATCAACAAAACTTAAACTAGTTGCATCTGCAAGGTTTTCCGTTTCGTAATGCTAAAGGGACACTCCCTTTAGCTTCGTGAAAAAAGCGTATCTTTTATCAAGATACGCCCTTTAGAACTTTAAGCTTGTTTTATTCTCTAGTTTGTATCGCTGTTATTCATCGGCCGCGGCTCAATTGCTTCGGGATTTAGACCATTCCCAAGAGATCCATATAACAACTGGGCCTGAGGATCAATTAAATCTTTCCCATTGTAATAAACTCTAGGAGTCTTCCATAATGCTATTAAAGCACTCGACATTGGCATCTCATGATAGCGACTTGGCCAGCTATCCTTTATAAGTTCTTTTACTAAAGGATAATACTTCGAGCTCATACTTGGAAATATATGGTGCTCTGTATGATAAGAAAAGTTGAAATGCAAAACGTCAATCCACCGAGGAACCGTCACCGATAAGGTATTTGCTAGTGGATCATTCACAGGAACGAGTGGATTCAACCGGTGATTAGTCGAAATATATCCCATTACAATTGCATTCGCAATTAAATGAGGGATTAAAAATATAAATAACCAGTTTATTATTCCTATAAAGAAAATCAAACCTAACCAAGCAAACCACGGCAATAAAAACTGGATCCAAACTGCCCCACGCTTTTCAGGTTTAAACTCCTTAATATAAGCGAAAAATATTTTAGTCGAGTGCAATGTGAAAGTAAAACACAAAGCGAAAAACTCTAGAAATGCACGGACTGAAAATGGTAATCGATAGATAATTTTCATTGCAGGCTTTTTGTCTAAATCTTCTTTTGACAACCACGTATCAGGATCTTTCTCTTCATTTTGAGTATGAACATGATGGGTCATATTATGCCACTTACGCCATAGTAGTGGTCCCGTAAGAAGAGGGAAAAAGAAAACTGCTCCGAGTAAATTACGCAATTTAGCTTTTTTCACTACCGTTCCATGTAAGATTTCATGTCCTAAAAATCCCATTGCGGCAAAACTTGTTCCAATTACAAATGAAATGGCTATGTTCGCAAGAAAAGGTAGTTCATATATTCCAATAGCAAACATTCCTGCGATTGAAATAATTAAATAAGCCAGACCACCAAGTAAACGTCCTGGAACCGGTTTAAATGCTTTTTTGGGCAGATGCGGCGATACTTTAGACGCATACCAGCCAAAAGAGTGAAATTCTTTATTCATATTTTCCTCCAATTAATATACAACTACTTCTTCTTTTCTAACATTTAGGAGCGATTAAAATTCGCTATCCGCTGTCAGATGGGACATGTCTCCCACGGAAAGAGAGCTAGCTGGCGGATTCATTAAATTACGCCAACTTCTACTGACGGTTTGGCTGAGCCAAAAACAGGGCTTTTGCGCACAAATCAGCCAAACTAAAGATACTCGTTATAATTTAAAGGTTCGCGCTCTGCTTTACTATAAAGGTTAAGCGTATAAATTCATAATGATTTCATTTCTTTTTCTTTATTAAGTACTATCTACCCTGTAGCTAATATCGGTGACATTATAACTAGTAGTAATAATGAAATGAACAGCTTTGGATTTCTTCTCACAGACTAATTCTCTTTCTTATAGTGACTTGATTTTTATCTATTTACTTTAAGTGTAAATTCTGACATAAGGCTATTTAAAATCATGAAGTGTTAATAAATTTAAAGGTAGAAAGAGAACTTTAATCTACGTTGAAGAGGGATTCATGTGCAATTTTTCATCGGTATCGTGCCACCAGAAGAATATAAACATAGTATTATGAAATTTCAACAAAAATGGAAAAATCATCGAATCATGAATGCTGTTGAACCACACCTCACATTAAAAGCTCAAGGTGGATTAGCTCCAGATAAAAAATGGATTGATGAAATAAAGAAAGTATGTAAAACCTTCCCTTCTTTTAGTGTGACAATAAGTAAGCCTGAATTTTTCGGTGAAGATATTTTATATTTAAGTGTTAAATCACCAGAACTATTAAAACTTCATGAAACAATAATCCATGTTGTATCTCCTAGCGAAGAATTAATAAAAAAATATTATGAACTAAAAGATTTTATTCCTCATATAACGTTAGGGAAAGTTTATTATGGACTATCAAAAAATGACCTTATTGAGATGAAAGCTCTCGCTGAAAAAGAACTTAGTCCCTATCCAACATTTAAAGTTTCAGTTGTGAGAATATACGCTGAAGTCTCACCAGGAAAATATAAAAAGTATATGGACCTTCAATTAAAAGATTAATAAAAATAGCACCTCCGCTACGCAATTCAGGTTTTTTAAAACCATGCGAGTTGGGGTGCTATCATGTTCTTTAGTTGAATATTGGCATTAGTTTAGACTTATAAATTT
Organism: Planococcus halocryophilus; assembly: GCF_022489025.1. Lineage (GTDB taxonomy): Bacteria > Bacillota > Bacilli > Bacillales_A > Planococcaceae > Planococcus > Planococcus halocryophilus_A. The sequence continues at coordinate 46,916 of NZ_JAKVTG010000020.1, read as the reverse complement.
GGTCTAGCTGCATTTCTATTTACGTCCCGCTCACCACTTTTTCAAGATGACTAACTTGGTTATAATTTTCAATAACCCAATTGGTTTGATCAAACTGAATATGACTAAAACAAGCATTCAACAACCTCGTTTTGCCAGAACCGATTTCTCCATTTGATAAAGTGCCGAGTAAAGCATTAATAACCCCACCATGTGAAACAAGCAATACACGTTTGTTTTGGTAGCGTTCATTAATGATTTGCAGTCCCGAGGACAAACGTTCAGCAAACAAGTAGTTATCTTCTTGGTTTGGATAATGACGATCTGGAAACGTTAAAGCCCGCTCCTCGTATGTCATCCCTTCTGCATCGCCAAAATGTTTTTCTTCAAACTCTGGCATTTCAATAAGTGGCAATTGTAAGGTTTCATTAATAAGTTCAGCCGTTCGTTTGGCGCGTTTAAGAGGGCTTGTAATAATGACGTCCCAATCAGAATTGGTCAAACTATGAGCACAACGTGCAGCTTGTTTCTTGCCTTCAGCATTTAAAGGGATATCGGTTTTCCCTTGAATTTTTCCTTGTACATTCCAGTCCGTTTCGCCGTGGCGGACTAAACATATCGTCGTCATCTACTTCACCTCTGTATTCATGCGAATTGATTCGACTAGTTTAGCATAAATACGAAATAGACTCACTTGATAACCATTTAAAACATAACAAATTAACTTTTTCATCATTCCCTAAATTTTGCTTCTATTTACTTATAGATTGTGAACTTATGTATATGTCCTTATGTAAGAAGCTACATTAACTCCTTAAATTGCTATTCATATAAAAAAACACCCCAAAAGTTGGATTTGAACTCTAACTTTTGGGGTGCACTCCCATTTGAGACTTTTTTATTATTCTTCAATCGCTATGAGAAACGTCGTTAATTCTTTTACTTTGCATTCACTCTCGCCATTTAACTCATAAAAGTCGCAAAATGCATATACCTTGGGTTTGTCATCTGTTCCTTTTCGAATCATTTTACCTTTAAGTGCTGCTTTATTATCATTCATTACCGAAAAATCAATCGAGTATTCAAGATCTGAATACCCTTCCTCTAACCCAAATGCGGTATCGAGAAAAGCTTGCTTCCCTACAATCGATTCGGAACCCACCATTTTCCATACAACATCTTCGGTTATATTGTTTTCGATAAACTCACGGTCTCCTTGAAAAAAACCATGATTAAACTGACGGAAAAAATCCGCATTTTTTGCGGTTTCCATTGTTAGTTGCTCCTTTCGTAAATTTTTCATGCTACTAACTTACATGTTCACCTCTTCCTATGCTGTTGATTTAAATGTCCCGGTCCTGAAGTATCCATATTAATCAATACCCATTTATTAGCAGTAAAACACCAATATAAAAACCGCTCCAAGGTTTGACCTTGGAGCGGTTTTCATTACGCGACGATTCTTTTTTTCAACGTTCCTGCAACAAGTGCCGTAACAACAGAACCGATTAAAATAGCAGCAATGTACAATAAGATGTTCGGTACACCGCCGTCTACTAAACCAATAACGAATATCCCGCCATGTGGTGCGCGTAATCCAATATCAAACAACATAACGAGCGCGCCCGTCACCGATGCTCCTGCAACAGTTGCAGGAATGACACGCGCCGGGTCAGCGGCAGCAAACGGGATAACGCCTTCTGTTATAAAGCAAGCACCGAGAACATAAGCGGTTTTTCCTGCTTCACGTTCTGGCTTTGTGAATTTGTTTTTAAACAAACTTGTCGAAATTGCTAAACCTAAAGGCGGAACCATACCCGCTGCCATAACGGCTGCCATAAAGTTGAAGTTTTGTGCATCTAGCATGGCCAGACCAAATGTATAAGCAGCCTTGTTAATAGGACCACCCATATCTATCGCCATCATACCGCCAAGCAATAACCCAACTAATACTAAGTTAGTTCCTCCTAAACTTTCAAGGAAAGAAGAAATTGCTGTATATACCTTTGTCAGCTGCGGATTGACAAGCATCATGATGATGCCAGTAATGGCAATCGCAAAGACTGGGAAAAACAACACCGGTTTTAATCCTTCTAAAGAGTTAGGTAATCCAGAAAACAGTTTCTTAACGAGTAGCGTCACATATCCTGCTAAGAATCCGGCGATCAATCCACCTAGGAAACCAGACCCACCACTTGCACCTTCTACACCAGTCACCGTAATGGCAATCAATCCACCGATCATACCTGGTGCAAAGCCGGGACGATCAGCAATACTCATGGCGATAAAGCCAGCGAGAACAGGCACCATTAAGAAGAACGCTTTGCCGCCACCAATGGTACTTAACATCGCTGCAAATTCATTGTATTCAGGGCTATCGGGATTACCTGCATTAATGCCCCAGAAAAACGATATGGCAATGAGGATACCGCCACCAACAACAAATGGCAACATGTTGGATACACCATTCATTAAATGTTTATAAAAGCCACCTTTTGTCTCACCCGTATCTGCTTCATCTTTCGACTGAACATGTGTGTAATTTGGTGCGTCTCCCGTCACTGCCCGGTTTAACAAATTGTCTGTTTCATAAATTGCTTTGCCAACCGCCGTTTGAATAACCGGCTTACCGTCAAAACGACTCATTTCGACTTTCGTATCAGCCGCCACAATAATGGCATCCGCTCCGGCAATGTCTTCAGCGGTCAATCGATTTTTCACACCACTCGAACCGTTTGTTTCCACTTTTATTGAAATACCCAGTTCCTTAGCGCGTTCATTTAATTTTTCAGCGGCCATATACGTATGCGCTATCCCTGTTGGACACGCCGTAACGGCTAAAATTTTCTTTTGTGTGCCATCAACGGGCGTCTGTTCAGCAGCTGCTTGTGGTTGGTCGACAGCTGCTTCTTTCGCAGTAACAATTTCTAGTATTTCTTGTTTTGATTGCGCTGCCAAAATGTTTGTGCGGAACTTTTCATCCATTAAAAAAGTAGCAAGACGTGACAACGCTTCAAGATGATCATCATTTGCGCCTTCGCTCGCTGCGATCATAAAAAATAAGTTACTAGGCTGACCGTCAAGCGATTCAAAATCAAGACCTTCTTGTGAACGACCAAACGCTATCGCCGGAAACTCGACTGCAGCGGACTTAGCATGAGGAATGGCAATGCCATCACCAATTCCGGTGGTACTTTGACTTTCACGTTCTAAAATGGCTTTCATGAAGGCTTGTTTATCCGATAGTTTACCGGCTTGGTCTAATTGGTTTGCCAGTTCTTCTAATACCTGTTGTTTTGTAGTAGCAGATAAGTCCAAAATGATGGTTTGTTCAGTTAAAAGCTGTGTGATTTTCATTGTGTCACATCCTTTTCTTCGAATGGGTGAACTTCTATTTGGTCAAGCAATGTTTCCACATCTTCTTTTTCACATAAATCAGATCGAAAAGCCGTTGCACTGCCACTTGCCACACCCAAACGGAAAGCTTGTGCAGCATCTCCATTAGTTGCGTAAGAAGCAATAAATCCAGAGACCAGTGAATCTCCAGCTCCGACTGTATTCACAACGGTTCCTGTTGGTGCGTTGGCGATAAGTGCGATGTCTTTAGTAACAAGCATGGCACCGTCGCCCCCCATAGAAACGACTACATGTTCAGTACCACTGGCGACCAATTTATGGGCATAATGATAAACGTCAGTCAGATTAGTGATGTCCACTCCGAACAATTCACCAAGTTCTTGTTGATTGGGTTTGACCAAAAAAACATGAGCTGTCAATATGCTCTTAAGCATGGGACCGGAAGTATCAAGTACAAACCGAATGCTTTTGGTATGACAGAGTGTAGCGAGCTCTAGAAAATAGTCTGGCGAAATCGTACTTGGTAAGCTACCAGCCAATACAAACCAGTCACCTTCATTCATATCTTGAACCTTTTTCGTTAAAGCGCCTAACTGATCTGCAGTTAACTCAGGACCTGGACCATTTAACTCTGTTTCAGTTTCTGATTTAATCTTGACGTTAATACGGGTAACTTCTGCTGTTTCAATAAAATCTGTTTCCACATCTTCATTTTTCAAGTATTCTTCTATATAACGTCCTGTAAAGCCGCCAGCAAATCCGAGTGCTTTGTTAGACACGCCTAGACGTTTTAATACGCGAGAAACATTAATACCTTTTCCACCCGGATAGTAATACACATCGTTTGTGCGATTTAGCTTTCCACTGTCAAATTCAGAGAGATACACGGTATAATCAATGGACGGCGCAATGGTGCACGTGTAAATCATGGTTTCACCACCTTTACAATTGTCTTTTTTTCAAGTACAGCATTGGCATCTTTGGATATTTCATCTACAATTAAGGTGGCACGTTCTAGATCCATAATTTTTGCGAAACTGATTTTATTGATTTTGGAATGATCAGCGAGTGCATATGTCTTTCGTGATAAAGAACTTGCCATTTGTTTAACGGCGGCTTCCTCGGGGTCTGGTGTGGTATAACCATATTCTGGGTGGAAACCATTGATGCCAAGAAAACAGATATCAAAACGATAGTTTTGCAAAGCTTGAATCGTCTGAGAACCAACAAAAGCACCGGTACGAGGTTTCATCAATCCACCTGTTAAATAAGTGGTAATGCCTTGGTTATTCAGTGCCTCGACAAGTGTCAAACCATTTGTCACAACAACAAGATCTTTGTCTTTCAAAAATGGAATCATTTGAAAGGTCGTGGTACCGGCGTCCAAATAAACGCTATCGCCCTGTTGCACAAAAGAAGCAGCGAATTTTGCAATTTTTATTTTTTCATCTAATAATTGCGTTGATTTGTCTGAAATGCTCGGTTCTAGCAAATTTTTTCCGGTTAATGTCGCGCCGCCGAAAACACGTTCCAACTTTCCGGCATGTTCAAGGTCGACTAAATCTCTGCGGATCGTTGATTCGGATGCGCCAGTCGATTCAACAAGTTCTTGAATTTTGACTGTCTGTTTTTCTTCTAGTAGTTGCATAATAAAGAGATGTCGTTCGTTGGTCAGCAAGCTATCACCCTCTTTTCAATAGTTTAAAAGTTCTGTTAAAAAGATATTACTTGAAATCGCTTCCAAAATCAATCATAATCATTCATAAGCAATCAAAAAAAGTCATTTATTTTTTAAAAGCATTCGAAAACCGTCAAAAACGGTCACCGATTTGTTTAAAATGACGCTACTTATAAGGAGGAATTTAATCATGGTCGAAAAACAATTCACAATTACAGATGAAGCAGGTATGCACGCACGTCCAGCATCAGCATTAGTAGGAGCGGTGTCAAAATTCACTTCGGACATCACACTTGAACACAATGGCAAAAAAGTTAACTTAAAATCAATTTTAGGCGTTATGTCTTTAGGTATTCCAAGCGGTTCAGTTGTAACAATCGCAGCAGATGGTGCAGACGAAAACGAAGCCATTGAACAAGCAGGAGCAGTTATGGAAAAAGAAGGGATTTCAAACCAATGACCCAAACAATGTCCGGAATAGCGGCCTCAAATGGAATTGCCATTGCGAAAGCTTTTCGCTTGGAAAATCCGGAATTGAATGTTGATAAGCGCACAATTTCGGATACTGACAGTGAATTGGCACGATTAACTTCTGCATTAGAAACATCAATCGCAGAACTAGAAGTGATTCAGAAAAAAACAGCTGAACAAATTAGCGAAAAAGAAGCAGCTATCTTTGGTGCTCACCTTCTCGTATTAAGCGATCCTGAACTTGTAGGACCTATTACTGAAAAAATCAAAACTGAAAACGTTAATGCCGAATTTGCTTTGCAAGAAGCAACGGATATGTTTATCGCAATGTTTGAAGCGATGGACAACGAGTACATGAAAGAACGCGCTGCGGACATTCGTGACGTTAGAAAACGTGTGCTAGGTCACCTATTAGGTGTAACAATCCAAAGCCCAAGTATGATTTCAGATGAAGTCATCATCATTGCGGAAGATTTAACACCTTCTGACACGGTACAGTTAAATGCACAATTCGTAAAAGGCTTTATCACTGACATTGGTGGACGTACTTCTCACTCTGCGATTTTAGCGCGTACGTTGGAAATTCCAGCAGTCGTTGGGGCTAAAAAAGCAATGGCAGATATCCAAAATGGCATGATTGTTATTGTTGACGGATTAGATGGAACGATTTTAATCGATCCAGATGAAAGTGTCATTGAAGAATACAAAAACAAACAATTGGCTTATGACGAGCAAAAAGCTGAATGGGCTGTATTGAAAAACGAAGCAACAGTTACCGCTGACGGGCAAGCTGTCGAACTGGGTGCCAATATTGGAACACCAAAAGATATTACAGGTGTTGTTGATAACGGCGGCGAAGCGATTGGCTTATACCGTACAGAGTTTCTTTACATGGGACGTGACTCATTCCCAACAGAAGACGAACAAGTAGAAGCATACGCTGCTGTATTAAAAGGCATGCAAGGCAAACCAACTGTTGTTCGCACACTAGATATTGGTGGCGACAAAGAATTGTCTTACCTTGATTTGCCAAAAGAACTAAACCCATTTCTTGGCTTACGTGCAATCCGTCTTTGCTTAGAAATGCCGGATATGTTTAGAACTCAATTGCGCGCACTTTTACGTGCAAGCGTACACGGCAACTTGAAAATCATGTTCCCTATGATTGCAACACTTGACGAATTCCGCGAAGCTAAAGCGTTATTATTGGAAGAAAAAGCGAAGCTTCAAGCTGAAGGCGTCGAAGTAAGCGAAACAATCGAAGTTGGCATCATGGTTGAGATTCCTTCAACTGCAGTGATGGCTGATACTTTCGCAAAAGAAGTCGATTTCTTCTCGATTGGGACAAATGACTTGATCCAATATACAATGGCCGCAGATCGCATGAACGAAAGCGTGTCGTATTTGTATCAGCCATTTAATCCAGCCATTTTGCGTTTAGTCAAAATGGTTATCGATGCTTCCCATCGTGAAGGCAAATGGACAGGTATGTGTGGCGAAATGGCTGGAGATGAAATTGCGATTCCAATTCTACTTGGTCTTGGCCTAGATGAGTTCTCGATGAGCGCTTCATCTATCTTAAAAGCTCGTGCGCAAATTAGTAAACTTTCAAAAGCTGAAATGGCACAACACACAGATCGTATTCTAGCGCTAAGCAATTCTCAGGAAGTTGAAGACTACGTTAAACAACTACCAACTAATTAAAAAAACGAGCTTGGGATCATTTCCCTTGCTCGTTTTTTTATGGCGATTCTATCGTTATGCCAAACAAAATAAAAGATATTAAGATGATAGGACCGAAAGAAGATACAACTTTCATTCGGTTTCTATTAGATTCAGGTATCCACCTTAATACAAATGTGGGCTTAACTAGCCCTATAAAAAACATTGTAATTGATACAATTAACAACACCAAAAAGAAATCCCCCATCTTTCTCCTCCTTATTGCTGTTTTGATAGATAAACAAATTTAAATCTTTTTAATATAACCCCATTCTTCTGCATTATGTTCTAACAGTTTTCACAAAAATGTTTTGTTTATTTAACAAACTTACATATATTGTAATATCTAACGACTAAAATTACAATTTAAATATTACGAATGAAAAATCTGAAACTCCTCCACACACCGTGTGAAATAAAGGAATTTCAGATTAAATATCTTGCTGACCTATAAGATTAACGAGCAATAGACCTATATATTAAAAAGGATTTGTCGCCCATTGACTCGAAGTTGGGATGAAAATACGCGGATGCAGTTTTAATTGCGCCACCATATATTCAGCCAAATCTTCTGGCTGCATGAATTTCTCTTTTTCTTGTTCAGTTTCTCCTTCTTTATACGTTAAATCAGTTACTACCCGACTTGGTGTTAAAGCAAATACACGGATATTGTGTTTACGAACTTCTTGAGATAACGATTCAGTCATACCAAGAACCCCAAACTTCGAAGCGCTATACGCACTCGATCCAGCCGTCCCTCGCAATCCTGAACTTGAAGAAATATTAATGATGTCTCCGCCATTTTTTTCAATCAGTTGTGGTAATACTGTTCGAGTAACATAGTACATACCCATCAAATTGACATCAATCATCCGTTTCCACTCTTCTGGTTGCAACTCCAAAAATGGTGCATATTTACCGATTCCTGCGTTATTGATTAATATATCGGCTGTACCAATTTCGTTAGTCAGTTTCTCAATAGCTGCTTCTACTTGGGCCAAATCAGATACATCTGCCACTGCATAAGCTACACGCCCCCGCAATGACTTAATTTCTGCGGCAAGCTTTACTAAATCCGACTCGGTTCGTGCAATCAACCCAACATTGACTCCTTCGTTTGCTAAAGCTAGTGCTGTTGCGCGCCCGATTCCTTTACCCGCTCCTGTAATAAAAGCTGTTTTCTCTGTTAATATTTGCATTTTTATGTCCACCTCTCGCTAAATTCTCCCAGTTTGTTTAATTTAGTTATGTTGAACAAATTCATTGGGATGTTGTCTATTTTTTTATTTACCCTAAAGAGGCTAGTGTGTAAACAGAACTTGCGTATTTGTGTGAATGCTTTACTTCCCCAACTTATGAATAATTTTATTCAACTCCACATGGTTGCATCAGTATGAATATTCACGGAAAATCATTCACTATACATAAAGTGAATAAAAAGACTCTCTATTTCCGCATTGATTAGTTATCCATTTCGTTATTCAAAAAAAGTCAATAAAAAACCTGTGCATTTGCACAGGCTGCGGTTTATTTTGACAAGGCATGTAGAATCCCCATAGCGCTTACTTGCATATCTACTTGAATATAAGCATATACTTCATGGTCATCCAATACATTTTGTGATTTTAAATACTGTTGAACTCGCTCAAATAATCGTTTTGCTAATTGATCCGCATTTAGATTAGAAGCAATTGCAGCGTTTCCTTCTTCAACAAAAATCTTTAGCCACTCTGCGACTTGTCGTAATGCTATTTCAGGTTGATTTGTTTTGCCGAAATGTCCATAGTATATAGCATCCAAATCGGCTTTAGTCATACGCTCTATCGCTTCGTGCATTTTTTCTGGATTGAATTGGTTAGGTGAAGTTGATGGCAAATACAAATCAATGCCTTCTCTCACCAATTGATCGTAACGAATTCCTACTGTATCTCCCGCAAATAGTCCGCTACTAACAGGATCGTAAATACTGAAATGGTGGTTAGCGTGTCCCGGTGTATCCCAGAAGGTAAGTCGACAAGTTGGTCCAATTTCCAATTGATCCCCTTCATTTTTTATGAGCAAGCGGTCTTCTGGAATCGCTAGTATCGGATTGAACAATTGATCAAATTGGTCTCCGTACACCATTTTCGCACCCGCAATTAAACGGCTCGGGTCGCTTAAATGTCTAGCGCCTTTTGGATGAACAACGACTTTTGCGTTCGGACAATCTTGCAGTAATAGTCCCGCTCCTCCTGAATGATCCAAATGAACATGGGTAACAATTATGTATTTAACGTCTTCAAGAGAAAATCCTAAATGAGCTAATCCTTTTTTGACATGCTTAATCGAAGAACTTGGACCAGTGTCAACTAATGTTAATTCTTTTTCGCTTATGACATAAGTACCGGTACGCTCTGGCAATCCCAAATCAAACCCATCGATTAAATGCAGCCGATCAGATAAACGAATTGGTTGCTTTACTTCCACGCTATTCATCCCCTTTTTTTATATGGACCAGTAGATAGACGATAATCAGAATCCTTACCCATTGATAGAATATTCTACCATTCCTTTTAAGGTTTAAGGACTTTTTTTAACGTTGATTTCCGGAATTTCTGTGTTTTAACCTCATTAGCAAAAGCGATGCTGAGATAGAATAATATCTGATTTTGCAATTTTTAAAAACAATGCGTACTGTTAAAGTAACTAAATAAGTTGGCGTTACGAATAGGAGGAAAAGCGAAATGGTTGGAGTAAATGAGGAAAAGCTCATATGGACAGAAAAGCATGTCAAGGCGAAACTTCCAAAAAGAGATGCAACGAGCCATAAAGGAAGCTATGGCACCGCTTTATTAATTGCTGGTACTAAAGATATGCCTGGTGCTGCCTTACTTGCAGGATTAGGCGCTATGCGTAGCGGTGTTGGCAAGCTAGTCATTGCCACCGAAACTGAAGCGGTTGCGATGATTGTCCCTCGACTACCTGAAGCTACATTTTTACCAGACGGCTTACAGCAAATCGCACAACGGCAAAGTTCCGTCGATACTTTCCGCGCAGCAGCGATTGGTCCAGGTACAGAACCGGACGATCTAACAGAAAAGGCCGTTCAGGTCCTTCTAGAAAGCCATATGCCAGTGGTTTTAGATGCCGGTGCATTAAGTGAACGGTCTTATCCATTTAGACAGTCCCCCATTATTTTGACACCTCACCTCGCTGAATTTTCTCGTATTATAGGTGTAGAAGTGGACGATTTGCAAAAAAACCGAACATATTATGCGGCGAGCTGGTCCAAAAGATTAGGAGCAACGATTGTATTGAAAGGTGCTAACACTGTTATATCTTTTCCGGACGGCGAAACGTGGATAAACCCAACCGGCAATAGCGCACTTGCTAAAGGCGGTACCGGTGACACGCTTACAGGTATGATACTTGGGATGTTATGTTGTCATCCAAATTGGCGCCATGCCGTACTTAACGCCGTATACCTTCACGGAGCTTGTGCAGATGAATGGATAAATACTCGCTCCGCGCATACGATGCTCGCACATGAAATAAGCGACTTATTGCCGGTCGTGTGGGGGAGATTTGAGAAATAACCAAATAAACTGCCGCTTAGTTGTATTAACCAACTAACCGACAGTTTTAAAACCCTTATTTTTTTATTCCACTAAACAACTTGCTCTTCTTTAATTTTCTGAAGTAAAGCAGTGCAACCTTCCGTAACTAACTCATAAGTTTCGTTAAAGTCACCTGTGAAATAAGGATCGGGAACGTCCTTAGCATGATAGGTTAAATCTAAAAAGCGAAAAATTTTCGGATGAACCGGCTGACTTAACATCGAACGGATATCTGCTATATTATTTTCGTCCATCCCAACAATATAGTCAAATCGCTCAAAATCATTTTGTTGGAGCTGCCGCCCTTTTAAGCCTTCTGCTGAAATATCATGCTTGTCCAAAATTTCTAATGTTCCCGGATGCGGATCGTCGCCGATATGCCAGTTTCCAGTTCCAGCCGATTCCACTTTTATTTTTGTAGATAAGTAGTCTTTGTTCACGAGTTCTTTAAAGACAGCTTCTGCCATGGGAGACCGGCAAATATTCCCCAAGCAGACAAATAATACGCGAATCATTAGGATTCCCCCTTATCATTTTTTTCATTATAACATCAGAATTATAGACGTAGATACTAAGAGTCTGACTCTCTCTTAACTCTTCCCAACAAAATAAAACAGCTTGTCCCATCAAATGAGACAAGCTGTTTTATACCGGCAGTTAGATTTTAAAATGTCTTTTGCCGGTTGGTTTATTGCGTACTAGCTTTCCTTTGTAAATGACCCACAGCACATATAGGATGCCGACGATACTTAACGAAAATGAGATGACTTGGTACGAAGTCAAACTTTGCTGCATCATTGTTTCTGTATAGCGGATACAGTTTAACGTAAGAATCAATACCGGCAACCATAACCAATTATTAGAAATTGACGCTTCCTCCCTTTTTCCAAGTGACCGACTTTATCTTTGAAAGCTTCTAATCAACTCGACTTCTTATTTTAGCAAAAAAATAAGATTAATAAATAGTTTTTTTATTTTATTTTCAATCTAAAATTTTTGCATACATTTTCGTAGAAAAAAGCAGACTGCATTAGCCTGCTGCCAGTAATTGCTGATTTTGAATATTCATCTTAAAATAAAGGGAAGTTTCATCAAAACGAATATTTGTAAGTGGATGATTTGTAATGCCTTGCTCGGGTATAGAAATACTAGCTGATTGTTCACTGAACCTTATTTTTATCGGCAAGCTCTGACTTGGTATTTGTATTATGCCTTGCCAATTTCCTGCTATTTTACCCATTTGGTTTTCCTCCTCTTCATTGTCTACTACCTTTTCTTATGTGCAGCCTTGTATCAAGATGATAAGCGGCATTACTAGGATAGCGAAAACAAAGAAACGTTTCATCTCAATCTTGACCTTTCTTTAAGTAAGCACTTTATACCGCTATTCTACGAAGTATGAATAGCTTATTATTGTCATTTTTTTATGAATTCACGTGATAAAGCATTATCATTAAAAAAGACTGCACGCGATTGTTATTCGACTAACTACTAGATGAAAGGACTGATTTTTTGGAGATTTTATATTTGATTGCTGGAATAATAGTACTTATTTTATGCATTATCGATTTTACATGGACTACTTTATGGATTGATGGCGGAGCAGGACCAGTGACCAAACGCTTATCCTCTTCGATCTGGAAATTCATGAGAATAACCGGCGGAAAACATTCAAGACAATTGAGCTTAGCTGGCCCGCTCGTTTTAAGTGCCACATTACTCATGTGGATAGGCTTATTGTGGATTGGTTGGACGTTAACATTTGCAGGTTTAGAACAATCCATATCTCCTTCTCACGGCACAGATCCAATTTCATGGTATGACCGCTTTTACTTTGCTGGTTATTTAATTTTCACATTAGGAAATGGCGATTTCAGCCCAATGGAAGGAACCGCACAAATCATATCAGTCATTGCAACAGCTACCGGAATGTTGTTTATCACATTTGGTGTAACGTATTTAATCTCCATTTTAAGCGCCGTGACGATGAAACGTTCTTTCGCGGTTAGTGTTCATGGCCTTGGCGAGTCTGCTGAAGAAATTGCAAGAAGTGCTTGGAATGGCGAAGATTTTCATGACCTAAATCTTTTATTAGCTAGCTTTTCGGAAAATTTAGGTTCTCTCGCTGCTCAACATGCCGCCTATCCTGTCTTGCATTATTATCATGCGACAAGCAATACAACCGCTATGCCAACAGCCATTACGGTGTTAGATGAAAGCTTGAGCATTATTAAGTTTGCAGTTCCAGAAAAACATCACCCGAACCAATTACTGTTAAAAGAAATGCGTTCTAGTGTAGATCAATATTTAGAAACGCTCAATCCATCTTTTTTCAAACCATCTGAACAAGTTCCTTCTCTTCCAGATTTCAATTCCCTACGTGAAGAAGGCGTTCCATTAATACCGGAAAAAGAATACACATCAGCATATAAGAAAATAGAAACCCGCCGAAAAAAATTACTCGGTGGTTTAGAAGCAGATGGTCGTCCTTGGCCAACTGATACAAACTAATTAAAGCGGTCGCAGCCTTTATTTGCGGCCGCTTTCGATTTTCGGCATAAATTTTGTTATCTGAATGAATTAATTGGTATAATTGTAATAAAAACAGAAAATTCTTGCATCTGGAAGGGGAACTCTTTTGATTCATTCTATATTACTCAACTCAACTCATTTTCATTCATCGTTTAATCGTGACTATCAACCGATTTTAACAATCCATTCAGGAGATACGATTCAATTAAAAACAATCGACATTGAATGGGGCTATTCAGCAACTCCTGACGAAGAACGAACAATTTTCACTTCTAGAGAACATGAAGATAAACTTATTCACCCAATCATTGGTCCGATTGCGATAGATGGCGCCAAACCCGGTATGGTGTTAGAAGTTCGCACAAATAAATTGGTACCGGGTTGGTACGGTCGAAACTGGGCAGGAGGATTACCTTCTTGGCAAAATGACAAACTCGGTATCACAAAAAGCGCTCGTATCCAACTCGATTGGACATTAGATGCTGCTCGAATGACTGGGAGTTGCAAGCTCGGCGAACAAGAATTCCGGGTCGGTTTATCTCCTTTTCTTGGACTCATGGCTGTTGCACCAGGCGAAGCTGGGACTTTCTCAACAAAACCACCAAGCTACTTTGGTGGAAACATTGACTGTAAAGAGCTAGTAGCTGGGAGCAGTTTATTTTTACCGATTTCTGTAGAAGGTGCCAATTTTTCATTAGGTGATGGTCATGCTTTGCAAGGAGACGGTGAAAGTTCAGGTACAGCGATTGAATGCCCCATGGATTTAGTGGATGTTACGTTAATTTTGCATAAAGACATGAATTTATCGATGCCTCGAGCCAATACGCCTGCTGGATGGATTACGTTCGGTTTTAATGAAGATCTTAACGAAGCAGCAGCTGTTGCTTTGGCTGAAATGGTGTCGTTCATGGAAGAGTTTTATGGCATCACACGTACAGAAGCGACTGCCCTATCGAGTGTGGCGGTTGACCTACATGTTACACAAGTTGTTAATGATGTTAAGGGCGTCCACGCCATCTTGCCTCACGGCGTACTACGCTAATGAATCTTTCTGAAACTTTTTGTGGGGCTTCCCGTAAATAGAGGAAGAGGTGTTGACGATGTACAAGAAAAAATCCACCATTGCACTATGGGTATTGTTGATTTTCGCATTGTTTCCCATACAAGCTTTAGCTGTCGAGTATTCAATTTCTAACGTGACAATTGAAGCCCAAGTAAATGCCGATGGAACAGTAGATGTTACCGAAAATCATACGTATAGGTTTGAAGGTGAATTTAATGGCATCACACGAGAAATTATTCCAAAAGACGGAACCTTAGTTCAACAATTTAGTGCCACCGATGGCAATCGTAAATTAAAGGTTGAACGCCAAGAAAATTTGTACAAAATCTTTCGTTCAGGTGAAGACGAAACCATCACCATCGAAATTCGCTATGAGATTCAAGAGGCTATCGAAAAGTTCGAAGATGGTGCTCAATTTTACTGGCCATTTTTTGATGACCGCAATGACAGTGATTACGAACAATTAGCGATTACCGTCCTCCCACCCGCTCCTGCAAAAAATGTAGATTTCGTGGGCTATGATCAAGCCTATCAGACAGGTAGCTTGCAAGCAGGCGGCGCAGTTCGCTTTGATATGGGCACAGTTTCTGCTGGATCTAACGGCGATGTCCGCGTCATTTTTGATGAAGAATTGTTTCCGACCATAGCTCAACAAAACGGAAGTATTCGCTCAGAATTAACCGATGAAAAAGAACGTTTAGAAGCGGATGCGCTTGCTTTTTCGGTAAAACAAAACACGAGTCGTTTTTGGGGAAATGGTCTTGTAGCAGCTGCAGGCGCATTGTTATTAGCACTAGTCGCTAGGGCAAGGAATCAAGCTCGCCAAATGAAGCTCCAAGCAAAGCCTAAAGCTACTGGCTTTTATGTACCTAAACAAAAGATGAGCATTCCAGCGACATTGTATTTCACAAAATCCTCCATTTTAACACCTGCTGTTACAGCTGCGGCTTTAATGGAATTGGTACGCAAAAAGAACATTGAACAATTGTCGGAAGAAAAATTCAAATTAATTAGCCGTCAAACCGACTATATACATGAAGAAAAATTAGTGGAATTGTTATTTGATAAAACAGGAGACGGTGAATATTTCGAGACAACAGATCTCGAGAATTACACAAAAAATGAGTTAAACCACTCTTCTTATAACGATTCAATTACCGCTTGGCGAAATGGTGTCGTTGAAGAAGTACGTGACAACAACTTACACGACAAGCAGCTTTTTCTTCGCGGAACTACTGGATTTATTGGAACAGCGTTATTTGGAGCTTCAATCTATTTCGGTCTTTTAGACCTCATCTCGTTAATGATTGTTTCCATTATCACCGGCATTTTCTTACTTGCTTTTTGTTTCTATTCTCCGATTACTTTTGAGGGACATGTTATTCGAGAAGAATGGAAACAAATGCAAATGAAAATGGAAAACTTGGATCAATCCGAGTGGAGTTCGTTATCACAAGATGAAAAAATGCGCGCCTATAGCTACTTGTTAGGTGCAGAAGAAAAGTCCATAAACCCAAAAACGCAAAGCTTTACGAATGCCTATAGCGATGCGGCTTTTGCAAACTTCGGCTTGTTTTATAACCCTGTCCTACTGACTGGGTTATTCATAGCTGCTAATGCCAACACTACAGTTTCTGCTAGTACTACTGATTCTTTTGGTGGTGGCGGTGGTGTAGGAGGCGGCGGTGGTGGCTCTGGTGCATTTTAATCAGTAAACTTGAGCGGCTGAGATTTTTCTTAGCCGTTTTTGTTTTGCTTTAAAGATCTTAGGGAACTAGAATTCAAAAGATCTTTTTACAAATGGAGGAATTATCCGATGTTGACAAAACACTCAACTTTACTAACGAAAGACGATTTTTCAGTACGTAACGACTTACCCCAATGGCTTTTAGCTGAATACAAAACCTTTCACGAAACCGTGACCGATAAAACCTTCCCTTGTTATTTCGGAATGAATGGGGAGTTAAAAGGTGAATTACGTTATGCGTATATTACACAAGAAGATTGGAGCAACTTGCCTTCTGCTGTTGAGTCATTTCTAACATTATTCGACGATCCAAAACATAAACGTCACGGTTTATTTGTCTTTGTAGAACCGTTCAAAGAAGAAGCAACGCTTGACGTTTACCGTAAACAGTTCTGGGACATTCTTCAATACTTACATGACTCAGATAATATGGACTGGCCAAAAGACGCACCTCGGGACCCAGATCATTATTTATGGGACTTCACATTTAAAGGAGAACCAATCTTTATTTTCGGCAACACGCCTGCTTATAAGCAACGCAAAACGCGGGATCTCGGCAACGCAATGGTTCTAGGGTTTCAGCCCCGTCGTATCTTCGAAGGGTTAAAAGGCACTGAAAAGGGTGGCGTCATGTCCCGCGAAAAAGTTCGGCAACGTGTAGAAGCATGGGATCATTTACCGACACATCCCGATATTAGCCATTTTGGTGATCCAAATCATAATGAATGGAAGCAGTTTTTCATCGGTGACGATAGTGAACCGCTCAAAGGAAAATGTCCATTTTCACATAAAGAAATGAAATAATGTTATTACTTAACATACAAAAGAGCCTTACCATTTAAAACGGTAAGGCTCTTTTGTAACGATTTGAGTAGCTGTGAACTTTATAATTGCAAAGCTTTTGTTGTAGCTCGCTCATACAGCACGACTTCTCTATTTACGTGAAATGCTTCGTCTTGGTTATGGATAACTAAATCAAATAATCGCTTTACGGTTTCTTGGCCTAAGTTTGCCAAACTATCTGATGTCCCGACTGACGTCAGAGCAAGCGCTGAATGTTGACCCATTTCTGAATTTCCAATTCCGACAATGCTGATATCTTCCGGAACTTGATAGCCTGCTTCTTTATAAAAATCCATCATTTGTATAGCGATTTCGTCTGTAGCCGCCACTATTGCAGTTGGCTTTTTCTTTAAAGCTTGCAAATTTTCAAATGCTTCAAACAAAGAAAACTTATCTAAGTCTGTAACCACTAATCGTTTTTTGCGAATTTTAAACTGGGCTTCTTGCAAAGACTGGACAAACCCAAGTAAGCGATCTTTCGTAGGTGGGCTGCTTAACGTACCCCCTACCCACGCGATTTCAAAATGATTAGCGTTCATTAAGTGTTTAACAGCCAAATAACCAGCTTCAACATCGTTCAACCCAATTGAATGTTGGCTCGCTACACCACTTGAGTTTAGTGCAACAAAAGGAATAGTTGAATCAATTAATTTATCATGTACTGTTTTATCGAGTAAAGTAGAAATAACTATGATGCCATTTGGTTTGTTTGAAAGCACAGTTTCATAAGTTTCAAGTTCACGAGATTCAGCAATGAAATGAATATTCACTTGATAGCCTTGTTCTTGCGCTGTACTAATGATTGTAGGAACTGCATTCATATAAATCGAGTCACTCAAAGCACCTACAATTAAGCTAATGGTTTTCGTTTTAACCATTGGAGAATTAATCTTTTCGGCTTCTACAGATGAATAATTTAATTCATTAACTGCATTCATGACTTTATCATAGGTTTCTTTTTTCACTTGATCCGGTTTATTCAAAACACGTGAAACAGTTGTTTGTGAGACACCCGCATACTTTGCTACATCAGTGGTTGACACCATATTCATCACCCTACTCTCTATTTAATAAAAAAATATTCATACTATATTCACCCATTCAGTATAGCATGAATCACTAGATGAAGCACCAACAAATCCATTCAATTCACAATAAATTCTTTCTGAATATATTATTCAAAAAAGACTAAGTGTAATTATTCATAAATAATGAAATGTACCTAATTCATTCTATTGTGTTATATTACGTAATGCCATTCATTGCTATTCATTTTCAGGATTGTAGGTTTCATCAGCTCAATAAAACAAGCCTTTGAAAACTGAAATATTATTTTCCAAACCTTTATCTGCCTAATAAAGATTTTAAAAACCCCCGCTTAATATGCGAGGGTTTTTAGATCTTTATTCAAATGCTTTTGGATAGACAACTTTAGCTACAAGTTCAACTGCTTCTCCAATTCTCGGTCCAGGGCGTGATGTAATATCAGAATCTAAGAAAAAGACTTGTTCGTTTTTAATAGCTTCTATATCTCCCCATCCTTCGCGCTCTTTTATTTCTGCGATTGGATCTTCCGTATAAGACACAGACGTCGTTATAATTTCTGGATTACGCTTAATCACTTCTTCTTCCGAAATTTTTGGCCATCCTTCAAGGTCGCCAAATAGGTTTTCCACTTTGGCGTGATTTAAAATTTCTTGTTGGAACGTTTTTTGACCGGTTGTATAAAGTTCTGGAGAAGGACTTATTTCAAAATATAATTCTTTGGTTTCTTCAATAGCTGCTACTTTTTCTTGTACGTCATCAATTTTCTGCTGAATGGAACGGTTTATCTCTTCTCCTTTATCTTCAAGGCCCATAACCGTTGCGATTTGTTCAATATCTCCGTAAACATCATCAAAAGATTGAGCAGATTCTATCACAAACACGGGTATTCCTGCAGCTTCTAATTCTTCATAACCAGTAGGTGCACCTGTCGAATAACCAATCACAACATCTGGATCTAATTCAATAATGCGTTCTGCGTTAAACACAACAGAGTCAGAAACTCGTTCAACTTCTGCAGCTTCTGCTGGGTAATTATCATAATCGGTAGCGCCTATCACTTTTTCACCCGCACCAATTTCATATAAAATTTCTGTATTACTCGGAATTAACGAGACAACCGTTTCTGGTATTGTATCAAAAGTTAATTCTTTATTTAAGTCATCGATAACAGTGTAACTAGTTTGTTTTTCATTTTCAGTTGCCGAATCTGTTTTAACTTCTTCCGATACATCAGACTGACACGCCCCTAAAGTTAAAGCGATTGTTCCAATCGTTAAGTATTTATAAAATGATATTTTCATATTTTATTGGCCACTTCTTTCTTTTTAGGTCTTGTTGGATACGATTTACTAACAAATGGAATTTCTTCAACCCCATGATGTTGATTGACATAAACAGCCATCGTAAAGAGTATATTGGCTAAAAGATGAGTATAGTCGAATAAGATTTCCGGTACATCCCGTTCGAGACTTACTTTATGTAATGCACGAACTGATTTTTTCGCTTCACTTCGACAAACATGCAAAACACAAGCCGCATGTGTGCCTTGCGGCAAGACAAAATTGCCGATTTTATCTTTTGTGAAGTTTACATAATAATCGTACATGTCACTTAGTTCGATTAAATCTTCTTCTTGAATGGCAACTTTGCCACGTACAGAGCCATTTAAATGATAAACTTTCGGCTGAAGAATGTGTAAATCTCGCTGTACTACTTCTATGTCTCTAGTTAAAGACAAAGCTTCCCCAATACGTGTGGTCAATGAATCCGTTCTGATTTCAAAATCTACTGTAGACGCTGCTTCACGCATAAATGGATAACACAGATACCTCATGTCTTTTTTCATCATTCCACCTCACTTAGTTTGGTGAAAATCACTGCATTGAACGCTCTCGAAAACAACAAAAAGCCGCCCTCAATAAAGGGCGGCGGCATAGCTATTTAGAGACATACTCCAGCAGTCAAAAATAGCAACGTTGCCGTATGATTCCCTTATCTTCCGAAGAGTAAAAATACGTTCAAAAAAAGGTAGGTCTCCTGGCTTGTGCATCGATTTACTTTAAGAACCTTCCCGTTTAGTTGCTTGCACTAAACAGTGGTATTTTCTTATTTCATACGCACTTACAGTTGCGGAAACAGCCCCGGAATTTAACCGAGTTCCCTGTTACGCTGACGAATCAGCACCTTTTTTCTGCATGATTATTCACTTGTTATCAGTGTATCATAGTTCATAAGACAAAAGACATACTAAAAAATTGGTTATTCCTGATCCATCAGTAGTTTTACTTTTCTCGGTTCTGCAAAAACAATTCGTTTATGCCATCTTAAATAGGTGGCATGTTCAGGTGATACCGATATTTTCATGCCTTTTTTTAAGCGATAGATTGGATAGTGTTCTTCTAGAATCTTACTTGAGATATGAAGACGTCCACCCCCGGTAAAAGCAATATGTCCCGCTGAATACAATGCGCTGTGATTAGCACAGAGCAATACACCATTGAAAGGGTCTAATCGTTCCGCATTTGAGCTGTCTTTCCATGGTTTAGCATGCGTTGCTCTTAACACATCGCTAATGCTTATCCCGCAAAGTGGGCATTCGCCGTTCCAAAGTGGCAGTAAACTTTCTCTGAACTGCTCTTTGCCTCTGCGCATTTTCGTTTTAATTTCTAGTTCGGCTTCTGCGATTAAGCTGAGTAACGGATTATGCTCAGTTTTCTTTATCACTTCCATCGACAATTCAAGTTGTTCTACTTCTATAGTGAAAATATTTAACGAACTAATCAATTCTAAAAATTTTATCGCCAATTCTTCGTTACATGGATACAAATAACCTGAATTTCCATTAGCATCTTCTTGAAAAGCCGAATACTTCACCGGCAATAATGGTTCGATTTCTTGAAAAAACTCTTTAATCGGTAAGGGATTTTCTAATTCCCGGTAAACCGTGTAAGCCACGAACGCCTTTTCATAGCCTTTTGACTGATCTTCAAGATTTTTTGGCTTTTTACCTTTTTCACAATCCTCACGTACGCGACTGATAGCCACGACATATCCTTTTACATAATGAAAAACAATATCGCCTTTTTTCACTTCATTCATCCGCTTCCATGAATGTGGCACCATACCTGACTTATCTATTTGAGGCGTCCAAAGTACCCCTGCACTCTGTTCAGCGTGATAAGTCTCTCCTTGCATAACGATAAAACTATTCATAACTGCCTCCTAATAATGGTCATACTCTAATTGTTTTTTATGTAGTGAAGCCACTTATACTTAAATAAATTACTTTCTCTATTTTAACCTAAATCTACAACTTATGCTTTCAAGATACCATCGGCATAAAAAAACAACCACTTAAGTAAGTGGCTGTTTTACCGAACTATAAAGCTCCAATCGCTTCTGCATGGGGGAATTCACTATAAATCGTAACCTGATTTCTCCCGCTCCGCTTGGACTGGAAAAGTGCTTGGTCTGCTTCTCCGATCAGTTGTTCTAAAGTTTTATCGGTTGAGCCTAAGCTAACTCCTAATGAAACGGTTAAATTTCCTTTTGGTTGTAATTCTTGTCCGTCAAACGGATATTTTTCAATTTCTGTCCGAACTTTTTCAGCAATTTCTAAAGCTTTGTGTCCATCAAACGGTTCGGCGATACAAATAACAAATTCTTCTCCACCATAGCGTGCTACAAAATCGTTTGGTCGAGTATTATCTTTCATCAACTGACCGATTGATCGCAGCACCGCGTCTCCTTTTTGATGACCATGCGCATCATTATAGGATTTAAAATAATCAACATCTAACATAATAATGGCGATAGGAATATTTTTAGAAATTAGCGTTTGAATTTCTTTTCTAAAAAACCGCATATTGGCCAGTTGTGTCAATGGGTCCTGATTTGAATGAACCTCAAGTTCTTTTCGCAACAAAACATGATAGTTTTCGCCATTTGTCATTAAGCCCATTACCAGTACCGCAATTCCAGCAAAAATAGCCATTGGGATAATAATAGACAAATCTGCCGGTGTAGTAACTAGCATTAAAGTTGATTTAATGGCTTCAAAAACCAGTAGCCCAATCATCATTCTTTTAAGGTCGATTAACGAAAAAAACTTATTAGCTTTTTGCTTATTGCGAAAAAAACTGCCGATTACTACCGGTAATAGTATTGCTTGCAAAATCCCCATGATAACTGTCGGTCCGCCTAAAGAATAGCGAAAAACGGACGGAAATATGGAAGATAATAAACCTAGTTTCCAGCCACCAACATAAGAAATAAAAAAAAGCACGACTTCTCGCAAATCTAGTCTCATCCCCATGTAAAAATAAGGTTTTTGCATAACAGAAAAAGTCAAAAAACTAATAAATATGATACTGAAAAACACTAGTCGCTTCGATTCCATTAAATCCGGAAACCAAAATTCTTTCACTTTTAATGCGACATACAATAACGCAATAATTAATGCCATATTTTCGAGAAAGAAAAAAAGCAATGTGGCCATCTAAACAACTCCTATAAAACCTCTAATAGTATTAGTTTACAATTACTATGTCAATAAATATAGATGAATTACAATATTATACAAGAAATTTATTACTAAAAAACTCTTTAGTAGCCACTTTACGTGACTAACTAAAGAGTTTCACCAATTTTATGAACTTTAAAGTAGTTTTGACATGTATAGTTCATCGACATATTCACCTCTTATATAAAGTGAATCTCGTTTTACTCCTTCAATGTCAAACCCCATTTTTTCATACAAGACAACGGCTGTCTTATTATGTGCAATCACCGTCAGTTCAATACGACGAAGTGCCTTATCGATAGCCCACTTTTCCATAGCGCGTAATAGTTCAGTACCTGTCCCTCTACCCCGCACGTATTGTTGAACACCTATTACAATATAGACAGAATGTTGTTTTCGTTTCACATCTTCTCCAATTGCAAATACGTAACCTGTTAACTCATTGTTTTCTTCCGCTACGAACACAGTCGATTTTTCATCCATCGCAAGTAGGCGTTTCTGAAGTTGCTCACTAGTTGTTTTACGTTCTCCCGGTTCAAACAGCATGAGATTGGACTCTTCAACATGTTTCATAAGAGCTGCCAATTGCTTCGCGTCAGTTGAAACTGCTTTTCTGATTATCATGGCTACTCTCCTAGCATTTTTAAATGATTTCTGGCTCAACTACTTGTTCTTTTCCGGATTTTCTCACAAACAAACCTGTGTAGACAAGTAGTGTACCAATCATTAATAAGACGCCGATATAAACAGACATCATGGTAGGAATGAGAAAAGCGCCGATAATAATAGTCGACCGCGCCAACAAATCTGCACCGCTAAATGAAACATTGGAAAAAGCGGAATATGATCCTCTTTTATCTTCTGGAATCATGTTCGCCATTTCTGCATTGCGAACAGGTGAGTAAACCAATTCACCGATTGTTCCGATAAAATTAAACAAAATTAATAAGTACCAGCTATTTGCTGAAGTGATTGTAATATAGCCTATGCTGTAAAGTAAAAGTCCTGTTAACAAGACATGTTGTTTAGCAAAACGATCTGTAAATTTATTGACTAGAAACGTCAAGCAGACAACAAGCAACATGTTTTGAATATTTAACAAGCTTAACATGCGCACACCTGCAACTTCAAAATCACCTATAGTGAATGCCTCAAAGCTTTCAGCCAGCCGAACACCAATATAACTGTTCAAAGAAAATTCTGCTGAAAAAATAAACATAGACCCAATCACTACTTTAACAAAAGGACGATCTTGAAATGCAACTTTGTAATTTTGAAGCAAATCAATAACAACATTGTGGTGTTGTTTTTTTAAGCTTTGCACTCGTTCGTCTTTTAGCCACATGTGATATGCAATTGGCAAACTTCCAGCCGTTACAGTCAACACCATAAATAATTCGATTTGATGATTAAGATATAATAGTCCTCCGAGTGCTGCACCAATGGCCATGGATAAATTGACCATCCAATAATCGATGGCGTAAATCGCCTTACGATTTTCTGGTGTTGTCGAATCGATAATGATGGCGTGCATTGCAGGACGCCCAAGGCTACTAGTAACAATGAACATGACATAAGCCAGTGCAAAAAGACTAATCCACCGATCGTTCGGTACCAAGCTGATGGACATGAGCAAAAACATGACGGCACTTAGTGAAGACGTCGTTACAAGAACTTTTTTTCGAGGGAAACGATCGGATATATAGCCTCCAATCATATTAACAAAAAATCCAATAAACACAGTAAGGATCAAAAAAGAACCTGCCCATACTTTGCTCATCTCTTGCGCAAAAAACAACGCCATAAATGGCATGACAGCTGAGGCTACAGCTCGGTTAAAAAATGATGTGATTAAACGTACTTTAATATTTTGTGGATAGTCTTTCCATTTCATCTTGTCAGCCCCCTTTGTCTTATGTATATTAAACTAGACGGAAAATACTAAAAATAGACAATTTTTATAATTATGTCCACTTTTAGGAGGAGGCTTTATGGAACGTATTCTTTTATCTTTATGGCAAGCTGTACCCACTGGGTACATTAAGCAATCTCAGTTGGCAGATTGGCTCGAATTAAGCCGCAAGCAAACAGCACGCCTTCTTCGTAAATGGTCAGATGAAGGCTGGTTTACTTTTACTTCTGGCCGCGGTAGAGGAAATTCTTCTCATATTCAATGGCATATTAATGTAGAAGAACAGTATGAAAAACAAATGGCTCAACTAATAGAAGAAAAATCAATTGAAACTGCCAGTAAATATTTATTATTTGATTGGTCGCCGGAAGTTAAGCAGCGGCTGTTGCATCAATTTCGTTCTAATTTTGGTTACGTACAAAATAGTACAGATCATAACGATAAACTAATCATTCCTAGAAAATATCCATTATTAACACTTCATCCGTTATACGCTGCAGATATTCATAGCGCTAATATGGTCGCTAATGTATATAGCCGCCTCGTATCTGTAGATGAAAGCGGCTATATAACCCCTGAACTTGCACACAGCTGGGATGCATCAAGCACCCACCTTCGCTTGTATTTGAGAAAAGAAGTATATTTTCACGATGGATCTTTTTTAACTGCAGCTGATGTTGTCGATTGTTTGAATCGGCTACGCAACGATTCATCCTTTGCTGATTTGTGGAAGCCAATTGTATCGATTATGTCTAGTAGCCCCCATATTGTTGATATCACCTTTCCGGGAGGTTGTAGTTATTGTTTGCATATGCTTGGCATGATCAATGCCAGTATTTATAAAGAATCATCCCATCAAACAATCGGTTCTGGTAGCTTTTATGTCTCAGAAAATAATGAAAGTAAAACAACACTACAAGCATTTGGTAACTATTTTCAACAACGTCCCTTAATCGACCTCGTTGAATTCATCCAAGTATCCGGGGACTTTGATGTTGCCTATCGCTCTTCATGCGAGAGGATAGAAGAAACTTTCCAAGTAGAAAGTGATTCAGGGTTCGGCGTTGTAATTTTAAATGCATTCAAAGATTCACCAATCAATCAAAAAGAAGTTCGTGATTATGTTCATTACGCCATTGCAAAACATCGGCATAAAATAGGACAGTTTCATACTCGTGCTATGGCCAATCATCACAGTTGCTTAATTGGACAACAGCAACAACCCATAACATTGCCTTGTCCGAAACGGCCACACCTAGAACAGCCACTAATCATTAAAGCTGCAAACTATACGGACGGTGCCACGCGGTGGCTAAAAGAATCACTTGAAAGTGAAGGGATTTGGGTTGAGATTCAATGGATGTCTTTCCAAGATAAATTAACAGATACAAAGGTGGATCAAAAAGCTGATCTTTTTATACACGGCGAAGTGTTTGAAATGAATCAAAATTTCTCATTTTTTTATTTCCTAGCCAATGGCCATTCTCCTTTAGCGACTATTATGAAGTCTCAACCACTGTTCAACAATTATTTAGAGCAATATGCGGCTACGCCTTTTAATGAATGGACAGTGTTAAACCTAAAAATGGAACAAGATTTAATCGCTTCATCGATTATGTTGCCACTTTATTATGAAAAACGGCACATCCCTTTTTCTATTGATGTGATGAACATCAACATTAGTCATTTTGGCTATGTTGATTTCTCTAAGTTATGGGTTCGTCCTGTTAAAAACTAGCGAAAACAAGGCCATCACGCAGATAACGTGACGGCCTTGTTTTTAAAGAGAAGTTAAGTTGATCGTTAAAATAACATAAAGACTTAAGCTAAGTACGTTGAACAGCACCAGGTTCAATTTCAAATCACCTTTTATACCGATTAATGCCGCTCCTACTCCTAAAACACTCAACAAGCTAGGCAAATACAAATGAACATTTAACAAAAACTCAAGCGGTCCCTGAAACCAATGAATCGCTGCTAAAGTTAGCGGTAACAAAGTCAGGAGACAAATACTTGCGGAAATGCATGAAAAGCACTTCTCATTCATAAGAACACCACCTTTAACTGTTCATTCTTATTGCCATGGCATCGACAGTTGAAAATTTTTAGCTTATTTAAGATGAAAACCACAAATCTGTACGCAACGCGTTGTTTAAGAACTGCTTGAAATCTATATTTCACTAAGAAAATACGGTAAAAAATTTAAAAATAGTTTGTATAATTCAAAAAATGTCTTTAAACCTATATAAATGGCTTATTAAAAGAAAATTTAGTTATCATCTATCACTATTAGACTACAATCATTCCTACTATTTGTAAACACAAAAATACTAATTTGATATTTTATTGTGTTTCATATAGCTATATATTCTTTTCACTGCCTCTATATAAAAAGGGCAAAAAAGAACCCTAAATGGGTTCTAAAGTGTTAAGTTGAATTTCTCTATTAACTCTTTTAAAGCGGGTCTACTATTGCCATCACGTCCAACAACAGCTTCTGCTGTTATTAACGAATTTAACACAGCTTCTTCTGTAGCTTCCCCAACCGCCCTAAAAGCTTCGTCTATATCTTCTTCATGTATGGTTTCAATCGTTAAAGCTTGAGACGGTTTGTTGTGAGGAATTTTGTTAGCTGTTGAAAAACCAAGTACAATTTCACCGCTGCCATTCGTAATAATTGAACCTGTTCGTGATAACCCTGTAACAGAACGTTTCAAAATCCGATTTAGTTGACGCTCTGACACAGGTAAATCCGTAGCAACTACGATCATAACTGATCCTTTATCTTGCTCTTCAAGCGATTGCAAAATTTGTATTTTAAGTTTTTTGCCGATGGGTTTTCCACCAACCGTTAAGTCACTTAACATACCAAAGTTAGATAGTACGAGTACCCCTATTGTATAACGTGCATTCGTTAGTTCGATCATTCGAGAAGCTGAACCTATTCCGCCTTTAAGTGAATAACACAACATGCCTCTCCCTGCGCCGACTGCTCCTTCCTCAAACTCTTCACCAGTCTCATCAAGCGCACGCCGCACATGCTCTTCTTTAACAAAGCGACCTCGTACATCGTTTAAGAACATATCATTGCATTCTCCAACAATCGGATTGACAGTTCCCGTAGTCCTTCCAATATCCTCATTTTTCTCTAGCATATACTCAATGACTGCATTGGCTGCTGTTCCAACGTTTAATGTATTTGTTAACACTATTGGTGTTTCGAGCACTCCTAGTTCTGCCAGTTGAATAGTTCCCATCGTTTTTCCAAAACCATTTATGACATGACTCGAAGCAATTAATTTTTCATGAAACAGATCTCCTTGGTGCGGTTTGATGGCGGTTACACCTGTTTGCATATTGCCTCCACTTAACGTAACCTGCCCTACCGTAACACCTGCTACATCTGTTATTGCATTCAACTCTCCTGTCTTCAATGTGCCGATTTCCACACCATAATCTCGAATTCGTTTTTGGTTTTTCAAATCCCCACTCCTTGTCTTTTAATTTCAAATCATTTATGTATAAGAGCTTTCCACTATCATACAACTAGCAATGTGGTTGATGAAGAGTTTTCTGCTTGTTCTAGCGAATTAACCATGTTAACTATTTTCCTAAAAACTGCCTCAAAGTGGTAAAATCAATTTACATAGGAATAGAAATGGAGGCCACGTTTATCGATAATTTGCTTATGATATTTGAATACCTTTTTCTTCTACTAGTCAATTTAGCGGTTGGCACGGTCGGTTTTATACCAAGTGTTTTAATAACGGCTGTAAACATTCAATCCTATGGTCTATACGGCGGTGCTATTTTAACCTTTACAGGTGAAATAGTCGGTGCATTAATCGGGTTTTATCTTTACCGCTTTGGCTTTTCCAAAGCTGATCCGAAATGGATGCGTCACCGGTTCTGGCAAAAATTCCAACTACAATCCACGAAACAAGTTTATAGCATGGTCATTTTGTTACGACTTCTTCCTTTTATGCCTTCTGGGCTTGTTACGGCTGGTGCAGCGCTAACCCAAATTAGCGGAAAGGCTTTTTGGTTTGCTAGTACGATCGGCAAAATTCCAGCGGTGATTTTAGAATTGGCTGCAGTGTACGGTGTTACACAAATAGCACCTAAAAACGTTCAGTATGCGCTGTTTGGCCTCGTGTTACTAGTTTCAATAGCACTATGGCTAAAGTCGATAAAGCAGAAAAAACCCCTTCAATCAGCTGATTGAAGGGGTTTGCTCTTTAATATACTTTATCACCATTGAAAATCGAGTTTTTGACAATGACATAGTCTACATTTCGAATTGCTAGCAATTGGTCTCCACCAGCATATGAAATGGCAGATTGAAGGTCTTGTTCCATTTCTACTAATGTATCTTTCAACGATCCTTTATACTCTACATACATTTTTTTGCCTTCAACGTTTTTCTTTTCACCTTTTTGGAACTCTGAAGCCGATCCAAAATACTCTTTTAATACTTTGCCGTCTTGTTCAATCGTTTGACCCGGTGATTCTTCGTGACCAGCAAATAGCGACCCTATCATAACCATTGACGCTCCGAAGCGAACAGATTTCGCAATATCTCCATGCGTACGAATACCACCATCTGCAATAATTGGCTTACTTGCTGCTTTTGCACACCAACGAAGTGCTGCCAACTGCCAGCCGCCAGTACCAAAACCTGTTTTAATCTTCGTAATGCAAACTTTCCCTGGTCCGATACCAACTTTTGTCGCGTCCGCTCCAGCATGTTCGAGTTCACGCACAGCTTCAGGCGTTCCAACGTTCCCTGCGATCAAAAAGCTGTCTGGTACCAATTTCTTAATATGTTGAATCATGTTGATCACAGCATTTGAGTGTCCGTGAGCTACATCAATTGTAATATATTCAGGAATGATTTTTTCATCTGCTAATTGTTGAACAAAATTATATTCTTCCGCTTTTACACCGACGCTAATCGAAGCAAAAAGTCCGCGTTGCTGCATATCTTTTGTAAAGGCAATCCGTTTTTCGGGTTCAAAGCGGTGCATAATATAAAAATAATTATTTTCGGCTAAATAGCCTGCAAGTTTTTCATCTACTATTGTTTGCATATTAGCTGGAACAACAGGCAATTTAAAAGTACGCCCACCAAATTCAATTGATGTATCGCATTCTGAACGACTATTTACCACCGCTTTTGCAGGAACAAGTTGAATATCTTCGTAATCAAATACATTTTCCATAAATTACACCCCTATAACCGAATGATATACTCGAATAACTTAAAAATGTTCGTCCATATGATAATGTACTTGATTTATGTAGTGATGTCAAAGAACTAAAGTTGTTTTTACATGTAGTTTTAAAATTCACCTGGATAATCATTACTAAGCTTACCTATTAATTGGTATATCACGTATGGATTATAAAGCCATTCATCTGCTATTAACCGTTTATAGCCTGCGAGTTCATCGTCGGAATTAACTTGTTCGTAAACCGATATAATATCTTCTTCGTAAAAATAAAGTTCACTTGTTTCTGCTTTTTTCGCCGTTTCGAGTGACAGCTTTGGATCAACAAGAAGGTATACTTCTGCTAATAACAATAAATCATCGACTAGAAATTCTTCCTGATCCACTTCTATCTTTTTGTTCAGCAAGTCAACTGCAAGGTCAACTTTTTCTTGAGCAAGCATTATATCTACTAGTAACCAATCGGCTGCATCTATATCGTAAATGTCTCCAGTTTCTCGAATGTTTTCAACCGTTTTAATAGCCGCTTCATAATTTTTCATCTCTAATTGTTGATAGCCCAAGTCAAACCAATCGGCTATTTGTTGCTGATTCGCTAATAGTTGTTGGAGGAAAATTTCTTCATATTCTTCTATATCCATATTAATGGTCTTTTCTAAGTTTTTGTAAAATCCACCAGTCGATTGAGACTTTAATAATTCAGGAATAATCGCTTCGCCATGAGCATCAACTATAGATTCCACTGCCAAAAAACTTTGAGCATATGGATCGTATGTATCCGTACTTGCTTTGTCATAGTCTTCTTGATTGTCGAGCGCGTGAAAATCAATTGTTTCAATACTTTCTAAGTCATACCACATGCTTGATTCACCTGCAAAATAATCAGCAACTCCTTCTTCAAACCATGAAGGAATTCGTGTTATTGACAACAAATGCTGATCGGAAAAAAGATGATTTTGGTAATGCGAGTATTCGTGCACTAAAATTAGCTCCCAATTTTCATCTGTTGGAACTAAGTGAATTCTTTTATTGCTTAAATCGTAATACCCGGCGACTTCTTCCGAACCATAGCCTGATTCTAATGAAGCATAATCTTCGTGAAACTCTATTGTTAAGCCTCCGTCATCCTGTGTTCCAAGAGTCGAATTGAACTTTTCTCGCTCTAGTTGCAACAACTCATCCATTTTTTCAATCTCATCTTTATTGTTTTCTGGATAAAAGTAAGTAACACCATTTTTTTCGGTTTTTAAAAGAGCCGCTTGGGAAGGAACATCAAATATTCGTGATGCAAACACTCTAATTTTCTTATCGGAACTTTGACTTTCATCACCCGTTGTATACACCGCAAATGAATTAATAAGGGCAATAGTTGTTATCACAAGTCCGAGGAGTATAGAAAAAGTCATTAAGAACGCAGCTTCAGCAACAGTAGTAAGTTTTATCAAATCCAATTTCCCTTTAACTACGCCAATAATACTGGCGACAAAAAGAAACGTACAAACCACTAGGAATATACCTGAAATTACTATCCCCCCAAGTAACCCCTGATTAAATACGAGGAAAAACGCCATATACGAACATATAACTAGTAAAATAAATTGTTTAAGTAATTTTTTCATTGCTTCCTCCGAAAATTTTCTATATAGGGGCATTACGTACATTAGATAGATAAGCCACTAATCTTTTCTACATATTAGCAGTTATTCAAATGAATAAATAGTCTTGCTTTACTGAATTCAATACGATAATTTTTTAGACATAAAAAAACTGACCGCATCATGCGGTCAGTTAAATTTCTGAACTTAATACAATTTCACCTTCAGGTAACTCATTTCCTGTTTTAGGTTCTAGTGTAATTGCAATAGTATCCCACTCATCTGAAGTGGTTTCTAGTTGATAATAACTTGCGCCTTCTCCGTTTGGATTAGGTGAAAATGCACCTGCTGGTATCGGCTTGCCATCTTTGATCAGCCATACTTGGTACACTTGACTCGTTTCTAACTCAGCTAATCGGTCTGCTTGAACGACTAGATTTAACAAACCTTCTTCTTCAATCATCGCTGCCGTTGCAGTTCCTGTAAATGTTGCATTTGGTTGGAGTTCAATGGATTGAATCGCAGTTTCAGTTTCTGCGGTTTGGTCTGACAGCTGGTAAAAGGCATAGCCATTACCTAATAACGACATTAACAAAACAGCTGCAAGAAGCGGTTTCCAGACATTTTCTTTACGTCTCTTTTTATGAATTGGTATTGGAGACATTGCTGGTTTCAATGCTTTCGGTTGATCTATTGGTTGATCTTTCAAGTGATTATTTTGTTCTACTTTCTCATCAAATACATTAGACAAAATACGTGCTTTCATATCTGTTGGTGGTTCCACCGGATCTGCAAGATAAGGGAGCTGACCAGTTGCTTCTATTATTTCCTGGCATTCCGTACATGTTTTTAAATGGTGTTCAAATTGCTGGTTTTCTTCTTCTGTTAATGTTCCATTTAAGTAATCTACTAAATAATCACAATCTATATTAGTCATCATAAGCCCCCCTTTCCTGCATCCCATGCAGTGATGTTTTTAATTTTTTTAGAGCTAGTCGTATTCGACTCTTAACAGTTCCCAGTGGAATATCACACATATCTGCAATTGTTTCATGTGTATGTCCTTTAAAATAAAACAAATCAATCATTTTTTGTTGTTCTGCTGACAAATGCTGAACAGCCATTTCAATCTGAGTTTTCTTTTCCTGCCACACTACTTGTTCTTCAACTGGTTCATCGTTGCTAACCATTTGACTTGCCTCTTCAATTGGAACAGTAGGTTTTTTTCTTTTTCTTATCAAATCAATGGCCGTATTTTGCGCCATCCTGAAAAGCCAAGAAGAGAATTTCCCTTTACTTTCGTCGTATACCCCTTTACCACGCCAAATCTTGATAAACACTTCTTGTAATGCTTCTTCAGCCAATCCTCGGTCTTCGAGCATTTTATAAAGAAAAGAGAAAAGGATTTTTTCATAGCGGTCGTACAATTGTTCTAGTGCATCTTTATCTTGTTCACTTACACGCAAATACAAGCTTGTATCGGTACTTTTTTCCATCCCCTGTCTCCTTTTTTACTTATTTCGTATTACTACCTTACTATACTTCCCGCTACAGGAAAATCTTTTCTTTTTACAACGCTTATATAAATAGAGATAAAGAAACAACTGTCGCTAGTTTCTTTTGTTTTCTTACTTATACTACGTATAGAACGACAATTTAGTTCACTATTCTTAGAAAATCACAATCATCTATTATTAAATGAATAATTTTCATATAATAAAAAAGCAGAAAGCCAAATGAGCCTTCTGCGAATCTACCTATTTATTATTCTGGATTATAGCATTCAATGGTTAAGAATAGTCCACCATAATAGGAGGTAACTTTTTCCACCTTTAATCCTGAGCGCTTTACTAGTTCAAGCGTATCCCGGTCTAAATGACAGCCATCACATAGCTTTTTCCAGACCGGCGTTAAGACTTCTTGCGTTTTGCCTATGGCTTCTTGGTCAACTTTAACGTGTTCAAAAAAAAGCACTTTCCCGCCTGGTTTACTAGCTCGCTTTATTTCTTCAAGTGCTTTTATCGGATAAGGGATTGTGCAAAAAACCAATGTCGCAACAACTGTATCGAAACTATTGTTTTCAAATGGCAGTTCTTCTGCTTTTGCGTCGTACGTATAAATTGGCACGTGCGCTTTTTTAATTCGTTTTGCTGCGTGTTTGCTCATTTCGGGATTTGGTTCGATCGCATCTACTCTTTCAACATCACGGTAATAAGGAAAATTAGCACCTGTGCCAAAACCAATTTCTAACACACGTCCTTGCGCTTTTCGGACAAGATTAGCCCGAACCTTTTCAAATCGTGTTTTTTCTAACGGCTTCATTGCGATATCATATAGTGCAGGAAATAATTTAGACATATTCATTCAACTCCTGTTTGTTTTAACTAATAACTATTGGTAATCATTATGAAATTAGTAGTGCTGATTTCTTTGTATAAATATCTATTGAAAAACCGACAACTTCTTATATGAAGTTGTCGGTTCAACAAGTAGTTATTTTTTTGTAGCATTAACAAATGGACCATATTCGCTGCGCCCGTGTTGAACGGATAACCATTTCAAAGTTGTGAACTCTTCTAATACCCATTCTCCGTTAAAGCGACCGAGACCTGAATCTTTTTCTCCACCAAACGGCATATGGGCTTCATCGTTGACTGGTTGATCGTTAACGTGAATCATGCCTGTATGAATTTGATGAGCGATATTCGTGCCATGCTCAATATTCGCAGAATGAACAGCACCACTTAAGCCAAATGGATAAGCATTTGCCATTTCAATCACTTCTTCATCGCTATCAAATGGGATCAAAATTGCTACAGGTCCAAAAATTTCATTTTTAGCAAGCGGCATATCATTTGTCACTTCTGTTAATACAGTAGGCTCTAAAACGTTGCCATCTGCCTTGCCACCAAGACGAACTTTGGCACCTTGTTCGACAGTTGCATCGATGTCTTTAAGAATTCGGTCTACTTGATCACGGTTGATTAATGGACCGACTTGCGTACCTTCTTCAGTCGGGTTACCAAATTTCAATTTACCGGCTCGAGCAGTAAATTGTTCTGCAAATTCTTCATACAGATCTCGATGTACGAAAATACGGTTGATAGACATACAAATTTGACCTTGATGATAAAATTTACCGAATAAAGCAGAATCAACCGCTTGATCAACATTAGCGTCATCTAGAACAATAAAGTTATTATTACCGCCAAGCTCTAACGCAGTTTTCTTTAATGCGCCTCCAGCTAACTCTCCGATGTGTTTTCCTACAGGCGTTGAACCAGTAAAAGAAATTAATCGGGGAATTGGATGCGTTACAATATCGTCGCCTATTTCAGAACCACGGCCAACAACTACATTTAATAAGCCTTTAGGCAATCCAGCTGCTTCAAAAATACTTGCAAATAACAGTCCACCCGTTACAGGAGTATCCGTTGCCGGTTTGATAACTACTGCATTACCTGTTGCAATTGCAGGTGCAATCGAACGAATCGCCAAATGGAATGGGAAATTCCATGGACTGATGATGCCAATGACACCAATCGAATTGCGATAAACTCGATTTTCTTTACCTGCTTGTCGGGAAGGAAGTATTTTGCCTTCCATTCGGAAAGGGAAAGTCGTTGCTTCTTTGAGAATATTAACCGAGACGCCAAATTCAGCAGTTGCTTTAAACACTGTGCTACCAGCTTCTTTAACAAGCCAATCGATAATCAATTCTTTGTTTTCTTGCATGACTTCTAATGCTTTTTCCAATACTTCTTGTTTCTTTTGTGGCAATTCTTTCGACCATGCTACTTGTGCTTTTGCTGCTGCTTTATAAGCTTTATCTAAATCGCTTTTATCAGCAGCTTGCGTTGTAACTAGCTCTTCCCCTGTGAATGGATTGGTATTTTTCATCTGACTATCACTAGATCCGGTAGTCCATTCACCATCTATATAAATTTTCGAATAATCGGTTTTCATCTGATCGCTCCATTCTTTATAGTTTAAGGCTGTTGTCTTGGACGAATTAATATCTCATTGACATCAACATGCGACGGCTGCTCTACCGCATAAGAAATCGCATTCGCAATATCCTGTGCTTGTAGCATCGTCATCTTGCCACCTTCTTTAAAGCTATTTAATACATCTTCATCTGTAATGGTATTTGTCAGTTCTGTCTCTACCGCTCCTGGTGATACGATGGTCACGCGGATTTCATTTGCTGGATCGATTTCTTGGCGTAAGCCTTCTGAAATAGCACGAACAGCATATTTTGTACCACTGTATACCGCACTTCCTTTAAAGACTTGGTGACCAGCTACAGAAGAAACGTTTAGAATATGACCGAACTTCTGCTTTTCCATAATCGGTAAAACAGCAGCAATTCCATAAAGAACCCCTTTAATATTCACATCGACCATTTGATCCCATTCATCTATTTTCAACTTATTCATAAACGACAGTGGCATCAAACCTGCATTATTTACCAGAACGTCAATATTGCCGGTTTTTTCTAACGCAGCTTCTGCAAGAGACTTCATCTCATCTGCAGACGTTACATCCGTCACTTTGTATTGTGCTGAACCGCCAGCATCTTCGATTTCTTTTTTTAATTCCACTAAACGATCTTCTCGTCTAGCGGCTAACATGACATGATACCCTTTTGATGCAAGCTCTTTTGCCGTTGCTTGTCCAATCCCACTACTGGCTCCAGTAATAATTGCTGTTTTTGTCATTTGAGATCAACTCCATTTCAATATTTGAGGTGTGTTATCTAAAAAGTATTCATTTATTAAATACATCTTAACTGTTTACCCAAAGTACCTCATAGATTAAACAAAATAGCGAAAATATCCATCTCTACAGGCTTTTCTTGTGTTATAATTTTCACAAGATGGGGGTGTTTATATGCGGAAAATTTCACCTGAAGAACGTCAAATGATGCGACGTTCTTATGCAGAAAAAATCATGGACACTGTTCGCACTGAAGGATTTATCTCATTAACTATTCAAGATTTGGCACGTTTAATGGGCATTAGTCGTGCATCATTGTATAATTTTTTCGCATCTAAAGAAGACATCATCCAAGAAGTAACTGAAATTTATATTGACTATTTAACAAGATCTAATCAATTTATCAATAACGCGCGCTATCCATACATTCGACGATTGCCAGCTGTCTTTGAACAATCCGTTTTTTCAACCGTGTATGCTTCAGAAATATATTTAAATGAGTTAAAGTCAGAATGTCCAAATTATTATGAACGGCAAATAAACGTAGCAAATGAGCGACTCATAATACTCCATTCATTTTATGAAAATGGCATAAGTGATGGTGATTTTAACCCACTTATTCCTTCTTTAATTATCGAACAAGATGAAGCTGCTTTGCAAAAAATTTTAAACTCTTCATTTTTAGTAGAAAAAGGCATATCGTTAGAAGAAGGTATGTATGGCTATTATGAAATGATGAAACGCAGAAGCTTCACGCCTACTGCGTTAAAAACCGGCAAAGATGAATATATAGAAAAAGCCGTGAGAGTTATTGTTAATCAATTAGGCAAAAACAGCGACATACTCGCACGTATAGATAATTGAAAAATTAGTTTTCAAAATGAAAATAGTGCTTTACTATTGGCACACATCTAAAACGTTGTCAGTAATTGGGGCTACGTTTTTTTTAAAAAATTTAAATTTAAACGTTTGGATTTTTGAATCGACGGGAATAGAATTGAAAAACAATGGAGTTTAACTCTACCTCCGAAATATAGTTTGATAATTCAGACAAATAGAATATACTATACTTTAACCCCCGAGAAAAGGAGATGGTCAAAATGAACCTAAATTCTATAAGAGGCTCAAGCATGATTGTAAAGATGACACGTGCATTAGTGGAGGACGGTTGGTTGTTTACCCCTAATGAATTCGATGTCATCGTAAAAGCGGAACATAAGGAAACAGGCGAAGCCATCTCTTTTAACTCAATCGGCAACTTGAAAAGATGGATGTATGAAAAAGCACTCAGTTATTAAATCGCTCTTCATTTAAAAACCTCGTTTGCCTTGTTGGCAAACGAGGTTTTTAAATTCTTATAACATTTTAGATTTTTTGCATACCTCTGCTTTAAT
This sequence comes from Planococcus halocryophilus, assembly GCF_022489025.1. Lineage (GTDB taxonomy): Bacteria > Bacillota > Bacilli > Bacillales_A > Planococcaceae > Planococcus > Planococcus halocryophilus_A. The sequence continues at coordinate 9,508 of NZ_JAKVTG010000020.1, read as the reverse complement.
GCCCTGCTTTTTCAGATTTTCAACGATTTCGCTAGCTTTTTGGATTTTTCCGACTGTACAACATAAGGTCCCACTCATCTTCATCATCCTCCATAAACTTTTGTAGTTTCAGTATACAAAGTAAATGTGAACAAACTATTACCAAATCGAAATATCTGAAAAAGTTTGGCCTCAGTTAAAGGAGGTCATTATTTTCACTAAAAGAATAAATTAAACTTATCCCACATCGCTAAACAAAGCCATAATTTCTTCTTCTGTACGAGCATTAAGGATTTTATCGATATTTTCCTCTTCAGAACATACGATAGCAATATTCGAAAGAATATCAAGATGTTCATTGTTTTTACCAGCAATGCCGATCAATATTTTTGCCATATTGCCGTTACCGAAATCCACTCCTTCTGGTACTGTGACTACTGAAATGCCCGTCTGCAGAACATTAGCTTTCGCTTCTTCTGTACCGTGAGGAATAGCTAGGCTATTCCCCATAAAAGTAGATGCCATTTCTTCCCGCTCTAACATTTTGTCAATATAACCTGCATCCACATAACCATTGTCTACTAATATCCCACCAGTAAACCGGATGCCTTCCTCCATCGTAGCGATTGAAACATTTAATTTAATATTTTCACGGTCCAAGACTGCTTTTGCCATTTCGATCACCCCTATTAAATTTTGCTCGTTTTAGCATTTATTTTTTTAGACGCTGCGCCAATTTATCGTATTCCGGGCTATTCATAAAGTTTTCTACAGAAATATGTTCCGCTTGTGGCAATTTTTCTTTTGCCCGTGGCGTCAAATCTTTGTGAGTGACTACAATATCAGCGTCTTCGGGTAACTGACTTATAGCGGTATTGGTAACTGGAATATCAATATTTTCTTTCTTGAATTTGTTTTTCAATATGGACGCTCCCATAGCACTTGAACCCATTCCTGCATCACAAGCGAATACGACACGACGCACATCTTCAGTCGCTTTTATACCAGGAGCTGATGTTACTACTCCTGCTTCGTGCAACACATCACCATCAGATGTTGTTGCTGCACCTGGAGTTAAAAATTCACTAGCAGAGCTTTTTTTACCTTTCATTTCTTCCATTTTGCCAGTTGCGACCGTTAAATCTTCTTCAACGTCTTTTGTTGTTTTTAAAATAATCGATGCAATGGTGAAAGAAACAGCTGCAGCAATTAAAACGCCAAGAACCACGCCTAAATAGTTACCTTGTGGAGTTAGCGCGAGCAAGGCAAAGATACTACCAGGAGCTGGTGTTGCAACGAGGCCGGCATCAAGTAAAACAAAAGTGAAAACTCCGCTCATCCCACCACCGATAACCGCTAATACTAATAACGGTTTCATCAAAACGAACGGGAAGTAAATTTCATGAATACCACCGAGAAATTGAATGATGATAGCACCAGGTGCTGAACTTTTAGAAATACCTTTACCAAAAATAGTAAAGGCTAACAAAATCCCTAACCCGGGTCCAGGATTCGTTTCCAGCAAGAACAAAATTGATTTTCCGTTAGTTGCTGCTTGTTCTACACCAAGCGGGCTTAAAAATCCGTGATTGATCGCATTATTAAGGAACAGTATTTTTGCTGGTTCGATAACAATACTGGCTAATGGTAACAGTCCATTATTGACTGTAAATTCTACTCCATTTGCTAAGCTGTTGACTAATGAATTTACAATTGGACCAACACCAAGAACTGCAATCCCTGCCAATATTGCGCCTAATATCCCGGCAGAAAAAGTGTTATAAAGCATTTCAAATCCAGCACGAATTTTGTCTAAAAAGAGTTGGTCAATTTTTTTCATGAGATATCCAGCGAGCGGCCCCATAATCATGGCACCGAGAAACATTGGAATATCTGATCCAACGATGACCCCCATTGTGGCCGTTGCTCCAAGAACACCGCCACGAAAATCATAAACAAGTCGTCCACCGGTAAAACCGATTAGTAATGGTAGTAGATAAATAATCATCGGCCCAACAAGTGCAGCGAGCGGTGCATAAGGCCACCAACCAGCAGGAATAAACAGTGCAGTGATAAGACCCCAAGCGATAAATGCGCCAATGTTCGGCATGATCATGCCACTTAAATGACTTCCAAAACGTTGGATTCGTGCGCGATTTCTACCTTCAGCCATATAAATCCCTCTCTTCCAAAATTAGTTGTATTAAACAACAAGACGAGTGTAGAGGTTTCTTATTAACATGAGGACTTTCAAAATCAACTTATCAACAGATAGTAAATAAAGAGTGCAGTCTCAATTATGTGTATATCAACGTGACAGACTAATTTATTCTCACCTCTTTTCGTACTATGCTTGTGCACTCTTTAAAGCCCTTCACTAAAATAATATCATATTTTTTAGATATTTTGTTCTTTTTATCTGAATAATCAGTCTTTTTATGAAGTTTATTTACTGAAAGACAAATAAATCAGATTCTAGACAAAATTGAATTGCCTACTATTTAATTTATATTAGAAAAAATGCTCAGGTCTTTTGTAGGCTAGCTTTGCATATTTTTCAGGTAACGAATCCAATTAGTTAAACAAAAAACGATTACAAAAATAAAAGTAAGTAATGAGACTACGTTAGAAATTCTTCAAAACTGAATTTGTAACTATCATTTCCTAGCGTTTATTCATTTAACCCTTCCTATCTTAATTTAACTTATCGCAAATAATAAATAACATTAACTCACATATTTCCATCCTCATCCATGTTAGGAATTTAATTTACATTTTTTGAACTTCTATCCTCTTATTCCATCTGATTTGTACTATAATTAAAAGAAAGTAATAATTTTTTAAATAGCATAAGGAGGTTTTGAAATGTTCAAAAAAATTTTTAGTAAATTTGTTGCTTCCCCAAATGTTCATTCCACAAAAGCTTCAGTTAAAAAAATCAATACGGATAAAATATTCTTATTCGAACCCAACCAACAAGAATTGGATTATATTATACAGCTTCCTACACTTACCGGAAAAGCACCAGGCTATGTGTATTTCGTCCAAGAATACATGACTGGTTCCTTTAAAATTGGCAAGACTAAACACATCGACAAACGGAAGAATGTTTTTAATGTAAAGCTTCCTTTTGAAAACAAACTAATTTTCCTTATTAAGTCTGCAGATCATCATCAAACAGAGCTTGCTTTTCATGAATATTTTTTAGATAAACAACTTGAAGGTGAATGGTTTAACTTAACTCGAGAAGATCTTGCTTGGATAACAAATGGACACTATACGGATAAAATTCATAAAACGATAAGTCCCCCTTTAGAAGTAACTAAGCAGCTAACAGCTAATAAAGCAAAAACGGAAGAAAAGCCGTTGACCTTAAAACAAATTGAGTTTGCCAAAACATTAATTAGGAAACTTGAACAAGAATATGAACTCAATGTCTCTTACTCTAAATGGACACAAAAAGACTTAAATCGCTTGAGTGTGTATTTCAGATTCAAAAATAATAGCGCTTTAAACAATTTGGTAGAAAGTGGTGTCCTTACAAAAAAATAATTCTTTCTACACGTATACAGCGATTCTCTTTGATTTTCTTATTTGTCCATCGGATCCATAGCACCTTCCTCTTATAATACCCTAGAGGAAGATGCTATTTTTCGTTATACTGGTGATAGAAACCAATACTACGGTTAAGATCAGCATAATCGCTAAAGGAGCTGCTCTATGGAAGAAATATCGCATAAAAATCCATTTAAAAAACCATTTTTCGATTTAAAAGAACTTGTTGACAGTATTCAAGAACATTTAGGATGCCCTGCAACAATAGAAGATACTAATCACCGTTTAAATGCTTATAGTTCTCATGGGGTTGATGCAGACCCTGCGCGAATCGGAACCATCATTTCACAGCGAGTTCCTGAGAAAGTCATCAATCGCCTTTGGAAAGAAGGCATTATTCCAAAACTAATACAATCAGATAGCGCTTTGCGCATTCCGCATATTGACGATATCGGACTTCGTGATCGTGTAGCGATAGCCATCCGAAAAAACAATGAAATTTTAGGCTATATTTGGGTAGTCGAAGGTCCAAAAAAATTAAGTCACCTACAATTAGAGCATCTGAAAGATGCAGCTGTTGTCGCGATCCCTTTAATGGCTAAAATTCAACAAAATCGTAAACGGAAAGAAGAAAACTATCAAGAGTTTTTGTGGCAGCTTTTAACAGGTCAATTTAAAAATCGAGATGAAATTTATGAACAAGTTCATGAACTTCATCTCAAAATACCAAATCATTTCACTGTACTTGTGTTTTATTTTGAACAAGATATTACACAAGCAATGGAAGAGCAAATTTCCTATTTAATTACGACTAGCCAAAAAATAACCAATCATTTTCTTGTATTGATGGACAATGAATTGATTTTAATTGCCTCTCCCCACCCATCCCAGTCTGATGCTACAGCTTTCGACAGTTTCATCACATACTTTACTTCTGAAATAGCGAACCGCTTTTCTATTTTGGGTGTTAAAGGCAGTTCTGGCAAAGGGTATAGTGACTTCAGCAAAGCTATGACGAGTTATCAAGAAGCGCAAAAAGTGCTCGAACTGAAAAAGGTTTTTCCTGAAGAGCTCGAAAATGTATTCCATTATAGCCAACTAGGTGCTTTTTTGTATATCGATTTGATCCAACAACAATTGCCTGATGAACATCCGGCAATCAGCAAGATTAGAGCTTATGACAAACAGCACAAATCGAATTTCTTAAAGACATTAGAAGTCTTTATTCAACAAGACAGTAATATGAACGAGGCAGCGAAGAAATTATTTGTCCATACCAATACCTTGCATTATAGAATGAAGCGCGTAGCAGAAATTGGTGAGATTGATTTGACGAATGTTCACGAAAAACTAGGTATTTACCTTGATTTAATGGCACGAAAAATGAAGAATAAATAACCTTTTGTGAAATTTCACAAAAGGAATGCTCATCTTTCTTCTTTCTACCCAATGCAGTATAGTAGGCTTTCCTTTATACTTATGGATATCTTCACATTCGTTTTAAGGGGGACACATCAATGATTATTGGAATTCCTAAAGAAGTTAAAAATAACGAAAACCGAGTGGCCATTACGCCAGCCGGTGTCGATGCTTTTGTAAGAGCTGGTCATCAAGTTATCATCGAAACAGGTGCAGGTCTTGGATCTAGTTTTACGGACATTGATTATATAGCTACAGGCGCTAAAATTGTGGAGACAGCTGCAGAAGCTTGGTCTGCTCAAATGGTTATGAAAGTAAAAGAGCCTGTTTCTTCTGAATACCAATACTTCCGTCAAGACTTACTATTGTTTACGTACTTGCACCTTGCAGCTGAACCTGCTTTGACACAAGCACTTGTAGACAATAAAGTAACGGCAATTGCTTATGAAACTGTTTCAGTTAATCGTACACTTCCATTATTAACACCAATGAGTGAGGTTGCTGGTAGAATGGCTTCACAAGTCGGCGCTCAGTTTCTCGAGAAAATTTACGGCGGAAAAGGTGTTCTTTTATCCGGCGTACCTGGTGTACAACGCAGTAAAGTGACCATTATTGGCGGTGGAGTTGCTGGAACAAATGCAGCGAAAATGGCTATTGGTCTTGGCGCACAAGTAACAATCATTGATTTGAGTCCTGAGCGTCTTCGCCAATTGGATGATATTTTCGGAAATGATGTCACGACATTGATTTCCAATCCATTCAATATCGCAGAAGCGGTCAAAGAGTCTGATTTGGTTATTGGGGCTGTGTTAATCCCTGGAGCAAAAGCACCTAAACTAGTAACTGAAGACATGGTTAAAGCCATGAACCCTGGAACTGTCATTGTAGATATTGCTATCGATCAAGGTGGAATTTTTGAAACTACTGACCGCATTACGACTCATGATAACCCAACTTACGTTAAACACGGTGTGGTTCATTACGCTGTAGCTAATATGCCTGGAGCAGTTCCACGCACTTCAACAATTGCGTTAACAAACGTTACTGTTGGATATGCACTTCAAATGGCTAATAAAGGCGTGCACAAAGCTATTGCAGAAAATCCAGCATTAATGCTTGGTGTTAACACAGCTAATGGTTACGTGACATATGAAGCTGTTGCGAAAGATCTAGGCTTTGAATTTATAACAGCTGTTGAAGCTCTTGCACAGTCTACAACGTCAATTTAATAGCAACTAGACAGTCCCGCTCTATAGTGCAGCTGGGCTGTCTTTTTTTATCTTTAAACTATTTCATATTGCTGTACATCTGTTTTAGCTTATTTTATATTTAAAAAGGTGATGACATTGAAAGTAAAACTTTATAGGAACAACAAAAATTTTGTATCTGGCATGACATTAAAAGACCTATCTGCTCCTGAAAACAATAATATGGCTTTGCATGCTTGCGAAAACACAGAGATAATTTTATCAAACCGAAAAAAATTAGCAGAATCCCTAGATGTATCACTTGGTGATTTTATTTGCACACAACAAACACATAGCGCTAACTTCCGACGCGTCACTAAACAACATAAAGGAAGTGGCGCATATACAGTCGAAACCGCCATGTCTGATACGGATGGTTTGTATACTTTTGATACGGGAGTTTTGTTGTGTAGCTTTGCAGCCGATTGTGCTCCTGTTATTATTCACGATAAAAAAACGGGATTAATTGGTGTCATTCATTCCGGATGGCAAGGCACTGTGAAAGAAATTACACTTAAACTTCTTAAGCACATAATTTCCGTAGAACAATGCAATCCAACTGATTTAGAGATTCAAATAGGCGCATCTATTAGTCAACAACAGTTTGAAGTCGACCGAGATGTTTATTTAAAGTTTGAAGATTTAGGATACGCTAGTGAGTTTATGTATTTTAATTCGTCTACGAATAAATACCATATCGACAACCAGGCTACTGTAAAAAGACAATGCGAACTTGCCGGAATTCCTTCTAGTCAAATTCGCATTGATTCTACATGTACGTTTTTAAATTCTGATGGATTTTCTTACCGTCAAGATCGAAAATGTGGCAGGCATTTGATTTTTGCTATGACAAAAAACCAATAGTTTTCTCACAAAAAAATCATTCCCTCAAAATTGAAGGAATGATTTTTTCATTTAGCACACTACTATACGATTTTAAAAACGGTCCTTATTACCTTTTATCACATTATGGAAACAGGAATAAAGAATCAAAATAAAAAATAATAAGCTGTATCTTTTAAATCATTTTCAACTAATAGAAACACTCATTTTTCACTATTAATTATTGTCACTTTGCAAATTTAAACCATTTGGAGATACATCTTTAACATTCTCAGATTTCAAGTTTCCTTCAATTCGTTTTATGTCCCAACGGATCAACAATGATATCAGGAAAGCAATAGATACTAGTACGATAAAAACATAAAACACTGGTTCATAACTATTGGTGCGCTCGCGAATTTGCGATACGATTGCAGGTCCAATAATGCCGCCTAATGACCAAGTCGTTAATAGAAACCCATGAATTGCACCTAACTGTTTTGTTCCAAAAAGATCTCCTACAAATGCTGGTAGATTGGAAAATCCACCACCATAACAACTTACAATAACTAGTATTAACACTTGGAAAATCAAGACATTCGTGATGTTTGGAAGCATCGTAAAAGCAATAATTTGGAGTCCAAAGAAAATAGTAAAAACGGTTGGACGGCCAATATAATCAGAAATTGCAGCCCATCCTAATCTTCCTCCGCCGTTAAAAATCCCCATAACCCCCACTAAAGTTGCAGCACCAGCTGCTGATAAACCAATCAGTTCTTGTGACATGGGTGATGCCACAGAAATAATCATAATACCGGCACTAACATTGATTAACATCATCGACCAGACCATCCAGAAGCGACGAGTTTTCACGGCTTCTTTAGCTGTCAATTGTGCTAAATCTTTTTTCATTACTTTTTTCCCAGAATCGATTGCTTGTTGCATACCTTGTGGCATCCAGCTTGCTGGAGGTGGTGCGATATACGATGCACCTATTAAAATTAAAATAAAATAACTAATTCCTAGCATGTAAAAAGTCGAACTGACTCCGAATAACCCAATTAAATTAGCAGCTACTGGTGCAGTAATAAGTGCTCCTGCCCCAAAACCCATTACAGCCATTCCTGTTGCCAAGCCTCTACGATCTGGGAACCATTTGACAAGCGTAGAAATTGGTGCGATGTAGCCTATCCCTAAACCTAGTCCGCTTAGCAAACCATATGTTAGTAAAAACATGACTAACGAGTCGAGTTGAATAGCAAATCCTGCACCCGCCTGACCAAAACCAAATAAAAACGCAGCTAAAATCGCGGACTTGCGTGGCCCATTCTTTTCGACAAAGCCTCCGAAAAACGCAGCCGAAATGCCGCCAAGTGCCATCATAATTGTAAATGCATATGTAATTTCTTTAGCTGTCCAACCCATTTCATTGCTGATTGGTGTCGTGTAAACGCTATAAGCATAAGCTGCTCCGATTGATAATTGGATCGCAATTGCTGCAAGAGCAATCAACCACCTGTTTTTTGTTTTTGTCATCGTATATCCTCCCTTGTCTAAATCCCCCAGCTAATTCCAGAGGTGATTCTAAAGAGAATACAGGCATATCCAAAATAAAACAATTAGTTTTTTGAAAATATAAAATTCATCTAACCTAAATTCTTGAGAAAAACCCAGTAGTCTCTAGGAAGAAATTACCTTAAAAAAATATTTTTTTAATTTTAAAATAGTGTATTTACCTCAATCCCGCTCTTTAGCCAATAAAATCAGTGAGTAAGATTTATATTCTGTTTCAACCATCAATTTCGCTGTTTTAGTCAAAGAATATATAATAACAGTCAATTTTTTAAAAATTTCCACAAATATAAGTTACAGTAAACAAATAGCACAAATTAGACACATTTATTTCTCTTACATAATTTGTTTCATAAGGACATAAGTATTTATTTCAAAATGTAAACGCTTTACTATTACAGATTCAAAAAGGAGAGATTTAGTTGACAACAACAAAAGGTTTAGAAGGTGTAGTAGCAACACAATCCGCGATCAGTTCGATCATTGATGACACACTTACATATGTCGGCTATGATATCGATGATTTAGCCGTAAATGCTAGCTTTGAAGAAGTGATTTACCTGTTATGGCATCAACGTTTGCCGAAAGCAGCTGAATTAGCGGAATTGAAGCAACAATTGGCGGACAACATGGCCGTTCCACAAGCTGTGTTAGATCACTTTAAAACATACGACATCAAAAACGTGCACCCAATGGCGGCACTTCGTACAGCCGTATCCATGCTTGGCTTGTTTGACGAAGAAGCTGAAGTGATGGAACCGGAAGCAAACTACCGCAAAGCCATCAAAATCCAAGCAAAAATTTCAACTTTGGTAACGGCTTTCGGTCGCATTCGTAACGGCCAAGAACCGATTGCACCGAAAACAGATTTAAGCTTTGCGGCGAACTTCTTGTACATGTTATCAGGCGAATTG
>NZ_JAKVTG010000002.1 GCF_022489025.1 Planococcus halocryophilus | reverse complement strand
ATTTGTTGACGTTTTGCTGTTCAGTTTTCAAGGTTCAAGTTATTTCTATTTGTTTGCCGCGCTCATTGGCGACTCAACTAATATACCATGCTGATATATTAGAGTCAACACTTTTTGAAAAGAAATCTTTAGTTTTATAAAATAAGCTTATTTCAAAATAAAGATTCCTATTTTTATATTCTAAATTAAATAGAGATAACTAACTCTCGGAGGTAACTAAAAGCCTTGATACCAAACACTTTCTCTACTCTACCCACTTTATAGTGCTCTCTAAAACACAGCATCCAATAAGTTTAATTTATTATTGAAAATTACTTATCGATAAGCCTACTTAAAAATATCAACCTAGCCAATTCAATAATTAACTTAAAAGCAGAGCATTTCTGTAATAGATGATTTGTAAATGATTTAGCAAAATCTGTATCATCTCTCTAATCCTCTAACCTCGATTTCAAAATTGTTCTTCTATCACTATCCTTCTGACTTCATCAACTAGATAAGCTACAGCCTCTCTACATAAATAACTCTTTTGAATTCGCACCTACATTTTTAGAAGAGGTGATATTCTATCAGCCTATGAGGTTAGCAAAGCCCAAAATTTTTATCGAAGTAAAAAATTCGAAGCTCTCGCTTTGTCACTGCTCTACAAGTTTCTTCCGAACATAATCGCTAGGTTCAAAATATGAATCACCTGTTAGCGAAACTGCTGCTAGGAACTTCAGCTTATAAAAATTCGAACTAATTTTCTCTGCTAGATATAACAAACCCGGCAACTCGTAATAAATTTCTCCATAACAAAAGCCCTTTGATTTAAATCAAAGGGCTTCAGCTTATTCTCCGTCTTCTTCCAGAGTTTCTTCTATAGAACTAACTTGATCATCTGTAACAAGTTCATTTGCTTCAGTGTTTTCGTTGCTAGTTGTTTCTGTACTCTCTTCGTCGCCTTCTTCTAATTCTTCTGGAACGTCGATATCTTTTTTGACTTTTGCTACAGTCGCTACTATTTCTTCGTCGCCTAATCGAATTAAACGGACGCCTTGAGTGCTTCTGCCCGTAGTTGAAATATCATTAACGTCCATACGAATTAAAATACCATTAACTGTTATAAGCATGATATCTTCTGAGCCATTAACAGTTCGAACCGCAACAAGTGGTCCATTTTTATCTGTAATCTGACATGTTTTGATTCCCATACCGCCACGAGATTGAACACGGTACTCAGATTCTTTCGTCTGTTTACCATATCCTTTCTCCGTAATGACTAATACATTGTCGTTAGGGTCCAAAATCTCCATGCCGACTACTGCATCGCCTTCACGAAGACGAATGCCACGAACTCCACTAGCTGTTCGACCCATGCTGCGAATATCGGTTTCTGGGAAGCGGATCAACGCACCATCTCTAGTACCGATGACCATTTCCTTAGTACCGTCTGTTAATTTAACTGAAATGAGCTCATCTTCTTCACGAAGACTGATCGCAATCAAACCGTTTTGACGGATGTTGGCATAATTCGTTACAGGTGTCCGTTTGCTGAGACCTTCACGTGTCGTAAAGAAGAAGAATGAGTCTTCTTTAAATTCTTTCACACGGATTACAGCTGTAACTTTCTCTTCTTTACTAATTTCTAAAAGGTTAACCAATGGTAAGCCTTTGGCAGTCCGGCCGTATTCAGGAATCTGGTATCCTTTTTTACGATAAACTTTCCCTTTGTTTGTAAAGAACAGAATCGTGTCGTGAGTAGACGTGTACAGCAAATGTTCAACGAAATCATCTTCGTTTGTACCCATTCCTTGTACGCCACGACCACCACGTTTTTGACTACGGTAAGTATTCGCTGGCAAACGTTTGATATAACCGTTATGAGTCAGTGTTAATACAGTTGCTTCCACTGGAATCAAATCTTCATCTTCAAACATTTCCGCTCCGCCGGTCGTAATTTCAGTTCTACGCTTATCGCTAAAACGGTCTTTAATTTCAAGCATTTCTTCTTTAATAATTTCAAGAATGCGGTAATCATTCGCAAGAATATATCTCAATTCTTCGATCAATTTCACTAATGCTAAATACTCTTCTTCGATTTTGTCTCTTTCCAACCCAGTTAAACGTTGCAAGCGCATATCTAAAATGGCTTGAGATTGGCGTTCAGTCAAATTGAAGTCAGTCATTAAGCCATTACGCGCTTGTTCTGCAGTTTGTGATCCACGAATCAAAGCAATAATAGCATCAATATGATCTAATGCAATTCGTAAACCTTCCAAAATATGAGCGCGGTCTTCTGCTTTCGTCAATTCAAATTGTGTACGACGACGAATAACTACTTTCTGGTGTTCTAGGTAATGGAAAAGAATTTCTTTTAAGCTAAGTACTTTTGGTCGGCCGTCTACAAGTGCCAGCATGTTGAGTCCAAAGCTCGTTTGCATCGCCGTTTGTTTGTATAAATTATTTAAAAGAACACTTGCACTGGCATCGCGGCGAACTTCGATGACGATACGCATGCCGTTACGGTCAGACTCATCTCGTAGATCAGTAATGCCGTCAATTTTCTTGTCACGCACCAATTCTGCGATTTTTTCAATCAATCGAGCTTTATTGACTTGGAAAGGAATCTCATTAACGATAATGACTTCTTTGCCATTTGGTTTTGTTTCGATATCCACAACTGAACGAATTAAAACAGAACCTTTACCTGTTTCATAAGCGCGACGAATCCCACTACGACCGAGAATGATACCGCCAGTCGGAAAATCAGGTCCTTCAATATGTTCCATTAGCTCTTCAGTCGTGATTGCTGGATTATCAGCGAGTGCCAAAACAGCATCGATTGTTTCGCCTAAATGGTGTGGTGGAATATTCGTAGCCATACCAACAGCAATCCCTGAAGTACCATTTACTAAAAGGTTCGGGAATCGACTTGGTAACACAATGGGTTCTTTTTCTTGGCCATCATAGTTATCGCGATAATCTACGGTATTTTTGTTTAGATCACGTAATAATTCCATCGAAATCTTCGACATTTTGGATTCTGTATAACGCATTGCTGCTGCAGAATCTCCATCAACTGACCCGAAGTTTCCGTGACCATCGACAAGCATATAACGATAACTAAAATCTTGCGCCATACGAACCATGGTTTCATAAACAGCTGAGTCACCGTGAGGATGGTATTTACCAATAACATCTCCAACGATACGCGCTGATTTTTTATAGCCTTTTTCTGCTGTAATTCCTAAATCATGCATTGCATAAAGAATGCGGCGATGAACTGGTTTTAATCCATCACGCACATCCGGTAAGGCACGAGACACAATAACACTCATTGCATAATCTAAAAATGAAGTTCGCATTTCCGTACTTATATTTATTTCTTCAACACCACTGCTCGGCCGTTCAGCCATACCCGCAGCCTCCTCTCAACTCTATATCACTTAAACGTCTAAGTTTTTCACGTATTTCGCATTTTCTTCGATAAAGTTACGGCGTGGTTCGACATCGTCACCCATTAAAATATGGAAAGTTTCGTCTGCTACCATCGCATCGTTTAATGTGACTTGCAACAATGTACGAACATCTGGATCCATTGTTGTGTCCCATAATTGTGTTGCGTTCATTTCTCCTAACCCTTTATAGCGCTGAATATTTGGTTTTGGTGTTGGAGATAGTTTTTCAAGTGCCGTTTTTAATTGTTCGTCTGTATAGACATATTCTATATGCTTACCTTGTTTGATTTGGAACAATGGTGGCTGGGCAATATAAATATAACCAGCTTCAAGCAACGGACGCATATAACGGAAAAGGAATGTTAATAACAATGTACGAATGTGCGCTCCATCGACATCGGCATCTGTCATAATAACGATTTTATGATAACGAGCTTTTTCAAGGTTGAATTCTTCGCCGATTCCAGTACCTAATGCTGTAATTATATTGCGAATTTCATCATTGGTTAGAATGCGGTCAAGTCGAGCTTTTTCAACGTTCAAGATTTTTCCGCGCAACGGTAAAATCGCTTGGAAATGACGATCACGGCCTGATTTTGCTGATCCACCAGCCGAGTCACCCTCAACGATGTAAATTTCACTAATTTTCGGATCACGCGATGAACAATCGGCAAGCTTACCTGGAAGACTCGATACTTCTAGCACCGATTTACGGCGTGTGAATTCACGGGCTTTTTTAGCAGCCATTCGTGCATGAGAAGCCATAATCCCTTTTTCAATAATTTTTTTCGAAACAGCCGGATTCTCTAATAAGAATCGTTCAAATCCGTTTGAAAACAAATTGTTAACGATTGTACTAACTTCCGTATTGCCCAATTTGGTTTTTGTTTGACCTTCAAATTGTGGATCTGGATGTTTTATCGAAATAATGGCCGTTAATCCTTCACGCACATCATCTCCGGTCAAATTAAGATCTTGTTCTTTTAGCATGCTCTTTTTACGACCATAATCATTGACTACGCGTGTTAAAGCCGTTTTAAATCCAGATTCATGAGTTCCACCTTCATGTGTATTGATGTTATTGGCAAAAGAGAAAATATTTGCAGCATAGCCTGCATTGTATTGCATCGCAACTTCAACAGTAATGCCATCTCTTTCAGCTTCAACAAAAATAGCTTCTTCATGCAGTGGATCTTTCGATTTATTTAAATGTTCGACATATGACTTAATGCCGCCCACAAAATGATAGATTTTTTCTTTTTCTTCGCCTTCGCGCTCATCTTTTACAACGATTCTCAAGCCACGGTTTAAGTAAGCAAGTTCACGCAAACGATGGTCTAAAATATCAAATTCATAAACGGTAGTTTCTTTGAAAATTTCAGAATCTGCTTTAAAACGGATTGTTGTACCTGTGTGATCTGAATCTCCAATCACTTTCAGTTCTTCAGTTACCGCTCCACGTTCAAATTTAATATAATGTCTTTTTTCGTCGCGATTCACGTACACTTCAGTAGTTTCAGACAAAGCATTTACTACAGAAGCGCCTACTCCGTGAAGACCTCCGGATACTTTATAGCCACCGCCGCCAAATTTACCGCCTGCATGGAGTACCGTCATAATAACTTCTACTGCGGGACGGCCCATTTTCTTTTGCATACCAACAGGAATGCCGCGTCCATTATCTTCTACGCGAATCCAGTTGTCCGCTTCGATTGATACTTGGATCTCTGTACAATGTCCAGCTAACGCTTCATCGATACTATTATCAACGATTTCCCAAACTAAATGGTGTAGTCCTCGTGCACCTGTAGATCCTATATACATACCTGGTCTTTTACGAACAGCTTCTAATCCTTCTAATACTTGAATCTGACTTGCTTCATATGTTTCTTGTAGACCTTTTTCTTCCATAGCCATTCCATTCACCTGCTCTTTCTTACGCATTTCATAATCCTATCTAGTCAAAACCAAAGCTATATTTCTATATTAAAGTGTTTTTACTTTTTAACAGTGCCATGTGAAACTTCGAAAAGACGGGCGTTTTGAATTGTTTCATGCTGTATGCCTTCAACACTCGTCGTGGTGACAAAGGTCTGAACCGATCCTTTAATCGTATTTAATAAATGGGATTGTCGGTAATCATCTAGTTCAGACAGGACATCATCAAGCAACAGCACGGGTGCTTCTCCAACTTCTTGTTTGATCAGCTCAATTTCAGCTAATTTCAACGATAAAGCAGTAGTGCGCTGCTGTCCTTGTGAACCGTAAGTTTGAACATCATAACCATTTACAAAAAATTGCAGCTCGTCACGATGTGGACCGACAAGTGTCACACCACGTTCAATCTCTCGTTTGCGTACTTCGATCAGTTTCTGCTCTAAAAAAGACGCCATTTCTTCAGGCGTCCATTCAGGCTTTAAACCGCTAATCGGTTGATAGCGGATTTGAAGTTGTTCGAGCCCCCGAGAAATGCCGTGATGAATCGGTTCAGCCCATTTTTGCAAAAGCTCCATAAACTGATACCGCTTGCGTATAATTTTGACAGCCGCTTCGATAAATTGTTCTGTATAAACATCGAACATGACGTCGTTAATGGTTTGTTTTCCATAATGTTGCTTCAATATATGATTTCTTTGTTTGAGGAGTTTTTGATAATTTACTAAATCGTGTAAATAAACCGGAGAGATTTGTCCAATTTCCATGTCAATAAACCGTCTGCGCACTTGTGGACTTCCTTTTACAAGATGAAGATCCTCAGGAGCAAACATGACAACATTTAATTGGCCAATATAATCACTCAGCCTGCGTTGTTCTAAATGATTAACTTTCGCTTTCTTCCCTTTTTTTGACAAGGTTATTTCAAGGGGCAGTTTACCGTATTTACGGAAAACATCAGCTTTAATTTTACCATAATCAGCATCCCAGCGTATCAATTCCTTGTCATTAGATGTGCGATGCGATTTTGCCATAGATAAAACATAAAGAGATTCCATGATATTGGTTTTGCCTTGCGCATTTTCCCCTATGAACACATTAATCTCTGGAGAAAATTCCAGTTCTAATGATTCGTAGTTTCGATAATTGACAAGCTCAAGGCGGTCAATCCGCATCGAAGCTCATGCCTTCAGCCGTCACGATACGAAAATCTCCAAACCCTGGAATATTTACAAGATCATTTGCACGCAACTTGCGTCCTCTGCGATTTTCAGCTTCCCCGTTCACAAAAACTTCGTGTTCACCTAAAAACCATTTTGCCATTCCGCCTGAACTTATTGTATCTGTCATTTTTAACAATTGTCCTAATGTTATATATTCCGTCTCAATCCCGATTTCTCTCAAAATGCACTCATCCTTCGATTCATAGTCTATCCCTCTATTTTACCCTATTTTAGCTAAAAAGTAAAAAAGGATAGCCTATATGGCTATCCTGAGGGTTTGTTTTATTTTTAATATGTTCGGACAGGAAGAATCAACTGCAAAATTGAGTCATCTAATGCTGATTTCAAAATGAATGGGCGCATTGCTCCAGTAAATTGAATTACCACATCTTGTCCATCGATGGCTTTAAGGGCATCCATCATAAATTTAGCACTAAATGAGATTTTAAGTTCTTCTCCTTCAATACTTTGAGCTTGTAATTGTTCTTCTACTTTACCGACTTCAGGTGAATTAGAAGAAACTTCAACATCACTGCCCTCTTTTGCAGAAAAGCGCACCACATTATTGCGTTCTTCTCTAGCTAATAGAGATGCACGATCAATTGCTTGTAGAAGTGAACGTCCGTTTACAGTTACTGTCGTTTTGTATTCTGCTGGAATTAAACGACTTGTATCTGGATAGTTGCCTTCTAATAGACGAGAAAAGAAAAGAATGTGTTTTGACTTGAACAATACTTGTTGGTTCGTCATCACGATTTCAACTGCTTCAGAAGTGTCATCAAGGATTTTGTTGAGCTCAGTTAAGCTTTTCCCTGGAATAACAACGCTGTACTCCCCTTCTGGCAATGTTTCAAGTTTTGTTTTACGACGAGCTAGACGGTGACTATCGGTTGCGACACAAACTAGCTCTCCATCTTTAACTTCCCAATGAACGCCTGTTAATACAGGACGTGTTTCTGAACTTGAAACAGCAAACACCGTTTCGCGGTTAATCGTTTTTAATAGATCTGCTGGAATGGTAAACAAACGATCGTCTTGAATATCAGGCAATTGTGGATAATCCATTGCGTCTAAGCCGATCAAATGGAATTCTGACTTTCCTGAACGGATATGTGTTTGGAAATTTCCTGTGATTTCAATTTCAACTTCGTTTGTCGGTAATTTACGAATAATTTCTCCGAAAACTTTTGCTTGAAGAACAATACTTCCTCCATTAGTAACTTGGATGATTTGTTCGCCATCTTCTTCTGCAGGAATAAAGGTTTGGATCGTGATATCTGAATCACTTCCTGTTAATCTCATTCCTTCTGAAGAAACATCCATTTTAATCCCCGTTAAAATCGGAATGGTTGTTTTTGAACTTACTGCTTTCATTACATCGTTTAATCCTTCAACTAATCGCTCACGTTTTATCTCGAATTTCATTCTCGAACCTCGCTTATATATATATTTTATTTAAGGGCTTTTAAAGTAATAGTAGTAGTAGGGCCTGTGAATATGTGGATAAGCCTTAAAAAGTCAACAAAAGCAGTTTATCCACATGTAGACAGCCTGTGCATAAACTGCTTGATGATTTATGGGTTTATCCACAACCATTTTTACTTGCCAAGTGCACTTTTGATGTCCTTGACGTCTTGTTGAAGCTGCTGATTATCCATTAACATTTTAGAAATTTTATCGTGGGCGTGAATAACCGTCGTATGGTCACGTCCACCAAATTCTTCGCCTATTTTAGGCAACGAGAAATCCGTCATCTCACGTGACAAGTACATAGCGACTTGGCGTGGATACGCAATATCTTTCGTACGGCGTTTTGTTTTAAAATCTTCTAATTTAACGTTGAATTGCTCACCAACAGCGTTTTGAATGTCTAAAATTGTAATAACTTTTGGTTTTGAGTTTGGCATAATGTCTTTTAACGCTTCTGAAGCGAGTTCTGCGCTCATATCGCGGTTGATCAAAGAAGAATAAGCCACAACACGGATCAATGCGCCTTCAAGTTCACGAATATTTGAGTCAATCGAATTTGCAATATACGTCATTACATCATTCGGAATATCAAGCCCATCCGCTTTTGCTTTCTTACGTAAAATAGCAATCCGTGTTTCTAAGTCTGGCGGTGTAATATCTGTGATTAAGCCCCATTCAAAGCGGGAACGGAGCCGATCTTCCAATGTTGGAATTTCTTTTGGCGGCCGGTCACTTGAAATGATGATTTGCTTAGACTCTTCGTGCAAGGTGTTAAACGTATGGAAAAACTCTTCTTGTGTTTGCTCTTTGCCTGCTAAAAACTGAATGTCATCAATTAAAAGAATGTCGACACTTCTGTATTTGTCACGGAATTCACCTGTTTTATTGTCGCGAATTGAATTGATAAATTCGTTCGTAAATTTTTCCGAAGATAAATAAACGACTTTCGCGTTTGGATTGTGTTCGAGGACATAATGTCCAATTGCATGCATTAAATGCGTCTTGCCAAGTCCTACTCCCCCATAGATAAACAGCGGGTTATAAGCTTTTGCTGGCGCTTCGGCCACAGCCAAAGAGGCGGCGTGTGCGAAACGATTTCCTGAACCAATTACAAATGTATCAAACGTGTATTTTGGATTCAGCATGCCAGGTAAAAACTCGTGCTGTTGGTCTTGTCCCGGTTTAACGCGAGGCGCAGGAAGTTGAAAATCATCCATATCCTGATCTTTAGGCACAACAAATTTAATCATCATATCATCGCCGGTAGTATCTGATAAAATCCCGGTGATCAAATGCACGTAATGGTTTTCCAACCAATCACGAGCAAAAGAATTAGGCGCTGAAATAGTGACTGTATCATCCTGATAGGATAAAAGCTTTGTCGATTTTAACCACGTTTCAAAACTCGGTTTGGAGATTTTGGTTTCAACTTGGGCTAAGACACTTGACCATAATTCGTCTAAGTGTTCCAATAGCTCGTCTCCTTTATATTTAACGATATTTTAAAGTATATCATACACAAAATCACAGCTTGTGGATAACATTCGTAAACAAGCTGGTGAATAACTGTCCACACCTTACCCACAATTTGTGGATAACTTATTTGAGTTGAAAATTGTTAACAAGTGAAAACAAGTTAATGTTACCAAAAAAGAGTGGACAATACAAGAAGTTCTTTAAGTTATCCACATATCTTTTTTTCTGCACAATTAATCTATCCACAAGGGGTTTGTATGTTAAAAAACTGTAGATAAGGCATGTGGATAATTATTTTTCGGAAAAAAAGAGTAAACAGGAGATTAAGAGAAAAAAAGAAGAATTGTGGATAACTTGATCCAAGTGGAGGAGAGCGGCTTGAGGTGTTTTTTTCATGAAACATTGACATTTACAAGCGTAGACCCTTATAATGTACAGGACTGTCTTTAGAAAAATAGTTAACTCTCAATATAGGAGGTGTCATATATGACATTACGCACATACCAACCAAATACACGTAAACACAGCAAAGTACACGGCTTTAGAGCACGTATGAGCACAAAGAACGGACGTCGCGTTATCGCAGCTCGTCGTCGTAAAGGAAGAAAAGTATTATCAGCTTAAGTCCACTGACCGCATCAGTGGTCTTTTTTTTCTTTTCTGCTCGTTTTGAGCGGGAAGTAGTAAAATAAGCAGGTGAAAGAATGAATAAAGATCAACGGATCAAGAAGAACAAAGAGTTCCAACATATCTTTAAAAAAGGAAAATCTTTTGCGAATCGACAGTTTATCGTGTATGTATTGAAAAGCGAGCAGCCTGAATTTCGCGTAGGACTTTCTGTCAGTAAAAAAGTTGGAAACGCAGTAGCACGTAATCGCATTAAACGTTACATAAGGCAAACTTTCTTGGAATTGAAAGATGATTTATTGCCAAATGCGGACTACATTATCATCGCCCGACCACAGGCGGCCACATTAGATTTTCATGAAAGTAAGAAAAGTCTCGAACATGTATTGAAAATTGCTCGTACATTACCGAGGAAGTAGAAGATTACGCAAAGTAGATGTTATTATAGAAGTAATTGAGATTAGTTTGGGGGAAAAAAGGTGAATAAGAAAGTAGTTTTGCTCTTTTCACTGATTGCAGTAACCTTGCTGCTTTCTGGCTGTACAGAGTTTGATCAGCCAATCAGTGACCAAAGTGAAGGTTTTTGGAATGAATTTATCGTTTGGCCATTGGTTTCCACTATCACATACTTTAAAGGGTTATTAGGAACTTACGGTTTCGGGATTATCGCAGTAACGATTATCATTCGATTAGTGATGTTGCCATTGATGATCAAACAAACGAAAAGTTCGAAACGTATGCAAGAAGTACAACCTGAACTTGTTAAGCTAAAAGAAAAATACAAGTCTAAAGATGCTGTAACACAACAGAAATACCAAAAAGAAATGATGGCATTATTCCAAGAAAAAGGCGTTAACCCAATGGCAGGTTGTTTGCCTGTAGTCATCCAAATGCCTGTGTTAATTGGTTTTTATCACGCAATTAGCCGGATGAATAATACGCCTGAAATCGATTTAGGAGCATTTCTTATTTTCCCGCTCGCAGAACCAAGTATTATTTTGGCGGTTATTGCCGGATTGATGCAATTCGTCGTTTTGCGTACAGGACCAGCGATGGACAATCCTCAAATGCGAATCATGATGTATTTCATGCCAGTGATGATCATTGGATTTGGTATTGTATTACCTTCGGCCCTAACATTGTATTGGGTTATCGGAAATATCATTTCACTTATCCAAAATTTGGTGATTTATCGTCCGTGGGAGAAAAAAGAGGTACAAGAGCCTGTTAAAACGAAAGCAGGAGGGGCTAAAAAGTGAAACAGATTACGCAAACGGGTTTAACTGTTGAAAAAGCGATATCTGAAGCATTAGAAAAACTCCAAGTTACACGTGAAGAAGTGAAGATTACGGTCATTCAAGAAGAGAAAAAAGGGTTTTTCGGTTTTGGTGCCAAAAAAGCAGAAATTGAAGTTACTGTCATTGAAAAAACAACATTTTCTGAACAAAAAAATTCGCCAGAACCAGCTGCTGACATTCTTGAAACACCTGTAACAACGCTTGAAGAAGAGAAAAAGGAAGAAGTTCCTGCTCTTTCAAATGAAAAAGCAATTCAAGAAACGAAAAATTACATCTTATCCATCGCGAAAGACATGAAAATTGATGATTTATCAATAACTCATGAACAGCGAGGCAATAAAAAAGTTAATTTTTATCTGGAAAGCGAAAAAGTAGCGATGTTAATCGGCAAAAGAGGACAAACCTTGAATTCTCTTCAACAATTAGCTCAACTTGTTGCCAATAAATATTCAAATCAATTTATGATGATTCAATTGGATGCGGAAAATTATCGTGAACGACGTCAAGAAACGCTGGAACAATTAGCAGATCGTATGGCGGATAAAGCGATTCGGACAGGTGGTCGTGTTCAATTTGAACCAATGCCATCTTACGAACGAAAAGTTATCCATCAAACATTATCAAGACGTTTAGACATTGATACGTATTCTGAAGGCAAAGATCCTAATCGATATCTTGTCATCAAACCTCATAAATAAAAAAAGCCGCCATCTAGGCGGTTTTTTTTATGCCAAATTAACGAAATTTAGCAATATGAAGTACTGTGTCTTTCGATTTCGAGTGCTTTATGCTATTGTAGTATGTTAGAAAGCCATGTGCATTTACTGGTTGTCCACATGTGGACAACTTTTTTTAAGTAAAAAATAAAGAGAAGACTATATATTTTTGTAATCAAGCTGCGCTACTGCTCTGATTGTTATCCACAGAGCATAAGTTGCTGCTTTTCTTAAGAGGAGGGAACATCATGGAATTCGACACAATCGCTGCCATCTCGACACCGAGTGGAGAGGGAGCAATCGCAATTGTCCGCTTGAGCGGTCCTGAAGCTGTTGCAATTGCGGACAAGCTGTTCCGAGCTCCAAGCAATAAAGCGTTAGCATCTCAAGCAACGCATACTATCCATTATGGGCATCTTGAAGACCCAGCGACTGGGGAAATCGCGGAAGAAGTTATGGTATCGCTCATGAAAGCACCTAAAACCTTCACCCGTGAAGATGTTATTGAAATCAACTGTCATGGTGGAATTGTTTCGGTAAATCGAGTGCTTGAACTGGCGCTACGTGCAGGAGCAAGACTTGCTGAACCTGGCGAGTTTACGAAACGAGCATTTTTAAATGGCCGAATCGATTTGTCTCAGGCAGAAGCGGTTATGGACTTGATCCGCGCAAAAACGGATCGTGCCATGGATGTTGCACTTAACCAAATGGAAGGCAAACTATCAAAGTTAATTGGCACATTGCGTCAAGCCTTACTTGAATCGATTGCGCAAATGGAAGTAAATATCGATTATCCAGAATACGACGATGTGGAAGAAATGACACGTCCGATTATGCTGGAAAAATCGAAATGGGTTCGTTCGGAAATCGATAAATTGCTGCAAACATCCTCACAAGGAAAAATTTTGAGAGAAGGACTTTCAACCGTCATTTTAGGACGTCCTAATGTCGGAAAATCTTCTCTTTTAAACAGTCTTGTTCAAGAAAATAAAGCAATTGTCACAGAAATCGCGGGAACCACCCGTGATATAATAGAGGAATACGTGAATGTCCGTGGTGTTCCATTGCGTTTAGTTGATACAGCCGGGATTCGTGAAACAGAAGATATTGTAGAGCGAATTGGCGTTGAACGTTCAAGAAAAGTGTTAAAAGAAGCTGATTTGATCCTTTACGTGTTAAATTATGCAGAAGCGCTGACGCCAGAAGATGAACTGTTGTTTGAAACGGTTAAAGATATGGACTATATTGTCGTGATCAATAAAACCGACTTGCCGCAGAAAATCGATTTGGAACAAGTGCAGAAGTTAGCTGGCGATAAATTGTTAGTGACGACTTCGTTAGTTGAAGAAGAAGGCATTGATCAGCTTGAAGAGGCGATTGCTGCTTTGTTTTTCAAAGGAGAAATCGAAGCAGGGGACATGACTTATGTATCCAATGTGCGCCACATTGCATTGTTGCATCAGGCACATAAAACCATTTCAGACGCCATTGAAGCCGCTGAAATGGAAGTTCCTGTAGATATGATTCAAATTGATGTTACTCGAACGTGGGAACTTCTTGGTGAAATTATTGGAGATACCGCAGATGACGGTCTCCTAAACCAATTATTCTCTCAGTTCTGTCTAGGGAAATAAAACTCGAAGGGAATGAACGAACATGCCACAATACGAAGCAGGCACGTTCGATGTCATCGTTGTAGGAGCCGGACATGCAGGAGCGGAAGCTGCTCTTGCGTCTGCGCGAATGGGCGCTAAAACGCTTGTTTTAACGATGAATCTGGATATGATCGCATTTATGCCATGTAACCCATCTATTGGTGGGCCAGCGAAAGGTATAGTCGTACGGGAAATAGACGCACTTGGCGGAGCCATGGGGCGCGTTATCGATAAAACACACATTCAAATGAGAATGTTGAATACAGCTAAAGGTCCTGCTGTTCGCGCACTGCGTGCACAAGCCGATAAAGTTCTTTACCAACAAGAAATGAAACGCTTGATGGAAGAAGAGCCAAACTTAAGCTTGCACCAAGGAATTGCAGAAGAATTGATCGTTGAAGATGGTAAAATTCAAGGCCTGATTACTCAAGTAGGAGGCATTTACCGGGCAAAATCTGTCGTGATTACGACAGGCACTTTCTTGCGTGGGGAAATCATTATTGGGGATCTGCGTTATTCTAGCGGACCGAATAATCAGCAACCTTCTATTAAATTGGCAGAAAACCTGGAGAAACTAGGTTTTGAAACGGTTCGGTTTAAAACAGGAACACCTCCGCGTGTAAATAGTAACAGCATCGATTACAGCAAAACGGAAATTCAGCCTGGAGACGATGTGCCGCGTGCATTTAGTTATGAAACGACCGAATACATTACGGATCAATTGCCATGCTGGTTAACGTATACAAATGAAGAAACTCACCAAGTAATAGATGACAATCTTCATTTGTCACCTATGTATTCGGGAATGATTAAAGGGACGGGTCCGCGTTATTGCCCTTCAATCGAAGACAAAGTGGTGCGTTTTAATGATAAGCCGCGTCATCAAATCTTTTTAGAACCAGAAGGTCGTAATACGCGTGAGGTTTACGTACAAGGCCTTTCAACTAGTTTACCTGAACACGTCCAACGGAAGCTGTTAGAATCGATTCCAGGGCTTGAGAAGGCCGAAATGATGCGTGCAGGATATGCCATCGAATATGATGCGATTGTGCCAACACAATTATGGCCGACATTAGAGTCAAAACAAATCGAAAATCTTTATACGGCTGGCCAAATTAACGGTACATCCGGTTATGAAGAAGCAGCTGGTCAAGGACTGATGGCGGGAATCAATGCAGCAGCAAAAGTGTTGGGCAAAGAAGAAGTGATCTTAAGTCGTTCGGATGCGTATATCGGTGTATTAATCGATGATTTAGTCACCAAAGGAACAAATGAACCTTACCGTCTACTGACATCACGTGCTGAATACCGCTTATTGCTACGTCATGACAATGCAGATATGCGTTTAACTGAACTGGGATATGCGATTGGCATGGTAAAAGAAGAGCGGTATGTGAAGTTTCTTGCGAAAAAAGAGCGGACTGAAGAAGAAATTAAACGCTTAAGAAGCGTCATGATCAAGCCAAATGAAACGACCCAGCAAGCGATTCGCGACGCAGGGGGCAGTGAATTAAAAGATGGCATTCGTGGAGCGGATTTATTGAAGCGTCCTGAAATGACTTATGACATGATTTCACAGTTAACCGCTTCTCCTGTAGACCTTGAGGATGAAGTAAAAGAACAAGTTGAAATTCATATCAAATATGAAGGATATATTGAGAAATCATTGATGCAAGTGGATAAACTCAAAAAAATGGAAAACAAAAAGATTCCTGATAATATCGATTATCATGCAATCTCTGGAATTGCCACTGAAGCTCGCGGCAAGCTAGCAGAAGTTCGCCCGTTGTCAATTGCGCAGGCGTCACGCATTTCTGGTGTTAATCCGGCTGACATATCCATCTTATTGGTGTATATTGAACAAGGAAAGATTGCAAAAATCTCTGTTTAATAAAGAAAAATCAACTTTTTCTTCTAAAGCAACTAAAGGCATAAGCTAGACAATAGAATGGACTGGCTCACACCAGTCCATTTCTTAATTTACATAAAGAGCAAGAAAGAGGGAGGAAGCTAGTTTGAATGAACAACAGTTTAAAGATGCCCTCAGTGAAAAAGGGATCGTCTTAACCGATACACAACTTGAGCAATTCAGGATCTATCATAAAGAACTAGTCGAGTGGAACGACAAGATGAACCTTACGGCAATTACTGAACAATCGGCTGTGTATTTAAAACATTTTTATGACTCTGTAACTGCAGCATTTTACTTAGATTTCACAAAACCAATGAAAATTTGTGATGTTGGTGCCGGTGCAGGATTCCCCAGTATCCCACTAAAAATTTGTTTTCCCCATATTGAGGTTACGATAGTGGACTCTTTAAACAAACGCATTCAATTTCTTCAGCATTTGAGTGGTGAACTTGGATTGACTAAAGTACAATTTGTTCATTCGAGAGCAGAAGATTTTGGACAATCTACTCACCGTGAAAGTTACGATGTCGTAACAGCGCGTGCTGTAGCGCGTTTATCCGTACTCGCTGAATTATGTGTTCCGCTTGTTAAAAAGGGCGGCGTCTTTGCAGCGATGAAAGCAGCCTCAGCTTCTGATGAATTAGATGATGCGGAAAAAGCATTGCAAAAACTAGGTGTAAAGTTAGAAGCCGTTCACTCTTTCTTATTACCGATAGAAGAAAGCGAACGTTACATTCAAGTATTTAAAAAATTCAAAGAAACACCAAAGAAATATCCGCGGAAAGCTGGAGTTCCAAACAAATCACCAATCTCTTAATGTTTCACGTGGAACATTAAGTTTGAGAGCAATAAGGTGATTAATATTCAGCTATAAAGTGAGCTTGTAAAAGGTGGTGCTTGAGGATGAAAAGTCCTTTTTCTCGTTTCTTCGGAGGCGGAGATAAAGCAAATGATACAGCGAAGAAGGAAACAGCAGAACACAAAGCGTCAGAAGAAGTTATGAAATTGCCGCTCGATAAAATACATGCAAACAAATATCAACCAAGAACAATTTTCGATGAAGAAAAGATCGAAGAACTTGCACGGACCATCCATGTCCATGGTGTTATTCAACCGATCGTAGTCAGAAATTCTGAAAGAGAAGGCGAATATGAAATAATCGCCGGTGAGCGACGTTTCCGTGCAATGAAATCGCTCGAGTGGACAGAAGTACCGGCTATTATTCGTAATTTGAGTGATAAAGAAACGGCATCTATCGCTTTGATAGAAAACCTCCAACGCGAAGAACTTACTTCGATAGAAGAAGCGCATGCTTACCGGAACTTGTTAGATATACAAGAAATTACACAAGAAGCTCTAGCACAACGTCTTGGTAAAGGCCAATCGACAGTTGCGAATAAGCTGCGTCTGTTAAAATTGCCGGAAGAAATACAGACAGCTTTACTTAATCGACTGTTAACAGAACGGCATGCAAGAGCTTTGTTGCAAGTAAAAGATGCAGAACAACAAAAAAAGTTATTTGATGAAACCATTGAAGAAAGCTTGAACGTAAAGCAATTAGAAGCGAAAGTAACTAAATTGCTTTCAACAGAGCCAAAAAAACCAAAAGCACGTAAAAAAGCCTTCAGTAGAGATATGCGCATTGCGATGAATACGATTAAAGAATCATTAAGTATGGTGTCTAAAAGTGGTATTGATTTAACTACAGAAGAAGAAGAACACGATGAATACTATCAAATTACCGTGAAAATTCCGAAAAAAAAATAACGAAAAGCTCTTTCCAAGTTTGGAGAGAGCTTTTTTAATGATTAGAACATCGTATTGTTGAAAAATTTT
Source organism: Planococcus halocryophilus (assembly GCF_022489025.1). Taxonomy (GTDB): domain Bacteria; phylum Bacillota; class Bacilli; order Bacillales_A; family Planococcaceae; genus Planococcus; species Planococcus halocryophilus_A. Next base: position 339,151 of record NZ_JAKVTG010000002.1, on the reverse strand, counting down.
GATACAATAGAAAAATAGGAAGCTCCTATAACGTAAGTTTCCGATTTACATCAAAAAAATGTTTCATTAAGCTGTTTTTAACGCCAATAAAATAGCTAAAATAAAGATTCCGAAGTAAAATAAAGAAAGTAATAAAGAAAGTTGGTGCAAGTGTGGGTAGAACTATTGCGATCGCCAATCAAAAGGGCGGCGTAGGAAAAACAACGTCTTCAGTGAACTTAAGTGCCTGCCTTGCGTATTTAGGCAAAAAAGTTCTTTTAATAGATATCGATCCTCAAGGAAATGCTACCAGTGGGGTAGGCGTCAATAAAGGTGATGTTGATAAATGCATTTACGAAGTGTTAATCGATGACATCGCTGTAAAAGATACAATAATGGAAACAAAGGTAGAAAATTTACATGTAGTTCCCGCTACCATTTCTTTAGCAGGAGCAGAAATCGAATTGGTTTCGACTATTTCAAGAGAAGCCCGCTTAAAAAATGCATTAGAAGAAGTCAAAGATATGTACGATTACATAATCATTGATTGTCCGCCGTCTTTAGGTTTATTGACCTTGAATTCTTTAACAGCTTCTGATGCAATCATTATTCCAGTACAATGTGAATACTATGCATTAGAGGGACTAAGTCAATTGTTAAGTACGATTCGTTTAGTACAAAAACATTTAAATCATGATTTAATGATTGATGGTGTATTATTGACGATGCTAGATGGACGAACAAACTTAGGCGTGCAAGTAATTGAAGAAGTGAAAAAGTATTTTCAGGATAAAGTGTATAAAACCATTATCCCAAGAAACGTAAGATTAAGTGAAGCACCGAGCCATGGAGAGCCAATTATTATTTATGATCCAAAATCCAGAGGCGCAGAAGTGTATTTAGAATTGGCAAAGGAAGTGATTGATAATGGCTAAAGGATTAGGAAAAGGCATAAATGCATTGTTTCCAGGAGAGACAATCAGTGATATAGATAAAGTAAATCAAATCAATGTTGGCGAAATCCAAGCCAATCCATATCAACCACGGAAAATCTTTGATCAAGCAGCTTTAGATGAATTGGCCGAATCCATTAAAGAACATGGAATTTTACAGCCGATTGTCGTACGAAAAGCAGGAGAAAAATATGAAATTGTGGTTGGAGAACGTCGTTTCCGTGCAGCGAAGTTGGTGAAGTTGAAGAAAGTTCCAGCGATTATTAAAGATTTATCAGATCAACAAATGATGGAACTTGCTATATTAGAAAATCTTCAACGTGAAGATTTAACGCCGATTGAAGAGGCGGAAGCTTACCAAAAGTTAATGGAAGCTTTAAGCTTAACTCAAGAGCAGCTAGCCTTCCGATTAGGCAAGAGTCGTCCTCATATCGCCAATCATATTCGTCTTTTGTCATTGCCCGAGAATGTTCGGAAACTCATATCTGACAAAGAATTATCGATGGGTCATGGACGTACATTATTAGGGTTGAGAAGCAAGAAACTTATTCCGGAAACTGCTGAAAAAGTGGTTAAGGAAAACTTGAATGTTCGTCAATTGGAAAATCTAGTGCAACGTTTAAATGAAAATGTTCCACGTGAAACAATTGAAAAAAAGAAAGATATTTTTATAGAAGAAAAACAATCAGAACTGAGAGATCGTTTTGGTACAAAAGTTCAAATTAAGAAAAACAAGAACAAAGGGAAAATTGAGATAGAATTTTTCTCGGAAGACGATTTAGAACGGATTTTAGAATTATTAAGCTGACGAGTGCCTATTTCCCAGAACAGGGGAATAGGTTCTGTTTTTGATAATTGGAAAACTAAATAATGCTCTCAAAAGAGGGAGAAGAGGAACTTGCTGTAGATGAAGCAAGGGTGAAGGGGGAGAAATGTAATGGTTCTCTTAGGAACATTGATAAATGCAGTATTAATTATAGTAGGAACCATACTTGGAAGAGCTCTTCGAAATATCTCTGAAAAAATGAAAGAAACGGTTATGTATGTAATTGGTTTATCAGTAATTGTTCTGGGACTGGATATGGGGTTAGGAAGTCAAAACTTCGTAATTGTCATCATCAGTTTAGTGCTGGGTACAGTTATTGGAGAGTGGGCAAATTTAGAAGGTAAGTTAAATGATTTTGGTCATTGGATTGAACGTATACTGGGAGCAAAAGAAAGTAAAGGTAGTTTAGCGCAAGGATTTGTAACAGCGACGTTAATATTTGTTATTGGAGCAATGGGGATCATTGGGGCGATGGAAAGTGGCCTCAGTAATGAGCATGGGGTCCTAATCTCTAAAGGGATTATAGATGGATTTACTTCTATTATTTTAGCTTCTACACTTGGATTTGGCGTTATGCTTGCGGCAATCCCTGTATTTGTCTATCAAGGATTGATCGCGTTATTTGCTACTCAAATTAGTTTGGCGATTCCTGCCGATGCGCTAGATATGTTTATTTTAGAAATGAGCGCAACAGGCGGTGTTATGATTGTCGCCATTGGTTTAAATTTGATGGGTGTAACAAAGATTAGAGTAGCAAACTTATTGCCAGGGATAATAGTAGTCGGGGTAGTCGTTTCGGTTATGTATAATTTTAATTTGATGTAAAAACCGGGAAGGTGAAAGAGTGAATGTTGAAAAAATAACACAACGGATTTTAACCGTGCTGTCTGACGAAGCCATGTGGATAGGGTTGTTCGTTGTTTTTTTGAAAGTGATTTTAATCACTGTAGCTGCAATTGTGTTGGTGAAAGTATTGCGTATGTTAATTCGGAAAACCTTTTCTGTCCGCATTAAAGGCCCGCTTGTTTATAATGAGCGGAGACAACAAACTTTATCAAAATTATTGTCAAATGTCGTGGCATATGTTGTTTATTTCATAGCAGTTGTTTCTATACTAGCGACCTTTACAATCGATATTACAGGACTCATCGCTGGTGCAGGGGTACTAGGATTAGCTGTAGGGTTCGGCGCACAAAACTTAGTGCGTGATGTGATTACTGGCTTCTTTATTATTTTTGAAGACCAGTTTTCTGTAGGGGACTATGTTCGTATCGGTATTGCTGAAGGAACTGTAGAAGAAATTGGATTACGGACAACGAAGGTAAAGGCGTGGACTGGGGAATTATTTATTTTCCCAAACGGCAATATAATGGATGTTGTGAATTTTTCAATTCACAACTCAATTGCGGTAGTTGACATCAATATTTCGTATGAATCAGATATAAAGCGTGTAGAAGAATTAATTATGGAGTTTTTAAATAGCTTACAGGAACGATATGAACAAATTATCAAGCCTGCTGAGTTGCTAGGGGTGCAAAATTTAACGACGACGGAAGTGGTTATGCGAATTACAGCAGAAACGATGCCAATGCAGCATTTTGCTGTAGCACGAGAAATACGTCGTGATTTAAAAGATTTCTTAGATCAACGAGGAGTCGAAATTCCTTACCCACGCATGCTGATGGTACAGCGATCGCCTGGTGAATCTAACATAACGAAAAATGCTAAAAATGAATAAAAGGAGAAAAATTCATGGAAATGAAGGACTTTGGACTGAATGACATAGTGGAAATGAAAAAAGGCCATCCTTGTGGAGCAAATGCATGGAAAATTATCCGCATGGGAGCAGACGTCCGGATTAAATGTGAAGGTTGTCAGCATAGTGTGATGCTACCTCGTATGGAATTTAATAAAAAGATGAAAAAGGTTCTAGTAAAAGCTGAAAGTGAATGAAAAATGGACAATTTCAAGTTTCGTTCTTATAATGGAATGGTTGTGTAAAAAATAATTCGTTTTATATAGAGGAAAGGTTGTGCATCCTATGGCATTAACTGCAGGGATTGTAGGGTTACCAAACGTGGGGAAATCCACATTATTTAATGCAATAACTAAAGCGGGTGCCGAAGCGGCAAACTACCCGTTCTGTACAATAGATCCAAACGTTGGAATTGTTGAAGTTCCAGATGAGCGTCTTGATAAATTGACGGAATTAGTGGAACCGAAAAAAACCGTTCCAACGGCTTTTGAGTTTACGGATATTGCAGGAATCGTAGAAGGCGCAAGTAAAGGTGAGGGATTAGGAAATAAATTCTTATCTCATATCCGTGAAGTTGACGCAATTTGCCAAGTTGTTCGTTGTTTTGCTGACGACAACATTACGCATGTAACAGGTAAAGTAGATCCGATTTCTGATATTGAAGTCATTAACTTAGAGTTAATCTTAGCTGATATGGAAAGCATCGAAAAGCGCATTGCACGTGCAGCGAAGTTAGTGAAACAAAAAGACAAAGACGCAGTTGCAGAAGAGCCAGTGCTTATGAAATTACGTGAAGCTTTCGAAAACGGCCAATTGGCACGTTCAATCGATTTCACGGAAGATGAGTTAAAAATCGCAAAAGGGTTGAACTTATTAACGATCAAACCAATGCTTTACGTAGCAAATGTTGCAGAAGATGAAATTGCAGATGCTGATAACAACGAATACGTTCAAACCGTACGTGATTTTGCAACGAAAGACAATGCAGACGTAATCGTGATTTGTGCAAAAATCGAAGAAGAAATGGCTGAACTTGAAGACGAGGAAAAAGAAATGTTCCTTGAAGAGTTAGGCATTAAAGAATCTGGCTTGGACCTATTGGTTAAAGCTTCATACAGCTTACTTGGATTAGCGACGTATTTCACAGCGGGCGTTCAAGAAGTTCGTGCATGGACATTTAAAAAAGGCATGAAAGCACCACAATGTGCCGGCGTTATTCACTCTGACTTCGAACGCGGATTTATCCGTGCTGAAACAGTTGCCTACGATGACTTGGTCGAAATCGGATCTATGGCAGCAGCAAAAGAAGCAGGGAAAGTACGTCAAGAAGGTAAAGAATACATCGTCAAAGACGGCGACGTAATGCTATTTAGATTTAACGTCTAAAAGCGGAAACGACCGTTATGCTCCGACCGGCGTAAGACGATCTGGCGAAGCGGCGTTCTTGGCCGCACAGCTGGAGTGGCTTACGGCCCGAGGAGCAGGTCGTTGCAGCTGGATAAGACTAAAATCGGAAACGACCGTTATGCTCCTTTGAACGAAAGGTTACAAAACTAAAAAATAACCGGATGCCTCACCGCATCCGGTTTTTGCATGGAGGAATAGAAAATGTTGTTATTTGTATACGGAACGCTGAAACAAGGCGGGAAGTATCATAGTTATTTGGATGAAGCTGAATTAGTGGAAGAACGTGCATTGGCAAAAGGCTCTTTATATGACACCGGTATGGGTTACCCAGCAATGGTTTTATCGAGTGATTGCCAAGTTGAAGGAGAAATATACGACATTCCGGAAGTTTTATGGCCGGCTCTAGATTATCTTGAGGACTATTCGGGAAATCCAGAAATGGATTTGTACGATAAAAAGAAAATTCAAGTAGAAGTAGATGGCAAAGTTGTCGAAACGCTTGCTTATCTTGCAAAAGATGAAAAGTTATTGAAAAAACAAATCCCGACTGGGAAATGGGAAGTACGGTATTCGATGGCATAAAAAAGCACCGAGATTACTCAGTGCTTTCGTGATCCGGGTAATGATCATATACATGAAGACGCGGCAACGAAGGATCATCAAGGATCCATGCCGCGTTTTTTTCTTTGCGCAATTCGGTATACATGAGAAAGTCGCCAAAAGCACCGGCGGTCAGCATAGCGCCTAGAAATACAAGGACTTGACTATCGAACCAAAACCCTAAAACAGTCGGAACAAAAGCAGTAGCCCAAAAAGGCAAGAGCAATGCTTTGCGCATAGCGTGATTTTGGATAGGTTTATTCGTAGTGGCATACGCTATACCGAGTTGTAGGTTTACACCATAATTCAATGAAGAGATTGGCACTTTACCGAATAACACAAAGCCGATTAAGTGAAAAAGTTCATGTAAAACAATCAACACCAAATAACCAGTTACAAACAAAGAAATTCCTATTAAAGAAAAGCCGAACGATAGCGGCTCGTTAAAAAGATGGTAAAAAACAGCGAATACAATCAGCAAAGCGGCATTAAACCACAGTGCTTTAGGTGCTATTTCATCCATCTTTAACTCGATGATTCGAGAAGTTGTCATGGCTTCACGTCCTTTGAAATCTATGGTGAAAAGTATAGCTGATTTGAAAGTCAAAAACATGCTTGCGAGAGCTTAGTTACTATGATACAATACAGTGATGTGAGTAATATTTATGAATTGCTTGCTCCTTGCCCGCTGGATACAGCAGGGCCCAAGTCCATGAGGAGGTGACAACACGATGAGAGAATATGAATTAATGTATATCATTCAGCCTGCAATTGAAGAAGAAGCGAAAAAAGCTCTAGTTGAGCGTTTTAACGACATCCTTACTACAAACGGTGCTGAAATCATCGAGTCGAAAGAGTGGGGTAAACGTCGTTTAGCTTATGAAATCAACGATTTACGTGAAGGTTTCTACCAAATCGTAAAAGTAAACGCTGGTTCTGAAGCTATCAACGAATACACACGTCTTGCGAACATTAACGAAGACATTATTCGTCATATCGCTGTACGCAAAGACGCGTAAACAGGATACAGACACTGAATTTTTTTTGACTTGAAGGAGGTTGAATTCTGATGATTAACCGAGTTGTTTTAGTCGGAAGACTGACAAAAGATCCAGACCTTCGTTACACACCAAGCGGCGCGGCGGTTGCTCGATTTACACTAGCTGTAAACCGGACTTTCTCGAACGCTCAAGGTGAACGCGAAACTGATTTCATTAATTGTACCGTTTGGCGCAAACAAGCTGAAAATACAGCGAATTTCCTTAAAAAAGGAAGCTTAGCAGGTGTTGAAGGCCGTATCCAAACTGGTAGCTACGAGGGACAAGACGGGAAACGCGTCTATACAACAGAAGTAGTGGCGGACAGCGTTCAATTCCTTGAACCAAAAAGCGCCAATACGGATCGTTCACAAGGACAGCAGCCTTCCTATCAACAGAACCAATCACCAAGCCCAAGTCAGCAAAACCATACTCGTGTAGATGAAGATCCATTCTCAAGCGGTAGCGGCCCGATCGAAGTATCGGATGACGATTTACCGTTCTAAGATGGACGGAAACTAACGATTAATCATTAAGTAAAGGAGGTAATTCGATATGGCACCACGTCGCGGAGGAAAAAAACGGAAAAAGGTTTGTTACTTCACTTCCAACAACATCACGCACATTGACTATAAAGATACTGATCTTTTGAAGAAATTCATTTCTGAAAGAGGGAAAATCTTGCCACGTCGTGTTACAGGCACTAGCGCTAAATGGCAACGTAAGTTGACAATCGCTATTAAACGCTCACGTATCATGGCACTTCTACCGTTTGTTGCGGAAGAAAGATAATTACGATTCTTAAGACCGGGAAACCGGTCTTTTTTTTATGCAATGAAATATGACGGGAATATTAAATGATGATAGCAAAAATCATAATTTTAATATCACTTTTGTTTTACAGCAGTTATCTCCTTACGGGGGACGGCTCCTTTTGTTCAGGTTCTTGAATCATGGTACAATTACAAGGATGAAATATACCCGAAAGAAGGGGAAATCCAGTCATATGCAAAATCAACAAACGCGACAACTTACCAATGGGGCGATGATGGCAACCGTATTTACCGTGTTACTGGCAATTTCGGTTTACGTGCCTGTTTTAAGTATAGTAAGTACGTTAGTTTTGGCATTGCCAATTGCTTGGTACAGTGCGAAATATCCTTGGAAAGCTTCTGCGCTTTTCGCAGCAGTCTGCTTGATACTAGCCTTTATCATCGGTGGCCTTTTATCTTTACCTTTAGCATTGATCCTCGTGCCTCTAGGATTGGCAATTGGTATTTCGATTTATTATAAGAAAAGCAAATTATTTATGTTCATGAGTGCTAGTTTAGTCTTTTTGATGTCGTTGATGGTCCAATATGTGGCGTCAATTTGGCTATTTGGGATCAATGTGTTGGAAGAGTTTTCTTCGATCTTTGATGAATCATATGAACAAGCTATTGTCATGATGGAAAAATTAGGAGCTTCTGACGCTTATATGGAAGACTATAATGAACTAGTTGGGCAATTGCAGTTTTCATTTGAAACTTTATTGCCTGTTTTACTAGTATTAGTGGTTTTCTCAATTGTGTGGGTGTTATTGCTGATTCTATTGCCGATTTTGAAACGCTTTGGAATTATGGCTCCTAAATTTCCGCCTTTTCGGAACATGAAATTGCCAAAATCTGTTTTATGGTATTATTTAATCGTGTTGCTTGTTTCGTTGTTATCAGAGTTTGAACCTGGAACAATGGCGTACATGATTTTCATCAATGCCACCGTGCTGCTCCAATTCCTGTTGTTTTTGCAGGGTGTTTCTTTTTACCACTACTACATTCACCAGGAAGGCTGGCCAAAATGGGTGACGGTACTGGTCACAATCTTGGCATTTCCCTTGCAGTCATTTACGAGTATTGTCGGAATCGTAGATCTTGGATTCGATATCCGAGGTTGGATTAAACGAGCACACGAGTTCAAAGGAAAATAAGGAGCTGAAGAATAATGTCGGCTTTTTTCAGAAAAAGAAAACTTAGATATCCACTTATCGCACTTCTAGCTCTCGGCATGGCCGCAGCGATTCTGATTTCGCTTTGGTCAGAATGGGCCGCAGGTATTTTTACATTGCTTTTTGTGCTGGCTTTTACAGCCACTTGGGTGACCGAAAAAAGAGTTTATGAGGCCACAGAAAAGCATATTGAAACATTATCGTACCGAATGAAAAAAGTCGGAGAAGAAGCTTTGCTCGAAATGCCGATTGGTATTTTGCTAGTCAATGAACAGTATGACATCGAATGGGCAAACCCTTATATGACTTCGATGCTAGAATACGATACATTAATCGGTGAGTCGCTTTATACATTATCTGAAGACTTTCATCCACTTGTGAAATCAGAAGAAAAAGAATTGACCATTGCGTTAGGCGATCGGAAATACCGCGTGTATTATAAAGCGGATGACCGTTTGTTCTATCTTTTTGATATTACAGAACAAGTCGAAATCGAATCGCTATATTATGCGGATCGCACAGTTATCGGAATCTTATTCATCGATAATTACGACGAACTTGCGCAAGGAATGGATGATCAAACACGAAGCAATCTCAATAGTTTAGTCACTTCCTTGGTCAACCAATGGGGTGCAGATTATGGGATTTTCGTAAAGCGTATTTCGTCGGAACGGTTCATGGCTGTATTTAATGAATCGATCTTAAAAGAGCTTGAGACATCGAAATTTGCTATTTTGGATGATATTCGTGAAGTTACCTCTAAAGATAATTTGGCATTAACTTTGAGTATCGGTGTCGGTGCCGGATCTGCTTCATTAGTTGAACTGGGCAGTCTTGCTCAATCCGGTTTAGACTTAGTTCTTGGCCGTGGTGGCGATCAAGTGGCGATCAAGCATCCGAGTGGAAAAGTTAAATTTTATGGCGGCAAAACCAATCCGGTTGAAAAACGGACCCGGGTCAGGGCGCGTGTCATTTCGCATGCATTACGTGATTTAATCCAAGAAAGTGACCAAGTGTTTATAATGGGACATAAAATGCCGGATATGGATTCAATAGGCGCAGCAGTTGGCGTAGCCAAAATGGCGGCCATGAATAAAATCAAAGGTCGCATCATCATTGATTTTGATGCCTACGATCGCAGCGTCATGCGATTAATGGAAGCCATCGAAGGAGAACCCGAATTGTTTTCTCAGTTTATAACTCCTGAAGAGGCGTTAGCTGAAATGACTGAGAACTCACTTCTTGTTGTTGTGGATACACACAAACCGTCAATGGTTATTGATGAACGCGTGTTACAACGGATGGAACGAGTTGTTTTAATCGACCATCACCGGAGAGGTGAAGAGTTTATCACCAACACGATGCTCGTTTATATGGAACCTTATGCGTCTTCGACCGCTGAATTGGTTACCGAACTTATCGAATACCAACCAAAGCACGAGAAATTGTCCATGTTAGAAGCGACAGCGATGCTAGCTGGGATTATCGTAGATACGAAAAGTTTTACGTTAAGAACAGGTGCCCGCACCTTTGAAGCCGCTTCTTATTTGCGTTCAAATGGAGCTGACACAGTACTCGTTCAACGTATATTAAAAGAAGACTTAGAAACTTATATTGAACGTGCTAAAATCGTTCAGACAGTAGAATTTGTCAGCAACGGTATTGCCATTGCAAAAGGCGAGTCTGAGCGCGTCTACAGTCCGGTATTGATCGCACAAACAGCCGATATTTTGTTAACGATGAAAGACGTTAATGCGTCCTTTGTCGTAGCTGAGCGGCCAGAAGGTGGCATTGGCATTAGTGCCCGTTCACTGGGCGAAGTAAATGTCCAAATAATTATGGAAAACCTCGGCGGTGGGGGTCATTTAACAAATGCGGCTACCCAAATGCCAAATTCAACAATAGAAGAAGCCGTTGAACAATTAAAAGCGGTAATTTTAGAAGATACTGAAGGAGGAACAAACGAATGAAAGTAATATTCTTGAAAGACGTAAAAGGTAAAGGCAAAAAAGGTGAGATTAAAAACGTAGCAGATGGTTATGCACATAACTTCCTATTAAAAAATAATTTAGCAATTGAAGCAAACCAGGCAACAATCAGTAAATTAGATGGTCAAAAGAAAAAAGAACAAAAAGAAGCTGACCAAGAACGTCAAGAAGCAGAACAGTTAAAAGAAACACTTGAAGGTTTGAAAATCGAATTGACTGCAAAATCTGGAGCAGATGGACGTCTTTTCGGATCAATTACAACAAAACAAGTAGCAACGGCACTTGAGAAAAAACATGGCATCAAATTAGACAAACGCAAAATGGAACTGGACGATGCTATTCGTGCGCTTGGCTATACGAATATTCCTGTAAAGTTACATCAGGATGTGATCGCTACACTTCGAGTTCATGTTACTGAAGAAGCGTAAGGTGAGACACCGATGAACGAAGCGATAGATCGTGTCCCCCCGCACAACCATGAAGCCGAGCAATCGGTTATTGGTGCCATTTTTTTAGAACCACCTTCTCTAATTACGGTTGCTGAAATCGTCATGGCAGAAGATTTTTATCGCATTGCCCATCAAAAGATTTTCCAGACGATGCTGAATTTAGCGGATCACGGAAAAGCAATTGATGTTGTGACCGTGACAGAAGAGCTTTCTGTCAAAAAAGAATTAGAAGACATTGGCGGGTTATCGTATTTAACGGAAATCGCTAATGCAGTACCAACAGCTGCAAACGTTGCGCATTATGCGCATATTGTTGAAGAAAAAGCGTTGCTTCGCCGATTGATCCGTGTAGCCACGACAATTGTAGAAGATGGATTTACACGTGAAGATGAAGTAGAAGCGTTGCTTTCCGAAGCAGAAAAGAAAATGATGGAAGTATCGAGCCGGAAAAAAGCCGGTGACTTTACCCACATCAAAGATGTTCTGGTCAAGACCTATGATAATATCGAGTTGCTGCATACCCGTAAAGGAGACGTTACAGGTATTCCTACGGGATTCCGAGACCTTGATAAGGTAACAGCAGGGTTTCAACGAAACGACTTGATCATCGTAGCTGCACGGCCTTCTGTTGGTAAGACAGCTTTCGCTTTGAACGTCGCACAAAACGTCGCGACTAAAACAGACGAAAATGTCGCCATCTTTAGTTTGGAGATGGGGGCGGAACAGCTAGTCATGCGTATGCTTTGTGCAGAAGGCAATATTGATGCACAAGTGCTTCGTACCGGTGCACTTCAAAATGAAGACTGGCGCAAGTTGACGATGGCGATGGGGAGTTTATCCAATGCCGGAATCTTTATCGATGATACACCAGGTATCCGCGTGAATGACATTCGTGCAAAATGCCGGCGTTTGAAACAAGAATACGGACTCGGCATGATTATGATTGATTATCTTCAATTGATCCAAGGACCCGGCAAATCCGGTGAAAATCGTCAACAAGAAGTTTCGGACATTTCCCGTTCATTAAAAGGATTAGCGCGTGAGCTTGAAGTACCGGTTATTGCATTGTCACAGTTGTCTCGTGGAGTAGAGCAACGACAAGACAAGCGCCCGATGATGTCGGATTTGCGTGAATCTGGAAGTATTGAGCAAGATGCCGATATTGTATCATTCTTGTATCGAGAAGATTATTACGACAAAGAAACAGAAGATCAAAACATGATTGAAATTATCATCGCAAAACAACGTAACGGTCCAACAGGTACGGTTAAACTAGCGTTTGTGAAAGAATATAATAAATTCGTCACCATTGACTGGAGTCAACATGAATCTGGCGGAGACTTTTAAACACGAACATTAAATGTGGTAACACATTTATATGTTCGTGTTTTATTCTGTTTTGTATTGACGGTTTTGCATTTAATTGGTACAATAAACACTGTTTGAGATAGGGCATATGCCTAACGGAGGTGCGGAATTATGACGTCAGTCGTAGTAGTAGGAACGCAATGGGGAGACGAAGGAAAAGGGAAAATCACTGATTTTCTATCAGAACACGCAGAAGTAATTGCACGTTACCAGGGTGGTAATAACGCTGGACACACGATTATTTTTGGTGGAGAAACGTATAAATTGCATTTGATTCCTTCAGGGATATTTTATAAAGAGAAAACATCGGTAATTGGAAACGGCATGGTCGTAGATCCAAAAGCGCTTGTTAAAGAATTAAAAGGTCTGCATGAGCGTGGCGTAACAACTGAAAACTTGCGCATTTCAAACCGCGCACACGTTTTACTGCCATACCATATTAAGCAAGACGAAGTAGAAGAAGCACGACGCGGAGCAAATAAAATTGGAACAACCGGTAAAGGCATCGGACCTGCTTATATGGACAAAGCAGCACGTGTCGGAATTCGTATGGCGGATTTATTGGACCATGTTGTGTTCGAAGAAAAACTGCGCATGAACTTGATCGAGAAAAACCGTCTGTTCGAGAAATTCTATGAAACAGAAGGATTTACTGTCGAAGAAATTATGGAAGAATATTATGCATATGGCCAAGAAATTGCTAAATACGTAACCGATACATCAAAAGTATTGAACGATGCAATTGATAATGGACGTCGTGTATTGTTCGAAGGCGCTCAAGGCGTTATGCTTGATATCGACCAAGGAACGTATCCGTTTGTAACATCTTCTAACCCAGTAGCGGGTGGAGTAACAATCGGTGCTGGAGTTGGCCCAACAACAATTCAACACGTTATCGGAGTATGTAAAGCGTACACGTCACGTGTTGGTGATGGACCGTTCCCAACGGAATTATTCGATGAAGTGGGTCAACAAATCCGTGAAATCGGTAAAGAATATGGGACGACTACTGGACGTCCACGCCGTATTGGCTGGTTTGACAGCGTAGTTGTTCGTCATGCGAGACGTGTTAGTGGCTTAACAGATTTAACAGTTAACTCGATCGATGTATTGTCAGGTCTTGAAACGGTTAAGATTTGTACAGCTTACCGTTACCAAGGGGAATTGATCACAGAATATCCAGCAAACTTACGCATGCTTGATGAGTGCGAACCAGTGTACGAAGAGCTTCCAGGCTGGTCTGAAGACGTAACAAGCTGCAAATCATTAGATGAGTTGCCAGAAAATGCACGTCATTACCTAGAGCGTATTTCTCAGTTGACGGGCGTACAAATTTCGATTTTCTCTGTCGGTCCTGACCGCAACCAAACAAACATCGTTACAAGTGTTTGGAGATAATCTTCTAAACTAGTGTAGTTATGATACAAGCTAAGCAGTCGCCTATGGGCGGCTGCTTTTTGATGTTTTGTGGATTGCGCATACGTTTTGAGCGTTTGAGGCAGAGGGGGGGTAGCTACTGATAGATGCGAAATGCCCTAAACAATGATAAAGTATAGGGTAGTAAAGCACGGGCAATGACAAGAAAAAGGGTGTAGATGGGAAGAAAAAGGGGAGAAAAATGATGAGTAAAACAATTTTAGTTGTAGACGATGAGAAACCGATTGCAGATATTTTACAATTTAACTTAAAAAAAGAAGGCTTTAATGTAGTTTGTGCATATGACGGGGACGAAGCGATTAAAATTGCAAGTGAAATCCAACCCGATTTGATGTTATTAGATATTATGTTGCCAAATCGTGATGGGATGGAAGTCTGTCGTGAAATTCGCAAGAAGTTCGATTTCCCAATCATTATGTTAACAGCGAAAGACTCTGAAATTGATAAAGTTTTAGGTTTAGAATTGGGTGCAGATGACTATGTCACGAAGCCTTTTTCAACGCGTGAATTGATCGCGCGTGTGAAAGCTAACTTGCGTCGACAAAATATAGCGCCTGCAGAAGAAGAGGGGCAAAATTCCAATGATATACAAGTAGGTGTTTTAACGATTCAACCAGATGCTTATCTTGTGTTAAAACGTGAGGAAACGATTGAATTGACTCACCGTGAATTTGAACTTCTTCACTATCTTGGCAAGCATATCGGACAAGTCATGACGCGTGAGCATTTGTTGCAGACGGTATGGGGCTATGATTATTTTGGCGATGTCCGTACAGTAGACGTTACCGTCAGACGTCTGCGTGAAAAAATTGAAGACAATCCAAGTCATCCGGCATGGATTGTGACACGTCGTGGCGTAGGGTATTATTTACGAAATCCTGAACAGGAGTAGTTAAATGTCTAAAGTAAATTTTTTAAAGTCGATACATGTGAAGTTTGTGTTAATTTATATTTTGCTGATTTTGCTGGCCATGCAGATCATCGGTCTGTATTTCGCTCAGCAGCTTGAAGAAACCTTGAAAGGGAACTTTGAGAGTTCCATTAAAGATCGTATGGAGATTATTGAATTTAGTGTGCGTGAAGAAATGATTAAAGAACGTACAGAAGAAAATTCAACACTCGAGCAAACATTGCGTACTGTATTATATGGTTTTCAATCAGATGATATTAATGAAATACGTGTAGTTGATACACGGTATAGCATTCTCGCATCTTCAGTCATTGAAAACCAAATACTCGTCGGGCAGCGCTCAACAAATGACTTAGTTCGGCAATCCATCATAGGAGAAGTCGATTTAGAACAGACCTATGTAGATAAGGAAAGCGAAGAGCGAATTTGGGTGCGAACCTTGCCGATTGTTGCGACAGGTGGCACCTTACTCGGGACTTTATATGTTGAAGCCGAGATTGAAAATGTCTATGACCAAATGGATGATATCAACTCGATTCTTGCAGTAGGTACGACGATTTCTTTGGCCATTACTGCAATTTTAGGGATTTTAGTGGCTCAAACAATTTCACGACCGATTGCGGATATGCGAAGGCAAGCGCAAGCCATGGCTAAAGGTAACTTCTCTCGTAAGGTAAGGGTTTATAGCGATGACGAAATTGGTCAACTTGCTCGAGCCTTTAACCATTTAACAAATCGATTGCAGGAATCTCAACAGTCGACAGAAAGCGAGCGCCGTAAACTGGCGTCTGTCCTTTCCAATATGACGGATGGAGTGTTATCGACCGATAGACGAGGACGAATTATTTTGATCAATGATCCTGCGCTTCAACTGCTTAATGTTTCACGTGAAACGGTTATAAATCGACCGGTAACGAGTGTATTAGGTCTCGAAGAAGAATATACTTTCGAAGATTTAATTGATATGAAAGAGTCTGTTACCTTAGATTTGAGTTCGTATGAGCAAAGTACATTATTACGAACAACGTTTTCTGTCATCCAAAAAGAAACAGGTTTTGTTAATGGACTGATTGCGGTCTTGCATGACAATACAGAGCAGGAAAAAATTGATATTGAACGTCGTGAGTTTGTTGCCAATGTATCGCATGAATTGCGAACTCCTTTGACGACAATGCGCAGTTATTTAGAAGCATTGGCTGACGGGGCATGGCAGGACCCAGACTTAGCACCGAACTTTTTGAATGTAACGCAAACGGAAACAGAGCGAATGATTCGATTGGTAAACGATTTGCTGAAATTATCGAAAATGGATTCGAGTGACACCGAATTGAGCAAAGAAATGGTCGAATTCAACGTCTTTTTCAACCGCATCATCGATCGTTTTGAAATGTCGAAGTCACACAAAGTGAATTTTAAACGTCAATTGCCTAAAGAGCAGTACTTTGTAGAAATCGACCCTGATAAATTAACGCAAGTAATTGACAATATTATTTCGAATGCATTGAAGTATTCTCCTGAAGGTGGGAAAGTCCGCTTTAATATGACGGTAGAAGAAGGATTCCTATTGATTCAGATTAGTGACGAAGGAATGGGGATTCCAAAAGAAAATGTAGATCGAATTTTTGATCGGTTTTATCGCGTAGACCGTGCAAGATCACGTGAAATGGGTGGCACGGGATTAGGATTGGCCATTTCCAAAGAAATGATCAATGCTCACGGGGGCGTCATCTGGGCAGAGAGTAAGCTAGGAAAAGGAACAAGTATTTTCTTTACGTTGCCATTTGAAGAAGACGACGGGGGTGAGTGGGATTGAAATATGTAGAACATATAAAGTCAATCGCTTTGTTTTTACTCATCCTACTGAGTCTTGCGTTAACCTTTACTATTTGGACATTCACACCGACACATGAAATTATTGAACCAACTACTACGGTAGAAATGCCGATTTCAGAAACGAAAAACACGGAAGAAATTGTACGTCCTGTAAAACTGCTATTTCATAATGACGAAAATGTCACAGGAACTAGCGACCAAAACGATATTAATGTATTTGTTGAGTCCTTAAAGAATTGGCAAATTAGCAATATAAGAATGGTGCAAGATGAAGCAACTCCAGCGACAATTAAATCTTATATGCATAGTTCAAAGCGAGCGCTTGTTTACTACCCAGGATTAGTTCCATTGCCAGTTTTTGACTCGATCAATAATATTGTGGATACAACGATTCCAGAATCTTCTTTTGACCGACTCATTATTGAATGGGATGCGCCAGCTAATGACCGTCCCGCTTTATACTTTATTAATACTTTGTCAGGAAGAATTTATAAAGGCGATCTTCGCGTAGAAGACTTGTACCAGTTTCAAACAGAAGTTGTAGATCAAGCAGTTGACTATAATACTTATGTCACAGATGATGCAATTGGTGTATTGCCGGTTTATGTGCAAAAAGATAAAGTCGAGAAAACGAGTATTGGTTTTTTACTAGATGAAATTTCAACTTCGAAATTTGCAGAAGCGTTACTAGATAGTCCTGAATTAGTATTCTCAGCTGATTTAAAAACGCAAGAGTATACGGATGATTCTGGAGCATTTATGAGAGAAAATCAGAACACCAAAAGTATAAAGTACATTCAGCCAAAAGCTGAAACAACAGATCCCGCCATTCCATCCGATTTATTATTCGATTCGCTTAACTATATCAATGCACATGGTGGCTGGACGGATCAGTATTTATACGCAGGTATGAATTCAGTGAACCAACAAATCGAGTATCAATTGTACGTAGCCGATTTACCGGTCTTCAGCAACTCAACTACAACAAACCTTGAACTTATGTGGGGAATAGATGACGGGGTAGAACAAGTTTATAGTTATGTTCGGCCAGCTTATCAACTAGATTCAGAAGCAGAAAAAAGAGTGGTTGTACTGGCCGCAGGAGAAGATGTGTTGAAAGCTCTCGGTCAAATGGAAGAAGAAGAACGATCCACGATAACGGACGTTACGCCTGCTTATCATGTAACGAGAAGCGAAGATGATTCTTTTATTATTTTTGAGCCAACTTGGTACGTTAAAACAAATGGTATTTGGACAGAGCTGCCAACGGAATTGACAGGAGGGCGAGAACTTGGATTGGAATAAAACCAAGACCATTTTTATCATTGTCTTTTCTATTTTAAATGTCTTTTTGTATTCCTTGTATTTGAATCGGTATACAGAAGCGAAAAATGTAGAAGTGCTTTCTGAATCCTCAGTGGATGAAAAGTTGCAGGCAGATAAAATCACCTATTCAAATCTTCCTGAAAACGTGGAAGGGATGCCCTATATTCGTGGAGAAACAAAAATATTCACGGCTAAAGAAGCACCTAAAGCAAATGTCCAGGTTAATATTCAAGATGGAAAAAAACTGCAGGTTTCGTATGAAAAAGCTGTTTCACCAGTCGGTGATCCAGAAAGTGCGAAAGCGGTAACTACGTTTATGGAACAAAATGTGTATGAAGGCACTGCCTATGAGTTATGGGAAATTGATAAAGAGTTAAATAAAGCTGTGTATTTTCAGAAGCTTGCAGGTGAAATTCTTTATTTTAGTGATGATGGGAAAGTAACGGTGTATTGGGATAATGAGGGGAATATTGTCCGCTATGAACAAACAATGTTCACCAATATTATCGAAAATGAAGAGCCGAAAAGCTTAGTGACAGCGGTCACCGCAATTCATACACTTTACCAAAAAAACATGCTAGAATATGGAACTAAAATTAGAAATACAGAATTAGGTTACTCTGTGCACGTACAAGTATCAAAAGATCGCCAAATGTTTGTTCCGACTTGGCATGTTCAAGGCGAACTTTCAGACGGTAGCCGACAAGATTATTTTGTGAATGCTGTAAAAGACGGAGTTATTGAATTGAACAAACCACCAGAAGAAGTAGAGTAAGGAGATTTTTACTATGCAATTCAGTGTATTAGCCAGCGGTTCAAGCGGCAATGCCACATATATCGAGAACGGAGAACATTCTTTTTTAGTCGATGCAGGACTCAGTGGTCGTAAAATGGAAGAGTTGTTTGCTGCAATCGGTAAAAAAATGAGCGATTTGGATGGCATTTTGGTCACGCATGAACACAGCGATCACATTAAAGGGCTTGGGATTGTAGCACGCAAACATAAGGTGCCGATTTATGCCAACGCTAAAACATGGTCTGCGATGGATGGGTTGATCGGAGCGGTTCCTGTAGAGCAGCGATTCCATTTTGATATGGATACGATTAAAACTTTTGGCTCGATGGATATTGAATCGTTTGCGGTGTCGCACGATGCGGCAGATCCCATGTTTTATGTGTTTCATGCAGATGGTCGAAAGCTGTCGTTAATTACGGATACAGGCTATGTTAGCGACCGGATGAAAGGTGTTATTCAAGCGTCTGATTCGTATGTGTTTGAAAGTAATCATGATGTAGGAATGCTGCAGATGGGGCGTTACCCATGGTCGATTAAACGCCGGATTTTGAGTGACGTGGGTCACGTGTCGAATGAAGATGCGGCAGTGGCGATGAGTGAAGTGATTGCTGAAAAACCGACACGTATTTATCTTTCGCATTTGAGTAAAGATAATAATATGAAAGATTTAGCGCGTATGAGTGTTGAGCAAACTTTGCAGTCAAAAGGGATTATCACCGGAGAATATGTGAATCTGTTTGATACGGATGCCAATATACCGACTAAATTAATTGTTGTGTAAGAGAAGAGCTGTTCGAAGGTCATGAAAGTGACTTTTGGATGGCTTTTTTTGTTGTAAATTGAAATTGATAAGAGTGCTTTCCGTTCCAGCGCTCGCTTTCGGGCTCACAGGATGTGAGTCATGCAGCTAGTGCGACAGGACGTCGCGGTACTAGCTGCCAAGGGTGCAACCTCTGCCGCTTCCTTCGCTTTGCTCAGTCCAGTGGCTCCGGCTAGCACTATTCCCGCAGGAGTAGAGCGCTTACACTCCAAGTAACTAAGAGAGACTGTTCTATAAACGACGAGCAGAGTGGAAATAGGTTTTGCAGCTTGCTTTGGTCACACGAAATTTTTAAACTGAAATGATAAAGGTCTTATAAATGGTTCAAGCGGGGTAAACAGATAGAGAAGATAGAGGAAGGATGAGTGCGGTGGGTTATTACAATCAAACACCGAACGGCAGACAGAGACAGAGTCGTTTAGGTGTGTTTGCTGCAGGTGTAGGCGGAGTAGTGGTGGGTGCGTTATTGGTCTGGCTATTGTTTTATACGTTACCAGAGCTGAGACCGGATAACGGCACTAGTAACACGCAAATTGTGGAGCAGGGCGCTAAAGAAGGTTCTGAAGCGATTTCGGTTAATATCATGACAGATGTGACGAAGGCTGTTGATATAGCGGCGGATGCGGTCGTAGGAGTTAGTAATTTGCAAGCAAATGGGGATTTTTGGTCGCAATCAGAGCAACAAGAACAAGCTGTTGGCACGGGGTCTGGTGTTATTTATAAAAATGATAATGGCACAGCTTATGTCGTTACCAATTATCATGTTATTGATGGAGCCAGTGGTATTGAAGTAACGTTGTCGGACGGTTCTAAAGTTCAAGCTGAGCTAGTAGGAAGTGATATTTGGACCGATTTGGCTGTACTCGAAATGGACGGAGCTAAAGTGCAGGCAGTTGCTCAATTTGGAGATTCAGATGCCTTAAAACAAGGAGAGACAGTGATCGCGATCGGTAATCCGTTAGGTCTAAATTTTTCAGGTTCGGTGACGACGGGTGTCATTTCTGGTAAAGATCGAGCGGTGCCAGTGGATTTGAATGGTGACGGTCAAGAAGATTGGCAAGCAGAAGTGTTACAGACAGATGCGGCGATTAATCCAGGAAACAGTGGCGGCGCATTGGTCAATTTAGCAGGTCAATTGATCGGCATTAATTCGATGAAAATCGCAACTTCGCAAGTGGAGGGCATTGGGTTTTCGATTCCCATCAATTCTGCGATTCCTGTGATCGAATCGATTGAAGAAAATGGGGAGATGATTCGGCCTGCAATGGGTGTGACGTTGATGGATTTGGTTCAAGTGCCTCAAGCTTCTCGTCAGGACACGTTAAACCTTCCTGAAGACGTGGTAACGGGTGTCGTAGTCAATTCCGTGATAAAAGGTTCTGCTGCAGCTGCGGCGGGTATGGAGCAGTTTGATGTGATTATTGAAATGGATGGTGTCGCAATAGATGATATTATCGAGTTGCGAAAGCATTTATACAATAAAAAGAAAATCGGTGATGAACTGACCGTTAAAGCGTATCGAGATGGTGAGTTAATCGAATTCAACTTAAAGCTTGTGGATAATTCAGCATTGTAAAATAAAAACCGGCATAAAAGTTGCTATGCCGGTTCAGACTGTAGACAAACTCAGGTAATCCGAGTAGTCTGCAGTTTTTTTGTGGAAATTTATCGCTTCGGTCGCTTTGTGTAGAGCAAAGATGGTTGCTCCTGCGCAAGCTCGTCGCAAAGGAGGAGCCAAAATCGCCCCTCCTTGGCTCTCACGAGAAGCCAGGAAGATCACCTGTCTTCTCGCTTCGCCTACCCCGTAGACGCGCCTTCACTAGTGAAAGGTTCTTTTTTAAGATAGGAAATATACTCTGAATTTGTTTATTTTAAGGAGTAGCCACCGTCTACGACTATTTCTGCACCGTTTATATAGGATGCTTTGTCTGAAGCTAAGAATAGAACGACTTCTGCAATCTCACTTGGTTTCCCGTAACTTCCTCTAGGGTGTCCCTTTGATTGTTTTTCATAATTCTCTATCCCGCCATATGCATTAATGGCTAGGTCAGTTTCTGTAGGGCCAGGAGATATGCAATTTACACGAATTCCTAGGTTAGCAAAGCGTAGTGCCGTACTTTGAGTCATCGCGACAACTGCTGCTTTTGTTCCGCTATAAGCTGGTAGCATAGGATTAACCTTGTCGTTTCCAAGGATGGCTGCATTATTAATAATGACGCCATTTCGTTGCTTACTCATCACGACTAAAGAATATTTCATGTAGGCGAAGACAGCCGTTTGATTGACAGCAATTAAATAGTTCCAGTCATCTAACTTTACTCGAGACAAAGGCCCCATTCCTGTAGACAGAATACCAGCATTGTTGAATAGAATATCAACATGATGTTCATTGTTTTCAAGTGTTTTAAAAAAGCTTTCGATTTCTTCCACGTTTTCGTTGTGGACTTGGTAAAAATGGGCTCTTTCGTTGCATTCACTCTCAACCTGAGAGCCTTTGTTACGATCTCTTCCAGTAAAATGAACAGTAGCCCCTTCTTTACAAAAGAAACGAACTACTTCTTTACCAATTCCATCCGTTCCACCATTAACAATCACTACTTTGTTTTCGAACATCATGAGATCTCCTCCAAGTATCATAGTAAAGTGATAAGTATGTGAAATCAGTATATAACATTCGTATAACCAAAGGAAATCTAAGTACACACCATTTAAGGGACATAGATCTTGTCTTATATGAAGGATCCAACCCCCACTTTTCACTTCATTACTTCGTTCTTTCCGTAGGAGTTGTCACCTTCCGTTTTTTCATTGTCTTGAACTAATACTATTCAAATATTAAATTTTGAAATTTCGAGGAGAAGAAGGAAAGCTCGGAAAAGCAGAAAAAGCATGTGGATAACTTTTGACGTGTAAATTTATTGTTAACAATCCACAAGAGGATAAAAGCTCCGCTATCCGGAACTCTTTTGGTCTGTTAAAATAGGGTGTGGATAAAGATGAATGAAATGTGTATAACTATGTGGAATATTCGGAAATCGAAAGAGGTGGAAATAATGGAGATAAAATGCTGTAAAACCCACGTGGAGCATGCGTTGGACGTGTTCGTAGCAGAGACTAAAAATTACCCTATACTAACAGAATTATCAGAAACAGAAAAGTTATCCACAACTTGTGATTATTGCAAAGAGGCTGCAACGTATCTTGTGGCAAACGCCTGATCGAGCACAATATGTAGAAATTGGGTGTTAGTATGTGTATAACTATTGTGCATAACTTGTTTGTAAATTTAATGTGAAGGGGGATAAGTTGTGAATATCTCAATTATCAGTGTAGGAAAGTTGAAAGAGAAATATTTGAAAGCTGGAATCGAAGAGTACACAAAACGACTTGGAAGCTATTCAAAAATTAATGAAATTGAAGTTGCAGACGAAAAAGCACCAGAGCAATTGAGTGATGCGGACATGGAAATTGTCAAAAAGAAAGAAGCCGACCGAATTATGGCGAAAATTTCCGCTGACGCGTATGTCATTGCATTAGCAATTGATGGAAAGATGAAAACTTCGGAGCAGCTTGCAAAAGACATCGAATCGTTAATGACCTATGGCCGCAGCAAAATTGTCTTTGTTATTGGCGGATCGCTTGGGTTACATGACGAGGTATTAAAGCGGGCGGATGAAAAATTATCGTTTTCGAAGATGACGTTTCCCCATCAATTGATGAAGTTAATTTTGGTGGAGCAGGTTTATCGGGCGTTTCGGATTATGAAGGGTGAACCGTACCATAAGTAAACACATAGTTATTATTAGGAGAAGCGTCAAAGTATAACTCAATATCTTTGACGCTTCTTTTTTGTGGGGAATTTCCTTCATTAACAGTAATTTTATTAATAATAGAGTGTAAAAGGTTCTTCTGTTTTTCATGAGAAATATTTGGTAGAATTTTTGAAAACATAGATAAGACTTGCTGTATCTGCTCCAACGATACTTCTTTTATAATAGGTCTTCCTAATTCGTATTCAATTTCTTTCATTTGTTCAAGAAGAATTTTCTTTTCGTTATCTAGCTCGTTAAGCTTTTCTAATATTGAGTCAGGTGGATTATCACTATTTTCGATAATTGACAAAAACTTTTTTATGTTTTTTTCTGTATTGAAAATTCTTTCCTCTATGTTTGTTTGTTTAGCTTTAATAGGATTTTTTAATTTGCTAATTCTATCATTTACTTTCTCTACAATAGATTCAAGCACCGTTGGCTGAGATGTGATTTCTTCTAAACGCTTAAATACAAATTCTTCGACCAAATCAGCATTTAGTAAATTAGATTTACACACTGCACTACCTTTATAATGAAAATTTCCGCATTGGTAGTAACGTAAGTATTCATTAGAATTTTTACCTTTTTTTGACTTATGTCCAATCATGCCTTGTCCACATTTTGGACAACGAAGCAGAGTTGTTAAAGGAAAATTTCCTGTAAAGGTTTTGGCGGGTTTACTTGACCTTTGGATAAATAAAACTTGGCTTTTCTCCCATACTTCGTTGCTAATGATAGGTTGATGTTCCCCTTTGACTAAAACTATATTTTCACTTTTCCCCTCCCGTTTCTTAACATTCCAATCTTCGTATTGATTAAAGCGAATTAAACCAGAATAAATAGGGTTCATAATGATTTGCCTGATAGAATTTGTAGAAAAATTAGCTTTTCTCTTGGTCATATAACCTTCATGGTTTAATTGGTTGGCAATGGATTTAAAGCCTTTACCGCTTACATATAAATCAAAAATATATCTTATAATATAAGCTTCATTCTCATTAATAACTAATTTTTTTTCCTTAGAAGAGTATCCAAGCACACTTCCGCCATTCCACTTTCCTTCTTTTGCTCTTTGAGTCATCCCCATCTTTACATTCTCTACTATCATATTTCTTTCTAGTTCTGAAAACGTTCCTAGCATTTGAAGCATAGCTATTCCCATTGGAGTTGAAGCATCAATATTATCACTATAACTATAAAGTTTAATATTGTTTTTTTGAAAATGGTCAAGAATATTGAGAAAATCGACTTGTTTACGAGACAATCTTGAAACTTTCCATACCATAACCATATCAAAATTATTATGCTTAGAGTCTTCAAGTAGCTCCTGTAAGGAAGGTCTTTCAGTAGATTTACCGCTGATTCCTTCGTCCTTATAAATTTTCACTACTTTGAAATCATTTTTATTACAATAATCTCTTAAAATTTGAATTTGCCCTGCAATTGAATAACCTTCTGTTGCCTGTTCTTCTGTAGATACTCTTACATATAATGCTACTTTCGTTTCGTTCATTCTATTCCATCCATTTCTTCTATTATTTTTTTTGTAACTATTTGTTTATAATCTTTATCAATTTTCCTTAATATTAATTCAGTCTCTGTGAGGTTCAATTTTGAGAAATCATTTTCGAAAAGTGAAAAAAAGAAATCGGATTTTTCTTCGCTATTTAAAATTTTATTTAAGTTATCCAAAACCTTGTTAGCTTTTGAATTATCATATTGTCCCAAGGTACTAAATCTTTTATCAGCAAGTTGCAAAAATAAGCTCTTACTTTTTTCGATTTGTTCAAATTTTTTAACGTAATAATCTGAATTAGCTTGCCAACTATTTTCCCTATCTTGCATTAAGGTCGATTTATATTCAGCTTCTTTTGCTTCTTTAGATTTAATGTCGAAGTAACTTAACATTTTTTCGGCTTCTGTTATATCAAGACCTAACTCTAGTAAAATTTTAATACATGTATCATAAGAAGGGTTTTTAATTAGTTCTCTCTCTAGTTGAGAAACATAGGTTACTGCTTTGCCAACCTTTTTCGATAAAACTTTAGAAGGAATACCAGCTTGTTTCCTCAAATATTTTAATTCTTTTCCAAAACTTAAATTGTTCAATGTTTACACTCCAATCTTGTACATAAACTTATTGTAGCATGAAAGTAGCATTTAGTCAAGTTAAGTAGCATTAACTATTGACATAATGCTACCTTTATGCTACTATAGGGTTATAAGAAAGGAAGGAGGTAAAAAGGTGGATAAATCAAAAGAGAATCAATTTGAATTATTTTTGGACAATCTCTCTACAATTATTTTCGAATCAATATCACAAGTAACAATAGCTACTAAGTAAAACGGGATTAATACATAGTTTTTTGTTTCTTATAACATATGAAATTCATTATCAAATTACAGAAAGGAGTTTTGAACTTGTTTGATACAGTAAGACTAAAGTCAGAAAATATAGCTATAAGCAAAGAAACATTTACTAACATAGAAAATCTAAAAACAATTACATACTTTAATAATGAGACTGGCGAGCTGAATGATACATATCAAATTAAAACAAAAAACATTCCATACATAACCTATATCACCAATACAAGACTTTTAATAATTCAAGTATCTATACCTAAATTTTTATTTGGAGAAAACGTCAATGTTATAAAGCTAAAAGATATTAATGTTTTTTGGGATAAACTTCAACAAGAACTTCATAGTTTATTGGGAGTAGAAATTAGTAAGACGGAATGGATTGTCCAGAGAATAGATATCTGTTGGAATTTTTATGTGGGAAATAAAGTGAATGACTATATTCAATTTCTTGGAAAAAAGCAGTTGCCCTATAAACAAACATACTTAATAAATCATAGTGAAACAGTTATTTATAAAAACAAAAGCAGTAGCATCATGTTTTATGATAAGCAAAAAGAGTGCAAAGCTAAAAAACAATCGGCAGAACTAATAGAAAAAACTTTTGGGATATTAAGAATGGAAATTAGACCACCATTAAACTCAATTAAAAAATATAGCTCTGAAAGACAAGCTGTACAAATCTTAACTTTTGAATTTTTTAAATTGAATTTTGAAAAGGTAATGGGTGATATCTCATTTGAAGAATCACAATCCCAAATTGTTTCTTGTGATTGGTTAGAAGGACAAAAAATAAACAGAATAGAAACAGTTTTAGGATTTAATATTATAAGAGAGTCATTGGGCATTACGAAAACTAAAGAGCTGTATGGCTCAACATATTATGCTAGAAATAAGTGGATTCAAGAACTGCACCTACCTAAAGAAAATTTATTACCTAATCTCCTCATTGAATGGAAAGAACTTCAAGAAAATTAATAAAAGATAAATTTTATGTAGAAAAACACACTCCTGTCCTTCCAATCTGTCATTTTTATAAAATGCAAAATAGATAAAAATCATATTCAAATCCCCTTATTAAAGGTAATTTAGACGTGCATAAATAAGGGGAAATTTTAACTCTATCAAGAAGACAGAAGTAGCTTACAGAAGTTACGTTTAAAAAGGTATACCTTTAGAAACTCTATAGAACAGCCTAAATCTTAGTTTGTAAATGTGGAATTACTCTTATATAAACGTTTGTAAAAAGAATAAGCTTATATCAACAAAATTAGGGGGATTTATATGTCTAATACTAAAGTTTTTGCTTATGTGAGGGTTTCAAGTAAAGAACAAAATGAAGCAAGACAACTAAAAGAAATAAAAGATTTAGGTATAAATGAGAGGGATATTTTTATTGATAAGAAAAGTGGGAAAGATTTCAACAGACTTCAATATCAATCCTTGAAAAGTTGTCTTCGGAAGGGAGACTTATTGTATATAAAGTCTATTGACCGATTTGGAAGAAATGCAAAAGAAATAAAGAGAGAGTGGGAGGATATTACTCAAAATATAAAAGCTGATATCAGAGTCCTAGATATGCCGTTATTAGATACTACTCAATATAAAGATATGTTAGGGACATTTGTGAGTGATTTAGTATTACAGGTGTTGGCGTTTGTAAGTGAGCGGGAACGAATGAACATCTTACAAAGACAAGCAGAAGGGATAGCTATTGCTAAGGCATCGGGTAAACATCTAGGAAGACCGAAAATAAACCTAAGTGTTTTAAATAAAGAACAAAGGCTTATTCTTGAATCAAAATATAAAATTTGGAGAGATAAAGAAACAACTGGAATAGAATTTATGACATCAATGGGATTAAAAAAGAACTCGTTTTATAAAGTCATTAAAGAATATGAAAAAATGTTACAGGACTCTTAATTATGAGAGTTCTATTTTTAATGGGGGATAGTTTTCACCAAGACCACTGCGATAATAGTTAAAAAAGACTATAGCACTATAACCACTCCAATTTGTTTACAATTATAGGGAGCTAATTACTTTTTATTAGTGATAAATTTTAAAAAATAGCTATATAAGAAAAGAGTTAAGAAAGTTGAAACTAATTAACGGATAAAGAGAGTAAGAATAATAAAATATATACATAAAAATAGTTGAATAAAGTGATTTAATTCAATTAAATTAACGTAAATTTGATATTTTTATTAATTTAAAATTATTTTCGGGGAATAGACAAGAAAACACACAACAATTAATAAAGAGTGTTATGATTATTTTAATTATTTCAAAAAAAACATAAAGGAGAACTGAAAATGACTTTAAACCTATCTAGTTTATCATCAGAAGTTAAAAAAAGTTATATAACGATGAGTGGAATAAAAAGGGAGCAATTTAATCAAGAGGTCATAACTATTCAATGTACAGTGAACGATATTCTCAAATTTTTAGAAGTAGATTTAAAAGTTCAAAGAGAATTAGATGAAAATAAGGTTGCAAGTATAGGACAATATATTCAATATGGCTTAGATGGCAATGATATTTATTTTTCGCCTTTAATTTTTTCGGCAAGAGGTCAAGGGGTATTTGATGAAGGAAGACAAGCTTACAGTTTAAGCATGGATGAAAGATTAATAATTTTAGATGGTCAACATAGAATAAGAGCATTTGAATTTTTAAAAAGACGTATGGAAGTAAGCAATGGTAATGAGGAATTATATCATATGTTATTAAATTTTCCGATGACTATACAAATTTTCATGGATTTAGAACTTGAACAAGAAAGACAATTATTTACAGACATAAATACTAAATCATCGGTAGTGAACAATACTCTTTTAATAATGTACAAGAAAGATGATATGTATGGCGAATTGGTTCGAGAAGTAGTAAATAATTTGCCTATAGATTTAATAGAATGTAGAGCCAAAAGTACCCGAACAAAATTAATGACAGCATCGACCTTATATGCTGTTGCTAAAGCTTTAAACGATGGTGTTTTTAGTCGAAATTCTAAATCAGCTATCACTAAAGATAACTACGAAGAATATAAAAAAAAGACAGAAGATTTCGTAACACTATTTAGACAATATGCCCCTATTGATGCTGGAAATAGAGATAAGTATATTATTATGAGTTCCAATATTATAGTGGCGATTGCAAAATTTATTTATACAGTTCAAACCAAACATCCTTACGAAAAAATGGAAGACTTGTTTAAAGATGTGATTGCTAAAGTTGACTGGACTCACAGAAACGAAGAATTTAAAAAATTGTCTGCAAAATATAATAGAAAAACTAAAAAATATAATTTTGGAAGTACAGGAAGAACAATTAGAGATTTTTCAGAGTTCTTAACTAAAAAATATGAAGAAGTGAGGAGCTAATCTTATGGTTAATGTGCTAGCAAAAGGAACTATTAATACTTTAATTAATAGAAATGATAAAGGAATAATGTCAACTCAGTTAAGTATAGAAGAGGTTTTGGAAATTTATACTATTAACCATGAAGTTAATAGAGATTTAGGTTATCATAGGCTACCTAAAATTGTAAAATACTTAGATTCTATTGATAGCTCAGTAGGTATCTTCTTTCCATCAATTGTACTTTCTTATAGAGGAGACCCGACAAATTTCTATGAAGTCAGTACATCGACTCTCGAAATTGTTAAAGATAACAAGTTAGTAGTTATAGATGGTCAGCATAGAATAAAGGGAATTGAACAATATTTGAATAAAGTCAGTATTAGTAGTGAAGCAAAAGAAAAGTTGATAAAAAGCAACTTAACTGTACAAATATATTTTGGGTTGACATTAGAGGAAGAAAAAAAACTTTTCACTGATATAAACACAAATGCTAAAAGAGTATCAAGGTCTTTAGTTACTAATTATGACACTAGAGATATATATAATTTATTAGTCAGAGAGCTATACCATAGTTCAGATGCTTTAAAAAACGCAACTGTAGAATTTAACAAAAGTCGTATAGTACGACCTACCAATACTACCTTCATTACCAGTGTAAGACTGAAAAAATTTATTAATTTGATGATTTTTGGTAAAGAATCGCCAAATCAAAAAAATGAAGCACAAATTAAAGAGCAATATGATGAGATATTTTCATTTTTGAATAAATTTTTCAGTATATTCTTCCGTTCTCTTCCTGCTGTTCCAGGTGATGTATTAAAGCATGTTTTAGGTCACGAACCTATACAAAATGCTATAGCTTTATACATTAATGATGCAATAATAGTTGAAAATGATAATAAAATTAAGTGGTTAGAAACTTGGGAAGATGAAGTTGAACAATTAAAATTAATAAATTGGTCAGTAAAAAATAGAGATTGGCTCCCTTATATGATGGACAGCAGAAAGAATAGTCCATACCAATATAAGTCTTTTATAGAGACTACAACTTTAGACCTCAAAGAAATAATAGAAAAAAAACTATTATAATTTAGATAATTTTTTCACTTTTAATATTAAATTAATATTTTTATTGAAGGAAGCGTTAAAGTCTTACTGTAGATTTAACGCTTCCTTTAATAATTTTTTGAAATTAAAAAACTGAACTGGGATAAAAATATATTTTCATTAATTATATGGTGTTAAAGCAGGTAAAGGAGTTCTCTAAAGTTTGTCGAACTTTAGAATTAAATCAATCGAAAGGGGTTGTAACAAATTGGTCAGTGTTGATAAATTCTTTGACAACCATTATAAGAGACAAAAATATCTTGGCTTGAGAGTAGTAGTTCTTCTTTTATTAGTTGTACTTAATGTAGGAGAATTATCCGATACTGAAGAAGTAAGTAATACAATATTTTTTAATACAATATTTCTGCTTTTTTTACCACTTTTAATAGAATATTTATTTGGAATGGATACATATAGTTTTTTTACAAACGTATTTAGATGGATGGGTTTAATAATAAGTGCGGTAATGGTATCAGTATGTATACTTGGGTTTATGGGAGAAGCAAATATTGTTTTAAATGATGAGGGTTATGTGTATGAAGTGATACTGCTGAGTAAATTATCAATTTTATTTTGGATAAAACTAGGTGCTTATTTTATTAGTGCAAATGCATTCTTTGATTATATATTTACCTTTAATAAGAGAGAAAAAAAATATTATAATATGATTGATGATACCGAAATTTTTTTAGAAGATAATTTTAAAGAATTAAAAAAGAACGTATCTTTTGAGTCAAGGAAGAGCCAAATAAGAGAAAAACTACCTAAATTAGGTGAGGGGAATTTAGAAGGAGGAAAAGATAGATGAGTACAACGGTATTTTTAATTACTTTTATAGTATTTGTAATACCATTAGGAATATTTCTACGGTTTATTGATTTGGGTTTACCAATCTTTTTAGCCTTTAAACTAACTCTTATCTTTCCTTACAAAGTCACTCATGTTCATTATGAAATATATAAAGAATTAAAAAAGGAAGATAGGGCAAAAGCAATTCAAATATTATTTACGCCTATTACTGATTTGCCTAAAGTTATCATAAGTATTGCAGAGATGTATATGGATTATCATGCTAAATTAGCAGTTATAAAAGAGTTATTAAATGAATCTGATGAGAAAAATATTAATAATCATTCAAAATCTTTTCAAATACAAGGAATTACTTTTACAATTATAAGTGAAAAAATTGAAATCGATGAAACATATTCTTTCTATACTTATTTGAATAAACTTGGATTCCAGTCCCTTTCCAAACTATATAAAAAGATAATTGATGTAAATAAAGAATATATTTAAGACCACCAAATTAGAATGGCGGTCTTAAAATTTATTTGTTTAGTCAATAGTGTATGTTAGTTTTAAATAACAATATAGATAGTATTTTCGAATGCATGTTTGTGCTTATTGTTACTACGGTGAACCTTATCATAAGTAAATGAGGTTCCCTGTACGAAGATATAGTGCAAGTACCCACCTTTCCAAAATAAAAAAAGCGCCAGAATCATCATTCTGGCGCTTTTTCATATCGGAATTTCCATATTCCATAAGCAGAGGAGAAAGCAGCTTACTTTTTGAAATGTCCATGGGGATCAATGACAAACTTCTTGGAAGCTCCATGATCAAATTCAGCGTATGCCTCTGGTGATTGATCTAAAGTAATGACCGTTGCGTTTACCGCTTTGGCAATTTGTGCTTTTCCGCTTAAAATCGACTTCATCAAGTCACGATGATATCTCATAACCGGAGTTTGGCCAGTTACAAACGTGTGAGCTTTTGCCCAGCCAAGTCCTAAGCGCACCTTCAAGGTTCCATTTTTAGCATCTTCGTCGGCAGCGCCTGGATCACCGGTTACATAGAGTCCAGGTATACCAAGACGTCCACCTGCACGAGTCACTTCCATAATGGAATTTAGTACGGTAGCTGGTGCTTCTCCGGCGCCCTCGCCATGTCCGCTAGCTTCAAAGCCTACGCAATCAATAGCGCAATCCACTTCTGGGACGCCTAGGATTTGAGCAATTTGTTCCCCAAGGTTCGGATGTTCCCGAAGATTTACAGTTTCACAGCCGAAACTATGGGCCTGTGCAAGGCGTTCTTTGTTTAAATCCCCCACGATGACAACGGATGCACCCAGTAGTTGGGCAGAATGGGCAGCGGCTAAACCTACAGGGCCAGCCCCGGCAACATAGACAGTAGCTCCTGGTTTCACACCAGCACTCACAGCGCCGTGGTAGCCCGTCGGGAAAATATCGGAAAGCATCGTTAAATCAAGTATTTTTTCCATCGCTTGATCTTTATCCGGAAATTTCAGCAACTGGAAATCTGCATAAGGGACCATTACATATTCCGATTGCCCGCCGACCCATCCACCCATGTCTACGTAACCATAAGCAGACCCTGGGCGATCCGGGTTTACGTTCTCGCAAATATGTGTATCTTGCTCTTTACAGCTGCGGCAGCGGCCACAAGCAATATTAAATGGAACAGACACCAGGTCACCTTTTTTTATAAATTCAACATCACGGCCGACTTCAATGACTTCTCCTGTAATTTCATGGCCGAGTACAAGCCCTTCAGGAGCTGTCGTCCGGCCACGCACCATGTGTTGATCACTTCCGCAAATATTCGTTGTAACGACTTTTACAACCACTCCATGTTCACATTTACGCCCTACATTCAACGGATTTACCCCGGGACCGTCTCTGATGATTAATTCAGGGTAGCTAATATCTTCAACCGTTACAGTTCCAGCACCTCTGTATACAACCGCTCTGTTTCCTGCCATTTCTGTCAGCTCCTATCTAATTTTTTACCTATAAAGATATAATCTTTACACCGGGGCAGCATCGGAGAAGGGGGAAAAATTTCAATAATTACATTAAATATTCTCTATCTTCAATCTATTCTAAATTATAATTCTTTTTAATGGAATAACGCACTTTTTTGTGAGAAGGTTACCTAAAGGATACTTTCAGGGAGAAATGGAAGAAGGGGGCAGTCTTATGAGTGATCTGAGGTCAGAAATAAAAAGGGAAATCGAGAGTGGTGAATTTAATTGCGAAAAGGAACTGACCTTATCAATTATTAGCGGCAAGTGGAAAATCATTATTATTTATTATTTGGGAACAGAGGGTGTGTTGCGCTTTAGTGAGATTAACCGCTTACTTCCCAAAATTTCACATAAGGTACTGACTACTCAAATCAGAGAGTTAGAAGAGGACGGGGTTGTCCATCGGGAAGTATTTGCTGAAGTTCCGTCGAAGGTAGAATATTCGTTAACCACTTTAGGAGAAAGCCTAATTCCAATCGTTTTAATGATGGACGAATGGGGAAAGAAAAACATCAAACACTTTCCTGTTGCGAAAAATCGGTGAGGATTCCTTCGTGGGATGATCAGTTCAACATATCTAGTTCCTGATTTCTTACAGTCCTTCATTCAGGTGAGTAGCATTTATCATAAGCAATTGAAAAATTGGATACTCAAAGAGAAGAAAAGGACTCATTAGTGAAAGACATTAGGAATATCAAAATTAATAAAACTTTATCGGAATTAATAGCTGAAAACCTTTATGGTATTAAGTTTGATGATTTAACTATGAAAAATAGAAGTAGAATAACCTCAAATATAAAGAGCCCGATGTTTAGTGATCAATGCAAGAAAACAAATACCTTAATACCAAAAGATTCAGAATTGAAAAGTAAGGAAGATAATTCTACAGAAAAGCAGTTTTAATAAATTTAACCTTACTTAGGTACGTAGATCTAACTTTAAATTGCATTCCTTTTACTTTCAATGAAGTTTATCGAATGGGCATAGGTAGCGTATTTCTTCTAGTATTCCCAGCTAAATCTTCAAGAATAAAGGCAATAATCCTAATGAGACGGATTATTGCCTTTATTCTATAACCAGTACAAAATCTAACTTATTTCTCGGGAAATAAAGTAGCAGTGGGAACTAAAAGGCTCGTTGTTAGCCGATCAGTCATTTCAACTCAGCTGCCCAGCCGCCAACTTGGTAGGCAGAGTAAAATTTAACAATGTTGCAAAACCCCGCCTCATCGAGTAATTCTTTTATCCGCTCTTCTGAAATGAGTGGCATTTTAAGAATCCTTTGTACGTCTTCACTCTCTTCGGGGTTTACCCCATTACTTCGAAAACGCTCTTTCCAGGCAGTAAAATTTTTGTTAAATTCAGTAGAGTCTTTGTCTCCGTATATACTCACAAGAATAAAGGGAGCCCCATGTTCCAACCGTTCAGCCACGCTTTTTAACAAGTTGAGCTTAGCATTGTCATCCGGCAGGAACTGGAAAACGAGTATGCAAGTAGCCATGTCAAACTTATTATCGGCTGGCAATTCATGAACAAATCCTTGATGCAATTTGACGCGTTGCTCGGTCCCTGCTTGCTGTATTTTATGCAAAGCAATTTTCAGCATTTGTTCAGCCGGGTCCACTCCCGTAAGAAACCAGCTAGGGTAGAGTTGACTAAAATAAAGCAACTCGGCTCCTCCTCCGGCTCCAACGACCAGCAGATTTGAAGAAGTTTTTTTCGGTTGATAAAAAAAAGAATCAGCCATCGAAAATAATTGGTCATAGGCAGGAACTGCTAATCGAATAAAAGAATCATAGTGCAGAGCAAAATCAGAATTAAAATCAGGCTGGCTATTATTCATGATTAACCTCCTAAGATTTCAAATAACGATCGAAGCAACTATTTATAAGAACTAATTCAATAAAATTGTGAAAATACCTTTTAAAAAATTTATAAAAATCAACAGAATTCTTTAATGTAGCTATAGCTTTTAGTTAGAAATGCACAGCTACGATTACAAAGTCGATACCAAAAAGGCGATTCCATTCAAACGGAATCGCCTTTTTTAACGTGCCTTAATTTAAAACTAAATAAATGATGTATAGTGGCACAAGAACAATCGCCATATACTTCAACATATACAGTGAACTAGTAGACAAGCATTTTGCTTTAGCGATCAACGCATCTTTAAAATCATTTGCCATTTCGGACATTGTGTCTGCCCCCTTTAGTGAGTAAGATTAGTATAAAGCAGGAACTGCTTGAATGGTAATTTGCTGTTTTCTAATTTTTATATCGCGTAAGGGAGGTTTTGTATGAACCGCTTTATGGGCCTTGTCGCAAGCATATTGTTACTAATAACAGGATGTAGTCAGGAAGGGGAAAAGAATGTGAAGCAACACTCAGGCGAACTTATTCAAGCAGTCGAAAACAACGAGTTAAAAAAAGTGCAAGAAATTTTACAGGATCCGTCGTATCCAATAAATGAAACAAATACGAGAAAGGAAACGCCGCTATTAATTGCGACTCATGGCAATCATATCGAGATAGCGAAACTTTTAATTGATGCGGGAGCCGACATTAATCAACAAGATGATATTCAAGATAGTCCCTATTTATATGCAGGCGCCCAAGGGAAAACAGAGATTTTAACGTATATGATCGAGCATGCAGAACCCGATCAAAGTAGTGTAAATCGCTATGGTGGCAATGCGCTAATACCTGCTGCTGAAAAAGGACATTTAAACAATGTGAAGCTACTTTTAGAAGATGGTCAAGTAAATATTGATCATCAAAATAATTTTGGCTATACGGCATTGATTGAAGCAGTCGCTCTGACGGATGGTTCAGAAATATATCAGCAAATTGTACAGGAACTAGTAATATTTAATGCGAATAAAGAACTTCGTGACAACTCGGGTAAAACAGCGCTCGATTATGCGAAGGAGAAAAACTATACCGCAATGATTAAACTGTTAGAAGAATAAGAAAAAACGGATATAGCGATTATGTATATCCGTTTTTATTTATGGGATATGATCACTCACTTAGCTACATTTTAGTTAACTTTATTAACATCATATTTGGGTTAATATTGATTGTATTAAGGCATAAGGATGCAATTCAAAATCTTGAAAAGGTGGCTTATTTCAATGACTAAAATACCGATTATTATCGATACAGACCCGGGAATTGATGACGCAATGATGCTGACGTTAGCATTTGCTAGTGAAGAAGCATTGGACGTGCGACTCGTCACAACATGTTCTGGGAATATCTCACAAGACAAAACAAATTACAACGCCCGTTCTTTCTTGAGTTATATCGGGGCGAATGTGGAAATTGCGCGTGGATTGGAACAGCCGATTTTCCGAGAATTAGAAGTGGCGGAAGATATTCACGGGGAAAGTGGATTTGGAAATGTGCAATTTCCAGCGCCAACCTTACCAATAAGTAAACGTTCAGCTGTAACAGCCATGCTTGAAACCATTATGGCGAGTGATGAGAAAATCACCATTGTCGCAACAGGGCCCCTAACCAATGTGGCAGCGTTGCTATTAGCACATCCTGAAGTAAAATCGAACATCGAGCGGATTTCTTGGATGGGTGGAGCTGCAGTAGGTGGCAATATGTCGCCAAGCGCAGAATTTAATGCGTATGTGGATCCGCACGCAGTAGAAATCGTGTTCCGTTCAGGTATTCCGATTGTGATGAGTGGGTTAGATGTCACACATAAAGCATTTGTAACAGTTGATGAAGCGAAAAATATTTTAGCTATTGGTACGGAATTTGCAGAAAAAGCTTATCATTTGGTGACCTATTATTTGGATGTTATTAAAAGAACACCTTTCCACGAAGAAAATTATGATCAAGTGCTGCATTTCCACGACGTTTGTGCCGTTATGTATTTATTGAAACCCGAATACTTTAAAGGACAAGATTGTTATGTGGAAGTAGCATTAGAAGGGTTAACAGCGGGTGCGACAATTGTGGATTATACGAATCGTTCTGGTAAAGTACCGAACGTGCATGTTCTTCACAGCGTTAATCGCGAAGAATTTGTTGCCGAATTTGTAAAAGCAGTAGAAGTTATTTCAGATAAGTTGAAATAATAAACAAGGTTTAAAGGTCATATAAAAATAGCGTCTTTAAGTCAAATAACCGACTTAAAGACGCTATTTTTATATAGCTTTTAAATAAAAGTTATTTGGTAATTAGAGGGTCTATTAGTCCTTTTTAAATAAATTAATTGTAGACACATAGACTTTTTAAAAATAAATCAGTTAGGGATTTTTTCTATTTTCATTAGAAAAGTATAAGCTTTTAAAGGTCTAAATACTTACTTAAAAGAAAGTATCTAGCTTTTTTTCAAGTGAAAATAGATTAAAAGACAATTTAATACAAGAATATTTGGGAGTAGTAAAACGATTAAACGTTGATATGACAAGGTTTTTTATAAATTTAGCATTAAAATTAGTATATTTTTGAGAATCTGAAAAAAATTAATTGAATAAATTTACAATAGTGTTACAATAGGACTACATAGCGCTACGATAGAACTAATTGCTTGATTTTATAATAAACAACAATATGTGATGGGGGTATTTAAATGACAAATGAATTTGTTACGATCGGGGAAGTTCTTACTTATTTGAAAGGTATCACTAATCTTGAGGAAAGAGCCAAAACGCTTCATGGTTTTGTTGAAGTTGATAACGAATATGACCGATATTTGGAAAATGGTCCTGCTACTTTGATGAATGTCATAACAGAACAATCAGGTGAAATAAAAGAATGTGTTTTATGGAATGTAAATCATTACCTTAGCTTAAACCGTAATAAGAACGTCATTGAAAAGGCTACCCGTGCTTTAAGTCAGTTTGGTACTGGTGCTGGGACTTCCGCATCTTCGTGTGGAATGACAACTTTGCATAAAAAAATAGAACAGAAAATAAGTGATATGACAGGAAAAGAAAGTGCGGTTCTTTTTCCAACAGGGTTTACTGCAAACTTGGGTGCTATTTCAATGTTGGTCGGAAGTAAAGACTTGATTCTTTTTGATCGTGAAAGTCATTCGTCTATTATTAATGGTATAAGGTTATCGAATGCTAAAAGAACGATTTCGTTTAAACATAATGATGTTGCCGATCTTGAAAAGAAATTGACAAAATATGAGGACTCATTTGAAAACATATTTGTCATCGTTGAATCAGCTTATTCAATGAGCGGGGATTTAGCTCCACTCAAAGAAATAACAAACTTGAAACAGAAGCACAAATTTTATTTGTATGTGGACGAAGCACATACATTTGGTATTTATGGAGACAAAGGGCGAGGTTATTGTTTTGAACAAGGGGTAAGTGACAAAGTTGATTTCATTATGTCTACTTTATCCAAAGCGACAGCTTCTGTTGGGGGCTTTCTTGCAGCAGATAAGAAATATTGCTCATTGCTCCGATTTTCCGACGCCTATTTATTTCAAGCCTGCTTAACACCTGTCGATGCCGCAGTTATTTTAGCTGCACTGGAAGAAATAGAAAACAACCCGTCATTAATTGATGAACTGCATGCTAAAAATACTTACATGCGAAATTCATTAATTTCTAAAGGATTTGACCTTGGGACTAGCAGAAGTCCAATTATTCCTGTGTTCATTGAAGATCACAATAAATTAAGATTAGTTGTCAATGATCTTTATCATGTTGGTGTTTACTCGACTCCGATTGTCTTTCCAGCTGTGAAAATGAATCAAGGAAGAATCCGGTTAATCGTCAATTACAATCACAGCAAAGATCAGATTGATTATACAGTCAACGCTTTAGAAGAAATTTGTCGTAGACATCAGGTTAATGCCGAAGAAACTAAACAATTAGATATGCACAGAGTTATGTGAAGTTATGGATAATAGTAGAGGCCAGCTTGAATTGTCTTTTCATCCATTGACCTTAAGTTTTCGGGATCGAGTGCTAGAGAGCGAATTTAAATCTTTTAATGATAGCGAAGTTCGTCTGTTTAACCAAATCGGGATTGTTTTATCCTACTTAGCGTGGCTTAGTTTAGGAATATTTTCGTACATGAGTATACAACAACATTATTCGCAGATTTTTCAAGTGATAGTTCTTGTTTTGTATCCAGTATTTACTTTGAATTTAATCGTTTTAAACGCTAATCGCTTTACGAAGTATTATCAATTAATGACGGCAATTTCTAATGGACTTGCTGGACTGAGTGTCGTTTTTGTTGGTCATATTATATTAGGAAATAGCATTTTAGCAATTTGTGGAATAGTTATAGTTAGTTTATTTTCATTCTTTATTTTGAGATTGAGGTTTAAAATAGCTGTTTTGACCACTCTTATATATGTTACTATTTACCAATTCGCATTAATCGGTACAAAAGAAATTGGGATCCTCTCATTGCTTCTTTGGGTACTTTTGGTTACATGTGTCGCTGGTGGAAATATTATGGAACGAGCAAACCGCAAGACCTTTTTTCAAAATAAGTTACGTAAAATCGCAGAAGCGGAAAACCAGGACAAAGGTGAATTTTTGAACAATATGTTCAACTTAGTTTCTGTACCAATCATTGTTGCTAAAGAAGATCATCAAATTTTAGAAACCAATCCAGCATCCAATGAGCTTTTTGGAAAAGACCCACAGTACTTAATCGACTTATTAGCAACTTCTGAGCGACGTCGGATGACTCTGCTTAAGGGCTTTTTAAAAAGGAGCCCAATAAATAACTTTGAAGCAGAGCTAGTCAATAAAGATGGACATGTCATTTCTACGTTAATCAATGTGAACTTTGTAGAAAGAGAAGGACAAAAAATGTCCATTTGTGCCATACAGGACATTTCCGATCGTAAAAAAGCCGAAGAAAAAAGTACGTATTTGGCTTACCATGATACATTAACTGGTCTTCCTAACCGTCTTCAGTTTACTGAGAAACTAAAAAGTTTTGTGGAATTGGAACAAGAAATTGCCGTGTTATTCATTGATTTAGATAAGTTCAAAATGGTGAATGATACTCGTGGTCATGCTGTGGGTGATAAATTATTGCAGCAAATTGCGAAACGATTAATTAGTTGTGTTTCTAGAGGAGATATTGTATCTCGTATAGGCGGGGATGAATTCACTGTCATCTTGTTAGAAAGAGAAAAAGATGAAGTTTCTCGAGTGGTAGAGAGAATTTTAGAAGAAATTCGAAAACCAATTTTTATCGATCAGCATGAATTGTATTTAAGATCGAGTATCGGTATTAGTTTTTATCCAACAGATGGTGAAAACATAGAAGCATTGATAAAAAATTCGGATATCGCTATGTACAACAGCAAAGTATTGGGAGGCAACAATTACAAGTTCTTTACCAATTCGATGAACAGTTCGTTTGAGGAACGAGTTGGGCTTGAAGAACACCTTCATAATGCGTTAGGTAATAACGAATTGGTGATGTATTATCAGCCACAAATAGACCCGAAAACAGGGCTTATGTACGGGGCAGAAGCGCTTATTCGCTGGATACATCCACAGTGGGGAATCATTCCACCAGATCGATTTATTCCGATTGCAGAAGAAACAGGATTAATCATTCCAATCGGAGAATGGGTACTTAGAACGGCGTGTAAACAGGCCGTAGAATGGAACGATACGTATGGTCGTCCTTTCCATATTGCAGTGAATTTGTCGATCAAGCAGTTTGTGAATAGTGATATTGTGGACACTGTTGAACGAGTTCTTCAAGAAACAGGGTTAGATCCAAACATACTAGAACTCGAATTAACAGAAAGTGTTTTCTTGGAAAACACGGAATCCATGATAAACACGATGAATAAATTGAAAGACCTAGGAGTTCGAATCTCGATTGATGATTTTGGAACTGGTTATTCTTCTTTATCTTATTTAAAGGATCTTCCAATCGATTCGATAAAAATTGACCAGTCCTTTATTAGAAATCTATCTAAAAATAAAAAGACCACCTCTATTATTTCGACTATCATTAGCTTGGCGCAAAAATTGGATTTAAAGTCTGTAGCTGAAGGAGTAGAAACTTCGGAGCAATACAACTACTTTAAATCAGAAGGTTGCGATTTAGCACAAGGCTATTATTTCAGTCGTCCAGTACCTGTAGATCAAATAGCATCTTTACTTGATCGTACGGAGTGGGATGTTGAAAAAGCCGATAATGATTTTTCGGTAGTATTGGAAACAGTTGAAATAGTTGCGAAATGAGATTATTTCACAATAAGATACTCAAATAAAACAGACAGAGAAAAAGAAATTTTTTTCTCTGTCTGTTTTTTAGTTAGAGGGATTTAATGTATTAAGGTGCAAATTTCTTAAATAGGTTTGCAGGTTTTTTATAGTCAAGTATTATTGTTCCTCTTCATCAATTTCTACAAAAACTTCCTGTAATCCTTCCTTATTCAAAGTTCCAAAATACATATTCTCTGCATCTAAAAAAATGCCTGCAGTTCCTGTTGTTCCCCATTCTATATCTAATATGTTAGATGGTTGTAACTGCAGCTGGTTGTTAAGAACATGAACGGTAAAGTAGCCAGACGGCATTTGTGGAAAGGCAAGTATATTTTCCTGTATAGCAGGAGTCGCTTCTCTGACAAGGTCGGGGGCATCAATTTGATCAATAATTTCCCCATCTTTTGAGAGTAAAATTAACGTTCCGCCTTCATTCGTCTGTGCTGCGACTACGTATTGTTTGGTTGCCTCTACATACGAGACGCTATACATATAAAAATCTACTTGTGATAAGAGTTCAGCTGGAGCTTGAGTCAGTTCATTGGTTGCAGGGTTATAAACTGCGAAATAGAGGGCTGCCTTTGTTGCTTTGTCATTGAAATGTTGCCAAATGAGCAGCGCGTTGTCGTCAGAAGCGGCAAGTATTGGCCAGCTATCGCGGTCATCTGCTTGTGAAATTTTTATTTCGTGTAATAGTTCACCTTCATTTGAAATTGT
The DNA here is from genome assembly GCF_022489025.1 of Planococcus halocryophilus. GTDB lineage: Bacteria > Bacillota > Bacilli > Bacillales_A > Planococcaceae > Planococcus > Planococcus halocryophilus_A. The sequence goes on along the minus strand of NZ_JAKVTG010000002.1, from coordinate 297,256 downwards.
AGAGACAATGACTTCTTTACCAGTACCAAGTTCGTCTATACCACCACCGTTAATCCAGCGATTAGACCAAAAAATGACATGCTGCGTATTTGTCGAAGCAACATGCCCGGAATGTCCTCCGTCAAATAGTGTTGCTTCATATAACTCTTGCCAATTGTAATCATAGATTCTAAAGCGTTGGGAAATGCTGTTTTTGGTATCGAAGCCATCTTCGTATGTGATAATGATGGTTTCTTTAGTTGAACTTGCACTTGCGGGCTCCTGTGCTTCAGGGTTTTCAACAAGTGGTTCTATCTGAGATTGCTCAATTTCTTTTTTATAAATATCATGAGTCCAACCATTCTTACGTTGTTCATCACTCTTCTCAGACCAAATTACCGAATTATTAATAATGGAAATTCCATGCGTATATTGTCTAATGTCCTCAATGGATTGAGCATGCTGAGGTGAACAGCTAGCTAGTAAAAAAAAGCTTGTTACTAGCAAATATTTTTTCATTTTATCCCGCCTTTTGTATACTCTTTCCTATTTGCGGAAAAAGCAGTATTTGAAGACTCTTTTAGATACAAAAATGGATCGAATTTAATGTCGTAAGTTAAAAAAACTCATTTGCAGCAGAGGAATATCCAAATGATCTGTATAACAGCCTAAACTTTAAATCTCTATCGAATTTGAGTGATACTCTCTGGAGTAAATTAAATAAATAAAAAAAGAAAAGCTTTTCTCCTAGAATAGATTGACGACTAAGTCAGACTCTTACCCTACGGAAAGAAACTTTCTTATAGAAGATTAAGACGGGAATTGTGTCTTTCGCTTTGTGAATAATTTAATTGCTTGTTCGTGCACATCTATTCTTTTTCTAGATAAGGAAGAAGGACTTTGTTAAACGTTGTTTTGTTAACGATAATTCGATTAATGCGAAAGTTATCATCGGTTGGCTGAATTACTTGGGGAGCTAAAATATATCCAGCTTCAAAGCCCTGCTTTTTAATCGCACGAATAATCGATTCATTGGTATTGCCGTATGGATATGCAAGGCTTTTGATTGTGACTTTAAGTTCTGCTTCTATTTTTTCTACGCTTTTTTCTAAATCTTTCTCAAATGCTTCTATTTGGTCTGGCATTAGAAAGACGGGTACAATAGGCTCACTTTCAAATCGATGCATATCAAAGGTATGGGAGCCAAAGTCAGCTAATCCACTTTCTTTCATTTCCCGAAGTTCATCCCAGGTTGCCATCTCCAGACTACTGAAATCTTTGCTTCCGACATGTCTCGCAATAATGAACAGTGTAAAAGGGACGTTTGCCTCTTTCAAAATAGGAAAGGCATTTTCATAAACTGATTTGTCAACATCATCAAATGAAATCCATACACATTTTTCAGGGAAATCATTTTCTTCTTTTGCTTTTAATAGCTGTTTTTCATTCAAAAATACAGCATCAGCTTCTATTAATGCGTCGATCTGATCTTTGAATTCACTTTCAAGCACGCTGTATTGTACTAGTTCTTTAGATTGAAGAAAGCTCCGAGCCGCTTTAACAAGGACACTATTGTCTTGCACTCTGTGATAATTCAACCCGAGACAGCCGTTTTCCGTTAACTCTTTAGGAAATGACATAGCAGGTTTATCTTCTGAGAAAGCTTCGACAAAAAGTTCTTTTCGCGATATAAAAAATAGACTAATCAATGCGATTATGCTTAACCAAATAACAACCTTTTTAGTCACAGCTTGCCACCTCCAAGAGGAGTAATAGGGTTCGTATCGAAAACGGTATAATCTTCACTTTGCAGCTTCTCTATTATTTCGCTATCTAATAACCCTAAGTTCTTAAGTTCTGCATTATTAACGGGACTAGGATAGCACCGTCTCTCTAATGGACCAAATCTTTTTTTGTTATAAATATGGTTTACATAAAGCAATGCGAACAAAACAAGGAAAACGACAAAGCCCGTAATAACCAAAATACGGATATCTTGATTAACCGTATTAAGTGAAGCATTTAAAATTCTTGTTAAGTTGTTATTAGAGTAGAAAGCGGCCGATAAAAAAAATAAAACCACTACCAAACTATATAACCAAAAAAACAGTGAAAAAATAACATCAGCACAAGTATAAAACCACGAGCGCTTAACTACGATCATGAAACTTTCTTCTTTATACCGCGGTCTGGGCTGTTCCATGTAGCATAACCTCCTTTTATACGTGACGAGATAGAGCGTGGGATGGCTGCCATAACAACGGCTGTATTAATCATCCAATAAAGGGCCGGGTACCACGCTGCCCAAAAATAGTATTTCAATTTTGGATTGTAACGAGAGTCAATTAAGAGTGTAATAAACAATTGAATTAAACTGATAAATACTAATGCAAAAGAAGAAAATGTAAACCAAATGAGCATTTGTTGTAGTGTTTCAGCTTTAAACAGCAATAATAACGTGAGAAAAAGCCAACATAATGCCCATAAAATACTGGTCCATTGTTCCAAATAAATTATCCAGAGTCTACGCTGTTGCCAGTTAAATAAAATTTTCCAGTGGCGGAGAATAACCTCCTGACCACCCTGCGCCCAGCGGACCCGTTGTTTCCAAATACCGGATAAAGTTTCTGGCACAAGCATCCAGCAAATAGCCCGTGGTTCATAACGAATATCCCAAAAGCGCTTTTGGAGTTTCCAACTGACTGCAATGTCTTCAGTAATCATATCGCGATCCCATAAACCAACGTCTACAAGTGCCTTTTTGCGGAAAGCGACAACAACTCCTGAAACGGTCATTACTTTTCCAAGTAGCCTCTGTGTCCGCTTAATCGCTCCTATAATAGATGCATACTCGACTAATTGCATCCGGCTAAGTAGATTATTACGATTGCGGATAGTGGGATTGCCTGTCACAGCCCCAAGCCTTTCGCCTTTTTTAAAGAAATGATGAATCAAATAATAGGGAGTTGTATCTGCAAGTAAGGCATCCGAGTCGACGCAAATCAGGTATTCAGCTCTAGAAGCGAATAAGCCAATTTGTAAAGCATTCGCTTTTCCACGGTTTTCATGTAACTGAATGGCTCTGACGTTGCCATGTTGCTCTGACAACCTTTTGATTATTTCACCTGTTTTATCCTTCGAACCATCGTTGATCAAAAGAATTTCTTTTTTGGGATAAGAAAGGTTAGTAAGATTCCGTACGGTTTCTTCCACGGTTTCTTCTTCGTTATAGCAGGGAACTAGTATGCTAACCATGGGCCAATCAAAATTTTCGATGTCCAAAGTGTCGTTTTTGGATTCTTTTGTCTTAAGAAAAAGAAGAGAGCCGGCTATCCAAAAAAGAGCCATTGCAAAAGGATACCAAAAAACAAATCCCATCATAAATCTATATGGTCCAGTCAAGAGTTCGGAAATTCCCAATCGTATTCCTCCTATTTATAAATTATTTTATTTTACTGTATATTAAAAATATTTAAACATTACTATAACCAAAGTTGGTATAAAGTGTCAATACAATAATAAAAAATAAAAAATTAATATAATGTGTTTACATATACCTACATAAATTGATTCATTAAAGTAAAAAATAGTCTATTTTTATATTTTTCTGATATTTGAATTTCAAGTAAATTCGATTTTTTTGTAGAAAAGATCACGATATTTACATGGCGATATAAAAAAGTAGATTTTTACATTTCTTTTATAGTATTCGGATTACAAAAATTTCCGAAAAATTAAGCAGCTTTAGTTCGATTGAATATCGAACTAAAGCTGCTTAATAAACAGTTGCCTCAATTATAGATTTCTACAGACAGGTACAGATGCACTTTTTAAACAAATCTGATCATGATTGCGTACCCATCAATACTTGTCAGGAATAATTCGATTTTTCCATCTCCGTTCAAATCTCCAACTAAAGGTGTCCCTTCAATTCCGCCCTTAACGTTAACTTGTCCAATTTCTTTACCATTTTTATTAAGGATTGTAAGAGTTCCCATCATGTCAGGGACCAAAATTTCATATTCTCCATCTAAATTAACATCCGAGATAGTTGTTGAACCTCTCATATTTGCAGATAAGTAGGTTCGCCAAATGGTATTTGCACGACCATCCAAACAATAGACAAATCCAGCTAACCCACCGAACACTACTGCTTTTTTATCCGTATCATAATCGAATGCAGTTGCTCTTGAATTTGTTTCACTAGTCGCCCAAACTGACCAATCCGTAGACTTATGTTTCGTCTTACCTGTAATCCCATCTAAGAAAAGTGTTCTCCCGCCTCGACCGTTTATGATATATTCGAATACGCCGTCATTGTCCATATCGGCATAGCTACCAAAGCAATCAATGCCGAACCCAACGTTATTCTTCCATAGTAGTTTTCCAGTTTCTGCGTTTAGGCAATATACATGGTGGTCAATACTATTAAAAATACATTCCAATTTCCCATCACCATCGATATCCACAACTACCGGAAATGGTTCGTTTTGCTCTAGTGAACTAAATCTCCATATTAATTCACCTGTGCTTGCGTTGAGCTTTACGCATTGATTATCAAAGCAGGTTGTGTATAGATACCAACAGTCTGATTCTTTCATCAGTTGACCTGCGTGCTGGTAATAAATATCGGATTCGTGAAAAGGTTGAATTTCGTAGGTCGAAGTGGCATCAGGCAAGATTAAAAACACATCCGCGATCCATATGGTATCGGTTTCTACGGAGCTTATCTTTCGGGTTTGTCCTTCTCCAGTGCCAGAAGTGATGACCAGATTCGCATGGTTTCCATCTATCCTTAGGAAGGAATTTTCGATCCAATTCTTCGTTAAATCCGTTATCCCCCACTCGGTTGCTGATGTAACATTGCCACTTCCTTCGCGGTAGTAAAGATTTGAATGGAACCAGATCCTTACTCCTTCTTCATTCAAGCAATAAACATGCCCATCATGGGATGCGCCAAAAACTTCAATTTTACCATCCCCATTCACATCGGCTGTTTGAGGTCGACCATAATTCGGTGCACCGAACGCATATCTCCAAACCAATTTTCCAGTATCTACTTCTCGGACATAAATATACCAATCCCAAGATTGATAAATAACTACTCGCTTCCCGTTGCTAAAAATAGCAAAAACGGGAGTAGAATAGATGGGTTCATCATCTACTTTCACTTCCCATAAAACTTCATGCTCAATCACTTTTGTCTTCTCGGCCTTGCTGGCTATCTTGCTATCTATTTCATCCATGTAGCGCAAAAGCTCATCTCGATAAAATAAATTATCAACTAATGATATTTCCTCTTTTTGTTCTGCTTCTGAATGGTTCAATAAATCGTAAACAGATTGAGGAATATCTGTAAATAATTGAATTACCTGCTGTCTTTCCAGCCGGAGTACTTCACGCACTTGATTGATTGTTTTGAAGGAAACTGAACGTTGCTCGTAAGGACTTAAAACGGCATTGCCGACTTTCCTTGTCACCTGCCCTTGATTTTTGATGACTAAAGTTAATCCGTTTGGTAAGTTCATATTTTACCCCCTTCGTCTTTGTTGTATCATACATCGAAATAATAAAAGAGTGAATTAACGAAAGCGTTCAATATTATAATCAGGATATATGTCTGTTTGTTCAATCTTCAATAACACCCCGTACTTCTAGGCGGAAAAACTATCTGCACGATTTCATCAATTCATGATAAATGAATGATAAAAATTCCGTTCCAATGAATAGGTACTCTCTATTAACGTTACATGGCTTCTAAGTAATATCAGCAAAGGAGTCTTCTCTACAAATCAAAAGAGTACATAAAGGGAAGGAGAGTTGTTCCTAATTTGACTACCGCAAGTATTGACTGTGTTACTATACCAACGTTGAATATTGTTATAATCAAAGAGTATCAAAAGTGAAATTACAGCTTTGATCCTCTTTTTTTACATTTTATGGATTTTATTAGTTAGGGAGTTGGATTAGAGATGAACAATAAAGATGTAGCCGATATTCGCAAGCGTTTTAAACTAGATAGCGAGTTACTAAAAATCACTGATATTTACAACGTCTACATTCAGCAGGAAAGCAGTGAGATTTTTCATGAGGAAAGTCGCTCGTTTTCCTTGTTGGACCGGGAGCAGCAAGAGTTGTTTCTTGCCAATTTTAAAAAAGTTTTAGGTGGCAAGCTAGACATCAAGTTGTTTGAAGTAAAGTTTCAACCGCAAGAAGAAGGGCAAACTGACCACACGCAACACTTATTGTATGAGGGACTTGAGTCAAAAGAAGTAGCAGAATGGAAAGAAAATATGCAACGAATTGCGTTAAAAATGGTTCAAGACTCTCAATATGAAAAAGACATAGTGGTTACGTTCATTCGGGGAAATTACCATAAAACAACAAAACGCAAATCAGATGAGTCCGAAATGGACTTTCGAGATGAAACATATACGACTCCGTTTATTTTAAGCAGTATGAACCAAACTGAACTGCCAAAAAGTTCATTAGTGTTTGATTTTGTGGAGAAAGAATTTAAGTCGAATGTGTTAGTCGATCCGGTTATTAAACTTTCTTCGCCAATTGGCGGTTTCTTGTTCCCTAGTTTTACGGACAATGCGGCAGATATCAATCACGTTTTGTATGCAGCGAGCAAAGCCAATAAACCTGACTTCCAATTTATCGAAAATGTCTTAAATGGTGATGAAATCGTTACGGCTGAAGAAGATAAAGCCGTATTCGAGGAAATCATCAAAGCGGTCATTGGAGACGAAGTCGATTCGAGAACACTTGCGGGTGTATACGATGAAATCAATCAAATGTTAGTCATCGAAGCGGAAAGCGACGATGATGATGAAGAAACTCCTATGATGGACGTTAAAGAAGTAGAACGTGTATTAAAAGCGAGTGGCATGAAAGACATTAGCACAGAAAAAGTGGAAAGAGCTTTTCAACAAGTGGTTGAAGACAAAACCTACGAGATGAAAGCCAGTCATATCGTACCAAGTTACACATCAAAATCCATCAAAATCAGCACGAAAGTAGCGGATATTGCTATCAATCCTCAAGACTTACGTTACGTCAAACAAGTCAATTACAATGGCAAACGTTGTGTGTTAATTGAAGTTGAAGAAGATACAATGATTGAAGGATTTAAGTTAATTTCTGAAGATTTACTGGAGTAAAGTCAGCGGTTAGCAATTAATCCGCCAACAAATTTAATGATCTAATATGAAAAGAGCAAGTGAGTAGAACTATTTACGAATAGTTACCTTGCTTTTTTTTTGCTACAAAAGCCGGTCTAAAGCGAATGATACAGAAATTTCTAACAATTAACGAAACCGGTTTTCATTTATTTTTAAAAAAAGATTGATTTCTCTGATAAATCATTATATATTATGAGTGTAAGCGGTTTAATTCTAATTTTTTTATCGATTAACGAAACCGGTTTCGTTAATTATCGAAAACAGTGCATTTACATTTGGGGTAGGAGAAATTATTTAAATACAAGGGGGAAAACACATTGATTAACAAAAAATGGCCTGTACTTGGTGCAGCACTAGCTCTTTCTTTAGCACTTGGAGCATGTAGCGGAGATGAGAAATCAGAGGGTTCAGGGGATGGCAATGAGGAAGTAACATTGAACTTTTGGTCTTTTGGAGCTACTAACTACGAAGAATTAGCAAAAGCATACGAAGAAGAAAATCCAAACGTAACAATTAAAGTAAAAGCTTCAGAAACTGCAGAACATCACGATGCATTGTTCACGTCTTTATCAGCTGGAAGTGGCGCGCCTGATATTGCAATGTTAGAAGTTGATCAATTTGATCGCTTTAAAGAAGCACAAGGTAGTTTTGAAAACTTATACGACCTTGGCGCGAAAGACGTTCAAGATCAATACTTAGAGTGGAAATGGAATGCAGGAGAAAACACAGACGGTGATTTCCTTTTTGGTTTACCGACAGATATCGGACCAAAAGCTTTGTACTACCGTACGGATGTATTTGAGGCAGCTGGATTACCAACAGATCCGTCAGAGGTAGAAGCATTGATTAATTCTCCAGAAGCATTTAAAGAAGCTGGAGAGAAAGTGTTAGAGGAAACTGGAAAACCTTTTGTTGATAGTATCGAAATGGCTTACAGAGCTTACTTGGATGCTTCAGAACAAACGTATTTGAATCCAGAAGGCGAATTGTTGATCGCTGAATCTGGTAACGACGTGAAAAAAGCATACGACTACGCAGTTGAACTTAATGAAGCTGGAGTTGTAGGGAAATTTGATATGTGGTCACCTGAATGGGCAAATGCAGTTAACAACGGTGAATTTGCAGTTGAGCTAGGAGCAGGTTGGTTAAAAGGCTGGATGGAAGGAAACGCACCTGATGCTGTAGGTAAATGGAAAGTTGCTACACTTCCTACTGAGTTCGCAGCAAACTGGGGTGGTTCGTACCTTGCGATTCCAAACGAAACAGATCACGCACAAGAAGCATATGACTTTGCTGAATGGTTAGTTTCTGCTGAAAACCAATTAGAATCATTCCAAAGCAAAGGATTGTTCCCATCATCTCCAGCTGTTTATGAAATGGACGAATTCAAGTCGAACGAAGATGAATTCTTCGGTGGTCAAGTAACATCATCAGTATTCGCTGAAGCTGCACAAGATATTGATACAGCTGTCTACAAAGGCGTAAAATACTTCCCTGTAAACAACGAAATACTAACGGCTTTGAAAAACGTACAAAACGGAGCAGACCCTGAAAAAGAGTGGGACGAAGCTGTTAAACGTGCACAAGATCTAGTAAATCGTTAAAAGGCATAAGCAAAACAAACTTGTTAATGGATATGGTGACCTCGCGGAAGCCATATCCTTATTATTTTTAGCGGAAACGGGGAGTGAAAATGGACTCTACTTATCAAAAAGGGAAAAAAGGCAAGAAAAAGAATTTATCTGAAAGCAAGAAAGACCGAGTGTCCGCGTACTTATATATCGCACCCTTCTTCATCATCTTCGGCGTTATTGGTCTATATCCAGCACTTTTTAGTTTCTATTTGGCTTTCCAAAAGTGGAATGGCCTAGGGGAAATGAGTTTTGTTGGACTAAACAACTTTAAAATTGTATTGGAAGATCCACTTTTTTGGAAATCACTCTATAATACAATCGTGATCGGTTTAATCGGTACAGCTCCACAGATTGTGATCGGTATCATTTTAGCAATTTTGTTAAACGTAGCATTTCTCCGTTTCAGAAGTTTTTTTAGAGTTACAATCTTCATGCCCTACATTACGTCAATGGTTGCGGTTGCCTTGATCTTTAGTGTTATTTTCAGTGACCACCAGTCTTCATTGGCAAATTACGTGCTTGGATTGTTCGGCGCTGATCCAGTAAGCTGGGGAACTTCAGAGTGGGGAACAAAGATAGCCATATCCATCATGGTATTTTGGAGATGGGTTGGATACAATACGATTATTTATCTAGCTGGTATTCAAAGTATTCCAAATGATGTCTACGAAGCTGCAACAATTGATGGAGCCAGCAAATTCCAACAGGTAATCCACATTACCTTGCCTTTGCTGAAGCCGTTCATTCTTTTAACGGTTTTCTTTTCAACCGTCGGTGCACTCCAACTGTTTTCTGAACCAACGGTATTTTTAGGAGCATCAGCCTTTACGAGAGACGAAGCGATGACGGTTGTAATGTACCTATACCGTGACGCATTCAAACTTCAATCGTTTGGAACAGCTTCTGCAACAGCGATTATCTTACTAGTGGTCATCATCATTTTCGCTGCAATTAATACGTACTTAACATCTGGAATTGGCAAAAAGAGAAGGAGGGGCTAGACAAATGAATAAAGCAGCTAAAAAAAGAAAACCATCTATGGGTAAAGTGTTTGTTTATTTATTTCTGACTCTTGCTTCTGCTCTTTCTCTTTTCCCGTTTTATTGGATGTTTGTTATGGCAACTCAAACAAGCTCGGCGTATAACTCAATACCACCTACGATTACACCGGGAAACTTGCTAGTCGAAAACTTTCAAAAAGTTCTTCTTCAAATTGATTTTTTCGGGGCATTATGGACATCGTTCTTGCTATGTACGATTGTCACCCTCGTCGTGTTATTTATCAGTTCACTAGCGGGATTTGCTTTTGCAAAATTTCATTTCCCAGCTAAGAACTTTCTCTTTATTACGATTTTGTTGACCATGATCATTCCACCTCAACTTGGATTGATCCCACAATATTTTCTAATTGCGAAAGCGGGATTACTTGATACCTTGTCGGGTGTTATGATTTTGTTCTTTTTGAATCCATTAGGAATTTTTCTGATGAGACAATATGTAAGTGATTCTGTACCTGATGAGTTGATAGAAGCCGCAAAATTAGATGGCTGCTCGAATTTTAAAATCTACAGAAGTATCGTTCTGCCAATCATTTTGCCAGCCTTTGCAACGCTTGGGATTATTGTGTTTACAGCTGTATGGGGCGAATTCTTATGGCAGTTTACAATTTTAAGAGATCCAGAAAATTATACAATCCAAGTAGCGTTAGCTTCTTTGAGCAATACGTTTAATGTTGACTTTGGAATGATCTTATCTGGTGTATTCTGGGCAACTGTGCCATTAATCATTATCTTCTTATTGTTTAACCGTCTGTTTATCTCGAGTATTGCAGAAGGTTCAGTTAAATAATCACATCTTTTGGTTTCTAAAACTACTTTAATATTTACAGATTCATTATGATAATGATAAGAATCTTTACTATGGAAGCAAAAGAGGGTGTACAAATGAGTTTAAAAATAAAAGATATCGCAAAAATGGCTGGTGTATCCCCGGCCACTGTATCCAAAGCAATAAACAACTATCATGGAGTTAATGAGACCACGAAGAAAAAAGTATTGGATATTATTAAACAAACAGGATATCAGCCGAATTTTTCAGCTAAATCGCTCGCAACAAAAAAATCTAATTTGATTGGTTTGATTTATGCTGGAAAAGTAAATGTTGAATTTACACATCCTTTTTTCACAGAAGTTGTGACGGCGTTCAAAAAGAATATTGGCCTATTGGGATTTGACATATTGATGTTTTCAAATGAAAATTTCTCTCAAGATAACGGCAGTTACTTAGCCCGGTGTAAACATTTCCATGTAGATGGTTGCATTATTATCACAGGAGAAGAAATTGAAGACTCGATTTATGATTTGGTTAATAGCGAAATTCCCTGCATAGGAATTGACCTAGTGCTAGATGGTCCGCATTCAAGTTATGTGATGACGGACAACATTACGTTAGCTAGTAAAGTTGTTCAACACCTCTACTTAAGTTCTGTAAGAAATATTGGTTTTATAGGTGGACAGCAGGACTCTGAAGTAACCAAATTAAGAGGACAAGGATATTTACAGGCGATGAATCAATTTGGGCTTGAAGTAAGAGAAGAGTGGGTTGAGTACGGTGATTATTATGAGGATAGTGGATACACCGCTATGAAAAAAATATTGCAAGCTCCCGTGCGTCCCGAAGCAGTTTTTGCGGCGTCCGATATGATGGCATTCGGCGCATTAATGGCGATCAAGGAAGCTGGACTTAAGGTGCCTGAAGATATTCGCCTTGTGGGGTGTGATGATATTGATGCTTGTCGCTATAGCGCCCCTCCTCTCTCAACGGTTAAACAAGACAAAGAAAGATTAGGCAAACTCGCTGCTTATATGCTAAATGACTTAATCAATGGCAAAGCGGAATTAAAGCCGGTATTTATTGATTCAGAGCTAATTGTAAGAGAATCTTGTGGCAGTTTGATCAATAAAAACAAAATTACAAGCTAAAAAGAACGAGATGGATTCGCAAATTCTGGTTATTGGAGGTAGTAAAAATGGCAATTATGGAATTTCCAAAAGATATGAAATGGGGAGCTGCAACAGCTGCTTATCAAATAGAAGGTGCTGCTTTTGAAGATGGAAAAGGACTGTCGATTTGGGACACGTTTTCACACACACCAGGCAAAGTATTAAATGGAGATAACGGGGATGTTGCAATCGATAGTTACCATCGTTATGAAGAAGATATTCAGTTAATGAAAGAATTAGGTATTGATACGTATCGCTTTTCTGTTTCATGGCCACGAATTTTTCCTACAGGTTCTGGTGAAATAAACAAAAAGGGTTTAGAGTTTTACCATAACTTTGTTGATGCCTTACTAGCAAATGGTATAGAGCCTATGTGTACGCTTTATCACTGGGATTTGCCACAAGATTTGCAAGATACTGGCGGCTGGGGCAACCGGGAAACAGTAGATGCCTTTGCTGACTATGCTGAACTGATGTTCAAAGAGTTTAATGGCAAAATTAAAAACTGGATAACGATAAACGAACCTTGGTGTGTGTCTTTCTTATCTAACTTTATTGGCATACATGCACCTGGTAAGCAAGATCTTCAACTGGCTACTAATATTTCTCATCATTTACTGCTAGCACATGGTAAAGCGGTTACTCGATTTAGAGAATTAGCGATTGAAGGCGGTATTGGCTACGCACCTAACGTTGAATGGCTTGAGCCTTTTAGTAACAAGCAAGAAGATATTGATGCTTGTAACAGAGGTATGGGATACTTAATGGAATGGTTTTTTGACCCAGTTTTTAAAGGAAGTTACCCGAAGTTTATGATTGATTGGTTCGAGAAAAAAGGTGTCACGCTTCAAATTGAAGAAGGTGACATGGAAATTATCAATCAACCCATTGATTTCTTAGGGATCAATTACTATACGGGCAGTGTTGGTAGATATAAAAAAGATGAAGATTTATTTGATTTAGAAAGAATTGATATTGGATTTGAGAAAACAGATTTTGATTGGTTTATATATCCTGAAGGATTCTATCGTGTGTTAACCAAAATAAAAGATCAATATGGTGCTGTTCCGATTTACATAACAGAAAACGGCGCTTGTTATAATGATGGTGTGGAAAATGGAAGAGTTCACGACCAAAGAAGAATTGAGTATTTAAAGCAACATTTAACTGCTTTAAAGAGAAGTATGGATTATGGCGTTAACATTAAAGGATATTTAACGTGGTCACTTCTAGATAACTTCGAATGGGCTGAAGGTTACGATAAACGTTTTGGCATCATTCACGTTGATTTCAACACACTAGAAAGAACGAAAAAAGATAGTTATTACTGGTATAAACAAACGATAAAAAATGGTTGGTTTGATATGTTCTATTAAATTTTTTGTACTAGAATAATACGGATAAAGGTGAAGACATTTATACAACTTTGGGCTAATAAACCAAACTTGTATAGATGTCTTATTTTTTGCGGAATTATCGGAATTTTCTATTGAAATTTGGTGAATATACCTGTATTATGGATATAATTTAGTTCATTAGGTTTAGTTGTGTTATTGCGTAAAATAAGCATAATGTATTGATAAAAACTCTGAATTTGGTAATTACACATCCAAAACAGAGTGGAAAAGTGATAAATGAACGATTTTTCTATTATGGCATGTGTGATTGGATAGGAAAGAGGTTTAACTATGGATTATTTTTTACTTAATGATTACATGCTGTCAATTGTAGTGGCCAGTATAGCTGCTTTTATAGGCGTTAGTATTATCATGAAAATTGATTACATTGATAAAAACAAAAATAAAGTGCGCATCACCTCTTTTGTTGCAGGGTTTGTCATCTATTTTGCTTATCTCAATACATATTTTACAGGTGCTATGACACCGATTAAACTATTGTTAATTGTATCTATTATTCTTTTTTGTTCTTTTTCTGTTTATTCAGCGATCAGTACAATTTGTTATAAAGAAGTTACATTTCAACGATTGTTAATCGGCTCTATGATTTTTGCTTTTTGTATTAGTTTAGTCAATTACATTGATCTTAGAAAAATAATGATTGAAAACGATTTAAACATGAATCTGCTATTGTTCATCAGCGCGAACATTTTGTTGTTAGGGAATGCAATTGCCACTTTTCGATTTATTCGGCAGTTACGAAAAATAGAGAAAATACATATTAAGTGGATTATTTATGGAAGTGTGGCAATTGGCCTTGCGTTTGCAAGTATTCGGTACACCTTATTTTCAAGTATTACCTTATTTTCTAATTTCGATTTATTTAATAATCATGACGTTGAAATTTATGACTGGCTTTACTTTAATAACACCTTATTGCCGTTAACGATTAATATATTTGGTTTAGTGTTTTTAGAGTTATTTCCAAGTTTTATTTCCGAACTGTATAGCGAAAAACAAAAAGAGCTTATTTATAAAAATAAGCATCAATACGAAGCACTCTTTGAAAACCAAGCAATTGCTATATTTTCAGTAGACGCTAAAGGCGAAATCAATAAAGTGAATGAAGCTACAAAAGAAATGACAGGCTTTAACCCAGAGCAACTAGAAGAATATTCCTCATTTAGTGAACTGATTCATGAACAGCAACGACCTGAATTCTTAAGTTTTTTGAAAATCGCGTTTAATGGCGATTCCCAAATGTTTGAAACAAAGTTGCTTACTAAGTTTAAAAATCATATTGATGTGCAAATTACATTAGTCCCGAACTTTTTAGATGAAGAGTTGACGCATATAAATGTTTTTGTAAAAGATATAACTGAAATCGCAGAAGCAAGAGAAAAGATGCACCATATGGCATATCATGATTCACTAACACTTTTACCAAATAGACGATTTTTTGTAGAAGAGCTAGACAGTAGAATTACATATTCAACGGCTTTCTCACAAATGGCTGTCTGCTTTTTGGATTTGGATCGCTTTAAATTAGTGAATGATATTCTAGGGCATCAAATAGGAGATCAATTGCTTCAAGTATTAGCCGATCGCTTCCGGTCTTTAGTGGACAAAGATGTAGTCATTTCAAGATTAGGTGGAGATGAATTCACTTTCCTCTTTCCAGATATCTCAAACCATGAAGATTTTCAAAAGCAATTAGAGGATATTTTGCTTCAAATACAAACGCCTTTCCTCCTAGGACATCAAAATCAAGAGCTTTACATAACAGGGAGCATTGGGATCGCTTTGTATCCTCAAGATAGCCGAGTCGGAGAAGACTTAATGAAGTTCGCAGATGCAGCTATGTATAGCGCTAAAGAAAAAGGGAAGAATATGTATGAGTTTTATCATAATTATTTAAAAGAAAAAAACCCTAAACAGCTATCATTAGAGGCAGACGTAAGAAAAGCAGTTAAGGAAAAACAATTCGAGATTTTTTATCAACCGCAAATAGACTATGCCACTGGAAAGATATTTGGTGTAGAAGCTTTACTGAGATGGAATCATCCGAAAGAAGGTTTAATAAAGCCAGAAGACTTTATTGCGATAGTCGAAGACAGTGAGTTAATCATCGAGCTAGGCGAATGGGTGTTAAGCGAATCTAGTAAGCAAGTGAAAAGTTGGCAAGAACAAGGGTGCGAAAATTTGTATTTGAGTGTGAATGTCTCGATTAAACAATTCTTCCACCACAACTTTATTGGGAAGATTAAAGAAATTTTCGAAGAGACCGGATACAATCTTGAACGACTAGACTTAGAAATAACAGAAAGCTTGGCGATCAAAGACGTAGAATATGCAAAAGATATTTTTGATAGGTTAAGACATCTTGGCATTTCGATTAGTATGGATGATTTCGGTACGGGTTATAGCTCTTTGAACCATTTGAAAAATTTTTCCATCGATCGTTTGAAGATTGATGGTTCTCTTGTACAAGATATAGAACATGACGAAAAAGCAAGAACCATCATCGATACCATTATCGTCATGGCAAGAAACTTGAAATTATTGTCACTTGCAGAGCAAGTCGAAACGGTAGAGCAAGAAGAATATTTAAAATCAATTGGTTGTAACGAAGTACAAGGCTATTTATATTCTGAGCCTTTAACTGGAGAAGATATGGGTGAGTTTTTAGCGAATAATTACAATGCTAGTTTATTAAACAGAGTGGACGTTAGTTAATCATTACGATACAAAAAGCTCCTAGTAAAAGTGATGAACCTAAAAAGTAGAAATTTTACTTTTTAGGTTCATCACTTTATTTTTAGGGTTCTGTTTTGCTTTTTAGAAAAATAGCTTTAAATTGACAGTCTTATTACTGTTCAGCTACGCTCTACTTTAGTATAATTCTAATGTAAGAATCATTTTTACACGAGTAACACATAGCGGTAATCGATTTCGATGAAAACAGACTATTTTTTCATACTATTAGGAGGTTATCAAAAATGGAAAACAATGAAGAAAAGCGCCACACAGCGGCAGGCGAAGGCCAATGCCCAGTAACAGGTGGTCATAAAGATAGTGCAATTACAACTTCAAACAAGCCAGGAAAAACGCAAAACAAAGACTGGTGGCCGAATATGCTGAATGTGAATATTCTTCACCAGCACGATACAAAAACGAATCCTCTAGGGGAAGAGTTTGATTACAAAAAAGAATTTGAGAAATTGGATTTTGATGCGTTAAAACAAGACTTGCATAAGTTAATGACAGATAGCCAAGACTGGTGGCCAGCAGATTATGGTCATTACGGCGGTTTGTTCATCCGTATGTCATGGCATGCTGCAGGTACATATCGTACTGCAGACGGTCGCGGAGGCGGCTCTACTGGGAATCAACGTTTCGCGCCGCTTAACAGCTGGCCAGATAACGTAAACTTAGATAAAGCACGTCGACTGCTTTGGCCGATTAAGCAAAAATACGGCAACAAAATTTCGTGGGCTGACTTGTTGGTGTTGACAGGAAACGTAGCACTTGAGTCGATGGGCTTTAAAACATTTGGATTTGGAGCAGGGCGCGAAGACATTTGGGCACCAGAAGAAGACGTTTATTGGGGCAATGAAAAAGAGTGGTTAGAAGATAATCGTTATTCAGGCGATCGCGATTTAGAAAATCCTCTAGCTGCAGTTCAAATGGGACTTATTTACGTAAATCCAGAAGGGCCAAACGGCAAGCCAGATCCTATCGGGAGTGCTGTAGATATTCGTGAGACATTTGCACGCATGGGGATGAACGATGAAGAAACAGTTGCATTAATTGCAGGTGGACATACTTTTGGTAAAGCACACGGCGCTGGGGATCCTGCTGAAGTAGGAGACGACCCAGAAGCAGCTGTAATAGAAAATCAAGGCCTTGGCTGGAAGAGCTCATACGGTTCAGGAAAAGGCCGCGATACCATTTCAAGTGGTGTTGAAGGAGCCTGGACTGCCAACCCGACACAATGGGATAACGGCTACTACGAGCAATTGTTCGGATATGAATGGGAATTGACTAAATCTCCTGCTGGCGCTTATCAATGGACAGCAAAAGATTTGTCTGAAGAGCAAATGGCACCTGACGCAGAAGATGCGTCAATTAAAGTAAAAACAATGATGACAACAGCAGACATGGCACTTCGCATGGACCCTGTTTACGAAAAAATTTCTCGTCATTACTATGAAAATATGGATGAATTTGCCGATGCATTTGCACGTGCATGGTATAAACTTCTTCATCGCGATATGGGACCGAAAGAACGTTACTTAGGACCAGAAGTGCCAGAAGAAGAATTGATTTGGCAAGATCCAGTTCCAGCAGCAGCAAGCACGTTAACAACTGACGAAATCGATGAGCTAAAAGCGAAGATTTTGGAAAGTGGCTTAACTTCACAACAAATGATTAAAACAGCATGGGCTTCTGCTAGTACGTATCGTGGTTCAGATAAACGCGGCGGTGCAAACGGAGCGCGCATTCGCTTCGCACCTCAACGCAACTGGGCAGTTAACGAGCCAGAAGAGTTGGAAAAAGTATTAGCAATTTATGAAAACATTAAAGCAAGCACTGGAAACAAAGTGTCGATGGCTGACTTGATTGTACTTGGAGGAAATGTTGCAGTTGAACAAGCTGTCAAAGCAGCTGGATTCGACTTAGCTGTTCCATTTACTCAAGGTCGTGGAGATGCACTCGAAGAACAAACAGATGCAGAAAGCTTTGATGTGTTAGAGCCGATTTCAGATGGTTTCAGAAATTACCAGAAAAAAGAATACTCAATTAGCCCAGAAGAAATGCTAGTTGATAAAGCGCAATTACTGGGCTTGACCGCTCCAGAAATGACAGCCTTACTTGGCGGGATGCGCGCATTAGATGCTAATTACCAAGGAGCAACAGAAGGAATTCTTACGAATAATGCGGGTGCATTAACAAATGACTTCTTTGCTACGTTACTGGATATGAACATCGAGTGGACGCCAGCAGAATTCAATAAATACGAAGGTAAAAACCGTGCAACTGGAGAAGCAATTGGTACAGCTACACGCTTTGACTTAGTATTTAGCTCGAACTCGATTCTTCGTGCAATTGTTGAAGTATATGCACAAGATGACAATAAAGAAAAATTCACTCGTGACTTTATCAAAGCTTGGAACAAAGTGATGAATGCCGATCGTTTTGATTTGAAAAACTAATCAAAAGAAATCCTGGTCAGACGTATAGTGCTGACCAGGATTTTTTTAACTCAATTTTTATTACAGTCCATAATCGAAAGGGGTGGCTAAATGAGTAAATTATCTGTACTTTTTTTTGCGATGCTCGTTATTTTATCGGGTTGTTCATCTAATGAGGGTGTTCAAGAAGTAGAACAAGAAGTGATTGATGGTACTGAAGAAACTAATATAAGCAAGGATTCAGAAACAACGATTAAACTTAATGGTATCCCAATTCGTATCGAAGCGGAGAAAGTAAACAATGACGCAGATGTAGAGTTGACTGTCGTATTAGATGATGGTCAGATTCAACAGTTTAAAGTAGATGCTGAAAGTGGTCAAACGATAGAGCTAACTAATGAACAAACTACAAAAGCCGTTCCGTTTTTTATTAAACCTTCAGCAGATATGATGATTCAAACAGAAGTTTCTCAACCAAAAGGTAATTTGGAGATGACGCCACTTTTACTACAAGAGAATGAATTTGTTTATGTCGATCAAAATGGGGATGTAGTTTTTGGGAATGAAGAACAAGAACTCGGGCGGCTTGCGATTAATGCGCTTCCTGACTCCAACTTATTAGTTGATGACAAAAATCGGATACTTGTGCTGACACAACCATCTACTCGATATGACCATGGTATTTTTGGTGATCAAATAGAAGCAAGTGGCTTTGCGATTATTGATGCACAGGAAAGAAAGCTGATTCAAGAAGCCTCTGTTCCTCAAAAAGACGTCATTGAAAGTTTGAAACCAATATGGGTAGATTGGGATCAAAATGGAACAAAAGAAATTGTCTTAACATTAAGTAACGATCGAGATGGAGCGAGGTTGGTATTATTTGATGAAACCGGCAAGCAACTCGCTGAAGGTCAACCGCTCGGTCAAAGTCATCGCTGGAGACACGCATTAACTGTTGGAGCATTTCTCTCTAAAGATAAATTAGAATTAGCGGAGATTACTACCCCGCATATAGGTGGAACTTTACAATTTATAGAGTGGGACCAAGAAAGTGAAAGTTTAAAAGTGACAGCTTCTGGAAGCGAATACTCTACACATTCGATAGGAAGTAAAAACCTCGATATGCATACCTCAATGGATTCTGATTTTGATGGTCAAATCGAGTTATGGGTGCCTAGTCAAGGGAAGAATGAGTTAATCGGTGTTCAACGAACTGCTGAGGGCTTTAACACGATTAACCAATTCCCACTACAAGGCTATATAAGTTCAAATATTGTCTCTGTGTCAAACGACGATCAGGCTATATTAGCTGCAGGTACCGATTCAGCGACGTTAACAGTATGGACTTTTGTTAAATAAGAACGTTCACCCAACCGAAAAAAGCAGCGCCCGTCAATTAGACGGACGCTGCTTTTTGAATATTGTTAAATAACAAGATTATTTTAACGTAATAACAATTTTTCCACGAGCGTGGTGTGTTTCGCTCAACGTGTGGGCATCTTGCATAAATTCTTCAGTAAACGCAAACGTTTCTCCGACAATTGCTTTTAGTTCGCCGGCATCATACATGTCTGCTAGCTTTTGCAATTGTTCACCTTTCGGATCAAGCCATAAGAAAGCTGCTTCAACGTCATATTGTTTTGCTTCTTCTTCGTTTGGTGGTTGTGCAATTGAAACGAGTTTGCCTTTTGGTTTTAATATTTTGTAGCTATTAGATTGCACTTCTCCACCCATTGAATCTAAGACAAAGTCGTAATCCTCAAGCATTTCGCTAAACTCTTCTGTTTTGTAATTAATTACGCGATCTGCACCTAGTGATTTGACAAACGCATCATTTTTTTCACTTGCTGTTGTTGTTACATATGCACCTAAAGATTTAGCGATTTGAATCGCAAAGTTACCAACGCCACCTGCGCCAGCATGTATAAGCACTTTGTCGTCTTTTTTCACGCCGCCAAAGTCAACTAAACATTGCCAAGCAGTTAATCCAGCAAGCGGTATCGCAGCAGCTTCTTCAAAGCTCATTGAAGCAGGCATTTTAGCAAGTAAATTCTCATCTACTGGCACGTATTCAGCATACGTTCCTTGGTTTGTAGTAGCCGGTCTAGTGAAAACGCGTTCTCCGATTTCAAAATTTGTTACCTTGCTTCCTTTTTCTACAATGATCCCTGCTGCATCCCATCCAAGGATGATTGGAAATTCAAATGGCAACATGTCTTTAAGGTATCCTGCACGAACTTTCCAGTCGATTGGATTAATAGATGTGGCATGAATTTCAACAAGTACCTGATCTTCTTGAATCGATGGTTTTTCGACTTCTCTTTCTGTTAATACGTTTTTTTCTCCATATTGATCAATAACAATTGCTTTCATGTAATAGCCTCCTGTTTTATGGAAGACATTTTAATGTCTCCCGGTTGGTACTGAGAACCATAACAAACAGGAGAGTGAAGAGTCAATTTTCCTGTTTCGGTAGTGTTAGTAGTAAATAAGGATAAATAGATAGAAAACCTAATTTTTGTACATAAATTAAAAATTTGCCATTTCGAGGTGTTATAATAAAGTAGGTAAATATAACTTGTTTAATTAGTTAATTTATCACACTTTAAAAGACTGTTTTTTCATTTATTTGATACTTTAAAAAATACAGATATGTTAAAATATTTGAAGATGGTTATGACTCAGCTGAGAAAGGTAGATCTCATTATGTTTAACGAAAAGGCATCAAAACGTAGATTAATGCTCTTATCTGTAGTCATATGCATCATACCAGTGTTAATTTTATATTTTATTAATGAGAAAAAGTTTGAAGAACTATCCTTGGCAGAATTGGAAACCGAAAACAATCAAGTTGCAAATGCGGTTGATAAAGAGCTAGCGAAAATGCGCCAAACGGTATTATTATTAGCTAACAATCCTGCGTGGGAAAAGTACTATACAGAGCCAGAACGGAAAGAGTATTGGAAAGAACAACAAGTCAAAGCATTCCAATACGTGAAAGAACAAATTCCTGAAACTGATGAAGCATGCTTTTTAGACGATACACATAATGGCGAAGAAGTCGTTCGAGTTGATAAAGTAGTTGCCCATAGTCATGATCTTTCGCCTTCTGAAAAAGAGCAACCATTTTACGAAGCAGCGATGGCAGTAAATCGCGGAGAAGTCTATCAATCTATGCCTTATGTGTCAGCAGATAGCAGACGTTGGGTTTTTGGAAACGTAACCCCTGTTGTCATACAAGAAGATGGTCCTTCTAAAGGAGAAAAAGTTGGACTTATCCATTATGAAGTTAACTTATCCTATTTATCAAATGAATTAATAGATAGTGAAAATAACGACTTTGAGGCTTTTGTAGTTAATAGTACGGGTGATTTAATCGCTAGTAGCATTAAAGAAAAAAGAGATTCTATTGCCGCGACAGTAGTGAATGCAAATGATCTTTCAGAAGAAGAATTTGAAGAGTTCCAAGGAGCGGCAATGCTTCCACACGTAAATGAACTGACTGGAAATACAGAGCTATGGGACCAAATTAATGAAACGAAAAGTGGAACTAACGTGATTCAAAAAGACGGAAAAGACTATTTTGTAGCATATGAAAATGTGGAATTTAGTGATGATATGAATTGGGTAGTAGGATTGATCAAACCAGTTCCCCGTAATGCCTTTTTATCGTTTTCCAATGTGATTATGTATGTCACGTTTCTTATTTTGCTGTTATTTATATTAGGTGCATGGGGAATTATTAATAAAATATTTAATGAAATCAATGGGTATCAAAAAGACCTTACGAAACAAGCTCATTACGATGCATTAACAGAATTGCCAAATCGTGTCTTATTCCAAAAGCAAGTCGACAAACTCATCGACTCTATCAAGAATGAAAAAAACAATAATGCCTTCGCGGTGTTATTTATTGATTTGGATCGGTTTAAAATAATCAACGATACAATGGGGCATTCGACTGGCGATTCCTTACTTAAAGAAGTCGCAAGCCGATTAAAAAATTGTATAACGGAAACTGCGATTGTCTCACGATTTGGGGGAGATGAATTTACGGTCCTGTTTAGTAATATAAAAAGTAAAGAAGCAGTGCATGACATGGCAAGAGAAATAAATGAAACCATTTTAAAACCATTCTTATTAAAAAACAATGAGTATTATATTAGCACAAGCATTGGCATAAGCATGTATCCAGCAGATGGAAGCAATAGTGAACTATTGATAAAAAATGCGGATATAGCGATGTATAAAGCTAAAGAGTCAGGAAAATCAAACTATGTTTTTTATCAAAATGAATTTAATCATCAACCAATAAGAAGGTTGCAATTGGAAAACAATATACGCAAAGCTCTAGAGTTAGAAGAGTTTCAAGTATATTATCAACCAAAAATTACAATGCCTAATGAAGAAATTGGAGGAATGGAGGCATTGATTCGCTGGTTTCATCCTGAGATGGGGACAATTTCACCGAGTGAGTTTATCCCGCTCGCAGAAGAAACCGGCTTGATCAACCCAATTGGCAAATGGGTATTACGCGAGGCTTGTATTCAAAATAAAAAATGGCAAGATGAAGGACTTCCGCCCGTTGTAATGGCTATAAATATCTCGGCCTATCAATTTCATTATGGAAGTCTTGTCCAAACAGTCACTGAAGTTTTAAAAGAAACAGGTTTAGAAGGCCAATGGTTAGAATTAGAGTTGACAGAAAGTCTGTTGATCAATAACGAAGAATACGTATTAAAGTCGATTGAAAGTTTAAAGAAGCTAGGCATTAAAATTTCAATTGATGACTTTGGAACAGGTTATTCCTCTTTAAGTTATTTAAAACGTTTCCCCATCGATACCATCAAAATCGATCGTTCTTTTATTAAAGATATTGTTGATAAAAAAGAAATGAAGAGCATCACACAAGCAATCATTACGATGGGACACGGTTTGGGTTGCAAACTTGTTGCAGAAGGCGTTGAAACAGAAGAACAAAAAGTGTTGTTGGAAACGTATAAAGTCGATCAAATTCAAGGCTATTATTATAGTGCAGCTGTTTCTAAAGAACACGCCACTGAAATGATCCGCAGTCATCGTTTTTTTCAATTGGATGATAAGAGCAAACGAGCTTAAAAAAACTGTAGACATCTCGATGGGTTCGAGTTTGTCTACAGTCCTAAAGCGCTTGAATTTCAAGCGTTTTTTATTTTAAATCAACCAGTATAAAACATTGATCATCTTTTTTATAATTAGCTTCTTTTCGGTCTTTAAGTGATTGCAAAATCTTTTCTTTGAAATGTGTTAAAGAAAGTGTGGAATGCTTTGATAATAGAGAATTTACAGGTTCGGGTTCGAGAGATTCGGATACACCATCTGTGTATAAGAAGATTCGAGAGCCTTTTTTATATGAGAAGGTCTTAGTCTTATAGTGTATATTTTCAAATGTTCCAAGAGGAGGAGAACTTGCATACAACTCGAGTTGCTCACCATCTAGCTCTTGGTAGATTAATGGCGGATGTCCCGCATTCACATATTCAATAGTGTGTTTCGCTGTATCGATGAACAAGTAAATAGCCGTACAATAATGCCACACACTTTCATTACTAGGGAATAAGGTGTGTAAATGATTATCTAACTCTTTCATGACCATGCTCGCCGAAACGCCTGTTGAAATAAGACGGTGAAATAAGGATTGCAGAGACATTGTTATAAGTGCAGAAGAAATGCCATGACCCATTACATCTAACAAAATAATGCCGTATTGATGATCATTAACTTGATAAAAGCCATAAATATCGCCAGATAATCCACTTGAGGCTTTGTAATACGACTCTATGTGAATGCTGTCGTTACAAATTGGTTTAGTTAATGAACGCTCTTGTATTTTTTTGGCAAGTTGTAGTTCCCGGTAAGTGTCCAAATTATACTTTTGGTTTTGTTTATTGATTTCTAGAAGCTCTTTTTGATTGGCTTCAAGATCTTGAAGAGCGACTTCTAATTGAAGATGTGCCTTTTCTTTTTCTTTAAAGGCATCTTCAGCTACTTTTTTAGCGATAAGCAATTGATTTTCAAATTCATTTCGTTTCCGAATCGGAACAATAATACATGCAATAACCTGTTGTCCTTGTTGTTCATTCAGGACGGCATTAATAAGAACAGGTGTCTCCTCTTCATTTTTAGCATTTAATGAGAGGTACATTTCTTCTACTCGATGTTGAACTGTTACAAGTTGCATAAAATATAGGTGAAAAAAAATACGCGTTGATTTGGTAAGAATAGAATTAATATGTTGGTCAATCAGTTCATCTGAAGTGTAATCAAGCACTCGAAGCAATGTCTCATTTACAGATAAGATGATGCCATCCTTCGTAAGCGTAAGAAATCCACACGGTGCTTGGTTTAATTGTTCGTCCATTATGTAAGACCACCTACATCCTCTTTTTCCAAAGAAATAGAGGTTTCTAAAAGATACTCGCGTATTAATTGCGCAGTTTCTTCGGGATGACTCATGTGCGGGAAGTGACCTGTCGCGTTCATGTATTTAATGGTGCTAGTAGGTAAAGATTTGTTCATGTATTGGCCGGCAGATTCTGGTGCAATTACATCATTAGCACATTGCAAAATCAAAGCAGGAATCGTCACTTTTGATAAATCCTGTCGATTATCGGCAAAAAAGCAAGCTTCAGCAAAGTTGCGAGCAATAACAGGGTCGGTAGAGCAGAAACGATCTTCGATATCTTTTTCTATATCTGGCAGATCTGGGTTATTTAAAGCGGTTGCAGAAAAAACATTTGCCCAGCCGATATAATTTTTAGCCATTAAGTCCATTAATCCAAGCAAGTCCTCTTTTTCAAAACCGCCAATATATCCAGGCGGATCATTTAAGTAACAAGCAGAGGGGCCAATCATAATGAGCTGAGAAAAATGTGCGGGCTTACGTAATGAAGCAAGCATTCCAATCGTGGCCCCCACGGAATGGCCAACAAATATCACGTCGGTTAAATTTAATGCTGAACACACATCTAATACATCTTGTACATACCCCGAAAGTTTACTGTATTTATCAGAATCATATGCCTTAACATCTGAAAGTCCGAGTCCTACATAATCAAATAAAATAACTTGATAATCTTTTTCAAATGACTTGGAGATTAAACTCCAAACAGTCTGATCGCAGCCAAATCCAGGCGCAAATAACATGGCTTGTTTTCCGGAACCTGTAATTTTCACGTTGTTTCGAGTTAAGACATGCTGGTTCATCGTAAACCTCCTTCAGTCGTTATATTTATAAAGGTATTCATATACTGTTCATAATAACATTTTCGCACTGTTAACACGAAGTAAGTTGAACTAAAAAATGGCTTTATTGACCTAGTCAAATGAGGAAAGTCACAAAGATATCATGTAAGTTCAAATAACAAATTTTTTGTTAAAGATTTTAGTACAATAGGATTTTATCAATAAATTACACTAAAGTGTAGCATATGTAAAAAATTAACGTAATAGAGTATAGTGATAGAGACGCACGTGTTTAATTAAATAGAATATTTGACATTTACTTATTTATTACTACAACAAGTTCCAGTGAAAAGAGGTAAAAATATGCTGATAGACGTAAGCTCTTTAAATTACTGGGCAATCCTGGCTGGTGGAATTTTGTATATGATTTATGGTGGGATTTACTACAGCGTCCTAGT
The DNA here is from genome assembly GCF_022489025.1 of Planococcus halocryophilus. GTDB lineage: Bacteria > Bacillota > Bacilli > Bacillales_A > Planococcaceae > Planococcus > Planococcus halocryophilus_A. The sequence goes on along the minus strand of NZ_JAKVTG010000002.1, from coordinate 271,180 downwards.
CGGAAAGAAAAATCAAAACACAGGTCCATTAAAATATGTGGTTGCGGGAATCGTGGCATTTATAAGTTCAATCTTTATTGGCGTTCTTGTTCAAGCGACGGGATCTACTAGTTTGCTAGACGGTGTTGTTGTAGGGAGTATCGTAGGCTTGCTGATTTCAATCGTGTACTTAAAAAATACGTTATTTGGACTTGTTAGTGCAAAAAATTGTGCAATTGCAATTGGAGATCATTTAATTATCTTTACTTTACTAGGAGCGCTGCATGGTTTTTTTGTGTAATAAAGATAGTTAATACAGTAAAAATATAGGATGAAATGTTTTAGTTTGGGAGATTAGGGAGGATTATTTTTGTCGACAATATTGACTGATTTATTTGTGAATCTTTGTATAATGGTTTCGCTAATTTTTATCTATTTGCAAATTAGAATGAAGCTTAAACTAGAGCGGAAAAATCGCATCGTCTCAATTTTAATAGACGGTTTTGCAGGAGGGTTATTAGGCTATATTTTAATGTTTTTTTCCATACAAGTAACAACAGAAACAATGGTTGACTTGCGATTTCTACCAGTTATGCTGTTGATTATCTTTATAGGAGTGCCTCAAGCTGTTATTAGTGCAATTTTAATCATTTTAACTAGGTTTATATTTGGGTTTACAACGTCAGCTGTTGCAGCCATGGTGTTAATGACTGTTTTAATTTTAGGGTTTATTGTCATTCATAAATTATGTAAGAGTGCTGACTTTAAGAAGAACGCATATAAACAAAGCTTTTTCATGATTATCTTTTCAAATATTGTATTTAGTGTGATCATTTCATATTTAGTGAAAGAGGTTACGGTTTTAAAAAGCTTAATTTTTTCATACTGGCTAGTTTCGACAATAGGTGGATTGACTTCCGTTGTATTTGTTGGATACATACGGAAAACACAATATTTATTGATGAAATATGAAAAAGACTCTACTACTGACTTTCTTACCGGTTTAAATAATGTGCGTCAATTCGATAGCGTTTGGAATATACTCATTAGTAATGCTGCTGAAAAAGATGAGAGACTGTCTTTGTTGATGATTGATATTGATCATTTCAAACATGTTAATGATACGTACGGTCATCCGATTGGTGATAAAATTTTGATTGAGCTGGGGAAGGTGTTGAAAAACAGTACTCGCTCATTTGATGTGGTTTCTAGAAATGGGGGAGAAGAATTCTCCGTCATGTTACCCGATTGTCCACATCAACATGCAATAGAAATAGCAGAGCGTATAAGAACAGCCGTAGAGCAACATAAGTTTCAAATTTCACCGAAAGAAAAAATTCATATAACGGTTTCTATTGGTGTGGCAACGTATCCCGAAACGGTTAGCGACACAGTGCAAATCGTGGATGTTGCGGATGACTGTTTATATACCGCAAAACGTACTGGAAGAAATCGAATTTGTCCAAGTTATATTGGAAACTAACTTGTTTTTACGAAATTTAAACGTAACCCCCCATTGCATTTCGCAATGGGGGGTTACGTTTAAATTTTTAATAAGCTCCTGAAGAGTACGTAATTTCATAGCTGTGGCTATAGACTTCAAATATAATACCAAATGGATCTTCTACATAACATATTCTATAAGGCTTGTCGTTTGGATAGTACTCTCTAATTGGCATTCTTTGCTTGCCGCCGTGTTCTACTATTTTGTTTACTAATCCTTCTACGTCTGGATCCTGTACGCAGAAATGGAAGACGCCTGATTTCCAGTATTCAAAGTTGTTTTCTGGTTTTTCGCTGTTAGGAAACTCGAAGATTTCAATACCTGTGCCGTCAGATGTCGACATGTGCGCAATCCGGAAAGTTCCCCAACCAGCGCCGAAAACGTCGATACACATTTGTCCGATAGGCGTATCATTTTCTTCTTTTACCTCAGATGGTTCCATAATAACGTACCAACCCATCACTTCTTTATAAAAAGTGACGGCTTTATCTAAATCTGTAACGGATAAACCGATGTGTGAGAATGCTCTTGGATATGCCATGTTTATCGCTCCTGTCTATTTTTATCATCACGATAAGTTTCATCATACAGAGTAGTTCTGCGGAGTACAATACGGCACTTTTTAGTGGTATAGTTACGAAAAAGTGACTACGAAAGAGAAAAAGGAGACAGACAATGGCAGTTAAAAACAACTATGTTTGCTCGTTAGGACTGACAATTGATTTAATCGGTGGAAAGTGGAAGCTGATGATCCTTTGGTATTTGATTGAGGAAAGTAAACGGTTTGGTGAGCTTAAAAAAAGCATTCCGAACATCAGTCAAAAAGTGCTTACTGAGCAACTCAAAGAGTTAGAGAGTAGTCAAATTATATCTAGAAAAGTGTATCCAACAGTTCCGGTTACGGTTGAGTATGCTATGACAGCGTATGGGGAGAGCTTGATTCCGTTGATACATGACTTATGTGATTGGACAAAGCAGTATGCGAGTGAAAATGATATTGAAATAAGTGGAGACTAAGATCAAAACTAACTTAAAAAGGATGGTAGACAAACTCGATCTATTCGAGTCGTCTACCATCCTTTACTTTTTTATTAAACCAAAACAGGAACTTTACTTCTAATAAGGTGATCAAAAGCACTCAGTGAGGCAGTCGCACCAGACCCCATTGAAATGATGATTTGTTTATAAGGAATGTTGGTGCAGTCTCCAGCACCAAACACACCTGAAACGTTGGTAGCGCCACGTTGGTCAATGACGATTTCGCCATGCTGTGTGCGTTCTACCAAATCACCTAGCCAGTCTGTATTTGGCACAAGGCCGATTTGAACAAACACGCCAGCTAATTCGATGTGGTTAACGTTTCCAGTTTGAAGGTCGAGATAAGAAATGCCGTTTACTTTTTCCGTGCCGGTAATTTCTTGTGTTCGAGCGTTTGTGATGACTGTTGCATTGGGTAGGCTACGTAGTCGATCTTGTAAAACAGAATCGGCTTTGAGTTCTGAGTTGTACTCCAGAACAGTCACGTGATTTACGATACCTGCCAAATCGATTGCTGCTTCGACGCCGGAGTTCCCGCCGCCGATGACCGCTACGTCTTTGCCCGCAAACAATGGACCATCACAATGTGGACAGTAAGCGACGCCTTTATTCTTGAATTCCTCTTCTCCTGGCACGCCAATATTGCGCCAACGTGCACCTGTTGAAAGAATGATTGTTTTGCCTTTTAAGACAGCACCGTTTTCAAGTTCAAGCTCGAAAAAATCTTTTTTCTCCAACTTTTTTGCGCGTTGCAAGTTCATAACGTCGATATCGTATTCCTTCACATGCTCTTCAAGACTTGCCGCAAATTTCGGGCCATCTGTCTTTTTCACACTAATGAAGTTTTCGATGCTCAACGTATCCATTACTTGACCGCCAAAGCGTTCAGCAACAATGCCGGTACGTATGCCTTTGCGTGCCGCGTAAATGGCAGCGCTAGCTCCAGCCGGTCCGCCACCGACAACAAGCACATCATACGGTTCTTTGTTCGCAAATTCGGAGGCGTCTGGAGCGCTACCGAGTTTAGCTAGCAGTTCTTCAAGTGTCATGCGTCCGCTACCGAACGATTCGCCATTTAAGAAAACAGTCGGTACGGCCATAATGTCTTTGCTTTCAACTTCTGCTTTGTACACCGCGCCATCAATCATTGTATGTGTGATATTTGGGTTGAGAATACTCATTAAGTTGAGCCCTTGAACAACTTCAGGACAGTTCTGGCAGCTCAAGCTAATGTAGGAGTCGAAATGATACGAGCCTTGGATGCTTTGAATTTGATCGATTACTTTTTGCTCAACTTTTGGCGCACGTCCGCTCACTTGCAATAACGCAAGAACCAGGGACGTAAACTCATGCCCTAACGGAATACCAGCAAATACAACACCGGTATCTTGTCCTGGACGGTTGACGCTAAAGCTTGGCGTTCTTTCAAGATCTGCATGCTCTACAGTAATGCGAGAAGACATAGCTGATATCTCTTCGACCAATGCTGTCATGTCACGAGAAAATTTATCGGTGCCTGCGCTGACTTTTAACAACACATCATTTTCAAGCAATTGTAGATACTGTTCTAATTGAGCTTTTATTGCCGTATCTAATATCATGTCCTGCACTCCTTAAATTTTACCTACAAGATCAAGACTTGGCTTAAGTGTTTCGCTGCCTTCTTCCCATTTTGCAGGGCAGACTTCGCCTGGGTTGTTGCGCACGTATTGTGCTGCTTTGATTTTTCCGACAAGCGTACTTGCGTCACGGCCAATGCCATCTGCATTAATTTCTGCAGCTTGAACAATACCTTCTGGGTCTAAAATAAATGTTCCACGTTGTGCCAAACCTGCTTCTTCGTCAAGTACATCAAAGCCGCGAGAAATGCGTTGTGACGGGTCGCCAATCATTGTGTATGCAATCGTGCCGATTGCATCTGAATGGTCGTGCCAAGCTTTGTGCGTGAAATGAGTATCTGTAGAAACAGAATACACTTCAACTCCTAAGCTTTTCAGCGTTGCGTATTGGTTTTGAAGATCTTCTAGTTCAGTTGGGCAAACGAATGTAAAGTCTGCTGGGTAAAAGCATACGACACTCCATTGACCTTTTAGGTTTTCTTCTGTTAGTTCGATAAAATCTCCGCTTCCAGCTTGGTATGCTGAAGCTTTAAATGGTTGGATTTCTTTCCCGATTAATGACATAAATAATGACCTCCTAATATTTTTAGAACAACTATGGATAACGAGTTAAAAATGATTTGTTCAATTAATTATCGTTATTTGATTATAATTATTCTAATGCTATTCTCATTGTTATATGAACTCGACTTTTTGTCAAAGAGAACCCGTTAGTCTTCTGATATTTTCTGGAATTCCTATGAATATTGAGTGAACATGGCATAAATTATTAAATTTCAAGCAATTCTTTATCAAATTCAGAAAGAAAGTAACCAGTTGAAATAATGATTTCAGAATATTATTAACTGTAAGAAAATAATTAGATTTCTCAAATAGGTGTCTGTAACTGATAGAGAAGATGTACACATACTCATAAGTGGAACGATATATCAGTGTACTTCTAATGGCTGTTTTGCAATTTCGAGAAACAACAGCCATGTCGTGACAAGCCCGACAAAGATGACTTTCCTAGTTGTTGAATGCGCTTCCATTCAGAGTCTATGATAGTAGTACATCATGACAAACTATTTTTAGAAGGAGAGGATCACATGAAAGTACGGGTACAGAAATTCGGTAACTTTTTAAGTTCTATGGTTTTACCTAACATTGGTGCATTTATTGCATGGGGGTTAATTACAGCCCTATTTATTCCAACAGGTTTTTTCCCGAATGAGGAATTTAGCAAATTAGTAGGCCCAATGGTTATTTACATGTTGCCGCTTCTTATTGGATATTCAGGAGGCCGGTTGATTTACGAACAACGAGGCGCCGTAGTTGGTACGATTGCGACAATGGGGGTTATTATCGGGGCTCCTGATACACCAATGTTCTTGGGTGCCATGATTATGGGACCGCTTGGAGCATATGCTATTAAGAAATTTGACGAATTGATAGAAGGTAAAATAAAAACAGGTTTTGAAATGCTAGTGAATAATTTCTCAGCAGGTATTTTAGGTGGGATATTAGCGCTTCTTGCATTTATCGGAATCGGACCGGCTGTTAGTTCGTTTACAGATGTTCTTGTTGCGGGCGTAGACTGGTTGTTAGAAGCGGGATTACTACCGCTAACGAGTATTTTAATCGAACCGGCAAAAATCTTGTTCTTGAATAACGCGATTAACCACGGTGTGTTAACACCTATTGGGCTAGAGCAAGTTCAACAAACAGGTAGATCAATTCTGTTTCTACTAGAAGCCAACCCAGGACCTGGACTTGGTGTGCTACTTGGATTTATGCTATTTGGAAAAGGAATTGCCAAGCAATCTGCACCAGGTGCGGCGATCATCCACTTCCTAGGTGGGATTCATGAAATTTATTTCCCTTACGTATTAATGAAACCAATGTTGTTGTTAGCTGTTGTAGCTGGTGGCATGAGTGGCGTATTCACACTTGTTTTAATGGGTGGCGGTTTGGTTGCTCCAGCATCACCAGGGAGTATTCTAGCAATCGCAGCTGTTACACCACCTGAAGGAATGGCATACTTAGCCAACTTTGCAGCAGTATTTGTTGCAACGACCGTTTCCTTTGTTATTTCAGCAGTCATTTTAAAAGCGAGTAAACAAACAGATGAAGATATGGAAGAAGCTACGAAGAAAATGGAACAAATGAAAGGAAAGAAACGTTCTATTTCCCAGGAAATACCGTCACTTAACACAGCTACTAATGGAGTTTTCCCAGCAGGGGCACAAAAAATTGTATTTGCTTGTGATGCAGGAATGGGCTCAAGTGCGATGGGAGCTTCTCTTTTACGCAAAAAAGTAAAAGAAGCAGGGTTGAATGTATCGGTATCCAATACCGCAATCAGCACAATTCCTTCAGATTCCGAGATTGTTATTACGCAAGAAAAACTGACGCCGCGTGCCGAAAATAAGATTCCGGATGCTTATCATATTTCAGTTGATAATTTCTTATCAAGTCCGGAATATGACCAGTTGATTGAGCGGTTGCAAAACGGTGAAATAGAAGAACAAAGTGTGTTAGTTAAAGAAAGTGAAACAAATGCTCAGCACAATCCGCAAGATGAACAATTACTACGTGAAGAAAACGTCTTTATCGGACAGAACTTCCGTACGAAAGAAGAGGCAATCATCTTTGCAGGTCTGGCATTAGTCAAAGCTGGTTATGTCGAAGACTCTTATGTAGACGAAATGTTAAAGCGTGAAGAAATCACGACAACGTACATGGGCAATAACGTCGCAATTCCTCACGGTACAGAAGATGCGAAAAAATCTGTTTTCAAGTCAGGCTTTACTGTTATTCAAGTACCAAATGGAGTAGACTTTGAAGGAGAGAGTGCAAAAATAATTTTCGGGATTGCTGGAAAAGATGGAACACATTTAGAAATTCTTTCTGGAATCGCAGTGATTTGTGCCGATCAAACCAATGTGGATCGGTTAGTAGAAGCGAAATCTGCGAAAGAAATAATCGATATCATCAACGGCAATTAAATAAGAATAATAGAAAGGCGGGATTTCCTGCCTTTTTGTTCTATCTACTTTTTCAAGTCGGGGAAGGCATTTAAAAGCGAAATGAGGGACAGCCATGTTTATCACGTTTAGAGAAAAATCTATTATTGAATTGATTGTAAGAACTTCTGGAAAACATACGGTTCACTCCTTATCTTCGTATTTAGATGTCAGTGCTCGGACAATTCAACGAGATTTAAAATCAATCGAGAAGACTTTGCAGGAGTTTGATTTAACCATTGAACGGACAGCAGATGAAGGGCTTTTAATTACGGGACCTAATGACCAAATTTATCGACTCATACAGAATTTGATAACAGTTAGTCCTGCAGATGAAACCCCTGAAGAGCGGAAGTTAAAGCTGCTGATTATTTTATTGCACGAAGGTCCGTTTTTTAAAAAGCAAGTGCTCGCAGGTCAGTTAGGAATCAGTAGCGCTACATTATCTGCTCATTTAGATGATCTATCTGAATGGCTACAGAAGTTTTCGGTTCGATTATCGAGAACAAAAGGTGTCGGTATAGAGATCGACGGTGGCGAAGCCAATAAGCGGCATGCACTAGGCAGTTACATGTTAGCTTATTTTTATGAAGAGATAATCGAGAGTTTGTATTTTCTTCAACAAGGAAAAAGTGAGAAAGAAAACATTCTTGGCTATTTTTATCCGCAGTATTTGGCAATAGTGGATCAGTTGGTAAATAAAAAAATCAATAAGGAACAAACAAAGTTAGCCGATAGTGACTATGTAGGATTAGTTGTTTATAGTTGCATGACGCTTCAACGGACAGAAAAAGGGTTTTTACTGGAAACTATAGAATTGGTAGAGAAGAGCTCTACTAGCGAGTATCAATTGATAGAGAAGGTGTGCAAAGAGTTGAGTGACCAACTTTCTGTTCAGTTAACAAAAGCTGACACGCATTTTTTATCGGTCATATTAAAGGGATCTAAAGTCCAAGCGGCTGACGGTTCTTACTACGATAGCTTCTTGTTAGGACGAAAAGTTAAAAATTTAATTCGTGACGTATCGTCACAGTTAGGCGTCGATCTTATTGACGACTTCTCGTTGTATCAAGGGTTATTGGCGCATATGGAGCCGTTAATTTTCCGCTTAAACCAAAATCTCGAATCGTTTAATCCGTTAACTGACGAGATCAAACGTAAATATCCGGTATTGTTTATGGCTGTTAAACAAGGGATAGAAAATGAGTTTGAGGGTTTAGACTTCTCTGCTGATGAGACGGCTTTTATTGTTCTTCACTTTGGCTCTGCTTTATTGATGGGAGAAGAAAAGGTTCAAATCGATGCTGTCGTTATTTGTCCTTCAGGTATCGGCACTTCCAAGATGCTTGCAAGTCGCATCCAAAAAGAACTTCCTGAAATCAATTCAGTCGAGATTCTGTCAATTAATGATTTTCAAGCAGCTAGCTTTAAGAAGTATGATTTGGTCATTTCGACTATCCGGCTACCTGTTACAGAAGTGGATTATATTAGAGTAAGCCCTTTGTTAAACGAGCGAGATATCGGGTATATTGAAAGTTATCTACAAAATAATGTGAAGAAAATTACCGATAAAACTCATTATTTACATCCGGAAAAACCGAGCGAAGCATTAATAACGAAAAACCGACCAAATATCCAACAGATGCTTCAAGAAATAAAACAAGTGCAGAACAGTATGGATGTAATTTTGAGCAACTTTAAAGTTGTTCGAAAACAATATGCCACTGATCATTGGGAAATTTTACAGGAAGTCATAAACGTAGCCCAAAAAGAAGGATTAGTAACAAACGTCGCTTCTGCATTACATGAACTAAGAGAACGAGAGAAGAAAGGCGGTCTTGGGATTCCTAATACGACGATGGCCCTTTTCCATTGCCGTGATAACTCAATACAAGAGCTATTATTTCAAGTCATCCATATAGATCACCCACTAATCGTAAAAGGAATGGATGGCAAAGACATGCAAATGAAAAATTTGCTCTTAATGCTGGCGCCAACTATATTGACTGATCGACAACAGGAAATATTAAGTTTAATCAGCACAAGTTTGATTGAAAATGATCAATCGATGATGATTTTTACTTCTTCCAATGAAAAAGCTATTCGACAGAAGTTAGAAGAGATTTTTTTAGATTATCTACAAAATAATTTGATAAAGGAATGATGACAGTGAAACAAGCGGTTCATTTTGGGGCAGGAAATATTGGTAGAGGATTTATCGGGGCTTTATTTTCCAAATCAGACTTTCACGTGACGTTTGTGGACGTGGCAGAGCAAGTAATCAATAAGTTAAATGAAGAAAAAAGCTATCACGTAAAATTAGCTCAATCGCAGGAAGAACAAATCACAATTGAAAACGTTTCAGGCATCAATAATATGACGCATGCCGAAGATGTGATTGGAGTGATTCAACAGGCGACTTATTTAACAACGGCAATTGGTCCAAACATCTTGCCGAGAATCGCCCCATTAATTGCTCGTGGCCTAACAGAGCGTGTTTCGGCGACAGATGAGAAGTTGTACATCATCGCTTGTGAAAACCAAATTGGCGCGACCGATATTTTAAAGCAACACATTCTAGACAGTTTGGATGACGAGACAAAAGCGAAACTGGAAGGGAAAGTATATTTCTTTAACTCAGCAGTTGACCGCATTGTACCAATCCAAGACCAGAGCTCTTTGGATGTGTTAGTTGAACCGTATTTCGAATGGGTAGTAGAAACTACAGAAACGATTCCGTCAGTAACGGGCATGACATTGGTCGAAGATCTCGCTCCTTTTATTGAACGGAAATTGTTTACGGTGAATACGGGTCATGCTGTTATTGCCTATTTGGGGTATTTAGCAGGGAAATCAACAATTGACGAAACACTAGCGGATGAGAAAATTGTTTCTCAAGTCAGAGAAACGCTCAAAGAGACTGGCGCGTATTTAGTAAAGGAATATGGACTTGATGAACAAGAGCATTTGGCTTATATCGACAAAAATATTGAACGCTTTAAAAATGCGTATTTAAATGACGGGGTTACACGAGTAGGACGTGCACCTATTCGTAAGCTAGGACCTGAAGATCGATTGATTCGCCCTGCTACACAAGCACAAAAAGCTGGGTTATCTTATACTCACTTAGCAAACGCGATTGCGGCTGCGTTATTGTTTGATTATCCAGAAGATGAAGAAGCGATGGAGATTCAGAAAATAATTCAAGACAAGGGACCGGCAGCTGTTCTGACTACCATTAGTGGTTTGTCTGAAGACAGTGACATTACACAAGAAGTAGTGCGCCGCTATCATGCATTGAAAGCCTAATATAGGTTGGATTAAAGGATAAGTAAAACTCAAATGGCAGACACGCTTCACGTGTCTGCCATTTTTTGTCGTTTAACAATTTGAAAAGAAGGTCTTGCTTTTGCAGACGCTTGAAGTGAGGTATAATGGACAGGCAAAAGCAGATAGGTACAATCAGGAAATATGATATAATTATATAATTGAGGCAGAAAAGGTGTGTTTTATGGTTGAACCTGGCTTTTTGTATTATTTGATCAGGAGCAAGCTGCACCTATTTGCAAATATACGGGATAAGGAAGGTTTTAATGGACAACCAACAGAATAACAAAAATATTATCTTAATCGGCGCCGGAGTTATGAGTGCAACTTTGGGAGCAATGCTTAAAGAGCTAGCCCCTGATTGGAATATTAAAGTGTTTGAGAAACTTGAAAAAGCAGGCGCTGAAAGTTCTAACGAATGGAATAACGCAGGTACAGGACACGCAGCACTTTGCGAACTGAATTATACACCTGAACAAGAGGATGGCTCGATCGATATTAAAAAAGCGAGCAGCATCAACGAACAATTCCAACTTTCTAGACAATTTTGGTCGTTTCTTGTAAACCATAAACGCATTGAAAACCCAAAAGACTTTATCATGTCGATTCCTCACATGAGCATGGTTCAAGGCGAAGACAATGTCCGCTTTTTAAAAAATCGTTTTGAAGCTTTGACGAAAAGTCCGTTGTTTAAAGGGATGGAATTCTCAACGGAAACCGAAAAGTTAAAAGAATGGATGCCTCTGATTATGGAGGGCCGTACTTCAACTGAAGCAATCGCAGCAACAAAAATCGATACGGGGACTGACGTCAACTTTGGCGCGTTAACCGAAATGTTGTTTGAGTACTTGGGCGAACAACAAGTCGAAATGAATTACAACCATGCAGTTAAAGACATTAAACGTAACGCCGACAGCACATGGGAAGTAAAAGTACAGGACCTTGAAGACAACAAAATCGAATACCATAATGCGGACTTCGTCTTTATCGGCGGCGGTGGCGGAAGCTTGCCGTTGTTACAAAAAACAGGCATTCCTGAATCGAAGCATATTGGTGGATTCCCAGTTAGTGGCATGTTCTTAGTCTGCAACGATCCGGAAATTGTGGAGCAGCATCATGCAAAAGTATACGGCAAAGCAAAAGTTGGCGCTCCGCCAATGTCCGTACCGCATTTAGATACACGCTTTATCGACAACAAAAAATCATTATTGTTCGGACCGTTTGCTGGATTCTCTCCAAAATTCCTGAAAACAGGATCGAATATGGACTTGATCGGCTCTGTAAAACCGAATAATGTCTTTACGATGCTTGCTGCAGGGGCAAAAGAAATGTCATTGACCAAGTATCTTGTTCAACAAGTGTTGCTATCGAATGAAAAACGCGTAGAAGAATTACGTGAGTTTATCCCAACGGCGAAACTAGAAGATTGGGAAGTAGTCGTTGCAGGACAACGTGTACAAGTGATTAAAGATACCGATAAAGGCAAAGGGACGCTTCAGTTTGGTACAGAAATTGTAACTGCTACTGACGGTTCAATTGCTGCATTGTTAGGAGCTTCACCTGGTGCATCTACGGCAGTTCATGCGATGCTTGAAATTTTCCAGAGATGCTTCCCGGAACAAGTGGGCGAATGGGAACCGAAAATCAAAGAAATGATCCCGTCATACGGCGTGTCATTGTCTGAAAACCCTGAGCTACTTCAAGAAATTCACGCGTCAACTGCAAAAGCATTGCAATTGGACGAGAAAAACACAATCACACAATAAACTGTTACAAAACGCATTTTTAAAACCCCGTTCATCTGAAAAAGATGGACGGGGTTTTGTTGTGAAACAAAGTATTCTATTTGAAATAAGGTGTTTTCTTTAAAGCGATAGCTACAGGAATCGCAATAATCAATCCAACTACGTTTTGGACGATGTTTCCTGGAATTGAAGCGGCTGGGATAATCCAACTGCTGAAGATGATAGCTTCGCCTACATAGTAGATAGCAATCATAAGTGGCATTGAAACAACAGCAGCTAAAATATTGAAAGACGTACTGTTACCAGTTCGATTACCTGACCAAGCGATTTTCCCGACTAAGTATCCTTGAAGCCCGCGCGCTATGATTGTAATGGGCGCCCATAAAGTCCAGCCTGAAACTAAATCGAACAAACCCATCCCAATAGCACCTGCGATTAATCCTTTTTTAGGACCAAAAAGAATTGCGATGATGAAAAGCATAGCTGTACCAAGGTGAACAAGCCCACCATTGGCAGCAATCGGTAAACGAATATTCAATAGTAATGTGGCAACAAAGACAAGTGCAATGGCCATCGAACTTAAGATCAAATCAAAGGTACGAGAATTAGCTGTTGGTGAATAGCTAGTTGTTTTTTGCATAGTTAGTAACCATCCTATCTTTTCTTTTCAGATAAGATTAGCAGAGCATTGGACTAGTTAAAAGCGTCAATTTCCAACAAAACTTAAGGGTCAGATGAAAAAACAAAAAAATCGGTCGCATTTGGAAAATCCAAATGTGACCGATTTTTAACTACCTGTTTCTAAATTACACAACAGATTCTCCGTTGATAATTTCCATAATATCTGCATCCTTAGCTGTTACAGCACCGGATTTATTGAGCTTAATCGACTGTCCTTCTTCAAGGTTTGTGAAGACGACAGGCGTAATAATAGATGCTGCGTGTTCAGCGATATAATCCAAGTCCATTTCCATTAAGAGTTGTCCTTGTTCAACCAAATCACCTTGTTCAATATGCGAAGTAAAACCTTCACCTTTCAAGTGTACCGTATCAATTCCGATATGGATCAGAATTTCCGTGCCATTATCAGCTGCAATACCGATTGCATGTTTAGTAGGGAATACAGTGACGACTTTACCGTTTACTGGAGAAAAAACTTTTCCTTCAGTCGGTTTGATCGCAAAGCCATCGCCAACCATTTTACCGGAAAATACTTGATCTGGAACTTCTGAAATCGGTAAGATATCACCTGTCATCGGGCTGTTGAATTCAAGTGGCGTTGCTGAAACAACAGAATCTTTAGTTGGAGCTGCCGTTTTTGCAGCTGGACGAGGTGATTTCCCATTGATAATGTCCTGCATTTGACCGCGTAAGCTATCCGATACAGGTCCGAAAATGGCTTGAATGTTATTGCCAACTTCCATAACACCTGAAGCGCCTAGTTTTTTCAAACGTTTTTTATCAACATTGCCTTTATCTTCAACACTGACACGTAAACGTGTGATACAAGCATCAAGATGCGTGATATTTTCTTGTCCGCCCATAGCGGCAAGAATTTCATATGGCAAGTCGCCAATTTCTTCTGTCTCTTCATCGTCTTCTTCGTCAATTTCACGTCCAGGTGTCATCAAGTTGAATTTCTGGATAGCGAAACGGAAACCAAAGTAATAAATGACCGAGAACACTAGACCAACAACGATGACCCAGAACCATTCTGTTCTACCAGGCATTACACCGAACAATAGGAAATCGATCAATCCACCGGAAAATGTCATACCAATTTTTACGTTAAGCAAATGCATGGTCATAAACGATAAACCTGCGAATATAGCGTGAATACCGAATAATACAGGTGCCACGAACAAGAACGTAAATTCAAGAGGTTCTGTAATTCCTGTAAGGAAAGATGTTAACGCACCAGAAGCCATGATACCGCCGACAACTTTCTTTTTCTCAGGACGCGCTGTGTGATAAATCGCAAGAGCTGCAGCTGGAAGGCCAAACATCATGAATGGGAATTTACCCGTCATAAATGTACCAGCTGTAAAGTCTACACCGTCTTGCAGTTGAGCAAAGAAGATACGTTGGTCGCCGCGAACAATGTCGCCAGCAACAGTTGTATATTGACCAAATTCAAACCAAAATGGTGAGTAGAAAATATGGTGCAAACCAAATGGAATTAATGAACGTTCAACGGTTCCAAAAACGAAAGCCGCAAGCGTACGATTTGTTTCTAGCATAAAGTGAGAAAGAGCGTTCAGGCCACCTTGAGCAAAAGGCCAAACCATGAACATAACAATTCCAAGGAAAACAGCTGAAAACGCAGTAATAATTGGGACAAACCGTTTTCCTGCAAAAAATCCTAAAAACTGAGGCAGCTGGATATTATAGAATTTATTGTACAAGAAGGCGGCTAAAATACCGACGATAATCCCTCCGAACACTCCTGTTTGCAGCGTAGGAATTCCGAGTACGTTGGCGTAAGCCGGGTCAGTAGTCATTTCTAGCGTAATTCCGCCAAATGCCTTCATCGTGACGTTCATGATCAAATAACCGATGATGGCCGCAAGTCCTGCTACACCATCGCCACCGGCAAGACCGATTGCAACACCAACAGCAAATAGTAAAGGAAGGTTAGCGAAGACGATTCCGCCCGCTTCTGCCATTACATATAATAATTGCTGAATCCAATTAGCTCCCATAAAAGGAACCGCTTCCAAAAATGATTCTTGTGCAAAACTTGTACCGAAAGCTAGTAAGATACCGGCAGCTGGTAAGAGTGCAACCGGTAACATTAGAGCTTTACCAACTTTTTGCAATGTACCGAATAAATTAAATGACATGTAATTTCCTCCTCTATGGGTTGTATATGAAAAAACAATTGAATCCATAATAAAAGGCATGAGCAGAAAAGGGAAAAGTCAATAAAAGGACAGTATTGTCCTGTTGGTTAACTTCCGTCTTTTCATACTCATGCCTGATCGAATCAGTAACACGTATGGTCAGAATTTATGTGTCAAGCGCTGCAAGTGAATCGTCAAATACATGACTTCTGATTCATCTACGGGCTTATTCAATTGGTTTTGCATTACTTTTATGAGCTTCCAAGCAAGATTATAGCACACAGGATATTCACTTTTCAACATAGCAGCCAATTTATTTTCTTCACTGATAACAGTGCCTTTATCGGCACGGTCAATTGCTCGGTGAAGATGTTGGATTAAGCGGTGATAATCGATGTTGTTTTTGTCCAGCTGAATATCCAAGTTGTTTTCGATAATCTCTACCAGTTGTGAAAGTAGGGAATGATAGCGCTTAATATCACGTAAAGACTTATCCGTTACCGCGCTGTGAATATGTAGAGCGATAAAGCCAACCTCACCTTCTGGAAAAAAGACACCTGTTCGTTCTTCTATTTTTTGAACAACATCTTTAGCAACAAGGTATTCTTTAGGGTATAGAGACTCTATTTCAAATAAAAAGGGGTTGGAGAATTGAATATCCTTTTTGGCACGGTTAATAGCAAAGGCAATGTGATCGGTTAATGCAACGTGAATATGTTCATTTAGTTCTTTGCCCATTTTTTCTTCGATAAAAAGAAGTAATTCTTGGATAAATGCGATGAGTTTTTCTTCAATATACGGAAGTAGGTTTACATATTGCTCCATTTCTTTTTCATCTTTAAGCAAAAATGTTTTATCGGCTTGGTCAAAAGGAACAGAATCTCCTTTTTTTCGGTTAAAACCGAGACCATTGCCGATTAATACCACTTCTTTATAAACATCGTTATGAGCGATAACGACATTATTATTTAATACTTTTTGAATGGTCAAGACCTGTTTCATTTTAACCTCCATCTGCCACTGGTTATTTTAAACAGCTAGCATAGATAAACAAATTTCCTGTAACGTCAAATAAAATCTGAAAATTTCTCTTTTTATTATTCTAACATTTTCTATCTTTGCGCAGTAGTTCTAATCCTTTTACCGACAGAGAGTTGTACTTTCGTTGAGTTTAGAAATAGCACGGCGTATACTGAGGGGTATCATGTGCATAGGATAACAGGAGGTAATGGAGTGATTATTAACCCGAAGGCCATCTTTTTAGATATGGATGGAACGATATTAAATCATTATAACGAAGTTAGTTCTGAAACAAAGCAAGTTATAGATCAACTGCGTGATCAAGGAACTTTTGTTTTCATTGCGACAGGCAGATCGGCAGACGAACTAGCGGAAATGTTGCCAGAAGGCTTTGCAGTAGATGGCATTATTACCGCAAATGGCATGGCAGGCTATATTGGCGAGGAAGTTGTATTTGAACACGCGTTGTCGCTAGAGTTGGTAAAAACGATTATTGAGAAAGCACGTAAACGGAAAATCTATTACGAACTTTTCCCGCATGGCAACTCGCGATTGGTGCTAGAACAAGACAAAGCCTTTGTCGAAGCGGCAATTCGTGATCCGAAGCCTGATTCCGTTCAGATTAACGAATGGATTTCACGTCAAAAAGCAATAGAGGAAGATATTGAGTGGACTTCAGAAATAACCGGTAATCATTTTTCGAAATTTTATTTTTTCGCAAGAACACGCGATGAAATCGAAGAATGGAAAGCCGAGCTAAAGGAATTGCAAGGAGAGATGAGTTTTTCGATGACACCTTCATCTCCGCACAATGCAGAAGTCATGGTTTCAGATGTCAATAAAGCATCAGGGATCAAAGAAATGCTGGAGCGGTTTGGCTTAACAGGCTGTGAAACGTTAGCCATCGGAGACAGCGATAATGACCTTAAAATGTTCGAATATGTTAGCCATGCTGTAGCGATGAAAAATGCCCCGGATCATATTAAAGAAAAAGTAGATGAAGTTACTGAATTTACTTGCGATGAAAATGGCGTTTCCCATTACTTGAAAACGGTGGTATTAGATAATATGGTTATAAAAGAACCGAAAGCATAAAAAAAGAAAAGGCAATCAAAACCGGAGATTTTTCGCGGCTTTGATTGCCTTTTTTTGCTAGTGTCCCAAAGTCTAAAAACTACTTTTGATCCCCATTTGAGATCTGACTCCACGTGTCGACGTCATCATCGTCATCAAACTCAATAATTACATCGGTGACATTATCTACAGCTTCTTTAATTTTTTTCTCAATATAGTTTCGAATTTCATCAGCTTCTTTGATCGTCATATGAGGATCAACTTCAACTTTTAGTTCGACATGTAGGCTTTCGCCTTCTTTAATAACATCTAAGTCTTGAATGTCGTTAATATGAGGATGCTGTAAAATACGTGCGCCCATTCTTGCCTGCATTTTCACATCGGCCACTCCAAGTGCTCCCGCAGCATTATCCATAAAGATACGACCTACAACAAAAATAAGTGCAACACCAATGATGATTGAAGCATAGCCTGTAGCGCTATGGAAAGGTGTATAAGTAGCAACAACAATTGCGACCATTGCAAGTAACGCACCGCCAACTGCAACATTATCTTCTAAAAATACAAGCTTCGAAGCGGGCTTAGCATCTTTAACATGCTTATAACTTTCAGGAATCAATTTAAAGCCTTGTATTTGTTCTTTTGGAAGATGTTCTGTAATTTCCTTCATTGCTTTGTAGAGAACTGCCATTTCGAGCAATGCAGAAGTACCAAGCACACCCATATTCAACCAAAACCAATCTTCTGAATGAGTGGCATTTGAAATGTGATGAATTCCTTCGACAATGGTTTCATAGGCCAAAACCCCAACAATTAAAACAGCTCCGAGTAGCACAAGGTTGACCAATCGCCCAAATCCTCCCGGAAAGCGTTCTGTCGGTTCTTTTTTACTCAATGCAGAACCAATAAACACAAAAAATTGGTTCGCAGCATCCCCAAAGCTATGCATCATTTCAGCAAACATTGCTACGTTTCCCGTAATCAAATAAGCGGCTGTTTTGAGAATGGCTACGATTGTATTAATAATGGCTGCCCACAAAGCGGACTTCGTGCCAAACTTCATCAAGCCAAAAAGTTCTTTCATGTCGGTTTCTCCTCCCTGTTATAAGATATAAATAAATTTAGCAATACTTCTTTTTATTCCCTTATAGTTCTAAAGTTAAAACACACCAATATCAAAAAACAGGCAGTCAATTTTACTCGACTGCCTGTTTGGGAGCTTAACAAACGGAATCATTGGATTTAGGAACGGAAAGTCCGAATAACGGACGTAAATACAAAGCAACAAATGTTCCAGCCAAAGCAAGCACACCCCAAATATAACCGTGTAAACTAAAAGATGCGATGCCTCCAAAATAAGCGCCAATGTTGCATCCGAATGCCAATCGAGCACCATAGCCCATCAACAAGCCACCAATAACAGATGCAAAGAAATTGCCTAAAGTTACATTAGAGAATTTGAACAAGCCACCAGCGGCTGAAGCGATAAATGCTCCGATAATAACGCCGAAATTTAAAACGGTCGTAGAGTCTGCAAATATCGAAGTTTCAAGCATTGCTGCATTAGGGCCTTGCCAATAACCCCAGCTTGCTACATCAACTCCGAACAATGCAGCAATTTTTGAACCCCACAAAGCGAAGGCTGAAGTAATGCCCCAAGGTGTTCCGCGAACCATCAATGTCAATGCGTTTAAGCTGGCTAATACGATAGCTGCAGCAAATAAAGGCCACGAGCCGCGGAAAATTCGTTTCCATCCAGAAGCAGATGGAACAGGTGCCATTTTGGGAGCGCGTCTTTTTTTCTCGATGATTAAACTGATCCATGCGACCAAACCAAAAAATAATATTGATACGAGCCAAGCTCCGCCATAACCAAGTCCAGTAGAAGTTGCCAGTGAAATCGGTTCAAATGCTGGCATTTCTTCAGTCCAAAATGGTAAGTGATATGCGCCGATTGTAGCACCAATGATGAAGAATATTAAGGTGACGAACATAACTGTGCGCCCGCCGCCAAGTGCATACAAGGTACCAGATGCACAGCCGCCACCAAGTTGCATTCCGATACCAAAAAGGAAGGATCCGACAACTAGGCTAACCCCAATTGGGGCAACATAACCGGCTACGCCTGTACCAAAGAACGAATAGCCATATGCCAAAATAGGTGCAAATAATGTTACAGCGACTGCTAGCATGAGCATGTGTGACCGCATAGCTTGTCCGTTGCCAACAGAAGCCAAACGTCGAAATGCCGAAGTAAAACCAAAACGTGCGTGAAATAGAGTATAACCGAGCAATAGCCCTATAATAAGAAGAATGGGTTGGGAAATGTGTTGAGTAGCTAATAAATAAATAAATATTAATCCTGCCCCAACTAATCCGCTAACAATTAATGAAACTTGCGGTTTTGATAACGCTTGATTTTGTTCTGCAACAGGACCTTTTACATCATTAATCGGTTGAACTTTTTCGACAACTATCATTAAATCATCCTTTTCCGAGTAGTTTAGTTGGTAATATTTGATTATCATAATACTTGGTATAAAGAGTGTCAATAACAAGCACTCAAAAAAGAACCATATTTCAAATTGGATAATCGAGTTAAAGCCGAGAGCTTACAGCCTATAATAGACATGCCAATTGAAGATAGAGTTAAGGGAATTATCGGAGATTACCGGCAAAAGCCTATTGCAGGAATATTATTATAATTGTTGATACAAATGTAAAGGTTTCCGGTAGACAGATACGCAAAAGAAAGTGCTGCAAGTCCGTAGGTTGGAAGAAGGTAGTGAAGTGACTTTCCTTTTCGTCATCGTTGATTCGGCTTCCTTAGTCATGGATAATGAAGGAATAACAACCTTCTGCGCAATTGTTCCAAGTATTTTATCTCAGGAAGGAACGTACCTCATGAACTTTTCACTTAATGAATCCACAATAAAAAAATTATGCGGACAAGCGGCTTTCAAAAAAGGAAAGTCCTTTTTTCAGGCAGGAAAAATTCGCTTAATGCAGGACCCTACTGATGACCGACTTATAAAAGGCGTTGTTGCAGGGCGCAACGAATTTTATGTTAGCGTAAAGGAAGAGGTAGATGGAGAAGTGTTGGCTTCTTGTAGCTGCCCACCAGTTGGTTTTGTGACAACTTACTGCCATCACGTTGCTGGGGTTATGCTGGCCATTGATAGTATGCAACAACGTGAAAATCCAACAAGGAAAATGATGGAGTTGTTCTCTCGACAGGCTGAGGGAACTAAGGGAAGACGACAGTATTTCGACCAACGTCAAACATACCAAATTGAATTTAGTGTGCTGCCGGTTTTGTTGGGAGACGCCGCCGCGTATCTCGGTTTGCGTATAGCTGCGGCTAATGAGCCCATTCAATATATCGGAGAATTTCTAAATGCAGTGAGATCTGAAAAAACATACAGTGAACCATCTGGTGTTGATTATTCCCCAAAAGAACATCGGCTAGAAAGTAGTACGGAAGCCGTTCTCGATTACTTAGCGAAAACTCAAATTAGCAAGAACAGTAGACTAGAAAATAGCGATATGCTTGTCGTTGCGGCTTCAGATTGGGAGCGACTATTGCCTTTATTGCAATCTGCACCTGACGTTAAACTTGTTGGAGCAGGGAGGATTACGGATGGCGTATCGATTGAAAAGCAATTGCCGCTGTCTTTTCATTTTAGTGAACACCGGACAGGCGGATTTCGATTAGATGTAGAAGGTCTTGAAGAAGTACTCGTTCTACAAGCTTATGAATTAGCATTTGCAGAGGGCGTATTAGTATATTTGGCTAATGAAGATGCGAAACGCCTGTCAGAACTGAAAGAATTACTACCGAATGGACTGGATCAACTGCTCCTTTCAGCAGAAGAAATAGATTATTTCATGGCAACAGTGGTGCCGGGATTAGAGCGTTTAGGGAACGTGTATATCGCTGATGCAGTAGCAGAGCGGCTTGAGCAAACGCCTCTACGCGCTAAATTGTTTCTCGACCGAATTAGGCACCGTTTGCTAGCGGGTGTAGAGTTTCATTATGGTCATCTCGTCATTAATCCTTGCGAAGAGCCAGAAGATGAATTTCGTCATTATCCAGGAATTCGTAGACAGCTTGAAGAAGAAAAAAACATCATACGTCTCATGAAAGACAGTGCATTTACGCAAACCGATGGCGGCTTTTACATGCAGGATGAAGATTCGGAATATCATTTTTTGTATCATGTCATTCCGGTGTTAGAAGAAAAGATGCAGATTTTCGCAACGACTGCTGTCAAAATGCGCGTCCAAAAAAGCTATGGCGGACCGAAAGTGAAAGTTGAAATTAGTGAACGAACGGATTGGTTAGAATTTCGTTTTGATATGCAAGATATTCCTGAAGCAGAGATTAAAAAAATTTTAACAGCTTTAGAAGAAAAACGACCTTATTATCGAATCCCTAACGGTACGTTAATGTCGTTGGAAACTCAAGAATTCCTTGATTTGAGTGACTTTCTACGTGAATTAAATGTCGATGCGGCTAACTTTGGTAGAGAAGAAATTCGGATTCCGTTAATCCACGGCCTGCATTTGGTGGCTTCTTTAGAGGAAGGACAGTTGCTAGATCCGGGGACGAATTTTGCAAACTTGCTGCAAAATTTAAATCGCCCAGAAGCATTGGGAACGGATATTCCGTCAAGCTTAAATGGCGTGCTCCGCGATTATCAAGAAGCTGGATTTCGCTGGCTTAAGCTATTGGCAACATACAAATTTGGTGGCATTTTAGCTGATGATATGGGTCTTGGAAAAACTTTGCAAAGTATTGCTTTTATCGTATCGGTGCTGCCCGATGTCCGTAAAAAACAGCAACCAGTACTTGTCGTCGCTCCGTCATCACTCGTCTACAATTGGCTAAACGAACTAACGAAATTTGCACCAGGCGTCCAGGCTGGAATCATTGATGGCGATAAAACAACAAGAGCTTCTTTGATTAAAAAAATACCTGCGTTAGACGTGGTTATTACGTCTTACCCTTCTTTGCGTATGGACCAAGTGCTGTACCGCGACCAAACATTCCATACAGTGTTTTTAGATGAAGCACAAGCCTTTAAAAATCCAGTGACACAAACAGCAAAAGCCGTAAAAGGCATTAAAGCAGATCACCGATTTGCGCTGACAGGCACCCCCATTGAAAACTCATTAGATGAGTTATGGTCAATTTTTAACGTAGTGTTTCCCGAACTCTTGCCAAATCGCAGGCTGTTTAGTGAAATGAGACGAGAGCATATCAAAAAGCGTGTGCGGCCTTTTATTTTGCGTCGTATTAAAACCGATGTGTTAACAGAACTTCCGAACAAAGTGGAATCTATCCATTTTTCAGAGTTGCAAAAAGAGCAAAAGAAATTATACGCAGCTTATTTAGCTGAACTAAAACAAGATGCATTAAAGCACTTAAACAAAGACAGTTTTCAAAAAAACCGCATTCGCATTTTGGCAGGATTAACGAGGTTGCGTCAATTATGTTGCCACCCTGCTTTGTTCGTAGAAGGTTACGACGGAGGATCTGCTAAGTTTGATCAGCTAATGGAGATATTAGCAGAATGCCGTGCAACTGGACGCCGCGTACTTGTGTTTTCGCAGTTTACACAAATGCTTGGCATCATCGGCAATCAATTAGCGAGAGAAGGAGTTCCATATTTTTACCTCGATGGTCAAACACCACCGGTAGAACGTGTGGAGCTTTGTAACCGATTCAACGAGGGACAAGGAGATTTATTTTTAATTTCGTTAAAAGCTGGTGGTACGGGCTTGAATTTGACGGGTGCTGACACAGTTGTTTTATATGATCTGTGGTGGAATCCGGCTGTCGAACAACAAGCGGCGGATCGGGCACATCGTATGGGGCAAGAAAAGGAAGTCCAAGTAGTTCGGCTTATTGCTAAAGGCACCATCGAAGAAAAAATCAATGAATTGCAAATGAAAAAGAAAAACTTAATTGACGATGTGATCTTATCGGGAGAAGAACCGTTGAAGGCAATGTCTGCAGAAGATATCCGAGAAATTTTAACGATCTAGTGCCTGAAAAGAATTATGTTAGGGGATTTGGTAAACTAGATAGAAGAGATGAGGTGTGGAGATGGATCCAAAAAATTTGTTAGAAAAAATGAAAAACCGAACTCCTGAAGTATTAGGAAATAAGGAGTTCTCGAAATCTGCGATTTTGTTGCCTCTTATTGAAAAAGATGGAGAAACCCATGTCCTCTTCGAAGTTCGTTCTTATGACCTTAGAAACCAACCTGGAGAAATTTGTTTCCCCGGAGGAAAAATTGATGATCAAGATCAGACAGAAGAAGACACTGCGATAAGAGAGACAATCGAAGAACTAGGGATAGAAAAAGCTGACATCTCAAACGTCTATCCACTCGACTATATTGTTTCGCCTTTTGGGATGATTATCTACTCATTTGCAGGTGTGATTGATCCAAAGGTCGTATTTAGTCCAAACCCATCAGAAGTCGACAGTATCTTTACAGTCCCGTTGTCTTTTTTCTTAGAAAAAGAGCCGAAAATGTATCACATTCATTTTGATATTCAGCCAGAGAAAAATTTTCCTTACGATTTAATTGCTGGAGGAGAAAATTACAATTGGCATGCACGCAAAATTGATGAATATTTTTATATTTATGAGGACAAAGTAATCTGGGGACTCACTGCCAAAATCCTTGCTCACTTTATTGAGATCATTCGCTGAATGGTCTTTTTATTTCGAAAAAGAACAGGTCTTTTATCGTGATTTTTGAATTATAGAACCGATAAGCTTTTAAAGTATCGAATGAACGTGTATAATTATTCATATGACTGATAATTAAAATTATTTTTATAAAAGGAGTCCTGACGATGACTACGTACCAGCTAGAGGTTCTTGAAAATACAAACAAAAAAGAAAAACCGGTAAAAGACCAAGTGCCATTCGGGACTACTTTTACAGATCATATGTATGTCTTAGAATACGAAACAGAAAAAGGCTGGTATGACCCGAAAATTGTCCCTTATGGACCGATTAGTTTAGACCCTGCAGCGATGATTTTCCACTACGGGCAAACTGTTTTTGAAGGCATGAAAGCGTATCGTACAGAAGACGGACGGATTTTATTGTTCCGACCGGAAGAAAACTTTGAACGCTTAAATCTTTCAAGCGAACGTTTGAGCATCCCGCCAATTGACGAGAAATTAGCTTTAGAGCATTTGACTGAACTGATCAAACTTGAAAAAGATTGGGTTCCAAAAACACCTGGAACGTCTCTTTATATCCGACCTTACATCATTTCAACAGATGCGAATCTTGCAGTTGGACCATCTCAAACGTATAAATACATGGTTATTTTATCGCCAGTAGGCTCTTATTTCCCAGGTGGTCTTAAACCGGTTGTTATTCATGTAGAAGATAAATTCACGCGTGCCGTAAAAGGCGGAACGGGTATGGCTAAAACAGCAGGGAACTATTCTTCTGGATACCAAGCGCAAGCCAATGCTAAAAAAGAAGGCAATGCGGATGTTCTTTGGTTAGACGGTGTTGAGAAAAAATACATCGAAGAAGTCGGAAGCATGAACATCTTCTTTAAAATTAACGGAGAAGTCGTGACACCTGAATTGAACGGCAGTATCCTTAAAGGTATTACGCGTATGTCGATTATTGAATTACTTGGCACATGGGGAATATCCGTAACAGAAAGACGAATTTCAGTTGATGAGCTTTTTGAAGCTTTCGAAGCCGGTCAAGTGGAAGAAGTTTTTGGTACTGGTACAGCAGCCGTTATTTCTCCAGTTGGCGAGCTGAACTGGAAAGGCAAGAAGATGATTATTAACAACCACGAAATCGGTGAATTGTCACAAAAAATTTATGATACTATTACAGGAATCCAAACAGGAAAAATTGAAGATACACTTGGTTGGACTGTGGAAGTAAAATAACATCTAGTTAATTGCATTATTTTAACCCGTAGCTGTCAGCTTATCCATTGTGATAAACTGATAGTTGCGGGTTTTTTAGTTATGTAGTTTACTTCAGCTCGTATTGGGCTTTATAGATAAGTGATGATAGAAAAGAAGGTGTAGAAATTTTGAAAAGTTCCACTGGTCTTACACGCACTCATTTTATTTTATTGGTGGGTGCTTTAACTACGATAGTTCCTTTTACGATTGATATGTATTTACCGGCGTTCCCGATTTTAGCAGATGTTTATAAAACCAATGCCAGTTCTGTTCAATTAAGTCTCACAGCATGTTTGTTGGGGTTAGCAATAGGGCAATTAGTTGCAGGTGCACTAAGTGATATGCACGGCAGGCGCAAACCCTTATTAATTTCTTTAATGGCTTATATCGGCGCATCGATCGCTTGTATATTTGCTCCAAACATCTACATATTTGTATTTTTACGCTTTGTACAAGGTTTTGCAGCTTCTGGGGGGCTCGTTATTTCCCGGGCAATAGTGAGAGATGTTAGTCAAGGGCCCGAATTGACACGTTTGTTTGCATTATTAATGGTTATCGGTAATTTGGTGCCCTTAATCGCTCCTTCAATAGGTAGTGGAGTGCTCTTAATTACAGATTGGAAAGGGATTTTCGTGTTACTGACGGTATTGGGAATCTTTTTGCTAGTGCTTTCTGCCTCTCGTTTAAAAGAAAGTTTGCCGCCTGAAAAACGGGTGCCAAGCAATATAAAATCCACATTCAGTAATTTTTCTGGGATTTTGAAGAATCGACAGTTTACAGGTTATGCGTTAGCACAAGGGTTTTTAATTGGTGGAGTTTTTGCTTATGTATCCGGTACGCCATTTATTTACCAAAATATTTATGGCGCTTCTCCTCAAATGTTTAGTTTGTTATTTGGGATGAACGGAATTGCGTTGATTATCGGGAGTTACTCAGTTGGTCGATTTACACACATTTGGTCTGAAAAAAGATTTTTAGAAACAGCTCTTTACATGGCAACAGTTGCAGGGGCCATTTTATTGGCCGTCGTGCTCATGCAAGGACCTTTATGGGCAGTTGTCATCCCTATTTTCTTTTTCATCATGGCTATTGGGGTGGTCGGAACATCTTCTTTCACGCTTGCCATGGAAAGCCAAGGACATGTTGCAGGAAGTGCATCTGCATTACTCGGGTTATTACCATTTATCCTCGGGGCCGCAACTGCACCATTAGTAGGGATTGCAGGAGAAAACACGGCGGTTCCAATGGGGCTCGTGATTTTTTCAATGTGTTTGATCGCATTACTTTCCTATTTGCTGTTAGCCAAAAATGCAACTTCATCTATTGCCAACTAATTGGAGCCCAGAAATTTTTTCTGGGCTTTTTGTATTGTGTAAAAATACCTGTTTTTGACAATTTACAAAAGCTAAACAATTCTCTAATCAATCCTTAACAATCGACTTCTATACTGAGCATGTAGATCAAATGACTGGAGGAGAGAAAATGATACATAGAAAGTTGAAAACAAAAGTTCTGCCAATTGCTTTAGCTTCGGCATTAGCATTAACAGGGGTTAGCTCATTTACGCTATCAGCTGAAGCGGGTACTCCTGACAAAAACCAAGGGAAAGCCCACGGACAAGATCACAAAAAAGGCAAAAAAGAGAAAGTGAAAAATGTTATTTTTCTAATTGGTGATGGAATGGGTACCTCGTACACATCTGCTTATCGCTACTTGCAAAATGACCCTTCTACTAAAATGGTTGAAGATACGGCTCTCGATGCGTATTTGGTCGGACAACAATCAACATATCCTGAAGATCCCGATCAAAACATCACGGATTCTGCTTCTGCTGCTACAGCTATGGCAGCCGGGATTAAAACATACAACAGTGCAATTGCTGTCGACAATGATGAAAGTAGAGTGAAAACAGTTCTTGAGGCAGCTAAAGAAAAAGGCAAAGCCACAGGACTGGTCGCGACCTCTGAAATTACACATGCGACACCGGCATCGTTCGGTGCCCATGACATTGCACGAAAAAACATGAATGCCATTGCAGATGATTACTATGATGAACTGATTAACGGAGAACATAAAGTCGACGTTTTACTAGGTGGAGGTGTCGATTTATTCGAACGAACAGATCGGAATCTTACGGAAGAGTTTCAAGAAGACGGGTATAGCTACCTTACAAACCGTGATGAACTATTAAGCAATGATGATGAGCAAGTGCTTGGCTTGTTCGCACCGGCAGGTCTTCCGAAAATGATCGACCGTGATGATAGCACGCCGTCGTTAGAAGAAATGACGACATCCGCCATCGATCGTTTGTCAGAAGATGAAGATGGTTTCTTCTTAATGGTAGAAGGCAGTCAAGTCGATTGGGCAGGACATGATAACGATATCGTGGCAGCCATGAGCGAAATGGAAGACTACGACAAAGCATTCCAAGCTGCAATTAAATTTGCGAAAGAAGACGGCAATACGTTAGTGGTAGCTACAGCCGACCATTCAACAGGAGGCTTTTCTATTGGAGCAGATGGCATTTACAACTGGTTCGGAGAGCCAATCAAAGCCGCAAAACGTACACCTGATTTTATGGCACAGCAAATTGTGGACGGGGTTGGTGTAGAAGAAACGCTAAGCGAATACATTGATCTGGAATTGACAGCTGAAGAAATAGAAACAGTGAAAAAAGCAGCAGAAAGTAACAAGTATACAACTATAGACAACGCTATCGAAGAGATTTTCAATCAGCGTACCCACACAGGATGGACAACAGGTGGTCACACAGGAGAAGATGTTCCAGTTTACGCATATGGACCCGCAAGTGATGAATTTGCAGGAAAGCTCGACAACACAGATCACGCTAAAATTATTTTTGATTTACTGAAAGCAAAAGTAGAAATCAACGATAAGTAATGCAACGAAATGAGGCAATGACATGAAAAAGGCTATATATTTCTTACTATTTTCAGCAGTAATACTTGGAGGATGTTCAGATCCTGACGATTCGATAGCTGTAGCTTCGACAGTTGCTGAAGAAAACGAAGTTCCAAAGTATTACGAAGACTATGTCTTGAGTCCCCAAGTCACAGATGACCGCACGCTCCAAGAAGTTGGGCAAAACAAACGAGATGCTAAAGGGGAAGCCATAGTCGAAGCAGTCAATATGACTATGGAAACCTATGATATTGATCCTGTCGAGCTGACGGTAGCAGAATCGAAAATTCTTCAAGTAAAACCTGATTACAGTCTGATAGATTTTTTTCATGCCTATACCCATGATCAAGAATTCAGTGTCGTGAAAATGTTCGTAGAAATTACCAATACTTCCAATGAACCGGTGCATTTTGCTCCAGTAGCTTTGTTTGAGACGGATGAAGAAGAACTCAAACTTTGGGAAGATGATATTTACTTAGAAAGTTTAAACGGAGAACTTGCGCCGGGAGAAACCAAACAAGGCAATATTGGCTTTATTGTTGAAGAAAGTGATATTGACTCCATAACAATTACGACAAGTGATGTTTTTGATAGCAGCGAAGAAAAAATTGCAAAAGCATTGGAATTCAATACACGATTCGAATAGTTGATCGCTAATTTTAAAAAGATGAGTGCACAGGCGGAACATCGCCTGCGCACTTTTTTTAAATCAAAAATAGATTAGAATATAATATAAATATCTTTCTTTTTGTTTTATTATTATTAGAATTATAAGAAATATTTCCTATGTAGGTATATAAAATCAAGAAAAACAGTTCAGGCGGTCTCATTATAGTTATTTTACAGTATATTTGTTTTTTTCTAAATATTATGTTTATATATTGAAAAAACATGTTATCATTCTTTATACTTAAGAAAACATCAGGAGGAACCGCCATATGATAACCTTTTTTGCAGCTCTCGCTTTACTTATTTTAGGCTATGTATTTTACTCGAAATTCATCGAACGGGTTTTTGGTATTGATGATAATACACCAACACCTGCTTATTCAAAAACCGACAAATTAGACTTTGTCCCAATGAGCTGGTGGAAAGGGAATTTGATTCAATTATTGAATATAGCGGGTCTTGGTCCGATATACGGTGCAGTTGCAGGTGCACTCTATGGTCCAGTAGCTTTTGTTTGGATTGTCGTTGGCAGTATTTTTGCCGGAGGGGTACATGATTATTTTTCAGGTGTCATGTCGATGCGTCATGGAGGCGCACAATTTCCAACCTTAGTTGGGAAATACTTAGGCAAGAATGCAAAAGTGTTTATCAATGGTCTTTCTCTTGTGCTCATGTTGCTAGTGACTGCAGCTTTTACCGCGGGTCCAGCACAGTTAATCGCACAAATTACACCGATTAACTTTATCACGGCATTAGCAATCATTTTCTTCTATTTTATCTTAGCGACGATTTTGCCAATCAATAAAGTGATTGGTCGGATTTACCCTTTATTAGGTGGGATTTTACTGTTCATGGCAATTGCAGTAGCAGTTGCGTTAGTATTCTCTGGGAAACCGATGCCAAACCTTACGTTTGAAAATCTACACCCAGGAACTTTACCAATTTGGCCATTGTTGATGGTCACCATTTCTTGCGGTGCAATTTCCGGATTCCACTGCACGCAAAGTCCAATCATTGCAAGAACGATGAAAAAAGAATCAGATGGGCCGCAAAATCTTTTATGGTGCAATGATCATTGAAGGTGTGATTGCTTTGATTTGGGCAGCAGCCGGAATGACATTCTTTAATGGTACTGAGGGACTTGGAGCAGCACTTGCTGCAGGAGGCCCATCTGGTGTAGTTAATGAAATTTCAATCACTTTACTTGGATCGATTGGTGGTTTGCTCGCCATTTTTGGAGTTATTATCTTACCTATCACAACGGGCGACACAGCACTTCGCTCTTCTCGAATGATCGTAACGGATATTCTTGCGAAATTTGTTAACATGCAAGGAAAAGTGAAAGTTTTGTTGGTCACGATTCCACTAGGGATTCCAACATTCTATATGGCGACAATCGATTACACTTTCCTTTGGCGCTATGTCGGATGGACCAATCAGGTGGTAGCGACGTTTATGCTTTGGACGGCAGCAGTATACTTATTGAAAAACTTCAAATTCCATTGGATAGCAGGAGTACCTGCAATCTTTATGACAGCAGTCGTTTCCATGTACATCTTCTACGCACCAGAAGGTTTGAATATGGATTATCATGTGTCTGCAATTATTGGAGCTTGCATCACATTAGTAGTTGTTGGGTGGTACGTAACTCAAATTATGAAATATAGAAGTTTAAAGCAGTTAGAAGTAAACTATCGCGCTTTAGAAAATTAGAGAAAAAAGCATGGGATCTCTTCCCATGCTTTTTTTTGCGGTAGCAAGTTCTCAGTCAAAAGTGCCGTGTGTTGATAGAAAAATATATGGTAGACTAATATATCTTTTAAAAATTAATTTTTCTTTTTATACAGAATAATTAAACTAAAAATCCTCGAATAAGCTCTTAATAGACATGTAACGCAATAATAAGGATAAGTAGTTTATCATCATTTTGAATAAATATTCATATATATTGTATATAAAAATCAGATGAAGTCTGTTAATAAGGAATTCGTTTATTATATTGTTGACTTAAAATACGAAAGAGTGCATAATAACTCTATTCAAGAAATTCGATAAACAAGCCTAGAGAAATTTAGTCACGGGGGCAAGGTTCTTCCGTTTTTGAACAAATGGAAGATTTTTTTTATTTATCAAAAACGGGTGGTGAATGCACGTGGAGAAGAAAAGAATTGTTGTGAAGATCGGAAGTAGTTCGTTAACAGATGAACAAGGAAAGCTGTCAATTGAGAAATTGCGTGAGCACGTGGATGCACTGGCTCGTTTAAAAGAAGAAGGACACGAAGTGGTGTTAATCTCATCTGGAGCTGTTGCTGCAGGGTGTATGGGCATGGGGTACTTATCGCGACCAAATACATTAGTCGATAAGCAATCAGCTGCAGCGGTCGGGCAAAGCTTGTTATTACAAGCGTACGCTGATGAATGCAAAAAGCACAATATTGTAGCGGCACAATTGCTGCTGACGAAAGATCTTTATAAAAATGCCAATGCGACCATTTCCAAATTATTGGAACGGAATGTCATGCCAATCATTAACGAAAATGATTCGGTTTCAGCGGAAGAATTAACTTTTGGTGACAATGATATGCTGTCGGCGTTAGTTAGTGGATTAATTCATGCCGATTTCCTCATGATTTTAACAGACATTAATGGCATATATCTCGAAAATCCAAGAACCAATCCTCAAGCTCAGAAATACCTTCACTTACATGACATTCCTGATGCGTTAATAGCTGCAACTTCTTCTGAAGGCTCTGATGTTGGAACAGGGGGCATGAAGTCTAAAGTTGAAGCAGCTCGTACGGCACTTGCTTTTGGAGTTCAAGTATTTATCGGATCTGGAACAGGTAGCGAAAAATTAGTCGATATTTTTCACGGCACAGGCGATGGAACTTATATCGGTATAAAAACAAAAATGAGTGTATAACGAACGAAAAATTGAAAGGGGCAATTGGATGACGAAACTTTTTCAAGAGCAAGAAACCGATCAAAGCGAACTTCTACAAAAAGCGAAAAAGGCAAAATCCGCTTCTGCGATACTGGCAAAATCGACGACAAAACAAAAAAATCACGCTTTGCGGTCTATTTCAGCGCAATTATTAGAAGAACAAACCTATATTTTAACGGAAAACAACAAAGACATAGAAGTTGGCCGTCAAAATGATATGAGTGAGTCTTTAATAGATCGTCTAAAGCTTGATGAGTCTCGGATAACAGACATGGCGGATGCCTTGATACAACTAACGAAACTAACAGACCCAGTGGGTGAAGTGCTTGAGAAATGGGAACGTCCAAACGGCTTAACCATGTCCAAAATCCGCGTGCCTTTAGGTGTTGTCGGCATGATTTATGAAGCGCGTCCGAATGTCACAGTAGATGCTTCAAGTTTATGTTTGAAAACAGGGAATGCGGTAGTATTGCGTGGCAGTTCAACAGCCATCCATTCAAATAAAGCAATAGTTGCTGTTATTCACCGAGCGTTAGAAAAAAGTGAGTTACCAGTAGAGTCCGTACAGCTATTAGAAGATACGAGCAGAGAAGCTGCATCTCACATGTTCAAATTGAACCAATACTTAGACGTGTTGATTCCTCGTGGAGGGGCGAAGTTGATTCAGACGGTCGTTCAGAATTCTACAGTTCCAGTATTGGAAACAGGAGCAGGAAACTGTCATATTTATATCGATGAGACAGCGAATGTTCAAATGGCAATTGACATCGCATTAAATGCCAAAACACAGCGTCCATCTGTTTGTAACGCTTGTGAAAGCATTTTAGTCCATCAAGCTTGGGCCGACAAGCATTTGCCGCTATTGGTGAGCGCTTTACAAGATCAACAAGTAACGATTCATGGTGACGAGCCTGTACAAAAACTCTCACCTAATGTGATACCTGCAGAAGAAGAGGATTGGGGTACAGAATACCTCGGACTTGAAGTCGCGATAAAAACCGTTGGAAATGTTAGTGAAGCAATTGAGCACATCAATTCGTACGGAACGAAACATTCAGAAGCAATTATTTCGAAAACATCAGAAAACGTCGATCAATTTTTCATGGAAATTGATGCGGCCGCGGTGTATCACAATGCATCGACTCGATTTACAGATGGTTTCGAATTTGGGTTTGGTGCAGAAATTGGCATTAGTACACAAAAGCTTCATGCGCGAGGACCAATGGGCTTACCAGCTTTAACATCAACGAAATACATTATACGCGGTAACGGCCAAATAAAATAATAGATATAAGAAAAGACGGAGAGCAGTTGCTCTCCGTCTTAGCATATAGACAAAAGATAATTATAATTGGTAGAGAATGAATATTCTTTTCATCTTGTTTATACCGGATTCTGCGCTCCATGCGGACGCTTTCCGCGGACGAAGTGCTGAGCCTCCTCGTCGCAAGCTCCTGCGGGGTCTCATCACTCCGTTTTTCCGCAGGAGTCGCCGCATTGCGCTTCGGATCCTTGTGTGATTACTCATTAATCCTCTTAAAAAGTGGAATCACTGGTTACTTTCTAATTTGAGCTATATGCTAACAACCGTTCTGGTCACGAAGACTCCTATGGGACAGCGAAAGCTGAAGACCCCGCAGGAACGCAAGTGACGAGGAGGCTGAAGCTGACATAGCTGTCAACTTAAGAAATGACGTTGAGTATTTCCATTAATTTTGTACGACATCGGGGTTTGAATTCGGGAAATATCGGAAATGGAGATAACTAAGAACGCCAACTAGCCCCCCTTTTTGGGGAGGCTGTGGTTGGATGATTCTAGATGAATTGAAGGCGTTTCAAGGCTGTTCCTTTAGCGGAATTCGGCTTCCGTGCAGTCCTGCTGAATAAGTGGGAAATCAAGGGAATAAAAGCCAGAAGCGTCTTCTTTTTTTGCTTGACGGCTTCATACATTTGCGCCAAAAACTCACAGGCGATGCTTCGAATCGCAATGGTTTCGCTAATTTCTTTCTCCTCGACTCCCCAAATCGCATTCCGAATTTGATACGCAATCAATTGGCTTAACAGGAAAACCAGTAATGTGGCATATATATGGCAGAGCCAACGCTCTTGTTTGACCAATCGGAAATGATCGATTTCCAAATAGGATTTCAACGCCTTAAAATTCAATTCAATTTGCCAACGCATGCGATACAATTCAACAAGGTGCGAACCTGAAACAGGTTCGGGTAGGTTGGTCATATAGCCGGTTATTCCAGCTAAATCACGAACCAGCTGCTTGGGTTTCTTCCCACTTTTGGATGCCCGGCGCTGAATTTTTTGCAGTCATTGTTGGCGTTGTTCTTCGCTTCGGGCAAATAGCACACATCGTGCTGAAAAATGCGCATCTCGCCCAAAGTAAACTTGTTCCAGTTCCAAGATTTCTCCCGGTGCCATGTTCTCACAAAGGCGCTCGAGTTCAATGCGCTGATACTCGCTACTCTTCACCACAGATCCATCCGGATGATAGGCAGGGAACGGGTTTTGATAGGCTAAATAAGCATCATTCCGAAACTTGGTGAGAAAGTAGTTGTGGTTTTCATCAATCTGCTCGAATGAGTGGAAATGAAAATAGCCAAGGTCTTGCAAGCACAATTCTTGCTCGTCCAGAAACGGCACCCGTTTCCCACCCATAATGGTGTCGTTGACGTTGCCAAAATCGATACGCAAAAAGGTCAGCCGTCCCGTCAACACATCAAATTCATGTTGGATTTTCACCGAGCTTTGGCGTGTTTTTTTCGCGTGTGCTTTCAACGAATTGGGCACCTCGAGGTGCGTGGCATCTAAGATGCGCAAGCTAGTAAACGGCCAATCCACTGCCACTGGATGTTTCACTAGTTCAAGAGATTGTTGAATCTGGAATAACTCTTCGACCAACCGTTGAAGAAAATGGACAGCTTGCTTAGTGAATTTCTTATCGACTGCGGTACGACTGATGTCGATTTCCTGATCGGCCAGAAGCTTGGTACTGAGTTCTTGCAAGCTAGGATCGATGAAATTTCCATGGGCCTGAAAAAGCAACGACAGAAAATCGCTGGCGGTTAGTTTTCTTTTTCGTTGAATAAATCCCGTTTCTTTGGCTAGGGCATCGACCTTCTCTGGTGCCAGGAATGCAAATAGTGGATCGAGGTAGTTGAGTGTATCTGGAGCTGTCATAGAAAAAACTCCTCTCGTTGATGGATAGTCTTCCATACCATCTTTCGAGAGAAGTTAGTCCTTTTTCTTAAGTTGACAGCTATGGGCTGAAGCTGAGCCCATGGAAAGCGCAGTGGCTGGAACGGTTGTGGTTATACACAACTATACATTTTCAATAGACTTTGTCTACAGTCTGAAACGGTGAGCAGTTGCTCGCCGTCTTTTTTATGCCTGTACTTTGGTGCGGTTGTGTTTCCACATCATATAACGGTAACGAATCGTACAGCCGATGCAGTAACCCATCAATGCAACGCCTGCAGCGATAATAACCATCACACTGAAGGCAAATCCAAGTAACGGCAAACCAACAGAAAAGAAAACGAGTGATAAACCTAAACAGATAGTGGCAATCCATTGGTTAAACAATTGTTGATCTCGATCTTCTTGCAGGTAGCTCGCCATGGGCTTTTTCAAAAAACGGCGGCTCCATAAAATAACGGGGTTTTTCTTAGTGATTAATGTATAAGCTCCAACAACAAATGGGAATAATAAAATAGCTGGGTGGAGCAATAATGCCATAACGACTGTAACGACGATAAAAGCTTGGTTGGTTTGGACAAGGGGTTTTGGAATAGTCATAAACACGCCTCCTTAGGTTTCAACCCATTATACCAAGAGACTTACTAGGTTTAAAGAAAAATGCTTAGAAAAAGATTTTTTTATTATTTTTTTTACATCAACTGAGAAATAAACAAAGTCGCCATACCGAAATAAATCAATAAAGACAGAATATCGTTAATGGTCGTAATTAAAGGACCGGAAGCAACAGCTGGATCAATATTGAATCTGTACAAAATAAGAGGGATAATCGTTCCAGCTAACGTTCCGATGATTAATGTCATTAATAATGATCCACCAACGACAATGCCTAACGCCAAATTGCCTTGCCACACATAAGCAATGAGTAAAATAAGGATAGAACAAATAACGCCAATAATGATACCGACCCATAATTCTCGAATGATCAGCTTAATGGTTTGCTTAAAATCAAGCTTTTGCGAAGCCAGTCCGCGAACAACGACAGACAGGGATTGCGTACCAGTGTTTCCAGTCATCCCGGCAATTAACGGCATAAAAAACGTTAAAGCTACAACGGTTTGTAGCGTATTTTCGAAGCGACTAATAATACTGCCTGAAAACAATCCGATAAACAAGAGTAAAATCAGCCAAGGCAGTCGCCGATAAGCCGCTGTCCAAGCAGGAGTGTTAAAGTCGATCGATTTACCAGAAGCTGATAATTTTTCAATATCTTCATTCGCTTCTTGCATGACGACATCGATTACGTCATCTACGGTGATAATCCCAGCAAGTGTATTGTCATTTTCAACAATTGGTAACGTGACAAAATCATAACGGCTAATGATTTGAGCCACATCTTCTTGGTCCATCAACACGTCAGCTTTGACAACGCGCTTATACATCACTTCTTCAATTTTGTCTTCAAGGTTCCCAAGGATTAAATCCTTATAGGAAACCACTCCAAGCAGTTTTTTATCTTCATCGACAATATAAAGATAGTTGAGGTATTCCGCTAATTCTGCAAAATGCCTAATCTTATCAATGGCATCACGAATTGTGTAATGACGCGGAATCCAGACATAACGGTTATTCATTAGTCGACCGGCTGTTTCAGGAGGATAGGTCATCGTGCTTTGGACAAACTTAGAATCGTCTTGATTTATTTGAGACAATAGCTCTTCAATGCGTTCCGGTTCAAGGTCTGCCAGTAGCAATGCCAAATCGTCGTTATCCATGCGGTCCAATACTTTGGAAGACTTTTCTACCCCTAATTTCTGAAGAATGTCGATTTGTTCAATTTTAGGAAGTTCTTGCATCAACTCTGTTAATTGCCGAATAGATAAATAGAGAAGGAATTTATTGCGGTGCTTGTCTGGCAAGTGTCGATATTGAATAGCCATATCGTATGGCTGTAGCTCATCTAGAATTTCTTGAAATTCAGTTAGTTTGCCTTCTTTTAACGACTTGATCAAAGCCAATGTAATTTCGTCTTCACGTAATGCTATGGACATGGGATCCACTCCTTTTGTAAAAAATACTGAGATGCTATTGTTGATTATTACGTTAAATCTTTCATATGAAAAGAATTTTTTTAAAAAGATGGCAAAAATGCATTATTTAACATATAATGATAAAAATCTGAAAAAGGCAAACTCCACCGAAAGGGGAGGACGCAAAGCCATGAGCCTAACCGTTGAAAAACGCAAGGTCGTCAGGTTGCCAGGGTCTCGTTCTTTGAGCCACGGCTTACAGAACGGGAGGGTATTGGA
Organism: Planococcus halocryophilus; assembly: GCF_022489025.1. Lineage (GTDB taxonomy): Bacteria > Bacillota > Bacilli > Bacillales_A > Planococcaceae > Planococcus > Planococcus halocryophilus_A. The sequence goes on along the minus strand of NZ_JAKVTG010000002.1, from coordinate 234,004 downwards.
AAATGAAAAAATTAATGATGGCGGGTGTATTGTTGTTGTTTATGCTGACACAAACGGGTGTCAACGCTCATGCGATGGAGTTAGATGTAAAAGCGACATGGTTATGGAATCCGTGGATGATTTATAGTGATGAAGCGGGCACACTAGCATTTCTAGAAAGCAAAGACGTCAATAAGGTCTATGTACAAATTGACGAAGACATTCCAGCTACGACTTATCAGAGTTTTATCGAAAAAGCAGGAGCAGCAGGCATGACCATTTATGCATTGGACGGAGCAAATGACTGGGTAGCACCTAAAGGCTTTGCTAAACAGGATCGTTTGATGAACTGGCTATCTACTTATCAACAGAGAGCTTTACCGGCTCAGAAGTTTGCAGGTGTTCACTTGGACGTTGAGCCTTATTTATATAGTGGTTGGAATACAAACCGAGCAGCAACGATTAAATCTTATCAAGCTCTTTTAAGTAAAGCAGCATCTAGTACAGCAGCGATGAATTTACCACTTGAGGCGGATATGCCTTTCTGGTTCGATGAAATCGCTTATAAAAATACGTACGGCAAAGGTGTACTCGCCGAATGGGTAATTGCTAATACAGATAGTGTTACGTTAATGGCATACCGAGATTCAGCAGCAATGATTACAGAACTCGTAAAAAATGAAGTAGCTTATGCAGAGAAATATGGGAAAACCGTTGTAGTCGGAGTTGAAACTGGGCAAACCGATGAAGGCAATAATATTTCTTTCTTTGAAGAAGGCGAAGCTTTCATGAATGGTGAGTTAGCGAAAGTGTCGGCTTATTATTCGACAGCATCTGGATTTGGTGGCGTAGCTGTTCATCATGTAGATAGCTGGAAAACAATGAAACCCTAAAGTTTATTAAAATCTAAAAAACTGATGGAGAAAAGGATGGTCCTTTTCTCCGTCAGTTTTTAATTTTTCTCATATTATTCGGTTTCTCCAAACGTTTCTTGGAGAATGTAATAGGATTGTTTTAATCGTTCTTCAGACTGTGGTAATCCCCATGTTTCCCACGAATATTGAGCAACTTTCTTAGAATCAAAAGCCTCTACAACTTCTCCGTCTTTGCTTGTTAAGTTCGCCGCAATATCTAGACCTTTGATTGTTTGAGAAGCTTCGATGCCATCTTTTTGAAGGTCACCTGTAAATTCTCGTTTTGCGGGATCTTTCGCATTTAACAACATCCATGGAATGCGAATTTCCATAACCCCGGTCTTTTCGTCATAATAATAGTCATTCAACGAATCATAATCTTCATGCTCTGGATTAGCAATCCCAAATTGGAACACGCCTGTTTCATATGAAGCGAACGGGACAGTTTCTTTAGTGTCCGGTCGTACAAATTCTTTATTTAGAGCGAGTCGAATTGGATGGAATGTCGATTCAATGTTTTCTTCTGCAGGAATCATTTTCAAACGCTCATGATAATCATAGTAAAAGCTATCGTAATCGCCAGCGATTTGCAGCTGTGCTTGTTCTAGATTTTCAATCTTCAACTGGAAGTCCGCCAAAAACTCAGTTTTTTCGAAATCCTCGATGGCAATCCCTTTGTCATTACGGATACTAAAATATAGATTAAAGTCTTTTTCAGTCCACCATTTCTTATTAGCAGGATCGAATTGGGCTTTAATGTAGACATATCGCTCATCGGAATCCATCGTAACGCTATTGAGCGCGCCCGCATCTTTTTCGTACAACAGTTTTCCATCTTTCCAATCGTCTATACCATCTACTTTTACTTTATGGCGATCGAAACTCAAGAGACCAAATTGTTGTTCGTTTGTTTGAGCATTAGACCAAAATGGTCGTTCGTTCGGATTGTCGTAATCCATTGTATTCCATGTTCGCTTAAACCACTCGTCTTGCCAAGTAAAGACCATACCGCCTAGCATGCCTTCTTCAAGAATGTCTTCGTACATATGACTAACAATGTTACCTTGCTCTTTTTCAGAGATAAACCCTTGGTTCCAGCCAAATGGATTTTCATGCGTCATGCCACGCGAGGCGGGAATTCCGAACTCAGCAATAAGAACCGGCATGTCGTGAGAGTCTTTTAAATCTTTCAAGTATCCGGCATAATTATTGAATTCTCCGCGATGATCAACGTATTCTGTATAACGTTCTTCTAAATTCAAGAAATCCGGATAGTATGGATAAACATGATACGAAGCGAACATGCCGACTGTATCTATTATATCCTTGGTTTTGATATGATTCGGATCAACAGTAGCCATATCTTCTTGAACACTTGGCTCTGCGGGCTGATCGATATTATCGGTTGTCACCCAGTTAGTAAAGCTTAAAGGGCGCATACTTTCGTATGTATCGAGTTCATAAGAAGCGAGAAGGTCTAATTGCTGGGCTAACCAATTTTCCATCGGATTAGCATTTTCTGTGTAGACATACTGGCCTTGATATTCGCCAAGATTGGGATAATCTTGCTCCATTTGATCGACCATTACCGGGTACCATTCGATACCAACCATCCAACCAATCACATAAGGAGAGATGTCTGTTTTATAGTTGCCGTATGCATGTCCCGGCTGTTGTTCAACGACAGCATCGCCGTGGACAACATCCACAATTTTTTTGACTTCTGCCTGAAAGCGCTCGGTAATGTCAGGATCAAAAGCATCTAAAGATTCTACTAAGGGCTCTTCGTCAATCCAAACCCCGTGATACAAGTAAAGTGGTTCTTTTGCGCTAGCGTTATAAGCAGCAAACGCTTCATAAAAAGCAGGGGGGTGAAGGGTATAAACACGCACCGCATTCGCATTCATATCACCAATTGCTTTAAACCAGCGGTCATATTCCGCACGTGTAATAGCTGCTTCACCAGGGAACGTTCCAGGTTTGGCCATGCCTAAGTTTACACCTTTAATAGTAAGAGGTTGCCATTCGCCGTCTTCGTAAACTTCAAATGTTTGATCGTTTATACGAGAAGGATATGAAATGCCATTTTCGACAGCCAGCGTTTTTTGTGCCTTGTCAATAGGTGCTTTTTTGTCTTCGGCATTTGCCAAAATGGACTCCATCATTGGGATATATGTTTTCCAGTAAAAACTCTTTTCAGCATCCAGTGATTCTGTAGACAGGAAAGAGCGCAGTTTTGAGAAACCTGCAAAGCGATAGAAATTCGGAACATCATTGATATCAACAAAATCCCCTGCGAAATAGTAAAGGTCTGCACCGTATTTGGATTGGTGGAATACTGCTGGGAAGTTCTGTGGAATGCCCGCTTTTTTCAATTTCTCTTTACCTGAATCCTGCAAGTCCCATTGATAATCTGCGAGAACTTCAGTTTCGGGAGCAGCTAGATTAATATCAAACCAATAATCGAAAGAAGGGCTTTCTTTCAAATCAAACTGAGCAATGCCTTGCTCAGTAAATGCAAGGTTAAGACCATCGCTGCCAATTTCCTCAGCATCTTCAGAAAGAACAACAATTTCACCGGAATCGTCGTTAACTAGTACAAAACCCGCACCTTCAAACTGCCATTGCACATCGTTTTTTTCATAATTAGTAACAATCCATTGAGGAACGGCACCTTTAGAAGTTTGTAGCTCTTCAAAATAGCGACCACTCCAACCACTCCATTCGAGACCTAAAAATGTGTTCATATCTTGTGAAACTTCTTTAGAAGTCGGAGAAGCGAACGTGTTGAACTCCATGACTAAGTCTGTACCTTCAGACTGTACTTGTTGTTTAATCGCCTGCCACTCATCCATTTGGAGGCCGCCTGCAATCATGGATGAACTACCTGGTGTTTTTTCTTTAGTCTGCCAAGGGAGATCTTCTTCGTAAACTCCATAAGAATCTGCCAAGTAAATGAGGTCAGTTCCGGAATAATCTGTAGGTAATTCACGAATCGTATAGCTTTCATCTTTTTCATCTGGAACAAAGCCGTAGTAATCGGTCGTAGCATTGTAGGCTTCTTCTGTTTCAGAAACGTAGCGCTGATGATTTAATAGCCATGTTAAGCCTTTATGTTCCCTATAACTTTCAGTTGGAACAGTTTTATCGATAATCGCAATATTGACTATTTTTTCTTCTTTTAAAAACCAAATTAGGATAGGAAGGGCAAGTAAAAGTATCACTCCACCAAAAAACCAAATCATTTTTTTCATATGAATCGCTCATTTCTAATTTTAAAATATAACTCAAAAGCCATTATAGCTTAAAAGACATTATAAATAGAAAGAAATTACCTTTTTTCTCAAAATAAAAAGACTCGATATAGTCGAGTCTCTTCTTATTAGATAGTAAATTTATACGCTGCTTTCTTCTTGGTAAACAGGTACCCATCCTTCAGTTGTGACGAAAATACGAATGGCTACGACTTTTCGATCTTCAGCAAGTGTAAAGTAATGCGTAATGTTTTCAGGAACCGAAATGAGATCGCCTGGCGTCAGATGAACTTCAAAGAAATTTTCGTCTTTTCCTTGAATGATGAAAACCCCATGTCCGCTGACGATATAGCGCACTTCATCATCTGTATGGATGTGTTTGCGTTGAAAGTTTTTTAATAACTCATCTAATTTAGGGTTGGAATCTGATAATGAAATAATATCCGCTGCCTGGTAGCCCCGACGTTCTGAGATATCACTGACTTCTGTTTGAAATGCTTGAAGAATTTCATCTTTTTCGGCATCCGTTAAATCGAATTTTTCACGTAGATGCGCTGGTAATTTATCGATATCCCAATGCTCATAAACGACCTCTTGTTGTTCCAAAAATGCGGCTACGTCGTCGTGCGCTTCAATTGTCTTTTTTGTTCCTTGAATTTTAATGATGGCCATACTAATCTTCCTCTCTTATTTTAACTGTAGTTGTAATGCTAATTGGTATTGAAATAAAAACTCGCAGGCTTCAAGTAGTTTTTTTGCCTCAAAACTATTTTTCCCCCACACGGTAATGCCGTGATTACGGATTAGCACGGCTCCTTTATCTGCCGAAATAGTGGCTTCAAACTCACGGGTGAGTGTTGGGATATCTGCGTGATTAGCAATAATGGGAATTGTTAGAACAGCATCTTCTTCCCATAATCCGAAAGCTTTAATCAGTTCCTGTCCTTGAAAATCGATTTTTCCAGCATCGCCATATAATTCGGAAATGACATTATTGGCAACCGTATGGACGTGAAGACTGCAACCGGCTTGGGTCTTTCTGTAAATTGCACAATGCAATAAGGTTTCAGCAGAGGGTGTTAAGAATTTTTCAATGGTGGGTTGTCCATTTTCATCCACTAGTAGAAAGTCTTCATTTGTCCGTTTTTTCTTGTCTTTACCACTGGCAGTGACTAAGAACTCGAGTGGTTCGTCAGTCACTTTAATGGCTAGATTTCCACTAGTCCCCATAAACCAGTCGCGAACAGCTAGTTCATCTTTGACATCCGCTAGTTCAAGCCATTTTTCATTCAATGCGATCATGACTTCACTCCTATATATTTATCCACTATAGCGATAACTTCATGAAAAGTTTCAAACGGTTGATAATCGATTCTAGCTTCTTTGCATTTGTCAGCCAGTAAATCTCGAGCGATGACAAAATCAGCTTTTTTAGCGGCTTCCCAATCACTGATCGAATCTCCAATCACAATGCTGTTAGTGCCTTCGGACAAAAGTTTACGGATGATGGACGGTTTACAGCAGCCACATCCTTGACTCGTACAAATTTCATCACAGCCATGCGGAAATTCAATATGGATGAGATCTTTCGAGAAATCTGCGCTGTTGCAATAGATGCCATCAAAGGGACCAAAAGGTTTAAGAAGTGGATAAACGAAAAAATCGATGCCTCCACTGACAATGTATAAAGAAAGTTCATGGGTTTTTACATAATCGACAAAATCACGAAAACCTTCTCGTATTTCAGCTTGGTCGAGAACATATGAAACAACATCATCCTTTGCGGACACAGGGAGCAATGAAAACATTTTCGCTACACCCTCACGTATAGATATAGATTGATCAAGGATTTGGTTTTTGATGGGTTCCCAACCAGGCGGATCAAATTTCTTCATGATTGCGATGATGTTATCGTTGGCTGTAATCGTGCCATCGAAATCGCAGAAAATAATTGGTTTGTTCAATTTTTTGACCCCCATAGCTCAAGTGCTGTTTCTAATTGTTCGTGTTTTTTACTAGCATGTTCTAAGGTTTCACCTTGTAGTACCGCGTCAATTGCTTGTCTAAAAGCTTGTCCGCCGCCAATGGCTCCAGCTGGATGTCCATGGATACCACCACCGGCATTTATGACGCTATCGATGCCATAGTCTGCCATCAGCAAAGGGACAAGCCCTGGGTGAATCCCAGCTGAAGGCACTGGAAAACTGCGTTTTAACGAGCTTTTCTTAGTCAGTTCTTCACCGAGCGAAAGTGCAGAGGATTTTTCCAAAGCGACACTGCCGTATGGCGATGGGAACAGTGAGAAATCTGCACCAGCATAACGAGTCAATTTGCCAAGTGCCAGTGGTGTGGCAAGTCCATAAAAGGAAGATGAAGTAAAGGCACCGCTGAATGCGGGGTGTGCCATCAATGGCAAAGCAATGTCATCGTCTTCAGCAAGTTCTTGCATAACATCTAATCCGTATGCATGAACATTGAACAATAAAGCGTCAGCTCCAAGTTCGCGAGCTTTTCTTGCTTTACTTCGCAACTCGGAGGTTCTACCCGAAAGATTTACTGCATAAAGTGTGCGATGACCCGTTTCTTCATAAACCTGTGTTAACACTTCTTTACCTGCAATAATGCGCTTTTCAAATGGAGTCAAAGGATTATCAAATAGAATTTCATCATCTTTAACGAGGTCTACACCGCCTAATGCCTGTTGTCGCAATTGAGTAGATAAGTAATCCAAGTCACGCCCGATGACACCTTTGAATATGCTCATGAGTAGCGGCCGTCCAGTTACACCGAGTGTATGGCGGATTTCTTCAATACCAAAGCGAGGTCCGGGAAAATACTTGAGCAATTCATCACTGAAATCCAAATCCAATAGTTTTATTTCACCATCCAGAGATAATTTGCCGAAAACGGTAGTGAGAATTGCAGGAAGATCTGCTGAGAAATTAGCTGATGGATAAGCGATTGAAACTTCAGCTTTTATCAAACCTGATTTTAAGGGATGGGGATTTTCTTCAAATTCTTTTATGGAAATGACATTTCCTTTATGCTGTTTTAATTGCTCTTGTTCAAGAAGTGGCAAATTGGTCCAGGACCCGATTGTCAGTCCTAGCGCAATACCTTCAGCTTTTTTCTCAAAGGACCCGGGCTTTCCATATAATTGATAAGTAGCAGTTAAAATGCTCATTTACTCCACGCTCCTATGTAATGTTAAAAAATAAAAAACCTCTTCAAATAAGAAGAGGTTAAGGGTTTTAACAACTTCTTATTTCTCAGCCACTGTTTCTGACTGCAAGAATTAGCACCGTGTCCATTGCTGGACCGGTTGCCGGGTATCATAGGGCTTGTCCCTCCACCTGCTCTAAATAAGAAAGATTATGAAATTGTGTAGGTCATTTTTATAAAGTGATTTAAGAACTTGAAAGTATTGATAGTTCATCAACACGCTCGGCTTTTTTGAGCCTATATCTAGAAGTAATTCTGATTATTTCACGTGTATAATAGTCTGTCAACTCTATTGTTGTAAAATTTTTTTAATTGAAAAAATAGAGTTGACAGTCAATTCTGAAACATGATAGGATTCTTTTCAGAACTCAATAGCATGACAAGTAGTACTCTTATCAAGAGCTGGCAGAGGGATTTTGGCCCGATGACGCCCAGCAACCGACCGTAATACCGTTGTGAGACGGGGCGCTTTTGCGCCAGGATGAAATTCCTGCAAGGCACGGTGCTAATTCCATCAGAAATTTACTTTCTGAAAGATAAGAGGCGTGGAATCTCTCTTATTCTGGCCTCTTTCTTTTAGAAAGAGGCTTTTTATATTGCCCAGGAAAGGAAGAGAAAACAATGACGCTTACTATTCCAACAACTTATAAGGGACTAACTGAAGCGACGGCTATTGCTTTAGCAAAAGCCGTCTATACTTTCGAGCCTACTGCCGAATTGAGCTGCCGAGAAATTGGAGATGGCAACTTGAATTATGTTTTCCAAATTGAAGATTCGAAAACAGGCAACCGTGTAATTATTAAGCAAGCACTGCCATATGCCAAGATCATTGGTGAAAGTTGGCCACTGACTTTAAAGCGTGCAACGATTGAAGCCAATGTTCTTAGAAAGCACGGGGAGTTTGTGCCATCCTTGGTACCGGTCGTTTATGCGGCGGATGAAACATTGGCGATTACGGTGATGGAAGATTTGTCTCACCTTGTTATTGCACGAGAAGGGTTGATCAACGGGCAGAATTTTCCTAGATTGTCGCAGGATATTGGTGAATACTTGGCGCAGACTTTGTTCCATACATCAGATTACGGTCTTCATCCTTTTGAAAAAAAACGCTTAGCTGTCGAGTTCTCTAATCCAGAGCTATGCAAAATCACAGAAGATCTTGTTTTTACGGATCCTTTTTTTGACCTTGAAACTAACAATTATGAACCACAGCTTCAATCAGCGGCAGAAGCAATTTGGAGAGACCAAAAGTTACAGCTAGAAGTAGCTAAATTGAAAAAAAGTTTTTTGACTGAATCGGAAGCCTTGCTACATGGAGACCTTCACACAGGCAGTATTTTTGCTAGTACAACTGAAACCAAAGTCATTGATCCAGAGTTTGGTTTTTATGGTCCAATCGGATTTGATGTTGGCTTATTTCTAGGTAATTTAATTTTTCAATCGATTACGCGAGAGGGTATCGAGCGTCAGGTGATTGTGTCTCACATTGAGAAGACGTGGGAAGTTTTTGCTTTATCATTCAGTGAACTATGGAAAACGCAGAGTGTTGAATCGTTCAGAGACACACGAGGTTATTTAGAATACGTTCTCGAGAAAGTCTTAACAGATGCAGCTGGTTTTGCCGGCTGTGAATTGATTCGTCGGACAATTGGCTTAGCACACGTCAAAGATTTGGACAGTATAGTGGACACAGAAAAAAGAATTAACTTTAAAAAACAGTCGCTACATACAGGGAGAGCATTAATCTTGCAGCGCCAACAAATCGGCTCAATCACTGATTTACTGGAGATTTTAAAGGAGCTGCGCAAATGAGCATTCCTTTATCTATCAACTGGAATGGTCAGCAACTGACTATTCTAGACCAACAAAAATTACCACACCTTATCGAATACGTAACACTTGAAACTATAGAAGACGTTTACGAGGCCATCTTCTCATTAAAAGTTCGTGGTGCTCCAGCGATTGGCATTACAGCCGCCTATGGATTGGCTATCGGAGCTCAGCGACATGATACAGCTTCACTAGAAGTTTTTCAGCAATATATCCAAAAAGACGCATCGTACTTAAACGCTTCAAGACCGACTGCTGTCAACCTTGGTTGGGCATTAAATCGTCTACAAGATAAAATTCGAGAGGCAATTAACGTCCAGCAGGCAAAGCAGTTATTGCTAGCAGAGGCCATTAAAATTCATGAAGAAGACGAAGCCTCCTGTCGGCGTATCGGTGAGCATGCGTTGACGTTGTTAGAAGGGCACACAAAAGTCATGACTATTTGCAATGCAGGTTCCATTGCCACTGCAAAATATGGAACAGCCTTAGCACCGTTTCACCTTGGCAGTGAACGCGGTCGTCATTTTGAAGTGTATGCCTGCGAAACTCGTCCGGTTTATCAAGGTGCGCGTCTGACAGTATGGGAACTGCAACAATCAAATGTTGATGTGACGTTGATCACAGATAGCATGGCAGCACACACCATTAAAGCAAAAGACATCGAAGCGATCATTGTCGGTGCAGACCGCATTGCCGCCAACGGTGACACTGCGAATAAGATTGGCACCTTTAATTTGGCTTTATTGGCCAAAGCTTTCGATATTCCTTTTTATGTCGCGGCGCCAATCTCGACATTTGATCTGGGAATTGAAGATGGCACTGCAATTCCAATTGAAGAACGAAACTCAGAGGAAATTACTCATATGAATGGACAGCCGATTGCGCCACTTGGCACTAATGTATTTAATCCTGCATTTGATGTGACACCGTCGAATTTAATTACCGCTATTATTACCGAAAAAGGCATCATTTCTGAAGATTACCAAAAAAACATCCATGAGTTGCTTGGTGCATTTATAAGAAAAGGAGAAAAAATATGAAAAAAGATCTTTCTGTCTCCTCGCCAATTTATTATTAATTAGTATTTTATTGACAGCTTGCCAGCCAAACGGAGAGGTCAGCGAAGAAAAAACGTCTTCGGATACAGAGGCTAAAACTTCGGTGACAATGTGACCGTTTTCACTTCTGACGGAGATTTGGCGAAAATGGCGTCTAACTTGGATGCCGCGATTAACCAAGGCGTCGATGGTATTTTGATTGATCATGGAACAAAAGAATCGTTAAACCAAGGGTGGATTAAGTACTGGAAAAAGGAATTTCTGTTGCTGCTGTCTTTGTAGGATATTCAGTCTTAGGGGCAGGCAAACCAAATGCGCTAGGGACATTTTTTGGTGCTGCGGTTATTGGAGTCTTATTGAACGAACTGACGATTCTAAACCTTCCTTATTATGCTTTCGATATCATTAAAGGCAGTGTGTTGGTTGCTGCCTTAGCAGTTACTTATGTTTATGCTAAAAAGAAATTCAATAGCACATGACAAAGGCTCTCTATACAGGAGCCTTTTACTAATAGATTATTTATCCGGGGTATAACTGGCAATAAGGACACCTGAATCGGTTGACCGGATATTCTGTAAGTTGAACATTTTCTGATCGGCATTTTCCTTAAATAGCCGTTTTCCTTCACCTAAGACGAGTGGGAATGTCATTAAATGAAGTTCATCAATCAAGTCATGTCTCAGTAAGGTTTCGATAAGTTCGGCACTGCCATAGACCAATAATCGTTGACCGGTTTTTTTCAGTTTAGCCACTTCTTGTGCTACGTTGCTGGTGATTAAACGTGCGTTCCATTCAGTTCGTTTCAAGCTAGTAGAAACCACATACTTTGGTAATTTGTTGATACGCTCTGCAAATCCCTCTTCATCTTCTGCAGAAGGCCAAGCTGCCGCAAATCCTTCATAAGTTACGCGTCCCAGCAACAAGGCATCACTACTAAACAACAGATCCAACTGGAATTTAGCAATCTCGTCATCCCAGTAAGGTGCTGTCCAAGACGGTTCTTCCATAACCCCATCCAGTGTCAAATACATAGCTACGATAATTTTTCCCATAATCATTCTCCTTTGTGAATGAATTAATAGCGGGCGGTTCTTGAAGCATGATGATTCGAGTGGCTATAGCATTAATTCGATTTCAATTGAAATACTCCTTTAAAATTTGGTGGAAATTATCAACTGTTTAACAATAAAGAAGAATAAATTGACTTTTTTTATAAAAAAATAACAGTTTTTAGTATTTATCAAGTAAACTATAGCTACTGTAAAAATAGGAGTGATAGATAATGCAATGCAATAACTGCACAGTTGCAGCCATAAAATTTGAAATTAAGCTAGAAGGACAAACAAATCTTTCGGCGTTGCCAATGGTCATAGAGCACTTGAAAAGAAGAGAAATTGATGTTGTTCAAAAGGGCAACAAACTGCAAATAGATGAAAAAGGTGCAAGAGAGTTTCTCGATTTTTGCAACGACTTACTAGTGATGGAGGCTGCTACTTTTCGTATTAACCAGGAAGCTTGGCAGCCACTACAAGAGATGTCAGAAGTCTTCGCTATGGAATGGATCGATGATGTCATCAAAAATGAGAGAATCATTTGCCACTATCAACCAATTGTAGATAGCGAGGAAAATATTTATGCGTTTGAAATGTTAGCGCGTTTTAAAAACGAAGATGGCTCGATGATTTATCCGAATGAAATTTTTCCTGCGGCAAAAACACGCGGCCGTTTATATGCACTCGACCGGGTTTGCAGGATGACTGCGGTGAAATATGCAGCCGCATTAAATGGAACAAAAGCGTTCATCAACTTTATCCCGACGTCGATTTATTCGCCCGAATTTTGTTTGCGGTCGACCATCGCATTGTCTGAGAAATTAGGGGTAAACCCGAAATCATTAGTGTTTGAAGTAGTAGAAACTGAAAAAGTAGACGACCTCGATCACTTAAAGAAAATTCTCAGTTATTATAAATCGAGAGGCTTTGACTACGCATTAGACGATGTCGGGGAAGGGTATAGCACAATTGAATTATTGGCTGACTTAAAACCGAAGTATATGAAACTCGACATGCAATTTGTTCAAGACGTTGCAACGGATACAAAAAAACAAGAAATCGCCAAAAAGTTTCTGGAGAAATCACAGGAAATTGGCTCGATTCCGTTAGCAGAAGGTATAGAAACACGCCAAGATTTTGATTGGCTAAAGCAGCTCGGTTATCAATTATTCCAAGGGTATTATTTTGGGAAACCAGCAGCAACGCCTATAACTGTAGTTCAAACCCCAACAACTTAACTAGTTGTTGGGGTTTTTTATCAAAGTATTTATACTGAGAGAATAAATAAAAAGAAGAGGCGATAAAATGATATCCTTTATTTTGACATTAAGACGCATGCTAAAAGCCTTTTTTCAACTGATTAAAGATAAAGAATTCCAAGTATTGCTTGGATTAACGGCAGTGATTTTGTTATCGGGCACGATTTTTTATTCGACAGTAGAAGGCTTTACCGTAGTAGACGCACTGTATTTTAGTGTCGCAACATTAACAACTGTTGGGTCAGCAACTTTGGAACCAGCAACTGATTTCGGCAAAATTTTCACCATCTTATATATGATTACAGGTATTGGCGTCATGTTGAGTTTAATCTTGAAAGTATCTGTGCAAATGCAAAACAAAAAGAAACAAACGGAAACTAAATAAACAGCCAGGATTCTTCGACTATGAAGAATCCTAACTGTTTATTTTCTCAACAACAAATAGATGAAATAAGGCGCACCGATTAACGCGGCCATAATGCCTGCTGGAATACCTGAAGGCTCGAGTAAGTTTCGTCCGATTGTGTCTGCTAGTAACAATAGCCAACCGCCTATCAAAATCGCAAGTGGTAAAAACAATTGATGTCGCGGTCCAACGATAGCTTTGGCGATATGCGGGGCCATTAGCCCGATAAACGCGATTCCACCAGCAACAGAAACCGCAGAAGCGGCTAAAGCGACAGCTGCCAGTAGCAACACAAGTCGTTCTTTTTCAATAGAAACACCAATCCCGACAGCGACAGGATCGCTCAGCCCGAGAACGTTCATGCGGTTTGCTTTATATAACGTAAACGGGATTAATATCAATAACCACGGAAGGATGGCAATGATAAATGGCCAATCCGCTCCCCAAATACTACCTGCTAACCAATTGGCGATAAAATCAACTTTTTCTGGTTCAGCAGAAGAAATGAGCACAATCATAACGCCAGAAAGTGCCATCGAGAAGCCAATTCCGACGAGAACTAAACGAACAGGTTGCAACCCCGCACTTCGAGAATAAGAAAAAGCATAAATTAATATAGCCGTTAAAAGTGCACCACCAAAAGCGACAATCGGTAGCAAGTAAGCAAAAGCCCCAACTTCAACTGGGATAAACAAGAAGAACACCGCAATGGCAACACCAGCTCCAGAATTGATCCCAATGATTCCAGGGTCTGCTAAGTCGTTACGCGTCACACTTTGTAAAATAGCGCCAGACAAAGCGAGTGCCATTCCGGCTAGTAAGGTAATTAAAATTCGCGGCAAGCGAATTGAAAACAAAATAAATTCTTCTTTAAATGTTCCTTGTCCCAATATAGCAGGCATTAACCGATCATAAGAAATAGGTGAATAACCTAAGCCCATACTGAGCATGGCTGTTAGTAAAATTAGTGCCAGCAAACCATAATACGAAATTCGTTGCTTTTTGCGTAAACTAGGATGAATCATGCGAATGCTTTGCCTCCTTTACGAACAATGATTAGGAAGAACGGCAAACCGAGAATTGCAATGATTGCGGCGACCGGAGTTTCAAAAGGCGCGTTGATTGTCCGACCAATTAAATCTGCGAGCAACATGAAAGTCGCTCCAGCTACGGCAGACATCGGAATGATAAAGCGGTAATCGGTTCCAACAATCGCACGAACGATATGGGGAATCATCAACCCGATAAATGCCATATTGCCAGCAAGTGCCACAGCAGCACCTGCAAGAAGAGTAATAATGACAAAAAGAATCGCTTTAATTTGCGCTGTTTTTTGTCCTAAGCCAATTGCAGCTTCTTCACTTAAACTTAAAATAGTTAATTGCCGTGCTAACACGAAGGCCACGAGTAACGACACGACGATAAAGGGAACCACTACTTGTAGTTGTCCCCAAGAAGTGCCGATCAATCCACCCGCGGTCCATTGGGAAACGTTTTTTGAGATATTAAAGTAAAGGCCAATGCCTTCAGCAATTGCTGTCAAAAATGCCGATATCGCGGCCCCTGCGAGAACAATGCGAAAAGGCGAAAACCCACCTTTTTTAGCAGCGCCAATCCCAAACACCAACGCTGCGCCAACTGCGGCACCGATAAAACAAGCAATCATAATACCGAAATAATTCGCCGCCGGAACAAACGCTAAAGTAAACGCAAGCGCGGCATTAGCCCCAGCTGTTAAACCGAGAAGCCCCGGGTCAGCCAGTGGGTTGCGTGTCATGCCTTGCATCATCGCACCGGATACAGCAAGAGCAGCACCCACAAAAATGGCCGCGACTTCACGCGGCAATCGAATTTCGCGAATCACACCAATATGATCGCTAGAAGAAGTCGAAAACAAAGCGAGTCCGACTTCTTTTAAACTGATATCCGCCGCACCGAAAATTAAAGAAACCATCAAGGTCAGTGCGAGTAAGACAAAACTCAAAGTTAATTTAATTGGAAAGGGAATTTTAGGTGTCATTAGTCATCATCTTTTCCTAAGAATAAAAGAGAGATTCTTTAACAGAATCCCTCTTTTTTGTTATATAAATTGGACTCACTGGTATTGCCTCACTCACCTAAAAAGTTTTCGATAAAGAAATCCAATTGGTATTCGAGTGTGAGGGGGTCGTTAAAGTAAAATTCTTTGGCGTTGGCTTCAAAAATTTGCTCGCTTTTGGCAGCCGGAGTGTTTTTGTAAACATCTGTTTCTTGGAAGGAGTTATCTTGCATGCTGTCTTTACTAAAGATAACGTAATCACCCATGTATTCAGGTAATACTTCTTGAGACAACATGTAATAGCCGTCTGCTAAAGCCATTTTTTCTACTTTTTCAGGCATTTTTAATTTCATTTCTTGGTAGAGAATTTCGGTTCCGCGTCCCCAGTTATCTCCGAAAACGTATAACTGCTTATCGAAGTTTTCAATAACCGAAACAGTGGTATCTTGGCCGATTTTCGTACGAATGTCTTCCCCAGCTTGTTGCGCACGTTCTTGGAAATCGGTAATCCACTCTTGTGCTTGTTGTTCTTTGTTCAGTAATTTCCCGATTTCAAGATGCTGTTCCAAATAGCTTAAATTGCCGTATGTAAATGTCACAGTTGGAGCGATTTTGTTTAATTTGTCAATATTATTGATAGTGGACCCACCGATAATCAAGTCTGGATCTAATTCAATAATTTTTTCAAGGTCTGTGTCGGCTACTTCTTCTACATCTTTTAGTGGTTCTTCAAAGCGAGGATTCATTTTTGACCAAGAATCGACACCGACTAATGGAACGTCTAGAGACATCACGTCTCCGCTATATGTAGATAAAACAATAACGCGCTGTGGATCAGCTGGAACTTCTACAGGACCATTTTCAGATTCATAAGTAATCGTGTCAGAGCTAGTGTCGCTAGTTTCTTTTGCAGCAGTATCAGAATTACAAGCACTAAGAAGAAGTAGTAAAGAAAATAAAGTGAGAGGTAAAAATAGTTTTTTCATATGGGTTAAACTCCTTTGATTAAGTTATAAGTTGTACACATCGGTTTTTGCGTTCGCGGATCAAGCCCGATTTCTGCATCAATTCGAAAAACTTCTTTCAGGACCGGTTGCGTAATCACGTCGTGGCAATTGCCGGCTTTAACGATGTTGCCGTCTTTCATCGCAATAATATGGTCTGCAAAACGAGCAGCTTGGTTTAAATCGTGAAGCACCATGATGATGGTTCGTTCTTGCTCTTTATTGAGTTGTTGCAACAGCTCCAATATTTCTAGCTGATGCGCCATGTCCAGGTAAGTCGTAGGCTCATCTAAAAAAATCATTTCAGTTTCTTGTGCAAGTGCCATTGCAATCCATACACGTTGGCGTTGACCACCAGATAACGCATCGACCGGATGGTACTTAAAAAATTGTGTACCTGTAACATCGAGTGCCCAATTGATGATGTCATAATCTCTTTTAGACAGGCGGCCAAATCCTTTTTGGTAAGGAAAACGACCGTAAGAAACGAGTTCACCAACTGTAAGTCCGGCGGCACTATCAGGTGTTTGTGGAAGAATCGCCATTTTTTTTGCGAGTGATTTTGTATTTTCTTGTGCAATATTGCCGCCATCTAAAACCACTGTTCCGGATTGATGCGGAATCACACGAGTTATCGCTTTTAAAAGTGTAGATTTTCCGCAGCCATTCGAACCGATGATTGTCGTAATCTTTTTATCCGGAATTTCAACAGAC
Source organism: Planococcus halocryophilus (assembly GCF_022489025.1). Classification (GTDB taxonomy): domain Bacteria; phylum Bacillota; class Bacilli; order Bacillales_A; family Planococcaceae; genus Planococcus; species Planococcus halocryophilus_A. Next base: position 217,274 of record NZ_JAKVTG010000002.1, on the reverse strand, counting down.
AAATCCTTCACAATCAAGCGATCTCCGTAGCTAATATTTAGCTTCTCGGTGAATAAGCGCACCATTTCCAAATCCTCCTTTACAAAATTTAATGTATTTTTCATTGATAATGATTATCATTTTCAGTACAATACACACTATAAGACTAATTTTTATGCTTGTCAATACAGAATCTGATAGGGCAGGAGTGAGGTATAGATGGGGAAAAGTGTACTTTTTGATGTAACAATTATCGGTGGGGGACCTGCAGGTTTATACTCGGCTTTCTACAGTGGCTTACGAGAAATGAAAACAAAGATTATCGAATTTCAACCACAATTGGGTGGAAAGATTCATGTTTATCCAGAAAAAATGATTTGGGATGTTGGAGGACAGCCTCCGATGCAAGGTGCTAAATTGATTGATCAGCTAGTAGCACAAGGACTGACATTTCAGCCAGAAGTGGTATTGAATGAAAAAATAGAAGCGATTGCCAAAAACGAAGAAGGACTTTTTGAATTGAAAGGTTCTTCAGGAGAGGTGCATTTGTCGAAAACAGTTATTGTGGCAGTAGGAGGCGGTATTTTGAACCCTCAAAAGCTACAAATCGAAGGAGCAGAACGTTTTGAAGTATCCAATTTAAATTACACCGTAAAATCTTTAGAACGCTTTAAAAACAAAACCGTGCTCATCTCTGGAGGGGGCAACTCAGCAATCGATTGGGCGAACGAGCTCGAACCTATTGCTAAGCAAGTGTACATTACGTATCGTAAACCAGAACTCGCAGGGCACGAAGCACAAGTAACACAGTTGATGAACGGATCAGCAATTTGCTGTTTAGAGACCAACATTACGCGCCTGATTGCATCGGACGACCGGGATGCTATTGAATTTGTTGAGCTAACACATCAAGAAACAGGAGAAACTCAAATTATCTCCATTGATGAAATGATTATCAATCATGGCTATGAACGAGATATTAGTTTGCTCGGCAACAGTCCTTTAAACATCGACATCGCCGACGACTATTACATTGCAGGAACACCAAGCAGTGAATCTTCTGTTGAAGGTCTGTTTGCAGCCGGTGATATTTTACAGCACGAGGCAAAACTGAATTTAATTGCGGGAACATTCCAAGATGCTGCTAACGCCGTCAATAAAGCCAAACAATGGATTCAGCCAGACGCGCGTAAAGTTGCCATGGTGTCTTCGCACAACGAAGTGTTTAAAAAGCGTAACAAAGAGTTGGTCAAACAACTGTTAGTGTGAGAGAAAGGTACATCCATTTAAAATCTTTAAACGCACCTTTATTTGTAAAAAATGTATGGTAAAGTGTGGAAAAGGGGGATGTGTGATGGGGTGGATGATCATAGTTGTTGTAGCGTATTTGCCAATTTTTTATCGAATTCATAAGCGTATAAATTATCTTGAGAGTGAAGTAGCTAGGTTGAAAAAAGAGCAGTAAAATGTGAAAACGCCTAACCTAAAGGTTAAGCGTTTTTTTTGCTGAGCAGTTATTTATAACCCAACGCAACTGCATCCGCGCGTTCTTTTTTGCCGTGCAATACATAATAAAGAAACGCAGTAGCAAGCACAACAAAGCCTAAAATTCCATAAAGTGAGTTATAACCGATCAGTGGAATGATAAAGCCCAGAAGGTAAGGTCCAAAGCCTAAACCTGCATCCATCGCGATGAAAAATGTTGATGTCGCAAGACCCATACGATGAGTAGGTGTCAACTTAATCGCGACAGCCTGAGTCGTTGACTGCATATTGCCAAAACCAAATCCGATTAACGCACCTGCGACCAATAAGCCGGTACTGCTGCTCGAGACATTTAGTAAAAATAATCCCGCTGCAAAAAGGACAAATGCCGGGTACATTATAAAGTTTGCGCCTTTTAAATCCATCAGTCGTCCTGTAAACGGACGAGAGACTAAAATAGCAATTGCGTAAACTAAGAAAAAGTAACTAGCAGCTTGAACAAGGTTTTCTTCCATGGCATAAAAATTAATAAACGACAAGACACTAGAATAACAAAGCGCAATGACTAAACAAACAATAGCAATGGGCACTGCTTTGGGTTCAACAAATCCAGAGATTTTAACCCCTTTTGTAACGTAAGTTTTCGGAGGAGCCTCCACTGGTGGCACATAAACTAACAAAGAGATGACGAGGCTGACCACGCCAAGAGCTAGGCAGACAGTGAAAATCATTTCATAGCTGCTGTACTGACTTAACATTAAGCCAATAAACGGCCCGAAAGCAGCAGCTAATGTCGAACTCATACTAAAATAGCCGATGCCTTCTCCTTTACGTGTCATCGGGATAATTTGCGCAACAATCGTTCCAGCTGCTGTACTGGCCATTCCTAAAGTCATGCCATGAAGAAAACGGTTAGCCATTAAAAATGGCAATCCGAAATTCAAGAAATAGAAAAATGTGGTTAACGTAAACAAAGTTGTACCGATAATTAACGTTTTTTTGCGACCAATTTTATCAATGCTACGGCCGATGAAAATCCGGCCAGTCAATGCACCTAAGATAAATATTCCTGTAACTAGTCCGGCTTCGCTTGTTGAAGCGCCGTATTCTGTTACCGCGTAAACTGCGATGGTCACCATCAGCAAGTAAAAAATGAGGACCAAAAAGAAATTCACCAAGGAAGTAAGGATAAAATCTCTTGTCCATAAAGCGGGTTTAAATTTGTTCATAATGGGAGGCTCCTTGTTAAGAGATAGTAGTCAAGTGGCATAAAAATCAAAAAAGAAACAGACAGCCCAAACTAGGCCATCTGTCTATTTAACTCAGTTTAAAGTTGTGGCTTCAATAAGGCCGACAATTTTTGTAATGACGAGTTCGCTGCCAAGCATGGGTGATTCTTTTTTGGATTCATTGCTATCTTTACTAGCTTCAGGGCGTTTGTGAGCTTGTTTGAAAGCGTCACTCGTTTTCCATGCTTCAAAATTTTCGAGAGTTTCCCAATACATATTGACGTTTAACTCGTCGTATTCAGTCAAGTTCTGTGTGATCGCCACTTCAACTTTGATAAAGCCTTCCATTTGTTGCAATGCGCCAGGACGTGAAAAGTTAGGAGCCATTTTTTCTGCAAATCCGGGTTTCATTTTAATACGGTTGGATACGATGTACATGAAGAATCTCTCCTTTTTTGTTTGTATTTGATGTGCTAACTGTTGTTTACTTTATCACATTCATCAAAAGGTCTAGTTATGCCAGCAATCAATAACTTTTACTATTTTCCAAATGCACCGTGCAATTATACAGTGCACAGTCCCATTGATTTTCAACCTTGGTTAAAATCGTAATGGATGTATTGTCTAAAGACGTTTCTTTAAATTTTCCGGGAAATAGTTTTTTTAACGTCAACCCAATTAATGCACCGTGACTCACAAGCAACACACGCTGTCCTTTGAAATTGACTAACACATCTTCAACAAAAGCAATGCCTCTATTTGCTGCATCGTCCAAATTTTCCATGTCTAAATCGAGAGTTCGCCAATCGGTTCCCCATTTTTCAATGCGTTCTTGCTCTGTTGTGCCTTCGATTTTACCGCCACTTCTTTCACGTAGGCGCACATCAAAATGGCTTACAGGTAAATTTAGTTTCTTGCCAATAATTTCAGCTGTTTCTTTTGCACGAGCCAAGTCACTTGAGATGATTAAGTCCCAATTGACTTCTCGAGCTAAGCGTTCTGCGAGTGCCTCTGCTTGCTGTTGTCCTGTGTCATTAAGTGAAACGTCCGCAGACCCTTGCGCGATGCCTTGTATATTCCAATCCGTGATGCCGTGTCGTACAAATCCGATTGTTGTCATGAAAGCCATCTCCTTTGTTATACTCCTTTAAAGGATAACGGAAACCGAAAGAGCAGACAAATGTTAATGAAAGCTAAAGAAGATTGTATTTAGTTATTAATGTTAAATGGAGGAATCACAATGAAGAAAGTAGCGTACGAAGGTTATTATGATGAAGAAAACTATTTCGGAAATCCTTATCCAGGTCTTGTAGCTTTTTTTGCGAATTATGAAGCGAGAGGAACGATTTTGGATTTAGGCTGTGGGCAAGGGCGGGATGCTTTGGCGTTAGGTGAACTGGGATATAAAGTGATTGGCGTTGACCATTCAAATGTTGGCATTGAACAACTGAATCAGCATGCAAATATTAGAGAGTTACCGGTAGAAGGACTTGTTGGAAATGTTTACGATTACCCGATTTCAGCAGAAATTGATGTTGTGTTATTAGATTCAATGCTACATTTTTATAAAAATGATTTGTTTAAAGAAACTCAGTTTGTGGAGAACATACTAACAGAGTTAAAAGATGGAGGCATATTTGTAAACTGTATCCTTAAAGGACAACAACGAGAAGATACATTAAAAAAAATCATCGAAGAGTCGCCATTTGAATGGGAAATTTTGCTAGATGATTATACTGAATACAAAGAAGCAAATGCTGAGTTTCATTTGCTTGCGGTTAAAAAAAGAAGCTAAATTCACATGAAAACCCCCTTAAGACGAGCATTTGCTCATTTTAAGGGGGTTATTTGTTAAACTGTTTGTCGTTTCTTTTCGTTTTTATCAATTACAGTAGTGCCGACTAAGTCTCCTGTAACGTTAAGCCCTGTTGCACCCATGCCGACTAATGCATCGATAGCAGTCAGCAATGCGACTGCTTCAATCGGTAAGCCTAACTGAACAAATACTGTCGCAATCATGACGATGCCAGCACCTGGGACACCTGCAGTTCCGACTGATGCCAGCGTACCTATCAGAACAACCATTAGCATTTCAGAAATACTTAACGGATCCCCAACAAGGTTTGCTGCGAAAACTGCTGAAACCGCAATTCGAATGGCAGCACCGTCCATGTTGATTGTTGCACCGAGTGGCAAACTAAAGCCATATAAACTTTTCGATAGCCCTAAATTCTTCGCAGCATTCAAGGTTAATGGCAACGTACCCGAACTACTTTGAGTGACAAATGCCGTTAACATTGGTGTACGTGCTTGTTTGAAGAAATCCAACGGGTTTATTTTGAATACCAATAGGAGCAACACATACAACATAATTTGAACAAGCAATGCAGCATACAACACTAAGACCATCTCACCTAAAGAGAAGAGAGTGTCTAAGCCTTGATTTCCTACTGTTTTTGCCATGATCGCAAAAATACCAATTGGCACATATTGAAGAACGGCTTTTAAGACCAGTAACGTCATTTCATTTAATGCATTTACGGTTTTATATAAATGATCGCCCAAACTACCAAGTTCAGTTGAATTGCGCATATAAGCTAAAGCAATACCAAAAGCAAAAGCGATAAAGATAATGCCAAGCAAATTAAGTTCAGTAAATGCAGTGAAAATGTTAGAAGGGACAATGTTCAACAACACACTGACGATGCCGGGATTTTCCGGAACATCAAAAGTTTCATTGCCTTGCAGTTGCATCCCAACGCCTGGCTGCAGGAAGCTAGCTACTGTGAGACCCACAATAATGGCAAACGCAGAACTCAACGTGTAATAGATAAATACTTTCCCGCCCATTCGCCCAAGGTCTCCAATAGATGATTGGTTAATCCCGACCATCATCGTGAACAAAATCAAAGGAACGATTAATAAGGTCAATAATTTCAGCAACAAGTCACCAAAAGGAGCCAAAACAGCTGCTTGCTCTCCAAATATCAATCCAACGGCAACGCCGAGTATAAGTGCAATCGTAATTTTTAAAATCAATGAAGCATTTAAATAGTGTTTCCATACAGCTTTCATAATCGCTCTCCTTTAGTTACAAAATAATAATTCCGATAAAATCTATTGGAATTAACTTTTACTAACTTATACTAGACGGTAGCTAGTTGTCAAAATGTCTGCCTAGCGAGCAGAGGATTAGGAAGAGTTAGTTAAAAAAACCCCCGCACAGCAAGGAGAAAGCTGGACGAAGGTGGTTAAATGGTTTCTTTGTTGAACTGATAATGACCTTTGCCATTGGCTTTGACTTGATACATGGCTTTATCCGCTTTTTTCATTAAACCGATTGGAGTTGTTGAATCTAACGGATAGATGGCGATCCCGATACTTGGAAGGCTAAAGAGGGTAGAGTCATTAATATAGTGAGGTTGTTTTAACGAATTCAGAATGTCTTCTGCTAGTTGAGCAGCAGTTTCCAAGTCGTGAATGTTGCGGAGGAGTATGGTAAATTCGTCTCCACCTTGTCGCGAAACAACATCGTTTTCGCGAACACATTTTGTTAGTCGATCTGCCACAGAAATCAGTAATTGATCGCCGACATCATGTCCAAGCGTATCATTGATCTGTTTGAAATGGTCCAAATCGATAAATAAAACAGCAAACGTCTCGTGAAGCAATGCTGCTTCTAAAATAGCTTTTTTTAAAGACTCTCCAAAATACAAGCGGTTGGCTAAACCTGTTAAAGAATCGTGATAGGCTAAAAAATGTATTTTCTCTTCATTTTTTTTATTGGCTGTAATATCTTTAGCAATTCCAAAGATGCCAACAATATTGTTCTGAACCATAATGGGGATATTGGTAACACTAAGGTAATGAGATTGGTTAAACCGATTAAGAATGCACAATTCATAGGTTTGAGCTTGTCCTTTTAAAGCTTTTTCTAAATGGAAATTAGCATGCTCATGCATGCCTGGTTCAATGAATAGTGAACTTGAAAGGCCTATCAACTCATCTTTTTCATAACCAAAAAGAACACTACTAGATGGATTTGCACTTTCAAAATGCCCGGTTAAGTCAAGTGAATAGACGGCATCTGGATGGTATTCGAATAAGGATTTATAGCGTTGTTCACTGAGATCTAGTTGTTCGGTTTTTTCGTGGTATTTCTGGAGCAGTTGCTGGTTTTCCAAAATAATAAAGATCTGCCTGAAAACCACTAACAAAATCGAAATTCCAGAACCGATTCTTACCGGATCGACAATTGACGAACGCGAAGCCATAAAAATAACCAAAATCAATACGGTTGCATAAGGCAGTGAAAGACGGAGGAATTCCACTTGTGGTGTAGATTCGATCTCCAACTTTACGGTCTGCTGATGAGGTGTATGATTTATTCGCAACAATCCGGCAAAGCCGATAAACAAGGCACCTAAAGCAAAGAGCGGATCTGCCCAAATAGCTGAGTTATATTGGCCGATAAGCGTCAGATGAAGATAGAATGAGCCGGCGATGATTTGTGAAAAAAGCCCCAACGACAGAAATACTAGATTTTGATGAAAGTTAGACTTTTGGATGCCTAGATAAATGCTGAGAATACAAAGTAAAAGAGCTAAGTTCCCAATCGGATAGGCGATGGAAAAAATCAAAGGGTATAAGGAAGCATTAGTCATGTTAATAATAGGACTGAGTAAGAAATGCCAGCTGAAAGTGGCTGCAACAACCATAATAATAAAAGTATCAAAAAAAACTTTGATAAATTGCGGTTTAGTGGTTTCTTTGATCAATTTAAATAAAAAAGCAGCCAAGTAAAAAATAATTTGAAACACATAAAAAAAGTTTGGAGGTCCTGGAAAAGGAACATCGACTAACAATGAAGTTTCGTACACTGTCCACAAAAATTGAGCAACACCGTAACTCAAAGTTCCGACCATCAGCAACAGCCAGAAAATCTTTTCATTGCCTTTACTAGCGCGCCAAGTTTTAAAAAGCCAAATAGTAGCAATCAAGTAGCCTAAGCTAGAAAATAAATTGCCTCCTAAAGTCATAATCTGGTCGTTATTAGACCAAGCGATTAACCAAGAGAAATACAGCACGATATAAAGTGAAATGAAGAGGAGAAATAGTCGTTTAGAAGTTGGTGTTTTCATCTATAATAACACTCCCTGCTTTTCAAAACGGATATCAGTTAAGTTCCAGAACAGGAAGTTAACAGAGCATTCTTGAAAAGAATAACTAATACCATAGTACTACAAAAAAGGCCGATAAAGACGGATTTATTTTTATTATTTAACATAAAATTATAAAATAAATAGAAAATAATTACATTTTAAAAATAGTAAGCATACCGTATAGGAATATGAGCTTATTATGAATAAAAAGTTAAAGAATTTTAAAATTGACCTATGTTAGAAACTTGTATGTAGCGTGTCATCAACCGAATTCGTATATAACCAAATACCATTTAAAGTGATATACGAGCGGAGTGACTATGGGGGCAACCTAGAAGGCATCAAAAACGAATAGAAATGTGCAATACCAATAAAAAAGCGAGTTCCCAATTCAAGGGAACTCGCTTTTTTTGCTATAAACGTCTATGCGACATTGCTTCGCGCATATCTTGAAGTGCTTTTTTCCCGTCATTACCACGGAGAATCATCAAGTTGGTATAAAGAGCATCGATCAAACTCAATTGCGCAATTCGTGAAGACAGAGCTTCTGAACGGAAGTCGGTTTCTTCGGAAACTGTATAAAGAGCAATGTCTGCTTCTTTAGACAACGGCGACTTTGCGAAATTAGTAACAGAGATAATGGTTACGCCTTTTTCTTTTAATACACGGAGCACATCGAGTACATCAGTTGTTGAACCCGAATGGGAAATGACAATTGCCACATCATCGGATTGAAGCTGAGAAGCAGCCATAAGTTGCATGTGGGAGTCTAAATTCATTGAAACGTGAAGACCTAAACGGACAAACTTGTGGTACCCATCCATCGCGACCATCGCAGATCCGCCATTGCCGTAAAAATCGATTTTTCGAGCGTTCATTAATTTTTGAATAGCTTGCTCCATCGCTTCATCATCGATAATTTGCAAAGTATCTTCCAAAGTTTTGATGTTAGAGCGGAAAACTTTTTCCGTAACCGCATTAATGCTGTCGCCTTCTTCGATTTTTTCATGAATGTCTTTTAAAGGGGCGACAACTTCGGCAGCAAGTGAAATTTTAAAAGCTTGGAATCCTTTAAAGCCAATGCGTTGGCAAAAGCGAAAAACAGTGGATTCCGCGAGTCCCAATTCATCCGCAATTTGATTGATCGTCAAATGAATAATATTCTTTGGGTCATTTAATACATAATCGGCAATCTTTTTTTCTTTTTCACTAAAGTGGCGGTAACTACCGCGTATGGCAGCCAGCGCAAATTGCTGTTGTTTCATGATCCGCGCCTCATTTCTTTAAAAAATATCTGTCTATTATAGAATAACATGTTGCGTACGGAAAAATATTTGATACAATGAGTTCAATAAAGAAAAATATTCTTTTTTGAAGAGGAGGATTTTCAATGGAAATTGGAATTATCGGTTTAGGGAAAATGGGATTGAACTTGGCATTAAACTTAATCGATCATAACCACAAAGTCGTTGGCTATGACAGTCATGCAGTAATTGAAGAAAGTGATTTTAACCAAGTTTCTTCTATTGAGGCCATGGTGAAAGAACTAAAAGCACCGCGTACGCTTTGGTTAATGGTCCCAGCTGGAGAAATTACAGAGTCTGTTATTCAAGGATTGATCCCGCTACTCGAAGAAGGAGATTCAATTATTGATGGTGGAAACTCCAACTACAAAGACACTGTACGCCGTGCAGCAAACTTAAAAGAGCACGGAATTTTCTTCTTTGATTGTGGAACAAGTGGCGGAACAGAAGGTGCGCGTCACGGAATTTGTTCGATGATTGGTGGCGATGCTGAGAAATTCAAAACAATCGAACCACTTCTGAAAGACATTTCTGTACAAGATGGATATTTATATACCGGTGAAGCTGGAAGCGGTCATTTTTTGAAAATGATTCATAACGGAATCGAATACGGCATGATGCAATCCATTGCAGAAGGCTTTGATATCCTCAACAAAAGTCCATTTGGGTATGATTTCGAAAAAGTGGCTGATGTTTGGAACAACGGCTCTATCATCAGCTCATACTTAATGGAAATGACCAAAAATGCATTTTCAAAAGACGCTAAACTAGAAGGCATCAAAGGGGTGATGAATTCTTCTGGGGAAGGCAAATGGACAGTAGAAACAGCACTCGATTTGAATGTTCCTGCACCAGTGATTACGTTGTCACTGATGATGCGCTACCGTTCGTTAGAAGACGACACATTCGCAGGAAAAGTCGTCGCAGCTCAGCGCAACGAATTCGGCGGCCATGCAGTAGAGAAAAAGTAAGTGAGTTTAATTTTAAAATATTAAGAAGTCGCAACCAGTGTTGCTGGTTGCGACATATCCAAATGAAACAAGACCAACTATAAATGTGTTGCACATCAAGGGGGAAAAAATATGTCAGGTTCAATGTTGATTATGGTAGCGCTTGCAGGTATATTTTTATTGTTATTCTTAGTTATTCGCACGAAATTACATGCTTTTGTGGCCTTATTATTGGTTAGTTTACTTGTCGGGATTGCTGCGGGTATGCCACTTAATGAAGTCATCACGTCCATTCAAAACGGTATGGGCGGGACACTGGGCTTTGTCGCTGTAGTAGTGGGACTTGGCGCTATGTTCGGGAAGATGCTTGAAGTGTCTGGTGGTGCAGAACGTTTAGCCGCTACGATGATTGATAAATTCGGTGAAGACAAAGCACAGTGGGCGTTAGGGGTTACTGGATTTATTGTGGCAATTCCTGTATTTTTCGATGTCGGCTTTATTATTTTAGTGCCGATTGTGTACGGATTGGCTAGAAAAACAGGTAAGTCGCTTTTGCATTACGGGATTCCGTTATTAGCGGGTCTTGCGGTTACACATAGTTTTATTCCACCGACTCCTGGACCCATTGCGGTTGCAGAGTTAGTTGGCGCAGAACTTGGCTGGGTTATTTTATTCGGTGTTCTTGCCGGGATTCCCGCTATGATCTTGGCTGGACCTGTATTTGGACGTTTTATCGGTAATAAGCTACATATTGAAATTCCAGATTACATGGAGCTTGAAAAGAAAGAATACGATAAAGACCTGCCAAGCTTTGGCATGATCACGTCGTTGATTTTGATTCCGCTTGTGTTGATTTTATTGAATACGTTATCAGGTGTGTTGTTAGAAGAAGGCAATACGGTACGTGAAATCTTAACTTTCCTTGGTCACCCGTTTGTCGCGTTGACAATCGCGACATTGCTAACATTTTATTTGTTGGGGACAAAACGTGGCTATTCGCGCCAAGAAGTACAAGATATTGCGACCAAAGCGCTTGAACCTGCAGGTATTATCATTTTAGTAACGGGCGCAGGCGGTGTTTTCAAACAAGTATTGATCGATTCAGGTGTTGGTGCAGTACTAGGTGATATGATGGGCGATTCAGCGTTACCACCGATCGTCTTAGCATTTTTGATCGCTTCGGCGGTACGTGTGGCACAAGGATCTGCAACTGTTGCGATGGTAACAGCTGCTGGTTTGATCACGCCACTTCTTGAAATGGTTGGCATGACAGGACCTGCACTTGGGTTAATCGTTATCGCAATTGCTTCTGGTGCGACCGTCTTATCACACGTGAACGACTCAGGTTTCTGGTTAGTTAACCGTTATTTCGGTATGGACGTCAAAGATACATTGAAGTCTTGGACGGTTATGGAAACCATTATCGGGTTAACCGGTTTCGTGGTAGTGTTAATTATAAGCTTTTTTATCTAATGAAACAGAAAAGGAAAAAGGAGATAGTGCCTTTTTCTTTTTCTTGTATATAGAGGAGGATTTTTATGCCTGAGCAATCGTATTATTTAGGAGTCGATATTGGGACGACGTCTACAAAAGCAGTGTTGTTTGACCGAGCGGGGAAAGTAATCACAGGTGACACCGTTTTTTACGCATTAGAAACACCCAATCCGTTAATAGCTGAACAAGATCCAGAAGAAATTTTTCGTGCGGTGTTAACTTCGGTACGAAAAACAATACGCAAAAGCGAAATAGATACAAAGCAGCTAAAATTGGTATCGTTTAGTTCAGCGATGCATAGCCTTATTGCGGTGGATGCTGAGGGCAGCTTATTGACGCAAAGCATCACATGGGCCGATACGAGAAGTGCAAAGCATGCCAAGTACATTAAAGAACGGCTGAATGGCCATGAAATTTACTTGCGTACCGGCACGCCGATTCATGCGATGTCTCCACTTGCGAAATTGGTATGGCTAAAAGACGAAAAGCCAAAAGTTTTTGAGCAGGCAGCGAAGTTTATCGGCATCAAGGAATTTGTCTTTCATGAATTGTTTGGAACATATGTTGTGGATCATTCCATTGCCTCAGCAACGGGACTTTTCAATCTGGAGCAATTAGATTGGGACAGAGAAGCTTTGGCAGTAGCAGGCATTACGCCAGAACATTTGTCTCATCCGGTTCCAACCACCCATCAACTAACCGGCCTGGTTACAGAACATGCTTTGTTTATGGGCATTCCTGAAAATGTGCCGTTTATCATCGGTGCAAGCGACGGCGTATTAGCCAACTTAGGAGTAGATGCCATCGAACCGGGTGTTTTGGCAGTTACAATCGGCACAAGCGGCGCCATTCGAACAGTGACGACTGAGCCAAAGACGGATCCAAAAGGACGGACATTTTGCTATGCGTTGACTGAAAATCATTGGGTAGTCGGTGGACCTGTTAATAACGGCGGCATTATTTTGCGCTGGTTGCGAGATGAATTTGCATCGTCTGAAGTGGAAACCGCGAAACGGCTCGGCATTGATCCATACGACGTCCTGACGAAAATCGCTGACACGGTGAATCCAGGAGCAGACGGCTTATTGTTCCATCCGTATTTGACCGGCGAACGCGCACCGCTATGGGACGCTAACGCACGCGGATCATTTTTCGGCTTAAGCATTCATCATAAAAAACAGCATATGATTCGTGCTGTGTTAGAAGGCATTGTCTTTAACTTGTATACGGTGCTGCTGGCAGTCGAAGAATTGATCGGCGAACCGGTACGCATCCAAGCGTCAGGTGGTTTTGCGCGTTCGGATATGTGGCGCCAATTGCTGGCAGACGTCTTCGATAAACCAGTGGTTATTCCAGAAAGCTTTGAAAGTTCATGTCTTGGTGCTGTTGTGCTTGGCATGTACGCAATTGGCGAAATTGACGATTTCAGTATCGTTTCGGACATGATCGGCCAAACGCATACGCATGAACCACAAGAAGCATCGGCCGGCATTTACCGAGAGCTTTTGCCGATTTATATCCGCTTATCGCGTCTTTTAACAGCAGAGTACGAAAGCATTGCCGATTTTCAACGAAAACATTTAGAGTAGTAGCAACATCCTGGACCAGTCTCGCTGGTTTTGGATGTTTTTTTGTGGGGATGAGTGTGTGAGGGGCGCTTATGCTCGGTGATTGAGAAATACGCGCGTTCAGCAAGGCGATACGCGCGGTGACGAGAAAATATGCGCGGTCGCAGGGAAATACGCGCGGTGGTGAGAAAATATGCGCGGTCGCAGGGAGATGCGTGCGGTGACGAGGAAATATGCGCGGTGGCAGGGAAATATGTGCGGTGACGAGGAAATACGCGCGGTAAAACGAAAATATGCGCATTCCAGCAAATTTGTTTGCGCAATAGATGAAATTATCAGAAAATGATGAAAAATACCTATAATTTTCCAATCGCTCGTGATACGATAAAACCAGCGAAGAAATCATAAACATCAAAGGGGATGTTGAGATGGAATTTAATGCGATTGTGGTAGGAGCGGGACTTGCGGGGTTAGTGGCGGCTGCGGAAATCGCAGACGCGGGCAAAAAAGTGTTGTTATTAGACCAAGAGCCGGCAGCTTCTTTAGGCGGGCAGGCGTGGTGGTCGTTTGGTGGACTATTTTTAGTCGATTCGCCTGAACAGCGGCGGATGGGCATTAAGGATTCAAAAGAATTGGCTTGGCAAGACTGGCTTGGGGCAGCTGGATTTGATCGAGAGCAAGACGAAGATTATTGGGGCAAAAAATGGGCACGAGCCTATGTCGACTTTGCTACAAACGAAAAAAGAAATTGGCTTGCAGCAATGGGCGTCAAATTTTTCCCAGTTGTTGGATGGGCAGAGCGTGGCGGCTATTTAGCGGAAGGTCATGGCAATTCCGTACCGCGCTTTCATATTGTTTGGGGAACGGGTCCAGGAATTGTGGCTCCTTTTGAGCGACGCGTTCGCGAACATATCAAAAATGGAGGGATTGAATACCAGCCACGGCACCGAGTAGATGAATTAATTACAAAAGAAGGTCGTGTAATCGGAGTTACAGGTTCTTTATTAGAACCGAGTGATGCAAAACGCGGCGAAGCCAGTTCACGAAACGTTGTCAGCAACTTCCGTTGCGAAGCAAAAGCGGTCATTATCACAAGTGGCGGGATAGGCGCAAATCATGAACTAATCCGGAAAAATTGGCCAAGTCGTTTAGGGAAAGCACCCGAAACTATGCTAACAGGCGTTCCGGCGCATGTAGATGGGCGAATGCTTGAGATTACTGAAAAAGCAGGCGGGCGAATCGTCAATCGCGACCGGATGTGGCATTACACAGAAGGCATCAAAAATTGGAATCCGATTTGGAACAAGCATGGCATTCGGATTTTACCAGGCCCTTCGTCAATGTGGTTTGATGCGAAAGGGGAACGTTTTCCTGCACCCAATTTCCCGGGATTTGATACGCTTGGAACACTTGAAACCATCCAGAAAACCGGCTATGACTATTCGTGGTTTATTTTGACGCAGAAAATTATTGAAAAAGAATTTGCGCTGTCGGGATCTGAACAAAATCCTGACTTAACCGGCAAAAGCATTCCGCAAGTTTTGTCTCGAGTTCGTGCAGGAGCAACCACGCCAGTGCAAGCTTTTATGGACAAAGGCGAAGATTTTATCGTTGCCGATACACTCGAAGAGTTAGTGGCTGGCATGAACAAATTAACAGGAGAAAATTTGTTAGACGTTTCGCGAATCAAACAACAAATTAGAGCACGTGACGGCCAACTTGATAATGAATTCTCAAAAGATCTACAAATCACAGCGATGCGTGGTGCTCGAAATTATCGAGGAGATCGACTAATTCGCGTGGCGACACCGCATAAATTACTCGACCGCAAAAAAGGTCCGCTTATTGCAGTGCGCTTAAATATCTTAAGTCGCAAAACTTTAGGTGGTTTACAAACGGATTTATCCGCGCGGGTACTCGATGATGCAGGTCAACCTGTACCTGGCTTGTACGCAGCTGGGGAAGTCGCTGGCTTTGGTGGCGGTGGCGTTCACGGATATCGTTCGTTAGAAGGAACATTTCTTGGCGGCTGTTTGTTTTCAGGAAGAGTAGCGGGAAGAGCGGTGGCAGGTAGAGGAGGTTCGGCAAGTGCTCTTTGATGGGATAGCGTACCAGATTTTTCTGTTTGCACTCGGAAGCGGATCGAGTATTTATTTAATGAACTTATTTCTGAGAAAATTTTTAGGAGTCGAGAAAAAGAAAGCTAAGCCAATAAACGACCTTCATAAAAAGTGGGAAAAAAGATTAAGTATAGGATCAGGAATTCTTATTTTTTGCATGTCGATGGCAGTGATCAAGTACGGACCTGCAGCTAGTCTATTTGTATTTGGACTATCTGTTGTCCTGGGAACTGCACAAATTTTACTGCGTGCAGGATTTGAAAAGAATCATGCAGAAAATCCGAATGATTATTTGTTCACCATTTTAGAATCGTTTACGAACGTTATGATTTTGATGATCTTTGGCTTTAGTTTATTTCCAGACTTTATCTCGTTCGTGCTCAATATTTACTAAGAAAAAAGGAGGAACACGCAGAACTAGGAAGCTGGTTTTGCGTGTTTTTTGTTGTTTGGGGAATTTATGCGCGGTTGCGAGCAGAATACGCGCGGTGCAGAGAAAATATGCTCGGTCGGCAAGAAGATACGCGCGTTCCAGAGAAAATACGCACGCTCCACAAACTTTGTTTGCAGAATAAATAAAACTGTCAGAAAATATCTATAATTTTCCAAACTGTCATGATACGATAAAAGAAATTACGAAGTCATTCATGATCAAAGGGGATGATGCAGATGGATCTCGATGTCATGAGGATGAGAGACAGTATTCCTATACTAGTTGGCGATGGAGTTTCAGAAAGTGAAATGGCATTCCGTTTTATTCTTTTTATCGGTGGCAGCATAGCAGTTATTTTCTTAATGAATAGGTTGTTAAAAAATTTTTTTGGAGAGGAAAAAAAATCTGTTGAAGATAGGTACATAAACGATTCACACAAGAAGTGGGACAGAATCGTAAGTAGAGGGTCGAGTATTGTACTGGTAATACTACTGCTTATCTTTTGGAATACAGACTTGCCCATGAACATCCCGCTATTTCTAATCTTTGCGATTTTACCTACATTAGTGCAAATAGGATTTGAAAGAAAGTACGCAAAAAATCCAAATGAATACTTGTACAAAGTACTAATAATGTTAGTGGGTAGTGCAGTAATTCTTACTCTGCTTTTTATCTTATCACCAGGATTTTAAATGAAATTAAGGGGACGATCATATGGGCGATATCATTGGAACACTTTTTATCTTAATTCCTATTTTTATTGTGGCATTTGCATTTAGGTGGATTCGTCAAATCCGTTTAAATTCAGAAAAGCAGATTGAACAAAATAATGAAATCATTGCATTATTAAAAGAAAGTAGAGGAAATGCGAGTGACTAACCAAGAAGCGGTATTGATCCGTCCATACCAGGAAGAGGATTTCTCAACAATTAACGAATTGAACAAACAACAAGGCTGGACCAATCTTGTAGAAAAGCAGCAAGAGACAAAACAGGCATGGGCCAATTCCACAGTAGCGGTAGTTGCAGAAAGCGAAGGGCAGGTAATCGGCTGCTTAAGAGGCTTAACAGATGGATTTATTACTTTATATGTGTGCGAACTATTGGTAGAACAATCACATCGAAAATTAGGGGTAGGGAAAGAACTAGTGCGTCATGTTCACAATCAATACCCAAAAACACGTATAGAGCTATTAGCTAGCAGTACGTCGCGTAGTTTTTACGAAACGCAAAAATACCGTCCTTTTTATGGCTTTCGTAAAACTATAGAAGAATAAAGTTGTTTCACGTGAAACGTTTTTTATGTAGAGGAGGGTCTTCAATGAAAGGTGAACAAGTGCATATTCGTTTTTTTCGACTTGGAGATGCCGAACAAAAACTAAAGCTAGAAGTGGAAAATCGTGATTTTTTTGAAGAGTATTCAGTGACGCGTTATTCGGACTTTTATACGCTTGCTATGCAACGGGAACTAATTGAAATCTATACAGAGCAAAAAGAAGATGATCTATCGTATAGCTTTGGGATCTTTGAAAACAACACTGATGTACTAGTAGGCACAATTAGCTTGGTTCAAGTGTTAAGAGGACCGTTACAAAGTGCAATTCTTGGATATGCCTTAGATAAAAAGCACAATGGCAAAGGATATATGACAGAAGCGATAAAGTTAGTTGTGGCGTACGCTTTTAAAAAGTTAGCGCTGCACCGAATTGAAGCAGGTGTCATGCCCGGTCATATTGCCTCGATCCGAGTGTTAGAAAAAGCTGGATTTCATCAAGAAGGCATCGCCATTAAAAACGTTGAAATCAATGGGAAATGGCAAGATCATCAAATATTGGCTATCATCAATCCGCAGGACGACTAAAAAGTAGAAGAGGAAGGGCTGATTTTATGTATCTTCAGTCTGACAGACTCCAATTCCGAGTATATACAGACGAAGATTTTTATTTTTTATGGTCGCTATTAGCTGATCCGGAAATGATTCGTTATATCGGCAAAGGCGAGACCAGAGATAGAAGTAAAGCGCTTGAGTTTCTTTATTGGATTTATCGCTCCTACAAGGAAAATCCAGGAAGTGGGCTTCTATTACTAACCCGAAAAACCGATGGCAAAAAAATTGGCCATGCGGGACTAGTCACCCAAACCATTGAAGGTGTAAATGAATTGGAGATTGGTTACTGGGTGGCAAAAGAATTTTGGGGCCAAGGCTATGCCAAAGAGGCAGCTAAAGCTTTACGGAATTATGGACTTCAACAACTGGGCAAAAACCGGCTCATTTCCTTGATTCAAGAAAATAACATGGCTTCACAAAAAGTAGCAGAACATATTGGTATGACGGTGGAAAAAAAGATTTCCCTATTTGGAAAAAACACTTATATTTACGCAGTAGAAGAGGAGAAAAGTCATGGAATTCCCTATATTGGAAACGGAAAGATTGATTTTAAATAAAATCGAAGAAAAAGATGCAGCTCGATTTTTCGACATCATGTCTCGCGATGAAGTAACGGTATATTACGGAATGGATAGTTTAACTTACCAAGAAGAAGCAGTCGAAATAATTCGTTCATTTGACGCCGTTTGGAACGCGAAAAGAGGGATGCGCTGGGCGATTCGTTTGAAAGAAACAGACGAATTTATAGGAACGATCGGCTTAAATAATTTAAATGTAAAAGCAAAAAAAGCTGAAGTTGGATACGAACTGCATCCTGATTATTGGCATCAATACTACACCCAAGAAGCAAATACAGCTGTATTAAACTACGCTTTTTCTGAATTAAATTTATATCGTATGGGGGCGGTAACTTTCCCGGAAAACACCCCATCAAACCGGCTATTGGAAAAGCTCGGTTTTACTTTAGAAGGCCGTCTCCGTGGCTATTTGCATCAGCGAAATCAGTCCCACGACGCCTACGTTTTTTCTTTACTGAAACCGGAATGGCAGAAAAATTTAACGTGAGTCGTTGAGCATCGCAGTCATTAGCGGCATCATCGTTTTGCGCTCTGTGACGTGTTCATTGATCCAACTTGCTTCTCTAGCAACCAATTGACGGAGTTGAGACGCAGCCAGTGGGTGATTTTTCGGTGTCAGGGAATTAGAAATTGCGTTAATTTCTGAAAAAATAGCTTCCGGTAGCGACTGACTGATTGCTTTTAACCCTAATTGAGCGCGGTGAGGTGCATATCGGTGCAACAAAACCCGTGCCAAATGCTCAAGCACATGAGATAGCATCTTCACGGCCCATACGTCGTTTCCTCTACCACTCGCTTTGCGGTATTGAAATAAAAACCAGGCAACATCAATAACATGGTCTGTATATTCCTCTTTACTCAGCTCAAGATTTTGCGATGCGACAAATTGATCGAGTAAATTTTCAGGGTCGTAAACCACTTTGAAAAAATCCTTTGTAGAAAACGATTCAACCGTTACCGTAAACAAATCGATATGCAATAAATTATCAAAAACCGCAATCAGTTGAGGCGCAATAATAAAAATATCATCTTGAAACAATATCGGTCGATAGGCTTCAAGGTGAGAAAGCCGCTCTTTCAAAAACAATTCTTCTTGTTCTGAGTCCACTAAGCAATAAAGATCGATATCCGAATGTTCGTCGTGTTCATTTCTACCCATGGAGCCTTTCAGAAAAACGGCCCGCACATACGAACTTTTTATTAAACTTGCCGTAATTTGCTGTACCGCAATTTCTTGAATAAGCATAAGCAATTCCTCCAATAACTGAATTTTTTTATTATAGCAGAAGAGGATAAAAATTCCAATTTGAAAAAAAGAGGTGTTTTACATGCGTCAAATTATCGCGATGGGCGGCGGTGGATTCTCCATGGAACCGGACAACCCGCTACTCGATCAATACATACTAAAACAAGCAAATAAAGCTCGACCAAAAATCTGTTTTATTCCAACAGCAAGTGGAGATGCAGATAGTTATATTGAAAAATTTTATAACTTTTTCAATCAGCAAGACTGTGAGCCGAGTCATTTGTCTTTATTCAAACCACATACACGAAAATTAGAGGAGTTTGTATTACAACAAGATATTATTTATGTGGGCGGTGGCAATACCAAAAATTTATTGGTGCTCTGGAAAGAATGGGGATTGGATCAACTATTGAAAACTGCGTGGGAACAAGGAGTTGTTTTAGCGGGTCTTAGCGCAGGTTCGATTTGCTGGTATGAACAAGGCGTCACCGATTCTTATGGCGACAAGCTCGAACCACTCGAAGCGCTCGGGTTTTTACCGGGCAGCCATTGCCCACATTACGACGGCGAAGCCGAAAGAAGACCGACCTATCGTCAATTTGTGGAGCAAGGAACGCTCCAACCAGGAATTGCCGCAGATGACGGAGCAGCAGTCCATTATATCGACCAAGAGATCAAAAAGGTTGTCAGCTCAAGACCAGCAGCTAAAGCGTACCGCGTATTTCAAGGTGGGGAAGAGGAATTGATGGTTGAGTATTTGGGGGAGTGAACCGTAACAATGCTGGATCTTTTTTCCTTGAAATCAGAGAAGTTACAAGACGGACGATTAATTCGTGTTTATACACCTAAAAGCTATCAAAAGAGTAATAAGCGGTATCCAGTGTTGTATATGCACGATGGCCAAAATGTTTTTCGAAACGACAATGCCATTGGTGGCGTGTCACTGGAATTAGAAGATTATTTAGATGAAAACAACATGGATATAATCGTTGTGGCGATAGATCAAAATAGTGAGGAACGAAAAAATGAGTATTGTCCGTGGGAAAATGGGGCATATAGCAAACCATTTCTAAAAGATAAAATGATGTCTTTTGGAGGCAGTGGTTCAAGCTATATAAAATTTATCGTTGAAGAATTGAAACCTTATATTGATAAAACATATCGAACACAACAGAGTCATACGGCGATGGCTGGAATTTCGCTTGGCGGGTTGATTACTTTGTACGCAGCGTGTATTTACCCGCATATATTCACAAACATCATTCTTTTTTCGTCCGGATTTTATGTCAATCAAGAAAAAATCGAAGAGTTGATAGATACAACAGACTTATCTGTACTAACTTCACTATATATGGACTGCGGTACAAGTGAAGTAGGGAGTGATTCAACCATTAGCCATGAATTTTTGGTTTCGAATCAGAGGGTGGCAAAAAGGTTGAACATAAAGTGTTCTTTTGTAACTTTTAATATATTAGAAGGCGAGGAACATAACTACCTTTCTTTTCAGAAAAGAGTTCCAGAGCTTTTTAGTTTTTTACAAAACGAGGTGCTTTTATGAAAATAGAATTAATTAAAGCAGAAGTTTCGGATGCCACGTCTATTTTAGCGATGCAAAAAAAGTCTTTCATGCCTCTATTAATGAAGTATCAGGACATGAATACAAATCCTGCAAACGAAACACTTGAACAAGTTCTCACTCGAATAACAATGTCGGACTCATTTTTCTACAAAATCGTACAAGAAAAGAAAATGGTAGGCGCAATACGCGTCAAGTACGGAGGAGAAGACCGTTTCTGGATCAGTCCCATATTCGTAGATCCACGGTTCCAAGGGCTAGGGATTGCTAGA
This sequence comes from Planococcus halocryophilus, assembly GCF_022489025.1. GTDB lineage: Bacteria > Bacillota > Bacilli > Bacillales_A > Planococcaceae > Planococcus > Planococcus halocryophilus_A. Next base: position 195,991 of record NZ_JAKVTG010000002.1, on the reverse strand, counting down.
GCAGCAATGAAACTAGCTGAAGAGCAACATGTGGAAGCAAAAGTTTGGGAGTTAGCCACCATTTTGGAGGAAGAAGCAAATTGTCGGTTCTATGAAAAAATAGGATATCAATCAACAGGAGTCACTCAAATCTTAAATTCTAGAGCGACATTAGGTTATTTCAAAAAAGCAGCAAAGGGTGCCGAATAAATGAAAATTACTGCAGAGCTTTCAAGGTTTAAGTTGAAAAAGGGTAAAGAGTAGTAGTTGAGCAATGGGTGAAATTTTTATTTGAGCACATGGATAATGTATTACTCACGCTTGAGGAGGAATAAATGTTTGTAGAAACGATTTCTAAAGAAAACCCTATCTTTATTGCTATTCAATACAAGGGGAAGGTGGCGTAGAATTAGAAAATTCAAGTCATGGCGTGGATCAAAAACATATGGAATTCTGGAACGAATACATTGATTCTAATTATCCATCAGTTGATATGGAAGCATAGCTTGTCATGATTCAGAAAAAAGTAAAATCAGTAATGAAATGATAAATGTTGCATCGGAGGAGGGACAAAAAATGTTTGAAACAAACCAATTCTTTTTGCGAGAGTTTATTAAAGAGGATTGGAAAGCTGTACATGCCTATGCCTCACAGGGGATCGTTTCACAATACCAGCCGTGGGGACCTAATACAGAAGAAGAAACGCAACAATATATAGTCGAGGTGCTAGACCAACAGTTAGCAAAACCTCGTACGAGTTTTACTTTTGCAGTGGTATGGAAAGAAACAAACGAAGTGATTGGAGCGGGAGAGCTTTCTGCAATAGATAACATGAATCAATCAGGTGAAATCGGTTATATTCTTCATCCGGATTTTTGGAGAAGGGGAATTGCGACAGAAGTAACATTATTATTACTCGAATTTGGGTTTAGAAACAAAGAGCTTAACAGAATTTCGGCTAGTTGTGATCTTCAAAACATTGGATCGCAAAAAGTTCTAGCAAAATCAGGAATGGTAAAAGAAGGACTGCTTCGCCAAAACTTACGAATGAAAAAAGGGTGGCGCGATTCTCTGCTCTACAGTATTCTCAAAACTGAGTACATAAGCTAGTATTCATGTTCCCCTAACTAACATCTGCTATAGTGAAATTAAGGGCAGTATCCTTGCTGAACTGCACCCGAAAAAATCGTTCTACAATCGAATAGTTCTGCCTTGATCTTAAATCGACAGGGACGGAGAAAACCTACAATAAACTTCCTGCCCGTCTGTCCAAAATTGGAAAGATGGGCTTTATTTTTGGTTTCCCTCCCAAAAGGAGAGAGAAAAATGAAGAATACCGCTTCACTGATCAAAATGAAAACACAAAACGAAAAAATCGCCATGCTCACGGCTTATGATTATCCATCAGCCAAGCTTGCAGAAGAATCCGGAGTGGATGTCATTTTAGTCGGCGATTCTTTAGGAATGGTCGTTCTTGGATACGACTCTACTGTAAAAGTAACCGTGGATGATATGATTCATCACGGCAAAGCCGCTCGCCGCGGAGCTCCTGACACGTTTTTAGTTGTGGATATGCCATTTGCCTCGTTTCATGGAAGTGCTGAGCGGATATTGGACAACGCGGTTCGTATGTTCCAAGAAACTGGAGCAGAAGCGCTAAAAGTAGAAGGGGCAGATGAAGTGGTAGACGCCATGAAATTATTGACCCGCACTGGCATTCCAGTTGTGGCGCATTTAGGTTTGCTTCCTCAATCAGCAGGGGTACTCGGTGGCTATAAAGTGCAAGGCAAAACCGCAGATGCCGCACAAAAGCTGATCGACGATGCCCTCGCTTGTGAAGCGGCAGGCGCATGCATGTTGGTTCTTGAATGCATTCCTTACCAATTAGCGGAGAAAGTAACGGCAGCCCTCACAATACCTGTCATTGGCATTGGCGCAGGCAGTGAAACAGATGGCCAAGTACTTGTTTACCACGACACGCTGAAATACGGTTCGCATCATTTACCAAAATTTGTTCGCTCGTATGCTGAAACGGGTGAGAGCATGAAAAAAGGCTTGATTCAGTATGTTAATGAAGTAAAATCAGGTGTATTTCCTACAGAAGAACATCGCTTCACGATGAAAGAAGAAGAGCTCAAACAATTGTATGGTGGAAAAGAATAAGTACTGAAAAGATAGCACACCTCCAAAGTTAGCAATAAAAACTAACTTTGGGGGTGTTTTGTCGTTAAGTTCTCTACTCTATGTTAGAAAAAAATTCTCGCGGGTATGTGAATTTAATAAGGACCAAAATATAGGAGGGAGGAGACAATATGAAAGTGAGTATTATTAAGCATTCCGAATGGGCAGATACCAAATTCACGCTACATTTAATCTCTCAAATTTTAGGGAAGATAAAATTAGTCACGGCTCATAAAGAACCTCAATGGGCGCATATAACACTTCCGTTAACTCCAAATGGCTTTACAACAGGTTTGTTATTTGCTGAGGATGACCTTTTGCAACTTGATGTAGATGTTAGAAATAGTTTAATTTCGATAAATGTCAATGGAACAACGGAAGACATCCCGATTGAAACGTCAAAATCGATTAAAGCTTATTTTGATGAAATATTTCACAGTTTGCATTCACGAGGGGTCGAGGTAACGATAAATCCAAAACCACAGGAAATGGCATACAAAAAGCTATTAAATGAAGACGAGACGCCGTTAACTTTCCATCAGCAAGATGCGGTGAGGGGATTAACGCTTTTCCAGTTCGTACTAAATGAGCAGATGAAATTTTTGGCCCCTTTGCGATGCCGAAAAATAAAACCGGCTCTTTTTTGGGGAACGTTTGATGTTTCGGCACTGATTGTAAACGGAATTATGGAAGAGTTTCCGGAAGATAAAGTGATTGAAAAAGCTGCATTTGACGAGCATATGATCGAGTATGGATGTTGGCTAGGCGACGAGAAAACCGATACACCTTCTTTCTTTGTATTGCCCTATCCATTTATCAACAAAGATTTAAATTATCCGAGCGTTAAGCCGGCTGAAGCATATTACGAAGCAAGTTTGAGCGAATATTTTTTAGATCTAGAAAGCGTGATGAAATCAGACAACCCAAGTGAAACAGTTCAAGCGTTTTTCCACACGACTTTTGATGTCTTACAAACGGAATTAGCGTGGGAAGGCTGTTCTCATTACTTTATACCGCTGAAAATGGATTAGAGGAGGAAATAGAAGATGGAGATTAAAACTGGAGAAAACAAATTTTATATTGGGAATGACTCAGGGAACCCGGACGCAGAGCTTCACCTTGAACCAACTGACTCTAAGTTAATAAACATCGATCACACGTATGTGAGCGAGAATTTACGAGGACAAGGGGTAGGTGAAATGCTTGTAGAGAAAGTGGTAAACTACGCGAGACAAGAAGACATAGTAATTACGGCAAGTTGTCCATTTGCCAAAAAAGAACTTTCAAATCGTCCGGAATTTGAAGATGTTTTAGCAACTGAATAAGGTTAGCTACATGCAAAAGGGATATTACTCTCATTTGAGGTAGCCAAATTTATTTGGCTACCATTGATTTTTAATAAAGAAATTGACGCATTAAACTTTCCATGATATTATTATCTCACATTAAAGATAAATTAATTAAAGGTATTTTTATTTGTGTGAAATAATTGAATAGAGTAACCCATCTTTACTTAAAATAAAAGTGAGTTGTTCAAAATCCTTGCTCTATCAATTAAAAAAAATACTTATTGAGGGTGTTAAAATATTAATTAGTGTAAAAAATTTTTTTACACTAATATCTCGAATTCGAGATATTAGCAATCTTAAATATAAGGAGGAATTCACCATGATTTCGATCAACCCGAAAGAAAATAGCGAGCGAGACAATTACAAATTATTAATTGGATCGATTATTCCGCGACCAATTGCGTTTATCACTACTCAGTCAGAATCAGGTGTTGTGAACGGAGCACCATTTAGTTATTTCAACATCGTCTCTTCAAATCCACCAATGGTATCCGTAGCGATACAAAGGCCGGCTGGAAAATTGAAAGATACGGCACGAAACATTTACGATTCAGGCGAATTTGTTGTGCATATTGTAGATGGTGAAAATGTTGCGAAAATCAATGAAACAGCAGCGTCTTTGCCACCGTCAGAAAGTGAAGTGGAAAAAGCCGATTTAACGCTCGTTTCAAGTACAGAAATTTCAGTACCTGGTGTAAAAGAAGCGAAAGTCCGTATGGAATGTCGTTTAGTACAAGCCATTCCTTTAGGTGGAGAGGGACCCGGTAGTGATTTGTTTATCGGAGAAGTAATCCAGTTCCACATAGATGAAAAAATATACGAAAGTGGCCGTATTGACCCTAGAGGATTAGGTGCAGTTAGCCGCTTAGCAGGTACAAATTATGCGCATATAGGCGAGATTTTTTCAATCGACAGACCAAAATAACAAAAAGAAAAGAGGAATAATAAATGAAAATGGAACATATTTTTAGAAAAGGAACAAACTCAGAAAAACCAGTATTATTGCTATTGCACGGAACAGGCGGAAATGAAAATTCACTAATGACACTTGCACCGATGATCGACGCAGAAGCATCTATCCTTAGTGTACGAGGGAATGTTTCAGAACAAGGCATGCCTCGATTCTTCAGACGCTTAAGTGAAGGTGTATTTGATGAAGAGGACTTAGTATTCCGCACAAATGAACTCAACGAATTTTTAAATGAAGCAGCAGCGAAATATGAATTTAACCGCAATAACATCGTCGCTATTGGCTATTCAAATGGTGCAAACATTGCCGCGAGTTTGTTGTATCACTTTAAAGACGCGTTAATGGGCGCTATTTTACATCATCCAATGGTGCCATTACGTAATATTGAACTGCCAGATCTTTCAGGAAGAGAAGTCTTTATCGCAGCCGGAACGAATGATCCAATTTCACCGGTAAAAGAAGCAGAAGAACTTCACGAGATGCTCCAATCTGCAAAAGCTTCTGTAGAAGTCCATTGGGAGAACAATGGCCACCAATTAACCGGAAGTGAAGTAGAAGCTGCAAGACAATGGTATAACGATAGATTTTAATAAGAATCTCACGTAACAGAGGAGGAAACAACATGAAAAAAACTACTGGAATTCACCATATAACAGCAATCGTAGGTCATCCGCAAGAAAACGTCGATTTTTATGCAGGAGTACTCGGTTTGCGATTGGTTAAAAAAACGGTAAACTTCGATGACCCAGGAACATACCACTTGTATTTTGGAAACCAAGGCGGCGAACCAGGAACGATTATTACGTTCTTCCCGTGGGCAAATGCATTTCAAGGGAAAATTGGAGCAGGACAAGTTGGCGTAATTTCATTTGTTGTGCCAACTGGCGCATTGTCATTCTGGGGAAATCGGTTAGGAAAACTCAACATCAACTTTGCAAAAGAACAACGTTTTAACGAAACGTATGTAACGTTTGAAGATCCTCACGGCCTACAATTAGAGTTGGTAGAACGACAAGCTGGAAAACAAAATGATTTTGCGTTTGGAGATGTTACTCCCGAAGTAGCGATTAAAGGCTTTGCGGGAGCCACTTTACTTTCGGCACGTCCAGAGCAAACGGCAAAAACGCTTGAAGAAGTAATGGGACTTGAAAAAGTTGGAGAAGAAGGCGACTTTACACGTTTCCGTTCTTCTAGTGAACTTGGCAATATCATCGACCTGAAAACGACACCTCTTGGTCGTGGAGAAATGGGTGTTGGGACTGTGCATCACATTGCTTGGCGTGCAAATGACGACCAAGATCAAGTAGAATGGCAAGAGTTTGTTCGCAACCAAGGTTACGGGGTAACAGAAGTAAAAGACCGCAATTATTTCAATGCTATTTACTTTAGAGAACACGGAGAAATTTTGTTTGAAATCGCAACAGACCCACCAGGATTTGCACACGATGAATCACTTGAAACTATGGGTGAAAATTTAATGTTGCCTGCACAATACGAGCAGCATCGTGAAAAAGTAGAAGAATCTCTTATCCCATTTGAAGTTCGTTCAGTTGAGTGAGAACGACGGTTTGAAGAATAACTAAAGGCTAAACGAAAACTACTTCGTTTAGCCTTTCTTTTCGCTTATTAAAATCGATATAATTTTAAGAAAAGTAAAGAATTTTGTAACAAATTTACACGCGTAAGGAGTGAAAACCAATGACCCATAAACGAGTATTGTGGCTGGAACTATTTTTCGATTTGATTTTTGTTGCCGCTATAGCGAAAGCAACACATGTATTGCTCCACTTAGAAGAAGGGGTAATTCCAATAGAATATTTGTTTAAGTTTGTGTTGATCTTCATCCCAATCTGGTGGTCTTGGGTAGGTCACACACTTTACACGAATCGTTTCGGGGAAGACCGGTTGTCTCATCGGTTGTTTATGATTTTACAAATGTTTTTTATGGTTGTGCTGACAGCCAGTCTGTCACCTGACTTCGATAGCTATTACTTGCCATTTTTAATCGGCTACATTGGTGTTCGTTTAGTCACATCTCTTCAATATTTGTACACCATGCGTGAAGTTCGCAGAGAAGAGTACCAAGTAGCTAAAAGGTTAGGATTCGGATTTCTAATCGGAATAACAATCTCGCTTTTATCTTTATTCTTCGATTCATGGATTCGGTATTTCTTCTTGTATTTAGGTATTTTTATAGATATTTTAATTCCCATCTTAAATAGAAAACACCTAAAAAAAGTGCCGGTAAACACGCCGCATTTATTAGAACGATTCGGATTATTGACGATTATCTTATTTGGAGAGTCCATTGTTAGCCTCGTCGCCATATTTGAAACAGAAGGATTTTTATGGAGCGAAGTATCAATCATTTTCCTAGCGTTCCTACTGATCATTGCCATGTGGTGGCAATATTTCGATAATCTTGAAAAGAAAATTGATAAAGAAGCTCGTACTTCAGGTCAAATCATTATTTACGGTCATTTGTTTATTTTGATGTCCATGAGCTTGTTTGCTGCCGTCATTCGAATGAGTTATTTGTATAAAGTAGATCCGAGCTTCTTGTTACTGTTGACCTTTGGAACGGCCTTTGTTTATTTTCTTTCGACAACAGTTGTTTTCCATAAATACCGTATGCCGGAACATCGCTTGCAAGTATGGCATTTACTGTTCTTTATTTCTATTTTAGCTGTGTTTTTAATCTTTAACTTGTTAATTCCTGTTGAAGAAATTGTTTTATTGAGTGAGTTGTTGATCTTTTTTGTGATATACACATATATCACAACGAAGTAATGACTCTAGGAGATCAACTTAGCTGACAAATTTAACTTGGACAACTTGAAGAAAATAAAAAAAACCCGACTTCTCAATTGAGAAGTCGGGTTTTCGTCTATTATCGTACGTAAGGAGAAGGGTTGACTGCGTTTGAACGTGAGCCATTCCAAGGTCCTACGTGAATTTCAAAGTGAAGGTGTGTGCCTGTTGAACGGCCTGTGTTACCCATACCGCCAACTTGTTGGCCTTGTGATACAGATTGTCCTACTGATACATTGATTGAACTCATATGAGCATAAACCGTAGCGTGTGTACGTCCATTAATAGAGTGTGTAAGAATAACAACATTTCCGTATCCGCCCATGTTACCAGCGTATGAAACCATACCGCTAGCTGCAGCAGAAACACGTGTACCAGGTACGTTTGCAATATCCATACCCAAGTGAGATTCTGCGCCTACGCCAATGTCACGGCCGCCGAATCCTGATGTAAAGCGTCCAGATGCAGGAAGGATGAATGTTGAACCGCCTGTAGATGGAGCAGATGATGCTACCGCTTGTACAGGTGCTTTAGAAGTAGATGCAGTTGCTTTAGAAGCTGCTGCTTCTTTCGCTGCTGCCGCCGCCGCTGCTTTACGTGCTGCTGCTTCTTTCGCTAAACGTGCTGCTTCAGCTTTACGAGCAATTTCTGCAAGACGTGCTTGTTCTGAAGCAATTTGTTTTTCAAGAGATGCACTAATATCTGCTGTTTCACTATGTTCCATTTCAAGAGTTGATTTTTCTTTTGCTAAACGCGCTTGTTCAGCTTTTAAATCTTCTTCAAGTTGAGCTTGTTCATTTTTCTTAGCAGCTAGTGAGTTTTTCAAGTCAACTAGTTCTGCTTTAGTAGCTTCTTGTTCAGCAAGCTTAGTTTCAACTTCAGCTTTTTGTTCAGCAAGAAGTTTTTTGTCCGCTGCTTGTTCACGCATAATTTCACGGTCTGCTTCGATTAAAATGTTGACTGCTGAAAAACGGTCAATAAAGTCAACAAAACTATTTGCACCTAGTAGAACATCTATATAGTCTACTGATCCACCACTTAATTGAATGGCACGTGCACGTTCTTTTAATAATTCTTCGCGTTCTGCGATTTTTCTTTCCAATTCTTCAATAGACTTTCTCAATTCGTCGATTTCAACTTTTGTTTGATCGATTTCAGCTTGAGCAACGTCAATTTTGTCTTGAGTTTCAACGATTTGGTTATCTAACTCGCTAATTTTTGCGATGATTTTCTCGAGAGTGGTTTGGTTCTGCGAAATTTCGCTTGATTTCTGTTGGATGCCAGCGTTCAATTCGCTTTGCTTTTGTTGAGCCTCTTGCTGTTGTTTTTCTAAATCGCTTAGTTTATCAGCATTTGCGGTAGGCAAAACCATGGTAAAAGCCAATATAGATGATAAAGCGACTGTTAAAAATTTTGATAATCTATTCAAAACTCTTGCTCCCCTTTCGTGTCCGTGACTATCTATAAGTTATCGTAAAATTCTTTACATTAAAAAGGTTTCTCCTACGAATTTGGTGACCGTCAGGAAAAATCCAGCAGAATCATTGTAACACCACATAAACCTATTTTTTATTACAGTTTCTTATCAATTTCAATGCACAGATGACAAACTATCAGAAAATAACATTTGTGTGCTATTTTTTAATAAAAAAATGATGTATAATTGAATTTTCTGTAAACATATATGGTTTTATTAACCATTTGAGATGTATTAGGAGAAATGTATGTAACAGAAATGATTTAGAGAAACAAAAAAAGCCTTCCCAAATTTACTGGGAAAGGCTCTCGGTTATTCGTCTTCTAATACATCTGCTTGTTCTCTACGAACAACAAGTACATCACATTTAGCTGTACGAACAATTCGTTCAGAGACACTTCCCATGACAAATCGCTCAGCAGCATTTAATCCTGTAGCACCACAAATGATGACATCAATATTTAGTTTAGGTGCGAGTTCTTTTGGAATGGCAATTTTGGGTACGCCGTATTCAATGATGACATTTACATTTTTCACACCAGCAGCGAGTGCTTCTTCTTTATACTTAGCTAATAATTCTTGAGACGTTTTTTTTGTGCGATCTGCAATCGTGCGGTCGTAAGCTTCAATAGAACCAAATGAACGGTTATCGATAATATGTGCAAGGTGTAATGTGGCGTTGTTTCGAGTGGCAGCAGCTAAACCTTTCTTAAAAGCGAGTTCTGATTCTTTCGAGCCGTCGACTGCTACTAGAATATTAGAATACTTTAACGTCATTTAGAATTCCTCCTTGTTTCTCTATGTAAGAATTCGCCGTCGTACAATAAAGTTCCTTCTTAAGTTCGCTACCATATTTAGTAAATAGTGTCTATCTCGTGAATCTTCACAATAATCTAGAGATTTATTGTGATAAAATAGACCAATAGAAACAGTTCGATAGATAGTAGGGAGGCAGATGCGGTTTGAAAACCAATATAGGAAATACAGACGCATTAACAGGAATAGAAGAATTGCTATCTATCCGCCACCAAGTAAAAGAAATTAAAAAGGATAGTTTTTTATTTCGTGAAGGCGAAGTTGCTAAAAGTGTTTATATTGTTCAATCCGGTAAACTTCGGATTGAGAAAGTAACGCCGAATGGCAGGGAGTTGACGTTGAAGATTAGTGGTCCAGGGCAGCTGGTCGGCGAAGTAACGATTTTTTCAGATGCACCTAAATATATGCTTGCTGCCCGTGCAATTGAAGATACCGTTTATCTTCAAATTTCATTAAAAGATTTGGAAGAGGCGTTGATGTTAAATGGTCGACTTTCTATCGCTTTCATGAAGTGGATGGGTATCGATCAACAAAAAACTCAAACGAAATTTCGAGACCTTTTGCTTCACGGCAAAAAAGGCGCGTTGTATTCTACTCTGATTCGACTTTCTAATAGCTATGGTGTGAAAACAGAAGATGGAATCTTAATTGATGTTGTATTAACCAATCAAGAATTAGCGAATTTTTGTGGAATGACTAGAGAAGTCGTCAATCGGATGTTGGGGAATCTGAAAAAGAACGGAACAGTAAGTATGCATGAAGGGAAGATTTATCTTCACGACTTAAATTATTTAAAGACCGAAACAAATTGCGAAAACTGTCCGATTTATTTGTGTAAAATTGATTAGTAGAAAAGCTTGCCACGAGGCAGGCTTTTTTTTGTCTTAAATTTGTCTATTTAATAAAAACAAGAAGTGACTGTGACAAATATCACAGTGTGAAACCTAGAGATAGCATAGGCTAAAAGTAAAGCTGATAGGAATAAGGAGTGAGAACGAATGAGTCAGAGAAAACCAGAAGAGATTAATTTGAAAGGTACGTTTGTCAGTGTTCTTATAGTAGGACTCATCATTGTGGTAATGTGGGTCGCTGTTTATTTATTGTATGTAGCTCGTTAACGGAAAACGAAAGGAGTCGATTAACATGCATCTTCATAAATATGAAAAAATTTGGCTGACATTAGGAATAGCGTCGCTAATCGTATTTTTAAGCGTAGTGGGAGTGAGTGCGTTTTCCCAGAATCATACTCCTGCAGGCGGAATGGAAACTATTGACCCGAAAAAAGTAAATGAAACTGCACCTTTTGATAATCCAGGCGTTACGCAACTAGATGACGATACGTATCAAGCGACGATAGTAGCGATGGCTTTTGGCTACAATGCACCTGAACTAAGAGTTCCGGTAGGCAAAGAAGTTATCTTTAAAGTTACTAGCACCGATGTAGTTCACAGTTTTACCATTGATAACACGAAAGTAAACATGATGGTCGTTCCAGGGCGGATTACTACAAAATCTTATACCTTTGAAAAACCCGGCACTTATTTAATTCTTTGTAATGAATATTGCGGGACAGGCCATCATATGATGTATACAGAAATAGAGGTGTATGAAGAATGATTGCGTTACAAGATCGTAAACTCGCTTTATGGAATATTGGCGTCGCATATATTGCATTTTTAATCGGAACGTTATGTGGATTGCTTCAAGTTTTTATCCGTAATGATGCGCTTCAATTACCCGCTTGGTTAGATTATTATCAAATCTTAACGGCTCATGGAGTTTTACTGGCACTTATCTTTACGACATTTTTTATTTTCGGCTTTTTTATTACAGGCATGAGTAAAAGTCTAGGCAGTTTTGGTCCAAAAGTTCGTTTGTTTTCATGGATTGGCTTTTGGGTGACCTTACTCGGCACAGTTATGGCAACGGTCATGATCATTTCTGGACAAGCTTCCGTTATGTACACCTTTTATGCACCGTTACAAGCAAGTGGCTTTTTCTATGTTGGGCTTGCGTTAGTCATTATAGGAACGTGGATTAGTAGTTTCGCGTTAGTGGGTCATTACCGCGTCTGGCGTAAAAATAACAAAGGTCAATTAAGTCCATTGTTTGCGTTTATGACGATTACAACCATTATCATGTGGATTATTGCATGTCTTGGTGTTGTAGCAACGGTCTTGTTTCAATACATTCCTTGGGCGTTCGGTTGGACCGATACTATTGATGTCGAACTAAGCCGCTCATTGTTCTGGTATTTTGGCCATCCATTAGTTTATTTTTGGCTATTGCCGGCCTATATGGCTTGGTATTTAATCGTACCCAAGCTCTTAGGCGTAAAAGTATTCAGTGACTCACTTGCACGTATGTCATTTGTGCTCTTTATCTTGTTCTCGATTCCAGTTGGATTTCACCATCAACTGACAGAACCAGGTATCTCGAATTTTTGGAAGTTCCTTCAAGTGGTGTTGACGTTTATGGTCATCGTTCCTTCATTAATGACGGCGTTCTCGATGTTTGCAACGTTTGAAATTGCGGGGCGCAAAAATGGAGGCAAAGGTCTTTTTGGTTGGTTTACAAAATTACCTTGGAAAGATATTCGTTTTACGTCTATTTTCATCGCCATGGCATTCTTTATCCCTGGTGGAGCTGGTGGAATCATCAATGCGAGTTTCCAGCTGAATGAAGTGGTTCACAATACGTTGTGGATTGTTGGGCATTTCCATATTACCGTGGGAACTCCCGTAGCCATGACGTTTATGGGGATAACATTTTGGCTTATTCCATATTTAACGGGTCGGAAATTCACTAAGTCGATGAAAGTTTTAGGACTTGTCCAAATTATCACATGGTCAATTGGTATGGTCTTGATGTCAACAGCGCAGCATTTGTTGGGGCTTCTAGGCGCACCGAGAAGAACTGCGTACTCTAGCTATAATGACCATCCAGCTGCGTTGGAATGGTTTGATGGCATCTTAACCAATCATGTCACGATGGCAGTTGGGGGTAGCATTTTATTTGTTTCGGCAATGATTCTTATCTATATCGTCGTCATGACCATGTTTTTGTCGCCAAAAGCTGTGGAAACGAAAGACATGGTGGATTTCCCACTTGCTGAAAGCGATATGAGCAATACACCAAAATGGTTAGAAAATTGGTGGATTTGGATTGGTCTCGCTGCAGCCCTTATTGCTCTTGCTTATGCGATTCCATTAACGCATATGATTCAAAACGCACCGCCAGGCTCAGAAGGATTCAAAACGTGGTAGGAGTTGAAGGACAATGTTCACAATGGTTTTGTCATTGATGGTTGTGTTTATCGCGTTTACCGCGATGTTAGTTGAAATATCTTCGATGGAAGATTGAAATAGAGGCAGTCAGAAATTCTTATTACAAGAGTTTTTGACTGCCTTTTGTGTTTTAGAATAGTAGCAATAGCTTCTAGCTTTCTATAGTATAAAAAGAAGGAAACAGGAAGTTGAGGCTTATGCGATGACGATCATGGAATGGATATTTACAGCAATAAGCGTATTTTGGCTCAGTGAATTTTTGATTTTTCGTAATCGCGGAGTTGGCCAAGGAGACTCGTTGGAAAAACGTACTTTTGTTGCGATTTTCGGCGTGTTAATCGGAACCATTTTCTTGGCTTACTTTTTACAAGAACTCAAGCCGTTCCAAACGATGGCATTTTTAGGACAAGTAGTGGGCATCATCTTCCTCGCTACAGGAGTGTTGTTGCGTTTTTGGGGGATTTTGCACTTGAAATCACAATTCACACGTTACGTTACAGTTCGAGAAGGGGACGAAATTGTGAGTACCGGTCCTTACCGAAAGCTGCGCCATCCGCTTTATACGGGTCTGTTTTTAATCACGCTCGGTATGGCTCTGTTCTTTAGCAGCCTGGTTGCCACAGTCGCGGGAGGCATTGCGATGGTATGGGCTTTACTTCAGCGCATCAATTACGAAGAGCGTTTACTGGTTGAAAAGTTCGGTCCGGATTATGAACTTTGGATGAAGCAACGTGCGAGACTAATTCCGTTTATTTATTAATAGGATCAAACCAAGAGCGTATATTCTCCGTAATGGGCGTAAAGCTCTTTTAGTTAAACGTATGAGCAGTTCTTTTTACATCGGGTGCGATATAGTTTAATGTATGTCGTGTACGATATAAGTGAATGGAGGACTACATACAATGAAAACACTATTTGAAACAACAATGACGAATACAGGCGGTAGAGACGGGGCGGTGTATTCACCGGACAATATTTTTTATATGGACGTTGCAAAACCCCAGGCGCTTGGAGGATCTGCTACAACTGCAACAAATCCCGAACAACTTTTCGCGGCTGGCTATAGTGCATGCTTTAACAGTGCGTTAGAATTGGTGCTAGAAGCTGGTAAAGTGAAGATAGAGAAAAGTGAAGTAACAGCAACGGTTGCGTTAATCGGAGACAAAGCAGATGGTGGAGTAAAACTAGCGGTCAAACTGGTGGTCGACATAACGGGCATTGATGAAGCATTAAAACAAGAATATGTAGAAAAAGCGCATAATACATGCCCGTATTCAAAAGCTATTGCAGGATCTGTAGATGTAGAAATAACCGTTTTATAATAACCAGTATAGGTGAGATGTAGATGGAAAACCCGACAAAACTCGAGCAACAACTCTGTTTTGAAGTGTATAAAGCTTCTAGCAATTTTTCGAAAATGTATGCTAGAGCATTAGAACCGTTCAACTTAACTTTTTCACAATACTTAGTGCTTCTTGTCCTGTGGGACGAGCACCAATTACTGTCGAAAGACATTGGTGAACGATTGGGGCTTGGTACTGGTACATTAAATCCAATCATTAAACGGATGATTGATAATGGTCACTTGTCGAAGCAACAATCGGAAAAAGATAAAAGGGCATTTGTGATTTCGTTGACGGAAAAAGCGAAAAACGATCAGTCAGCCATTGAACAAGCCGTTTTTGAAAAAGTTGAGAGCTGCAATTTTATGGGCGTTAATGCAATTACATTGATGAAGAACTTAAAAGAGTTGAACGCAGCGTTCAAAACGATGAATTTGTAAAAGATCGCATGAATCATTAAATGAGGAGTGAGTGAGATGAATCTTTACGATATTGAAGTATCAAAACCGAACGGAGAAGCATACTCGTTAAGTGAATATAAAGGCAAAGCCATGTTAATCGTGAACACAGCAACGAAATGTGGATTACGCGATCAGTTTGACGGCCTCGAAAAATTATACGAAGAATACAAAGAACAAGGGTTGGTCGTATTAGGATTTCCGTCGAATCAGTTTAAGCAAGAAGAAGCTACAGGTGCAGAAGCACAAGAAGCTTGCCGCATGACATATGGAGTGACTTTCCCGATGCATGATTTAGTGAAAGTGAACGGTACAGACGCACATCCACTTTTCAACTATTTAACGAGCAATACAAAAGGCTTTTTAACAAGCGACATCAAATGGAATTTCACGAAATTCTTAGTGGATCAAAATGGTGATATTGTTTCTCGGTTTTCTCCAAAAGATACACCGGAATCGTTCAAAAAAGACGTTGAAAAAGTGCTTGCTCGCCCATAACGAGAAGGTTTCTGTTTCACTGGCGGCCGCGATGTGATAAGCTGTACATCATCGTAGCAGTAATGGAGTGATTAAAATGAGCAAAGCAAAAGCGAAAGCAAAGAGCGGTACGGGTCAAGGAACTGGTAAAAAAGGCTGGACTCGCTGGAAATCTGGCGCCAACAAAGCAAAGAGTTTCAAACCGTATACGAGCAAAAACAATAAAAAAGCGGACGAACCGAAAACAGATAAAGAAAAAGCTTCTGTATGGGTCGATGCATAGATAAAATGGCGAGGATTGTCCAAAAAGGGCATCCTTTTTTTATTTTAAGATCTTGAAAAACTCGGTAGAAATAATGTGATTTTTCAGCAAAAACTTTGAAATTCTAAAACAACTTGTTAAACTGGTGAAAGTGGTTTATAGTTTATAAGTACAATATTTAGTGTTTTATTATAAAAAATAACTATATATAGTAGTAATCGATAACGAAGATGCCTGAAAAGGCTTAATAGGGAATTCGGTAAAATTCCGGAGCTGTACCCGCAACTGTAAGTGCTGACGAGCTATCACAATCCACTGTCCAATGGACGGGAAGGAGATAGCAGAGAATGACGCACGAGCCAGGAGACCTGTCTTCGTTACAAGTTTATGATCTTCTCCGGGAGTTGAGAGAGATAACGAAGATATTATGCGCAAGCAGCTAGTTTAGGCTGTCTTGATGTGCTATTCTGCGTTTTCAAACCCATCCTCCCTGAGAGGATGGGTTTTTTGTTTTGTAGAGACGGAGGAATGGAAGGTATGACAGAAGCATTAGCAGCAGGTGTAGCCAGAACAATTCAAACAAAATTGGTGTTGCCACCGGATACCAATCATTTAGGAACGATATTTGGGGGCACGGTACTCGCATACATAGATGAAATCGCGGCGATTACCGCAATGAGACATAGTGGGGAAGCGGTGGTCACCGCTTCAATCGACACCGTGAACTTTTTATCATCTGCCAAGGTTGGAGATATCTTCATTTTAGAAGGAGTTGTTATTTCGACCGGAAGAACGTCGATGGAAGTTTACGTGAAAGCAGAATGCCAACAAATTGAAACGGGCATGACCAATTTAACAACAACAGCAATTTTAACAATGGTTGCGGTGGACAGTAATGGTAAACCAATCCCTGTAAAAGGCGTAATCCCTGAAACGGATGCGGAGAAAAAGTTATTCCAAAGCGCGCAAGAACGTAAACAGCAACGCATGCAATTGAAAGAATACTCAAAGGAGTTGTGCTGATATGAATATGAAAATTGAGACGGCGGAAATGTCATCAGTAGAAAAAGCGCTCGAACGGGCAACGGATGTATACGGCTTAGATACAAGTGAGCTACTTGAGCGTGCAGGCGAACTTGCTGAACAAGCAAAAGGCGAACAATCGTTATTGTACGCGTTAAACCACATCACCATGGATCAACCCGAGTGGACCTATGTAGCGGCAGAATTGTATGCAAGTGATTTATACAAGAAAGCTGCCGAACACCGGGGGTATTCAGCTTCTGAAAAATACGGCGATTTCTACAAGCTCATTCAAGAGTTGACGCACGTTGGAATTTATTCGAAAGAATTATTGTTTTCTTATTCACAAGAAGAAATCACAGAACTTGGACAAGAAGTCGAACCAGAGCGGGATTTATTGTTTAATTACATCGGCTTATTTTTGTTAGCGGATCGTTATTTAGCAAAAGATTACGAAGGACGTTTGTTTGAACTGCCGCAAGAGCGCTTTTTAGTCATTGCCATGACATTGATGCAAAACGAACCAAAAGAACGTCGCTTAAAACTAGTTAAAGAAGCGTATTGGGCAATGAGTCATTTGTATATGACAGTCGCCACACCAACTTTATCAAATGCTGGTAAAAGTTTTGGCCAATTGTCATCGTGCTTTATCGATACGGTAGACGATTCTTTAGACGGTATTTACTTAAACAATTGGGATATCGCCCGTCTTAGTAAAGACGGCGGTGGCATCGGCATTTATTACGGCAAAGTACGTGCGTTAGGTTCAGACATAAAAAAATTCAAAGGCAATTCTTCTGGAGTTGTACCATGGATTCGCTTGCTAAACGATACGGCGGTTAGTGTCGATCAACTAGGTCAGCGTCAAGGCGCTGTCGCGATTTACTTAGACGTTTTCCATAAAGACATTATGAACGGCTTCTTGGATTTGAAAACAAACAATGGCGATGAGCGCCGTAAAGCACACGACATTTTTACAGGCGTATCAATTCCAGATTTGTTTATGAAGCGTCTGCAAGAAAAAGACGAAAATGGTCGCAGCATTGGGGAGTGGCACACGTTCTGTCCGCATCAAGTTAAACAAGTTATGGGTTGGAAAGACGCAAATGGCAACGCGTTAGGACTAGAAGACTTTTACGATGAAAAAGACACCAAATACTTTAGCGATAAATACCAAGAAGCAGTCGATCATCCATTATTGCCACGCAAAACGTATCGCGCAATGGAAATCATGGCACGCATCATGGTGTCGCAACTAGAAACCGGCACGCCGTATATGTTTTATCGCGACGAAGTTAATCGTCAGAACCCGAACAAGCACACAAGAGGTCGCGGGTTGACATCGATTTATTGCAGTAATTTGTGTACAGAAATTATGCAAAATATGTCAGCTACAACAATAGTTAAAGAATATACTGATGAAGACGGCAATCTTGTTATGATTCGCAAGCCAGGCGATTTTGTGGTTTGTAATTTGTCATCGATCAACTTGCCGAGAGCGGTCAAAGCAGACGTATTAGAGCGTTTAGTACCGATTCAAACACGCATGCTTGATAATGTTATTGACTTAAATACCATTTCGGTAGGACAAGCTGAAGTAACAAATAAAAAATACCGCGCAATTGGTTTAGGAACATTTGGATGGCACCACTTGCTCGCGCTTGAAGGCATCCATTGGGAAAGTGAAAAAGCGGTTGAGTTTGCCGATAAGCTTTACGAAGAAATTGCTTATCAAACGATACGTGCTTCTATGCAATTAGCAGAAGAAAAAGGCGCGTTCAGTCAGTTTTCAGGTTCTGAATGGCACACAGGCGAGTATTTTGAACGCCGCAACTACACGAGTGAGCGTTGGAACGACTTGCAACAACAAGTGGCCACAACCGGTGTTCGAAACGGCTGGATGATGGCTGTTGCGCCGAACTCATCAACTGCGAAAATCGGTGGTTCAACAGATGGCATTGATCCGCTATACGCCGTTGAATACGCTGAAGAGAAAAAGAACTTCAAATTTAAAGTGACTGCACCTGACTTGGATCATAATACGTATGATTTCTACCGTCGTTCGCGTCACATGCTTGACCAAAAATGGAGTATTCGTCAAAATGCAGCACGTCAACGCCATATTGATCAATCCATCAGCTTTAACTTTTATGTCCCGCACACGATTAAAGCAAAAGAATTATTAGAGCTGCATTTAGAAGCGTGGAAGCAAAACTTGAAAACGACTTATTATGTTCGCAGTACGTCGCAAGCGGAAATCGAAGAATGCGAAGCGTGTCAAAGCTAAAGGAGAATGATCATGACGATACATGAACCGTTAAAAAAGATTAAATTATTAAATCCAGAACATCCGAATAAATCGACTGGCGTGTTAAACGGCCAGTCTTCGGGGTTATTGAATTGGAACGATATTGCGTATCCACAAATGTATGATTTGTATCAAGCGCTATTAGCCAACTTTTGGAAAGCGCAAGAAATCAATATGCAAGACGATATTAAGCAATGGGATAGCTTGAGCAGTGTGGAAAAAGACGTCTTTTTACGTATCAATACACAACTTGCCTCACTCGATAGCTTGCAAACGCCGACGATGAGTCAAGCAATGGATTACGTAACCGATTCGAGCTTTAAAGCAATATTTGCGGTAATTTCTCAACAAGAAGCCGTTCATACCGAGTCGTATTCGTATATTTTAAGTTCACTTGTTTCCGTGAGCGAACAAAACGCGCGCTTCGATCAAGCAAAAAGCGATCCGGTTGTTCAAAAACGAAATGAGTTAATTTTAGATGCATACGAAGAATTTCGCCAAAATCCAACGCCGCAAAACTTGTTTAAGCTGAGCGTCAATTCCATTAACTTAGAAGGTATTTATTTTTATGCTGGCTTTGCGTTTTTCTACCATTTGGCACGTCAGCAAAAAATGTTGAAAACCAGCACGATGATCAGCTACATTCAACGCGACGAAATGCAGCATGCGTATTTTATCGCGCAGTTTATCCGCATCATGTTGACGGAAAATCCGGAATTGAATACGGACGAAAATATTCAATACATTTATACAACGATTGATAAAGCGGTACAGCTTGAAAAAGAGTGGGCACATTACATCTTAGCTGATATAGAAGGATTGGATTTGGTAGAGTTTGCAGAGTATGTAGAGTACTTAGCCAATAAACGATTGCGTCAACTTGGTCTAGACAATTTATACGAAGAGCGCAGCAACCCAATGCCATGGATACAAGTGTTTGGCGACGATATGATGAACGACACCAAATCTGATTTCTTCGAACAAAAATCAAGAACTTATACGAAAGTGTCTCAAACGAATGGCTTTGACGAGCTATAAGTCAAGAACAGCAATCGTGTATGCCTCAGTTACTGGCAACACGAAACAATTAGCAGAAATGCTACAAACGGCCATGCTAAACCGAGGAATACAAGCTGAGCTTTACCGAATAGAAGAGTTTCCACTCGGTAATCTGTCATGCTTCAATCATCTATTAATTGGCACTTATACATGGGGGAGCGGAGAAATCCCAGCAGAAATGCACGAGTTGTATCAAGCGATTGAAAAGTTCGACAACAAAGAGCTGAAAACAGCAGTTTTCGGAACGGGAGATAGTTTTTTTGCAGAATTTTGCGGAGCGGTCGATCGTTTTAAGGACATGTTATATGTCAAAACAAAGCTAATAGCGAGTTTAAAAGTAGAATTGATGCCACAACCAAAAGATGTTGTGCGCTGTGAGAAATTAGCACAACTCATTCAATAGTAGAGGAGAAATCGCCGAAAGGCGGTTTTTTATTTTGGAAGAAAAGTGTTTAATTTTTAAAAACGGGGTATAGGATAGAAAAGAACGAGAAAGCAGATTCTTACTATTTCCAGCTGCAGAAACCGGTGGAACTTTTTGTCGTGAATTTTTATCGTCTGTGAAAGCTATATACTTATAGTAATTTTGAAAAGATAGTTAAATGAGAAATCGGCGTTTTCGTTTACATCATCTTTTCGATCAGGAATTAAAAGCGCAATAAAATACAATCCGTTAATGATTTTGGCTGTAAAAAACGCCGAAAAGAATCTAAGGATTCTTTTCGGTGTTTTTGTGTCCAACGTTCTTTTAATACGCCATATAAAATTATATGGAAAACAGGAGGGTGAACTGGGTGGAAAGATTCGAGCGATTGGCCGAACAAGTTGGCGTGTTGCTGAATGCAGAAGTGGAAGTACAGGGTGGCGAATGTTTAGTCAAAAGAACAAGAGCCATCAATATTTCTTCTCAAAACAAAAATTTCAATTGTGTGCTCGATCATGATATTTCGTTTATAAATCTTAAAGAAGATGGCACTGCACTCAATCAGGCAGAAATATTATTACTCCCAGAAGAGGTAGCTCTTTTTACAAACGCGCTTCAAAAGCATCCAATTTCGTTGCCTATAAACTACCAGCAACGTGTGGATATAAACCCGAATATTGTGTGCATTTATTTATCTTCAGAAGAAACACCTGAAGATTTCGCTACCAGACTATCTGCTGCATTTAATGTGATAGAGCAAAATGCATTAGTAAAGTAATGACTGAAAGGGGGAGAGTTTAATGCTAACTAGATACAAACGATCGCATGAAAAAGTAGCGATGGGCTTGCTGGCATTCATGCCCGAAGAGCGGAATGTGAAGCAACTGAGAAAAACAATGGAATTATACAATGAACACCCAGATTGGCAGCTTTTCTTTTGGAAAGCAAACGATTATTATGTGGGCATCATTGGCGTTCATATAGAAGACGATGAATTTTTTACCGTGCAGCACGTTACCGTCATTCCATCGTTTAGAGGAGAAGGAATTGGCCATAAAATGGTGACAAGTGTTGAAAGATTGATGGAGAACCGCAAAGCAAGACCTTCTGAAGCAACAAAAGCGTTTATGATGAAATGTAGGGTTTAAATGAGTGTAAGAAATAGCGTAAATAAGAAGTAGCAGGAAAGCCGGTTGTGGCGATGCACAAACGGCTTTTTTAATGGATAAATTTCCATCTGAGGCGGTCTACAGCGTATAATAAAAAGACCTGATTGATTCTATAAAAGCGAAGGTAAGAGGTGTGCACCATGATTGTCATCATCGATAACCAAGATTCATTTACTTATAATCTGGTTCATTATTTTGAGCAACTAGATCCAGCCGTCCATATATTTCAAAACGATGAATTGATAGAAAAACAATTAGAAGCTTTAAATCCAGATCTAATCGTCCTGTCACCGGGACCGGGTCGCCCTGCAATAAGTGGGGCAAGCAAACGTGTATTAACAAACTTAAGCGGACGTGTTCCAATATTAGGGGTTTGTCTCGGACATCAAGCCATTGTGGAACATTTCGGTGGTACAGTGACAAAAGGAAACCAGCCAATGCACGGCAAAGTTTCTACGCTGACCCATGATGGAAAAGGACTTTTTAAAGAAATCGCCAATCCAACATCGGTTACACGCTATCATTCGTTAGTGGCCGAAAACACGATACCCGAATGCTTATTGGTGACGGCTCGTTCTGAAGACGGTGCGATTATGGCCGTTCGTCATCGTAATTTGCCAGTTGAAGGCATCCAATTTCATCCGGAATCCATATTAACAGTGGAAGGTTTTCAAATGCTAAAAAATAGTTATGAACAAGCAAAAGTGTGGAAAGAAACAAACAAGGGAGGTGCTGAACATGTCGAACCCTCACCTAATGTATGAGTTTAGAAACGGTGCTGGAGAAATTGAACCACTGTATTTTAGCAATCCGGTTAACATTTTTCAAACACATGATCTAGCAAACGTAGCTAATATTCTAGAAAAAGTCGACCAAGCAGTAAATGATGGATTTTACGCAGCAGGCTATGTTTCGTACGAAGCAGCTCCGGCTTTCCGACCGGAAATGCATGTTCAATCGGCAGGTGAGATGCCGCTCCTTTGGTTTGGGATTTTCAAAGAGCCACAAAAAATGTCGTTAGTTTCTCAAGAACACCAAACGTATCAGGTGTCAGATTGGGAAATGGCAAGTTCGGTAGAACAATACAAAACCGGCATCCACCAAATCAAAACAGCCATTGAAGAAGGTCATACGTATCAAGTGAATTACACAGAACGCTTGTCTGCAAAATTTACGGGTGACGATCTAACCTTTTATCACCAATTAGCAAGAAACCAACAAGCAGATTACGGAGCCTACTTGAACTTAGGACGATTTCGTCTGTTGTCGGCATCGCCAGAGCTGTTTTTTAAAGTTCAAGGGGGTAAGTTAATTGCTAAGCCGATGAAAGGCACAGCGCCAAGAGGACGTACGACACAAGAAGACCAAGAGTACAAAAAAACCTTATTATCATCTGAAAAAGAAAGAGCAGAAAACTTAATGATTGTCGATTTGTTGCGAAACGACATGAGCCGCTTAGCTAAAAAAGGAAGCGTTAAAGCAGATCCTCTCTTTACAGTTGAAACTTATCCAACAGTTCATCAATTAACTTCAACAGTCACCGCTGATTTAAAAGATCACACAACGATTTGGGACTGGTTTCATGCTTTGTTTCCATGTGGCTCGATTACCGGTGCACCCAAAATTAGTACGATGAAATACATAGCCACATTAGAACAAACACCACGAGAAGTTTATTGTGGCGCTATCGGGTTTATCACACCTGATAAAGAAGCAGTCTTTAACGTACCCATCAGGACCGTTGTGATTGACCAAGAAAAAGGCGTAGCACATTACGGAGTAGGTGGCGGCATCACGTGGGATTCAACGGCTGAAGGAGAATACCGTGAGTTGCAGACAAAAGCAGAAGTGCTTACCGCGAAACGTCCTGTCTTTAAATTACTTGAATCGCTAAAACTAGCAGACGGTAACTATCCGTTGTTGCGTTACCATTTGGCGCGTCTTGAAGATTCTTCGGGTTATTTTCATTTCCCGGGAAATACTGAAGAAGTTAAAGCCGAATTGACCAAACTAGCACAACACTATCCGCAAGGAACTTACAAAGTGCGTCTTTTATTAGATCGTAAAGGGCAGCTGGAAGTGCAAGCGCAAAAAACAGCTCCGATAGAGGAACCGGTAAAATGTGTCTTAGCTACTTCTCCTGTAGATAGCAAAAATCCGTTTTTGTTTCATAAAACTACACACCGTGAAGTATATAAACAGGCAAGTGTTGAACATTCAAAAGAATTCTTTTCAGTCTTATTATGGAATGAAAAACAGCAAATCACGGAATTCACAATCGGCAATGTGGTAGTCGAAAAAGACGGTCGATTTTTCACGCCGCCAGTAGAATGTGGTTTGTTAGCAGGCACTTTTAGGCAGCATCTATTAGATCAACAGCAAATAGAAGAAAAAATCATTTTAAAAGAAGAACTAAAAGAGTTTGATGCTATTTGGTTTATTAATGGTGTGCGGGGATGGCTCTCTGTGGAGTTAAAAGAATAAGTACCATAAAATCAGAAAGCCTACCCGAAAAAAATTCGGTTAGGCTTTTTGTGCTTTATTCGAAATCTAGTTTGTAATCAATGGCTTTAATAATTTTCAATTTGCGTGTAAAAATGTAGAGCAAGCCTATATTTAAAAGAACTGGAATGACGAGGAAGGTACTCAACATAATGGCAATATTGCGACCGTTCCATCCGCCGTCTGCAAGGTTCATATAATTTAACGGGCCGACCAAACCAGATAAGCCAAATCCGGCACTATAAGGCGTGCCTTGGATATTCAATATACCTGCTAAAGCACCAAGAACGCCAGCCGTGATCAGCATCGGTGTCGCAATTTGTGGTTTCATCAAGAAGTTTTTCATTTGGATTTTTGGAGACCCGAGTACATGAGCAAGGGCAGTTCCCAATGTGTTCGCTTTGTAACTGGAAATCGCAAGCCCAATCCCGGCCGCAACAATTCCAAGATTCGCCGCACCAGCGCCAATACCTGATAGCATAATCACTGTGGCTACACCCACCGTTGATATCGGCAGTAAAATAATAATGCAGAAAATCATGGCGATGAGCGAACCCATCAAAATAGGTTGCAACGACGTGATGTGCGCAACGACAGAACCGATCAAACCAGTTGACTGTCTCATAAATGGCAGCAACAAGTAGCCGACCATTCCAGGAATCAGGATGCTGAGTGTTGGCATTAACAAAATTTCATATGCTTTTAATTTATTGCCGAGAAGCTGAACAAACAATACAGTTAAAGCTGCTGTAATGGTGATGTTAAGAACAATGCCGATGCCATTCAATGTCATAACGCCTTCCGCTGTTTTTTGAACAACGCCACTCCCGACCATCGAAGCAATCCCGACACTAGCGGTTTGGATAGAAGATAACTTAAATGAAACACCAACCATGACGCCAATCATCACAGGCAATAAGCTCATCGTGAAGACTGTAATATCAAACAAATGCTGTAGAGACGGGAAGTAAGGGATTAATAATTTCAAAATCTCACCAAGTAATGCGTTCGGAATCAGTGCCACGACAATGCCGATACTGACACCATTTAACAGTTTACCAATAAATTCTTTCATCTCTGCAGCTCCTATCTTAGTTGAGTAAATTAAGTTACTACTATAATGAATAGTCTGATGGAAATCAATAAAAAGTTTATTGGATTAACGCGTTGGTGTACTAAAGTGCAGGCGGAATAATAGTATTAGAACGCAATTCGGAATAACTTGTTATATGCTATACCAAATCAGAATCCTTGTTTACTATAATTTTACTTAAATCGTTATTGTAAAAACATATATGCTGTAGTTAATAAATGCTCATTAAATTAGTTAAGATAAGTCTTTTGATTGGAAAAATTGTAATCTTCTAATTATTGGCGTTTAATAGAAGGTGAGATCTTTCCAATACAAGGAGGCGGAACGAGTGGAGTTAGCAGGTAAAGTCGCGATTGTAACAGGCGGGGCATCTGGAATTGGCTTTGCAACAGCCAAAGCATTTCTGGATAAAGGTGCAAAAGTGGTGATTGGGGACTATAACGAAGAAGGCGGTCAACAAGCAGAACAGCAACTCAAGCAAGGAGAAGCCGAAGTGGCTTTTATCAATGTTGATGTTGCGAATGAAGAATCAGTTGAACAAATGGTGGCAGCAACTGTTAAACGTTTTGGAAGAGTTGATATTATCGTCAATAATGCGGGAATTGGTGTACTTGGGGTTACGCATGAATTGACGTACGAAGACTATCATAAAGTAATTGCTGTAAATCAAGATGGTGTCTTTTTTGGTGCCAAGCATGCGATTAAAAACATGCTAGAACATGGAGACGGCGGTGTCATCATCAATACTTCATCAATTTTGGGGTCAGTTGGTGAAGGTGGTGCTTTTGCCTATAATGCTTCAAAAGGTGCTGTAAACTTAATGACCAAGTCACTTGCTTTACAGTATGCTGAACACAAAATTCGCGTTAATGCAGTAGCGCCAGGATATGTGGAAACCGGTATGGTAAGCAAAGAAGCATTGGGCGACTTTTACGATGCCTTAGTAGACAAACATCCTGTCGGTAGACTGGGCCAGCCAGAAGAAATTGCGCATGCCATCGTCTTTTTAGTTGAGAACGAATTTGTTACAGGTAGCACATTGATGGTTGATGGTGGGTATACGACTCAATAATCTGATAGAAAAGGGGCTGTTCTGTACGGCTCTTTTTTTATGTGGATTTACGATACTGATAAAAATAACAAAAATCTGATGGATGGAAAAGAAGCAACGGATAAAGTATGATAAAACCACAAGTAAATCTTCGATATTAAAGGAAATCGTTATGTAGTAAACCTCTTTCTTCCGTCTACAAGCAAGTATCAAAACGTAAGGAGCGGGTACTTATGATTCATGCAAAAGAAACAACGGATAACCAGAATACCAATGCTGATCAGTCGAAAGCGTTTATCCGGAATGACCAATATAACTTTATCAAAGACCAAACAAAAATTCTGTTGACGGCACAAACTAGCACGAACGATGCTGAAGTATTAAATGTACTGCGGCATCTTGCACATGAGAAAGTCCAGAATCTCTTTCCTGCTCTTACCGAAGAACAAAAGAAAATTCTTCACCCGTTGGTCCAAATAAACGAATTGAGCGAGGCAGAAATTTTTTTAGAACAACTTCAGCCTTATCGTATTCCTTTTAAAGCAGTTAGCGACCAACATTTAAAGTGTTTATTTCCTAAAGCGAAAAAGTTGAAAGGTCCAAAGCTTGAAAACATCAACTTCAAAAAGACCTCTTATCTTGCATGGACAGAAAGCTCTAATCTAATGTATTTAGTAGCTGAAGTAAAAGATCAAATGATTGGTGTTCAAGGCAGTTTTACGCGCAGTCATAAACAAGGCATTTGCAGAGTCTGCAATCGTCATAGTGAAGTAGGATTGTTTATCGCCAAGATGAAAAATTCAGGGAACGACCAATTTATTAAACGTGGCAACTACATTTGCCAAGACGCCGCGGTTTGTAATGACAATATTAAAACCTTGGATTCGTTGGCTGAATTTGTGGGTCAGTTCCAAAATAAATAAAGCAAAAACCATCCCTCTGAAATCGTGTAAACGAAATAATGGGATGGTTTTTTGTTCTCAATTTTCCTAGTTAGATTTATTCGAATTTTCTTTTAATTATCTATTGCTTTATTGTGTAAGCGCTTTTATAATGAATATTAATATCAAATGTCACGCATATGAACAAATGTAAAGGGGGGGGCTTTAGACATGTGGGGATGGTTCGTCGTTGTTTTTGCAATAGCATGGCTGCTTCAAATTTGGCTGACAAAGGCACAATTAAGAAATTATCATGGCACCATTAAAAAGTTGAGCCAAAGGCCATCTGGATATTTAGGGTTAGGTATCCAAAAGCAAAAGCTTGGAATAGGCGCAGTTGCAATTGTTGTAACTGATGAGACAGGGGTAGTAATCGAAAGCCAATTAATGCGAGGGGTCACAGTGTTTAGTCGTTTCGAACCCTCTACTAAATATATTGGCCAATCACTAGATATGTTAAAGATAGAATTGGGGGAGGATCCAGTAGATTTAGCGCTTAAGATGGCAATTGAAAAAATTGAATCGCAAATGAATGGAAATACAAATCTAGCAATATAAGGGGGAAGAAAAATGGACTTTTTAGTTAAATTAGCAGAAGGTTTTATCGGCATGTTCCAAGCAGGAGGAGATGTCTTTGTAGGTCTAGTAACAGGGATTATTCCATTGCTTGTAGTTCTTATTACTGCAGTTAATGCATTTATCCGGCTGGTCGGTGAAGAACGCATCAACAACTTAGCGCGTAAAAGCACAAAGAATATCATATTGCGCTATACCCTTTTTCCGGTATTGGCAGTTTTTTTCCTAACAAATCCAATGGCTTACACGTTCGGTAAGTTTTTACCGGAAAAGCAAAAGCCAGCATTTTATGATTCAGCAGTATCTTTTGTCCACCCAATCACAGGTCTGTTTCCACACGCCAACCCTGCTGAATTATTTGTTTACTTAGGAATCTCTGCAGGCATTACACAATTAGGCTTTTCATTGGGACCATTAGCAATTCGCTTCTTTATTGTAGGCGTCATTGTAATTTTGATTCGAGGTATCGTCACAGAGATTATTACGGTCCGTATGATGAAATCAAGAGGTATGGAAGTCTAATTATCTAAGCTGTTTAAAAAGGGGAGGCAAAGAAAATGAGTAATATACAAGCGCCATCAAATTACAAACCAATAACAGTGTCAAAAGGAAGAGGCGGTTGGGGTGGTCCGCTAACTATTCGCCCAAACGAAGAAAAACGATATATTGTTTCTGTAACAGGCGGCGGTATCCATCCAATTGCTGAAGAAATTGCAAAACTGACAGGTGCAGAAGCGGTTGATGGGTTTAAAGGCTCGTATGATAAAGAGACCATGGCTTGTGTCGTTATCGATTGCGGTGGTACGGCACGATGTGGCGTATATCCGAAAATGAACATTTTAACGATTAATGTCAACGCAACATCACCATCAGGGCCGTTGATGAAATTCATCAATGAAGAAAATTTTGTTTCGGGAGTGAAAATTGAAAATATCATTGAAGTCGCAGCTCCTTACGAAGATCAAGATGCTGTAGAAAAAGCCGTTGAAAAAGTAGAAAATCCAGCAGAGCGTGAAAAGACACCGCAACAAATAAAAGAAGAAGCGAAACTAAAAGCCGCTAGTTATCAAAAACCGAAAAAGATGAATATTGTCGAAAAAATCGGTCGTACTGCCGGTAAAGTAGTCGGAATATTCTATCAAGCGGGACGCGAAACGATTGATCAAGTATTGAAAAACATTTTGCCATTCATGGCTTTTGTCAGTATGTTAATCGGCATTATCGTCTATACAGGTATCGGTGATTTAATCGCTAATTTCGTTTCTCCTCTAGCGGGAAGTATTGGTGGTTTGCTGTTACTATCGGTGATTTGTGCTTTACCAATTTTGTCTCCACTACTCGGCCCAGGAGCGGTCATTGCACAAGTAGTCGGGGTATTAATCGGTGTAGAAATTGGTCGAGGAAATATCCCACCGGAATTAGCTTTACCAGCGTTGTTTGCGATTAACCCACAAGTTGGAGCAGATTTCGTGCCGGTTGGTCTGACATTAGGAGAAGCGGAACCGGAAACCATCGAAGTCGGAGTTCCAGCGGTCTTGATGTCGCGCGTTATTACAGGTCCACTGGCAGTTGTTATTGCGTATCTATTTAGTTTTGGTCTGTACAGCTAAAAATAAGGGGGTAGTCATATGGAGGACACGATGACAAAAAAATATGAAGTGAAAATAACAGGAATTGGTGATGAAGTAGAAATTTTTATGGAAGAAAATATGCTAGTTATTTTTGATGATACGGTTCCTGAATCATTGCAGTCAATTGGAGTGATCCATGAGCAGGCGGGGTTGCTTGAAAAAGTCGGAACAGGCGATGTGCTGGAAATTAACGGGCAACGTTACAATATTTTATTTGTTGGAAGCAAAGTCAATGAAACTCTCGAGGAAATCGGTCATTGTACAATCGCTTTTAATGGCGAAACGACAGCCGACTTGCCAGGGACGATGTGTGTTGAAGAAAAGCCATTACCTGAACTACAGGTGGGTGCCGCGATTCGTATATTAAAGGTATAGGAAAGGAGGTTAGTTCATGCTAGGTATAAATAGGAAACTCGAAGAACTTCAGCGAAATGGAGATTTTATTAAAGTTGGCTTAGTGGGAGCTGGCCAAATGGGACGAGGAATGATCTCCCAGATTGAAAGCATGGCAGGTATGCGAGTAGTCATTACTGCAGATATTCAAATTGATAATGTCACGAACGCATATATGAAGTCAGGTGTCTTGCCAGGTGAAATCATTGAGACTAATGAGATGGAGAAAGCTTCAACAGCCGTCCAGGAAGGAAAAGTGGTGGCAACGACAGATGCTCAATTAGTTACATCTTTGCCCGAGGTTGATGTCGTAGTTGATGCGACAGGAGTTCCTAATATTGGGGCGAAAATTGCTTGGGACACGATCCTTAATCGAAAGCATATTGTCATGTTGAATGTAGAGGCTGACGTTACAGTAGGTGTTATTCTCAAGAAAATGGCCGATGCTAGCGGAGTGGTTTATACCGGTTCTGCAGGGGATGAACCGGGAGCAATTATGGAGTTATTCGATTTTGCGGATGCGCTTGGGTTTGAAGTGGTAGCTCTTGGTAAAGGCAAGAATAATCCATTGAACTTAAATGCAAACCCCGATACTGCAGCGGAGGAAGCAGCGAGAAAAGGGGCCAGTCCGAAAATGCTTGCCTCTTTCCAAGATGGGACTAAAACAATGGTTGAGATGACGGCTGTGGCAAATGCTACAGGTTTTTTACCAGATCAACCGGGCATGCATGGTTTTGTCAGTGATGTAAAAGGCTTACCTGAAATCTTTAGATTAAAAAGTGAAGGTGGAGAGATTAACAACAAGCAGATTGTAGAATACATTAATGGCATCGCGCCTGGCGTTTTTGCCATTATTGCTTCTGAAAAAGAAGAAGTTAATCACGAGCTAGAGTATTTGAGTATGGGCGAAGGGCCGAATTATGTACTGTACCGCCCATATCATTTGACTAGCTTGGAAACTCCAATCTCCATAGCAAGAGCTCATATTTATAACGAGGCCACAATTGCACCTTGGCACGGACTTCAAGCTGAAACAGTCACTGTAGCGAAAGTTGATCTAACAGCAGGCGATTATTTAGATAGTATTGGAGGATTCACGGTTTATGGTCACATCCTGACAGCTCAAGATGCCTACGATCAAAATGCATTGCCTTTAGGTTTAGTTGATAAAAACGTCCGCTTAAAACAGAATATCAAAAAAGGTGAAATCATTAGCTATGCTGATATTGAACAAACCAAAGATTCCACTATTTGGCGTCTTCGCCGTATGCAAGATGAAACGTTTAAAGCACAAACAAAAAAAGCGGTGTCAATAAAAGCTTAGTTCATACAATTTAACGGAGATAAAACCAATAAATTGAATGAGAAGGTGTTCAAACATGGAAGTTAAAACGATGGAAGCAGGTTTGTACTGCAATCACTGCAAAGAAGAAGTGAACCATGAAATTACTTATATCAATGAGGATATAAAGAGTATTCGTTGTGAGCAATGCAATAAAACAAAACATCTAAGAGTAGATGTTAATAAGAAATTTTATAAAGAAATTTATGACCGAATTTCTTCGAAGCCGAATCGGATTACAGGGGAATACAAGGAAGATTTGAGTCATCTGCTGATTTCTCTGCCGGTCCGGACCATCAGCAAACCTTATCGCCTGCTACAGGATGTGAGCGCTTCTCGAAAAATTGTTAAACAATACAAACAAAGAAAAAGCCGTGTTAAATAACATTTTTCTTAAGGACCAAACTTCTCTAGAACCAAAAGAGAAGAATGGTCTTTTTATTTTACTTGACTAAATAATCAAAAAATATTATATTTTACATATGTCACAGTAATGAACATATGTAAAAGGAGGAAAATTCATGACACAGAAACTAAAATTACCACCTCAAGTAAAAGAGACAGAGTTAAAGGATTTGTATAAGCAAATGTGGTTGATTCGTTTATTTGAAGAAAAGGTAGATGAGTTTTTTGCGAAAGGAATGATTCATGGTACTACTCACTTGAGTGTAGGCCAAGAAGCCTCTGCTGTCGGTTCAATCGCCGTTTTAGAAAGTAAAGATAAAATCACTAGTACGCATCGGGGTCACGGACATTGCATTGCGAAAGGTGCAACGGTTAATGGCATGATGGCCGAACTTTTCGGTCGAACTACAGGCTACTGCAAAGGAAAAGGTGGCTCGATGCATATTGCGGATGTAGATAAAGGAAACTTAGGAGCCAATGGAATTGTAGGTGGAGGCTTTGCGATTGCTACTGGAGCTGCGCTAACTTCCCAGATGAAAAAAGAGGGATATGTTGTATTATGCTTTTTTGGAGATGGGGCATCGAATGAAGGAAGCTTCCATGAGGCGATAAATTTGGCTTCAATATGGAAATTGCCAGTTGTCTTTATTTGCGAAAACAATCAATACGGCATGTCAGGACCGATACGAGAGATGATCAATATCCCGGATATTGCAACGCGTGGAGCAAGTTACGGGATTCCTGGAAAAGTTGTTGATGGAAATGATGTATTTGAAGTCATGAATAGCGTCAATGAAGCTGTGGACCGAGCGCGTAATGGAGAAGGACCATCGATTGTTGAAGCAAAAACTTACCGTTCTAAGGGACATTCAAAGAGTGACGCCAAAAAATACCGAACACGCGATGAAGAAAAAGAATGGTTGTTGAGAGATCCAATAAAATTAATGGCGGGAGTGTTAATTGAAGAAGGGATTTTAACACAACAGGAAGTAGAACAAATTAAAGAAGAAGCAAAAAAAGAAATTGAAGAATCCGTTGAATTTGCAAAAAATAGTCCTGAACCAACATTGGATGATTTGATGGAAGATATTTATGCATAAGCCAGAGCAAAGGAGAATCGACGCATGAGAGAATTGACTTATTTAGAAGCGGTAAGAGAAGCAATGAGCCAAGAGATGAGAACGAATGAAGATGTTTTTATATTAGGAGAAGATATCGGCGTCTATGGAGGTGCATTCGGTGTAACGAGAGGCATGATTGAAGAATTTGGTCCTGAGCGAATCCGTAATACCCCAATTTCAGAAGCGGCTATTTCGGGTACAGCTGTTGGAGCGGCATTGACGGGAATGCGTCCGATTTTGGAATTGCAGTTTTCCGATTTTATGACAATTGCGATGGACAATATGGTTAATCAGGCAGCAAAAATTCGTTATATGTATGGCGGAAAAGGAAAAGTTCCAATGGTTCTCCGTACACCTGCTGGTTCAGGAACTGGCGCAGCTGCACAACACTCACAAAGTCTAGAGGCATGGATGGCTCACATTCCGGGTCTGAAAGTGGTTCAACCGTCGACAGCATACGATGCCAAAGGGTTATTGAAAGCTGCTATGGACGATGATAATCCTGTTATCTTTTATGAACATAAACTTTGTTACCGGACGACATCAGATGTTCCTGAGGAAGTGTACTCAATACCATTAGGCAAGGCAGACATTAAAAAACAAGGTACTGATGTAACAATCGTGGCTACAGCCATTATGGTGCATAAATCATTAGAAGCCGCAGAAGAACTTGAAAAACAAGGAATCCATGCCGAAGTAATTGATCCAAGGACACTTGTGCCTCTCGATATTGAAACGATCGTTCAATCCGTCAAAAAAACGGGACGACTTGTCGTAGTTCATGAAGCAGTGAAACGTGGAGGATTTGGCGGTGAAATTGCCAGTCTGATAGCAGAAAGTGAAGCTTTTGACTATTTGGATGCACCTATCAAGCGACTCGGTGGCAAAGCAGTACCAATTCCTTATAATCCGGAGCTAGAGAAAGCGACGATTCCAGGAGTGTCAGATATCATTGAGGCCGCCAAAGAAACGCTAAACCGCTTGTAGGGAGGAGAAACAGATGGCTAAAGAAATTTTCATGCCGAAGCTGAGCAGTACCATGCAAATCGGGACAATACTTCAATGGTTTAAAGAAGAAGGAGAAACCGTTGAAGTAGGAGAACCGTTATTTGAAATCATGACTGACAAAATTAATATCGAAGTCGATTCTTACGAAGAAGGAACTCTTCTCAAACGCTATTTTGAAGAAGACGATGAAGTTCCCATTAATCATGTGGTTGGCTATATCGGTGATGTGGGAGAAGGTATTCCGGAGTCACCCCCTGGAGAATCGGGTGTCAGTGGTAAGCAGACTTCCTCAGAAACTCCAATAGAGCAACTACAGGCAGAAACGTCCGAACAAGCTTTTGAACAAACAGAAAAAGTTCGGGCAACGCCTGCGGCTAGAAGAATCGCCAAGGAGAAAGAAGTAAGTCTTAATGAGATAAGAGGGTCTGGACCAAATGGTCGCATACAACAAGTGGATGTTGAAAAGTTTGAAATTCCTGCTGCTACCATTTCGAGTCGTGCTACGCCACTTGCTGAGAAAGTAGCGATAGCTGAAGGAGTAGAGCTACAAGACATTAAAGGCAGTGGTCCAAGAGGGAAAATATATCGGGCTGATGTAGAAAGTGCCAAGGCGGCAATAGATGTTCCGGAAATCCTACCTACCAAACGTATGAAAATGACTGGAATCCGGAAAGCTGTGGCAGACCGAATGCTCCATAGTAAATCAGTTGCACCACATGTTACTCTCAACAGTGAAATTGATATGACAGAAGTAGTGGCGATGCGTAAGAAACTACTAGTTCCTGTTGAAAAACAAACGGGTTATCGAATCAGCTACACAGAAATCATTTTAAAAGCAACAGCTCATGCATTAAAACGGCATCCCAATATTAATATTTCACTAGAAGGCAATGAAATTGTTTACCACGATACCATAAACGTAGGATTGGCAGTTGCACTCGAAGATGGTCTGTTAGTGCCAGTTATCAAAGATGCTGATCGGAAAGGTTTCGCTGAACTGACTGTCGCATGTAAAACGGCAGGACAGGCTGCAAAAGAAAGTAAGTTAAAACCAGACGAAATGTCGGGGGGAACGTTCACCATCAGCAATCTTGGGATGTACGCAGTCGATACATTCAACCCCGTCATCAATCAGCCGGAATCAGCGATTTTAGGAATCGGGCGCATCCACGACAAGCCGGTCGGTTGGGAAGGTCAAATTGTATTACGTCCAATGATGGGCGTTGGCTTATCATTCGATCATCGCGTCATAGACGGCGCACCAGCTGCGGCATTTTTAACTGAGTTAAAAGGAATTCTCGAAAATCCACTTGAATTATTAATGTAAGGAGTAGATTCTATTGAAGACTTATGAAGTGGCAGTGGTTGGCGGTGGGCCAGCAGGATACGTAGCTGCTA
The DNA here is from genome assembly GCF_022489025.1 of Planococcus halocryophilus. Classification (GTDB taxonomy): domain Bacteria; phylum Bacillota; class Bacilli; order Bacillales_A; family Planococcaceae; genus Planococcus; species Planococcus halocryophilus_A. The sequence continues at coordinate 161,137 of NZ_JAKVTG010000002.1, read as the reverse complement.
TTAGAGCCGCCAAACTGGGTAGGACCGTAGTATTAATAGAAGCTAGAGAGCTTGGTGGAACATGCTTAAATCGCGGGTGTATCCCCTCCAAAACCTTGCTGCGTCATGCTGAAGTCATCGAAAATATCGAAAAAGCGAAAAGCTGGGGGATTGAAACAGGACCAGTAACCGTGTCATTATCAAAAATGATGCAACGCAAAGATGAAGTGATTCAAAAGCTAAGAAACGGAATCGCTTATTTAATGAAACAAGGCAAAATTGAAGTTTTGAATGGATATGGAGAAGTGCAAACACAAGGAATAATTAAAGTAGATGAAAACGGTGAACAGAAAACAGTCAAAGCAGAAAAAATCATTTTGGCTACTGGTTCAAAGCCGATTGTTCCGCCTATTCCAGGGCTGGAGAAAGGACATTTTCATACCAGTGACACCATTTTTGATATTACAGAACTACCAAAAACTTTGGTCATAGTGGGTGGTGGCATCATCGGTGTGGAGTTTGCTTGTATTTTTTCTGCACTCGGTGTACCTGTGACAATCATTGAAATGAGCAAACAGATTGTTCCGAGCGAAGATCCCCAAGCGGCAAAGGTTTTGGCAAAGTCGCTGAAAAAGAAAGGCATTACCATTTTAACATCAACCAAAGTCGTGGAGATAAAGCGAACCGACAATGGTCAACACGTTCACGTTGAAAATCAATCAGCACAGCTTGAGGTATTGAACACAGACATCATTCTTTTGTCAGTTGGAAGATCCCCTAATACATCGTCATTCAATTTATTGGGATTGGAGATGGCAGGTTCTTTTGTAAAAGTTGATGAACATATGGCAACTAGTCAGTCAAATATCTACGCGGCGGGAGACTTGGTGGGCAACTGGCAACTCGCGCATGTAGCAAGTGCTGAAGGGTTAGTCGCCGCATCTAATGCAGCAGGACAGCGAGAAACAATCGATTATCATGTGGTGCCACGTTGCGTCTATACAAATCCTGAAATCGCCAGTGTCGGAATGACTGAAAAAGAAGCAGAAGAAAAAGGCATTTCCTATAAAGTGGTCAAGGTAGATCATGTAGGCAACGGTAAGGCGCTGACATTAGATGAAACAGAAGGCTTTACTAAATTGATTGCGGATACGAAATATGGTGAGATTTTAGGTGTCTCGATGGTAGGTCCTCATGTTACAGAGATGATTGCCGAGCCTTCTGCTTATATGCGCTTGGAAGGATCAGTAGATGAACTAGCATCGATGATTCACGCGCATCCTACAGTTTCAGAAAGCCTTTACGAAGCAGCAGCTTCTTGGCTTGGAAAAGGAATCCATCATTAAAAAAGCCAGTTGGCTGAGTGCTCTGTGCACACTCAGTCAACTGGCTTTTTAGTTTAGTAAAAGGTTTTGCTCAATTTTGTGCATTGTTGCGCAAAAGTAAGTCTGCCGTAACGTCATCGATGACAAGGACATCCAAGTAGCCACCTTTTAAAGCAGCTCTCAAGCTTTCCACTTTATGTGCACCTTCGACAATCCCAATGACTTCCGGAATTTTCTTGAATTCTTCTAAATCAAGCCCAATGACCAAATTGTTCAACAGGTGATTGATTTGGTTGCCGTCGACATCGTAAAAGCGTGACCCGATATCTCCCACTGCGCCTGCTGAATCTAATGATTTCAAATCTTTTGGAGTCAAATATTGCATTTCAGTCATGGTTGAACCTGTAAACGGATTGCCTAATCCCACTACTGCCATTTCAACATTGCGGCCTTCTTTTAACACCATAGCGATGTCTTCTGATTGTACAAGACGCTCTTTTAATTCTATGGATTCCACCATAGCAGGCGCGTATAGGTATGAGCAACTGGCGTTCATTTTTTGCGCCAGTTGATAAGCGAGTAAATTCGAATGAATATCTACAAATTTTCTGCCCATTCCTCCAACTAATGGAACGATCTGCAGCTCACGATGCTGTTCGTAAGGGTATTCCTGTACAAATTTAGATAAAGTACTGCCCCATGAAATACCTAGCGATTTAATATCTTTAATATTTTTGGAGACGTAAGAAGCCGCTGCTTTACCAAGAGCGTGCTTAATCATATCTGTACTTAAATTGGCTGCAGGAACCACTAATGCCTCTTTCAACTGGTAGGTTTTCTCAAGTTGCTGTTCTAATTCCACAGTATGAGCGTTTTCATCTTTAATATAGATTTCCACGATACCCATTTCCCTAGCTTTGTTCAGCAATTTTGAAATTACAGGACGGGAAACTCCCATTTTAGTGGCGATTTGCGCCTGAGTTTGACCGTCGAAATAGTAGAGGTTAGCGACCTTTACGATCTGTCTACGTTCTTCCCAATTCATCATCATTGCACCTTCTCGTCAAAGTCCGATTTGCGGTTTCAAATCTTAAACCTTAACCGCTTTCATATCTCTATTATACGGTTGCAACACTTTTTTGTATACTATTGGAAAAGTAAGAAGTAGCCTTTCTAAGGCTCGTATTTGTAAGGTCTATACAACGAATGAATTTAGACTATAAAAGTAAGATTGAGGATGCAAATTCCAACTATTCACTATAGAATAGAGTCAACATGAGTTAAGTTACATAACTTAAAAAAGGACGATTGGAGGGGGAGCAAATGGCAAAGAAATGTTGGTTGTCTTTTGATGAAATGTGGGACAAAGTAATGGCTTGCGACCGCAAGTATGACGGTCTTTTTTACACATGTGTGAAAACAACTAAAATTTACTGCCGACCTTCTTGTCGTTCTCGGAAGCCTAAAAAAGTGAATGTGGAATTTTGCCTGACGATGGAAGAAGCAGAAGCAAATGGATTTCGCGCATGCAAAAGATGTCAGCCAGAAACCGAATATTCTCCTGCCGAAGAACTCACTCGTAACGTCATGACTTATTTAACTGCCAATTATAAAGAACCGATTAACCTTCAACAAATCGCACATCATGTCGGCATGAGTCCCTCATATTTAGAACGAATTTTCAAGCAAGAAACCGCAGAAACACCGCATGCATGTCTTGAGAAGATTCGCATTGATAAAGCGTTATACTTATTAACAAGCACTGACTTATCAAATCTTGAAGTCGCGTTAGAAGTAGGGTTTCAAAGTCCGTCAAACTTCTATAAAGTATTCCGGAAGCTAACAAACCATTCACCATCAGAATACCGCAAGCAAAGTGAGTTGGTTCTACTATGAAATCTATAAAAAGTACGCAGTATACAGAAATTTCAACACCTGTTGATTTTAATTATGAAGAATGTCTCGTTCACCTTGGCAGATCTTCGCAAGAAAACTTATACCGGATTAAAGAAGGCAAAGTGATAAAGTTGTTAAAGTTAAACGGAGAGCTGGTATTGTTTCAACTAACATCCGTCCCGGGAGCTTTACGCATCGAGTTTCCGCTAAACGCACCTACTCCAAATGAAACCAAGCAAGTCGTTGCGTATATAGAAGACTGGTTTGATTTGACCACCGATTTGCAAGAGTTTTACGAAATGGCGGAAGCTGAGCCCGTCTTAAATCCAGTGGTCCAGCAATATTATGGCTTGCGTGTAATTGGTGTGCCGGATTTGTTTGAAGCGTTAGTGTGGGCTGTCATGGGACAGCAAATCAATTTAACATTTGCGTATACCTTAAAGAAAAGATTTGTCGAAAGTTACGGGGACTCAGTCGTTTACGAAGGCGAAACGTATTGGACTTTCCCGCATCCTGAAACAATCGCAGCTTTGCCACTTGCTGATTTGAGAGCGTTGCAGTTAACGGGTCGAAAATCGGAATACATTTTAGGTATTGCATCTATTATGGCTATAGGCGACTTAAACAAAGAACGATTGTTACAAGAGCCAGACATGGAAAGTAAATTGTTAGAAATTCGTGGCGTGGGCGCATGGTCGGCCAATTATGTTATGATGAAATGCTTGCACGACGCATCTGCTTTCCCGCTTGCAGATGTCGGGCTCCACAATGCGTTAAAAGCCCAGCTGAACATGGAGCGAAAACCAACAATCGCAGAAATTAGCGAGCTATCGGCAAATTGGAGCGGGTGGGAAGCCTATGCCACATTCTATTTATGGAGGTCATTATTATGAATCAAGTGCACCAAATTGAATTCCAATCACCTATCGGCATCGTAGAAATTACCGGAACAGATAAAGCCATCCGATCAATTTTGTTTAGTGAAAAAAGTAGCGTGACGATGCCACTCTCTCTAGACAGCCCGCAAGTGTTGAAAGACTGTCAACAGCAACTCGAGGAATACTTCCAAGGGCAACGTATGGATTTCACATTTGCTTGTGAGTCTGCAGGAACGGACTTTCAGCAAAAAGTATGGACTGCGTTAACGGATGTTCCATATGCGGAAACCGTATCGTACGGCGCAATTGCCAAAGCTGTCGGCAGCGAAAAAGCTGTCAGAGCAGTAGGGAATGCCAACAGTAAAAACAAATTGAGCATTGTCGTGCCATGCCACCGCATTATCGGCGCAAACGGCAAACTAACGGGCTACGCCGGCACATTGCCACGAAAAGAATGGCTACTGCGTCATGAAAAAGCATGCAGTGAAAATCAATCTGTTTAAGGATGAAATAGAGAAAGCTGTCCCTAAAATCATGTGAAATGATTTTAGGGACAGCTTTTTTGTTGATCACAGAAGTCAGACTGATTTCCATTTTGGCGGACGCCGCCTTTATTTGAATCAGCTTATATTAAAAAACCTGAGAAAGAAAAGTGGTGGACTTTTCTTTCTCAGGTTTTAGATTCTTTTCTAAGCGCTGGCGCGTCCAAGGGCTAATTGCGTGAGCCGTGCCCCCTGGAAAGCGTCCGGCTGGAACGATTTCTTCGATTATAAAACTTATTTCGTGTCTGCCTCAGCTTTTTTAGATTCATTCAAATCAACATCAACAGAAGTAACAAAATAACGCTTCGTGTCATCAGTTTGGATGTTTACTTTTTTGCGATCAAACAATGATACTGTTTCGATTTTTGTCATTTCACCAGTTTGGATGTCTTCTTCGTAAATGCGGTAACCGATAATCGCATCGTCACGCACTGCATGCCAAGAAATGTTGAATGCAGTAGCAAAAACGTTTGCTGGTGGTTCAGGCTGTTTGTCGGTAACGCTCGAATCAGAAATCAATTCAGCTGTTACAACTAAACGCTCTTCGTGTGAACCAATATCGCGGTTGTAATCGCCTGTACATGTGATCAAGCTCAAGAGACGCTTGTCTGAGCTACCGAATATTTTTTCAATCGGTGCATCATCTGTTTCGTAACTAGTTAAGTCGGTCACTTTATAGACCATTTCGCGTCCGTCTGGACCTGTTACCGTAACGGTTTCACCAATTTTTATATTTTCAAGTTCATAAAAAACAGCGGGCCCTGTCAAGCTGTCAACATGTCCTGCTAAAACCGCATGACCTTTAGCGCCTACTTTATAACCAGGCTCAAACCAGCCAACTTGGTCAACATCTTCAGGTACACCCATTTCGCCATTGTCTAAAATACCAGTCGATTCGATGGCTGCGTCAACACCGATTGAAGGGATTTTAATTTGAAAAGGCTCCATGCCTTTGATGCTTTCTTGACGTTCGCGTTGTAGCATTTGTAGTTTTTCACGTTGTTCTGGAAGAATGGGAAACTCGGCAATCTGGTCTACGTAGTTGCCTGTCACTTCTTCTTTTTTAACGGATTCTTTTTCTTCTACTTTTTTGACCTGTTCAATTTGCTCTTCAAAAGTAGGGCTAGCGGCCATAGGCTTTAATATGATAAACAAAGCGAGACATAAAACTAAGGCAGTCCCAATGGTAACAAGCTGCTTCATTTGTCATTCCTCCTTTCTAATAGGGAACAGAGAGAGCTTGGGGCTCTCTCTGATAGGTTATTGTTGGTTTTTCGTTTGACGGTAAGTGATTGTTCCAGCTGCCAATAAAATCATTGCGCTCAATGTGATCCAAAGAACCATTGTGTTTGATTGGTTCGCAGTGCCGCCAAGTCCAGTAGCAGGCATTTTTTCAGGTGCAGTGTTTTCAAATTTATCAGGGAATTGATCAACAACTGCGCCGCTCAATCCTTTACCGATATCAAACATAATCGCATATCCTGAACGGTACGTTTCATAAGAAGTTGTGTAATCACCAGATACATATTGTTGGAACGTATCGATAACTGACGTTTCGTGAGCTGTCACACCTGCAATGGTTTCATCCAAAGGCATGCGATCTTCTGTTGCAGTGTTTAAAAATGTTCCAAGGTCTGTTGCAAATGTGCTTGTTAATGTGTTTGTTGCTTCTTCAGCCGCTTCTTTATCATCAGCTGCTACAGCAATCACTAAGTCACCTTGAACAGAAATATGTTGGTTGTTCCATAGTTCAACAAATTCGTTGCTTGCTTCTTCACCATAAACCGTAGCAAGTGCTGCACGAAATTCTTCCGTATTTTGATCTTGCGCCCAATCGGCAAAATCAAAGTCGTCAGAACCATTATAGCCTTTTGTCATGCTAAGTTGCGCTAAAGCGAAATGCTCAGCCGCAATCCGGTTCACTGTCGAACGGAAGTCACCAGCTGGCGTATTTGGGTCTGAAAACTGGTCAGGGAACTGAGTTGAAATGGCGCCACTAATTGCGCTACCTGCTCCGAAAATTTGTGTAAAACCATCTAAGTAAGAAGTATAAGCAGCAACATAATCACCTTCTACATAAAGGTCAAATGTGTTTTGAACAAAATCTTCATGTTCGCGAAGTGCTGCAGTCGCACCTTCTTCAGGAAGATTGCCTTCTGTCGCTGTATCAAGAAATGCACCCATGTCGTCAACAAAAGATTGAATTTCGTCTAACGCTTCTTCTTTCATTGCGTCATCGCCATTTCTTACCGCTTCGGCATAATCATCCGTGCCGGTATTGTGCTTATCAAAAATTTCAACAAACGCTGCGCCGCCTTCTTCACCATATACAGAAGCAATAACTGGCTCCATGTCTGCTGCGTTGGCATCCAGCGCTGCAATTGCCGCTTCAGCCGCTTCATCTTCGTCATAAATTTTCATCATCGAATCAACTGCTAGTGCGTAATGCTCGGATAATAATGAATCCAACGTCGCGCGAAGTTCCACGCCTGTCGTTTCAGTTGGTGAATGTTCATCTGCTGATACATTAGTAGCCATTCCGGGAACTAAAATTGCCGCACCAAGTACAGGCAGTAAGATTTTTTTCCATTTCATATAAAAACACTCCTCATTTTTTAATCTGTTACTAGACATAACGGAGAGATTGAAAGTTTAGATCACATTTTAGTTGAAAAATTAACGGTAAATTTTGTTTCGACAGTAAATGGCGTGATTTGGACAGTATTCAGTCTCATTTGGACAGTATTTGATGCGAAACGGACAGTATTTGTTCTAATTCGGACAGTATATCCAATTAACTGGAAATAGGCGTGCAAAAAGTAAAGAAATTCTCTTGAAAAAAACCGCCCCTAGGCGGTTTTCATAATTACTTAGCGCGGACATCTTCAAACGCATCTAGTGTTTGAACATCTTCTGGAGAAATAGTGAAATCCAATTGGCTATTTTCTAAGATGCGATCTTCGTTTGTCGATTTCGGAAGGGGTAAAGTGTTTTTTTCTAAACAGTAACGAATGCATAATTGAGCAGGCGTTACGTCATATTTAGCAGCCATTTCTTTAAGGTCATCACTGTCCAAAATTTGTCCAGTCGCCAGCGGAGAATAAGCTTCGACCACAATATTATGCTTTTCACAAAACTGCAGCAAGCTCTTTTGATCGCGCCCGACATAAAATGGAATTTGATTCGCCATTGGCACAATTTCGCAAGCATCGATAAGTGCTTGAATATCGCTTTCAGCAAAATTGGAAACACCGATTGCGCGGATTTTGCCTTCTTTATAAAGCTTCTCCATCGCTTTCCACGATTCAATATTGCCTTCTGTGCAATCTTTGCCAATGTCATCCCAAGGCCACGGCGCATGAATCAAATAAAGATCTAAGAAATCAACCCCGAGATTTGAAATGGTTTCTTCAAAAGCCGCTAGAGTCGCTTCATATCCTTTTGTTTGGGCTGGTAGTTTACTAGTAATAAAGACGTTTTCCCGGGAAATATCAAAATCTTTAATCGCTTTGCCAACATTTTCTTCATTCTTATATGCTAACGCCGTATCAATATGCGTATAGCCATTTTTTAACGCAATTGTCACTGCGTCGTAAGCTTCTTCGTTTGGAATTTGCCAAGTACCAAAGCCGATATTGGGGATTTTAACGCCATTGTGGAACGTGAAAAATTGATCGTTTGTCATAAAAAAATTTCCTCCTCTTTATTGATCTTCCTTTGTAGTCTTATACGTGTTCTCGTAATTGTACCCGGAACTTAGGTTGCTTAAAGCATCTGTTTGCGAAAGCCATAAACCATTAAAAACGGCACCTCGATTTGTCGTCCAGGTGCCTAATAAGTTCGGTGCTGTGTAGGTTCTTATTTCACATCGGAACTTTTTAAGAAGTTTAACAACTCATTGTTAAAGCGCTCTGGTTCATCTGCGTTAATGCCATGGCCGCTGTCTTCGAAAGGAACGAGCACTGAGTTGGGGATTTGCTTGTCCATTTCTTCGGCCAATTCGTAAGTGCAAATTTGATCTTTTTTCCCATGGAAAATAGCAGTCGGAACAGTAATGCCTGCTAACTCATCGCGCAAGTCCTCGTCTCTTAAGGCAATAGCGGATTTAATGGTAGAGTGAGCACCGGCTTGAAGTCCAAGCGTTTGGAACCAATGCAGAAATTCCGGTGATTTTTTCTGTTCAAAGAACATATCCGCGAATTGCCCAAGAAAGGCCGGACGATCTTCTTTAAGTTGGTCAATAATGCCATCAACTTCTTCGGGCTTAAGATTGTGTTGGAAATCATCGCGTTGCGTGAACAACGGAGCCGCTGCTGCTAATAGCAATAATTTATCGACGCCTTGCTGCTTGAAATTCGTTAAGTAACGAATGGCAATCGGCCCGCCCATTGAAAATCCGGCAAGCACAAAATGATCAAGTTTCAAATAATCGACAACCGCTTTGACATCGTTTGCTGCCATGTCGTAATCGTAGCTCGACCACGGCTTGTCTGATTTCCCGTAACCTCTCAGGTCAATGCCGATAAATCGAAAGTTTTGCTCCGCAAGCACACTTACTTGCGACTCAAATGCTTTGCTATTTAAAGGCCAGCCGTGAATAAAGACGACAGGTTGCCCCGATCCAATGTCTTCCACATAAACGTTTACGCCATCTTCCACTTCAATATAATGTCCCACCAAATTCTCCTCCTTTAATGTAAAACAGTATTAATGTAGAACTTCCCGTTGTTGCATTAAAGTAAACTACTGGAAATTGAGAGATTGTCGGAGAATCCTTTTATACAAATCATAGTCATAATTTAATCGTCACGACCATTTGGTTTGCTGAGACATTAGAGGGGGAAGCTAGTAGTAGAAAATACAGATTCGTAAGGAGGCAATCATGGACTATATCTATTTGGGAAATTCAGGTTTGCGGGTTCCGAAGTACATACTTGGAACGGTTCCTTTTAGCGGGACAAATGGCTTTGACGCTGCAGGCAATATCGACGAAAAAACAGCACGGCGCATGGTAGACATGTCACTTGAGGCAGGCATCAATATGTTTGATACCGCTAATTTGTATTCAAAAGGCGATGCAGAACGAATATTAGGAGCAGCCATTAAAGGGCGCCGTGACGAATTATTGCTGACATCGAAAACAGGCTTTCCACTCGGGGAAAACCCTAATGCAAGAGGGGCTTCGAGAAGCAATATCTTGACTTCAATCGACCATTCACTTGAGCGTTTAGGCACAAACTATCTCGACGTCTATTTTGTCCATTTGTGGGACGGGCAGACGCCGGTCGAAGAAACGATCGAAACCATGACGAGTCTCGTCAAATCCGGAAAAATCCGCCATTGGGGCGTATCAAACTATAGCGGCTGGGCGCTGGCCCGAACGTTTACGGTCGCAGAGCAATCGGGCTGTATCCCGCCTATTACACAGCAGATTTACTACACACCAGAAGCACGGGAAGCGGAATATGAATTGCTTCCTGCAGGCAGTGAGCTAGGCATTGGCTCGATGATCTGGAGTCCACTCGGTGAAGGGCTACTAAACGGCAAAATCGGGCGCAACAAACAAGCACCGTCGAATACACGACAAGGTGCTGGATGGCCAGAGCCGTGGGTGCAAAATCAGGAGCGGCTCTACCAAGTAATCGATGCGTTAGAAGAAGTCGCAGCCAATCACAATGCTTCAGTGCCACAAATTGCTTATGCATGGGTTCGAGATCGGCCGAACGTCGGTCCGATTGTCATCGCGGCACGTAACGAAGAGCAGCTAAAAGAAAACATCGCTTCTTTTGAAATTCAGCTAACACAAGAAGAACATGACCGCATCGAATCTGTTGCCCGACCAGTGCCAATCTATCCGAACTGGCACCGTGCTATGAACTCATTTGACATGGGCAGCCCAGCTGAAAAAACGTATTTGGCAGGTTATAAACAATCGATGGGCATTGATGACTAATTGATAAAGTCAGGGAAATAAAAGAAGTGTGGTTTAATTAAGAAGATACTAGGGAATTCTTATACTATAATGAGTACCCAAAAAGACTGCGAGTCATTTAAAAGCTGGCAGTCTTTTTTTAAGACTTGTTCGTCAAATAAAAACTACAAATCAGGAGGCGCAATCCGCATGGATGAAAAAACACTCAAGAACACAAAGCTGTTCTCCATTTTAAATTTAGTTTTTTATTTCCTAACTTTAGGGGTGAACTATCTGGGGTCGTCTGGATTTTTTAATGGCATGAGTCAAAAAAATCTGTCAGACAAATACATGACGCTCATCTCCCCAGCACCATTCACGTTTTCAATTTGGGGCGTGATTTATACCTTGCTGCTGGTGACATTAATTTATTTCTTTATTAAACGAAAAAATCAACATGTAAGCAAGCTTATTCGATTGGTGTCGCCCTTATTTATCGCCAGTGCTGTATTCAATATGGCGTGGATTATCGTGTTCTCATACGAACTACTCGGGATTTCAACGCTGTTGATTTTGGGGCTACTGTTCTCATTAATCTTGATCGTCAAAAGAATCACGAACAATCGCTCGGAATTTCCAAGTACGCTGGCAGGAATTAGTTTTACGCTTTACAGCTCATGGGTCTTTATCGCGACAATCGTTAACACATCTCTATTTTTAGTGCAGCAACAGTGGGACGGATTTGGATTTTCTGATTCGATTTGGACAATCGTCATTTTGTTTGTTGCTATTGGATTTGTGTTTTTCTACTTGGCCCTATACAAAAACGCCGCATTTCCACTTCCGATCGCATGGGCTTTTTTTGGTATCTATAGCGCGTACGCGAGCGGTGTATTAGATGCAACGATGGCAACAACGATTCAAGCAGTTTTAGTAGCCGGGATTGTCTTATTGCTGATTGCGAGTGCATGGACGTTTGTTAAAAATGATAAAGGGCTTTTTCCGAAAACCAATGAATAAAAGTAATTAAATGAAACCAGCCACAAAGTCTCTTTTAAAGAGCTTTTTGTGGCTGGTTTTAATTCGGTTTTATTTTAGACAATCTATGACAGATTTTAATGGGGGAAACTAATTCACAACTTTAAATTGACCACGCAAAAACTTCATTCGCTAGTAAATGGTGTGATTTGGACAGTATTCATTCCCATTTGGACAGTATTTGCTGTGAAACGGACAGTATTTCTATTAAACTCGACAGTATATCCAATTAACTGGAAATAAATCATGTGAAATAAGTAGAAAGCATTGATTTCAAAAGAATTTCACATCACATACGAAATCTGTGGCAATAAAACCACTACAAAATCCGGAATTTCTCTTCATTTAACTCGTAAATACGGATATAGGAAATGAAAGGATGTGCTATTTTTGTAACTAATCAAGTTCACTTTACTAGCAATCGTAGCATTAGGCATCTTACTTAATAAAATCATAAAAAAGATGAAAGAAACACTGACGTTAGAGGAGTTTAACGAAGAGATATTCTAACATGTATCAACCAATCACATCGCCTCGTATGAAATAAAACTAACACAAGAAGAACATGGCCAGGTCAAATCCACCGCGCGTCCGGCACCTATTTATCCGAACTGGCACCGCCTGATGAAGATGGGTAGCCCTTCTAAGAAAACCTGTTTGAAAGGGTATAGAAAGTCGATAGGATTAGATAAATAATTGAGTCCAATAAAAAGGACTTTCGGGAAGGTCGGAAGCCTTTTTTATTGGACTGACAAGTGGGTGAATCACCCGTGTGAAGCCTATCGGTAAAAAAATGACCCTGAAAAGTATGTTATACTTAAAAAAATATCAAAGAAACATAATTTCCCAACAGTAACAATTTAACAGGTCTTTTTATGCGTTAAATAAATAGAAAATTCGAATGGTTTAGGATTTACGAAAAATAAAGACAATTATTATGCATGAATATTCAAAGAGTACGGCTTAGATTGCTTATGAGTACAGCGGGTTTTCCGTGCTCTTAAGTCGTCTTATTTTTTTAAAGAAGATTAATACTTTTTAACAAGTACAGCTGTCGAATCAAGTTCTAATTCAGCTAGTAATTTCTGATCATAGAAGGGAGGTGTTTTAATGGAAAAGTGGCTCCGGTTTCTTGAGGTAAACGCTCCTCGTATTTTAGAGCTAACAATTGATCACGCTGTGCTAGTTTCTCTAGCAATTGTCGTGGCACTCTTAATTGGTATTCCGCTCGGTATTTACTTGACCACGAACCAGTATCTAGCAGACACAGTTCTTCAAATTGCTTCTATTACATTAACAATTCCTAGCATTGCACTTTTTGGAGTAATGATTCCTATTTTTTCTCTTATCAATCAAGGAATTGGCTTTGTGCCAGCTTTTGTTGCGCTCGTATTGTATTCACAACTGCCAATTATCCGTAATACGTATACCGGCATCAAAAACGTCAATCCAGAAATGCGCGATGCAGCGATTGGCATGGGCATGAAAACGCATCAGCGTTTGTTACGTGTCGAAATTCCAAATGCCATGCCCGTTATTATGGCAGGCGTACGAACGGCCGTCATTATGAATATTGGGATAGCCGTCATCGCTTCGTATATCGGCGCTGGCGGTCTCGGGGTTTTAATTACACAAGGAATTAGCAGAGGTGACAATTACTTGATCATCAGTGGCTCTATCGCTGTTGCGATACTCGCCATCATTGCAGATTCCATCTTATTATTGATTCAAAAACGTTTTACCATCAAAGCGTTAACCGATTAACTCTAGAGAGGTGAGCATATGATTTCATTTAAGAATGTTACAAAACGATACGGAGAAGAGATCGTAGCTGTCAACGATGTTGATTTTACCGTTGAAGAAGGAAAAATCGTCGTGTTGCTCGGCCCTTCCGGCTGTGGAAAAACAACGCTGTTACGAATGGTCAACCGGTTGGAATCTATTTCAGAAGGCGAAATCATTATTAATAATGAAAACTCCAAAGATTTAGATGCCATCGAATTGAGAAGGAAAATTGGTTATGTCATTCAAAGTAACGGGCTTTTTCCTAATATGACAATTGAAGAAAACGTTATGCTCGTTCCAGATCTTTTAGGATGGAGCAAAAAAGAAAAGCGAGAACGCTTTGAATATTTGATGAAGCTGATTGGATTAGATGCTAAAGACTACGGCAAGCGTTATCCGCATGAATTATCAGGTGGCCAGCAGCAGCGTATCGGTGTAGTGCGTGCACTTGCGGCTGACCCTCCGGTTATGTTGATGGATGAACCATTTGGGGCACTTGATCCAATTATTCGAGACAAGATACAAGAAGAGTTTCTACAGATTCAGCGTGAAGTGAAAAAAACGATTCTTTTTGTTAGCCATGATATCGACGAAGCGATCAAAATGGCCGATAAAATCGTACTTTTGCGCAACGGAGAAATTATGCAATTTGATACACCTTCAAAAATGCTGTCACATCCCAAAAATGAATTTGTCTCTCAATTTTTTGGCAAAGACCGTGCCATTAAAAGTTTAAGTTTACACACGGTAGAAGATTTACAAACAATCATTGGACTCGGTCCGGTTGACGAATCGGTTCAAGATACGAAAACGATCAATATCCATCAAGATTTACGCAATACGTTGTCCATGCTGATGAATCAAGAAGCAGATCAAGTAGTTGTGAAAAACGATCAGGATGAAAATATTGGCACGATTACAATCGATCTTGTGCAAAAATACCTGCATTTCGAAATAAAAGGGAAAATGTCCGCATCTCAGGAAGGGTGATTCGGTGAACCGTAAAAAATGGATAGGCAATATTGTCAAATACACGCTTTATGCATTGGTCGCCACATTTTTCATTTGGGCGATTGCCAATAGTTATTTTGACTACATCTTTACTCAATCAGGAACATTTTTGGTGTTGCTGAGGCAGCATATTGTTTTAGTACTGGTCTCTTCAATTCTCGCCATTTTGGTAGCAGTACCAGCGGGCATTCTCATCACTAGACCCAAATTCAAAAAAGCCGAATGGCTGGTTTCCAATGTCGCCAATTTGGGGCAAACGATTCCCAGTCTAGCAGTTCTGGCATTGATGATTAGTATTTTAGGTATCGGTTTTAAATCTGCCGTTTTTGCGCTGTTTATTTATTCGATTCTGCCAATTTTCAGAAACACAGTAGCAGGCATCGACTCTATTGATAAGAACATGATCGATGCGGCAAAAGGGATGGGGATGAAACCCCATCAGATTTTATTTCGCGTCGAACTTCCTAATTCGGCTTACTCCATTCTTGCCGGCATCCGGACGGCTGTTGTCTTGAATATTGGTACAGCAGCTTTAGCTTATGTGGTTGGAGCAGGTGGACTTGGCGTTTGGATCTTTACCGGGATAAACTTATTTGATAACGGCTTCCTAATTTCCGGAGCTATCCCTGTGACTTTATTGGCGATTTTAGCTGATTATATTTTACGTAAAATCGAATATATCGTCGTGCCAAAAGGATCAAGGCGTATTGAGAAAGCTTAGCGATAAGGATAGGAGGTATCGAAATTTGTTATGAACTTACTCAAACTGATCCCTCTGCTGATTACTGCGGTGATCTTGTCGGCCTGTTCAGGAATAGGCGTGACCGGAAAAGAAGTGACGGTAGGGGGCAAAAACTATACGGAACAATACTTACTGTCAGAGATGACGGCGTTCTTATTAGTAGATGAAGGCTTTAAAGTCAACCAAATGAACAACCTCGGCAGTAGTGTCGTTCGCTCAGCGCTAGAAAACGGCCAAGTAGACATGATGTGGGAATACACAGGAACGGCACTCATTACGTATATGGGCGAAGAATCCATCGCTGACCCCGATGCTGCTTTTGAAAAGGTAAAAGAAAATGATATCAAAAACGATATCCACTGGATGAATATGTCGGGTGTCAACAACACCTATGCGCTTGCCATGAGAAGTGAGCAGTCAGAAGAGCTCGGCATCAAATCCATCAGTGATCTTTCGGACTATATTAATGAAAATCCTGGAGAGTTGACGATGGCTGCCGATGCCGAGTTTGCGAATCGTACAGACGGTTTGCCAGGCGTAGAAGAGACATATGGTTTTGAATTTGGTTCTGGCCAAGTGCGTCAAATGGACTTAGGGTTGACGCAAAGAACATTGAACAACGAGCAAGTTGACGTTTCAGTAGCCTTTGAAACAGACGCTACAATCAGAAACTATGACTTAGTAGTGTTAGAAGACGACCAACGATTCTTTCCACCGTACCGAGCAGCCGTCGCGATCAATCAAGAGGTATTTGAAAAATATCCCGAAATTGAAGAAATTACTGCTCGTTTGGCAGAAAGCCTAAACAGTGACATTATGAGAGAACTAAATTATCTCGTCGACATTGAAGGGCAAAGTGTTTCTGTAGTTGCTTACGACTGGCTTGTTGAAAATGACTTTTTGGAAGAAGAGTAACAAAGCACTCCGTTTAGAGCTGATCTAGAGTTCTAAACGGAGTGCTTTTTTGTGGATAAATAGGTAAGGTTTTACAGCGAACTGTGTCCGGACTTTAAATTGATCTTGCAAAAACTTCATTCGCTAGTAAATGGTGTGATTTGGACAGTATTCATCCTCATTTGGACAGTATTTGCTGTGAAACGGACAGTATTTCTATTAAACTCGACAGTATATCCAATTAACTGGAAAAAACCACGTGAAATAAGTAGAAAGCGTTGATTGCAAAAGAATTTCACACCACATATAGAGTTTCTAGCAATAAAACCTCTACAAAATCCGAAACTTCTCTTCATTCGACTCGTAAATACAGCTATAGGAAATAAAGGGAGGTGCTATTTTGTGGCCAATCATATTCACTTTACTAGCAATCGTGGCATTAGGCATTTCAATCAATAAAATCATAAAAACGAAAGAAACAACCAATACAGATCTCAAAAGTAGTGTGCCAGCGATTTGTTTTTTACTAATCAGTGTCGTTAACTTAGCCGGCTATTGGTTAAACTTTCTTGGTGTGTTCACTATGGCGCTAACCGTGGCATTGCTAATCTCCGGTGCTTACTTTACTCGCTATATGCAAACAGCTAATCGAGAAAATGAATTTAAGGAGGAGTGAAATCATGCCAACTTGTGAAAATTGTGGTCAAAAATGGCCGTGGAAAAAAATAGTTTCAAATACGTTTAAATTAACTAATAAAGCTAACTGCCCTTATTGCGGAACTACTCAATACATTGTAGTTAAGTCTAAACCTGCAACAGCTATACTGAACTTTTTACCTGCATTTCTTATTATCACTGTTGGTATGATCTTTGACATTAGCGTGCCACAAGTTCTTATGTTCGCTGTTGTATTAGTTATTATATTTTTGATAATTTATCCCTTTACATTCAATCTTTCAAGCGATGAAAAAACATTAAATTGAACAAAAGAATATGCGAAAAAGAGCATGGCTTGAATTCACTCAAGCCATGCTCTTGTCACTTCCCCAACAATTCAAAAAGAAAAAGCGCTCACTAGCAGCGCCATTTTCATGTAGTAAACAAAATTTATTTTAACTGCTCACATAAAGCCGTAATCTGTAGGTCATTCCGTACAATCAAATCTTTCGCTAAATCAACCAATGCTTTGAAATTTTCATCTGAGGAGTCATCCAGTTTGTCACTCACTGTATTTAGATTTGTTTGGAAACGATAATATCGCTCAAAACCCTCTTGATGGGGTAAAAGGTTTTTAAGCTGGTAATCAACCGTATCACTGACTCCATCAAATACAACATTCAATAAGGGGCCGGCCCATTCGGCAAGACCCCAATCTTTTGCATCTTTATATAAAATGGGATCTTGCTGTTCTCCAGTTCCTAAAGAAACGACTAAAAAGTTTTCCTCGTTTAAATAAGTACATTTAGCTTCAACATAAGCACACATAGCGGGATTGTTTGCAAAGACACCACCATCAATAAAACTAAATGTGTCGTGCATTTTGATTTGCTTTGGTTCGAAATAGCTTGGAGCTGCAGAAGTTGCTCTCGCAATGTCCTTCATAAAGGCATCTCGATTTTGTTGATCTTTCATTTTGGCTTTCCTACTTTTAAAAAACCAAGAAGTACGGGTTTCAATTTCGTAGCTTGTAATAATGACGTCCGTCAAAGCTTCAGAAAGTTTTGTTTCACCAAAATATTTCTGAAATACAGATTCAGCTCCTGTTGAAGGATAGCGCTCATCCACGAGTCCCCCAAGTGAAAGGAGTCGGTGTTCAAACGAATTAGCAAAAATCACTTTGCGTTCATTTTCATACAACTGCACCAGTTCCCGTGCCGTATACATGGCGGTCGCATTTTTATTTGGGCTCACAAGACCCAAAGTAAGAAGCCCGCCCGTCGAGGTACCCGCAATTAAGTCAAAAAGCTCGGAGATGGGTTTGCCTGTACGTTTTTCAATTTCTGCTAAGACAAGTGCAGGGATTACGCCGCGCACGCCTCCGCCATCAATAGAGAGTATTTTCTTCATGGTTACTCCTCCTTTTCGAAGTGCAGATAACCAAAATTCCATAACTGACTTGATAGCTTTTTAATTTCTACTCATGGATCACATACCGTGCTTATAAATAGTTAGAGGAATTATACAATAAATTCACTAAAATGTCATTTAATTATCATTTTATTCTATTAATTAAGACAACTATAAGGGTTTATAAAATAAGAAAGAACGTATAAGAGTAGTTGTCGAATGAAAATAGCCACAAAATCTCTCGAGAAGAGGTATCTGTGGCTGTTTTGAATGGGAATCTCTTTATAGAAAACTTGATTGACCTCTGAAAAATTTCGTTCGCTAGTAAATGAGTTGATTTGGACAGTATTCAGTTCAATTTGGACAGTATTTAAGACAAATCGGACAGTATTTCGACTAATTCGGACAGTATATCCAAATATATGGAAAAAAACGTCGTGATACAAGTACAAAAAGTTAATATCGTAGCGGCATCACCAGAAAGTCATTAGTAATAAAATTTTTCTCTATTCAATTCGTGATTAGCGGCATAAGAAATAAAAGATCACGCAATCTTTCAAAACTCATTTATTGTATGAGAGCTTTTAGTCCACTCATAGTCGGGGGACACTCACTCATCCGCAACCCCAAGCGTCATCCCACCATCGACAACAATCTCCGTGCCCGTACAATAAGAGCTGTCGTCAGAAGCGAGAAAGGCGACTGCTTTTGCGATTTCAATGGGTTGGCCAATACGACCTAAGGGGACAGAATCGTAAAAGGCAGGAACGGCTTTGCCGCCAGTGGCCATGTCAGTTTCGATTCCGCCTGGGTGGACCATATTTACTCGGATTCCGAGTGAACCGCACCCTAAAGAAGTAACTTTTTTTAAGTGTCTACCATTTAGGGTGCGGTTCAAAAGAGACTTCGTGGCTGGTTTTTATTAATGAAAAAATGGTCAAGAGTTTATTAAAATCGCATCTCATTCAGGTTCTTGCCAAAATAAATCATCCAATGTTTTGCCTAAGGTATGACAAATAGCTAGACAAAGAGTTAAGGTCGGGTTGTATTTACCCAATTCAATGAGTCCGATTGTTTGGCGAGATACGCCGATTTTATCGGCTAGGTCGGCCTGGGACAAATCATGTTCAGTCCTTGCCATTTTGAGTTTAATATTTTTCATCGGAATCACCAGACTCATCATCGAACATTTTGTTTATAGAGTTTTCGCTGTTTTTTTTGAGAACTTCATTTCCGAGAACGAAGAAAATGAGGAAAAATGGTAAGTACATCATTAACGAGACAAGAGTGGTCAATAAGAAGTAATGAATACTTTGAAGCGTTCCTTCTGCATACTGAACTGCACTGTTTATCCCGAAGAAAAGAGCGATACCAACGCCAAGGATGATGCTAGCGAACAGATTTTTCTTTTGTCTAGACCACTTACTTTTGCGGTCATGCATTTCAATTTCAGCAGAAAACAAACCTAGCTTCGTAGATCGGTAAGCAGAATAAATGCCGCTCACGAAAAGAATGATTAATTCAGTAGTGATACTTTGCGCACCAAGGTTATAAATAAAATACTTTAACACAATTGAAATACTGAGAAATACGATAATTAAAATATAAACTTCTGCATAAATCTTGTTTTTGATATTTGTAAGACGTTCATCTTCAAATTTCGTTTTTTTATAAAACCTCATATAATACGCCCCCTGTTCTATTTGAAATAAATATACCAAATAAAAAAAGTAAATGCAATATATATATGTCAAAATGTGTTATAAAATAATCTTTTAGGTATATATATTAGGTAAAAAAGTTTTCTTCTTAAAATAAAAAAGAGTGGCTAGAGCCACTCTAATCAAAAGTTTGCTATACAACCACATACTTCAATTCAACTCTTATTTTTGAGGCATAGTAAAAGTAATAGCAGTGCCATTACTTTCTTCAATTTTCGTGAAAATTTCGTTCAATACTTCAATTGCTCTATCAGTAGATTCGTATTTGCCCATAGTTTTATTCCATTGGTCCAATAAGCTACTTTCTATAAATCCTACAATATGCTTTCCTTTTACAGAAACGTCTCTTACATTCATTAAGCTTTGTTTATTTTGCGTAAGTATCCATAACATGAAACGGTCATCCTTTCTATTTTAATTTACAAGTGCTCACTCATCCGCAACCCCAAGCGTCATCCCACCATCGACAACAATCTCCGTGCCCGTACAATAAGAGCTGTCGTCAGAAGCGAGAAAGGCGACTGCTTTTGCGATTTCAATGGGTTGGCCAATACGCCCTAATGGAACAGAATCGTAAAAGGCAGGAACAGCTTCGCCTCCAGTTGCCATGTCCGTTTCGATTCCGCCTGGATGGACCATATTTACTCGGATTCCGAGTGAACCGAGTTCAATAGCAGCCACTTTAGACATGGCCACGACAGATGCTTTTGTTGCTGCATAAGCGGCTGATTTGGCAATTGGAGAAAAAGCAGAAATCGAGATGTTGTTTACAATCGAACCTTTTCGCTGCTTTTCCATTTGCGGAAGTACTGCTTGCATGCCAAGAAAAACACCGAGTTGATTAACATTGATCAATTGTTGGAAATCATCAAGCGTTGTCTCTCGAAACGATTTGCGCGTCAGTGCGCCAGCATTATTCACTAATACATCCAGTTTGCCGAATTTATTGACCATCGTTTCAACCGCTGATTGCCACTCCGACTCTTTTGTAACATCTAACTGAACCGGGAAGGCACGTTCGCCAATCATCTCAGCGACTCTTTTAGCTTCGTCGTAATTCCGAGCACCAACTCCGACTGTGGCGCCTAATGTAGTAAGGTGCTCGGCAATTGCCTGTCCTTGACCTCGATTAGCTCCAGTGACAAGAATGACGTTATTCGTTAAATTGGGCATGGAACCACTCCTTTCTATCAATATAACATAAAGAAATTTCACCAAAAAAGAGCAGCCGAAGCTACTCTTTTTTAAACGTTTATTAAATAAATCCCTAGAACTAGAATAACCACTAGCTCACTTTTACTTTTCCTGTTCAGGCGGAGCTTTAACACCCAAAAATAAGGCAGTGAAATAAGTAAGTATAGCTGTGACCAAACCTGCAGCAAATAAAATCCCTCCGGTAATGAGAAAGGCGTTAGTATACGTTTCCATCACCATCACGTAATTGCTCGTATCAGCAATACCATCTACTTGACCGGTCAGCCAAGAGTTTCCTAACGAAATTCCAAAAGAAGCACTCGAAAACAGTAAAATCAATCCTATGATTGCTAATATGATCGAAATAATTCCCAATCCGGTAATATGATTTTTGAACATCTTATCTTTCCTCCTAACTATGATTTTCTCTAAAATTTATTAATATTTCTTTGCTCATTAAAAGTTACTCTAAAACTTCAAGGCTAAAATACTTTCCAATTTCAGAAGAACAGCCACTTAGGCGATATATTCTTCCGTTTTCACTTTGTTCACTGTCTAGGTTTTCGCAAGTCCCACTTTGTGTTCCTTTAGATGAGTCTGCAAATTCATCATGGGAATTATCGTGCGTATACGTAATATTTTCGCCATTATAATCTAACGTATCAAAAATCGGATCGCCTTCTATCGTTCTTTGGACAATACGTATGTTATCTTCTTTTTCATTTTTAAGATTTTCGGTAAATGCTTCAAATTTCTCCGAATTAGTTATGATTTCCCCTTGCTCGAATACAATGTCGGTATCCATAACAGGGTTACACGCGCTTAAGAAAATGGCCAATAAAATTACCAGTAAAATTTTTCGCAATACCGTAACCTCCTTTTGAATAGGGGATAGATTTACCACCTTTAGTAAAAATTGAACCGTTTTTTGATGCCTATAACCTTAGTACGAGTCAGCTTTGCTTTTGTTTCACTGTTTTTAGTAAAGAAACAAATATAAATAAGAAGGAAGTAGAAAATTCATAACAGATGAAAGAGGTTTGGAAAGGTATTGATTTCTTCGGTTTTTTCACTAAATTTCATGAGTAAAAGTAGAGATTAAATGATATGATAGGAACGTACGTTCTTTTTGGTAGAAGTTTTGAATACCACGAATACTAAAAGCAAATCAGGCATTCAAGAAATACTAGTTGATGCTTGTCACGAAATGAATTTGACCAAAACATGTATGTATTAAAAGGAGAGTCGAACCATGAAAACTACAGGAATCGTAAGAAACACCGACCCACTTGGACGCATCGTCATTCCGAAAGAACTGAGAAGAGGAATGGAGATAAACGTTGGAGATCCAGTGGAGATTTTAGTAGAAGAAGACGTGATTATGTTAAGGAAATCCCAAGCCGCGGGTGCTTGTTTAGTGACAGGTGAAGTGTTAGCGGAAAATAAAGAATTTGCGCCGGGACTCACATTAAGTCTAGAGGGTGCGCGCGTTCTCTTGCATGAGCTGCAAAACAAAAAAGCTAAAGTAAACACATAAGAGAGTAGCCCACCTAGCTACTCTTTTTTCAATACTTAACAAATTTCAAATAAAATCACTCATAGAAAAGGGTAATAAAAGAAGTAATAACCTATTGGTGTTATTGCAACAAGGGTTAATGAATAAATTATTTTGTTTTTCGTTTTTTGATAAAACCAGAATCCTAATAATAAGAAACTAAAAAAATCGAAAATGAATTGAAACAAAAAAGTATGATGGTGATATAAGTACATCCCTACGCCAATTGTTTCCGCAGCCAAACCGCTTACTGGTAGTGCATACAAAAAGTTACTCAATTTGCTCTCCTTGTTCCAATAGTAAAGTACATAACTAATAGCACTGCATACTAAGGCGATGATGTTGTACAGCATGAAAAGATTCCATTGAAATGTTCCTCCGTTTGCGAAAATAGGAAAGAAGAAACCGAGTACATATTTTAAAAAGTAAAAAGCGAAGTTCATGCTCAATAAGTACAAAAACACATTAATAGCAGCATTTATATTTGATGTACTAAAGTAGATAACTAATGTGACTGTTAGCATCCAAAAGCCAAACAAAGTGGCTATTGAACTAAAGCTCCATAGATCATCATTCGGAAAAAAGTCTGACAATCTAGTTATTACACCAGCGATCAATCCCAATCCAATAAATAACAGATAAGATTTCAAATAGATTGGACTTTTTTCGGTAGATACCGCTATTGTCATTCAAATTCTCCTTTATTTATGAGGTCACTTCTTAATATAGAGTACATGTACAAATCATCGAATTTACCACAAGTAAACTCATAATGCCTTAATAACCCTTCTTGTGTAAATCCATTTTTATCTAACAATTTTAGTGAAGCGGAGTTAGCAGGCTCAACTAATGCTTCAATTCGTTCTAATTGGAAGTATTGAAACCCATAACCAATTACCGCTTCCAATGCTTCACTGGCAATCCCTTTGCTCCAATAGTCTTTGTTCAATTCATAACCAATCTCCGTTCGGGAATGCTCGGGGTGCATATTAAAAAAACCACAACTGCCAATAACTTTTCCTTCTTCTTTAAGAGTGATTCCCCATCTAATTCCTGTGGCCTCTGTAAATATGGTTTGGTACCAGCCGATTTCATCGAGTGCCTCATTTTCCGTCTTAAAAGTTTTCAGCCCCATATGTTTCATCACATCTTTATCAGATAAATAGCGGAACATATCCGCTGCATCTTCTTTTACTACCTCTCTTAAAATTAATCTATCTGTTTCAATAACTGGAAACTTGTTTTTCACGATGGATCTCCACCTTCTTAAATTTTATAGCTGTCCAATTTCTTAAGCTTTACTCAACAATCGCACTCTACAAACCTATCCAAAGTATTGAAAAACCAGTTGATAGATCGCTACGCAAAATCCTAAAGCACTCGCTTTTAATTTAACGGGATGATACCGTTTACTGCTATACAGATAAGCCATTATAAAAAGAAATCCGATAGGAAACCATAATTCAAAAACGCCATTTTCCGTACTTCGTGTATAAAGCGGAAAGATATAAGCACTAATTAAAAAATAAAAGAAAATTGTAAAGCGGCGTGTTTCGAGCTGTTTGCTCCATCTAACTAAAAGGACAATAATGATAATGGCGCTAATCGTAATGTGTAGAGCGGGTAAATGAAGAGTAACACCATTTCCTAAATCAAAATTCATGTTTATGACATCTCCTATTTGAAAACTACTTGACCATCTGACCTATTTAGGTTTCTTACTGTAAATATACCACTTCATTATGAAAATAAAGGAAGGAAATACAAAAAGCTAAGAATTTATTTCATCATAATGACCAAAATTCCCTTGGAAATAAGTTGGGTTTTTCCGTACCCCTTGAGTCGCTAGGAGTGAACACAGTAATGAGGGAGTACTTAGAGAACCACCTTAGCAATGCCTTATTTATCCTATGGAAAAAACTGAGTTAAGAAATAAAGAAATGTATAAAGCCTATAGCAAGAGTGAAAAGACTCGGGCGGAAATCGCCCAATCTGAAAGGAAATGAAAAAAGATGATAGAAGTTATTGTGCAAAATGAACAGGAAGCAATAGAAGCAGAAAAATTGGGAGCGGAAAGGTTAGAGCTTGTCTCGGCAATCAATGAAGGAGGGTTAACGCCAAATTTTGAGAAAATCAAGCAAGTTTTAAACAGTGTCACGATACCGGTTCAAGTGATGATCCGTCCTCACAGTCGAGACTTTTTCTATACCGATTCAGAAGTGAACACAATCATCGAAGACTTCAAAAATGTATTGAATTTAGGTGGTCGTGGAATCGTGTTTGGAGCTTTAACAAAGGATTACACGGTAGATGAAAATGCATTAGAAAAAATTATCGCAGTTTCCGATCAACTCGATATCACGTTCCATCGTGCGTTTGATGAAATTGACAATCAGTTGAGCGCATACAAAGTATTAGCAAACTACAAAAAACAGGTGAACCGGATTTTAACTTCTGGTGGTCAGGTGGATTGTTTGAAAGGGAAGCATGAGTTACGAAAGTTAGTCGAATTATCAAAAGAGACGGAGGGACCGGCTATACTTTGTGGGGGTGGATTAACTTCGACAAATATAGAAGAAATTCATCAAAATGTGAAATCTGATGAGTATCATTTTGGGAGCGGCGTTCAAAAAAGTAGAGTGCTATTCGCAAGTTAAAAAATCACTCGCCGACCATACCATCATTGTCATTATCTCGCATATGCGGATATAACCAATGATCACGCATAATTGGCATACTAAAACCGGCTGCTTTGGCTTCTGCAATCGTCACTTGTCCATTGTCGTTTGTATCCACACTCGAAACATCTTCGGTTGTTGTTGGACTACTGGACTCTGTCGGTTCGCTGTCTGTTAAACCGAGGGATGCGTTTACTTCACTGGGGTTCACATTATTGAAAATATTAACGATCTCATTAAAAGATAGCATAGAAATGAATCACTAAATAAAAAAAACTTTTGCATAAAAAATTAAAAAAAGCTTTACAATATATAATTTATTGAATATAGTAACTGAATAGTTATAATATTATATTCAATGAATAGAGGGTGGGATGCATGAAAATTGATAAAGCAGCAACAACTCCTCTCTACTCGCAAGTAGAGGTTATTTTAGAAGACAAGATTCTTACCGGAGCTTGGGATGAAGGCTTTCAAATTCCAACTGAAAATGAACTCGCAAATACTTATGATGTCAGTAACATCACAGTAAAACGAGCTGTTATGAATTTAGTTGATAAAGGTCTTCTTATACGACAACGTGGACGTGGAACCTTTGTAACTAAGTTGCCTCAAGAAAAAAATATTCATAAGTCAGAGTTTATTCGTATGAACGAAGAAACAATCAGCTCTCATGATTTACTTACAAGTAAGTTTCAACAAACTTATCCAGCGATTGCAAAGAAACTCAATTTACCACCGGAAACAAAATTCGTTTATTTAGAGCGAATTGGTTATGATGCAGGAGAAAATGTTTCGCTGGAATATACGTATATACCGCAAAATATTTGGCCTGCGTTAGAAGAACCACCCAATAAAGATATCTTCATTTATGATGTGCTGAAAAACACATGTGGGATTTCTCTTTCTCGTTCAAAAAACTATTTTTCCGCAGCCGTAGCGAATGAAAAAGAAATGTCATTGATAGGTGTGCGTTTAAATACGCCACTATTTGTTTGGGAGCGAATTACTTATTCAACTACCAATGAAGCTGTTGAGTATTCAAAATTTGTCATGAAACAAGATAAAGAGAAATACTTTGTAGAGTTAGATCTGACTTGATATTCTCACTTTCAATAGAAACTAGTAGTATTTAGTTTCTGTTATTATATAAAGTTATAATATTATACTTAATTAGTTTTTTAATTATTACACATACGATTAAAGGGATGGTGGATGAAATGGAACAGCAAAAAAAGGGGAAAAACGAAAAACGAAAGTCAAGATTGAAAGCGCCTACAACTACAGCATTACTTATGTTTATGATTGTGCTTGTCGCCTTATTAACTTACATCATACCGGCTGGTCAATACGAACGAGCATTAGATGAGGAAACCGGTCGAGATTTAATTATTGCAGACAGCTTTGCTTATACAGAGTCGACACCAGTTGGTCCTGGAGGCGTTTTGTCATCGGTATTTAACGGAATTGTTGGGGCTGCCGAAATTATTGCATTTGTACTAATTGTTGGTGGGGTCTTTGGGGTCATCGTTAAAAGTGGTGCCATTAATGCAGCTTTAGCTCGTTTGATCAACCGTCTTAAAGGAAGAGAATCTTTGTTTATTGTAATCGCGATGACAGCATTTGCGATTGGTGGTGCGACATTTGGAATGGCGGAAGAAACCTTGCCTTTTGTCGCCATCGTACTAGCAGCAGCAATCGCCATGGGGTATGACCGAATTGTTGCTGTATCGATTGTCGTAGTTGGCGTTTATGCTGGTTATTCTGCTGGTCCTCTCAATCCTTTTAACGTCGGGATTGCACAAGCTATCGCGGGATTACCGCTATTCTCTGGAATTGGCTTACGAACTGTTTTAATGGTTGGTGGTTTGATCATTGCCATTCATCATACATTGCGATATGCCAAGAAAGTAAAATTAGATCCTAAAACAAGTCTTTTAGCAGATGAAATTCATGAAGTAGAAACAGATGTCACCGTATTAGACAACTTAACGATGACGAGACAGCATAAAGCCATCATGGGGATTTTAGGACTTTCACTTATTGCACTTGTTTTCGGTGTATTAAAGTACGGTTGGTACCTCGGTGAAATTTCTGCACTGATGTTATTAATGGGCATCGTTGTAGGTCTTATTGCTTTTAATGGCAGTTTCAACAAATTTACGGATGAATTTATGAAAGGCGCTGCAGAATTAACCGCGGCTGCTCTGATTATTGGTTTATCGCGTGCCATTCTAGTTGTTATGGAACAAGGACAAATTATCGATACATTCGTTTATGCCGTCTCAACACCTTTAGCCGGCTTACACAGTGTCTTTGCAGCTTGGGGTATGTACATTTCACAAGGATTTATCAACTTTATTATTCCTTCATCTACAGGTCAGGCTGCCGTTGTTATGCCTATTATGTCATCTATTAGTGATGTTATTGGCATTAACCGTCAAATTGCCGTTCAAGCATTTCAATCTGGAGACGGTTATTGGAATATGATTACACCGACACACCCAGTTCTCATGGCAGCACTTGGAATTGCAGCTGTTCCGTTCGGCAAGTGGCTTCGTTTTGCCGGTCCACTCGTTTTAAAATGGACGATTTGGACCATGATTATTTTAGCAATTGGCGTAGGGATCGACTGGGGTCCATTTTAAGCTGAACGATCAATTTAAAAACAACTGACTGGAGTAGATCATTATGAATAAGGATTTAAAATGGACCATTTTGGGTGGAGGAAACGGTGGCCAAACAACAGCTGGTCATCTCGGTTCAATGGGGTTTGATGTGACGATTTATGATATTTTCGAAGAGACGATTGAAGCCATTGCCGAACAAGGTGGCATTTACTTAGAAGATGCGTTAACTGGATTTGGCAAAGTTAGCTGTGCCACCACAAATATCGAAGAAGCATTACGAGAGGCAGACATTATACTTGTTACAGTACCGGCTACTGCACATCAGATGGTCGCTAAATCCTGTGCACCATACTTGAAAGACGGCCAAATTATTATTTTAAATCCTGCCGCTACATTTGGTTCGTTAGCATTCGAAAAAACGCTAAAAGATGAAGGATGCACGGCAAACGTGACGCTAGCAGAAACAAACACATTGCTGTATGGATGTCGGATTATCGAACCTGGTAGAACTCAAGTGTTCGGATTAAAAAACCGTATTTTACTTGCAGCTCTTCCTGCCACAGAAACAACAAGAGTGGTTACCACTTTGCAAGTCGCATTCCCTCAATTCATAGCTGCTGATAGTATTTTAATTACGAGCTTTGATAATACCAATCCAATTTTGCATACTGCGACCACTTTATTCAATACAGGAACTATTGAATCCAATCGCGAATGGCATTTTTATGTTGATGGTTTCACGCCCTCAATTGGACGCTTTGTTGAGAGCATGGACGAAGAGCGGCTTGCTATCGGACGAGCTCTAGGACTCGATTTGCTATCATGCCGTCAGCAGTTCGAAGTAGAATACAATGTTTTTGAAAACACCTTAGCCGATTCAGTACGCAGAAATCCGGTTTACCGGGACATCAAAGGTCAAAAAACACTAGATACGCGCTACTTATCAGAAGACATCCCAATGGGGCTTGTTCCTTTTGTAGCTCTTGGAAAATTACTTGAACTGCCCACAGCACGTATGGAAGCCATTATTGACTTGGCACAACTCGTCCTTGACCGTGACTTAATGACAAATGCAAGAACGCTTAAGAATCTTGGGATTGATGACATGACGGCCAAAGAGTTTTTGCTGTATGTCCAAACTGGGCAACGAACTTAAGAAGGTAAATCGATAACTTTCAAATGAATCCGAGATGGATGAGTCATAAATAGACTTATCATTTCGGATTTTCTATGCCTTTGTGCAATTTTATGTTTAATTCTATTCTTTTACAACTTCTTAGACCTATATTTTGTCATATAAAAACACCCCAAAAGTTAGAGTTCAAATATTAGTAGCTTCATACATCCTTTTACTTACGTAACTCAATGCTTCAAAAAAGTCTTTCATTAGCCTACACCCCAATTTCACAATTACATGTCCTAGTTATTAAAATCGTTTCTATTGAAAAACGACTACTGAGTCTAAAACAGAAGGGTGCTGCGCTTCAGTTTAATAGACTTACTCGCCCACCATACCGTCATTATCATTATCTCGCATATGCGGATATAACCAATGATCACTCATGATTGGCATACTAAAGCCGGCTGCTTTGGCTTCTGCAATCGTCACTTGTCCATTGCCGTTAGTATCCACACTCGAAACATCTTCAGTTGTGGTTGGACTACTTGACTCTGTCGGCTCGCTGTCTGTTAAGCCGAGGGATGCGTTCACTTCATCAGGGTTTATGTTATCAAAAGTATCCACAACTTCGTTCCCCATTATCGTGTAGGTGTACTGATAACTTGAAGGAATTTGAGTTTCTGTATCTGGGTAAGTGATAATGGCTTCGAAATGGGTCGCGCCACCTGCTATGCGAATAGCATCTTCCATATACGCTTGATCGCCATGTCGGTTAAGCGTACTTTCTTGTGGAGTAATGTTATAAGCATTCGATACCCCGCCAAGCGAATCCGCAAGTACATGTCCTTCATCTAACACATCACTTTCGACACCAGGAACTTTGGCCTCATCTGAATAATATCGACCTGACGCTAATACAGCTTCATTATCGTCATCTTGCAAAACGATTTCATCAGCTACAACTCGTTCCAATTGTCCGTGTTCGTTCGTAAACGCCCAATAGTCACGGTCGCCAAAACCGATGTTAACGGCAACGTTTGCCTCGCGATATCCAGATAAATCCCCGCCATCAACTTCGATGAGTTCGTATCCGGCGAATAAATCATTATTTTGTTTTGCTAAAGCTTCCTCTTCTGCAATTTTTTCTTTAGCCATACGTTCTTCTTCTTGCTCTTTCAAAAGCTCCTCAGCTTTTTCTTTTTCCTCTTTCTCAGCTAAGAGACGTGCTTCTTCTTTTTTCTTTTCTTCGGCAGCCTGCTTTTCAGCATTTTCCTGAGCTAGAAGTTCTGCCTTTTCCTTTTCTGAATCCGCCACTGCAGCCTCACTTTCAACTTCTTCCGTAGTCTCCACTTCTTCGATCGTAAAGCCTAGGCCAATAACAGAACCAACCATTATTAAGAATGAAACTCCTGTAGCTAAACCTGCTTTCTTTGTCGTCCATCCCTTTTTAAATATTGAACTGACCAGTAACATTACGATACTAGCGACTAAAGCCAATAAGGCAATAACCATTAATAAACCAAAAACGATATCCATTTAAAAATCCCCCTATTATTTCTTTAAAAATCTATCTCTCTAATTTCTAGTCCAAAATATACCATGTAATAAGGGGGGAATGTAAGGAAATAACAATATTTTATTTGGTAATATTTTGATTCGTTAATTAATCTAAATATTTAAACGTTATAATGGAAGTAATTATGGTGGGAACAAAAATTATGACACTAAACAGAGAAGGAAATTGAAAGGATGATATGAATGGCTGAAAAAACAATCTATGATACACCACTCGAGATCACAAAAGATCAGTGGCTGGAAATGCTTCGGAACGAAGAGGTTTTTCAAGAAAGAGACAGACAAATGATTTTAGCGGTTATACAATACGACGGCCTTCCGCATGCGACACTGATTGCTCATGCAATCGGATTAAAGGGCAGAGGCGCAATTAATCTACAAGTCGATCGATTAGGAAAACGAGTTATGAAGCATTTACCTGAAGTTACTTATCCTAAACAAGAAGATGGTAAAAATCGAACTTGGCATATTCCTTTTATGGGAGAGTGGCATTTTGACACAAACCGTTTTATTTGGATTTTACGACCTGCGCTTGAACAAGCGGTGGAAGTGTTCTTCGAGGAGGAGTTGAAGAAAGCACGTTCGATGCCAACTCAAACTGAGTACTCGGAAATTAGAAAGAAGCTTTTCAATAGCCCCTATATTGATATGGCTTATAGAAGGTACATAAAATTTAAAGAGAACAAACTTTATGACGAGGCTTATAAGCTTGAAATCCTTTCACGTTTAAATGAGTTTTTAAAAGGACAAGAAATTACAGCTTTAACAATAGTTGATATTGTTAAAAAGCTGCAAAAAGAAAACCCGAGCGCAGGAAGTTTTGTGCACTGGAGCAATACGGCTGATTTAGTGAAGTTTGCTGAAGCAAAACCCGCAAAAGTAGCTACTTTGCTTAATGAACTTTATAACTCTGAAGCGCCAATTAGTGAACTAATTGAAAACTTTAGAGTAGAAGGCAAAGCATTTAGCAATGAAATATCGTTAGGTGCTCCACTTTTCGCTTATTTATTAGCGGCTAAAGACTACAAGAAATACCCAATCTACAAACAAGAAGTATTCAGTGCAATTAAAGTGGATTACGATATTGACTTGAAACTAGGTGCTGTAGGAAAAAATTACGAAGTTTATCGTTACGTATGCAATGCTGTACTCGAGCATTTCAATCGGGACAATCCATCTCTTACGGCGCTCGACGTACAGGACTTCTTTTACTGCGCAACTACTTACGAGCAGATTAAAGTAGAAAGCGCGATAGATTACTTATTCGATCTTTCCACTAAACTAGGTCAATTTGAAAACGATCAAGAATTGATGTTGCTACAAATAGCCGATATGGATCCGGAGATTTTGGAGAAGCTAAGCGATCAATACCGGAACAATGAAAAAGTGAATTTAATCCGCTATAAAATTATCGAAATGATTTTGGAAGACGGAACGGTATCCATCGAGGATATGAATTTCATCAAGCAAGATGTTATTAAAAAGTACGAAACAAAGATTCTAAACTCTTGGAGTGACTTCTCAATTCTCTTCCAGCTGTATTATTTTGATAAAAAGCAAAAAGTCCAAATAGAACTTACTAAAATCCATCGTGCAATCCGACAATTTGAAGAATTGAAAGATCTGAGTTTTGTAGAAGATAAAGTATTGAACGGCTATAGCTGGAATAATCAATTTGGAACGTCACGTTGCTGGCTGGCTGTATACCAAACAGAACATGCAAGTCATAGGGAGGCGCCGCAACTGTTTTTGGCGATTGATCCCCACGGTATAGAATATGGTTTGCATAACGGTGACAACCACCCTCAAGGAGGACAAAGAAACGTAGCTCATGTGAGTAACGCGGAAGGTTTTTCTTACGAAGACCTTCATAGCAAAATTATCGATGTGCTTGATGAGTTGAAGAGTGAAAGATTAGAGGAATCGACTGAACCTACACATTCTCCTTTATTAAGAGAGCTCACCAAAGATAACTGGATTGATTTGCTAGCAGATGAAAATATTTTTTATGAAAAAGATCTGGTTTATTTAACGAAAATATATGAACTCGGAGGGCAAGCGACAGCTACTCAGCTTGGAGAAGCTTTAGGCATGAGTAGATCTTCTTTTGATGGTCCCATTGTAAACTTGGCAAAAAGAATTCAAGAAATAATGGGGCTGGAGGATGTGCATCGGGATGACAGCAGTATTTGTTATTGGTGTGTATTGTTCGAAGAAGAATATGAGGAAAACCATCACTTCTCGTGGCGCTTGAAACCAAATCTCAAAGAAGCGCTTGGCGAAACAATCGGCAAGCAAAAAATATACGAATCCTATTCCAAAGAATCGTTTCTTGAAGAAGTGTTCATCGATGAAGAAGCTTATGACAAGATTGCTAGTTTACTCAAGTACAAGAAGAATATTATCCTACAAGGACCACCAGGCGTAGGGAAAACCTTTGTATCAAAGAGATTGGCTTATTCGTTGATAGGTTCGAAAGATGAGAGCCGAGTGGAAATGGTACAGTTCCATCAAAATTACTCCTATGAAGATTTTGTGATGGGTTTCCGGCCAAAAGAAAATGGATTTTCTTTGCAGTATGGTGTTTTTTATGACTTTTGCCAGCGTGCGATCAATAATCCAGAAGAAGATTATTATTTCGTCATTGATGAGATTAACCGGGGCAACTTATCAAAAGTTTTTGGTGAATTATTCATGTTGATTGAACGAGACAAGCGGGATGAATTTGTCACGATGGGTTATTCAAAAAAGAAGTTCACCGTTCCAGGTAACCTGTATTTGATCGGAACGATGAATACAGCTGACAGGTCACTCGCGCAGCTAGAAGTCGCTTTACGCAGACGCTTTGCTTTTGTAACCCTGGCACCAGCATTTAATGAAAAATGGCGGCAGCACATGATTAGCGAGAATGTTTCAGTTGAAATGATTAGCAAAATCCAGCAGATTGTCGAAAAATTAAATCATGAAATCATGAATGACTACCAGTTAGGGCAAGGCTATGCAATCGGGCATTCCTTCTTCTCAGTAAAACCAGATGACATCAGTGAAAAATATTGGGTTGATGGAATCATGGATTTTGAAATCGTGCCTTTATTGGAAGAGTACTATTTCGATCGTCCTGAAATAGTTAAGCAATTGACTGAGGAAATATAAAATGGAGGAAAATTTTAAAGTTCCGATTCGTAATTTATTTGTTCTGCTCAGTTATGCAGACAATATGCCAGAACTGGTCAATAGCATGAATGATGTAGATGAGGATTTGATCACGTATGACTTTCTCTGCAAACAATTTTTAAAAGAAGTGGAAATTGTAAACCGGAGAGGTCTAGTAAAAGATTATGTGGCGGTTACAGAACCAACCAATCGACTGTCTGGTCGAATGGTAATGGCAGAGTCCATGTCGTACATGATTTTGAAAAAGCCAATTGTTGTTTGTGAGAAGGATGAGTATACAGCAAACATTTGGATCAACCAATTGATTAAGTCCACTTTAAAATCAATCACATCAAATCGGTACGTCAAACAGGAAACCATAAGCCGAAGCTTTAAGTATATGGAATTAATGCCAGAAGTCGACGCGCCACCCTTAACCAAATCGTCATTTGCTAAAATGGTATTCGGCCGACACAACGTACATTACAAACGAGTACTTCAAATTGCGCTCTTGCTGCACGAAATGTTGCTACTGTCTCATAAAACCGGCAATTGGAGTCTGTTTTCAGCTGAGCTAGACGAACGTTCGCTAAATGCCATCTTTGAGAAGTTCCTATTCAATTTCTACAAACTAGAACAGCGAGACTACCACGTAAAAGCTGAAGGGATGCAATGGAAGCTAGAAGGCAATAAAGCACTCCTGCCAGGGATGAGGACGGATGTATCATTAACGCACAAAAACAAGTTAGAAAAAATCATTATGGATGCAAAATTTTATAGAAATATTTTCCAAGTTCATTACGAAAAGTCATCATTTCACAGTCATAATATGTATCAGTTATTCACTTATTTAATGCACCAAGAAATGCATTTGAATTTGCGAGGGATATTAATATATCCGTTTAATGGCAGTACCGTAGATGAACGATATGTCTGGAATGAGCGGATGTCGATGGAAGTGATGGCTTTGGATTTGAATGGGTCTTGGAAGGATATATATCAGAAGCTAATTAGAGTGCTTGAATAGAGAAAGTAAGACTGAAGCTGTTAAATTTACGTTAATAAAAACATCTATGCAGCACCTATTTTGCGACAAGAAATTTGAGAGAATTGCATTATAGAATTGAAGTGGTTGAGGAAGTGGAGCATATTAGTATTAATAACAGAGGATTGTCGATACTTATGAAATGTTTGATGCTGAAGCCGTATCATAAGTAAATGAGTTTTTTTAGAACATGAAATTAACAAAGAGAAGACCCTTCTACTTGAAGGTTCTTCTCTTTGTTAATTTTTTGAGATAAATCCGGCCCTCTTATTTTCGCGATAATTTTAAGTTAAAAAGAATTCTTCAAAACTAGAGAATTCGAAATCGATGGAGACGATTCAATACCTACTTAACATTAAATCATCATATTAAAAGCCTCCTTTTGAGGTGACATCTTTTTAGTTGCTATAAAAAAGTTCGTTTTTATAGAGAATTATCTATCAAAAACGATGGTTTATAAGAGACAGAGAAGAAGGTTCAAATTTTCTTCTTTGTCTCTTTTGCTTTGTCTCATAATTCTTTTCAAAATCTATTTATCATAAATGGTGTCTCAAAATGATTTTGAAAAGAAATGGGGAAGAAGTAGAATGTCAGAATTTAAATTAGTAATGCACCAAGATGCACTGGAGACTCAGAAGCGTTACTACAACAGGAAAATTCATATTGAAAAAAAGATGGAGGAAATCCCAAGGCAATACGCTGGGGATATTCGTAGTTACAAAAAGTATTGCTGTAGTACGAGTCAAATTGTTGGAACAGAGGCGATGCTCGATTATTTATATATATCGCTGATCGAGCAAAAGGTTAAAAAACAACATGGGAACGACGATTGGCAGCTATTCGAAAATATTTGAGTGTGATTCATGGAATAGATTTTAGAGCAAGGACTAGAGTTGCATACGAACTTTCAGCAATGAGGAAGATGTATCGTGAAGATCAGTATGCTCACTTAATCCAAGTTCGAGGAAAGTCAGCCATTAATAAGAAGGAATTGATGAATATTATAAACACTCTTCCGATAAGAGCAAAGACGATTTGTTTAGTTAACTTGGTAACCGCCAACAGACCCAATGAAATGGTTCGATTAAGAGTAAGAGATTTTGATTTGAAAAATAGACTTGTTCATGTTTACTTGAAAAAACAAAAAAGATGGCATACGAAACGTCTCACTCCGGAAGTTACCCATGCAGTCGACGTTTATACACGCGAATATGACCTTAAGACAGATGACTACTTCGTAGGGAGAGTATATAGGAATGGACGCTACGAAAGCACCGCAATCAGTGAAATAGGTTTTTGCAAAGCCTTACAGCGATGGACAGGACTCACCGGCTATAATTTCAGGAAGAGCCAAGTGGTAGCGATGCACGCAGCTGGTGCAGATGTATCAACCATCGCGAAACAAACAGGCCATCAATCCCTAGAAACGTTAATTCAACATTATCTTACGGTATCTGAAGAAACCATTGATAAGTATTTATAAATACCTGATTGAATGGCGGCACTTGCAAAGAGGAAGCATATAGTTTCGAGTTGGACTTTTAAATCCTTTGGCTTAAATGATGATGTTCCGTATTTCAGGTCATGAAATCATATGCAAAAAATAGAACCAGAGAAGATGTTCTTCTTTCTCTCCGGTTCTATTTTGAGTTTCTTTTATTATTGATGTCTATGAATGAATTAAATCTTTACCTTTAGGATTTTCTTTAAATGTAGGAGTTAAGTCTTCGAGACCACCCAAAGCTAGGAAAACTTTATCGTATGTTTCGGATTTGATATTATCAGCACCACTTTCAATCTTCGATAGCGTCGCCTGTGTAAAAGCATCTCCATGATCTTTAACCATATTGACAACTTCTTTTTGGGTCAAACCTAGCTCAAGACGTCTCTTGAGTATTTTTTTCCCCATAATAACAGAAATTTTATTCAAGTGTTCGTTTACTTTCGGCACTTGCCTTAAGGTCCCCATCACATCGTTATAATTTTTGTTTGTCATTTAAACCCTCTCCTTTTTTACTCAGGTTTAAAAAATTTAACCATCATTTTTTCACTCGCACTAATTGCATGTTCAAAGTCTCGTGAATAGGTCGCCTGCTTGATAACAGCTTTTGTGAAATAAATGGTTTGGTTGCCTTTGTCGTCCATTTCATAGAAAAAGATCGCTCGAAAAGCTCCTACTGGTCTCCAATTCGCTCGCGCTTCCATCAGTGGGGGATGGTTGTTCAGTTCTTTTACCACATTGACTAGTGTGATGGGATTTCCTGCCGAACTGATACCGTATAACGTACGTTTTTCTATAGGAGGAACTCCTATATCTTTCATGTAATCAAGTAGCTGGGCTATACGAGCTGCAAGTTCGGCATAATCTTTATCGCTCATGGCTCTATCAGCAATGGAAGTGATTAAGTCGATGACTTGTTGATTGCCATGTTCGTCTGCTAAGAATTCAATTTCTATCATAATTATATCACGTAGAATATAAATTTTCTAACAAATTATATTCTATGTAATATATTCATCTCCTTTTTATTGGGAATATAGAGTTACCCTATACTAATAGCTCTGATAATGGAAAAGAGTTTCTTCTATTATAATGATTTAACTGTCTCTTCTTCGAGTGCTTTGACCAATTTATAAAAACTGGTCTTTTTCACTCCGGCTTCCTTCATGGCTTCAACTGCTGTTAGCTCTTTAGCTTTCCACTTTCTATAAACCTCTTTAAATTCCTCTGAAACAAAAACGGTTGGTCTGCCAAACTGAATGCCATTTTGCAATGCTAAGTCGATTCCTTCACGCTGCCGTTTGCGGATGCGTTCTCGTTCTTCTTCAGCCATCCAGGAAAGAATCTGCAAAAATAAGTCCGCAATAAAAGTACCCATACTATCTTTATACTGCGTTGTATCGAGTAATGGCATATCCAACACGACAATATCGGCTTCGATGTTTTTCGTCAGGTCATTCCATTCCTGGAGGATCTCTTCTTTGTTTCGGCCGAATCGATCTAACGAGTGAATGTAAAGAATATCCCCTTTTCGAATAACTCGTTTTAATAGTTGGTAGTTCGCTCGTTCGAAATTTTTGCCACTTTGCTTGTCTAGATAAATATCCCGTTCAGTGATGCCCATTTTCCGCATGGCTTCCAATTGACGTCCTTCATTTTGATCTTTGCTGCTGACAGTTATGTAACCAAATTTGCGATGTTCCATAATTCACCTCTTAAACGATTTTACTGTTAATTATACCTGAAAAACGTTCGTAAAAGTATATGAAATTTCGCGAACGTTCGTAAAAGTGTACTTTTACGGATACTATTCTAATCAATTGAAATAGAAATCTAAGAGAAAAAAAGAACAGTATAAAATAATAAGTGATGGTAGAATTTTAAAAAATTGTATCTGAAGAGAATAAGATGATAAGAGACGTTGTCTTAAACCATAATATCTAATAGTCGGTTATAAAAAATGAAGTACTTAAAGAAATGAAAAGTATATTTTAAGTGTCTCCAATCAATGCTATGAAATGTATTAAATTCGATGCAAAAACTACTATATGTCGCTTTACGCTTTCTCTGAAATGTAAGGTGCTATGTAGTCCTTATACCATGAAAAATGATAAAATTAGAAAACAAAACCTTAAAGGAGCCTACCCATGCCGATCTACAACAAACTAGTACGCGACGCGATACCTGAAGTAATTGCGAAAACAGGAAAAGAATTTTCAACTCGAATTTTATCAGAAGATGAGTATAGAGTGGAGTTGAAAAAGAAATTAGGTGAAGAACTTGATGAGTATAATGCAGCAAAGAATAACGAAGAAGCAGTAGAAGAGTTGGCCGACATACTTGAACTTCTTTATGCAGCTACAAAAATCCACGGATCTTCAGTTGAAGAACTCGGAAATATTCGTAAAGCAAAAGCGGAGAAACGTGGCGGTTTTGAAAAGCGGATCTTTTTAATCGAGGTAGAAGATGACTAAGCTGGAACTGGTTACTTCTCAGCTCGTTTCACATTTAGAAAGGTTATCAAAAGACGCCGTTGAAATTCAATGGATTACAGCTTTTGCGATGAAATCTGGTGTGAAGAAAATCATTCCATTCTTAAAAGAAGCTACTGAGAGAGGTGTGCCGATAAAGTTATTAGTAGGCGACTACCTTTTTGTTACACAGCCAGACGCATTACAATTACTACTTGAAGAGTTACCGTCTGCGGAAATTCGAATTTGGCGGAGCGGGGGAACTTCTTTTCATCCGAAGTCTTATTTGTTTCGAGGGACCAAAGCCTCTCAGTTAATCGTGGGATCTTCTAATTTATCAGCGTCTGCATTAACGAATGGAGTGGAGTGGAACTTAATCGCACCAACAGCAGTGGATGCAGAGGTTTTTGAAGAAGCAACTACTCAGTTCTTAAAATATTTTTATGCCGATCAAACGGTGGCTCTAAATACAGAGACATTAGCAGAATATCGATCATTACATACAAAAGCGAATATACTAAAACCCATCAGTCCGGTATGGTCAGAAGCTGAAGAAGTTGAAATAACCTTAGGACCAGCTCAGCCTCAACAACCAGAAGTGGCTGAGACCCAAGTGGTTTACAATACGCCAATTTCTCCAAGACCGGCGCAAAAAGAAGCGTTAGAAGCTTTGGACAATGTACTCGCAGAGGAATATACTCGGGCAATGGTAGTTTTAGCAACAGGTTTAGGGAAAACGTACTTAGCTGCTTTTTTTGCAGCGAAATTCAAACGCGTGTTGTTTGTCGCTCACCGCGAAGAAATTCTGACGCAAGCCGAGCAATCATTCAAGCATGTACACCCTAATAGAACGAGTTCTTTTTACAATGCTTCTGAAAAAGATACGGCTGCAGATTTTATTTTTGCTTCCATTTATACATTGAGCAGCCAATATCATTTAGACCGTTTTGAAAAAGCTGCTTTTGATTTGATTGTTGTGGATGAATTTCATCATGCAGCAGCACCAACTTACGAGCGATTATTAAATCATTTTGAGCCGAAATTTCTGTTAGGTATTACTGCCACACCAGACCGTATGGATAATAAAGATGTCTATGCTTTATGCGATGGGAACGTAGCAATTTCGATTCATTTTCTTGACGCCATCGAGCGAAATTGGCTAGCACCGTTCCATTATTACGGAGTACATGATGATACCGATTATTCAGCTATTCCGTGGAGAGGCAACCGCTATGATGAACAAGAATTACTGCAGTTACAGTTACGTGAGAGTTTTGCGGAAAAGATTTTCGATGAATGGAGCCGTTACAAACAAACGAGAACCATTGTTTTTTGTTCTTCAGTAAAACAAGCTCTTTATATGAACAACTTTTTCGAGAGTAAAGGTGTTCGCTCTATTGCCCTTCATGGTGAGTCTCATCCACAAGAACGGAAAACAGCTCGTACCAAATTAGATACTGGCGATATTGAATTGATTTTCACGGTAGATCTCTTCAATGAAGGGGTCGATATTCCGAAAGTAGATACGCTCGTTTTCATTCGACCGACAGAATCTCTGGCAGTTTATACGCAGCAAATT
This sequence comes from Planococcus halocryophilus, assembly GCF_022489025.1. GTDB lineage: Bacteria > Bacillota > Bacilli > Bacillales_A > Planococcaceae > Planococcus > Planococcus halocryophilus_A. The sequence continues at coordinate 120,847 of NZ_JAKVTG010000002.1, read as the reverse complement.
GGACGTGGTTTACGTATTGCAGATGGCAAAACACATTGTGTCATTATTGATTTTATCGGCAATTATCGAAATGCTGATTTGAAATTGGCTGTGTTTAATAAAGAAGAAACAACAGTAGGGAATAAGAATGTTGAGCCGCTTATTCCTCTTCAATGTGAATTTAATTTAGATTTGCAAGTCATTAATTTATTGGAAGAAATGCGTAAAAAAAGATCACCACGTAAAGAGTTGGTGGTTATGGAGTATCAAGAATTGAAGAAGGAAATGGGGAAAGGTCCAAGTTATTTGGAGTTCCATCTTCATGCTAATCTTGATTCCAAGATGGTAAAACAAGAGTTTGGGAGTTATATTGGTATGCTTGCTTACGCCGAGGAACTAACAGAATCAGAACAAAATGTCTGGTTGAAATACAAGAACTGGCTGTTAGAAGTTGAGAAAACCTTGATGACCAAAAGTTACAAACTGGTTGTTTTGAGTTATATGTTGTCAAAAGGTATGGGGAAATGGCTCGAGCCGATAACTCCACAAGAAGCGGCTCCGTTTTTCCATAGCTATTTAACGAAAAAAGATTACCGTATGAAATTAGACTTTAGTGATGCCCAGGGGAAAAGATTACGTAAGTATGATGAGAAAAAAATGGCTGATGTAATTTCGCAGATGCCGATGACAAAATGGAGCGGTAGCGCAAAAGAGGGATTAGTCACTTTTGAAAACGATATGTTCAAATTCAATTTGCAGCCCTCTCATGAAGAAAATGAGAGCTTGTATCAGTGGACTCGAGAAATAGCAGAGTACCGACTTCATGCCTATTTTGAAAAGAAATCAATATTAACTGTATTAAATTAGTTTAATGCAGGAGGAAAAAAGCGACCGCCTGTAGCGAGTTTCCTACTATTTTCAGTGGCTATTGCCCCATTAAACAGGTATCATAAAACCAACAGCTACAGGCCATTTGCAATTGCTTGGTCATAGCCATAGCTAATCAGCTAATAGGTACTATAAAAATTCGAGGGGGCTATAAGTTGGCTTATCAATTAAGAAAAAACTTTAAGCTGTTTACATTAAACTCAAATCCGGAGTTGGCACAGGAAATCGCAGATTCGCTTGGGTGCGAGCTAGGAAAAAGCGCCATTACTCACTTTAGTGATGGAGAAATTCAAATTCACATTGAAGAAAGTGTCCGCGGGGCAGATGTCTATGTGGTGCAATCGACATCGCAGCCGGGAACTGAGCATGTGATGGAGTTATTGATCATGATTGATGCGTTAAAACGTGCTTCGGTGAAAACCATTAACGTGGTTATTCCGTATTACGGCTATGCGCGCCAAGACCGAAAAGCCAGTTCGCGTGAGCCGATTACGGCAAAGCTAGTTGCGAATATGTTAGAAAAAGCAGGCGCAACCCACATCATCACGTTGGATTTACACGCTCCGCAAATTCAAGGGTTCTTTAATGTGCCAGTCGATCAATTGCTTGGCGGCAAAATTTTAGAACAGTATTTCACGGACAAAGGATTAACAGATGCGATTGTGGTAGCTCCAGACAACGGAGGACTCGGACGTGCTCGTAAACTAGCCAGTCATTTGGACGTACCTATCGGTTTTATCGATAAACGTCGGATGCACCCTGATGAGCCGGAAATGGTCAACATTGTTGGAGACATCAAAGGCAAAAACGTCATCATTATTGTCGACATCATCGATACGGCGAAGACGGTTTCGGCCGCTGCGGATGTGCTTGTGGAAAATGGCGCGAAAGCTGTTTACGCTTGTTGCACACACGCTGTATTATCTGGTGACGCCATTCAAAAAATCGAGAAATCGGCTGTGACGGAATTGGTTGTCACGAATACCATCCATGTGCCAGAAGAAAAACAAACGCCAAAAGTTAAAATTTTATCGGTTGCTCCGCTACTAGCTGAAGCGATTGAACACGTTCATAACGAAAAACCGGTTACGCCATTATTTGAATAACGGACTTGATTTTGATAAAAGGGAAGAGCTTCCTTTTGTGAAAAAACGTCCAACCAAAGCACTGCAGAAGAGAATTTTCTGCAGTGCTTTTTCAATGTGGAATTTACGTTTTCATAAGAAAATCGAATAAAAAAGGAATATTTTGTTGGAATTCGGGAATATAAATCGTATATTCCGTCAATTTTCACTTGATTGAATAAACGCTTTTATCCTTATATATGATCTACTATGTGCAAATTTTTTGTTGGAAAGGAGACTCCTATGAAAGAAGTCACAAGAGTATTTTATATTACCATTACACTTGTTATCATCGCCGTATTGGTGGCTGCACTTATGCCTGGTGCATATGAACAAGTGACAAGCAGCATTACTTCTTTACTGAGTACCGTATTCGGCTGGTATTACATGCTGATTATGACACTCGTCCTGGTAGTCGTTGGGTTTCTTATTATTAGTCCTTACGGCAATATCCGACTCGGTAACGCTGAGGATCGACCAGAATTTAGAACTCCGACTTGGGTAGCAATGCTTTTCTCAGCAGGGCTAGGAATCGGACTCGTATTCTATGGCTCCTATGAACCGCTCTCCCACTTTATCATCTCGCCGGCAACCGCAGAACCTGGAACACAAGCCGCGTTTCAGGAATCGATGCAACGCACTTTTTTCCACTACGGATTTAACGCTTGGGCAATGTATGGAATTGTCGCATTGGTACTTGCTTATTTCCAATTCCGAAAAGGCGAACGTGGTCTAATCTCTAGTACGTTAAAACCGATTTTTGGCGATAAAATGAATACGGGCTGGGGAACGATGATTGATGTTATCGCTATTTTCGCAACGGTATTTGGTGTTGCGACATCACTGGGATTTGGTGCTGTTCAAATAAACGGCGGACTCAGCTTTTTATTTGGTATTACTAACAACAATTGGAGCCAGTTAATCATTATTGCCATTATTACTGTTTTATTTCTGGCATCGGCATGGTCGGGACTTTCCAGAGGGATCAAGTATTTATCCAATATTAATATGGTATTAGCAGTTCTTCTGCTGGCATTGGTTGTCATTTTGGGACCAACTCTCCTCATTTTGAATGTCTTCACTCAATCGTTTGGTGAGTACATCCAAAATTTGATGGCAATCAGCACAAAAACCGAAGCTTTTAGTAGCGAAAATCGTCAATGGTTGGATGCATGGACAATCTTTTACTGGGCCTGGTGGATTTCTTGGGCTCCATTCGTTAGTATGTTTATCGCGCGTGTTTCTAGAGGGCGAACGATTCGCGAATTCTTAATCTATGTCGTTCTTTTGCCGACATTGTTGTGTGCGATTTGGTTTTCTACTTTTGGTGCAACGGCAATCGATATCCAACAAAGGGGCGCTGTCGATTTAACGGATGGTGCTGTAGAAACGATTTTGTTTATGGTGTTTAACGAAATGCCATTTGGTTTCGGACTTTCGATTATTGCCATTTTGTTATTGCTGACGTTCTTTATCTCGTCTGCCGATTCGGCGACGTTTGTGCTCGGTATGCAATCAACAAATGGTTCGTTAACCCCTGTCAATAGTGTCAAAATTGTCTGGGGAATTCTTCAGTCAGCGATTGCTGCTATTCTGTTATCTGTTGGTGGGCTAGCAGCCATTCAAAACACCATTATCATTGCGGCATTGCCGTTCTCGTTTGTCATGATTTTGATGATTTGGTCGCTGCTCAAAGCACTCAAAGCAGAGAAATTATACGAAGGCAAGAAAAAATAAGGCGATTCCAGTAGCGCAGCTGGAATAGACGTAAGAAAGCCGCTGATCCCCTTAACTTGGGAATCAGCGGCTTTTGTTATGTGTATCAGTTGTCGTTTACTTTTCTTTCTTGCCTGTTAATGCCAAGGCAACCCGGTCAATTCCTTCAGACAAGGTTTCTCTCGGGCAAGCTGCGTTTAAGCGTAAATAGCCGAGACCGGCAGACCCGTACTTGCTGCCTGGTTCTAATGCAACTTTCCCAGTTAACAGCAATTTTTTCATGACTTCGTCTTCGGTTAAGTTTAACTTGCTGTAGTCAATCCATAGCAAATAAGTCGATTGTGGCTTCATCACTTGTAAGCCCGGCACTTTTTTCTCTAATTCGCTACGGGCAAACTCGATGTTGTCAGCAATTGTTTTCAACATCTCTTCAAGCCAAGGCTCGCTGTCATTGTATGCAGCGGTCAAAGCAGTTGGTGCGAAGGCGTTGAGCATACCGGTACCGTGAGCCAGTGCATGTTTTTCGAGTTTTGCGCGTTTTTCTTTGTCGGTTGCGATGATCATCGCCACTTGAATGCCCGCTAAGTTAAAGGTTTTAGTCGGCGCAAGACACGTGAACACTCGGTCGCTTTCTTTGCCTGCGATTTTTGCGATTGGCGTATGACGGCTTTCACCTAACATCAAATCCCCGTGAATTTCATCGGAAATAATGAGCACGTCGTGTTTCGTACACAAGCGAAGTATTTCAGTTAGCTCGTCAACAGTCCAGACGCGTCCACCAGGGTTATGCGGGTTGCACAAGATAAAAAGCGCAGCTTGTTTTAGCTTTTCTTCAAAGTCCTTGAAATCAATCGTGTACTGACCGTCCTGCACAACGAGCGGAGAATACAGAACCTCTCGATCTTGATGCTCAGCAAGCTGGAAAAAAGGGGGATAAACAGGAGGCGTCACCACAATTTTATCGTGTTTTTCTGTAAAGGTTTCAATAATAGATGCAATGGCTGGAATGATGCCTTGGTGAAACAGCATCCAATCGGTTTCGATTTTCCAATCGTTTCGTTTTTCTTGCCAGTTGATCACGGAAGTTCGACATTCTTCACACATGAAAGAATAGCCAAAAATCGAATGCTCTACACGGTCATGCAATGCCTTTAAAATAGCTGGCGGTGCAGGGAAGTCCATATCTGCAATCCACATTGGCAAAATGTCTGACGTATCTTCAAGGCCGTAAATCTCACCTATCATGTCCCATTTAACAGAACGGGTATTTTTTCGGTCGTACACATGCTGAAAAGAATTCATAGAAAGAGCTCCCTTATCCGGTTAATTTTAAAAATCCACAGTCTTTTACTAATAGCTAACTGAAGCATAGCCCGTCCTCGTTAATCTTTCAAGTCTCGATCTTGTTGAATAGGTTAAATAATCTAGGAGGTAAATCCAATATATGTCATAATAGAAAATAATTGATTGAATTTTATAAATAGGGGCGTGGGTTATGGATAAACAGAAAACACCTCAAGAAGAAAGAGAGAAATTAAGACAAGGTGAGCAAAAGCAAAACCCAACTGGCAACTTGCGTGACGGATTTGACCGAGGCGCGGGAAACGGGAATGTAACAGACATAGCAGGTGACATGGGCTGGAAGGGCATGGCTTTATTAATTATCGTGTTAATTGTAGCGCACGTTATTTATCAATTGTTTTTTAGTTGAAAGGAGATTTTAAATGGATGGGTTGAAAATTGCTTTGTTTTTAGTGGTTTTGTTTGGTGGCATGTGGTTGGTGAAATGGTTGTTGAGAAAAAGCTTCAACATTGAAAAAGAAGAGAATGCTTGGTTTTCATACAATCACGTAAACTACTTACACAAAAAAATCGATAGGGGACTTCGTATTACAACGATGTTAGTCATGTTTGTTGTTTTGTATTTGGTCTTTTTCAAAGGGTATTCTTTCGCATTTTATATCTTTATTTGGGTGGCATTCATGTTCGTCGAATCGTCCGTAAAAGCCTTTTTCCAATGGAAATACAGTGATCAACCTAAACAATGGATTTTGACAATGGGTGAAATTATATTTTTGGTCATGGTGTCAATTATCGCGACAATCCAATTAGATTTAGTTAACCTGCAATTTTAACATCGAAAAACACCCTCATCCTTTTCGTGGATGAGGGCGTTTTTGATGAAATTTTAATGACAGCAGTGTAATTAGCACAATCATCACCGCAAAAACTAATGTTAGCTGATTCGTTGAATGATCAATTCACTCTCTAGATGCAATTAAAGTAAAAAGCTATAAAAAATGTACCTATCGATTAAGGAGTACGAAAAGGAATTATTTCAAAAGTATCTATATAATCTTTTAACACACTCAAGTCTTGCGTTTTATTCGCTAAAGCCACATGACCATCAGGGCGGATAAAATACAAAGCGTTTTGTTGGAACCCAGCTTTTTTTATTTTAGGTTCCCATGCAAATTCATGAATCTCGAAAGAATGCGAGCGAGCAAACTCTAACAGTTCTTTACTGGCTTTGCCGTATACGTGAATTTGCCAATCCACGGATCGTAAGGGCGTATAATTGTCGCGACCTGCTGTTTGGATCCACGGCAAACGCATACCGCCAAAAACTTTGCCGGCTTTGCCTTTGCTTATGGGACTGTTTCGGTAGTTGATGTGGATTTGGGACAAGATTTTAAAACCATTCTTTTTGACGAACGCCAACTTGAACATGGAAGGTAAAACATGTGGCACTACAACTTTGCGCAATAAGGTTCCGCGAAGATGCTGGTTGATGATGGTTTGGAACGCTTTGTCGGTCGTAGCGATCAATTTTCGGGCAAAACCAATCCGCTCTAATTCATAAGTATCTAATAGGGAGGGGGTAGCTTTTCCTTGGCACACCGCTGCAAGTTTCCACGATAAATTAATGGCATCCCCAATCCCGGTGTTCATCCCTTGTCCGCCTGCTGGACTATGAAGGTGTCCTGCGTCTCCTAATATAAAAACGCGTCCTTTGGAAAAGTGCTCACTCACGCGGTTATGGACGCGGTAAGTAGAAAACCAATTGACGATTGATGCTTTCACTTTAATTTTATCCTCAATATATTCGCCAATATGACGGTATTCGATATCCTTTTGATCGTTAAATTCTTCAGGGACGACACCGAGAATCCTTTTGGTGCGTGCGTTTCGTACAGACATATACAACATAAAGCCATCATCGTCCATATACATGTCCATTTTTTCCATTCTTTCTTCTAGTTTTTCGGTTTCCACATCGGCGACAAAAAATAATTGCTCGTACGTGCCACCTGGAAACTCGAATTCCATTCCTTTTCGCACCATGCTGCTGGCACCGTCACATCCGCATAAATACTCAAAGTTAGCCGATTCTTCTGGAAGTCCCTCTTTCTTTAAAACTGCAGTTACCGATTCACCTTTATTTGCAAAAGAAGACAACTCTGTACTCCATTCAATTTCGACTCCGATTTTCTTTAATTCATCCACAAGCATTTCTTCTTGTTCATCTTGCGGCAAGCTAAGGATAAACGGAAAAGGACTCAGCCCTTTACCGAAATCGTTAAATTTCAAATTGGCTTTTACTTCTTTTCCATCACTCAAATCCAGTGACAAAATCGGCTGTCCTCTACTGACGAGCCTCTCAGACAACCCCAGTTGTTGATAATGCTCCAAGATTCGCGCATGAACAGCTAAGGCACGAGAAGCTTTTCCTGTTCCAGAATTTTTTTCAATGATTCGAAAAGGAACGCCTTGATTGGCAAGGCTATGAGCAAGGGCAAGACCTGTTGGACCAGCTCCCACGATCAATATTTGTGGTTTCACGGTGAAGACCTCCTATTGAATATCAGCTATTTCCCGGTTTCTGTTTTATCTTGTACTGTTACTATATCCTTTATCGACCAATTTTAAGCACTGTTGACAAAATAATATTTATCGTTAAAATATATTTTAACGATAAATATTATTTGGGTGGTGAAAGATTGTTGAAGAATAAAAATAGTCGACATCTCTTTTTAGGAAGACTCGTTTCAACGGCCGGGGATAGTTTGTATGAAATTGCGGTTATTTGGTATGTCTTTGAACTAACGCAACATGCGTTTTACACAGGAGTAGCAGCAGCTATTGTCATGATCCCCAAATGCTTTAACTTTTTGCTAGGTCCCGTAATTGAAAGCATGAACAAAGTTAAAATCGTCGTCTATGCACAGTTTGTTCAGTTTTTTTTAATGCTCTTGATTCCTTTAGGAATTTGGCTAGGATATGAATCAGTTTTTCTTGTACTCGGGATCCTGTTTTGTATCTCATTTTTAGAGAATTTCCAAGGCACTGCTGAAGTTGCGGTAGTCCCCAAAATCATGCCAAAAGAACATCGCGGAAAGTTCAATTCTTTGATCAGCAGTTCGCAGCAAATGGTTGATATCGCGATGAAAGCAGTCTTTGCTGGGTTTATCTTAACGATTGGTGTGCAAAATATTTACTTGTTTAATGCATTTAGTTTTTTAGTAGCCGCCATCTTTTTTAGTTTGTTGAAGATCAACTCGACTACAGGGGAGCAAGAACAAAGTGTAAGAGACTGGAATGAGTATAAAACCAGTTTTAAAAGCGGATTTTCTTATTTTTTCAAATCGAAAATTGTTTTTATTTGTTTGCCTTTTTTAATCGCCAACTTTTCGTTTGGAATGACAGAAGCCATTCTCCCGGTTTACGCTCATGAAAGAGGGGGAGCTGAACAATATGGTATTTTTATACTCGCCATCACACTCGGCAATCTACTGGATCTTTACTCGTAGTAAAAGTCATGAAGTATCCGTTAGGCCAGTTAATGATGGTGTTGCCTTTGCTGTCTTTTCTTTTATGGTTTTCGTCGATTGTAATAAGCCACAATGGACTATCGACCCTCCTTTTAGGATTAACTTTTATCCCGTTTGGCATGATGAGTATTTTACTGATCACATTTTTACAAACATCTATCGAAGAACATTTGCTGGCAAGAGTATCGTCAATTATTGATAGTGTTTTAGTTTCTGCTATGCCGCTTGGTGCTTTACTTGGCGGAATTTTCGCACCCGTGATTGGTGTTGGGAACATGATGCTCGTAAGTTCAACAGGGTTACTGGCCATTGTCTTTTACTTTTTGTTCAATAAAAACATTCGATCGTTGCCGAAAATTGAAGACATTCAACTGCAAGAATAGAAAAAAGCCATTAAGCTTTTTCAGGCTTACTGGCTTTTGCGTTGGTTTCATAGCTCAGGAGCGAAAATGTATAATCTGTGGTCTCTTCTGTAGGAGTACGGTTGGTGATCAGTTTTTTGATTTCCTCAGTTACTTTCAGCCATTCATCATGAGAAAGTGAAACCGTTGCTTCAGTGTACATGGCATGCGTTTCCTCTGCATTTTCTAAATCCGATTTCAGCAAATTTGCACCTTTATTGAATGTCAAAAACATATGAGACAATAGCGCCGCTGAATGCGTACGGGCAAGTTCTCCTTCGATGTTCATAAACTCTTCGTTACTACTAAACAACGGGCGAGACGTGTAATACTTTTCGATCAAATTGCCAATTTGCTTTTCTTCACTCACTTGAATAAGCCCTGTAGCCAACAGTTTTTGAATTGGATAATACAGTCGTGAAGGCTTGTCTTCTAATTCAGCCGCAATTTCTTTTACGGTCTTATCTACTGTTTGAATGGAATACAAAATCGCTTCTATTTTAGGATCGGATATCAATTTCATCAAATCAAAATTACTCGTCATAACTTCACTCCTTTATCAATCATATAAATTAATTTTAACGGATTAAATTATTTTAACAATGGGTGATTAAAATACATTTTTAATTGTAGGAGGATTATCTATGCTACTGAAACCTATCGCAACTCAAATCGTAATAAGTAAAAAGGGGAGTAGCCATGAATTTTTTTGCATACACAACTAACAGATACGCCTTATGGGCAATTGTGGTTTTTGTCTTACACATCAGCAATACATTTACCATCTTGCCATTTTTCATCATTTCCATTTTACTTGTAGGGTCCAATTACTTTTTTGAAAAAACAAAACGAGAAAAAGAGTATGCACATCCATTCTTAGATTGGTTATGGTTGCCGATTACCGTTATTACGATTGTCCTTGTACTAATTAAATATGTTTTGTGAGTAGGAAACGGAGAATAACGATGAATATGAAAAAGGGAAGGTCTATTTTACGAATGATTGGATTAATTTTAGCCTCTATGGGCATTGGGATAAGTATCTACCTATTCAATCAGCCGGATGCAGAGAAGTTTCGGGTGTTAACGCAACTGACCTATATCTGTATCATTTTTTCCATTTTGCTTGCACTACTACTCGATAAAACAAGAAAAATGATTAACGAAGGAGGCGAAGCTATTGTTTAACGAAAAACCAATATGCATTATATGTAAAGAGGAAATAGAAGACGGTGAAATCGTACATATGAAAATGCGTTATCCAAAAAAGAGAGGAATGACCGAGATCAAAGCTTATTTGAGAAACGAAGCTCAGTTTACTTGTGAGGCTTGTTTTGGAAATAGATAGTATGTAAAAAAGGAAATAGGTATGATATTTTTTTGATATTATATCTCATTTCCCATTTAAAGGAACTATTTGTCTTCCAGTTCGTAAAGTTAGAAGGAAAGATAATTTATGGGGGCGAGTGTATGTCTAAACCAGCAATGCAATTGGTGAAGTTAAAAAAGACGATTGGGAAAAAACCGATTATTAAAGGACTGGATTTTGAGATCCAGGCTGGCGAAGTGTTCGGGTTTTTAGGACCAAACGGAGCGGGCAAGACGACCACGATCCGCATGATGGTGGGCTTGATCGACATTACTGAAGGTGATGTGTTGATCGAAGGGAAAAGTATCAAAACGGATTTCAAAAATGCGATTCAGCATGTAGGTGCAATCGTTGAAAATCCGGAGATGTACCCATTTTTAAGCGGCTGGAAAAACTTGCAGCAATACGCGCGTATGGTAGATGGTGTGACAGAAGCGCGAATGAACGAAGTGGTTTCACTTGTCGGTTTAGGTAACGCCATTCACGAAAAAGCAGGACGATATTCACTTGGAATGCGCCAGCGTCTCGGGATTGCACAAGCGTTGTTACACCGACCATCGATATTAATATTAGATGAACCAACAAATGGACTAGATCCATCAGGTATTCGAGAGATTCGTAAATACATACGCAATTTAGCAGAAAAAGAAAATGTCGCAGTCATCGTTTCTAGTCATTTGCTGTCGGAAATCGAATTAATGTGTGACCGAATCGGCATTATCAAAAATGGTGAATTGGTTGCCATTGAAAACGTACAGAGCGTCGAAACGGAAGAATCGCTTCAAGAAGTTTATATCGAAGTAGAACCGTTAGCGCCTGCTAAAACGTATTTGGAAACACAATTGGCGAACAAAATCGGCGTGACGGCGAAAGAACTTTCGATGTCGGTCAAGCGTGAAGAAATTCCAGCTATTTTGAAAAAATTAGTCGAACAAGGAATTAGCATTTACGGCGTTCGTGTGTTGCAAGCGACATTGGAAGATAAATTCTTTGACTTGATTGGAGAGAATACCATTGAGTAATTTTGTAAACTTAATCTGGAACGAACAAATAAAGTTATATGCCCAAAAATCAACGTGGGTTATGTTTATTGCCATACTCGCGATTGCCATCGGCGGCGGATTGTTAACGAAATTTATGGGGGAAGAAGCTGACTTTAAAGAATACGGCGACAACTGGCGAACGGAGCTTCAAGAAGAAAACGCACAGCTTCTCGCTGATATGGAAGCGGATGAATTTCTACAATTCGCCAATCCTCAGATCATTGCAGAAAATAACTACCATTTAGAAAACAATCTAAAACCACGGCCCTATGATGGGTGGGAATATGTGCTTGAAAACAGTTTCTTGTCATCACTAATTAGCTTGTTCACGATTGTTGTGGCAGCAGGTATAATTTCAAACGAATTTAAGTGGGGAACGATTAAGTTATTATTAATTCGTCCCATTTCCAGAACGAAGATTTTATTCTCTAAATATGTTTCCGTATTGATTTTTGCACTTACTTTGCTCCTCTTCTTGTTAGTGACTTCGTGGATTGTAGGAGCCATTCTTTTTGGCTTGAATGGTTTGAACCCGTCAATCGTTCAACAGCAAGTGGCGGGCTTTGCACAAACCGGTGTGATTGGTGAAATTGTGGAAGGGTACGGCTTGAGCCTAGTGACACTGGTAATGATGGCGACTTTTGCGTTTATGATTTCTGCGATTTTCAGAAGCAGTGGAATGGCAATTGGCTTGGCAATTTTCTTAATGATGGCAGGTAATGCGATTGTCGCATTCTTGGCACAATACGAATGGTCGAAATATATTTTATTTGCCAATACCAACTTAAAACAGTATATGGACGGTGGCATGCCGTTGAATGAAAACATGACCTTAACGTTTTCAGTGGTTGTGTTAGTCGTTTACTTTATCGTATTCTTAGGTGCAGCGTGGACCGCATTTACAAAACGCGACATCGCAGGACAATAAACCAAACTTGAGGAGGAGTAGTATGAAAAGAACAGCAGAAATGGTATTAGCAATTATCGGAGCATTGGGTTATGCATTCACCGCAGCAATTGGTGGCATGATGATTTGGCTTCAAAACAATAGAGGGGTCATGGAAGAGTCATTTAATGAAATGGCTACAGAAAACCCGAATATGGGCATGGGCGATTTTGAGGAAATGCTAGATATGCTAGGTACGGGAGGATGGTTTCTCACGGTTGCTTCAGTAGTAGCTATCATTTTAGGAATTGTCGCGATGGTCTTGCTTAAAGGCAATAAAAAACCGGTAGTCGCAGGAATCATCTTTATCGCAACAGCGGTGATTGTTGCATTTGTGAGTGGTGGAGCCGGTATTTTAGCAGGAATTTTCTACCTGATTGCTGGTATTATGGCTCTTGTAAGAAAACCTAAGACCATTATTGAAGGATAAGTTCATATAAAGAAATAGGTGACTTGAAATATACGATTGTATATTTCAAGTCATTTTTTTGTGCACCATTAAATATTCTTGGGAATTAGTTGGAACTCAATTTTGTTTAATAGGTGTGTAATTAGTTCTCTCACTGACAACTAGTTACACATGCTACTTTTGAGTGTTAAAATGAGTAATGTGAAAATTTAGAGAAAAACTTGTTACTGTGTAGGAAAGGGCGTGTAGGGAAGCAATGAATAATCACTCTCAGCTAATAGATCTGATACCTATGGGATTAATCTTTTTCGATCGAGATTATAAAATTACTCAGCTCAACAAGTTCGCTGAAAGAAAACTATATTGTAACAAGGCTGAAGTTATTGGTCGTTATTGGGATGATGTATTCCCGCGTTTGTTTACTGAAGAGCTCAGAGATGAAGAGGCGGAAATCTTTCAATTTAAATTTGCAGAAGAAAGCTTTGTAGCAAAAAAATCACTGTATTTTTTAAATGAGGATTCCGGGTTTAGTGTTTTTTTTCAAACAAAATCATCGTTAGAGGAATTTACACAAGAACTGGATTCTTATCAAGATTTAGTGCTGGATCTTAAGACGATTTTTGATACATCGTATGATGTTATTTATGTGTCAGATGGTGAAGGGAAAACTTTAAGGGTTAGTGCAGCGTGTGAGGCACTTTGGGGATATAAAGAAAGTGATTTAATCGGTAAGACGGTTTATCAGTTAGAAGAAGAAGGGGTATTCAAGCCTTCTGTTACAAGGTTGGTGCTAGAGAAAAAGGAAAAAGTATCGTTTATCCAGACAACGAAAACAGGAAGACGTTTGATGGTAGTCGGTACACCGGTTAAAGATAACGAAGGCAATGTCATTAGAGTGATCAATGCCTCAAGAGATGTCACGGAAGTAAAAGAACTAGAATCTGAAGTGGACTTATTGAGACAAATGACAGAAGGTTACCGCCAAGAAATTGAAGGGTTTCGAGCAAGAGAAGAAATCGAGAAAGAGATTATTTCCAGAAGTGAAAAAATGAAGAGCATCGTTAGTTTTTCTCAAAAAATAGCGAAGGTAGATTCTACAGTATTACTTTTAGGTGAATCTGGAGTAGGCAAAGAAGTAATTGCTTCTTTTATACATAAATGGAGCAATCGAAATAATCATCCTTTTATAACGCTCAATTGCGGCTCGATGCCGTCAAATATATTAGAAGCAGAGTTGTTTGGTTATGAAAACAAAGAACGTGAAATGGGCCTGATTGAGATGGCGAACTCGGGAACTTTGTTTCTAGAACAAATAGAAGAGATGCCTATGTCTACCCAAATAAAGTTTTTAAAAGCATTACAAGGAAAAGGGAATAAGGTCAAAACTAGCAATATCAGAATAATAACGGCATCTAGTAAAAACCTTAGAAAAAAAGTAGAAGAGGGTGATTTTAGAGAAGATTTATATTATCTACTAAACGTCGTTCCAATCATGATCCCTCCTTTGAGAGAACGGAATGAAGATATTATTCCTTTAATCATTCACTTTACCGAACAATTGAATCAGAAATATAGCGAAGAGAAAAAATTTCAACCTCGGGTATTAAGAAAATTGCAGGAATATTCATGGCCTGGGAATGTTCAGGAATTGCAAAACATAATTGAACGGTTATTTGTAACTTCAGAGGGAGGATTAATCGAACTAGAAGATCTTCCGGAATATATTAACGTGGACAATATTAGTGAAAAAACTATCAGTATTAACAAAATCATGCCGCTTAAAGAAGCGGTGGCATTACTTGAAAAAGAACTATTAGAAATGACGGAAAAGAAGTACGGGTCTACAACAAAAATTGCGGAAGTATTACAGGTAAACCAATCTACTATCAGCAGAAAACTTCAGAAATATACGAGAGGGAAAAATTAATGCAAAAACGCATAATAACTATGCTTTTTTACATAGTTATTATCACTTACGATATTAATGATTTTCCTCAGTATTATAGCTTTAAATATTAAAAAACTATGCAATATTGCATAGTTTTTTAATATTTAAAGTATTGTGACAATAAAATAATGGTGTTATAAATAGGTACAAGATTCAAAGGGGAAGGAGGTGTAAGAAAACTGGAAAATGAAAAACTGACAGTTGCAGCTATCCAAATGAATGCCATTCCTTATGATCTTCAAGGAAATTTAGAAGAAGCGAAAAAGCTAATAGAAGAAGCGGTTCAAAAAAGCGCAAAACTAGTGGTGCTCCCTGAACTATTTAATACCGGCTATAGAGTAGAAGACAAAGATGTAGAATTGGCAGAAACTATTCCTGGTTACACGATTAATTGGTTGGAACAGATTGCGAAACAGCATAATATCTACTTGTCGACAGCTATTTTAGAAAAAGGGGATGTTAAAGGAATTGTATACGATACGGCTATTTTGATTGGACCGGAAGGATTAATCGGAAATTACCGCAAAACACATCTCTGGAATGTTGAGAACATTAGATTTGCTAAAGGAGATAACCTACCAGTTTTTAAAACTTCGATTGGAAATATCGGACTTCAAATTTGTTATGAAATCGGATTTCCTGAAGGAGCGAGAATTTTAGCCTTGAAAGGTGCTGACATCATTTTATATCCATCAGCATTTGGAAAAGCTCGAAGATATGCTTGGGATATTGCTACACGAGCGAGAGCTTTGGAAAACGGGGTTTTTGTAATTGCTTCTAATAGAACAGGGATTGAAAAAGGGGAAACTGTATTTGGCGGTGGCAGTGCCATAATAGATCCTTTTGGAAAGGTTTTAGTTCACACGGAAGAGGAAAGAGATGTTATCGTTTCAGAAATTGACTTGAACAAAGTCACAGAGCATCGGAGAACCTTACCTTATTTAAGAGATCTAAATAAAAACTTATTTACGCAAGAGCTCCAACAAATTCAAAAATCCTCAGATGAATAAAGTTATTCGTTTAAAAGAATTATGAATTTAAAGCGCTTACAAAAAAGCGTGTTTACAGTTGGATAAATAAACTTAATAAGAAAAGAGGGAAAACATGAGAAAAAACTCGCTGATTTCAAAAGATATTATACCTACAAAGGGAAAAAACAGAGTTATATCTGGATGGGGATTTTTTAACATTTGGGTAGGGATGGCCGTCATTATCGCTACATTTCAAATTGGTGCCAACGGTATTGAATCGATGTCGTTATGGCAACTTGCAGGGGCAATTTTATTAGCAAACTTAATCATCGCAATCATTGGTAGTTTGAGTGGCGATATTGGTATAGAACACGGATTGTCATTTGCTGCTTATATGCGTGCTCCTTTTGGAACAGCGGGAGTTCATATTCCAGCTATCAGTCGAGGAATTATTGCGGCGATATGGTTTGGTATTCAAACGTATCTAGGAGCAACAGCGATTAACTATATTGTAAACATGTTAACAGGCTTTGATTCTTGGTTTGTATGGTACTTAGTGTTTGCTGCCGTTCAAATAATTAATACCGCTATCGGAATTAAAGCAGTAGATCGCTTTGCAGCTATTGCAGCACCTGCGATTATTGTGATATCTGTTTGGATTTTCATAGATATGGTAGGGTTGGCCGCTGATAATGGGATAAACGTATTTAACTATGTTGGCACGACACAATCTACTACATGGTTTTTGGTTATGGTCGCCAATATGGGATTCTGGTCTGCTTTAGCTGTCGATATTCCAAATATCACTCGCTATGTAAAAGCACCAATGAATGAACGTAATTGGTTTAAGCGAAACAAAAATAATTATTTGCCTCATATTATTGCATTGCCGCTCGTTCAAACTTTCATGGGCGTTATTGGGGCAGTCAGCCTTCTTGCAGCGGGGCTTTGGAATCCAATTGAAGTTATTCAAGCAACTTCTTCAGGCTGGGTCTTGATCATTCTTTTAACGATGGTCGTATTAGCTCAATGGTCAACAAACTCTGCAGCAAATTTAATCCCTGCTTCATTAACGTTCGTTAACGCAGGCGCTAAATTCAACTTATCTTATACATCAGGGATTGTCATTGCTGGAGTAGTGGGTACCTTGTTCCAGCCGTGGTCGATACTCAATCAGTTATTTACTTTCTTAGGTTATTACGGAGCTATTTTATCAGCAGTAGCGGGTATCATCATTTGTGATTATTACATCATTCGCAAAAGACGTCTTGCCGTACGAGATTTGTATGATCCACAAGGGCAATTCAGATTTGATAAAGGTGTCAACTGGGCAGGAATGATTGCATGGATTGCTGCAGGAGGACTGGCAGTTTACTTTATCCAATATATGTACCTTGTTGGATTCCCGCTTGGGGTTATTTTCTACTATCTATTGATGAAATTCTGGTATTTGAAAAAACATCCACAAAAAGAAGTCGTATCCAATTATTCAGATGCGTACCTTGGCACAACTGTGGGCAGAGATTGGGAAGTAGAAGGTTTGGTTGAAGAACAGCCAAATTCAAAAGGAGATTGGGAAATAGATCAGTTAAATCCGGCACCGAATGATGTCGTGAAACCGTAACTTTTTCAGAAAGCATAATTTGATGTTTCTAAAATATGATTGAAGGAGAGAAATGGAAAATGGCAAAAAAAGAAATTTTAGTGGCTTATGGAGTAGATGTAGATGCAGTAGCCGGGTGGCTAGGTTCGTACGGAGGAGAAGATTCTCCAGATGATATTTCTCGAGGACTATTTGCAGGGGAAATAGGAGCTCCGCGATTACTTGATTTATTCGATAAGTACAATCTGAAAACGACATGGTTCATTCCAGGACATTCAATCGAAACTTTTCCAGAGCAAATGAAAGATGTTCATACAAGAGGACATGAAATTGGAATCCACGGTTATTCTCATGAAAACCCGATTGCGATGACAGCTCAGCAAGAAGAAGCAGTATTATTGAAATCTATCACTTTAGTAGAAGAATTAACCGGGAAAAAACCAACGGGTTACGTGGCACCGTGGTGGGAGTTTTCCAATATAACGAATGAGTTACTTCACAAAAACGGCATTAAATATGATCATAGTTTAATGCATAACGATTTTTCACCCTATTACGTTAGAATTGGTGACAGCTGGACAAAAATTGACTATTCTAAGTCGGCTGAAGAATGGATGAAGCCATTAGTGCGAGGAAAAGAAACGAGTTTGATAGAAATTCCAGCAAACTGGTATTTAGATGACCTGCCACCAATGATGTTCATCAAAAAATCACCGAACAGCCATGGCTTTGTAAATCCTCGGGATATTGAACAAATGTGGATGGACCAATTCGACTGGGTTTATGAAAATATGGAACATGCCGTATTTACAATGACGATTCACCCGGATGTAAGTGGTCGGCCACAAGTTTTGAAAATGCACGAACGGATTATTGAACACATTAACAAGCATGAGGGAGTTAAATGGGTGACATTTGACGAAATTGCAGATGATTTTTCAAAGCGAAATCCATTTAAAGGATAGACCTCATTTATAAAATAATCCGCTCTTATTATAAGAGCGGATTCATCTGTTTATATAACAAAGGAAAGGATGATTTTGGAATGTGCATTCTATGTGGAGAGTTCGTCATGCAAATACACTGGACCGACCAAACCTCGAATGATGATGGAGAGATTCTAGTAGGTGATCTTCAACGTAGTCGTCATAGAACACGGCTGCAACGTGCTAAATTATCCAACAAAATCCTGCATTACTACCGCCTAAAACTGGAAGACTGGAATAGCAGTAAGTTTGTTTTACGAGACCTTAAAGGAAATCAAGAAATTGTCCATGACCTTGGTGCACTTTGGGGAACCGCAGAAAAGATGATTGGGAGACCTGTAAATCCGCTAGATCCGCATTTGCTACAGCAAATTGAAGAAGAACAACGGCAGCTATTAGGAGCGGAACGATCATGACAAAAACAAATAAGAAACCGATTACGATTATTACAGGTTGTTTAGGCAGCGGAAAAACGACCTTGTTACGGCAACTACTAAAAGAACCTCAATTGCAGCATAATACAGCGGTAATTGTAAATGAATTTGGTAAAGTAGGGCTGGACCATCACTTATTGAAAAAAGCTGACGAAAAGACGACCCTTCTAAAAGGAGGGTGTATTTGCTGTAATAACCGTGAAGATCTAGAAAATGAACTTAAATCGTTCTTAAGTATGGACCACAATAAAGAAGCAGCTATCAACCGGATTGTCATCGAAACAACCGGGATGGCTGACCCAGCCCCTATTCTATTCACGATTTTAACAAATCCACTGCTACAGCATCATTACTATATTGATAGCGTTGTTGTAACTGTAGACACAAAGAACGGTATGCTTCATATGAAGAACAATCCGGAATTGATAAAACAAGTGATTGTAGCAGATAAAATTGTTTTAACTAAAACCGATATTTCAACAACGGCAGAAAAAGAAATGCTGATTCAACAGCTGAAAAGAATCAACCCTTCTTGTGAAATACTAGAAGCCGTTCATGGCAATATCGATTTCGATGACTTAAAAGGAGATTATCGACAACTGTCACGCACTGTAGTGCAAAAAGAAATACCTGATTTAGAAAGCAAAAATCATTACTCTTCTACGATTCAGTCTATATCTTTTACCTTTCATAACCCGTTGGATTGGACAGCTTTCGGCTTGTGGCTAAGTGCACTTCTTCATGCAAATGGCGAAGATATTCTGCGTGTCAAAGGATTATTGGATGTTGGAGAAGAGGGGCCAATTGTCTTAAATGGAGTACAACATATCATCCACCCTCCAGAACACTTAGATGCTTGGCCCGAAGAAGAACACCATTCACATTTAGTATTTATTTTAAGAACGATTCAACCTGCGGAAATCGAAAGGTCTCTGAAAGCTTTCCAATATTTTTTAGGAACAAATATTGATGTATTGGAGTTAAATGCGGCTCTTTAATCTAGTAGAAATCTGAAAAAGGAAAAGAAATGCTATTGAAATAGCTTTTCTTTTCCTTTTTTAAGTGGATTAGTCTTTTTTACACGTTCTTCTAAAGCTGAGGAGCTGATAGATGAACTTACGAGGCGATGTCCTTCATTGGAATTTTAGTATTTTCTTAAAGCTTTTTTAGTATTATGATCCATTACTGTTAGCACCTTCTTATAAAAAGAATATGAATGTTATTTCAAAGAAAAGTAAGGTGAAAAGCTCAACTATCTTTTATAAAGTCATTTGTAGAAAAGTAACTATCCTATACAATCTAATATAAAGGAGAGATGTTCTATGACAAAGATATTATTACTCTTAGCCAATGGATTTGAAGCTTCTGAAGCGAGTGTTTTCACGGATGTAATGGGGTGGAACAAGTGGGAAGGAGACGGCTCTACAGAAGTAGTGACTGTCGGAAAACACTCACAGCTGCAATGTACGTGGAACTTTCAAGTGATTCCGGAGCAGCAATTGAGTGACATTTCATTAGAAGAATTTGATGCTTTAGCGATTCCTGGTGGTTTTGAAGAAGCAGGATTTTATGAAGACGCATTTAGCCAAGATTTTCAAGAGGTAGTGCGTTATTTTGATGCGCATAAAAAACCGATTGCTTCGATTTGTGTCGCTGCATTGATGGTGGCGCATAGCGGTGTTTTGAAAAACAAAAGAGCCACAACTTACGATCACCCAACAAGTAAACGGCGCGATCAATTAAAACAATACGGTGTTCAAGTGATCGACCAGCGAATTGTCTGTGATGATCACATCATCACTTCTTCAAACCCTGGAACGGCATTTGATGTGGCTTTTAGACTGCTTGAAATGGTTACATCAAAGGAGAATAAAGACAAAGTAAAAGAATTGATGGGATTTGTATGATGAGATGTTAGAAGGGAAGAATAATGCACTTAGCGAATTACCTACACTACAGAATTTTTAAAAGAAGTGAGTGAATTATGAAGCTGAAAGATAAGATTCAAGCATTTGTTGATCAACAATACAAATTCCCAAAAGGATGGATCGGAACGTATTTTGGTGAAAAGATGGTCTGGCAACACAAACCTGAAACACTTTGGGCAATTGAATTACTAGATCTTCAACAAGGAAATCGTATTTTAGAGCTTGGGTGCGGTTCAGGGTATGCGATGAAGCTTATTTTAGAGCACGATTCCGTAAACAAAGTAGTAGGGTTGGACATTTCACCAGCTGTCATTCGATCAGCTGCCATCCGAAATAGAAAAGCATTGCAGAATAATCGAGCCGAATTGGTGCAAGGGGATGTGAGTTTTTTACCGTTTGAAGAAACGCAGTTCGATAAAATAGTTAGCATTCACAGCATTTACTTTTGGGAGGAATTAGCTACTACGATATCAGAAATACATCGAGTGTTAAATCCAGGAGGAACTTGTGTTATTACGCTTTGTAATGGCAAGGGAGAAGAGTCGTGGACAGGTATAAACCAGTTAATAGATGAACAAGTGGTTCCACTTATGGAGAAGACAGGTTTCATCGAAACAAGAGTAATAAAAGGTCCAAAATCTAGGCAGTTTCATACAGTTGCGGTTTGTGCTAAAAAGAATTTTGAAATCGGATAACAATAAATAAACCCAGCAACCTTTTACAGGTTGCTGGGTTTGTGTGCATAGTAAAACCTTGGTTTTTAATGGATCGGATTTTTAGTAGCAAGTTCTTTCGACAAGAGCTGAGAAAAATGATCGGTAGTGAGCGGTTTGCTAAACAGATAACCTTGGATTTCATCGCAACCGAGCTCTTTTAACAAAGCTAGTTGCTCTTCAGTTTCTACACCTTCTGCAATGACAGACATGTTGAGTTTATGGCCGATTAATACCATGGCTTCGACCAATGCCTCGTCATGTGGGTTAGTCGCCATGTCTCGAACAAAGGACTGTGCAATTTTTAAGTTTGTGAGCGGGAATTTTTTTAAGTAGCTTAATGAACAATAACCAGTGCCAAAATCATCGATAGCAAGATTTACACCAAGCTCTTTTAAGGCTTGCATGCGCAGTAAGGCTAAATCGATATCATCAACTGCCACGTTTTCCGTGATTTCTAACTCTAACGAAGATGCTGGAAATCCGGTCTGATCTAATGCACGTCCTACCATATCCAGTAAGTCGTCATCCAAAAATTGAAGAGGGGACAAGTTCACGGCCAACTTCAGGTGAGAATGCCCTGCATCGTGCCATATTTTTGCCTGTTCACAAGCTGTATTGAGAACCCATTCTCCTAGTGGAAGGATCAAACGAGTTTCCTCTGCCAAAGGGATAAATTTAGCAGGAGAAATAATCTCTCCATCGGTAATCTGCCAGCGAACCAATGCCTCCATCCCCGTAATTTCTCCTGTATGAGCATTAAATTGTGGCTGATAATGCAAGAGAAATTCTTCGTTGGCAAGGGCGCGGCGAAGTTCGTTCTCAAGTGCTATTTTTCGAGAAACAACGAGTGACATATCGTCCGAGAAAAACTGGTAGTTATTTTTGCCTTTTGCCTTTGCGCTATACATGGCGCTGTCGGCGTGTTTTAATAATTCGCTTGTTGTGTTTCCATTATCAGGGTAGACAGCGATACCGATACTCATGGAAACGTGCAGTTCTTGACCCTTTATAGATAAGGAGTTTTGAAAAGCAGATTGTATTCGGTGAATGGTTGGCGTAATATCTGTTTCATCTTGAATATTATTAAGGATAAGGGTGAATTCATCGCCGCCTTGGCGTGAAATCGTATCAATAGAGCGCAGGTTTTCTGAAATTTTTTCTGAAAAATCTCGGAGCAACAAATCACCAAATTCATGGCCAAACGTATCGTTAATATTTTTAAAACGATCTAAATCGATAAACACCACAGCGAGTTTTTTGGAATTTTTATCAGCGGTAGCTATAGAAGTCTCCAGATTTTTCAGGAATAATCTTCGATTAGGTAGTCCAGTCAATTCATCGTGATAAGCGATGTGCTCTACTTGGTGAATAACTTCTTTTAATTGTTCGTTTTTAGAAGTAACTTCTACCGTTCGTTGTTCAATTTTTTGCTCCAGTTCAGAAGTCAGTTGGTCATAATTAAACAACAATCTACGGTTATCACGCAACGTGAAAATCTGTCTCGTGACGATTAAGGCAGTCGCCACAAAAGCCCCAGCAATCAAGCCTCTCGTATGATTACTTTCTTCGGCAATAATAACGATAAACAGCATGAGTAAACTACAATAAGGCAGCAGCATACGAACCGAAATTCGGTCAGTTATTTGCATAAAAGTCTTGCCTGAAACAGATTTTTTAATGGGATCTAACGAATACAAGCCTGAAAGTGCCACGAGCAATAGACTTAAAGACCACAACGGATCATAAAAACTACCCGAGCTGTACGTATCGGCAACGGTAGAGTATAAGTAAGCAGTATCAGCGAATACTTGGAAAACCAATCCAGCGATAATTAAAGTCAATACACGCGGTGATAAGGTGTGAGAATAGCCAATATATAAACTAACTGCACCGAACAGAAGTAGTAAATCACCGACAGGATAACCGATAGATACGGCAAACAAGAGTAGCGAAGCAGTGGCCTCTGGCAGCAAAAGTTGAATTAGGTAATGCCAACTTAAAGCAGTAGAGACAGCAATGATAATCATAATATCAAAGATGAACTTAATTTGATAAGCGTTTTCTTTCCTTTGTACAAGGTAGTAAATAAACGCTGCTAAATAGAAAAAGATTTGCAGAAAATAAAAAGGATCTGGCCAACCCGGATAATTAGGCTCTACAAGTGAAACATTATGGCTATAAACCCAGATGCCTTCAGCAATGGCATAGCTTAAACTACCAAGAGAAAGCAATAACCAAAAAAGACGCATTCTGCCGGCTGACTTTCGGTAAACAATAAACAAGGTTACAAAAGCTACGACTGGCGCAAACCACGAGATAAGATTTTCCACCAACACAAATATGCTGTCACTTGTTTCACTGAAAAAAATCCAAGAATAGTAAATGGAAATGTGGAGGAATATATATAGGCCGAACCAATGGATCGTACGGAAGTTAGTGATATGGTTCACCTCGTTTTGGAAAGCAGGATTATTGCTTACCAAATTATTGGGATAGCATGATTCTTATGACTCCCATTATAAAACTTTTAATGGGATAAGAGAATACTTTTTATCCAAAAAATGGTATTTTAGAGTAAAAAATATTCATTATTTTAGAGTTTAATAATTTTTTTGTATGAAATCGGATTTTTTTAAGGTAATGTCGAAAAACAAAAAGAAGGTCTAAAAAATAATATGTTAATAATCTTTACATTTACTCGATAGGAGTATAATCTGTGGACAAGTTCAAATTTGTTTTTTGAATTGTTCGATTTTTATTTAGGAAATGATACTTGCAAAAATTTTGAGGTTTTACAGAAGTGAGCAGTGAATATCAATTTTGTCCTGTTAAAGCAGGAGAACCATACATCCAATGTTGAGTAGTAGGAAAAGGAGCTGAAGGTCAATGTTTTCAACACCTTTACACCCCATCTTAGTGCATTTTCCAATTGCACTTATCAGTATGGGAATTGTGACACAGTTCCTGATTTTTTGGAAAAAAGATTTTTTCGACAAAGCTACTTTTTTATTGTTGTCTACAGGATTTGTGATGGGGATTTTTTCATATATCGCTGGCGATGGAGCAAAGGATTATGCAGAAAAAACATGGGGTAAAGGAATTGAAGTTAATCTTGAGCCCCATGAGACGTATGCTTTAATCACTTTGATAATCATTGGAGCTGTCCTTGCTTTAAAGGTATTTAATCATTATAAAAAATTGTCTTTTGTGCTACCTCTTATTCTTGTCTTGTGTATTGCTGGTGGAACTACGCTGACTTTGACTGGACACTATGGTGGAAAGATTGTATATCAACAAGATCCGATTAACGAGCAAGTAAATGATGTTGGCGATTAATTTAAATACAAACAAAAAAACAAACAGAGTTGATGTTTGTTTTTTTGTTTGTATTGATAAGTTGTTAGTTACTCAACCAGCCCATCTTTCATCGTAATAACATGATCCGCATACGACAGCATTTCTTCGTCATGCGTCACCATTAAGGTGGTAATACGCAAGGTTTTCGTCAACTCGCGAATTAAAGACATGACATCTTTTGATCGTTTTGAATCGAGACTTGCCGTTGGTTCATCGGCGAACAACATTTTCGGTTTGTGGATAATGGCGCGAGCAATAGCAACGCGTTGTTTTTCACCGCCGGATAAAGAAGCAGGATAAGCGTCTTTTCGGTGGTCCATGCCGACTTGTTCAAGCAATTCGGCAACTTCTTTTTGTTGTTGTTTTTTCGACAATTTAGTTCCAGCAACATCGAGCATAAGGAATAATTGTTCTTCTACAGTTAAAAATGGTACTAAGTGAGCCGCTTGGAAAACAAAACCGAACTCACTTGCCCGAATTTGCCGAATTTGTTCAGAAGTCATAACCGTCATGTTTTGTCCGTTAAAGATAATTTGACCATTTGAAGTGGGTTGCAATCCCGCTGCAATTGTTAGTAACGTACTTTTCCCAGAACCTGAAGCACCAACTAATGCTGTAATTTCACCTTCGTGAAGAGACAGGTCGATTCCTTTTAATATTTCTTCTGCGACTTCCCCATTTGTAAATGTTTTTCGAACTTCTTGAGCTGCAAAAATCGTCATGTTAAACCTCTCCTTGTTGAATTGCTTGTAATGGTTCGACTTTTTTAATTTGAATACCAGATAAAGTAGCGCCGATAAATCCAATGATTAAAAACACAATCGACAATTGAATCGTCACAGTAGCGGTTAAGCTAAACGGCATTCCTGCTGGGGCAAATTGATTGAACAATTGGCTCAACGTGATTGAAAAGACAAGTGCGATGGTCGTAATAAAGAACATTTGCGTCCACATCATTTTGAAAAGCGTACTTGTTTTTACACCAATTGCTTTTAAAATGCCATACAAGCCAATTTTTTGGACGTTCATCATATAGAAGAAAATCGCAAACAGTAAGGCACTAATCACAACTAAAAACCAAACTATCATGTTAAGTGACAGTTGTTCCGCGCTATAACTTGGAATAGCAGATAGAAATTCTTTGTTTGTGTAAGATTCAAGTCCTGCAATCGTTGGGTACTCGTCACCTTCAGGCACAAAGAGCAACTGCATTTCATCGGTACGGTAAATTTCTTTGTAGTTTTCAATATTGATAAAAGCAACAGGAGCGTGGCTGTATTTTTGCTGCTCTGCAAAGCCTTTAACGATAAACTCTCCACTAAACTGATCATTCGTTAAAACATCCCCAACTTTCAAGCCTGCTTCTTCTAATGAACGATCGAGTACAATTTCGCCGGCTTTCACATCTTCAAATAGGGGAGATTCAGTCGTAGTGACAAATGCGACACTCCGTTGCTTGTCTTCTTCGTCATTCAAAAAGCCCATTTGAATCGACAAAGCGACAGCATCTTTTGTTTCTGCCAAATTTTGATCTTGAATTTCAAGGTCGATACGTGACAAATTATGCGTGCCTTCCGCATCTTCGGTCATGTAAAACTGGCCGTCTGGTAAATCTTTAATAAGCGCCGCATTGTCTTGCGACAAGCCATTTGCTAGACCTGATATGATAAACGTCAATAAGCTAACAAGAAATACAATCGAACCTAAAATGGCAAATCTCACTTTATTTTTCTTAATTTCTTTCCACGCGATGTTCATGGGAACGCCTCCGGTTTCTTTGATAACTCTAATTTAAGTTACCAACATGAACGGAACATGAACGACGGGTGACAATTATGAAAAAGCATGTTCATACGAGAAAAAAGCTGTACTAAAACGTAGTAAAAAACGTTTTAGTACAGCTTTATAAAAACTAAACGCGCGGAAGTTGTACATGAACAGTCGAGCCTTTACCAAACGTGCTGGAAATCTCAACGGTTCCGCCGTGTAACTCGACAATTTCTTTTACAATCGCGAGTCCAAGACCAGCTCCTTTTGTTGAACGTGTCCGTGCGTGATCTGCTCGATAAAAACGGTCAAAAGCGTGTTCCACTTCTGTCGGTGACATGCCAATACCTTCATCTTGCAAGTCCAAAATCACGTGTTCTGCAGTAGACCTTAACCGAACGTCAATCAGACTGCCAGGTTCGCTGTATTTAATCGCATTGGTCAGTAAGTTTTCCCACACTGTTTGTAGAAGGACACCGTTGCCTTTAACTTGCCCTTCTGCGAGTTGCGCTGATATACCAAGTTCTTTTTCTTCAAAAGCAAACCGTAAATGCGACAAAGTTTGCTGAAGCTGCTGGTCCACAGATACGGTTTCGACCAATTCTGCTGCTTCCGCATCAAATGACGCCAACGTCAGCAGTTGTTTTGTTAGTAAAGATAAACGCGTTGTTTCGTCTTGAATAACCGCTGTGTACTGTTCTTTTTCTTCTTTGGCAATGCCGTCTTTTTCAAGCAAGGCTAAATAACTTTGAATGGTATGAAGTGGTGATTGGATATCGTGTGATACATTGTGCACAAACTCTTTACGTTTTAATGTTGACTGCTCGATTCGTGAACGCATCGTCGAAAACTGATCTGCGAGACGGCCAATCTCATCTTTCCGGTGAATGGCTAGTGGAACATCGAATGTTTCTGTCCCCATTTTTTCGGTCGCTTCGGTCAATTTTGTAATGGGTTGAATCAGCAATCGGGCAACGACTAACATGCCAACAAAACTCAATAAAATAATCGCCACTGCCAAGCCGCCAAACAACAAGTGGAGCTCTTGAAACAACAGCCCGATATTTGGACGCATAAAAAAAGCATGCGGTTTGCCATCTAGTTCAACCGGAACGCCGACTGTATTTTTTAATTCATTGGCAAAAAAACCGGTGACAAACGTTTCTTTAGGAAAGTCACGGATGCCGTTAAATTCTGTGCCGTCCAAAACTTGTTGGACTTCTGATGGACTGATCGTTTCATCGCGATAGTCACCTCCATAGCGCTCGACCGTAGCGCCGTCTGTCACATAAAGCTGATAGCCAGCATCACCCAATGTCACCAATGCATCTCGAGTTTGATCGGCAGGAAGTTCATCCAGAAAATCTGCAAAAGACATGGCGATGGTCATATTCTTATCGTTATTTTCACCTTTAAGTTGGCTGTGGTAATACGTATTCATCCCGAAAAAAGCGATTGTGCTGCTAATCAACATAGTCGCAAACGTAAACCAAATGAATTTCACGTAAAGACTCATGTGATAACCTCCAATTTGTATCCGACACCTCTTACCGTGACGATTTTCACGTCAGGCGCAAATCGCTCGAGCCGTTGACGCAGTCGCTTTACGTGAACGTTAATGGTTTGTTCGTCCCCTTGAAAGTCAATTCCCCAAACATTTTCAATGATAGAGTCTCTGCTCCACACTTGTCCAGGTTTTGATGCCATTAAAGCCAATAATTCAAACTCTTTTAACGGGATAAACAAAATCCCATTGGTTGATTTGACTTCATAGCTTTTCAAATCAATGGATAAAGAGCCAACAACGATCAAGTCGTCTTCTGGGTGGTCATATCGTCGTAAAATCGCTTTGACGCGATACAGCAATTCTTTCGCTTCAAAAGGTTTGACTAAATAATCGTCTGATCCTGCTAAAAACCCACGTTCTTTATCTTCAATATGATGTCTAGCTGTCAATAAAATAACCGGAAGATCGTAATCGGACCGGACAATTCGTGTCAGTTCAAAGCCGTCAATGCCGGGCATCATGACATCCACAACAGCTAAATCCATTTTTTCATTTTCTAATACCTCTAAAGCTTCTTCACCTGAAAGAGCTTCTGCCACTTCGTACCCTGCTTGGCGAAGTTCAGCTGCAATGAAATTCAACATATGTATATCGTCATCTACTGCTAATATCCGGATCATGCCAATCAGCCTCCTTGATTTGTATTATACAGTGAATCTGCACGAACGAAAAAACTCGCTCTCTTAAAAGAGGGCGAGTTTGTTGCAGATTATAAAACTGCTTGAAGAAAAAATTGGGATTGGACGTAGTTATAAGTTAGTTTTGAAAAATCGAACGGCTGGCCATTCGTTAAGTGGAAAACAGATTCAACTTCAAGTTTAGGATCGTCTTTTATTAACCCTAAATACTCCGCTTCTTCAACATTCAGCTTGTCGACATGAAGGTAAGTATCGGCAAATCCAATGCTCAATCCTAATCCCTCAGTAATGTAGTTGAAAATAGATTCAGTAATAATTTCTTTGTTCAAATAAGTGACAATGGATTTATTAAAATAGGATTCCTCAATACAAAGTGTTTGTCCGTGGATAAACCGAATTCTTTTTACGTAGTAAATATCATCGTCAAGACTAATATTCAAGTTTACTGCTGCTTCTTTTGTCGGTTTTCGTATATCCAGCGTAATCACTTCTGAAGTGATTTGGAACTCTTCCAAGTTCTTTTTAAACCCTTGGTTTGAAGTTAGGCTAATATAGCCTTGGCGTTTATGTCTTCTGACAAAAATTCCACTTCCTCTTACTTGAAAGACCACGCCTTTTTTCTCAAGTAAATCCAAAGCTTTTGTAACCGTACTTTTACTCACGTCGAACTGAGTCATTAAATCTTGCAAGATTGGCAGTTTATCGCCTTGTTGCAACTTATGCTCTTCTATATAATTTTCTAGTTCGTCTGCGATGTGCTGATATTTTAACATATGCATACCTCTTTACTTTAATGTCTGAAAAGATAACAGAAGTATACCATAAACTAAGTATTGGCTCATCTAATTTAATAAATAGCGAATAATAATTTTGTTTGGTACTTGATTAATTGTACCGGTACAATTAAGATGATAGAGTATTCAAATAAAGGGGTGAAACAAATGGGAGAAAAAATTAGAGATTATTCAAAACTAGCAAAAGATATACTCGAAGCTGTGGGTGGGGAAGAGAATATCGTAAATGCTACTCGCTGTGCGACCAGGCTACGGATTGTTTTAAAACGTTCCAAACCAGAAGCTAAAGCAATGGTGTCGGAAATGACGGGTGTTATTACGGTTGTGGAAAACAGCGGACAATTTCAAGTGGTCATCGGTCAGCATGTTGGCGAAGTGTTTGAAGAATTTTCAAATTTGGTAAAGCTAGATTCATCAGAAGCAGTTAGCGATAACAAAGGCACTATTTTAAATCGCATCATTGCTACGATGTCAGCTGTCTTTGCACCATTTGTTTATATTTTAGCAGCAGCCGGTATTTTACAAGGAACATTGATTCTATTAAATTTATTGTTTCCTAGTTTTGCGGAAACAGGGACTTATGAAGTTTTTAGTTTTATTTCGTGGGCACCATTTACTTTTCTGCCTATTTTCATCGCGATCACTGCCTCTAATCATTTTAAGTCAAACCCTTATATTGCCGTAGCTGCTATTGCAGCGTTAGTCAGTCCGACTTGGGCAGCGATGGCTGGCAGAATTGCAGAAGGAGAAACCATTTCGTTGCTAGGAATGGCGTTAACTCAGACTGTTTACACATCTTCTGTACTGCCACCATTATTTTTAGTTTGGATCTTGTCTTACTTGGAACGGTTTTTAAATAAGCGCATACACGAGGTTATTCGTCCTCTATTTGTTCCATTTATAAGCTTAGTCATTATGGTTCCACTGACAATCCTACTAATTGGTCCTCTGTCTACGATAGGCGCCAACGGAATTGCAAATGGCTACAACTTCTTAGCAGAAAACGCACCGGCTGTCGCTGGGGCGGTCATCGGTGGATTCTGGCAAGTCCTCGTTATTTTTGGTATTCATTGGGGTGTCACACCAATGGTAATTGCTAATTTTGATTTGTATGGGCGTGATTCTTTCCAGGCATATCAAACCATTGCCGTAATTGCGCAAATTGGCGCTGTCTTGGGCGTTATTATTAAAACAAAAAGTCAAGAAACGAAGAAAATGGGAGTTTCAGCTGGTGTCACGGGATTATTTGGCATTACTGAACCGGCCATTTATGGAATTACATTGAAATTCAAGAAACCGTTCATCTTTGGGAGTATTGCGGGGGCTGTCGGTGCGATAACGGCAAGTTTCTTTAATCCGTATTACTTTGCTTTTGCCGGTTTGCCAGGACCCTTAACAATAGTAAATGGAATCGGTTCTGAATCACCCTCGTCAATTTGGGGAATCTTAATTGGTTGTGCGATTGCGATTATTCTCCCTATTGTTTTGATCCAAATTTTTGGGTATGGAGAGAACGTAGTAGAAAAAGAAGGTCTTACAGATTCCACGAAAGAACAACCCGACTTGGCTGTGGAAACCATAAACGTTAACGAAGAATCGATTCATGCGCCGCTTCGAGGACAAATAATTCCTCTTTCAGAAGTCTCGGACGAAGTGTTTAGTTCTGGCGCAATGGGGCATGGCGTAGCAATAGAGCCATTAGACAACCAATTGTATGCACCGTTCGATGGCACTGTGGTGATGATTGCGCTGACAAAACATGCAATCGGTTTGCGTTCAAATTCAGGTGTAGAACTGCTTGTTCATGTTGGGTTAGATACCGTTATGTTGAAAGGAAAGCCATTTACATTGCATGTAGAAGACGGCGCGAGGATCAAAAAAGGTGATTTGCTTATGACGTTTGATCGGGAGTTTATCCAAAACGAAGGCATTAAAATAACAACACCTTTAATCATCACCAATACGCAATCGTATAAAGAAGTCATTATCGAAAACATTTTAGATGGCCTCGTAGGGGACAAATTACTAACAGTTGTTAAATAAGGAGAGATATATAATGGAGAAATTACCAAAAGATTTTTTATGGGGCGGCGCATTAGCCGCTCATCAATTTGAAGGTGGATGGGACCAAGGTGGAAAAGGGCCTAGCGTTGTCGATGTGATGACGGCCGGGTCGCACGGGGTCGCAAGACAAATAACAGCGACGATTGAAAGAGACAAATTTTATCCAAACCATGAGGCGATTGATTTCTACAGCAAATACCAGGAAGATATCGCCTTGTTTGCTGAAATGGGATTAACGTGTTTACGGACTTCGATTGCATGGAGCCGAATTTTTCCGAAAGGCGACGAAACAGAGCCAAACGAAGAAGGTTTGATATTCTATGACAATCTATTCGATGAATTGTTGAAGCATGGTATAGAGCCAGTTATTACGCTTTCTCACTTTGAAATGCCGCTGCATTTAGCAAGAGAATATGGTGGATTTAGAAGCCGGAAAGTCGTAGATTATTTTGTGAAGTTCGCGGAAGTTTGTTTTGCCCGATATCAAGACAAAGTAAAATACTGGATGACATTTAATGAGATCAACAATAAAATGGATGTCCATAACCCGATATTTTTATGGACAAACTCAGGTGTAGTCATCGAAGACGGGGAGAATGCAAAAGAAGTAATGTACCAAGCGGGACATCACGAACTAATCGCAAGTGCATTGGCTGTAGCTAAAGGAAAAGCGATTAACCCTGATTTTAAAATTGGCGCAATGGTGTCTCATGTGCCAGTTTATCCGTATTCTTCAAATCCAGCAGACGTCATGCTGTCAGAAGAAGAAATGAGACAGCGCTATTTCTTCCCGGATGTGCACGTACGTGGCTATTATCCAAACTATGTATTAAAAGAATTCGAACGAGAAGGCTACAATATCCACATGGAACCGGGCGATGATGAAATATTAAAAGACGGCAAAGTCGATTATTTAGGATTTAGTTATTATATGTCGACTACTGTAAAGAGTGATGTGCAAAATGAAAATCCGGGTAATGTCGTCAATGGGGGGTTGCCAAACGGCGTAGAAAATCCATATATCTCATCTAGTGACTGGGGATGGTCAATTGACCCTACAGGCTTACGGTATACATTAAATCGTCTTTACGATCGTTACCAAATCCCATTATTTATCGTTGAAAATGGCTTTGGTGCAATTGATACCGTAGAAGAAGATGGTGACATTCACGACACGCAAAGAATCGACTATTTGAAATCCCATATCGAAGCGTTAAAAAAAGCTGTTCTATATGATGGCGTTGACTTGATGGGCTATACACCGTGGGGAATCATAGATATCGTTTCGTTCACGACAGGTGAAATGAAAAAACGCTACGGCATGATTTACGTCGATCGTGATAACGAAGGAAATGGCACTATGAAACGATTTAAAAAAGATTCGTTTGACTGGTATAAAAAGGTGATTCGCACGAATGGCGAGCAACTATAAAGAGAGTAGAAAAGTAAATTGGGTATAGGTAAAGCCTTTAATTTGTTTGCGATGCAAACAAATTAAAGGCTTTTTCTTTTTTTATAAAGAGTAAGAACAGCTCTCGTTATCTCTGATCCTCTTCGTAAACGTGATACGCATCCCGGTTCGCTTTTTTTGCTTCATATAAAGCTAAATCTGCATGTTTGATCAGTTGTTTTTCATTAACGGCATCATCAGGATATAAAGAAATACCAATACCGGCACCCATTGTAATTTCATGACCGTTAAAAAGAACGGGAGTTTCATAAGACTTAAGGATCTTTTCAGCAGTAGCAACCGCGACGTCTACAGAGTCAATTTCAGGTAAAATAACCCCCATTTCATCCCCACCTAAACGTGCTGCCGTATCACTGGAACGGATAGAGGCTTGTAGACGGGTAGCCATCTCTTTAATAACGGCATCTCCCGCGTCGTGGCCAAACTGATCGTTAATTGTTTTGAACTTGCGGCCGTCTAACATTAAAACAGCGATTTTTTTGTTTGTGCGATTGGCTTGAAGAACCGCTTTTTCTAATTTGTCATCAAAGCTGCGGCGGTTTGGTATGCCGGATAAATGGTCATAAAACGCCATTTTAGCAATGTCGTTTTGCAGTCTTTTTCGTTCTGTCACATCTCGCGCAAGTGTAAACAATTGCGTCATTTCTCCATTTGAATAGACGGGAGTAGGTGAAACCTCCATCCAAATATAATGACCGTCCCGGTGCAAGTAACGAACATCTAATGGAGTTGGTTTTCCCCCATTCATAACAGCAGTCACGTTGTCTATTAACGTAAAGGTGTCTTCTGGATGGATGTTTTGAGTAAAGAGTTTTCCGATATAAACGTTGTCAGGAAACCCTAGGATTTTCTCGCTTGCAGGGGAAACATATTCAATCTGACCAGAAAGGTCAATCAACGTAATAATATCCAAGGTACTTTCTGTAATGAGTCGATATTTTTCTTGGCTTTTTTGAAGCTCTTTTTCCATCTTTTTAAGGTTGGTTACATTTTTTGATATGATTGTTGCACCAATTACTTCTTTTTTCTCATTGCGCACGGGGGAGTAGGAAGAAATGATATTCAGCAATTTACCTGACTTAGTTATGCGGACAGTATCGTGTGATTTGATCGTTTCTCCTTGAAGAATTCTATCCAATATGGCAATTTGATCAGGCTTCATCGCAGGGGGAATAAGAGTGCCTTTCTTGTTTAGCATTTCTTCTTCCGTATATTCAAATACTTCTTCAAATGCTGGATTTACTTTTACGATATCTCCTTTGGCATCAATATAAAAAATAGGAACAGCGGAGTTTTCCCAAAAGATTTCTAACTTTTCCTTTGTTTCATTTAAACTTTTTTTCGCATAGGTCATTTCCGTGATATCAGTCACTACGACGTGCATGCCCACTAATTTTCCATCGAGGCGTATTGGGATATTGGTTGCTTGAAGATAGAGAAGTTGGTCATTTTTATGGCGACATGCAAATTCATAACGCTCCAGGCGATTTTTGTGTAAAGTTTCGTAAAAATGATGTTTAATTTTATCGATTTCGTTTTCGACAATCATGGATAAAAACGATGTCTCCAGCAATTCCTCCGCAGAGTATCCGGTAATCGTTTCGGTTCCGATATTTCCACTCTTTAAATGACCATTTTCGTCGAATACAAAAATGCCATAAGGATGATTAGAAGCTAATGATTGGTAGCGTTGCTCACTTTCTTGCAAGAGGCGAGCTATTTTTTTCAGCTCTGTCATTTCTTTGAGAGTAGCTAAAATATACGAGCAGTGACCCTCATCAGACAGGATTGGATTCAGCACAATGTCTCCAAGAATATCTCCATTTTCCGTTTGAATGGTTTCGGTAACTTCGATTGATATTTTTGAAGATTGGACTTCACGATAATAGTGAAGAGGGATATGTGCGGAAGATAAGACTTCTTCTAATTTTTTGCCGATATCCGTCTTTTGGAGAGAAAGTACTTTGACAGCAGCTGGGTTCGCGTAAACATAACGGAACGTCTCATTATCTTCAGCTATTAAAAAAATAGGATCTTGTATCATGTCAAAAAATTCAACTGAAGCTAGAACAGGATGTTGTGATTTGTCTATAAAGTTTTTCAAAACTATAGACCTCCCTTCGGTATAAAAATAGTAAGAGTGACAGTGTACTCTATATTGTTTGTTTACCCTAATTTTATCAGTTATTATTTAACATCTTTTTATAAGTTTAGTGGATAAAGCAAAAACAAGATAGAGTTTTCTAACAAATCACTGTTTATTACATAATTTAATGAAATGAACTCAAATACTCGAGTTATCAGTTATTTTAATAGTCTGTTTATTTGTTGAACTCCGGATTTATTTCCCTTATGATGAAGAGGCATTGAGGAGTGAGGGTTTTAAAAGCTAAGACGGGATCACAAATTGAGGAGGGAATTATTCATGACAAAAATCGGTATTATTACCGGAAGTACAAGACCTGGACGCAATAGCTTGCAGGTTGCACAATGGGTTAAAGAAATTGCAGACAAACGTGGAGATGCCGAATACGAAATTGTCGATTTAGCTGAATTCAATTTACCGATGTACGCAGAGCCAATTCCAGCGGGGGTCAGTCAAGATTATCAAACCCCTGAAGCGATTCCGTGGGCTAAAAAAATTAAAGAGTTAGATGGCTATGTGTTTATTTGCCCAGAATATAACCATGGCGTAACCTCTGCGTTAAAAAATGCGATCGATTATTTATATCCAGAGTGGAATAATAAAGCCGCGGGAATCGTCAGTTATGGCTCATCGGGCGGAGTACGAGCAGCTGAAGCCTTACGTATTATTTTAGCCGAGCTGCAAGTGGCTACGGTTAGAACTCATGTAGCGATGTCGTTGTTTACTGATTTTGTTAAGATGCATGAATTCAAACCTGCAGATTTTCATGAAAAATCAGTGACGACTTTACTGGATCAAGTAAATGCGTGGACCAATGCTTTTGAACCTTTAAGAAATAAATAAATATAAGCCGAATCTTATAAAAGACTGCCTCAAACTGTCATGAACATGACATTGAAGCAGTTTTTTTATTTGTTTTCAATGACTAGAGACTTTGACAATTTGTTTTGAGAGGAGTATGTTTGTATCATTATATATTCAAATAATCAGATATACTATAATAAGAAAAAGAAGGTCCTAGTATGGAAAAGAAATCAATTTTCATGGGTAGATACGCAGGATATTCAGTTCAAAGTTTTAAGAAGGATGTATTGTCTGGATTAGTTGTCGGAATCATCGCGATTCCGCTGGGTATGGCTTTTGCGATTGCTTCTGGTGTAAATCCAGAGTACGGAATTTATACGACCATTATTGCAGGGATTTTGATTTCCTTATTAGGAGGATCTAAATTTCAAATCGGCGGTCCGACTGGCGCATTTATACCCATCTTGTTTGCTATCGTGCTAACTTATGGGTATGAGAGCTTATTATTGGCAGGATTTTTGGCAGGAATCATGCTCTTTCTCATGGGGATTTTCAAACTGGGCTCGTTGATTAAGTATATTCCGCGACCAGTAACGATTGGCTTTACTGCAGGGATTGCCGTCCTTATTTTTGTTGGACAAATAGCTAACTTTTTGGGGTTAAGCAATGTGGAAAAACACGAATCTTTTTTAATGAATGTAAAAGAGATCATTCTTCGCATGGATACCATTAATATTTATAGTGTGTTGACGGCAGTGATTTGTTTGATCGCGGTCATACTAACACCGAAGATATTACCAAAAGTTCCAGGACCGTTAATTGGTTTATTGGTTTCAACTGTGGCTGCGATAATTTTTTTCCCGAGTGAAGTGACGACTATTGGTTCAGCTTTTGGTGAAATTTCAAACAAACTGCCAGAATTCCATTTTCCAGAAATCACTTTTGAACGAATTCAATTGCTGATTGGTCCGGCTTTTGTCATTGCGATGCTTGGCGGGATTGAATCCTTATTATCTGCGGTTGTTGCAGATGGCATGACTGGCACTAAACATAATAGTAATAGAGAGCTAATCGGACAAGGAGTCGCCAACATGGTAACACCTTTGTTCGGGGGAATCCCTGCGACAGGAGCGATTGCGAGAACAGCAACAAATATTAAAAATGGAGCCGTATCTCCCTTCTCTGGAGTTATTCACGGAATTGTAGTGTTATTAGTTCTTGTTTTATTCGCTCCTTATGCTTCGGCAATTCCATTGGCCAGTATGGCACCAGTGTTAATGATTGTGGCTTGGAATATGAGTGAGCGTCGTGTATTCGTCTTACTATTAAAAACAAAAACGACAGACTCACTTGTGTTGTTGGTGACGTTCTTATTAACGGTGTTTGTAAGTTTGACGGTTGCAGTCGAAGTTGGATTAATTGCTGCGGTTATTTTATTTGCGAAACAAATGAGTGAACAATTGATCATTGCGAAAGCATTACCAGATCCTGAGCATAAGAATAAACGAGTAGAGACTCACCGTGTAACCAATAGTCGTGATTGTCCACAAATCAGTATATTTAATATTGAAGGGCCATTATTTTTTGGATCTGCTCAAACTTTCGAACAATCCATTATGCGCACCATTCACTACAAGCCGAATATCTTACTTTTGAGAATGGGGAAAGTGCCTTTTATGGATGCGACGGGTGAAGCGTATTTATCGAGTATCGTAAAAGATTTTTCAACACATGGCACTGTTATTTTTTCAGGAATGAATCTACATCCATTAAGTATCATGAAAAAAACGGGCTTGTATGACTATACTGGAGAAGAGCATTTCTTTGAGCATACTGGGGAAGCAATTGATTTTTCGCTAGAACAACTGGATCGAAACAAATGTTTAAATTGCCAGCATTTTGCCTTTAAGGAATGTACGGCTCTTTCAGCAGGTCTAGATTATAAAAAAAACGAAGAAACTTAAAACCGTGATAGAAAGGAAGAAAATCATTTTGAATATGGCTATGCAGCAATTTAAAGCCGAATTTTTCAAAGCTTTAGCCCATCCACTTCGCATTCGCATTTTAGAAATTTTGGCAGATGGTAATAAAAGCGTAAACGAAATCCAGCAACTTGCCGAAAGCGAAGGCTCAGCAGTATCGCAACAATTAACCGTGTTGAGGTCAAAAAACATTGTTACAGGCAGTAAAGAAGGAAACCGCGTCATTTACTCTTTACGTGATCCGATGATTATCGATTTATTAGAAGTAGCCAAGAAAATTTTTAATAACCAATTGTCGGAAACCATTACGATACTCAATCGACTGAATGAGGATGAAAAATAGAGGGATATTCGGGATGAATGATGGATGCGAGAGAACAGAGGAATTTTCCTGTTCTCTTTTATTTGTCTAGTATCTAATCCAACTTGTTGACACTTAATACTTCACATGATATTATTACTTTGAATTAAAGATAAATAGTTTCAAGGTAAATATCACAATAAGCAAATTAGCAATTAAATTTTTTTAATCATATATCTCGAATTCGAGATAAAATTAAACATCAAAGGAGAATGACTCATGAACGAATTAAAAGGAATACACCACGTAACCGCGATTACCAGCTCTGCTGAAAAAAACTATGAATTTTTCACGCATGTATTAGGAATGCGTTTAGTGAAGAAAACGGTCAACCAAGACGATATCCAAACCTATCACTTATTTTTCGCAGATGATAAAGGATCGGCTGGAACGGATATGACGTTCTTTGACTTCCCGAACATCCAGAAAGGATCGCACGGCACGAACGAAATTTACAAAACCGCGTTCCGCGTGCCAACAGATGCAGCACTTGATTACTGGATCAAACGTTTTAATCAATACAACGTAGCCCACAAAGGCATTCAAGAAGTATTCGGCAAGAAAAACATTTCGTTCGTTGACTTTGACGATCAACAATACATGCTAATTTCTGATGAAACAAACAAAGGCGTTGCGTCAGGTACACCGTGGCAAAACGGTCCAGTACCACTTGAATTCGCGATTACAGGACTGGGTCCTATTCATATCCACATCGCCGACTTTGAAGCGTTTAAAGAAGTGTTGGAAAAAGCGATGTTGATGCGTCAAATCGCCAAAGAAGGTTCGTTCTACTTGTTCGATATCGGTGAAGGTGGCAACGGAGCACAAGTGATCGTGGAGCATAACAAATTATTGCCACAAGGTCGACAAGGCTTTGGAACGGTTCACCACGCCGCATTCCGCGTGGCAGATCGAAACGTTTTAGAAGAATGGATCAACCACATGCAAAACCAAGGTTTCCATACTTCAGGCTATGTCGATCGTTTCTTCTTTGAATCGTTATATGCACGTGTGGCACCAGGAATATTGTTCGAATGGGCAACAGACGGTCCTGGATTTATGGGAGACGAGCCATACGAAACAGTTGGCGAAAAATTATCACTACCGCCATTTTTAGAAGGCGAACGCGAGCGAATTGAAAAATTGGTTCGCCCAATCGATACCGTTCGTAGTACACGTACATTTGAAAAGGAGTATCTGTAAACATGAGCTTATTCAGTAAATTATTTGGAACGAAACT
Organism: Planococcus halocryophilus; assembly: GCF_022489025.1. GTDB lineage: Bacteria > Bacillota > Bacilli > Bacillales_A > Planococcaceae > Planococcus > Planococcus halocryophilus_A. Next base: position 81,364 of record NZ_JAKVTG010000002.1, on the reverse strand, counting down.
AGAGGAGGAAACAACAATGACAAACTTAAATATCGGCATCATCTTAGGATCAACACGTGAAGGGCGCTTAAGCCCGCAAGTAGGAAACTGGGTAAAACAATTAGCAGACAAACGCGGAGACGCGAACTATACAGTAATCGACATCGCCGACTACAAATTGCCATTGCTTGGTGAAGCGGATACGGATGCATCGGGTGCTGCAGCGTGGTCGGAAGCCATTGCGAAACAAGACGGCTTTGTCTTTATCACACAAGAATACAACCACTCAATCACCGGTTCACTGAAAAATGCACTCGATTACTTGCGTGCAGAATGGAACAACAAAGCAGCCGGAATCGTTTCCTACGGATCTGTTGGCGGGGCACGGGCAGCCGAACATTTACGTGGCATTTTAGGTGAATTGTCTGTCGCAGACGTACGTGTGCATCCGGCATTGTCGCTATTCACAGATTTTGAAAACGGCTCAGAACTAAAAGCAGCGCCCGTTCAAGCAGATTCTGTTAACCAAATGTTAGACCAAGTGATTCCATGGTCAACGGCATTGAAAACAATTCGATAAGCTATCTTTACTACAAATAAACAAGGCAAGACGCTGTCTGACAGCATCTTGCCTTGTTTTAGTTTACTAATTTTTAGAAATGCATTAAATGACTTTCATCGAAGTGATTCCGCTCTCCAGAAGTTTTGTGAAGCGAGTAGTAGGCAATGGTTTGCTGAAAAGGAAGCCTTGGATTTCGTCACAACCTAGATTTTGTAACAAGGCTAGCTGTTCTTCTGTTTCCACACCTTCTGCAATAACGGACATATCTAAACTATGAGCGATGAAAATCATAGCTTCGACTAGTGACTTGTCCCGTGGGTTTGTCGCCATGTCTTGAACAAAAGGTTGGGCGATTTTCAAGTTGTTGAGTGGGAAGCGCTTCAAGTAGCTTAGCGATGAATAGCCGGTGCCGAAATCGTCTATCGCAATTTGAACACCAATTTCTCGTAATGTTCGCATCCGGGCTATGGCTTTTTCAGCATCGTCTAGTACGACGCTTTCTGTAATTTCTAATTCTAAAGATGATGCTTTAAATCCTGTCGTCTTCAGAACTTTTTGGATGGTTGTTATTAAATCATCGTGCATAAATTGTAAAGAAGATAAGTTGACTGCTAGCTTTAAATGAGAATTTCCATCATCATGCCATTTTTTAGCTTGTTGACACGCTGTATAAAGAACCCATTCACCTATCGGCAGGATTAACCGAGTTTCCTCTGCTAAAGGAATAAATTCTCCCGGCGAAACGATGCTGCCATCATTTTTTTGCCAACGGATCAGGGCTTCCATGCCAATAATTTCACCTGTTTTGGCCAGGATTTGCGGTTGGTAGTGCAAAGTGAATTCTTTATTGATAACGGCGCGGTTTAAATCGCCTTCAAGTGCTGTTTTTCGAGCAGCGACAAAGGCCATATCTTCAGAGAAAAATTGATAATTGTTTCGCCCTTTTTCTTTTGCGCTGTACATGGCATTATCAGCATGTTTCAGCAATTCGTCAGTAGTATCGCCATCTTTTGGATAAACTGAAATGCCAATACTCATTGAGATATAGAGCTCTTGGCCTTTGATGATTAAAGGTTTTTCGAGTGCTTTTTGAAGCTTATGGATAATGGGTGCAATATCCTTTTTTTCTTTAATTTTATTCAAGATGAGCGTAAATTCATCGCCGCCTTGGCGAGATAGCGTATCGATCGAACGCAAGTTATCTAGGATTCGTTGTGAAAAAGCTTGGAGGAGTATATCTCCAAATTCGTGGCCAAACGTGTCGTTAATGTTTTTAAAGCGATCTAAGTCGATAAACACGACTGCAAGTTTGTGCGACTTGTGTTTTGCTTCTACTATAGAAGCTTCTAGTTTTTCAAGAAACAATCTTCTGTTTGGCAGTCCACTTAACACATCGTGGTAAGCCATATGCTTCATTTGTTGGACGGTTTCTTTTAACTGATTGTTACTAGAAGTGACTTCTATTGTTCGTTGTTCAATTTTATGTTCAAGAACCGAAGTCAGCTGATTGTAGCTGGATAATAATCGTCGATTGTCTACTATCGTAAAGATTTGTCTAGTCAGAATGAGGAATGCGGATATCCCCGCTCCAATGATCAAGCTTGTCATGTCTTCTTTTTGTTCAAGGGTCATCGCAATGAATAAAATCATCAAACTAAAATAAGGTAGCAGGATGCGTATGGATATGTGTTCTTCGGTGGGTGCTAGAGCTAGTTTTGAACTGCGTCTCTCTGATGGTTCTAAAGCGTGCAACCCCGAAAGTGCTACTAGTAGTAAGCTAATAGCCCACAAAGGGTCATATAAATTGCCTGAACTGTAAGTAGCAGAAAATGTTGAATAGAGATGAGCCGTATCTGCAAAAACTTGAAAGATCAACCCAGTGATGATTAAAGCAGCTACTCGGTACGGTAGCGTATGGGTAAAGCCGATATAAAGACTAATTGCACCAAACAATAACAACAAATCTCCGAGCGGATACCCAAGTGATACGGCAATAAGCATGGGAGATGCCGCGTTTCCTGGGAGCAAATGTTGAATAAGAAAATGCCAGCTAAGCACGGTAGAGACAGTAATAATAATCGTGATATCAAAAAGAAATTTTATGTGGTAAGAAATTTCGGTTCTTTGTTTTAGCTGGTACACAAAAGCTGCTAAATAGAAAAAGATTTGAAGAAAGTAAAAGAAATCAGGCGCTCCAGGATAGCCGATAACAATATGGAAAAAATTATAACTAACAACTGAAATGCTTTCAGCGATAATATAACTCAAACTCCCGAGCGAAAGTAGCAACCAAAATATGCGGTTTCTGCCAATCGTTTTTCGGTAGACATAAAATAGGATGGCAAAGGCAACAATAGGTGCTAACCATGAAAGAAATTGATGGCCCACTTTGTAAACACTATCGCTAGTACTACTGAATAAAATCCAAGAGTAGTAAATAGATATGTAAAGTAATATGAAAATAGAGAAGCGGTTTTTAGTGATAGAAAACATAATGTATGGCACCTCATTTTAGGAATAGAAAACTTGCAAGTATAGGAAGATTGGTTTTTAAAGATGTTTTCTCTTTAGTATAAAGATTTTTTAAAAATAAAGAAATAGATATTTTCCATATAATTACAAATTTTTGATAAATATCAATCTTTATCAGTGAAAGAGCATAATATTACTTCAGTTGACCCGTAAGAAACAGTAAAAACCGGAATCTGTTATGCACAGATTCCGGTTTTGGGATGATGTTTATAGAGTATTAAGTAACCAATTTCGTGGAAACCATGCCATGAACGATTAATTCTGTAAATTGTTCGGCAGATAACGGTTTGCTGTAGAGATAACCCTGGATTTCATCGCAACCAAGATCTTTGAGTAATGCTAACTGCTCTTCTGTTTCTACACCTTCAGCAATGACCGACATATTTAAGTTGTGAGCGATGAATACCATTGCCTCCACAAGTGCTTTGTCGTAAGGATTGTTTGCCATGTCTTGAACAAAAGGCTGAGCAATTTTCAAATTATTAAGCGGGAATTGTTTCAAATAGTTGAGTGAAGAATACCCTGTCCCAAAATCATCAATGGCAATTCGTACGCCAATCTCTCTCAATTCGCGCATTCGCGCCATCGCGATTTCTGCATCATCCACAGCCACACCTTCTGTTATTTCTAACTCTAACGAAGAGGGAGGGAACCCAGTTTTACGGAGTGTGAATTTCACAACATCCATTAAATCGTCATGTAAAAACTGAAGAGGCGATAGATTAACAGCGATTTTTAAGTGAGAATGTCCCGCATCATGCCATTTTTTAGCCTGTTCACATGCGGTATAAAGAACCCATTCGCCAATCGGAAGGATTAACCGAGTTTCTTCTGCTAACGGGATAAATTCTCCAGGAGATACAATGTCTCCATCGCCAATTTGCCAACGTATTAAAGCCTCCATACCAATGATGTCACCTGTTTCAACTTGAATTTGTGGCTGGTAATAAAGCATAAATTCTTTATTAGTGATGGCACGACGCATTTCATTTTCAAGTGCGATTTTTCGAGAAGCGATCAAAGCCATATCTTCTGAGAAAAATTGGAAATTGTTTTTGCCTTTTGCTTTGGCACTGTACATCGCACTGTCAGCGTGTTTTAGTAACTCGCCTGTTGTCTCCCCATCTTTTGGATAAACGGCGATGCCGATGCTCATCGAGATATGCAATTCTTGTCCATTGATGATCATGGGTTTTGCTAAAGCCGTTTGCAGCCGTTGAATGAGCGGCGAAATATCGTGTTCATCATAAATATTATTGAGAATAATTGTGAATTCATCTCCGCCTTGTCGAGAAATGACATCGTCTGAGCGTAGATTTTCTTTTATTTTTTCAGAAAATCCTTGTAGCAACAAATCGCCAAATTCATGTCCGAAAGAATCGTTAACGTTTTTAAAACGGTCCAAGTCGATAAACACTACCGCTACTTTTTCTGAGTATTGTTTCGCGTCTCGTATAGAGTCTTCTAGCTTTTCCAAAAACAGCCTTCTGTTGGGCAAACCACTTAATACATCGTAATAGGCCAATTCCTCCATTTTCTGAATCACTTTTTCTAATTGTTGGTTTTTGTTCGTCACCTCTGCTGTTCTGTTTTCAATTTTATGCTCAAGTACGGAAGTCAGGTGGTCATAGTTGAACAGTAACTTTTGATTGTCCAACAACGTGAAAATTTGTCTAGCAATGATAAAACTGACCGAAAGGCTAGCTCCGGCGATTAATCCTTGTATGTCCTTGTTTTGTTCAATCGCAATAACGATAAATAATAAAATGATAGTGGAATAAGGAAGCAACATTTGAAATGTAACTCGTTCGTTAGGTGGTTCAGGTAGAACAGTGGGAAGTGGTTTATCTAAAGGCTTGAGTGACTGCAAGGCAGCTACCGCCATTAGCAGTAAAGCCAGTGACCATAATGGGTTATACAAGTTGTTCTCGACATAACTAGTCTCAGCGATTGAGAAAAGGTAAGCGGTATCCGCAAATACTTGGAGCAATAAACTCGTAATGATTAAAGTAAGCACACGGCTGGAGAAAAAATGGGCAGAACCGAGATAAAAGCTAATCGCTCCAAAAAGTAAGAGCAAATCGCCCACTGGATAACCAACCGAGATAATAAGCAATAAAGGCGTTAACTCATCTAGTGTAAACAAAGGTTGAACAAGAAAATGCCAGCTGAGTGCTGTAAAGACGGTAACGATAATGGCTACATCACAAAAGAACTTAATCTGGTAAGCTGTTTCTTTTTTCTGCCACAGTTGATATATAAAAGCAGCGATATAGAAAGAAATTTGAAGAAAGTAAAACACATCAGACCACTCTGGGGAAATGACAGGAATGTGAGCAATACTGTAGTTATAGAGCCAAATGATTTCCGCAATGGCATAGCTAAAACACCCCAAAGAAATCAATAACCAAAAACTTCGATCTCGGCTTTTCGGATTCAAAGAAATCATGAAGATTGTTATGGCAGCAACTAAAGGAGCTGACAAGGAAAGCAGGTTAAGTCCCAATTCATGGTGAATACTAGAACCACCAAAAACAGTCCAAGAATAATAAACAAGCATGTAAAAGACAATATAGAATAAGAAAACATTTTTAGTTTTAGAAAAAGTGATAAGCTTCACCTCTTTTAGGAAATAGGATAATTACAAAAATTTTCAATTTAATGAATTTAACTGGTATATCTTTTAGTATAAAGAGATTTTTAGAATAAAGAAACAAAAAGATACAGATAATGTAATTTAAAAGTAAAATAAGAATTACTATTGACTATATGTTATAAAGTCTAATTACCTATTATTTTTCAATTGAAACTTATTAAGGAATAGAAAAAGGTCGTCTTTTTTCCAGGGAGCTCCCGAGAAAAGACGACCTTTTTATAATAGTGGGTGAGTTTAAATTTCGCTACTAGAAAAAAACACGAACTTACATAACCCCAACTGTTTCTGTCTTAATATCGGTGATAAACATATGACCAGGAGCGTGAGTAATCATAAAGGGTGGCTTAATATGTGTGGCGATTGCTTGCGGCGTTACGCCACATGCCCAAAATACCGGAACTTCCCCTTTTTTTATCGTCACACGGTCTCCGTAATCAGGTTGGTCCAAATCGGTAATGCCGATCGTTTCAGGATGGCCAATATGGAGCGGCGCCCCGTGAACGGTCGGGAACCGGCTAGTCACTTGGACAGCACGCACAATGTCTTGTTCGGCAACAGGGCGCATACTGACGACAGTAGGACCTTCAAATATTCCGGCTTTGACAGTTGGAATCGATGTTTTGTACATCGGCACATTTACCCCTTCGTCGTTATGGCGCATGGAGATGCCATTTCTGACTAATGCTTCTTCGAATGTAAAGCTGCACCCAATAAGAAATGCTACCATTTCATCGTTCCAATGTTCCGTTATATCACTGAGTGTTTCAGTCAGTTTGCCGTCACGGTAAACATGATAAAGAGGAATGTCACTTCTGAGATCGGCCGTAGGTGCAGATTGGACAGGCGTATATGACCCGGCTTCCGTAACATCTATTAACGGACAAGATTTGGGGTTTCGTTGGCAAAACAGCAGAAAATCAAATGCCATGTCTCTCGGAAGAACGACAAGGTTAGCTTGCAGAAAACCATTTGCCATTCCTGAAGTTGGACTTTTCAACTTGCCTTCTCGAATTTTCTGTCGGATTTCTTCTGGTGTGGAATTTTGTAAGTTGAGCATGCAATCTTCTCCCATCTGAAAAAATGAGTTTTATGGATTCGTCTTCTGGTAATAGTAATTTTTTAAATATAGTGACATTTTATCATTCTTCATCAAATTCAGCATTGTGCACGAAATCGAAAGATAATTGGTAAGAATTTCATGTTAATATATAGATCATTGAAAAGTTCAATAAAGTAACATAGGATAAAAATTAAATTCTAAAGAAGCAAGGTGAACAAAAATGAAAAAAAACATACACGTAGTAGGAGCAGTAATCACAGACGGTAACAAAATTTTATGTGCGCAACGTGGAATGGAAAGAAGCTTGCCTGGTCTATGGGAATTTCCTGGCGGCAAAATAGAAGAAACAGAAACACCGCAATCGGCATTGCAAAGAGAGATTCAAGAAGAAATGCATTGTCACGTAGAGATCGGTGAGCAAGTCGAGCATACCATTTACGAATATGACTTTGGCATTGTCCATTTGACGACTTTTTATTGTCGTTTAGTTAGAGGAACTCCTGTGTTAACAGAACACATTGCGATTGAATGGTTAGCAGCACATGACTTAGAAAAATTAGAATGGGCGCCTGCTGATATTCCGGCAATCGAGAAGTTAAAAAAGACGTATCAAGCTCAGCAATAATAGAGTTAGATGAGAGAAACGAGGGATAGAGATGAACTTTCTTCAGAATTTAGAGGAATCACTATACAAAGGTTTTATCGATCAAGCTAAACCGAGCGGTGAACGTTTCAAACCGACTTTGCTGATCAATAATACAAAAACGAACGAAACGGTGCTGAACTCGATTACTGAGGAGTTAGATGGCTGCCAATCGTTTCTCTTTTCTGTTGCTTTTGTGACTGAAAGTGGGTTGGCCACGTTAAAAACTCACTTATCAGACCTTGAACGAAAAGGAATTAAAGGCCGAATTTTAACTTCGACTTTTTTAAATTTTAACCAGCCGAAAGTTTTTAAAGAGCTCATGAAAATCAATAATATAGAAGTCCGATTATCAAGCATGAAAGGGTTTCATTCTAAGGGTTATATTTTTTCGCATGACACCCATCAAACCTTAATCGTCGGCAGCTCTAATTTAACGGCGCAAGCGTTAAAAGTGAATTATGAATGGAATGTTAAATTAAGTTCGCATGAAAACGGCGAATTGGTTTCTCATTTCTATCGTCAGTTCGAAGAAGTTTGGGACAATGCACAATCGTTATCCGAACAATGGATTGAGACTTATGAACAGTCGTATGTGCCAATAGAATATCGCAAAGAGTTAAAAAATATAGCAGAGTTTCCGGAAATTTATACAGACAAGGTAAATCCACTAGAAGAAGCAGTTACTATTGAACCGAATAAAATGCAAATAGCAGCTCTTCGAGAAATACAGTCAGTGCGAGAATCAGGGAATGATAAAGGCTTAGTGATTTCAGCAACTGGTACTGGGAAAACCTACTTATCGGCCTTTGATGTGCGGAGTTTTGCGCCAAAACGAATGTTGTTTATCGTGCACCGTGAACAAATTCTTCAAAAAGCTAAATCTGACTTTATTCGAATACTGGGTGGCATCGAAAGTGATTTTGGGATTCTTTCGGGGAATTTAAGAGAAACCCATGCGCGTTATTTGTTTGCGACGATCCAAACAATCTCCAAGGAAGAAACGCTCAAGCAATTAGATCCACAAGCTTTTGATTATATTTTAATTGATGAAGTACATAAAGCAGGGGCGAAATCCTATCAAAAAGTGATCGAGCATTTTCAACCACAGTTTTTAATGGGCATGACGGCAACACCGGAGCGAACGGATGATTTTAATATATATGAGCTGTTCGACTATAACGTAGCGTATGAGATTCGTTTGCAAGAAGCGTTAGAAGAAGATATGCTTTGTCCGTTTCATTATTTCGGAGTAACCGATGTGGAGTATGAAGAAGGCGTCATTGATGAAGCAACGGCTTTTTCAAAGCTCATCACAACAGAACGTGTCGACCATATCATGCAGAAAATTCATTATTACGGTCACTCGGGTGAAAAAGTAAGAGGATTGATGTTTTGCAGTCGAAAAGATGAAGCAATCAAGCTTTCCGAAGAATTGAATCGGCGTGGATTAAAGACAGTCGCATTAACCGGTCAAGATTCGCAAGAAGAGCGAGTGTTACAAGTCGATCGATTGGAAAATGGTGTACTGGATTATATTTTAACGGTCGATATTTTCAACGAAGGAATTGATATTCCAAGTGTTAACCAAGTCGTTATGTTAAGACAAACGCAGTCGAGCATTATTTTTATTCAACAACTTGGACGTGGGTTGCGTAAGCATGGCTCTAAAGAATTTGTGACGATTATTGATTTTATTGGGAATTATAAAAATAACTACCTGATTCCAGTTGCCTTGTCGGGAGAACGCTCGCAAAACAAAGACAATATTCGTCGCCGCATGAAAGATACGAGTTATATTAAAGGGATTTCTACTGTGAACTTTGAAGAAATCGCAAAAAATCGTGTGTTTTCAGCGATTAAAAAAAGCAATTTGAGTGATATGAAAATTCTTCGTGAAGCGTATATCGAATTAAAAAATAGAATTGGTCATATTCCGCAACTCCAAGATTTTATCTATCATAATTCAATTGATCCATTAGTGATTGTTCAAAAATACACAACGTATCATCAGTTTTTACTGAAGCTGAAAGAAGTGGATCCGCTTGTAACGGTCTATGAAGAACAGGTTTTGACAATGCTTTCGCTAGAAATTTTAAATGGTAAACGACTGCATGAAATTTTGTTGCTAGAGTTATTAATGGATAAAGAAAAAACCACGATGGAATCATATATCGAGTATGTGAAATCTCACAACTGTTCTGTGGACGCTGCAACTTTGGCTTCTGTGCAACGAGTTCTAGATCTACGTTTTTTCAATCAAGGTCCTCGGAAAAAGTATGGAGATAAACCGCTTGTGGTGTTTGGAGAAACTGACATTCATTTTAATGAAGCTATTCAAACAAGTTTGAAAGAGAATTCGAGCTTTAAAGCGATGTTTACGGACTTGATTGTGAGTGCTAAAGAGTTAAGCAAAGCCTATGAATGCAACCGACCATTAACGCTTTATAAAAAGTACACACGTAAAGATGCTTGCCGGTTATTAAATTGGGTAAGTGATGAAAGTTCGACCATTTACGGATACAAAACAAAGCATGGGTCGTGTCCGATTTTCGTTACGTATCATAAAGCTGATGAGGTCGAATCGAGTGTTGCTTACACAGAAGGCTTTGTCAGTCCTGAAATTTTCAAATGGTCAACAAGAAGTAATCGCACATTAGCATCCGCAGAAGTAAAAACGATCATCGATGCCGCTGAAAACAATATTGACCTTCACTTGTTCATCAAAAAAGATGACGATGAAGGTGGAGATTTTTATTATTTAGGTCAAGCATTGCCAGATAAAGAAAACATCGAGCAAGCATTAATGAAAGATAAAAGCTCAAAGGAAATTCCGGTCGTTCATATGCATTTAGCTTTGCAAAACGCCGTAAACAGCAAGTTATATCATTATATTGCGAGTGAGGAATGATTTGAGGGTATCCCGTTTTAATAAACATGTATCCGTTTTTTAACGCTTTCTCTATTTCTATTGTAAGGAATTGAAACTTACTTTAGAGGAGGAAGAAGCAATGAAAGAATACTATGTAAAGAAAATCCAACACCCACAAGAAGGCGAACTTTATCAATTTTTGGAGTTGGATAACGAAACAGGTAAGGAACAAATTATCGATCCGTTTGAATCGGGCATGTTGCATTTGCACGAACCATTTGAAGAAACGCCTGAATTGTTTTTTATCACGTCAAAGCGTGGAGCGGATGCGACAGGGTTTTACCGAGGAGATAAATTCATTGTTCAACGAGGTGCCAAATTTGCGGCATCCACTTCGCCAAAATGTCCAAAAAAGTATATAAAGTTGCGCGAGAACTTAGTGCTCGATAAATTACTTGTGCCATTTCAACACCAACTTTTATTAATGGAAGACACCGAGTTTGATTCGCCAATGATGGCAATGGGTGCGGTAATTGGTGGCTGGGTAAGGGGTTCGCATGATTGGAAAGCAGCTAATAATAAATAAAGTGAAAAAAAGCGGAAAAGCTCATTTGAGCTTTTCCGCTTTTTAGGTTTTGAAAAGTTATCCGATTCGCTAACGCAAACGGTAAGCTTCGGAAAACCATGACTTATTAAAAGTTTCTCGACAGCCTATCTATTGCTTTACGTTTAATCCTGGGAAATCTTACAACTTCACAATCGTTCTACCCAAATGCTGCCCGTTTTTGATGGCATCAATGGTGTCAGTTAGTTCGCTCAGTGCAATTTCATTTACTAATGTAGTTTGCGTAATGTTCCAATCGTTGGCCATTTTGCCCCAAATCGGACCTCGGTTTTCGATGGGTACGTTAACAGAGTCGATGCCGAGTAAGTTTACGCCACGTAAGATAAACGGCAAGACCGTCGTCGTGATTTGTAGACCGCCGGCGTTGCCACACATGCTCATGCTGCCATCGTATGAAATTTGCGGGATCAAGACGGAAGCAACGTCTCCACCAACCGTATCTAATACATAATCAAACCGTGTTTTATTTAATGGCTTTTTCAATTCACCTAAATCATCTGCAAAAACGACATTTGTTGCGCCGAGTGATTTTGCAACTTCTTCTTGATGTTCTTTTCGCACTAAAGCGGAAATGTTTTTAAAGCCCATTTTAGATAAAATCTGTAATGCGATACTGCCTACGCCACCTGTTGAGCCGGTTACTAAAATTTCAGGGTCTTTCGCAAGGTCCATGCCGTTTTGCTCTAATGCATGAATAGAAAGAGCAGCTGTAAATCCAGCTGTTCCGAAAACCATTGCGTCTTTTAAGCTTAAGTTTTTAGGTAACGGGACAATCCATTCTGCAGGCACGCGTGCGTATTCCGAAAATCCACCTGTATGACTCATGCCCATCGCAAATCCTGTAACGATTACTTCTTGTCCTTCGGTAAAACGAGCGTCTGTTGAAGAAACCACCGTACCGCTCAAATCGATTCCAGGAGTCATTGGGTAATCTCGGATGACCCCTGTATTTTTCTGTACAGCAAGCATGTCTTTGTAGTTAATCGAGGAATAAGCGACTTTGATCAACACATCGCCTTCAGAAAGTTGATCGATATTGATCTCTTCTACCCCATAAATAATTTGGTCTTCTTGTTCCTTAACGCGAACGGCATTAAATGAATTCAAAGTAATTGCCCCTTTCAGTATGTTTTACGACAAAATAGTTCTGTGACAAAACTATTTTCATACAAAACCTAACATGTTAAGATAGAAAATGTCAATATGGAGGAGATTTTATGGATATCACACAATGTATCAACTACTTATTAAGTGTTAGTCAAAATAAGGTGTTCAAATACTTTAGTGTTCTTCTAGAAGAGCATAATTTAACGCCAGCCCAATACGGTGTACTGAATTGTTTATGGAGCGAAGGCGAACTGTCTCCAAAGCAAATTGGTGGAATGATGCATTTAGAAGCTTCAACGGTTTCTGGAATTTTGGATAAGATGCAAAAAGCTGGATTTATCGAACGTTCGATTGATCCTGAAAATCGGCGCAATATTTTAGTTGTTCCGACGCCAAAAGCAATAGCCATTCAAAAAGATGTAGAAGCAACAACAGAGAGATTAAACCAAACGGTTCTTCAAGACTTGTCGGACAGTGACCAACAAACATTAAAGAAATTATTGGGTACGATTATTCAATCAGATTTTAACTGAGTAGAACAAAGCCGCTGAATCATTGGATTCAGCGGTTTTATTTGGTTTGGCGAAGTTTTCTTTTCAAGATTAATTGTTTTTTCTTTTTCTTTTCAGAGACAGGTGGTTTGGGTGCTGGATTAAATGGATCGTCATACAATCCGGTATAGCGCTGGTACCAGCTAAATAGATGGCTAAAGATGACCTTGATAACCGCGTATGCGGGAATACCGAGAATGACACCGACAACACCAAACAAATTGCCTGCAGTTAAAAGAACGGCAATAATAGTGATCGGGTGAATTTGTAAATTACTGCCGAGAATAAGCGGCTGAAAAACACGACCTTCCAATGTTTGCTCGATAAAGAAAACCACAAGCACTTTAACTAACATAATGGGAGAGTGCACCACAATCGCGATAATAACAATGGGGATAAAAGCGATAAAAGAACCTAAAAAAGGGATTAAGTTTAACGCACCTGCCATAATGCCGAGTGTTAATGCGTATTTGAGCCCAATGATGCTGAATCCAATCCAAAACATTAAGCCTACAAAAAAAGCGACGAGTAGTTGCCCTCGAATATATTGGCTGATTTGTAAATTCATCTCGCGCAGCAACAAATAGCTATGTTCACGCATGTTTGAAGGAACAAGTTTCATAATATGGTAAGGCAAATGATGTCCGTCTTTTAGCAAATAGAACAAGATAAAAGGCGTTGTGATTAAAGCCAGTAAAGTGGTAGAGAGTACCCCGAAAACACTGCCAAGTCCAGTGACAGTCGAACCAACGACGTTTTCCGTTTGGCCGGTTATTGACGTGGACAGTGGCTCTGTACCTCCCATCAATTGTGTTTGCAACCGTGACAGCAAATCATTTTTGAAAAAATTATCGATTTGAGAGATAAACGTATTCAAATAATCTTGCCAATTATCGATCAAGCTCATCAGTTGCTCTCGGATAATCGGGATTAATGTCGCAACGCCCCATGCCAATAATGCAGCAATCACGATAAACACAATGGAGATACTAGCGGTACGTGGAATATCTTTAGTCTCCATCCAGTCAATAAGCGGATTTAGCAAATAATAAAAAACACCCGCCATAATAAGGGGCAGTCCCATAACATCAAAAAAGGCCACAAATGGTTGGAAAACAAAGCTAACCTTAGGCAAGAGTAATAAATTAAGCAGAATTAATAAAACAATAATCAGTACTGATACCGCTTTGTTGTTCAGCACCCATTTAACAAACCAAGAAGCAGCTTGGCTTAACGCCCGTTTATTTTTCTCATGCTCCACCGTCCACACCTCTTTCTGCTCAAGCTGTTTTACACCCTCCAATATGTCTATAATTTATTAACTATAAAATACCCGTATCCGAATGTTTTCACACCAGCAGACCCGTTTTTACTTCCTCTAAGAAACAGAAGAAATAACTATTTCACCGAATTATATTTATCCACATGTGGATAAAAGTGAAAGGGTGACGAAACGACATAGTTATCCCCGTTTTAACGCAGAATCATCCACATATTCAATGGAATGGTGGGTAAATAGAAGTTCTATGTAAATTTTGCATGTCAATTGGGGATAACCTCCCTTCTAAAGCGGAACTTTTACCACATTGCTTCGTAGAATAGAAAAAGGTTTTGGAGGTGTGGCAAATGGAGCAATTAATGATCCTTTTGTTCTTAGTGATAATGGGCATTGCAGTATTACGACACCGTATAAAGAAACATCTTGGAATTGATAAAGAAGAGAAGACAGGGATTCGCATCAAAAAATTTGAGTTTTGGAATTCGGGGGTCTCTGTATCAATAATGATTGGGCTGATACTCGTTTTCTATAACTCATTCAGTATACTTATAGTTTCAGCAATAGCGGTTTTCGTAGTAGGGCACACGATACAAATTTTCCTAGAGTGGAAATACTTGAAAGGATCTCGAAAATACTTATTATCGTTCGTTGATTTTACGTTTTTAGCAATATGGATGATTGCGATTTATATGGTCATCTATTTACAAATTATTTAGTTGCGAGCTGTTTAATCCGATGAGATGTTAACAATATTTGATGGAAGTAAGGAATACGGGAATGGACTAGTTAGTTCAAAGAAAGATTGTATAAAGTAGCTATGTTAAAAATTGCTATTGAGAAGTGTTGGAAGGGAGAAGAATTATGAGAATAAGTATTATCCTTTTGTTTCTTGGTGTTACATTACTTATGACTGGCATATATATATCTAGCCTTTTAACAACGCATTGGGTTGTAATCGGTACATTCATTGCGATTCTTGGAGGAGGATTGATGGGCATTAATGCACATTTCTTGGCTGCGACAAAAAGGTCTTCTAATCAATAGGATATAATTGTTAAGCAGCCTATATTGATGAAAAAACACAGTAAATCGAACGACATAAAGAGACTATCCCAAAAGTCATTTCTCATGAACTTTTGGGATAGTCTCTTTTTTGAGGGATTATTTATCTAATACAACTGATCCGTCATACATTTTACCGTGTAACTTGGCTAGTTTAGCTGCCATCACTTCTGGAGAATCCTTAAAATCTTGTTTGATCCAATAGAGAAAGAACCCTAATGTTCCGTAAGTCATGAAGGAATTGAGTGTTGGAATTTCCAAATCGCTTTCTTCTTCGAGACGCAGTTCGGTTGCAGCAACTTGTGCAAGGGCTTCGCAAAACTGGTTTTGTGAGCCAGGAAGTATTTCCCCAGTGATAATCAATGTGAAAATCGATTGGTGCTGATAAATGTATTCGAAAATCGGCAGTTGCCGCTGAACGTCTGTCGAAGAAAAACGTTCTAACCCTTGGAAGCTTTTTCGGAAATAGTCAGCGAGGCCATCCAAGTAATCTTCAACGATAGCCGCAAGCAATTCGTTCAAGTCTTTATAATGTGAATAAAATGTCACGCGATTACACCCAGCTTGCTTTGCAACTTCTGTAATGGTCAGTTGTGACAGTTCTTTTTCAGTTAATAGCTGTAGTAAAGCGTTTTTTAGCATTTTTTGAGTTCGAAGAATACGGCGATCTTCTGTGTTAGGCATCTCGTTTTCCTCCTAATGTGTCCGGAAAATGGACAGGACTATATAGTAAGTATGACATTAAAGCTTTTTAGTAGACAAGTAGATTAGTTATTTGTTAATTTACAAGTGTAGTTTAAATATAAATCGTATTTAAGTTCAATCATAGGAGGAAGAAAAAATGGCACGTTTACAAGACAAAGTAGCAATCATTACAGGAGCAGCACAAGGGATGGGTGCGGCTCACGCGAAGAAATTTATCGATGAAGGTGCGAAAGTAGTCATCACAGATTTAAACGAAGAAAAAGGCCAAGCGTTAGCAAAAGAACTTGGAGACAATGCAGTTTTTATAAAGCAAAACGTAACAAGTACTGAAGATTGGGAGAAAGTTGTAGCTGAAACTGAAAAAGTATTTGGTCAAGTAGACGTATTGGTAAACAACGCGGGGATCACGATGGCTAAATCGATTTTAAAAATGACTGAAGAAGAATATCGACGCATTGTAGACATTAACCAAGTATCGGTATTCCTTGGAATGAAAACAGTCGTACCGGCAATGCAAAAAGCTGGTGGCGGTTCGATTGTAAATATTTCTTCGATGAACGGTATTGTAGGTGGAGCAGTTGGTTATACGGATACGAAATTCGCAGTTCGTGGAATGACAAAAGCCGCTGCTCTAGAATGCGCAAACTACGGCATCCGTGTAAATTCTGTGCACCCAGGTGTTATTGCAACGCCAATGGTGGTTCAAGAAGATACAAAAGCAGCAGTTGAAGCGTTTTCCAAATCAATTCCAATGAAACGTTTGGCAGAGTCTGAAGAAGTTTCGAACATGGTCCTGTTTTTAGCTTCTGACGATGCAAGCTATTCGACAGGTTCAGAATTCATCATTGATGGTGGGCTAACAGCTCAGTAAAAAAGTTAAAGCCGTTACGCTGATTTCAGCGTAACGGCTTTTTTATTTACATACAGTACGAGTATAGGTCCTAAAATTGGAATCCAAGCAAGCGACTTACGTTTGGCGTGTGGATAAAAATGATAAACGGTGTAAACAGATAATCCCCATAACACAAACCAGTCGACGGTCATAACGGAGACAAGACCTGACGCAAAGAACGCCTCTTGATAAGCGGCGAGTGAAAATCCCTGCAATAACGTTAATGCATTACCGACCCAAAACAGCATAAAAACAATAAGCCAAAACCGCGAACTGAGAAACCGAACGAGCCATGCGGGAGTTCTGAGTCTTCTGTCTGCCTTTCGATTGCCGAACTCAAAATAAGGGAGAAGCGCAAAAGCACCAATGCCAAAAGATAGTAACGCGAACGGCCACGCCGGCCATTTTTGACGGTCATTTAGTAACAGCAATGTGAGAAACATCATCGGAAACAAGCCGAGTGAATTAAAGACGGCAAGTACGAGTGGATCAATTGCACCGAGGTCGCCGCTAAAAATCTTCGACAAAATCGGATCTGTTTCGCCGCCGGGTGCCAAAAAAACAGCATAGCCAATTAGTAAGAGCCAAATCGTTAAGAAAATCACTGCTATCACTCCTTTTAAGGCTAAGTTATTAAGTTATTAGTTCCCTAAAATAGATCCAAGCAAACGAATGGGTGAGTCAGCTAAGCTGGAAGTAGATTAAAACTGAAAACAAGGCGACAATGAGCAAACTTCTGACTTTGCTGGATTTCCATGTAATGATACCCGAGCCAATGGCACCTATAACCAGTAAAACAAAACCGACTAATCGTAGGGTAGGGGTGGAAAAGGTATCGCTAAACTCAATAAGAAAATTCCCTAAAGCAACAGAGCCTATGCTTAATAGGAAGTTGCGTGAAGTAAAATCGGACTTTACCGATCGTTGATCCGTCTCGTTCATTTTGAAATAAGCGCGTATCATCATGCTAACAGGTACACCAAAAGCAATAAGAAAAGTGACAAGTGAATCTGTATCCGTATTCAATGTATATGCCCCCAGTCGATTAGGAAAAATAAATAGAAGGTAAACGTGCTTCTTTTGTAGAATTTTAACAGTTAAAGGAGGGTTTGCATATGGAGGCTATGGTATATATTGGATTGTTTATTCTTGTCATTTCTTATTTTTTTGTTTCAAACGTATATTTGAAGAAAAAGCGTGGAATAAAAAGAGATTCGAGAAGTTTTTTTCACGAAGACAAAAATCGGTACGTACTTATTTTGCAAGGAGTTATCTTCGTAGGTTTTATTTACGCGAGTATGTATCTGGTGGCAGAACTAGATTCCACAGAACTTTCTGTAGCTATCCTGATAAGCCCTCTGGCCGGTCTATTTATTCTCCAAACATTTGTTGCGGGGCTTGAAGAGTGGTTACTGCACAGAGACAAAAAGCGATATTGGTATGACTGGTCTGAAACAATATTTGTTGGACTAGTGTTGGGTTTACTACTACTAACGAAAGGATGATGGTCATGTATGAATTGACGAAAAAACGTGCCAAAGCGTTGTTGATCGATTCGGCGATTGCTACTACTGTGTCATTTGCGTTAGAACCGCTATTGAAAAAGAAAATAAAAAATCCGTTTTTCCATGCAATGGTTTCTCCACATTTAGTGTTTTGGGGACTTGAGTATGCGCAGCTCCGAATGAACGGTCAAACAGCTGGTCAGAAAATGATGGGTATTGCCTTAAAAGATGAAGCCGGTGGAGAGCTGAGCTCAGAGCAAATTCTAAAACACATTGTCTACCGAGATACGATAGGCCCTCTCATGTATGCAAAAGACCGTAGCCGCTACGATAAGTACAAAGGTGAAAAATACCCGAATGACCTTTACGCACATACTGTGGTTAAAAAAGTAGATTAAAAACTTTCCCTCCTTTAGAAAAGGAGGGATTTTTTATGGTTTGTAAAAATTATAGTGATATACAAAACTATTCTTTAACGCTACAATATCCAAGGTGCCAATCATCCTGAAAATTTAAAGGGATGGAATGTATGAAGAGAAGCAACTCAAAAAGTGCAACACCGTGTATCAAAACCGATATAGATGGTTCAAAAGAATAGATAAGTAATTTGTTGGAGGATTAGGATGAAGAAACAAACAGAAATCAACAATACTGAGAAAGCTGGCTGGTTATTGCTAATTGGTATTGTGTTAATCGGGGCGAATTTACGAGTACCGATTACGTCAGTCGGAACACTTATGTCGTTTATCCGGGAAGATTTGGACATTAGCAATGCGGTGGCAGGATTGGTTACGACATTGCCTTTGATCGCTTTTGCTATACTGTCTCCATTTGCGCCGAAAATCGCAAATCGAATTGGTATGCAATGGACCATTGCCTTATCCATGGTAGTACTGATTATCGGGATTGCCATACGATCTGTAACAGGAATCGGTTTCTTGTTTATAGGAACACTTTTGATCGGTTTGGCCATTTCGATTGGAAATGTCTTGATTCCAGGAATTATCAAAATGAATTTTCCTTATCGAATTGGGGTTATGACGGGCATATATGCTGTTTTCATGAATATTTTTGGTGCTTTAGGTTCTGGTTTAAGCGTACCGATTTCTGGTATCGGTGATATGGGGTGGCAAGGTGCACTTGGTATTTGGGGATTGCTTGCCATTGTTGCATTTGTTGTTTGGCTTCCACAGTTACGCAAACAACAAAGGGCATCACCAAAAACAACGATCAAGCCAAAACAAAAAACCAAGTTATGGCGTTCACCGCTTGCTTGGAGTGTCACTCTATTTATGGGTGGACAGTCACTGATGTTTTATACGTTAATCGCCTGGATGCCAGATATACTGAATACAATCGGATATGATGCCCGCTCTGCCGGTTGGATGGTCTTTTTAATGCAAGCGGCAATCATTCCGACCACGTTTGTCGTACCGGTGATTGCTGTAAAACTAAAAAATCAAGTTGGGTTCGCTATTGGAACCGCTTTGTTGTTTATGACTGGGTTTTCCGGATTACTTTTTGGCAGTGCGATGCTTGTGCCGTTATGTGCCGTTTTGCTTGGGATTGCCGGGGGAAGTGGATTCAGTCTTTCCATGGTGTTCTTTACACTCAGAACGAAAGATGCAAAAGAAGCGGTAGAACTGTCAGGAATGGCTCAATCATTTGGTTATATGTTAGCGGCTGTTGGGCCTGTTTTTGCAGGCGTCTTGTACGACATAGGCGGTGGCTGGACATTGCCGCTGTTATTCTTATTGTTTATCTCGATTATCATCTTGCTGGCAGGTATTGTATCTGGTAAAGAAGGAACAATAGCAGAACGAGCTAAAAAAAGTAAAAAAGAATTGGCAGATAGTATTTAATTGGAGTATAAGTTTTTATCACTCGACTTTCCGATCATAAGGAAAGTCTTTTTTTGTGGAGAAAATAAACATGTAAAAATTCGCAAGAATCGGCTTCCTATTTGGGTATTGTCCCTACGCAATTAAAATAAATACTAAATCTTTAAGCTAGATTTTATAAAGGTAGGCAGATTAGTTCTAGTTTATCTGCAGGCTAACTTATACTGAGACTATAAAGTATGAGTGTGGAACAGGAAGGATAGTGGATATGGAAAAATACCGCATCAATCCAGACAAGGGCATGGAGTTTGGGATTTACACATTGGGAGATCATCTTCCAGACCCTCATACAGGACAGAGAATTTCTGCAGGAGAACGCATTCAAGAAATCATTGGTTTGGCGGAACTAGCAGATCAAGCGGGACTCGACTTTTTCAGTGTCGGTGAAAGTCATCAAGAATATTTCGCTACGCAAGCACATACCGTTGTGCTTGCTGCTATTGCACAAGCGACGAAAAACATTAAAATCTCTAGTTCTTCTACTATCATTAGCACGTCAGACCCGGTACGCGTATTTGAAGATTTCGCGACGATCGATTTGATTTCAAATGGCCGTGCAGAAATCATTGCGGGGCGAGCGTCGCGTGTAGGGCTGTTTGACTTGCTCGGCTACGATATTCGCTATTACGAAGAATTGTATGAAGAGAAATTTGAGTTGCTACTGCAAATCAACAAAGAAGAAACGGTTGATTGGAGTGGGAAGTTTCGTGCGCCACTACGTAGCGCGCAAGTTATACCGCGACCGCTTACAGGTTCGCTGCCGATTTGGCGTGCGGTTGGTGGTCATCCGGAAAGTGCGATTAAAGCGGGGCATGCGGGTGTGCCGATGATGCTTGCGACACTTGGTGGTCCTGCAGAAACGTTCAAGCATACGATTGATGCTTACCGCGAAGCAGCGGAAGAAAGTGGCTTTAGTCCCTCTGCGTTACCTGTCGCGACTGCTGGATTTTTCAACGTGGCTGCAACGACTCAACAAGCCATGGAAGAAGTTTATCCACATGTGGATAAAGGGATGCGAAAAACCAACGGTCAAGGTTACCCACAAGCCGCATTCATGCACGGCGCCCAGATGGATAGCGTCATGAACATTGGCAGTCCCCAGCAAATTATCGAAAAAATTCTATACCAACATGAATTGTTTGGTCATCAACGCTATATCGCACAAATGGATTTTGGTGGGGTGCCGATTGACCGCTTAAAACGCAATATCGACTTGATTGGTACAGAAATTTTGCCAGCTATTCGAAAATATACAGCGAAAAAATAAAAAGATGGTTCAGGCGCAATGCCTGAACCATCTTTTTGATCCTTACTGTTTTACTTTTATCGCCGCTACAAAATCCAGTAGATCCCTCAACGGCATATCCGCCATCGAATCCAACCGGTGCTCTACGGGACCGAACTCCATTGTACTCGTTATTTTGTTCGGCACAACGACACAACTCATACCCGCGCGCTTAGCAGCTGTTGCCCCGTGAGCCGAATCTTCAAAAACAAGACAGGCTTCAGGAGATAACTCTAAACCCTCGGCTGCTTGAAGATACAAAGCGGGATCAGGTTTTACTTTTTCAACATGATCCGAAGTGCGAATGCAGTGGAAGTGATCAAACAGCTCCAGGTTTTTCAAATGACCTGAAACCCAACGATAACTAGAACTTGATGCTAATCCGACTTTCAAACCTAGCTCCTGAGCCACCTGCAAATACTCGATGACGCCATCGCGTGGTTTTTCCTTAGACAATACCGAAAGAAACTTTTCTTCATATTGTCTGTTGAGCAACGCGTGTTCAACTGGTTTGCCAATTTGCTGCTCCATATAATGAAACGGCGAAAATCCACCGTCCGTACCTACTTCGTTTTGCCACAGCCCAAGCGGCAATTCACTGCCGTATTCGCTAAACATCTCTTGAAGAATATGATATTGATGTGTTTCCGTATCAAA
The DNA here is from genome assembly GCF_022489025.1 of Planococcus halocryophilus. Taxonomy (GTDB): domain Bacteria; phylum Bacillota; class Bacilli; order Bacillales_A; family Planococcaceae; genus Planococcus; species Planococcus halocryophilus_A. The sequence continues at coordinate 59,491 of NZ_JAKVTG010000002.1, read as the reverse complement.
AATCAACCCGTCAAAATCAAATATAATCCCTTTTATCATAAGGCACATCCTTTGCCGTTTAATTGAATAAGCTATTCTTCAAAATTAAAGATACTCTATTTTTTCTGCTATATGTCTAAATACAACATACCCAGAAGAAAGTGCGAAAGGCGGCGACTCCAGGGGGAACAGGACGAGCTGAAGACCCTGGACTGAGCGGAGCGAGGGAAGCGGCTGAAGCCGGCCCCCCGGAAAGCGTCCGCCTGGAGCGCTTTCTTCTGTGCTCCCTACGTCAACAACTTCGTCACTTCACGTGAAATAGCATGTGTATTGATCGTTGATTCTAACTGCTCGTTTTTCACGCAGCTGATAAACTCTGCCAATTCGTAATACATCGAGTCAAAGTCATGCGCCACAGACAAGTCTTCAGTCTGCCCGTCTCTATACTTAATCGTAATGTTCTTTGGATCACTTATGCGGTCGATTTCAATGGTGCCATTCTCGCCTTGAATTTCACTTGGCAGAAAAGAATCCGAAATCTTCGAATACATAATAATTGCTTCCATATCAGCGTAATTCCAAATCATACTGCCTTGTCCATCAGCACCTGTAGATAATAGAAACTGATTTTTCATTGCAGACTCAGGGGAGCCAACCAAATGAATAATCGGTGCGATGCAATAAACCCCTAAATCCATTTTAGAGCCATTGCCAAGTTCGGGCTTAAAGGCATTTTCAATAATGCCATCTTTGTATTTATCGTAACGTGAAGAATATTGGTTGTAATGAAACACAAAACGACGAATCGGCCCGATTTTATCGATATTTTTCTTCAAGTTCAAAAAAGAAGGAACCAATGTCGATTTCATCGCTTCCATATAAGTTGTTTTGTGTGTTCTTGAAGCTTCAATGATTTGGTCCATTTCTTCAATTGTCGTAACAGCCGGTTTTTCACAAAGAACATGAATGCCGTGTTTCATCGCCAATATGCTTTGCTCAGCATGCATAGCATTAGGTGATGCGATATAAACAGCTTCAATTTGTCCGCTGCTGAACATAGCTGCCATATCGGTATAGACGTTATCAATCGAGTATTTTTCCGCAAATGCGGTGCCAGTTTCTAACTTTCTGGAATATACAGCTCCAATTGTAAACTCAGGATGCTCTTTAGCCGCTTTAATAAATCGGTCGGTAATCCAATTTGTGCCGATAATGCCAAACTTCATTGTAACTCCTCCTGTATAAATACGATTCTTATCTTCTATTCTAACCTAAATATCTCCAAAAAGAGCGGGGGCTGTGTTCTTTCTAAAGTTTGTTTGGAAAATGATTCAGCTTCTCGGCTACGGAAGTTATACTGTAAGTACACAGAAGCTTCACTGGAATAGCTGAGCTCTACTTTAATGCATGAGGAGTCCTTAAAATGAAAAAAACGATGGGTCTTATAAGCTTGGCTCTGTTGATGAGTGGTTGTAGCAATACTTCGGCAAATGACGAAAAATTGTTAGTTTCAGCAGCTTCTAGTCTGACAGATGTAATGAAAGAAATGGAACTGCAATTTCATGAAATCGAACCGAATATTGAGCTGACCTTCAATTATGGCTCTTCTAGTAAACTGAGAAGCCAAATTGAACAAGGCGCACCGGCCGACTTGTTTTTGTCAGCTAGTGAAATAGATATGGAATTACTGGAATCCCAACAGCTAATAGATGTAGATAGCATCAAGCCGTTTGCTGAAAATCAGCTCGTTTTAGCGTCGTTAGAAGAATTTCCGGAAACAACTGATTTTCAAGAACTCGTCTTGAATACAGATGAAAAGATTGCGATTGGAGAACCTGACAGTGTTCCACTTGGCGCATATTCAAAAAAAGCATTAGAAAACGAAAACTTGTGGGACTCCCTTAGTAATCGTCTAATTTATGCAAAAGATGCTCGTCAAGTCGTTACTTATGTGGAAAGCGGAAATGCAGAACTCGGAATTATTTACTCATCAGATGCTGTTATTTCCCGGGAAATAAGTGGAACACTTGAAGTGCCAGGGCAGACAGACCCTATTATCTATCCAGGAGCAGTCGTCACAGATTCCGAAAATCAGTCTGCAGCAACTGCTTTTTTAGAGTTTGTCACCAGTTCAAAAGGGCAAGCCATTCTTAAAGAATATGGATTTATGCCCATAGCTGGAGAAACGCCATGATGGCTTATGATTTGTCTCCACTTTGGTTATCGCTCAGAGTCGCAGTGATTTCAACGTTATTTGTGTTTATCGTGAGTCTTGCGCTGGCTCGCTTTATGTCGAGACGTGATTTTTTTGGCAAAAGCTTTCTTGAAGCGTTGATCCTATTGCCTTTAGTATTGCCACCGACAGTAATTGGCTTTGGGTTAATTGTGTTGTTTGGCGTAAATGGGCCACTAGGTATTTTACTGGAACAGTGGTTTGGCTTTCGCGTAGTGTTTACGTGGATTGGTGCGGCGATCGCTTCTTTTGTTGTGTCGTTGCCGCTAATGTATCAAAGTGTTTTGGCTGCTTTTGAAAAAGTAGATCCGCGCTGGGAAAATGTAGCGCGAACCATGGGTGTATCTGAATGGCGAATTTTTCGGACCATTACGTTTCCACTTGCTTGGTCGGGTATATTGGCAGGATTAATCTTGGCTTTTGCACGCGGCATCGGTGAATTTGGTGCGACGCTAATGATTGCCGGCTATATTCCAGGGGTAACAGAGACTATACCACTGGCTATTTATTTTGCTTATGAAGCAGGCGACATGGAAAAATCTTTGTTTTGGGTATTGATTGTGTCGTCGCTTGGGATAGCTGCAATTACGTGGGTTAATTATTGGCGTAAAAAGACCGCTGTACGAATCGGAAGGGAATGAGCAAATGCTGCAAGTGGATTTCAAAAAGCAATTAGATCATTTTAGTTTAACGATGCAATTTAGATTGGATAAAGAAATTTTAGCATTGGTTGGCTCTTCTGGTTCGGGTAAGACGACGCTATTAAACTGCATCGCGGGTATTGTCCATCCGGATGTTGGTGAAATTTCATTGAATGAACGAAAATTTTATAGCGATGATCAAAAGCCACTAAAAATACAAAAGCGCAAAGTTGGTTATTTATTTCAAGACTATGCACTATTTCCGCACTTGACCGTAGAACAAAATATTCTCTACGCAGTGCCAAGAGAAAGCGCTATTGCACATATTACGGAATTAACGAAAATTCTTGGCATTACAGGTTTGTTAGGAAAATACCCACACCAAATTTCTGGTGGTGAAAAACAGCGTGTCGCATTGACGCGTTCGTTAGCCGCACAACCAGATATTTTATTGTTGGATGAACCTTTTTCAGCATTGGACGATGCCAATCGTGACCGCTGTCAAAATGAACTGTTGCGAATTCACGAAAAGTGGCAAATTCCCATTATTTTCGTAACACACCGAATTGCGGATGCTGAAAAATTAGCCGACCGTATTATGAGAATTGAAAAAGGACAGATGACCGAAGAAACTGCACGCTAATAATTCTGAGGGTAGATAAAATCGTTTGAAAGATTAAACGGATAGAGAGTGGGAATCACAGTGGATGAACGTTATTCAAGACAAGTCTTATTCAAACCGCTTGGGGAGTCGGGGCAACAACACTTATCACGTGCGACCGTTACCATTGTTGGTTGCGGAGCTTTAGGTTCAGCGATTGCAGAAACCTTGACACGAGCTGGTATTGGAACGATTCATTTGGTCGATCGTGATTACGTTGAAGTATCCAATTTGCAGCGCCAGCAATTATTTACGGAAGAAGATGCGCGGCAAATGATGCCAAAAGTGGCAGCGGCTGAGCAAAGACTAAAAGCCATTCGCAGCGATTTGCAGTTAATCACCTATTTAGAACATCTCGATGCAGCAGGTATGGAAAAGTTGGCAGCAGTAAGTGATTTGATCTTGGATGCGACGGATAATTTTGAAACACGTTTGTTGATCAACGATGCTTCTGTGAAATTTGGCGTGCCTTGGATATACGGTGCTTGTGTTGGCAGTTCAGGAGTCGTATTTCCATTTGTGCCGGGAGAAAGCTCATGCTTTCGTTGCTTAATACCCATTCTTCCAGCCATTAATGAAACATGTGATACAGTCGGTATTATCTCTCCAGCTGTTCAAGTGACAGCAGCGCTTCAATGTACAGAAGCTTTAAAGTGGTTGAGTGGCAACCGTGATGCAATGCGTAAAAAAATTTATCATTTCAACTTATGGGACAATAGTCAAATGGATATTGGCGTATCGCGCATTAAAGATCCTAACTGCAAAACGTGCGGAGAAGATGCGGTATTCCCGTCACTTAATGAAACAGCCTCAAGTTCTTATGCAGTTTTATGCGGACGCGATGCTGTTCAAATTTTACCTGATGCGAACCGCCCAATTACATTAGATGACGCCGAAAAGGTCGGCAACCGATTAGCAGCTGGTGTAAAAAGAACGCCTTATTTTGTTGAACTGAAAGTATTCAATCACCGCATGGTATTGTTCGGCAATGGTCGCTTGCTAATTCATGGCGTTCACAATATAGCAGAAGGTCGGAAATTATATCACCAAGTATTTGGCTAATCAGAAAGGGGCGATTGTATGTCAGAAACGTTTCACACAGGCCATCAAGTGCGGATTGCGGTGTTAACTGTTAGTGACACAAGGACAGAAGAAACCGATACTGGCGGTCAGCTTGTACAACAGATGGCTAAAGATCATGAGCTAGAAATTAGTGACTATGCGTTAGTTCCAGACGACATCGCAAGCATTCGACTAACGATTTCTGACTGGTTGGGCCGTGATGAAATTGATACGATTATTACGACTGGTGGAACCGGAATAGCTAAGCGTGATGTTACTTTAGAAGCGATTCAGCCGCTGTTTGAAAAAGAAATATCAGGATTTGGAGAACTCTTTCGTTACGTAAGCTTCACTGAAGATGTCGGCACTAAAGCACTTCTTAGCCGAGCGGCAGCAGGAGTAGCCAATGACAAAGCCATTTTTGTATTGCCAGGATCTCGCGGCGCTGTAAAGCTGGCGATGGAGCGCTTGATAGTGCCAGAGATTCAGCATATTTACTCGGAATTGACGAAACATTAAACAGGTAATGCAGTATAAAAAAGCTTATGCGTCTGTCAGCAAACTGACAAACGCATAAGCTTTTTTGAATACAGTTGATTATGCAGTAAAGTTTCCATCGTAACTCAGCATAATGGCTGACCTTACGCCCATCATCTCGGAAATGTGGTTGATAAAATCGATATTGGTATCTTTAACTCGTACTTCGTACGTTACTTCATAGTCATTATCATGCGAAACTGACTTTGATTTGATTAAATATTTTTTTACGTTGGCTGAAAGTACTTGATCAAGCGTTTTTTCAATTTGATTGTCTTCGTATTTGACGATTAACAGATAAGGGTTTTCAATTTTAATTTTGTTGACGAAAACGATTAATACTAGGCCAATCAGCAAAGCTCCAACGATTGCGAGTAAAACAAAACCCGCTCCGCATAAAATACCTGAAACAATGGTCCAAAACAAGTAAACCAAGTCCATCGGATCTTTCACCGGCGTCCGGAAACGAACGATTGACAACGCCCCTACCATACCAAGTGACAACAGGACATTTGTAGAAATCCCCATAATAATGAGTGAAGTCGCCATCCCCATCACAATAAGAGAGATGTTAAAGCTGTGTGAATAAATAACACCAGAAAACGTTTTTTTGTAAATCATATAAATGAACAACCCGATGGCAAAAGAAGACACCAAACCAATCAATGAATCAATCAATGAAAAACTACTGGTAGTTTCTAAAAACCCTGATTTAAATATGTCGCTAAAATTAATACTTTCCATTTTTACTTCCTCCAATTAAATTACTTTTTTTAGTTTTATTGCAATTAGCCATACATCCGGCTGATTTGGTATTTCGAGTAGGCGCCTGCCCGCATGTCACTGACTTGTAGCAATTGTTTAATGACATTTGGTAGAAATTCATCGAATTTGACTTCTAAAATCACTACATCTGGTTCAGTTTCTACCATGGCAATGTTTGGATTGAGCACATCGTTGTTGCGAAGACTTGTTTTAATTTCACTATCAAAAGTGACCCGCACATTGCCGTGTTTGTATATAAATACTTCTCTTTCATAGTCTACAACTGTCAAAGGCTTGAGTTGCAGCAAGTTCATTTGCCAATATAAATCTTGAATAAGTGTTCGTGAATCGCTTTCCATCCAGTTCAAGTCACCGCTTCGAATTTTTTCGTATTCTTCTGCGGTCATTGAACATTTTTGTTTATAGGTGAGGTTGTTGCGTTTGCTTTTTTTCTCCAAGTTTAGAAAGCTATTATTTGAGTCGTAAAGCCTGACTCGGAACTTATCTCGCTCGAAAAGACCTTCTTTTTTCTGGTTCATCACTTTATTATCAAAGTTATCGAAATAAACGCTTCGGATAGAATACGTTCCATTTTCTTTAGCATGAGGATCAATTTCCATATAGTGTTTTAACTTGTTTCGTAGCAAGTAGCAATCCATTTTGGTCATTTCGTGTTTAATCTCTCTGCGACCTTGTATGCCGTTTAAGTTTTGTGCTTTCATCATCATCTACTCCTTTGGATAACCCCATTATTAACGGGAAACCTTAAACAAACCTTAAAAATTTTAAACAAATAAAAAACCCGCAAAATATGCGGGTTTTATTGTGGTAATTTCACTTTAAATAGCGTACCGACTTGTCCGTTCTGAGAGGCGATGATGGTGCCGCCGTGATGGGTAACAATCCACTGGGCAATCGATAAGCCAAGACCGATGCCTCCATTTTCTCTAGACCGAGCTTTGTCTTCCCGGTAAAAACGGTCAAATATATACGGAAGGTTTTCTTTTTGAATGCCACGACCGGTATCTCTTATTTCTATCACTGCTTTTTGGTCTTCTGTATAGGTTTTGACGAAGATATGTTCCTCTTCATCTGTATACTTCAAAGCATTGTCCAATAAAATGACCAGTAATTGATGCAGTCGTACTTCGTCTGCTTGAATTTTAGTTGTGCAATTTAAATCGAGTTGCAAGGTTTTGTTTTGCGATTCGGCAATTTCTATATAAGGGACACTAACGCGTTCGATAAATTCGTCGACATGAAGAGGATGTTTATCAAGCTGAATTTCAGCAGAATCAGCTCGAGCTAAAGTTAGTAAATCAGACGTCAATTTAGATAAGCGTCTCGTTTCCGATAGGCTGAGTGCTATGTTTTCGAATTTTTGAATGATTTTTTGTTGAGGTTCCACTAGCAAAAGCTCTAATTTGTTTTGGATGATGGTTAAAGGTGTCCGCAATTCATGAGAGGCATTTTCAACAAACTCTGCTTGTTTGTTCCATGATTTAATGATTGGCTCCATCATTTTTTTCGACAAAATGTAACTCGCAGAAATTGATAAAACAATGAAAATCAGTGAACAAATAATTAACAATCGACCAAAGTTATCGAGAATCGTTTGTTCACCATCAATATTGACCAATAGTTGCGTATAGGCGATTTCACCATCTGCTGTTTCGTTTTCGATGAGCAGTGAACGATACGTATATTCATCGTCAACCGATAAATTTGTAATGGTATTGAGATTTTCAACAGCCAATATGGATTCTTGAGAGAAATTTTCATACAACCAAGTTCCGATTTGGTCTTCGTTGACGATGTCACCTGCGGTATTCCAGTTCAGAACGATAATCCGTGGATTAATGCCTGCGGGAGGACCAAGTTCCGGACCATTCTCTAAAGGTGAACGGATAGTTGTAAAGTCTTCACTTAAAACGAATTCTTTTGCCTGCGTTAAGTCATCATCGGTTTTTAAAAAAAGTGTATTTTGGACTTGTTGGAAAATAATAACCCCGAAAATAGTGAAAATGATGCTAAAAGCAATCAAGTTCAAAATCATAAAACGTAATTGCTGTTTGCGAAAAATGGGTTGCCTATTCATCTTGTTCACCTGCATCTGACAGCATATAGCCTAGTCCACGGAAAGTCTTAATATACTGATCGTAGTTGAATTTCTTAAGTGTTTTCCGCAAGTTACTAGCGTATACTTCGACAACAGTTGTCGAAGTATCGGATTCAAATCCCCAAATACGGTCGAAAATCTGTTCTTTCGTCAAAATAATGTTTTTGTTGTTGACTAGATACTCGAGTAAATCAAATTGCTTGCCGTTTAGTTTGACCGTTTCTTCTCCAAATTGAGCGGTTTTATTTTTGATGTTTAATTTGAGTTCCTTAAAAGACAATGTGTTTTGCTTGAGTTCGCCTCCCGATCTTCTAACAATGGCTTCAAGACGCAAAAGTAGCTCTTCCCGGTGGAAGGGCTTTGCTAAATAATCATCCGCCCCTGCTTTAAATCCTTGAATCTTATCCCCGATGCCATCTTTAGCGGTCAACATAATGACGGGAGTCGTAATGTTTTGGCTTCTTAGTTTTTTTAACACTTCATATCCATTTAAGTATGGGAGCATAATGTCTAAAATGATGCAGTCAAAAATATTTTGTTCGGCTAAAAACAAGCCTTCTTCTCCATCAAAAGCTTGCTGTATATGGAACATTTCTTGTGTTGTTTCTTTAATTGTATCCGAGAGATGCTGATCATCTTCTATAATTAATAATTTCATTTTGAGCGCCCCTTCAGGAAATTTAAGAATAAGTTGATTATAGGACTAAGTTTTGAAATTGCAAATTTTTTCACGAATTTATTATTTTTAAGGTTCGGTTAAGGTTGAAGATGAATAATAAGGATTATCGAGAGGGCAATAAGCCTTTCAACAACTTAAGGAGTGAGCACAAGATGCCCAAAAATAAAAGAATGTTTAAATTAGCCGCAACACTGTTAAGTGCAAGTTTGTTATTTGCATGTACAAATGAAACAACTGAAAATCAATCATCAACGACCGCTACTTCAGATACAGTGGTGGCTGAACAAATGACGAGTTTGGTTAATGACGTGGTAACTTACACGGATGAAGATGAATATACAGATTGGCAGGATGAAAATCCTTTCGAAGTCGAACTCAACGGCGACAGCGCAGAATTTGCATCATCAGCGGCGATTATTTTTGAAGACAATGTACTGACGATTAAAGCAGGGGGCACATATGTATTTACAGGGAATTTAGATGATGGTCAGATTGTAGTCGATTCCGAAGATAAAAAAACAGTCCGATTGGTTTTGAACGGAGTGGAAATCAACTCATCGGAAAACTCAGCAATTTATATTAAAGATGCAGAAAAAGCTGTGATTTCTTTAGCGGATGGTACCGAAAACAGTATTTCTGATAGTGCTAACTATATAATGGATGATTCAACTGAGGATGAACTAGACGCAGCAATTTTTAGTAAATCTGATTTAACGATTAACGGTTCCGGACAACTAACAGTAACGGGTAACTACAATGATGGCATCGCCAGCAAAGATGAACTGAAAGTAACCGGAGGAGATATTCAAGTCACTGCAGTTGATGATGGCTTGAAAGGGCGAGATCTTGTCGCGATAAAGGCCGGTGCATTTGTTATTGAAGCGGGTGGTGACGGTATCAAATCTACAAACGATGAAGATGCAACAAAAGGTAGCATTGCTTTAGAAGGTGGAACATTTGATATCACATCTGGCAACGATGCTATTCAAGCGGAAACCGATTTAGTGGTGACAGATGGAACGTATACGATACTTGCAGGTGGCGGTAGCCCAGAAACGATTAAAGAAGCAGGAGATGCCGCGCCAGGCACAGCAGTTGAAACAGAAGTTGTTGAAGACACAGAAAGCACAAAAGGTCTCAAAGCAGGCGGAGCTATTGACGTAAGCGGTGGTATTTTCACTATTGATTCGCTTGACGATGCAGTGAATAGCAATAGTGATATCACGATTGCTGGAGGACAGTGGGAAATTGCAACCGGAGAAGATGGCGTTCACGCAGATGATTCACTGGTGATCACAAGCGGTGAACTAACGGTTACAAGAAGTTACGAAGGTCTAGAAGGTAACTTCATCACAATTGATGATGGAACGATTGATGTAACCGCAACTGATGATGGCATTAATGTAAGCGATGGTACTACAGTGACAACAGGCCCACCGGTAGAAGTGGAAGAAGCAGATAAAGTTGAAATAGGTGAAGGTGGAGAACCTGTGTTGACGATTAATGGTGGATTTATAACAGTTGATGGTCTTGGAGATGGTCTCGATGCCAACGGGTCAATCGTAATGACAGGTGGTACCGTACTGGTTGAAGGTCCGACAAGAACGATGGACGGTTCGATTGATTATGATAATGGCTTTGACCTTACGGGAGGGTTAATAATCGCTGCGGGTAGTACGGGTATGGTTCAAGCCACTTCAGAAGAAACGGCTCAAGAATCCGTTGTCATGACCTTCCCTGAAATTCAAGAGGCTGGAACAATTGTTCACCTGCAAGATAGCGAAGGGACAACGATTGCGACATATGCTCCATCTCGAGAGTTTTCGGCTATATTTATTAGCACGCCAGACTTAGAGATAGGCGCATCTTATACGCTTTCTTCAGGAGGTACCTCATCAGCCGAAGAAACAGAGGGTCTTTACGAAGATGGCGGGTATGAAGGCGGAACAGAGCTTCTAGACTTTACAATTACCGAACCGGTTACGTGGTTAAACGAAGATGGAATCACAGAAGCGAGTGTTGAAAATCCTGGCGGTGGAGCAGGTGGAGCAGCTGGAGGCGGCGGAATGCCGCCAGAGGCTGGAGCACTTCCACCTGACATGCCGGAGATGGATGAAGAAACAGAACAAAAAGTGCAAGAAATTAGAGATCAGCAAATGGCGGGAACTATTACGGAAGAACAAGCGCAAGAGCAACTGGCGGAACTGGGCATAGAAATGCCAACAAGACCTGTACAATAGTTCGTGAATAGCAAAAGCCGGAGAAAACGAATTCGTTTTCTCCGGCTTTTTATATGTGCAAATTTGTAAGCTATAATCAGTAATTTTTTAATTGAAAGGTTTAGTCGCGTGCATAATCAGATTTCCCACCAGTTTTTTGAAGCAGCATCGTCGGTCCAATGACCATTTCTTTACCAGAAGCTTTGCACATATCGTAAATCGTCAGTGCAGCAGCAGAAGCGGCAGTGAGGGCTTCCATTTCAACTCCTGTAGGTCCTTTTGTTTTTACTTCAACGGTCAACAACACTTCGAAATGATTTTTTTCTTCATCGACATTCCACTGGAATTCAATGTCCACGCCACTAAGTGCTAATGGATGACACATCGGGATGATTTGTGAAGTGTTTTTAGCTGCCATAATGCCAGCTACTTGAGCCACTGCAAAAACATCCCCTTTTTTATTAGTACCTTCTTTAATTTGTTGGTAAATTGCTTTGTTTAATAAAACAGAAGTAGTTGCACGAGCAGTTCGTACACTGTCTTTTTTATCGGAGACGTCGACCATTTTGGCACGACCTTGAGCATTAAAATGAGTTAGTTCTGACAAAAGAATCATCCTTTCGATAGTGGCTGTTTTTAGTATAGCATGACGTGAGAAAGTGAGATGGGAAGTTGACGGAGTAGATTTATTTCCTGTTATATACATTGTTATAGGGGTGTGTTTGAATAGAAACTATATATAGAAAAGAATAGAAAGAGGATATAATTGCTACGGGCGGCGTTTCGAACCGGAAAGGTCAATATTTTGCGCGGATCGAAGAAGAGTGAGTAAAACGTACGATGCAGAAAGGGGGAGGAAGGGCATGCTGCTAACGATACAACCAGAAGAGCTGACTGAACATTGGTACAATGTGTTTGAGCAAATCGAATGGACCGAAGTGCTGCTGTTTTTGTTTTACGTAGCGTGTATTTTTATCGCGAGGGCTGTCGTACTTGCAATTTCCCGCCGCTTAAGCAAAAAACGGATGTTCCGGCACATCGATTCGATTTTGCGAAGCTTATTGAACTGGGCGACGACTTACGGGATTTTGCTGTTCATGATTTTTTATTTTTCCGATTCGGACTGGATGTTCAACCGGCTATTTGAATTTGGCAATGTTGAAATCACGGCGTTCCTGTTAATTCTGGTCATCTTGATCGTATCGCTCGCCAATCGTGCAGCAAAAATCATTACACGCTATATTTTGCCGAACGTCTATCAGCGCTACCATTTGGATCGGGGCGTGAGCTACACATTCGATCGCATGTTCCATTATACTGTGATGGCTATCGCCATTCTCGTCAGCTTGACGACGGTCGGTTTGGACTTGAGCGCCTTGACAGTATTTGCTGGGGTGCTTGGCGTAGGGATCGGCTTTGGCTTGCAGAACATTGCCTCGAACTTTATCTCGGGTATTATCTTGTTGTTCGAACGACCGATAAAAGTCGGTGATCGGGTAATCATTGATGATTTGATCGGCGATGTCGAGAAAATTTCGCTGCGTTCGACCGTCATCAAGACGATTCATAATGAACACGTGATCGTTCCGAATTCCTATTTCCTAGAGGAGCAAGTGGTCAACCGTTCGTATGGCGATCCGCGCATGCGGCTTGTCGTACCGATCGGTGTCGCCTACGGAACAGATGCTGAAAAGGTTAAAAGTGTACTGTTGCAAGCGGCACAAGAAGAGCAGCAGGAAGGTGGCGTGGTTTTATTGGACCCGGAGCCGTTCGTCAATTTTTCAGCATTTGGCGAGTCATCGCTCGATTTTGAATTGATGGTGTGGATTGCCAACTCCAACCAAGTCATCACAACAAAAAGTGCATTGAATTTCCGCATTAACCGGCTGTTTGCTGAGCAGAACATCGAAATTCCATTCCCGCAGCGCGACCTGCATATTAAAAGCATGCCGGAGATAAAAGGGGAATAATAATATAGATAGCTTCGCCTTTTTCATATACTTCTACGGGTGTTAGATACGGTTCGTAATATTCGGCATTAGTAGGTGTGTTTGAATAGGAAGCATATAAAGAAAAGGTGGGATTCGAATGGAGCATACAAAATACCCCAAAAATCTAAATCCGTTTATAGCAGTTTGGACGCGTCCGCGTGTGACAGTTCGATATGTTATTGAAGAGAAATCATCACGTTTTACGTTTCTGTTAATTGTGTTGTCCGGCTTTGTGGGCGGACTGCTCGCTACGTTAAATGCCGAGCAGTTATTACCTATAGTGGGTATTTTTTTGCTTGCTCTTTTCTTAGGACCGATTGGAGCGGCCGTGAGTACGGCTATTGGTTCTGGGATTTACTTATTAGTCGGTCGATTATTTAAAGGGGAAGCCACGTATAAAGAAATGTTTCGTGCTCTCCTAACAGGGCAGATTCCACAAATTTGGTTGACGCCAATCATTATTTTATGGCTGTTGCTACTGCCAGAAACTTATTTTGCAGAGGCTGGCCAATTGCCAGCTGAAGACATGGGGATTATGACAATAATTTTCACCCTTATTTTAGGAGTTGTGTCTATTTGGACGCTCTTTGTTCAAAGTAATGCAGTAGGGGAAGCACATAGATTTTCTGCTTGGAAAGGGTTTTTTGTTATCACAATTCCTGCAATTTTGTTTGTGGGAATTATTGTGTCTATTATCGTTGCCATTACGATGGCCATTTTATAATATGTACAAAAAACAAGGCAGCCATTTGGCTGCCTTGTTTATTTGTCTACGTGATTGACGACTCCGCTTTCTTCAACGTCTGCTACTTCGCGACGTACAGTTTCGTTCACGACTTGAACATCTTTAACTTTGCGTTTACCAATGACAATTTCTTCGCGAACCACTTGTTTTTTGCCGATCTCGAGACGTTCTTCAGTAAGTGGAATATGAATGGCATCGCCTTTTTCATATACTTGTGCTGGAGTTAGTGTTGACTCATCATAATCAGTTGTTGCTGCTGGAACAGTTTTTCTTTCAACCACAACTTCTTCGCGTTCCACAGGTACTTGGATTTCTTTGTCTTCTTCAATCATCTGTTTATGAACTTGGACTTCACCTGTTTGGGTTTTGTTCTTCTCAGCGCTTAAACGTTCTTCGTGTAATGCAAGAGATTGTTCTTCTGTATCAACTCGAGGTTCCATCTGTAAATCGGTTTCTGAGTGAATTGCCGATACTGGTTGACTGCTCGTGTAGAGGAGGAGTTTACCGAGTTCGACTTGCTGGAAATAATAATCGGTCTCTTCTTCATCTAATCCCATTCGGTTAAAAGCATCTTTTGTAATATCATCACCAGCTAAAAACGATATGAGTTTGCCTTTGAAGTTATCACGGTCTTGCGTATCGATATGAACGGCGGTATGAGTAATCAGCAAGTCTATTTGTTCATCGTGCTTGGATACTAAATACAATTCTTCTTCTTCGTATCCCGCTGCTTTTAATTGGCCGACTTGGATCAATACTTTTGCTTGTGCATCAAAAAGCCCGATGAGTTTATTTTCTTTTTTTTCCATGCCTAATTCCTCCTATGTTGATTGTGCCGATTCAGTTTGCTAAAAGTTATTTACCCTTGAACACGTATAAAATAAACCTCTCAATAGGAAAAAAGACGTATCCGAATAATCATTCGGATACGTCTTTAGCTTCTAAAATAAATGATGTTGGTTCTTTTTGGCTTCTACCATGTTTGTAATATCTGATTCTTGTCGGTGATGGTTTTTATTGATCGCTTCTGTATCTTGAATAGTGCGCTCTGAAGGCTTGGATTCTTCTTTAGGGTTAAATGATTCTGGTTGAGAGCGCAAATGCACTTCTTCAGCAGTTGTCATTCGAGCAGTTGTGGATGTATTGGTTTCGGGCTTATAGGTTGTGCTGTATTCGCTGTTAACGTAAAGTACAAGTTTTCCATTTTCGACTTGTTGGTAATAATCGTCTGCTTCGCTACTTCCTAAGCCCATTTGTGTAAAAGCATGGCGCGTAGAATCTTCCCCTGAAATAAATGCTTTAAATTTGCTCATAATGTTTTCATCTTCTTGGACCTCTAAATGAACATTCGTTTGTCCTTGGACCATAGATAGTTGATCATCGTATTTAGCAATTACATACATATCTTCTTCTTTAAAGCCTTGTGCTTTTAGCTCGGTAATTTTATGCAAAACTTCTGCTTGTACATCGTATGACTGAATTAATGTTGTTCCTTCGTTGGTCATTTCGAATTCCTCCTAAATAGTGATAAATCCCCTGTAAAGCATGGTAATAATAATGTACCCTGTTGTTTTTTAAAACAAACCAACGGGTTTTTAAATAAAAGCTTGCGTTACAGTTTCATTTTTTATACAATATAAAACGTAATCATTACTATTTATAAAACAATATCGTAAAATGAAGGAGGAAAAATAATGAGAGTTAATATAACACTCGCATGCACAGAAACAGGAGATCGAAATTACAGTACAACAAAAAATAAGCGAACAAATCCTGAACGAATCGAGTTGAAAAAATACAGCCCGCGTCTTCAGAAAGTTACTGTTCATCGTGAAACAAAATAATTTTTTTAATCTATAAAACGTAATCATTACTATTTTGGAGGTGGAGAAATGGCGAAAAAATCGAAAGTTGCGCGTTACGAGAAACAGCAAGCGCTAGTTGCCAAATTTGCAGAAAAAAGACAAGAACTCAAAGAAAAAGGCGATTTGGAGGCATTAGCTAAGTTACCAAAAGATTCATCACCAACGCGTTTAAATAATCGGTGTGCAGTAACAGGAAGACCACGGAGTTTTATGCGCAAATTTGGAATGTCTCGTATTACTTTTCGAGAACTGGCGCATAGAGGGCAGATTCCAGGGGTTAAAAAAGCAAGCTGGTAAATGGATCCTGTAATCTCCTATTTAGTAAGCGCAAAAAGATAGTCGTTCATTCGATTTCTATTAATTTATACTGTAAAAATATGCCGAACAGCAGACTTTTGTCTGCTGTCTTTTTTTGTTATCAAGTATATTGTCAGCGAATAGTGCTTTTAGCCAATATATTTTTTAGTTTGAACTCTTTTAAATCCATTTATTGATGCTATGATTAGGTATATTTAACTTTTTTGTAATCTAATTTATTCTCCTCATGAGAAGCAAACAAGAGGCGGAGCAACAGTGAAAATGGATATTTTAAAGCGTAACAATGTACGAGTGACTGGGCAAGGAGAAAAAACGTTAGTATTTGGTCATGGATTTGGGTGTGATCAGCAAGTTTGGAATAATACCATTATGGAATTTCAAGCGAATTATCGAGTCGTTACTTTTGACTATGTTGGATCAGGAAATAGTGATAAATCAGCATACTCACAAGAACGTTACAGAACGTTAGATGGTTACAAACAAGATTTATTGGAAGTTTGCGCTGCACTCGAGCTAGAAGGGCTGATTTTCGTTGGGCATTCTGTTAGTTCGATGATTGGGCTACTAGCAACGATTGAACAACCTGAGTTGATGGAAAAAATGATTATGATTGGTCCGTCGCCTTATTATATGAACGAACCTGGCTATAATGGCGGATTTGAGCGATCGGACATAGATGAGTTATTGGATATGATGGAGATAAATTACAAAGAGTGGGCAAAATATTTGGCTCCTGTAGTAATGCTAAATGAAGAACGACCTCAACTAGCAGAAAATTTTGAGGAGATATTATGCTCAAATGACCCAATGATTGCAAGACAATTTGCTGAAGTGACATTTACTTCAGACCTTCGGGATCAATTGGATAAAGTAACAGTCCCAACTTTAATTCTTCAACCGAAATTTGATGCGATTGTACCGTTAGAAATTGGGACCTACATTCACGAAAAAATCGCCGGCAGTAAATTGGTAATAATGGAAGCAGTGGGACATAACCCACATTTAAGCGATGTTGAGGAGACCGTGGCATGCATCAAGGGGTACTTGGCAGAGTAGGAGTGAGGACAATGGAACAGCAACTTGATAGAGCACCTTGTGGATATTTAGTTCTGGACGGGGACTTACGTATAGTTGAAATCAATAGCACATTGCGGAACTTAACAGGTGTAGAAAATCCGCAACATATTCATGAGTTGCAGACCATCGCATCACGGATGTATTTTCAGACTTACTTTACTCCTTCTATTAAAATGCACGGAACTGTCAACGAGATGTTTTTAACATTGAAAAGTACAACAGGATCTATGCCGGCATTAATGAATGTAGTAGAGCGCGACGGATTTTATGAATGTGCTGTGATACAAATGAGTGTTCGCGGAGAGTATGAAAAGGAATTGCTACTGGCTAAGCGCACTGCCGAAAAAATTAATAGTGAGACAGCTGACGCTTATGAAAAGTTACAAACTTTAATGAATGAAGTCGAAAACAAACAGCAAGAGTTGCTAGCTTTAAACTTAGAGCTTCAACAATTAGCCATCACAGATTCACTCACTGGTTCCAAAAACCGTCGCTATCTTGAAGAACGACTAACCCATTTTTTAGTACAGGCAGAAAAAGGGCGTGAAGTGACTGTTCTCATTTTAGATATCGATCATTTTAAACGAGTCAATGATACACATGGCCATCATATAGGGGATGCAGTATTAAAAGAGTTAGCGAGACGTTTGGAAGAAGTCGTCGGATCAACTGGCATTGTGACACGTTTTGGTGGAGAAGAGTTTGTCATCATTATGCCTGACGTTGGGGCTAAAGAAGGTTTGGCTAAAGGCAATGCCATATGCAAATACATGGAGTCTGCTAACTGGATAAATGTACCGGTTACTGTCAGTATTGGCGTCGCGGTATATATGCCTGGCGATGAAATAAGCAGCTGGTTGTCACGGGCAGACAGCTACCTTTATAAAGCAAAAGCTGGTGGGAGAAATTGTGCTTACGGACTAATATAAATCGAATCAAAAAAAACGCTGAAGTTTGTAGACTTCAGCGTTTTTTCGACTTTAGTTTGTTACAGCTTCTGAATGCAAATCTGGTAAAGATGCACGTAACGTCAATGTTTCTTCTTCTGTTAATGGAATCATCGGCAATCGAACGCCACCTACTTGAACGCCCGTGATGTTAAGAGCTGCTTTAACTGGCGTCGGATTTGGCGCAGCAAACAATGCTTTCATCGTTGGTACTAAACGTCTATGAATAGCTGCTGCTGTTTTTACATCACCTGTTTTAAAGCTCGTAATCATGTCTTGCATATCATTGCCAATAATGTGCGCAGAAACCGAAACAATTCCAGTGCCACCAATTGATAGCATTGGCAGTGTTAAGCTGTCATCACCGCTGTATACAGTAAATGAGTCAGGCGTATTTTCGATAATTTCAGCAGCTGCGTCTAAATCGCCACTCGCTTCTTTAACGGAAACAATATTGCTAATTTGGGATAAGCGAATGATTGTCTCAGGAGACAAATTAACTACGCTGCGACCAGGAATGTTATAAAGCATCACAGGCAAATTCGTAGACTCGGCAATCGCTTGGAAATGTTGGAACATGCCTTCTTGTGAAGGTTTATTGTAATATGGCGTTACAAGCATAACGCCGTCAATACCAACTTCTTCTGCTTGTTGCGTCAATGAAATAGAAGCACGCGTATTATTCGATCCCGTTCCTGCAATAACCGGAATTCGACCCGCGACTGTGTTTACGGTAAATTGGAATAACTCTACTTTTTCCTCAATTGATAAGGTAGGTGATTCACCTGTTGTACCTGCGACGACAAGTCCGTCAGAGCCGTTCGCGATTAAATGCTCGATTAATTTTTTGGTTGCTGGGAAATCGATTTCTCCTTGTTGGTCGAACGGTGTTACCATTGCTGTAATAATTTGGCCGAAATTCATAAACAACACACCCTTTTCTAATTTTTTTCGTAGCTTAGAGGTGAGGGGCCAGTCAGGAATAAACAAAAAAGCAGCAACAGGGGGGTCCTGTTGCTGCAGTAGAAACAATGTTTACCATTCGTTCCTGTGCATCAGATAGCCCTCCATATAGTTTCCTATATGACAGTCCTGCATTTGTTAAATACAGACCCAGCGCACGGAAATATGAGCTTTCCGTCACTTCGGCAAATCCCCCTTTCGGCAAACGTCAATGGACCTCATCGTCCTCTTTTTGCGTACTGATGGTTTTTGCGCCTCTATCCTACTCCATAAAAATGGAGCAAGAAATATTGAATTAGCTGTACTATAACAAATATATTTGTTAATTGCAAGATGAAAAACGTAAAATTTTATAGGGAAGGAAGTGATTCAGGATGGACGAGCAAGCATATGATAGCCAACTAAACATTGTAACTGTGGGACACCAACAAGGGTTGACCGATTCTTTGCACCACAATCGTTACGAGCCAACTCCATATGATTTACTCGATACCTTGTTCGAGCATTATCCTGTGATTCCAGAAGATCAACTTGTGGATGTTGGATGTGGCAAGGGACGCTTAAACTTTTATGTTCATCATTTCTTCGGTGCGAAAAGTGCAGGGATTGAGATGAATCCCTTATTTTACGCTGAAGCTCTTGAAAATAAAAAAAGATATCTTGGGCAGCACGAAGACGCTGAGTCGAGCATTAGCTTCTATAATTGTTTGGCGCAAGACTATCAAGTCGCAGACCAAGACAATAAATTTTATTTCTTTAATCCTTTTTCAGTGCAAGTGTTTATCGCTTTTCTCAATCAAGTGATGCGCTCGGCTGAAAAAACTCCGCGAACAATTGATGTGATTTTATTTTTTGGCTCACAAGAGTATGGCGATTACTTAGAGATGAGCACGGCTTTTCAATTAGTAAAAGAAATTCCATTGCCTGATTTTCATAAAGATCCACGTGAACGCTTTTTAATTTATCGGCTACCTAAGATGGATTAAAACAATAGTGGAAATGGGTATGCTTAACTATAAAACCATTGTGAAACGAGGGACCCTTATGGATTGGAAAGGTAGAAAAGCCAGTAGAAATGTTGAAGATCGAAGAGGTAAAGGTGGTGCGATTGTGGCCGGAGGTGGCATCGGAGGCCTTTTGATCGTCCTACTCGTCGCTTTTTTAGGAGGCGATCCGGGTGTTATCCTGGATCAATTAGGTGGATCGACAGGAACCACTTCCAATCAGCCTTACGAAGCAACGCCTGAAGAAGAAGAGTTGGCTGAATTTGTCTCGGTCGTTCTTGCAGATACGGAAGAAGTATGGACAGAAGTTTTTGCAGAAGAAGGCATGGAGTACGTAGAACCGACACTCGTCCTGTATACAGGCAGTGTTGAATCGGCTTGTGGAACAGCGGGAGCATCAGTTGGACCTTTTTATTGTCCAGGTGACTATAAACTTTATATCGATTTAAGCTTCTACAATGAATTACAAACTCAGTTCAAAGCGCCTGGAGATTTTGCGATGGCTTATGTAGTGGCACATGAAGTCGGTCATCATGTTCAAAACTTACTTGGAGTGATGGAACAAGTGCAACCACTGCGCAATGAATTAAGTGAAGAAGAATACAATAAAGTGCAGGTTCGTTTAGAACTTCAAGCAGATTATTTATCAGGTGTTTGGGCTCATCACGCACAAGGCATGGGATATTTAGAAGAAGGTGACTTACAAGAAGCGTTAACGGCGGCAAGTGCTGTAGGAGACGATACCATTCAACAACGTGCGCGTGGGTATGTCGTTCCTGAAAGTTTTACGCACGGCAGTTCAGAACAACGTCAGCGCTGGTTTAAAAAAGGGTTTCAATCCGGTAATTTAAAAGATGGCGATACGTTCAATGCGACTGATTTGTGACCTTTTTCTGCTTTTTCTCTATTAATGGGAAGGGTGCAGCATTGATATTTTTGCTATTCTAATTCATTATAAAGAATAGACAGTCTTTTCATCTGAGATGAGAAGAAATATAGTTCTATGAAGGAAGTACAGTATGGTTGAGGATAATATCACACGCATAGAATACGGCGAAAAAGAATTGATCTTAATCGGTACGGCACATGTATCTAAAGCAAGTGCTGAGCAGGTGAAGGCAGTTATTGAAGCAGAACAGCCTGATTCGGTTTGTATCGAATTAGATGCACAACGCTATGAATCGGTAACGCAAGATAGCAAATGGAAAGAAACCGATATTTTTAAAGTCATTAAAGACAAAAAAGCGAGTTTATTATTAATGAACTTGGCCATTTCTTCATTTCAAAATCGACTAGCCGATCAGTTTGGTATTAAGCCTGGACAAGAAATGATTCAAGGAATTGCCTCTGCTAAAGAAGCTGGAGCAGAACTTGTATTAGCGGATCGCAATATTCAAGTGACGTTTTCACGCATTTGGGGCAATATCGGCTTTATGGGAAAAGCACAACTTCTGACGTCTGTATTTTTCAGCATTTTTAGCAAAGAGACCATTTCAGAAGAAGACTTGGAAAAGATGAAGTCACAAGATACGTTGAACGCTGTGATGGATGACTTTACACAAGCTTTTCCGAAATTGAAAACGCCGCTTATTGATGAGCGTGATCAGTATTTGGCCCAAAAAATAAAAGAAGCTCCTGGTAAAAAAGTCGTCGCTGTTCTTGGTGCCGCTCATATTCCAGGAATCATCAAAGAAGTTCATAACAATCACGATTTAGAAGAATTATCAAAAGTTCCACCAAAATCGAAATGGCCAAAAATTATCGGCTGGGCGATTCCATTGGCGTTAGTTGCAATGATCGCTATTACATTCATGAACAACCCTGCAGCAGGAATTGACCAAACAGTTAGCTGGATTTTGTGGACAGCATGTCTCGGCGCAATTGGAGCGACGATTGCTTTTGGTCATCCATTGGCGATTTTAACAGCGTTTGTTGGCGGGCCGATTGGTGCCTTGCATCCGCTTTTGGCTGCTGGCTGGTTTTCCGGGCTGGCACAAGCCTATGTTCGTCGCCCGAACGTTGGGGATTTCCAAACATTGTCGAAAGACGTTTTTACTCTCAAAGGATTTTGGGACAATAAAGTGACGCGTGTCTTATTGGTTGTCGTGTTGACCAATTTAGGTACGGCAGCTGGTAACGTTATCGGTGGCTTAGATGTTATTCGTTTGTTTTTCCAAAACCTATAAAATTTAATTTAGAAGGCAGCCAAAAAGGCTGTCTTTTTTTAGGCTGACGAGAAGGTCTTAAATAACCGTGTTTTCCGAAGCTTATCGCTCGCTTTCCGTGGGGCGGACATCGAGCCTCCTCGTTCGCTGACGCTCTCTGCGGGGTCTCTCAAGCCCGCTATTCCCACAGGAGTCGAGCAAACGCTTCTCCAAATACATAGACAGTTAATTTGTTTTAGGTAGTAAAAGTATCTGCTTTGCATGAAGTATTGTAGGTTATTAACTTATTCCAAACTCTTTAAAGAGGCTGTCTTTTTTTGCTGTAACGTATGTTTATTTTGAAAATCGGGTATAGATTAAGTAAGAAAGATGATGAACGGAGGCGCGTTAAAGTGAGCTTTTTTCTGGTTGGAATTTTGCTGTGGTCTCTGGTGATTGGGTCAATTATATTGGCGATTATCGGTCTATGGAAACGATCATGGAAAGCGCTAGCTTGGAGCGGAATTGCGCTTTTGCCCCCAATGGCGCTCATATTTTGGGGTGGAGAAGGCATTTGGTTCCGAATGTCTATTTTGCTACCGCTGTTGTTATTTGTCGCCGCATATTGGATGAAACAGCAGCAGATGCCAAGCTTGTAAACCAGATGGATTATCCATCTGGTTTTTTTCGAGCTTTTTACTAGTGTTTTAAATTTTATAGTTATACAATAATTATACAAAAGGTGAAGGAGGCGGAATAATGAAATACATATTAGATCGCAGCAAGTTATTCATATTTTTAATTTTAATTCTGTCGATTGTTGGCGCGTATGTTTTTGTTACGTTGCCACAACGTGAAATTCCAGAAACACCGTCAAGCCTCGTATTAATATCAACAATTTTGCCAGGTGCGGGACCTGAGGAAGTTGAAACTTCTATTACGAACCCACTCGAGCGTGAAATTCAAAAAGTGGATGGTATTGCCTCGTTGCAATCGATTTCTTCTAATTCTGCTTCTATTATTACATTAGAAATAGAGGATGGAGAAAATCCGGATGAATTGGTTAATAGCCTTCAACAGCAAGCGAGTATTGCTGCTTCGGGGTTTCCCGATAACGCGCAAGAACCAACCGTTGAAAAACTGAGCTTCACTTCTCCTTTAGTCTCGTATATGTTTTACGGAGATGAAGAAGAGTTGGCAAATATGGAAGAAGCTTTGTCAGCTTTATCTAAAAAGGTAGAGGCCGTTTCTGGCGTTGCTGGCACAACTGTTAAAGGGTTGAATTCACAAGAAGTGTTAATCGAGTTGAACAGTGAAGAACTGGCAGCCAATCAGCTTCAGCCATTTGAAGTGCTCGAATCGCTTCAACAAGCAAATCAGCCATTGTCTCTTGGTACACATGATAACGGCAACGAGCAAATAAGCTTAACTGTGCAACAAGAGCAAGGCATTGAGAAACTTAAAGAATTACAAGTCGGCGCAGCCGCAGTTCCACTGGCAGATGTTGCAACGATTGAAATAGTTGATCAACAAACAAAAGATATTGTGACATTTGAAGGTGAAATCGCCATTTCATACACGGTCTTTTTACAGACAGAACAAGATGTTCCTGCAGTTGATAAAAAAGTGTCTAGTATCATTGAAGAATTTACAACAGATTTGCCGGCGGGCGTTCAAGCTGAAAAATACGTATCTCAAGCAGAAAGTGTCAATGAAATCTTTGACAGTCTGTATGTTTCATTGGCAATTGCCGTACTTGCTGTATTGATCGTCACAACAGCAGGGTTGACGTTATTTGGATCGTTTGCGGTTGCGTTAACGGTACTGGCTTCTGTGTTAATTGGGATGATTCCGATTCCGTGGTTGGGTGTCGATTTAAACCAAATTTCAGTGATCGGCCTTATTATTGCAATCGGGATTTTAGTCGATGACAGTATTGTCGTAAATGACAATATTCAGCGACGTTATAAATTAGGAGATTCCGCACTTAATGGCGCGATTACTGGCGTCCGCGAAGTTTATCCGTCAATTATTGCTTCTAGTTTGGCGATTGTCGTTACATTTACACCATTATTGCTATTGTCCGGTGGCAATGGGGCTTTTATCAAAGCCTTGCCAAGTATTTTAATCACAACGATCATCGCATCAACGATACTATCGATTACACTTGTACCAATGATGCAATATTTAAAAACAAAACGGAAAGCAAACAAAGTATCCGAAACTCCTGGGTTTTTAGGAAAACCACTCGAGAAACTTGCATTGTTTTATTCTAATAAAGTTTTACGTGGTGTATTAAAACGTCCAATAATTGTTGGGGGCGGCGGTTTGTTAATAGCGACGGGATTATTGTCACTCGCGCTCTTTACGCCGTTTGAATTTTTCCCAGCAGCTGACCGTGAAGAAGTGACCATGAATGTCCGCCTTGCAGAAGGCACAACGATTGAAGATACCGATGAATTTCTTACGAACTTAACAGAGGAAGTCGAGTCTGAAGATGACAATGTCGCGGAAATTTCTATTTTCTCAGGCGAAGGTTTACCGAACTTGTTTGCCTCTTCAATGAACAATACAGGCGGCAATACGGGTCAAGTGGTATTCCGAATTGACCGTGACCAAACAACGTCTGCTGATTTTATCGAAAAATGGCAGCCCGAGTTACGTGATCGTTTCCCAGAAGCTGAAATTTTCTTGGATACGATTGTTCAAGGTCCACCTGTAGGAGCTCCAGTTACAGTCGATATTAAAGGCGAAGATATCGAAGAATTAGCGTCTATTCGTGATCAACTAAAAGAGCAAATGCTTGCGAGCGGTGCAACGATTGTTACGGATAATTTAGGCGATCCGGTTCCAGCAATTGAATATGTACCAAACCAAGATGCATTACAAGAAAACAAAATTGCGCTAAGTCTAGTCACGAATCAACTTCAGCTTTTGACACAAGGGGTGCCTCTATACACCATTTATGAAGGTCAAATGCCGTATCAAGTGTTCTTGAAGCAATCCGGAATTGATGAAGGACAGCCAATTGATTTGTCTCAATTTGAAGTTCCGGCACTTAGTGAACAAGGACCACCGGCATTTGTACCAATGAATGAATTGTTAACAGCAGAGGACACTACAAAAATAGCACAAGTGCCACATAAAGAAGGGGATCGTTCAATTACCCTTCGCGCATTTGGTGGCGTGGCCGACTTCGAAAACAAAATGTTAGATGTCGTTGATACAGAGCGCGAATCATTGTCAGAAGGCTATGAATTATCAACGGGTGGAGAAAACTCTGACCAAGAAGCTTTCTTTGCTGAAATTGGTGTTTTGTTCTTAGTTGTTATTTTACTGGTGTATTTAGTTATCGCATTCCAGTTTAAATCGTTCAGCTTGCCGTTCTTAGTACTAATTGCTGTTTACTTAGGTATTTCCGGTGCTATTCTTGGCTTGTTCTTAACGCAAACACCATTAAGTTTCCTAGGAGTGATGGGAATTGTTTCACTGACAGGTATTGTAGTCCGAAATGCGGTCGTATTAATCGACTTTGTAGAAGTTCGTCGTCTGTCAGGAGAACTTGATATTAAGGAAGCCATTATCGAATCAGGCTACGCCCGAATCAAACCCATTCTGTTAACAACGATTACATCGATTATTGCCCTTGTACCAATTGCATTGTCAGGGGATCCGTTATTTGAACCATTGGCGATTACTATCATCGCAGGACTGACGTTCTCAAGCTTGTTTACATTAGTGATGATTCCAGCGCTTTACTTAGTATTTTATCGCATGAATCGCCGCAGAAATAAAGTTACAGCATAACAATCAACTGCGCAGCCTTCGGGTTGCGCTTTTTTATTTCTAGGTTTTATTGCTAGGACAATAAAACCTTTATTGGAAGAGGATAGGAGGTGTGTGAAGTGACTTGGAAGGTATAAAGTCGTGTTTATGAATGCGTTCTCATTTCGTCACACGATAACCATTTACATCTCGTTTTAGATTTGGTAAGATGTCTGACGACAGCTGAGTTAAACAAATTATTTGCTTAATTTTCTGATAAAAATATATCAATGAGGTGAAGTTGTGAATTTATTGTGGGGCATCTTTGGCGTATTCGTTGTTCTTGGAATCGCCTTTCTGTTATCAAGCGGCAAGAAGTCTATTAAGCCACGGACAATTCTCGGCGGATTAGCTATCCAAATTACGTTTGCATTTATGGTATTGGAATGGGAATTCGGGAGAAAAATATTATTAGGTCTATCGAATCTTGTTCAGAATGTAATCGATTATGCAGGTGAAGGTATTGCTTTCTTATTCGGTCCAGCGGCTGATGTAGGCGGCTTTGGATTTGTCTTTGCTTTTCAAGTATTGACAGTTATTATTTTCTTTTCTTCTTTAATTTCAGTGCTTTATTATTTAGGCCTTATGCAAATTGTTATTAAGATTCTTGGAGGAGCTTTATCAAAACTTCTAGGAACAAGTAAAGCGGAGTCGATTTCAGCAGCGGCGAATATTTTCGTTGGACAAACAGAAGCACCGCTTGTTATCCGTCCGTTTATCGCGGGCATGACGAAGTCGGAATTATTCGCAGTTATGACTGGTGGACTTGCTTCAGTAGCTGGTTCAACTTTGGCAGGATATGCTCTTCTTGGCGTGCCGCTTGAATACCTATTGGCTGCAAGCTTTATGGCTGCACCAGCTGGTTTAATCATGGCAAAAATGATGATCCCCGAAACAGAAGAAGTCGTAGAAAAAGACTTTGTTATGGAAAAAGATCAAACTTCAGTTAACGTTGTCGATGCGGCAGCACGTGGTGCATCTGATGGTCTTCAATTGGCATTAAACGTTGGTGCGATGCTATTGGCATTTATCGCATTAATCGCTTTGTTAAATGGTATGCTTGGTGGCATCGGCAACTGGTTCGGCTTCGGTGGCTTGACTATCGAAAGCATTTTAGGCGTTGTTTTCGCGCCACTTGCATGGGCAATTGGTGTGCCATGGGCTGAAGCTGTACAAGCTGGTAGCTTTATCGGGCAAAAATTAGTGCTTAACGAATTTGTAGCGTACACAGCGTTTGCTCCAGAAATTGAAAACTTGTCTCCTAAAACTGTAATTGTAATTAGCTTTGCACTTTGTGGATTCGCAAACTTAAGTTCTTTAGCTATTTTACTTGGTGGACTTGGTGCAATTGCGCCAGAACGCCGCCCTGACATTGCGCGTCTCGGCATTCGTGCCGTTGCAGCAGGTATGCTCGCTTCGTTATTGAGTGCTGCTATTGCAGGAATGTTCGTGTAAGAAATTAACTATAATGTGAGACCTGCAGAAATTGCAGGTCTTTTTTTGTTTTCGGCAGGGTGAGTGGCTAGGTATGCGCGGTGTGCGCTCGCGTACGCGCATTCCGCAGAAAATACGCGCGTACGGGTTAGGGAGAAAAATTTCTTTCTACGTAGAGCGTAGCGAGTGGCGACGACGCGTAGGTTTTAGTGCTTTTCGCTCGCGAAAAGCGGGGCATTCGTGTTTTTGGTTTTGACGTGGGGAGAGTGGGTAGTCTTGGGGGCGTCATATGCGCGGTGAGCGGAGGCTTATGAATGGTTCTAGAGAAATACGCGCGGTCCGGGAGAAGATATGCGCGCAGGAAAAAACTTGCGCGCGGTGGCGAGACGCTTATGCGCGTTCCACAGAAAATACGCGCGTACGGGTTCGGGACAAGAATTTCTTTCTACGTAGAGCGTAGCGAGTGGCGACGATGTGTGGGTTTTAGTGCTTTTCGCTCGCGAAAAGCGGGGCATTCGTGTTTTTGGTTTTGGCGTGGGGAGAGTGGGAGGTCTTGGAAGCGTCATATGCGCGGTGAGCAGAGGCTTATGCACGGTTCTTGAGAAATATGCACGCTCCCGGAGAGGATACGCGCGCAGGAAAAAACTTGCGCGCGGTGGCGAGACGCTTATGCGCGCTCCACAAAAAATACGCGCGAACGGGTTCGGGACAAGAATTTCTTTCTACGTAGAGCGTAGCGAGTGGCGACGATGTGTGGGTTTTAGTGCTTTTCGCTCGCGAAAAGCGGGGCATTCGTGCTTTTGGTTTTGATGTGGCGAGAGTGGGAGGTCTTGGAGGCGTCATATGCGCGGAGAACGGAGGCTTATGCACGGTTCTTGAGAAATACGCGCGGTCCAGGAGCGGATATGCGCGCAGGAAAAAAATTGCGCGCGGTGGCGAGACGCTTATGCGCGTTCCACAGAAAATACGCGCGAACGGGTTAGGGAGAAACATTTCTTTCTACGTAGAGCGTAGCGAGTGGCGACGATGTGTGGGTTTTAGTGCTTTTCGCTCGCGAAAAGCGGGGCATTCGTGTTTTGGTTTTGGCGTGGGGAGAGTGGGAGGTCTTGGAAGCGTCATATGCGCGGTGAGCGGAGGCTTATGAATGGTTCTAGAGAAATACGCGCGGTCCAGGAGCGGATATGCACGCAGGAAAAAGCTTGCGCGCGGTGGCGAGACGCTTATGCGCGCTCCACAAAAAATACGCGCGAACGGGTCCGCGAAACGCAAAAAAGCCTCTCACTTGAGTGAGAGGCTTACATTTTATTTACGCAAGTGATAAGAGCGAGCTTTTGATTCTCCCACTCTATTTAAATCGAGCTGACTTAGCATCCTCGTAGCTACGGATCTAGATTCAAATCCGCAAAACTCGCGAAATTTTTGATTGGTAATAGTGGTTTCAACAAAACTGAAGTATTCTTGGATTGCCAAAAGATGAGCTGAAGGATTTCGAAAACCGCAATTTTTACACATCCAGTTTTTATTCAGTCTTAGCATGCCGAGAGACTGACAGGAATCGCATTGAACGCCGGACTGCAGTTCTTTGGGGTCAATAAAGTAGTAGCTACATAAAGGGGGTTGTTCATAAGGGGTTTGATTGGTCAAAATCAATTTCTGGATTTTCGCCAGTTTGCAATTTTCGGCTTCAAGGGGGAAAGCCTGCAGAATTCTTAGCAAGTATTCAATCATTTGATAGGTTTTGCATACATAAACGCCTTGCGGCTTGGAAATAAATTCGCAATCTTTCGCAGTAAAGACGATCAGTCCAGAAATCGGTAAATTAATTTTTTTCATTTTAAAATAATGTGTGAGGAAGCGAATGTGTTTCCTCAGTTGGATTTTCGGGTTTTCCATAACGGAGCGCTCGCCTGCTAAATTAACGCGAGAAAATTCGCCCGTCTTTTCATCGAAATGTAGCTGTCCACTAATGTTTTTGGACTCGATAATAATTGCTCCTTTTTCAGTAAGCAGGAGCCCGTCCATTTGCACAGACCAAGTACCGATTTTCAAATTTACATCCCATAAAATACGGAAATCTTCCTCCATATAAAACTCGTTAAATTTTCTTCTGATACGTTCTTCGCCACGTTTGCCAGCGGTCGTCCAGGAGAGTTGTTGCTCAAGAAACTGTCGCTGTGGGTGTTGAGGGCTGAGCCTAGTGAGCAATAGTGCTAAAGCTTCTGCTTGTGACAATAAACCAATTGTTTTTGTTATATGAATTCCTCCTTTGTGTGAATTACTAGAATTATAGCATTCTCATCGGTCCTGCAAAAGCTTATTTTCAAGACCCTAATTACCGGCTTTTCGCTAGCGAAAAGCGACAAAACCAAACGACTTGCTCTTATGCACGTTTCCCGGAAAATACGCGCGGCCCGCGAGAAATACGCACGATGCGAAGAAAATACGCGCGGCCCGCGAGAAATACGCACGGCCACAAAAATGCGATCACCCGCTACACAGCTAGCCCCATCTTGACAGCGTCTTCATTTTAGATTACACTCCTACCTTGGCTTACCTATTTCGATAGGCAGAGCGGGTAGGGAGAGGGCTAATTTAATAGAAGGTTATGACTATGTTTAATTGGATGGATCGGTTTTTCGGTCTTCAGGAAAATGACACGACAGTTAAGCGTGAAATGACAGCGGGCTTAATCGGCTTTTTTACGGTGGTCTACATTATAGCCGTCAATGCGCTGATTTTGTCGGAAGCAGGCATGCCGCTTGAAGCAGCAATTGTTGCGACGATTGTGGCATCGGTTTTTGGCTGTTTGCTCATGGGTTTTTGGGGCAATGCACCGATTTTGTTAGTGCCAGGTATGGGCATTAATGCGCTATTTTCTTACACAATGGTTCAGTCAATGGGCTTGTCGTGGCAAGAAGCGCTAGCGGTTGTATTTGTGTCAGGCGTGATCTTTGTGGCGGTAGCCTTTACGCGTTTTGCGAAAATGCTGAGCGCTGCAGTGCCGCATTCGCTGAAAGAAGCCATTACTGTCGGACTCGGCTTGTTCTTAATGTTAATCGGTCTGGAAAAAGGCGGCATTGTTGAGCGAGGCACGAGTTCGATTTTGGCACTTGGTTCACTAGCTGATGCACACGTATTGGCGACAGTACTGACGGTCATTATTGCGGTAGTTTTGTTTATCCGCAACGTGCCAGGGAACTTCCTGATTACCATTGTCGTTGGAACCATCATTGCTGCATTTTTCGGACTCATCGATTTAGGCAGCATGAACGAGTCTTCGATCAATGCGGCAGAAGCTTTTGCAGTATTTGGCGCTTTGTCTTTTGGCAATATCTTATCCACAACATTTTGGGTGGCGGTATTTTCACTGACAATGGTGTTGGTGTTTGAAAACATTGGACTGGTTCATGGGCAAGTGGCGTTTATCGAGCGTCCTGAGAAATTCAGTCGTGCTTTCCAGGCGACATCTGTGTCTGCAATGACGTCTGGAATTTTCGGTACAAGTCCAACTGTCGCGACAGTTGAAAGTGCTGCCGGCATGACAGCTGGCGGTCGGACTGGACTAACGTCGATTACGGCAGGACTGTTATTTCTCATTGCTTCGTTTTTCATTCCGGTCATCAAACTGATTCCAGATAGTGCAATTGCACCAATCTTGATCATCATCGGCTTTTTGATGCTTCAAAACATCAAAAACCTCGATATGAAAGATATGAGCGAAAGCTTTCCGGCTTTGCTGATTGTGGCGTTAATACCGTTTACGTACAGCATTGCTGATGGAATCGCGATCGGCTTTATTATGTACCCGATTTTAAAAATTGCTGTCGGCAGAGGACGCGAAGTATCTCCGACGCTTTATGTCATCGCTAGTTTATTCTTAGCGAATTTCATTTTTCATTATTTAGGATAATCAATACACAGTAACGCACTTGCTGAGCAAGTGCGTTTTTTTCTGTAGCAGTGTACAATAAAGACAAGAAGATTCAAAAGGAGCGGATACAGATGAAATACAACAAATCCAAAATGGAGCAATTGGTCAGTGATCATCCGGAATTGAAAAAACGGTTGAAAGTGCTGAAGGATGAGATGGAGCTTGAAAAAGGCTTTGCGTTAAAAGCGCTTTATCACTCAGAAGTCACAGACAATGGACCTTATCAGAAAGATTACCAAGATCTTGATTGGCAATAAAATCATACGAAAAACGCCCTCAATTTAATTATTGAGGGCGTTTTTTATAAGATTAAAACTTTTGCTCAGCTAGCCATTGTTGCCAAACTTTTAAATCGGTACCAAGGTACCAGCGATTGTTTTCATCCAGCTTTGTTTCGACGCCTTGACCGCCAAGAATAAACTGCATTTCTGGCTTAGCTTTAGATAAGGTGTCCATGTACTGATTAGCTAACTTCATCAATGCTGGAGAAGCGACTGAGATACACATTAATTTGAAATTGTGTTTAACGACCATTTCTTCTAATCCTTCAAGTGGTGTATCGGGTCCGATATAAACGACAGAAAAACCATTTTCCCGCAAAAACAAAGTAAATAGAAGCAAGCCTAATTGATGCTGTTCACCGCTTGGGCTAAGCGCCATCACTTTTGGTAAGGTTGGCGAGGTCGGGAAAACACGGAAAAACTGATTAAAGCGTTGCTGGACAATATGCGTGATCATGTGCTCGTGAGCGACACTGATGATACCATCTTCCCAAGCTTCTCCAATACGAATCATTAACGGTGCAATGATTGAAAAAAAGACTGTTTGGTGATGGAATAAAGAAAAGTGCAAATCCAATAAATAATTAAAGCGTTCAGTATCCATTTCAGCGGCAGCTTGAAAAAGTTGCTTTATTTGTTCGTTATATTCCGAGTTATCATTTTGAGAAAGCTCTTCTTTAGGCGCAATGAATTGGTGACGCGAAGCGTGTAATTTTTTTACAGCTTCACTGATTTTCATACCTTTGTCCTGTACTTGTATTTTAAGCCATTTCAAATCTTCCAGATTTTGATCCGAATACAAGCGATGTCCAGATTCTGTTCGGGCAGGAGTAATCGCACTGTAGCGCGTTTCCCACGAACGAATTGTCACTTTCGGCATATCTAAGATTTTGGCAGCTGCTTTAATGTTATACATAGCATTACCTTCATTCTATAGATTTATAGTTGATGTTGTACAAATATTATACAACGTATAAAATGACCCGTAAAGCCGGAGCCGAGCGCTAAGCTTCCGAAAATAAAAACTTATTTTAACTATCTAAAAAACGGGTTCTCCTGAGAGAACCCGTAACTAACCAATAGTAGATGCTTTTACAGCACGCGAACGTTGCCAAACGACTGTAATTGCAAGTGTCAGTAGCAACATCATAAGACCTAGAATGAACGGGAAGACGATATTGACATCGTATAAAATTCCCGCAAGTAAAGGACCTGCTACATTGCCAATACTCATATAGGCGTTGTTCATACCCATCGCAAATCCAACTTCGCCTTCAGCCATTTTTGAGATTAACGTATTCAAAACAGGACGCAAAATAGAAGTGGCTAAGAAAATCACAAGCGAAACTGCAAAGAACATCGCATAACTTCCGGCAAAAAGAGATAACAAGAAACCAAACGCCGCCACTCCAAGAAATGTAACAAGAATAGCAACTTCGCCGTAACGGCGAACGATGCGGTCAACCACAAACAATTGCACAATCACGCTGACAATTCCGGTTGCGGTAATCATAAAGGCGATATCTTTCGCAGTGGAATTGAATTGATTGTCTAAATAGAGTCCAACTACGGATTCATATGCCAGTAACCCAAAACTCATGACGAGCGTAATAATCAACGGAATGAAATAAGGCATCTTCGTAGAGCGTCCGATTTTGGTGAACATGGATTCTTCGTCGGTTAATTTAGCGGCAAGTGCCGGATTGGCATCCGTCGCATCATATTCTTTTAACCATAAGACAGAGAAAATAACAGCGGCCAAAGAGACGAGTGCTGAAACGAGAAAAGGCAGCTTTAACGAGTAATCTGCTAAAAACCCGCCAATGCCTGGTCCGACAACAATGCCAAGAGACATCGAGGCAGAAACAAGACTCGTGCCTTTTGCACGTTGGTCAAATGTCGTGATGTCTGCGATATAAGCAAAAATGGCAGGAATTAGCATCGCCGCTCCGATTCCCCCAATAACACGAGAGAAATACAATGTCCAAATAGAGTCGGAAGCATAGAACACAAACATAGAAAGGGTTAAGCCGAGTAACCCATAAATAATCATTTTTCGACGACCGTATTGATCTGCCCATTTTCCGGCAATCGGCGAAAAAAGAAATTGGGAAGCGGCGAAAATAGCAATCATTAAGCCAGCTGCCATACCGCCTTGATTAATGGATACAAGATAGGAAGGCATAATCGGTATGACAATGCCAAAGCTTGCGACCGCGATGAACATATTAATCATCAAAATAAAAATTTTCTTCTTTTGATCTGGCGACATGGCAGTTAGCCTCTTTTCTTCTATATAAATTTTCGTGAATTTATTTTCTACAACTTTTCTATAGTATTTCAGCTGTAAAACGATTGTCAATAGAATTGACTTGCTATTTTTTCCATTCATTATCGGAGTGAAGTAATTTTTATTTTTATTGCAAGAAATAAGGATTGGCTTAAGGGTTTAGCGCTTTATATTGTTGCAGGATTGTGAAGAAACATGGACAGAAATCCTTCTGGAGGAGTCTAGCTATTCTTGAGAATGAGGCGAATAAGATATAATTAATGTACAGGCTAACAAAACTAAAGCCTTCGAAAGGTGATAAGGATGGACAATAAACTTCATCGGATAAAAGCCATGGAATTACAGGACCGAGTTGTATCTGCTGATGAGGCAGCGTCTTGGATCAAAGATGGAATGACACTCGGGTTAAGCGGATTTACACGTGCAGGAGATGCTAAAGCAATCCCTTATGCATTGGTTCGTCGCGCCGAAACAGAGCAGTTTAAAGTGAATGTCTTTACAGGAGCTTCTTTAGGCTCGGATGTCGATAAATTAATGGCAGAAGCAGGAATCGTTCATAAACGAGTGCCATTTCAAGCAGATCCAGCAATGCGTAGAAAAATAAATAACGGTGACATCATGTTTGTTGATCACCACTTGTCTCAGACGGCTGAATGGATTCGAGCGGGAGTTATAGAGCCAATCGATTTTGCTGTTATTGAAGCATTGGAGATTACAGAAGACGGCATGATTATTCCCACTACTTCAGTCGGCAACTCGTCGGTTTTTGTCAAACATGCGAAAAACGTTATTATTGAAATCAATCTTTCGCAGCCTGAGCTATTTAGAGGGGTTCATGATATTTATGAACCTGGCAAGCAAGGGCAACGTTCGCCGATTCCGTTAACACATGTTCACGACCGGATTGGAACAATCGGAATACCGGTTGACCTGGAAAAGGTGAGAGGAATCGTTTTTACTGAGCAAGCCGATTCGCCATCAACGATTTTGCAGTCAGATGAGGAAACGGAAATGATGGCAGGACATTTATTGAATTTCTTAAGAGCGGAAGTAGCATCAGGAAGGTTGACCAATCAACTTGCTCCTTTGCAATCTGGCATTGGTTCAGTAGCGAATGCGGTTCTTCACGGGTTGGTCGATTCGGAGTTTCACGATATGGAAGTATATTCAGAAGTTCTTCAAGATGCCGTTTTTGATTTGATTGATGCAGGGAAAGTGAAATTCGCTTCGGCATCTTCTATTACTTTGTCTAAAGAAAAAATGGCACAAGTATTTGGGGATTTTGAAAAATATCAAGACAAAATTCTTTTACGGCCACAAGAAATTACCAATCACCCCGGAATTATTCGCCGACTTGGATTAATTTCGATTAATACTGCGTTAGAGTTCGATATATACGGCAACGTGAATTCAACACATGTATCTGGCACAAGAATGATGAACGGTATCGGTGGATCTGGAGACTTTGCGCGTAACGCCCGATTATCGATTTTTGTAACGAAATCGATTGCTAAAGAAGGCATTATCTCAAGTGTAGTGCCATTTGTTCCGCATGTTGATCATACGGAGCACGATGTGGACATTGTGGTGACTGAGCAAGGTTATGCAGACTTGCGTGGACTGGCTCCGCGTGAGCGAGTGCCTATCATTATTGAAAACTGCGTCCACCCGATGTACCGAGAACAAATGCGTGCTTATTATGCCGAAGCTTTATTACGTGGCGGTCAAACACCACACGTTTTAGAAAAAGCATTTTCATGGCATGCCAATTTAGCGACTAACGGCAGCATGTTGCTATCAGAGTAACTTTTGAAACCAGCCTTTTACGGGCTGGTTTTTTTAAATAGAAGAAAAGATTTTCATGTATAATCGAAACATGGATTCGAAACGGGAGGGTTACGATGAAAAGCTTTACACTAGGTTCGCTATTAGACGTTATGGGAGAATTGTTTTCTGATGAAATTTCAATAGCTGTAACAAATACAAAAGAGTACATATATTATCGCCCAAGCAAACGAGTAGATTTGAAAATCAAATCTGGAGATCCAGTCAAGCCAGGAACTATTGCCCACAAAGCATTGCAGGCCAATCAGAAAACATCTGAGTTTATCAATCGCGAAATTTTTGGCGTACCTTATCACGGCATGGCGGTGCCATTTGAGCACGAAGGTGAACTCCAAGGTTGTGTTATGGCCATTTACCCAGCATTTACAGAAGGGAAATCGGTGGTAACGGTGAAAAGTCCGGATGGCTGGAAACCAATTCCATTTACAGAAGTAAAATATTTGGAAGTAAAAGACCGCAAAACCCATGTATACGCAGAAGGATATTCCGGCACAAATAAAAACTCGCTTCAAGAATTTGAATTCTTGCTACCACGCGAATCGTTTATCCGTTGTCATCGATCGTTTATCGTCAATGTGCATCATATAAAAGAAATTTACCCAGATACACATTCGACATTCATGCTAGCAATGGACAACGGCGTAAAAATCCCCGTCAGCCAGTCCTATTCAAGCTACTTCAGAAAACTTCTAGGGTTCTAGAGAAAAGCGAAAGCAGCCATGTAGCTCCGACTAGCGCTGGAAGCCTTTCAGGTAATGGCGGTTTATGCCATTGCAGGAAAGGCTGAAGCGACTCGAGGAGCTGGCTGCTGTAGCTAGACAAAGAGAAAAGCGAAAGCAGCCATGTAGCTCCGACTAGCGCTGGAAGCCTTTCAGGTAATGGCGGTTTATGCCATTGCAGGAAAGGCTGAAGCGACTCGAGGAGCTGGCTGCTGTAGCTAGACAAAACGAAAAGCGGAAACAACCGGTTAGCTCCGACAGGCATAAGACGGTCTGGTGAAGTGGCGTATTTCCAGCCACACAGCCAGACCGACTTATGACCCGAGGAGCTGGTTGTTGTAGCTAGACAATAAGAAAAGCGAAAGCAGCCATGTAGCTCCGACTAGCGCTGGAAGCCTTTCAGGTAATGGCGGTTTATGCCATTGCAGGAAAGGCTGAAGCGACTCGAGGAGCTGGCTGCTGTAGCTAGACAAAGAGAAAAGCGAAAGCAGCCATGTAGCTCCGACTAGCGCTGGAAGCCTTTCAGGTAATGGCGGTTTATGCCATTGCAGGAAAGGCTGAAGCGACTCGAGGAGCTGGCTGCTGTAGCTAGACAAAACGAAAAGCGGAAACAGCCGGTTAGCTCCGACAGGCATAAGACGGTCTGGCGAAGTGGCGTATTTCCAGCCACACAGCCAGGACGACTTATGACCCGAGGAACTGGCTGCTGTAGCTAGACAATAAGAAAAGCGAAAGCAGCCATGTAGCTCCGACAAAAAACTGTCACAAAGAAAAATAATAAAAGTGCCTGTCCAATTTTTACGGACAGGCATTTTTATGTTTGTTGTGAAAAATATGCTGCTTAAAGCATTTGATTTACTGCTTTGTAGCATTAAACGCTTTTCCACGCTGTAAAAATCGGTGATGCAAAAGAATAAGTTAAAATTATCTAATAATTAAGTGTTACTAGATAATGCAAACATTACACCCTTTTTAGAAGCTATGCGATTTTGAAGGGAGCGCAAACTTATGAAAACGCTTTATTTAATCCGACGAACAATTAAAACAAATAGTGAAAGAGAGTGATAAATAATGGAAAAGAAATTAGACCGAATCAAAGCGAAACAGTTACAAGAACGAGTAGTGACTCCGCAAGAAGCAGCTTCATGGATACAAGACGGCATGACGCTTGGACTAAGCGGCTTTACACGAGCAGGCGACGTGAAAGCGGTTCCTTTAGCGCTAGTTAAGCGAGCAGAAAATGAACGCTTTAAAGTAAATGTTTTTACTGGTGCTTCTTTAGGTTCTGATGTTGATCGACTTTTTGCAGAAGCGGGTATTGTGAACAAACGCTTACCTTTCCAAGCAGAACCGACCATGCGCAAAAAAATCAACGAAGGTGACATGTTGTTTGTCGATCATCATTTATCACATACGGCAGAATGGATTCGTACAGGAGTGACAGAGACGATTGATTTTGCCATTGTGGAAGCCTTGTCGATTACAGAAGACGGCATGATCATTCCAACAACTTCCGTTGGAAACTCTGCTGTGTTTGCCAAGCACGCAAAAAACATCATTGTGGAAATCAATACGGCACAGCCGGAATTGTTTGAAGGCATTCATGATATTTACGATACAGGAAAACAAGGTGAACGATTACCGATTCCGTTGACAGCAGTTGATCAACGCATCGGAACGAAAGGTATTCCAGTCGACATGGAAAAAATCCGTGGAATTGTTTTCACTGAACAATTGGATTCACCATCAACTATCGTGCCACCTGACGAAGAAACAAAAATCATGGCGGATCATTTACTTGAATTTTTACGTTCGGAAGTTCGTGCAGGGCGATTAACGGAGAAATTGGCTCCATTGCAATCAGGTATTGGATCGGTCGCTAATGCCGTTTTGCACGGCATGATTGATTCTGAATTCGAAGATTTAGAAGTGTACTCAGAAGTATTACAGGATGCTGTTTTTGATTTAATGGATGCCGGAAAAGTAAGCTTTGCATCTTGTTGTTCGATTACGTTATCCGAACCAAAAATGAAACAAGTGTATGGTGAATTTGAAAACTATCGCAATAAAATCGTAATGCGTCCACAAGAAATTTCCAATCATCCTGAAATTATCCGCCGACTCGGATTAATAGCGATCAATACGGCATTAGAATTTGATATGTATGGAAACGTTAACTCAACACATGTATCGGGTACAAAAATGATGAACGGCATCGGCGGTTCCGGTGATTTTGCTCGAAACTCGCGCTTGGCGATTTTTGTAACGAAATCAATTGCCAAAGGCGGCAACATTTCAAGCGTTGTCCCGTTTGTTTCCCATGTAGACCATACAGAACACGATGTAGATGTAGTAGTAACAGAGCAAGGGTATGCAGATCTTCGCGGACTTGCACCGCGTGAGCGTGTAGAAGTGATTTTGGCTAACTGCGTTCATCCGACTTATCGTGCTCAACTTCGTGAGTATTACGACGAAGCATTAACACGCGGCGGACAAACACCGCACGTGTTAGAAAAAGCTTTCTCCTGGTACACCGACCTAGCGAAAAACGGCACCATGCTACAGAAAAAAGAGCAATTAGTATAAAGAAAAGCAGAAGCGCCCGTGTAGCTCTGACGGGCATAAGACGAACCGACGAAGCGGCTTTCTTTGCCGCACAGTCGGGTTGGCTTATGACCCAAAGAGCTGGGCGCTGGAGCTAGACAAGAAGGAAAGTGGAGGCTCCCGTGTAGATTCGACGGGCATAAGACACTCTGGCGAAGCGGCGTTTTTTCAGCCGCACAGCTCAATTTATTTATAAGCCACCAAAACCAGGTTTGCTAAAAGCGCCTGGTTTTTCTCATTTTTATCGGTTTAAATAGGGAAATGAGCTCAAAGAGTTCATTTCTTTTTACCCAAGCTATTTCTTAAGCCCTTGATATGACACGGTTTTTTTATCAGATTTTTCTGTCTAAACAAAAATAGTTGTTGTCAAGCGATATTTTTAGTATTATAATAAGCAATTGTGAAATTTGAAATGAGGGTTCTAAAATGAAAAATTCCATCTATGGAATAACGATAGACCAGTTAAAAGAATGGTTTTTAGAAAACGGCCAAAAAAAATACCGTGCGGAGCAGGTATGGGATTGGTTGTATATTAAACGTGTCACTGAATTTGCGGAAATGAACAATCTTTCGAAAGAGTGTATTCAATTGCTTGAAGACAACTTTTCGATTCGTACGTTAAAAGAAACGGTTAAACAAGAATCTGCAGACGGCACTATCAAGTTCCTTTTCAAAATGCATGACGGCAACTTGATTGAAACGGTATTGATGCGCTTTAAATACGGAAATTCTGTGTGTGTAACAACACAAGTTGGTTGCAACATTGGTTGTAGTTTCTGTGCCAGCGGACTATTGAAAAAGAGCCGCGATTTAAATGCGGGCGAAATTGTCGAGCAAATTATGCAAGTACAAGCGCATTTTGATACACAACAAAAAGACGAACGTGTCAGCCATATCGTAGTCATGGGTATCGGTGAACCATTCGATAACTATACGAATTTGATGGGCTTCTTAAACATTGTAAACTCGCAAAAAGGCTTGGCTATTGGAGCTCGCCACATCACGGTTTCTACTAGTGGGATTGTGCCGAAAATTTACGATTACGCAGACGAAGGCTTGCAAGTAAATCTTGCAATTTCAATTCATGCGCCAACAAATGAATTGCGTACGCGTATCATGAAAATCAACAAAGCATATCCAATCGAGAAGCTAATGGCTTCTATCGATTACTACTTGGAAAAATCGAATCGTCGTATCACGTTTGAATATATTTTATTGCGTGATGTGAATGACCACGTTGAAGAAGCAAATCAATTAGCGAAATTGCTAGAAGACAAGCGTCACTTGTCATACGTGAACTTGATTCCATACAACTCAGTTGATGAGCACGATCAATATCAACAAAGTACACCAGAAGCAATCAGTGCGTTTTATGATGCATTGAAGAAAAAAGGCATTAACTGTGGCGTACGTCACGAACAAGGCGCAGACATCGATGCTGCTTGTGGTCAATTACGAAGCAAACAAATCAAAAAAGATAAAAAAGAAGTAACAGTTTAATAAACAGCAGGATTCCTGATTTTCAGGAACCATAGACCACAAACAACTCGAGTTGTTTGTGGTCTTTTTTGTTTAATTCATGAAACTTATCGAACGTTAAGAGCGTATTCATCTTTATAGGATGAATTAGTTAACTTTAAGCTAATAAGGGGAGTGAGGAATTGAAGAAGATTCTGTTCATAGTACTTTTAC
Source organism: Planococcus halocryophilus (assembly GCF_022489025.1). Classification (GTDB taxonomy): domain Bacteria; phylum Bacillota; class Bacilli; order Bacillales_A; family Planococcaceae; genus Planococcus; species Planococcus halocryophilus_A. Next base: position 18,921 of record NZ_JAKVTG010000002.1, on the reverse strand, counting down.
TTGGAACAATCGTTTTAGCTGGCTGTAGCGATGTTTCAACATACGATGATAATGAAGTAGCAGCTACTGTAGACGGTCATGAGATTACGATAGGTGATTTGCGTTTTTTGTATTCTGATGAAACCGCATTAGATTATCTAGATTCGGTAATAGTGGCAGAACTGATCAAACAAGAAGTACAAGAAATGAATCTTGATATTTCTCCTCATTTAATGACTGAAGAAAATCAGGATGATTTTGAAAAACTCCCTCCTGAAAACACAGAAGATGAAGGCAGTAAACAAGTTCGTAAATATGCCATCGCTCAAGCGAAAAAATTAGGTATGACACCCGAAGAATTTCAACAACAATACGCTAAAAAACTCAATCAACAAAATGCTTATATCAATACGTATCTTGAAGAAAAATTAGGTGGGGGAGACATTAACGACCCAAAGTGGATGGAGGAATTTGGAGAAGAATACAATAATTTAGTAGAAGAACTGGTAGAAGAAAATGAGAAAGAAATAGAAGTGTTAATTGATTAATATCTAGTAGAGTAGACTAGCGATAAAAATCTAGTTTTGTATCTTTTATCAGTAAGAAGAATTTTATAAAGACTATAGTATTCTCAGAAACTATGATATAGTGATGTCGAAAACATAAATAAAAACACCACTAGGGGAGCCGGATATCGGCTGAGACGAGCATAAGCTCGGACCCTTTGAACCTGATCTGGATCATACCAGCGGAGGGAAGTGGCGGACCGTCTGCTATTTTCTTATCGACTGCATACGCCGCTTCCCTTTATTGGGGAGCGGCGTTTTTATTTTGTGTAAATGAACACAGAAAAGGGAGATGGAGAAATGACTTTTTGTAAAGAAGTAAGAAAAGAATGTGACCACCTATGGCAGGCGAGTTTTGATCATCCATTTGTTAAAGGAATTGAAGATGGGACATTGCCGGTCGATATATTCCGTTTTTATGTCATGCAAGACGCTTATTATTTATCCCATTTCGCAAAAATACAGGCAATTGGTGCGTCTAAAGCAAAAGATTTGGAAACGACTCAACGCTTTGCGATTCATGCCGCACATACAAGTACTGCCGAATTATCTCTACATCAATCATTTATGAAAATATTAGAAGTGACAGAGGAAGATTGGGCAGCATTCGAGCCTTCTCCTACAGCGTACGCATATGTCTCTCATATGTATCGCGCATCTGCCGGAGAATTAGCAGATGTATTGGCTGCTATTTTACCTTGTTATTGGTTGTACTATGAAATCGGCGAACGTTTGAAAAATGCTGAGCCTAATCATCCGATTTATGATCGTTGGATTGAAACATACGGTTCCGAAGAATTTGGGGAGCTTGTTAATGAACAAATCGAACGGATGAATCAGTTAGCAGAAGAGTTACCAGAAGCGCGACGTAAAGAACTAAAAGACCATTTTCAAAAAAGTAGCTATTACGAATTAAACTTTTGGGATCAAGCGTGGAGAAAAGAAACATGGTCTATAGAGACAATTGAAAAAGTGGGTGTCTAATATGTTGCAGTTAATAAAAGAAAAAAATCCACTGGTTCATTGCATCACCAATCATGTGGTATCAAATTTTCAAGCGAATGGTCTTTTAGCAATCGGCGCATCGCCCATTATGGGAGAAGCTCCTGAAGAAGCAGCAGAACTTGCCGCATTATCTCAAGCCTTGTCTTTAAATATCGGAACTTTGCATGCTGAATCGCTAAAAAGCATGTTGATTGCTGGAAAAAAAGCCAATCAATTAGGGATTCCGGTCGTACTAGATCCTGTGGGAGCAGGTGCAAGTGACTTTCGTCTAAAGGCTGTTTACGAAATTTTAGAAACAGTACACGTTAACGTTCTTCGTTGCAACGCAGGAGAGCTTGCGGCAATAGCTGGGGAACAGTGGGAGTCAAAAGGCGTTGACGCCGGAGAAGGCTCTCTAGACGTTAAACAGCTTGCTGTTACCACTTCGAAAAAATTAGGATTACTCGTAGCAGTCACAGGACCAGTAGATATCGTGACAGACGGGGAATCCGTTATGGAAATCCCTTATGGAGACCCAATGATGGCCTCTATTACGGGGACTGGTTGTTTATTGAGTAGCGTGGTAGCTGCAGGTCTTGCTGTATCCACTAAAAAACCGGTAGAAATCGTTCGTGATGTTTTACGCTTTTACGCAATTGCAGGTGAACAAGCTCGTCAAGAATCCCAATTGCCTGGGGACTTTCAGCAAGCTTTTATGAATCAATTATTCAGCTTGACGGAAAGGGAAGTAAGCAAGCGAATTTCTTTGCAGGAGGAGACGGTATGAAAAAAACGCCACAAACTTTGACTATAGCAGGTTCAGATTCAGGAGGAGGGGCGGGCATCCAAGCCGATTTAAAAACGTTTCAAGAGCTAGGTGTTTACGGGACTTCTGTAATCACTGCGGTCACAGCCCAAAACACAACAGGTGTAAATGCCATTTATCCGATGTCGGTCCAAGCGATTCAAACACAATTAGAGGCAGTAGGCGACGATTTTGACATTAGCGCTTTGAAAACAGGCATGCTATTCAATCCTGAAATTATTCAAGAAACAGCTAAGGCAATCCAGCAATACGGGTGGAAAAATCTAGTCGTAGATCCGGTTATGATTGCAAAAGGCGGAGCTGATTTATTGCAACCAGCTGCTGTAGCAGCATTAAAAACACATTTATTGCCTTTAGCATTATTAGTCACACCGAACATTCCAGAAGCAGAAGCTTTAACCGGCATTTCTATTACAGATGTTTTTAGCCGCCGCCGTGCAGCAGAGCGGATTTTATCATTAGGAGCGCAAGCGGTTGTCATTAAAGGTGGACATGGAACAGACCCAGAGTATGCGGAAGATTATTTTTTACATTTGAACGGTGAATCGGCAGTATTCCGTGCCGCTCGCATTGCGACAAACCAAACACATGGCACGGGCTGTACATTCGCAGCGGCAGTAACGGCCCAGCTCGCTAAAGGTCGGGGACTGAAAGAAGCGATTTTGACGGCGAAGGAGTTTATCCAAGCAGCGCTCAGTGACCCACTGAATATTGGCAAAGGTCATGGTCCTACTAATCACGGAGCTTACCAAATGAGAAGACACGAAAAGACAGAGGTAAATAAAATTGAGGTTTTCCAATAAACCTGCCATTTACTTTGTAATAGGTTCTCAAAATTCAGGGGCAAGAGACCCTTTGAGCATATTAGAGGAAGCGCTTGAAGGAGGCATCACGCATTTTCAGTTGCGTGAAAAAGGAAAGGGAGCTTTAACAGGTGCAGCATTACGAGATTTTGCGTTGCGTTGTCAACAATTATGTCAAAGCTACTCAGTTCCATTTATCATTAATGATGATATCGAATTAGCGTGTAGTATCGGGGCTGATGGTGTTCATGTAGGTCAAGATGACGAAACAGCTTCTCAAGTACGTCAGCTGATTGGAGAAAATAAATTATTAGGTGTTTCTGTTCATTCTGTAGATGAAGCAAGGCTAGCTATTCAAGACGGCGCTGATTATGTTGGAATGGGTCCTGTTTTTGGTACGACTTCTAAAACTGATGCGAAAAAGCCTGCGGGGGTCGAAGAAATAATAGCAGTCAAACGCGAATTTCCCCAATTGCCAATTGTGGGCATTGGAGGAATTACACCAGAAAACGCTGATCAAGTGTGGAAGGCTGGTGTATCAGGTCTTGCAGTTATTTCGGCAATAGCGAATGCGACCGATATTGCCAAACAAGTAGAGGCTTTTCAACTATCTTGTAAAGAAGGGATTGGAAGATGAACACAAAAAAACTAATCTTAATGGCTATGTTTGTTGCGATAGGAGTGGCAGGTTCTGCTTTTGTTTATTTTCCTGCGGGTATTGCCCGCGCGTATCCAATACAACACGCAGTCAATGTGATGGCGGCAGTTCTCTTTGGTCCAGGTCCTGCGGTATTAATTGCTTTTTTGACCGGAACCGTTCGAGTATTGACTGGCACAGGTTCACTATTAGCTTTTCCAGGTGGTATGATTGGTGCACTTTTGGCAGGCGTTATGTATGCCAAGTTCGGTAAAGTTTGGTTCGCTGCAATAGGTGAAGTAGTAGGGACAGGTATCATCGCTTCTTTAATAGCAGTCCCTTACGCTCGACTTTTATTAGGCACAGAATTCGGAGCTTTGTTTTTTATTCCTCCTTTTTTCATCTCTAGCTTAACCGGCGCCATATTAGGTATGCTATTGGTCGTGCGATTGCGCAAAGTAAACACACTGCAAGTATGGCAATAGAGATTAAATTTAAGTGAATGTTTATTATTTTCCAATTAGGGAAAAAGAATAGATATAGAATTTAATAAAGGGAGTGGACAGAATATGGTAAAAGTTGCAGTTGAGCATCCATTTACATCAGTACGCGAAGCACTAGAGAAAAAGGGTTATCAGGCAGATATGCTAGAGGAGAAATCAGATTCAACTGATTATGACGTGATTGTTGTAAGAGATCAGGCAGATTTAGCTGATTATCACATGAGCGTATCGCTTGTTGAAGCTAAAGGTCGTACATTATATGAAATCGTAGAAGAAGTAGAAGAGCGTCTTGTACGCGGTGGGAAAATTCATAACCCACAATCCACTGAAACCGATCGCAAAGAAAGTGGCGGAGGCGGAGGATTCTTAATCGGTGCTGCAACGGGTGCAGTAATCGGAGCGGCAGCAGGACTATTACTAGCGCCGAAAAGCGGTAAAGAACTTCAAGAAATCGTTAAAGAAAAAGCAGTTACGTTAAAAGAAGAGAACGCTGAAGGTTCGGGTGGGGCAATAGATCAAGTGAAAGAAAGAGCCAACCAACTAAAAGAAAGAACAAATGATATAAAAGAAACAGCTAAAGGCAAAGCCGATGAACTTAAGGCCAAACGTCTAGAAAAACAAGAAGAAAAAGAAGTAAAGAAACAAGAAAAAGCGATTGAAAAAGAAGTTAAAGAGCAAGAGAAAACAATGAAAAAAGAAGAAAAACAAGAAGAAAAAGCTGAAAAAGAGCATGAAAAAGCTGAAAAAACAGTAGAAAAAGAAATTAAAAAAGCTAATAAAGAAGCGGATAAAGAAGAAAGCGGAACTGAAGTTGTCGATTTAAAAGATGCTACTATCACAAAAGACAATGCAGGCAACGTAACGGTAAAAGCTGAAGATCACAATAAAAAATAATCATTAAAAGGTGCCTTCCAACTTAGTTGGAAGGCACCTTTTTGAGTTCAAACTGATCACTTTACACGTTTGATACTTCATCTATGGATTCATGAGCTTTTGGTTCAGGTACGCGAGATAAGACAATGAGTCCGATTACAAACAAGACAACAAGGCTGAATACGCCCATATTGGATTTGCCGGTTACTTGAGAAGTAACGGCTACAAGCAACGGTCCTAGGATTGCTGCAAACTTGCCGAAAATATTATAAAAGCCAAAAAATTCATTGGAATTTTCTTTCGGAACAAGTTTGCCGAAATAAGAACGGCTTAGTGCTTGAATACCCCCTTGGCTCGTTGCTACAAGCATAGCAAGAATCCAAAAATCTGTAATGGTCTCAAGGAAAAAGGCGTAAATGCAAATCACGATATAAACGCAAATTCCCACATAGAGCATTTTTTTGCCTGTAAATCGGTTAGCCAAACGACCATAAAGAATGGCAAATGGAGCAGCCACTACTTGCGTAACAAACAAGACAATTAGCAAGCTCGATGAATCCAAACCTAAATCAGTTCCATAAGCAGTCGATAAGGCAATAATTGTTCCGACCCCATCAATATAAAAGAAATAAGCGATTAAAAATAACACTAACGCGCGGTATTGACGGATTTCTCGGATTGTTTTACCTAGGCGTTTAAAGCTCTGGCGCACAAGACGTGGTTCTCGTTTAATATAGTGAACTTGTTTAACGTGACGGAACATCGGAATTGAGAAAATAATCCACCAAATGGCAGTGATTAAAAATGCGATTCGACTAGCGATGGTCACGGAAATGGGCAGTACCCCATTTTGGGACAATAGAATAATTGCGATTGAGAGGATAAATGGAATCGTTGAGCCGATATACCCCAATCCGTAACCAAAAGAGGAGACGCTGTTCATACGTTTTTCTGTCGTGACGTCTACAATAAATGCATCGTAAAATAAATTAGCACCGGTCGCGCCAAGAGCAGCGAATACGTAACAAATTAACATCAATAACCAATTTTCATTTGGTATAAAAGCTAGTAGAGCTGTTGAAATGGTTCCTAACAAAAAGAAACCGACAAAAAAGCGCTTTTTCATGCCTTCGTAATCAGCGATAGTGCCTAATATAGGTCCAATCATCGCTAATATGAACGTGAAGATCGCAATCGTATACCCTAAGTAAGCTGTAGAGTCGGATAAACTAACACCCGCTCCAGTAGCTGAAGCTTTATAGTAAATTGGGAACACGGCTGTCGTAATAATAATAGAATAAGCAGAGCTTCCCCAATCGTATAACGCCCAGCTTTTTTCTTCTTTTGAATACTTTTTCATGGTTTAATCCCCTTTGTCTCTGAGGAGCTCAATTGAATACTTGGCATTCAAGAGACTCAAATTTGCGACGAGTGACGCTGTGCTTTGTAAGATAGTTTTATTGTACAAGAAGTTCCATATGAATGATGCAGAATATTTAAGAAAATACAGAAATTTTACATATATTGAGTAGCTACTAGCGATTTGTTGAGTCTAAGTAAAGCTTCGTTTAAAATTGAGAAAAGAGAAAGAAGGGGTAAATGTTGAAGTTGATTTCGTGGAATGTTAACGGCCTTCGGGCGGTTATGAAAAAAGGCTTTATGGATTTTTTTACTGAAGTAAATGCAGATGTATTTTGCTTGCAAGAAATTAAATTACAAGAAGGACAAATCGAAATGGACCTTCCTGGTTATTATATGTATTGGAATTATGCTCATAAAAAAGGATATTCAGGTACCGCGATTTTTACAAAACAAAAGCCGTTATCGATTCAATACGGATTGGGTTTAGAAGAGCTCGATACAGAAGGCCGAATCATTACACTAGAATTCGATAATTATTATGTAATCACCGTTTATACGCCAAACTCTCAGCATGGCTTGTTGCGTTTGGCCTATCGGTTATTGTGGGAAGAGGCTATTTTGTCATTCGTAAAGTCACTAGACAATCATAAGCCGGTACTTTTATGCGGAGATTTAAACGTGGCACATGAAGAAATCGATTTGAGAAATCCAAAAGCTAATAAAAAGAATTCTGGCTTCACCCCGGAAGAACGTGGGAAGATGACGCAGTTTTTAGAAAGTGGATTTATTGATACGTTCCGTCATTTCTACCCTGAAGAAGAAGGACATTATTCTTGGTGGTCGTACCGATCTAACTGCCGCGAGAAAAATGTGGGATGGCGAATCGATTATTTCTTAGCATCTCAACGACTAGCACCAAAATTTCAAAGTGCGAAAATACACAAAGATATATGGGGTTCTGATCATTGCCCTGTCGAGTTACAAGTAGAATATTAAAAAGGACGTAGAAAAGCATACCGCTTTTCTGCGTCCTTTTATTTTGGTTTTTAATAGTTTCACGTGGAACTATTGTAAATTCATGACACGATGAGTCAAACGTTTACAATTGTCTTGATCGAAGTAATCGAAATAATCGGTTGCTTTTGGGTACCATTCATTCCAAGTGATTTTTTCTTCGACTATTTTTTTTAAGTAATCGTAAACGTGGTCGATAGAGTTTGCTTTATACCCAGATAGATCGGTATCCATGTTTAAATAGGCTCCACGTTTTTCTAAATATTCTTGTTGATCAAACATATAGAAAATAATCGGTTTATTTAAGTAAAGAAAATCCCACGATACACTTGTGATATCCGTTAATAACATATCGTTTTGATCAATGGATTGCGCAATTGTTTGTTTATTGAAATCGAGGAATGTAACACGTTGTTCATCGTTAGATAGATTTGTGAAATAGCCTTCAAATTTTTTCATAAATGGATGCAGCGCAATATTTAACCGAATGTCATGTTCCGCTAACAGTTTTTGAATGCCTTCATGCTGCAGTAAACCAGTCGTAGTTTTAAAATAAGGACTATCGATAAATTCTTCTTTTGTTAAGTCGAAAAGCCATTCGCGCCAAGTCATCATCATCAAAATATTTTTAACTTCTTTAGCGGGTTGTTGAGGCGGGTACCGATCAAACCGAGGAAAACCTGTGATAATCAATTTATGCTCGGGCATTTTCCATTCATGTAGCTTTAAGTTGTATTCATATTGAGAAGCACAATTAAAATAATCGGTTCTTTTTAATAAAGGAATATCTTCTTTTTGAATGAGTATTTTCTTAAATCCTTCAATACCATGGCTAATGTGAGTAATGATTGTTTTGCGGTTAAGAAAAAGAAATTTATCTGCTGCTGGAGCGATATCGTAAAGAAGAGAATGTCCATGAAACGTATAGTCAGCTTGGAAAAAAAGTAAATAGTTTTTAAAGCTCCCAAGCGGTACCGCATTTTCGATTTTTTGATCTTTGGCATACGTGGTTTTCGGATCATACATCCAGTAAGCAGTCACTTGTTCTTTATGGTTGTTTAGTAAGTATTTATGGTAAACTGCGGCATTATCTTCATATTTTTCCCCTAGATTTCCTCCTATCAAAACAATTTTCTTTCTGTCTTTCTTTTTCGTAAACAAAGACAGGGTATAGGCAGCTGACACTTTAAAAAATACACTTAAGGCATCTAAACGGCCTTTTTCCTTTAACTCTACACTCATTTAAAACCCTGCTTTCTGCTAGTTATCATTTCTTTAGTTTTTCATATAATGTGTACTTTGTCTATTTTGACTTCATGTAAATTATTGAGGTTTACTTGGGCAATTAGCGCATTGAACGCACGTAAGAAAAAGCCGGCGAGCCATCAAGGCATATCGGCTTGTAAGACCTATTTACGGAGGTCTGAATTTAGTGAGTTAGACATCCGATTTCTGATTTCTTAAAGAAGAGTGGTTAACACCAAATACATTTTCCACATCAATTAAAAAAGAGATACCTTTGCCAGGAGCGTTCAAATCAATAGCCTCTTCAATACTTTTAACCACTTTTTCAGCATAGCTATTGGGGATTAATGTAAGTACGATATCTTTTTCAGGGTCAATGGTAAAGTTCATAAATTTTTGCTGTTCGTTGACACCTGTCCCGCGGCCATTTAAGATGGTGCCGCCTTCTGCACCCGCTTCTGCAGCAGCTTTCACAACAGCTGCAGAATCCCCTGAATTTACAATGGTTACAATTAGTTGGAAAGCTGTCATTTCAGAGTCCAAATTGATTAAACCTCTCTTTCTTTTCCGATCGTCTTGACGATGGGATAGGTGGGGTACTCCGAGCAATTTACTCAAATGAATTGTAAATCCAAGACCGTGACCAGACTTACCCAAGCTGCCTGCTGAAGATACGGCTTTTGCTATAGCCGTTTCATTGTCGCCATCTAATGCAAATAGAATAATATCTTTTTCGTGAGTTACAGGTAAGCCGAGAAACGTTGGTTTTTCGTTTCTTCCCATTCCTTCTCCGTATATAATAGTCGCCCCATCTACTCCAGTTTTTTTTGCTGCAGCAATTACATCGCGTGATTGGCCTCTTTTAACGATGGCGATCATTAATCTATGATTAAGAATCATTTGGTTTTCCCACCTTTTTTAGTGAAAATTATGCCTAGTATAAGTACCGCTATGATTGGAGTAAGAGCGACAAGAGCAATCATGCCAAAACCATCAGTCATTGGGTCGCTCCCTTTAATAACAGAAGAAATCCCTACGGTGACAGCAACAAGAAAAGTGACTGTCATAGGACCGGTTGCGACTCCTCCTGAATCAAAAGCAATGCCAATAAAAGTTTGGGTTGAAAAAAACACCAGTATAAAGGCCAATAAATAACCAGGAATGATGAAATACCAAAGCGACCAACCCGTCAAAATTCGTAACATGGATAAGGCGATAGAAATGCCGACTCCCATGGATAACGTGTAAAGCATCATTTTCCGAGAAATATAACCGCCTGTTTCTTGGTCGACTTCATCTGTCATAATACTAACTGCCGGTTCAGCAAAAGTAGCAGAAAAGCCAAGGACAAAACCAATCGGGATTAAGACCCACTTATAATCTCGACTGCCTAGCCTTTCTCCAATCATTGTTCCAATAGGCATAAAGCCGACATGAACTCCTTGGATAAAAAAAGAAAGACCAAAAAAGGTCAAAATAAACCCAAGGCCAACCTGCAGGACGCGTTGCTTAGGTAATTTTAACAAGAAGATTTGAAAAGCTGCAAAAAACACCAACAAAGGAAGTAGCGCAATACTCACTTCTAGCATGACCGTTTGAAATCCTTGGAAAATTTGGATGTTCACCTGAATAACACCCCCAGCAACATAACTGCCAAGATAGGACCGATAGATGCAAGGCCGATTAACCCGAATTTCTCACCAGAGTTCTCAGTCTCGAGGCGCAAAACAGATGCAACACCAATCCCGAGCGCTAAAATGAAAGGAACTGCCATTGGGCCTGTTGTCACACCTCCTGCATCGAACGAAATCGCGATAAAATCTTTTGGAACAAAAAAAGATAATAGAAAAACTAAGGTATAACCACCGAAGAGCAAGTAATGGAGAGGAATTCTAAAGATGGTGCGAACCATCGCTAATGCTACGAAGATAGCGAGTCCAAGTGAGACCGACCAAATCAGGATTGGGGCACTGACAGTCCCTTCAGACGTCTCTTCGATTTGTTTTGCGAGGATACGGACGTCGGGTTCTGCGATTGTTACTACAAGCCCAAGCAAAAACCCTGTTGCGATAATAAAACCGACTTTCTTTGTGCTGGGAAGTTTTCTACCGATCATTTCGCCAATGGGCAAGAGCCCGGCATTCACACCTATAAGGAATAAGAAAAACCCAACGCTAACAAACGCGACCCCAATAAGAAACTGGATTAACGCTTCAAAAGGAATTCGGATAAAAATAAGCTGCAATAAAATGACAACGGTGGTAACCGGAAGGATTGCGGCGGCAACTTCTTTAAAAGTGTCTCTCACATTTTCCATCGATTATCCCTTCTTAAACTCTTTTTCTCTCACTATTCCCTATCTCTATTTTTGGTAAACTTTTGCTTTATTGATAAAAAAACGTCGTTTAAATTATAGTTGATTGGCTTTGTTCTATCGAAATTGTTCGGAGCGAATTTCTCTAACTAAAAAAACTACAAACAACTCGAATCAAACGAGTATGTCTATAGTTTATGAATAGAGCATTTGTTTATTTCTTAAATAACTTTTCCAGTGCGTCTTCTGTGGAAGCGTTGGCTAGTTTAACGTTCGATCGATAAGCTGCTCGTGTTAGTAAGTGACCTGATACAGGAGCTGTTAAAAAGACAAACGTTATACCGAGCAGAAGTCGAACGCTGATAAAGTTTTCTGTTGCCCAGAAATAAATAAATGTGCCAGACAATGATAACAATACAGCCAACGTGGAACTTTTAGTAGCTGCATGTGAACGAGTGTAAACATCTGGCAACCGAATAATTCCGATCGCACTAATGACCGCCATCATACTGCCGATTAAAATGAGGAAAACCCCGAAATATTCACCGATTATGTTTATGCTCAACGATATCGCCCCTTTCAACAAAGCGCGCTAACGCAAGGGTACTGATAAATGCCAGTATCCCAACAATTAGGATGACTTCGAGAAATGCGTGTGTACTGAGAACGACGGAAAATACAGCTACACCTGAGATCAGATTCACGCCAATCATATCCAGTGCTACTACGCGGTCTGGCATGGAGGGACCGCGGATAATGCGATACAATGCCAAAATGATGGCTAGGATAAAAAGAGAGAGGGCAATCGTCAATATTGTATCAATCAATTTCTCGTCACCTCCATAATTGCTTTTTCAAATACCTTAATAGACTTTAATACAGAATCTCGAGAACTTTCTACATCCATTGCATGAATATAGAAAGTTTTTCCGTCAGGCGATACTTCCATAACAACAGAACCAGGGGTCAAGGTTAGTAAAAGTGCAAGTGTCGTTAGTTCGTAATCACCTTCCATACTATGTTCATAAGTGAAGATACCGGGTTTTATTTTTAGTCGTGGGCTTAAAATTTGTTTCATAATTAGCAGACTGGATTGGAAAAGTTCTGAAATGAAAATAAATAATAATTTAATAGTGGAATACAAACGCAATAAGTAAAACTTTGTTCCAAAGAAACGATGCATCAAGAAAAGAATTCCGATTCCGATTAAGTAACCCGTCAAAAAAGTTGTGGCATAAAAAGCATCTTCATCCATCAACAAAGTCCATAAGAACGCAATCGTCATATTTAATAGAAACTGAGCCGGCACTCTAATTCACTCCTTTCAATAGATGGTGGATTACTGGATTTTACCTAATACAGCATCAATATAAACGCTAGGGTTTACTAATGTTTCTGCAGCATCGGTTACATAAGGAGACATAATTTCTGTGCCCAAGCCGATAAGAATTGTTAAACCGACTAATACTAAGCACGGGATTAATACACCTCTGCGTAATGGCAACTGCTCTTCTTTACTAACAATGGTTTCGCCCCAAAAGCAATTCTTAAAAACACGAAGCAAAGAGTAAAGGACAAAAATACTTGATAGTAAGGACAATGCCAACAATACATACGAACCGTTGTCGATAGCAGCACTCGAAATTAGGACTTTACCGATAAAACCGCTGAGCGGAGGAATACCGGCAAGTGATAGCATGGCAATAAAGAAGGACCACCCTAGTAAAGGATAGTTTTTCATAAGACCACTCATACCTGCCATTTTTGACGTGCCGCTTAATGTAATCATGGTCCCGATAAGTAGGAATAGCAGAGCTTTTGCTACCATATCGTGGATGATGTAGTAAATAGACCCTTCAATTGCAGCGGGCGTTGCAATGGCTAATCCGACTAATATAAATCCAACTGCAACGACAACGTTGTAAGCGGCAATGCTGCGAAGATCATTAAAAGAAATCGCTCCGAGACTTCCGCCAATTAAGGTCAGTGCAGCCATAATGCCGATGACAGTATGTGTGATTTCTGGCTGATGGTGAAAAATCAGTGAAAAAACACGAAATAGAGCATAAATGCCGACTTTGGTCAGCAATGCACCGAAAAGGGCAGAGGTGACAATAGGTGGCGAACTATAAGAGCCTGGCAACCAGAAATAAAGAAGCAAGCCGGCTTTTAAACTGAAAACAATTAAAAAGACGATACTGATGGTAGTTAGTAATGGGGTTTGCCCCACTTCCGCAACACGGTCCGCCAAATGCGCCATATTTAAAGTGCCGATAGCTCCATAAAGAAACGCTAAAGCAACTAAGAAAAACCAAGAAGAAACGATGTTAATGGAAACATACTTAATCGCTTCACGCAGTTGCCGTTTGGAATTACCTAAAGTCAGTAATACATAAGAGGACAATAACATCACTTCAAAACAAACAAATAGATTAAACAAATCACCGGTTAAAAAAGAACCATTAACACCGGCTATAAGAAACAGCACGGTGGGATAAAAATACATGGTTTGCAGTTCTTTGCTAGTAGAAATAAGAGCGTAACTCAAACAAATAGCCGTAATAATACTAGACGTCAGTACGAGCAAAACAGCAAAGGAATCAGCGACAAATAAGATGCCAAAAGGCGGCTCCCATCCACCAAAGTCCAGTCGGATAATACCGTCTGTTTGAACCTTTTGCAGAAGATATCCTGAAATACCAGCGGTTAATGCCATGGCAATTAAACTGATCCAAGCTTGAATTCGACCGTAAGTCCGTAGGAATATAAGTAAAACACCTACAATAATCGGGAGCAGCATTGGAAGAACTAATATATTATTCATCATCAGAACCTCGCATAGCCCCTAAATTATCGGTTCCCAATTCCTGATAGGCACGGTAAGCAAGGACAAGTATAAATGCCGTAACAGCGAAGCTAATGACAATGGCCGTTAAAATCAAGGCTTGAGGCAAGGCATCTACATAATTGACGGCTTCTTCTCCGAGTAATGGGACAGTTCCAAGTTTTAAACCACCCATCGATAAGATGAGAAGGTGGACTGCGTGAGATAAAATGGCTGTCCCTAATATGACGCGAACGACGTTTTTGGATAAAACAAGATAGATGGCGACCGTGGTAAGGACGCCGACCAAAACAATGATCAATGATTCCACAGGCTACTCATCCTCACTTATACTAAGAATAATATTCACGACAACGCCAATTACAGTTAATGCGATACCGGCTTCGAATATGGTAACAGTGGCCAATTCGGTTTTTCCGAAAATCGGCAAATCAAAATATCCGAAACTTTGACTTAGAAAAGCACCGCCTAAGAACATTGGCGCTATTCCGCTCGTCATGGCGAGTAATACGCCAAGCCCAGAAAGTTTTTTGAAATCGATCGGCAATGCCTCACTGACGGTTTCTGAATCGTAGGATAAGAACATCAATACAAAAGCAGACGCAATAACTAAACCACCAATGAATCCGCCACCTGGTTGATTATGTCCGGAAAAAAACAAATAAATGCCGAATGTTAAAATGATTAGAACAACAGCTTTTGATACCGTTTTTAATATCACATCATTGATGTTCATCTTTTCCGGACCCCTTTCCAAGCTTTAGGCGAATTAATGTATAGACTCCGAGACCAGCAATAAACAACACAAGAGATTCAAGCATCGTATCAAAGGCTCGGAAGTCTCCCAAAATCGCATTGACAATATTGTCTCCACCCGTAAGTTCATAGGAATTTTCAAAATAACCTGAAATGCTGTCGAATAACTTTCCGCTATTGACGGTCAAGCCGATTAACGTGATGGTCACGCCAGCACCGATAGCAATCAGGGCATTTCGAAGTTTTGTTCGTTTTGACGAGTCTTCCGCTGTCCATTCCGGTAAAAAAAGAAAGCATAACAGAAACAATACAGTTGTAACGGTTTCGATAACAAGCTGTGTTAGTGCCAAATCTGGTGCGCGGAAGAGAACAAAGAAAATAGCGATTGAAAAGCCTAAAACCCCATTCAATAAAATTGCAGCAAGGTGTGACTTAGCAAACAGGATGCTAATTGCCGCAATCGCCATCACCGCTGCAAGCAAACCTTCATAAACACTAATAGGCGAGTCTGAAGTCAAATCAATGGATAGTGCTCCGGTGTATATGAGAGTGCCTCCAGCTATTAAAATAAAGAACATAAAGATATAAGCAAAATAAGAAGGTAAGTGGCCTGTCATATAATGCGTAGTAATCCAGTTAGATGCTTTTTTCAAATTCTTCAGAAATGAGTTGTAAACAGCGGTGAAAGTCCATCCTGCTGGTTGAAGGCGGATGATTTTAATCCAACTGCGTAAAGTAAGGAAAAGAACTGTTCCGATAACGACAATACCTAAGGTCATAAATAATTCTGTATTAAAACCGTGCCATGCAGAAATATGAGGAGTAGCACCAGAAATTCCTGGGAGTATGCCGTTCAATGCAGGTCTCAATAAATAGTCGCCCAACAAGTTTGGCGCAAAAAACAAGCCAATAATGAATACGCAAAGTATAGCTGGAGAAACGAGCATCCCTAACGTTGGTTCAACGGGTTTTCTATCGGCCTTTTTCAAATGAGGTGTCCCAAAAAAGGTGCGGAATACGAAAATCATACAGTACACAAAAGTGAATACCGAAGCGACCCACGCAATAATTGGAATGACTAACCCCCATGTTGGTGCGCCAAATACAGGAAGTCCTGCCGCATTAACTGAAGCTGTGAAAAACATTTCTTTACTTAAGAAGCCATTTAAAAATGGTAGTCCAGCCATTGAAAAGCTACCAATCACAGCAAATGTGAAGGTGATTGGAAGAGCGGCCATTAATCCTCCCAATCGCCGTATGTCGCGTGTTCCGACTTGGTGATCGACAATTCCAACTACCATGAAAAGGGCACCCTTAAATGTGGAGTGATTGACCATATGGAAAAGGGCGGCAAAAATAGCTAAACCGTATAATGCTCCTTGTTCACCATCACCAAAGTGCAAAGCTGCTGAACCAAGACCAAATAAGCTCATAATCAAGCCCAATTGGCTAATTGTTGAATAAGCTAGAAGCGCTTTTAAATCGGTTTGTCGGACAGCGCAATACGCTCCCCAGAATAAGGTGACAAGGCCGACAAGTGTAACTGTCCAAAACCAAGCGGCATTGCCAGCAAAAATTGGAGTAAAGCGGGCAACTAGATAAATACCGGCTTTAACCATTGTGGCTGAGTGTAAGTAAGCACTGACAGGTGTCGGTGCTTCCATTGCATCGGGTAGCCATATATGAAAAGGGAATTGTGCCGATTTAGTAAATGCACCAAGCAGTATTAAGAACATTGCTGGATAAAAAAGTGCATGATCTGTATATTGGGCAATCGTAGCAATAATTTCCCGGATGCTAAAAGTTCCAGTCATAGAGTGCAACATTAAGAATCCAGCGAGCATGCCAAATCCACCAAACACTGTAATCAATAATGATTTCTGTGCTCCGTAACGTGAATTTTTACGATGGTACCAAAAAGCAATTAATAGGAAAGAAGAAATACTAGTTAATTCCCAGAAGACATACAATACAAGGAGGTTATCAGATAAGACAATCCCCAACATTGCGCCCATAAAGAGCAGTAGGTAGGCGTAAAAATGCGGAAAAGAATCGGATGGTGATAAATAGTAGATAGAATAGAGAACGACAAGAGCTCCCATACCCGTGATTAGTAAAGCCATGATTAAACTGAGACCGTCAAGGTAAACGGTAAAGTTAATGCCTAGTGAAGGAATCCAATGAACAGTTTGCATCAATATATCACTATTAGAAATAGCGGGGATTTGGGCTGTGAAAATGCTAAACAAAACAAGCGGAACAAGCAGTACGAGCCAGCCAAGGTGAATTGATCCAACTCGGTTATGTATAAGCGGGATAAGGGCAGAAAAGAAAAAAGGGATTAGAATGGTCAAGATCAATAGGTACACAGCAAAACCTCCTGTATTAGACTAGTTAAGTAATTTTAAATGTAAAAGTGAAGAAGCGGGTATATAATGAGGACAAAAGGTTTACGCTTGGCCCGTCTTGTACTATAGTAAGGGTTCGTAAAGCAATCAATCTAAATTATACAGGAAATCAGTCTGATTTTCATTTGTCAGCTAATGCCGACGGGGAATCTATAGAGCGTGAGCTGACTAAAAACTCCGAGAAAGCCTGGAACACTTGATTTCCTCTATTGGAAGAAGTATAATTTCATAGTTTTGAATGTCGATGTATAGATTATATTTTCAGTGAGGTGAACATAGATGAAAAAAATCAGAGGACGAATGGATGAAAGTATTTTGGTATGTGTTTTTTACGGGCCGAATGGTGAACGGTTGATCAATCGGGGTAATAAGCTTGCTACTATGCTGGATTGTCCGTTGTATATTTTAACGGTAGATTCAAGGTCTGTTGATGAGTTTGATGCTGAAAAAATCTCTTATATTGAAAGATGGAGAGAGCTTGCTGAAGAATATGATGCTGAGGAATTTATTGTTCGTGATAATGAAAAACGCCCGACTGCAAAAGTCATCGGGGATGTTGCGCATGATTGCAATATCACGCAAATTGTCATGGGACAGACGGCGAGAAGTAGATGGGAAGAAATCACAAAAGGTTCATTCTTGAACTTGTTGCTTCGTGAAATTCCATTTGTAGACTTGCATGTTGTTTCCGTAGCGCGCACAGTTAAAGGCGTTGAAGGTGACGAGTTTGAAAAAGGTGTACGCTGTTACTTGATGAAAGATGACGATAGTTACAAGGTCAACTTTACACAATCGAAAAATTGTCAGCTTGAAGGGATTTTCTTTAAAGAAATCGGTACCGATTTTGATAACGGAATCTTTAAATTCATGCACGACAATAAGATATATCAAGTTGAAGTAACAGAAGATCGAATCGAATTGCCTGAAATCATTGATGAATGTTTAGGGAAAGAATTAGTGAAAAAATAAATACACCACAACAAAAGACTGCTTCTTCATTGGGGCAGTCTTTTTTGTATGTAGGAGGAGGGTACGTCATGAGGAAAACGAAAAGGTTAACACCACTGCTCCCAAAAGAATTAGAGATGCAGTCTTTTGTTGAAGCATTGGATGATCATTACATAAGCAATTGCCGAATTTCACAAGAAACTATTGACTTGAATATAGAGGAAGCGCTACATATAGACAGAGTTGTATTTGAAAACGTCACTTTTCTTGAAACCAGTTGGCCACGTTCGGAGTTTGTTGATGTGGTTTTTTTAAATTGCGATTTATCAAATATGGACATGAGTCGTGCAGTTTTTCATCGAACTGAATTTCGGAACTCCAAATTGATGGGGGCTAATTTTGCAGAAGCAGGAATTCGTCATACGCTTTTTGAAGAATGTATTTTAAACTATGCCACATTTGGTTTTACCTTATGCAATACTGTGAGCTTTGTTTCTTCTTCTATGCGGTTTGCAGACTTTTATGAAATGGAACTAAAGAGCAGCGAATTTCGGTTGTGCGATATGAATGACATTAACTTTACGCAAACAAGTCTGAAAGGAATCGACCTTAGCACCAATACGTTTGAAAGCATTCAAGTGTCGATAGATAAACTTCAAGGATGCACCGTCTCCACGGACCAAGCAATCGCTTTCGCTCGTCAAATGGGAATGATTATAGCAAATGACTAATATTATAGAAGGAAATTTTAATGAGTCGTGGTCTCCTGGAACAATTATTGAATGATCATATCCTTGAATGAAGCGAAATGAAATGAGATAATTTTTCGAATAACTATAAAAACCCCGACAGTTTTGA
>NZ_JAKVTG010000019.1 GCF_022489025.1 Planococcus halocryophilus | reverse complement strand
TGAAGAAAGATAAGAAATTTTCATCTATTTGTACGATAAAAAAATATAACTTATAGGGCTTGCACTGTGTGCAGCCCTATGACTTTGACTACAGGAGGAAATTTAACATGACTAACGGCGAAAAAATTTCAGTAGAAAACGGTGTTTTGAACGTACCTAACAATGCAGTTATTCCATATATTATTGGTGATGGAACTGGACCGGATATTTGGAACGCAGCATCACGCGTTTTAGAAGAAGCAGTAACAAAAGCTTATAACGGCGAAAAATCAATTGTTTGGAAAGAAGTTTTAGCTGGACAAAAAGCATTTGACGAAACTGGCGAATGGCTTCCTGAAGAAACTCTTAATGTTATCCGTGAATACTTGATCGCAATCAAAGGTCCTTTGACAACGCCAATCGGTGGCGGTATCCGTTCATTGAACGTGGCACTACGTCAAGAGTTAGATTTATACACTTGCTTGCGTCCAGTTCGTTATTTTGAAGGTGTACCTTCACCAGTTAAGCGTCCAGAAGATACGGACATGGTTATTTTCCGTGAAAACACTGAAGATATCTACGCTGGTATCGAATATGCTAACGGTTCGGATGAAGTTAAAAAATTAATCGCATTCCTACAAGACGAAATGGGCGTTAAAAACATCCGTTTCCCTGAGTCTTCAGGTATTGGTATCAAACCAATTTCAGAAGAAGGAACAAAACGTTTAGTTCGTGCTGCTATCAACTATGCAATCATTGAAGGCCGCGAATCATTAACACTTGTTCATAAAGGTAACATCATGAAGTTCACTGAAGGAGCTTTCAAAAACTGGGGCTATGAAGTGGCTGAGCAAGAATTCGGCGATAAAGTATTTACTTGGAACGAATACGATGCAATTAAAGATGAAAAAGGTACAGACGCTGCGAACAAAGCACAAGAAGAAGCTCTTGCTTCAGGCAAAATTCTTGTTAAAGATTCAATCGCTGATATCTTCTTACAACAAATCCTTACACGTCCAAGCGAATTCGATGTTGTTGCAACAATGAACTTGAACGGAGATTACGTTTCTGATGCTTTGGCTGCTCAAGTAGGCGGAATTGGTATCGCTCCTGGAGCGAACATCAACTACGATACTGGACATGCGATTTTCGAAGCTACTCACGGAACAGCTCCTAAATATGCTGGTCTTGATAAAGTAAACCCATCATCTGTTATCCTTTCGGGCGTATTAATGCTTGAGCATTTAGGATGGGCTGAAGCTGCTAAAATGATCACAAACTCTATGGAGAAAACAATTGCTTCTAAAGTTGTAACTTACGACTTTGCACGTCTAATGGACGGCGCTACAGAAGTAAAATGCTCTGAGTTTGCTGATGAATTAATCAAAAACCTATAAGAGTAAAAACCAAAAGAGGGGAAATTCCCCTCTTTTTTTGTACCTACTAATAAGATGTTTTGTATTTTTATGTTATTTTAAACTACAGAATCATAATGCAAATTCAACTTGCTATTATTAATTCAAATACGTTAAAAGGAGAGATATTTTATGACATTCAAACGTACAAAGATTTCAGTGATCGGATCTGGTTTTACTGGGTCGACAGCAGCTTTCTTATTGGCTCAAAAAGAATTGGCTGATATTGTTTTGGTCGATATTCCGAATATGGAAGACCCCGCAAAAGGTAAAGCCTTAGATATGGCAGAAGCTGGCCCAGTGCTTGGGTTTGATGCTCGCATAAAAGGAACAGCTAATTATGAAGACACAAAAGACTCTGATTTAGTTATTATTACTGCGGGAATTGCACGTAAGCCAGGTATGAGTCGTGATGATTTGGTCCAAACCAACCAGAAAGTGATGAAATCTGTAACGGCAGATATTATGAAATACTCTCCTGAAACAACAATTATTGTTTTAACCAACCCGGTCGATGCAATGACTTATACTGTATTCAAAGCATCTGGACTACCGAAAGAGCGGGTCATTGGGCAATCGGGTGTTTTAGATACGGCACGTTTTAGAACATTTGTAGCCGAAGAATTGGATGTGTCGGTTAAAGACGTTACAGGGTTCGTCTTAGGTGGTCACGGAGATGATATGGTTCCGCTTGTTCGGTATTCTTATGCCGGTGGTGTGCCGTTAGAGTCGTTAATGTCTAAAGAACGCTTAGACGAAATTGTTGCTAGAACGCGTAAAGGTGGCGCCGAAATTGTTAATTTGTTAGGGAATGGTTCTGCTTATTATGCGCCAGCTGCGTCACTTGTAGAAATGGCCGAAGCCATTATAAAAGATCAACGTCGTATTATGCCGTCTATCGCTTATTTAGAAGGTGAGTATGGCATGAATGGCATTTATCTAGGTGTGCCAACAATTTTAGGAGCAGGTGGCATTGAGAAAATTATTGAAATCGACTTAAATGAAGAAGAACGAGCATTGTTAGCTCAATCAGCTGAGTCCGTTAAGGCAGTTATGAAAGTTTTAGCATAAATGATAGAAAAATGGGTAAGATTATTTCTTACTCATTTTTTTATGAAGTTTTTTCGCATAAGAAAAGTGAACTCTAGTTTTCCTGCTACCTTAGGCGCTTGCACTTTCATTGGCTAAATTGATACTATAAGAGTATCAAGAAAATGGAGGGATGTTGTTTGTTGCTTGGGAAAAAGCGGAAATTAGGTCGACGTGTGGAAGACATTAAAATCGGTGAGAACTTAAAGCTGACAGAAAAGATTGAAGACAAGGATCTTCTTCTTTATCTTGGTTTAACGAATGATAGCAATCCGCTTTATATTCAACATGATTTCGCGTCACAGACAACTTTTGAAAAGCCTGTAGTACCGAATATTATGTTGACGGGTATTCTAACGTCTGCGATA
Organism: Planococcus halocryophilus; assembly: GCF_022489025.1. Lineage (GTDB taxonomy): Bacteria > Bacillota > Bacilli > Bacillales_A > Planococcaceae > Planococcus > Planococcus halocryophilus_A. The sequence goes on along the minus strand of NZ_JAKVTG010000019.1, from coordinate 55,164 downwards.
TCTAAATATATACCGGGACCTGGATCATACATTACTAGCCAACAGTTAAAGTTTTTAAAACCGGTTTATCATTACGCGACAGTCGACTTTACATTGGAAGTTGTCGAAGTGGATATCGTGCACAATAGAGTCATCGTCCAAGTTGAAGGAATCGATGAGCAAGGTGTAATAGTAGTACAAGGACAAATTACTGCTAATCCACCGCGAACAATTGAATAATTGACGACTCATGCAACAGATGATTTTTAACGCGGTTTGAGATGGGGGTTTCAAACTGAGTGTGGAGGATGTAAAATGCTGAAGAAAATATTGATTATCGAAGATGAACATTCAATCGCGACATTACTATCTTATAATTTGGTGCAAGCGGGTTTTGAAACAATCATTGCCAATGATGGCAAGCAAGGCTATGATTTGGCATTAAGTGAAAATCCATCATTAATTGTGTTGGATTTAATGTTGCCATCGATGGACGGAGTAGAAGTTTGTAAATCGCTGCGTCAGCAAAAAATCAATACACCAATCATTATGTTGACAGCTAAAGGCGATGAATTTGATAAAGTATTGGGATTAGAACTCGGCGCAGATGATTATATGACAAAACCTTTTAGTCCTAGAGAAGTTCTGGCACGCATAAAAGCCGTATTAAGAAGAGCGAGTAATGTTCCAACTCCACAGCAAGATGCTTCTCAACCAATCTCTCTCGGTAAACTGGATGTTTATCCTGACAGATTTGAAGTATTCCTAAACAAAGAGCAGCTAGAATTTACACCAAAAGAATTTGAGTTGCTTGTCTATTTAATGGAAAACAAAAATCGCGTGCTCACCCGTGATCAATTGCTTAGTGCAGTTTGGAAATATGACTTTGCGGGGGATACGCGCATAGTGGATGTTCATATTAGTCATTTACGCGAGAAAATAGAAGAAAATAGCCGAAAACCAACTTTTATTAAAACGATTCGGGGACTTGGCTATAAGTTTGAGGAACCAAAAGGCTTATGAGGTTTTTACGCCAGCGCTTGCTGACCACATTATTAGTCTGGATAGGTATGATGTTAGCCGGCTTGTTTATCGTCATGTTGCAGTTATTGCCGATATACGAAAATGCTGAGGATAAATCCGATATATGGATGCTCTTGTTTTTTTCACTTGTTGTCGCTTTAGTATTATCTGCGATTGTCGGTAGCCGAGTTATTGGGGTTGCGATTAAGCCAATTGAAAATGCTACAGAAACTGCGATGGAGCTTGTTAAAGGTAATTATGTTGCACGCGCATCTGAATCGAATGCCTACAACAGTATCGAGTTAAGCAGGACGATCAATGTTTTGGCGCGAAATTTGCAAGAAATCACAGCAGTTCGTGTCATGGAACAAGAGCGGTTAAAGACACTCATCGAGAACATGGGCAGTGCGTTGATCATGATTGACAAACAAGGAGCCGTCTCTCTTGTTAATAAACCTTTTTTAGAAGAGTTCGAACTAACTCCCGATGTTGTTATGGGGAAATTTTACAAAGAAATTCAAGTTCCTATAGAAGTTGAAAATTTCATTGAAAGTGTGTTTATGACGGAAACGCATTCGCGTGTACAAATTGAGTTTTTATCAGGATTAAAACTCAAAAACTTTAATGTATACGGAGCACCGGTAATTGGAGAACATGAGCGCTGGTTAGGTATTGTTATTGTTTTTCAAGATATTACCGAACTCAAAAAGTTGGAACAAATTCGTAAAGATTTTGTTGCCAATGTATCTCACGAACTTCGTACACCGGTAACTTCTATTAAAGGATTTTCAGAAACCTTGTTAGATGGCGCTTATAAAGACACGGAAACTTTATTGTCATTTTTGGAAATCGTTCATACTGAGAGCAATCGATTAGAGATGCTCATTAATGATTTGCTTGATTTATCAAAGGTTGAACAAAGCGGTTTTAGAGTAAATGCGCAACCTATGAATATGGAAGCCGTCATTAAACGTGCTAGAGAAATGATTCAACCAAAAATTGACGAAAAATCGATTCACTTAAAACTGGAGATTCAACCTGTAACTGTTTTAGGGGATGCAAACCGTTTAATACAAGTGATGATGAATCTGCTGATCAATGCTGTTACATATTCAAGCAACCACACTGAAATTACAATCCGGCTCTTTAGGAAAGATAATCGAGCCATTATACAAGTAGAAGACCAAGGAATCGGCATTGAAAGCTCAGAGATTGAACGGTTATTTGAACGTTTTTACCGAGTCGATCGAGCGCGAAGTCGCAATTCAGGCGGCACCGGACTTGGGTTATCTATTGTTAAACACTTAATCGAGGCGCATCATGGACAAGTGGAAGTCGACAGCACAGTCGGAGTTGGCACCACTTTTACAATCTATTTGCCTTTGGCTATTTAATCTAGGAGGAAAGCATGGAAACTAAACACCCATTTTTACCGATTATTGTCGGCACAGATATGAATGCATACAATATGGCTATTTCATTTCACGAAGCATATGGCATTAAGCCGATTTTAGTCGGAAAAGAACCTTTATCATTTACGTCATTAAGCACCATTACCGAAACGATTGAATTGCGTTCAAGTTTGGCTGACGATGCTCAATTTGCGAATATCTTAATGGATATCGCAGATAAATACAGAGCTCCTGGAAAAACACTTTTACTTATTGGGACGAATGATCTTTATGTTCGCTTAATTATTGAAAATGCAAGAGTTTTACGTGAGCATTATGTGTTTAATTATATTAACGAAGATTTGATGAATCAGCTGCAAGTCAAAGCTAATTTTTATGAGCTTTGTAAAGTTCACGGTATTGATACACCGACAACCTTCTTTTATGACTGCAATTCAAAAGAACCGTTTGAAGAAGAAATGATGTTCCCAGTGATCATTAAACCGAGTAATGGTATTGAGTACAGCAGAAACAAATTTGATGGCCAACAAAAAGTGTATAAAGTTGAAAGTCCGAAAGAATTGCATGAAGTAATTCAACAAATCAAAGCAGGTGGCTACCGCGATGAATTGATCATCCAAGATTATATTCCTGGAGACGATACGTTTATGTGGGATTCAGTTATCTATGCGAACTCTAAAGGGAAAACGCAATTAGTGACTTTTGCCCAAGTTGTTTTGCAAGAACATACGGTGACGGCAATCGGAAACTATACGGCATTGATCACACGCTTTGATAAAGACATGATGGTCAAATTGCAAAACTTCCTTGAAGCTGTTGGTTATCAAGGATTCGCAAACTTCGATTTGAAATACGATGCACGAGATAAAAAGTTCAAAGTATTTGAAGTGAACATTCGTCAAGGTCGTTCAAGTTATTACGTAACGGCTCTTGGTCACAACATGGCAGAGTATTTTGTGGATGATTTAATCTATCAAACAGAAAAGCCTGTGACATATTTAAATGAGGACTTTTTGTTCACTGTCGTTCCAAAAGCTGTTTTGCGCAATTTTGTTCATAATAAAGCCGTGCTCAAAGATATTAAACGTCTTATCAAAAAAGGGCAATATGGCAATCCGTTATTTTATAAAAAAGATAAGCATTTAAAACGCAAACTATATTTATTGGCGCGCCAATTTAACTATTATAAGAAGTATAAAAATAATCAATGGTGAATTTACAGAAGCTTAACACTAGCTTCATACTTGGGTGTTAAAGTTAAATAGAACCCCCTTCAACCGCATGATTTAAAAAGAGTCCCTTCCCCGGGACTCTTTTTCTTGTTTTATGAAACTATTTCACTATTATTCCGTATTACAGATAACAACTAAAAGGGGGACCCATCATGACAACAAAAAAATTGCTGGCAGTGATCGGTTTATCTATTGCGGGAATACTGCTGCTCATTGCAGTTTTTACTTCTTGGTATACAGTAGATGAATCTGAACAGGCGGTCATCATCACGTTTGGTGTAGCGAATGAAACGATTACTGAAGCAGGATTACATTTTAAGATGCCGTGGCCAATTCAAAAAGCAGAAATTTTATCAAAAGAAACTTATAGTCTGCAATTCGGCTACAACCAAAACGCAGAAGGTGAAATTGTCGCATTCGACAAAGAAACAAAAATGATTACCGGAGACGAAAACATCGTTTTGACTGATCTCGTCGTTCAATGGAAAATCACTGACCCTAAAAAATACTTATTTAATGCAGAGGCACCGCAAGATATTTTACACGATGCCACTTCAGCTTCGATTCGCTCAATCATCGGTAATTCATTGATTGATGATGCATTGACGTCCGGAAAAGCAGAAATCGAAGCCGAAACACGCGACTTGCTTGCTTCTTTAATTGAAAAATACGATATTGGGATTACAGTTTTAGCTGTAAAACTACAAGATGTCGAGCTTCCGAACGAAGAAGTACGCGCAGCATTCACGAACGTCACAGATGCTCGTGAAACGATGAATACAAAAATTAACGAAGCCAAGAAATACGAAAATCAAAAACGCAATGAAGCGTTAGGTGAAAAAGCAGCTATCAATTCCCGAGCTGAAGGACAAAAAGTGACACGCGTTCAACAGGCAACGGGGGATGTCGCGTTATTTGATAAACTGTACAAAGAATATGAAAGCAACCCGGAAGTTACAAAACAGCGAATTATTATGGAAACGTTAGAAACTGTGTTACCAAATGCCAAATTATATATTATGAACGATGAAGGTGGCACGATGAAGTATTTACCACTAGAAGGCTTGCAAACAACGATTCCACCAGCAACTGAGAGCACAGAAGGGAGTGGCAACTAATGGAACCCAACAAACCTTTAGGTGAAGTAAAAAAATTCAATCCTTACCAACGACCAAAAAAGACTAGAGAACCGAGAGATCCAATTGATTTTAAAAAATATTGGAAATTGATTGTTGGTTTAGTTGTCGCATTTGTTCTTTTACTAATTTTGCTGACAAATGTTTATGTTGTGAAAGAAAGCGAGTACCGGGTGGTTCGTCAATTTGGTGAAGTGGTGAAAATTCAAGAAGATCCAGGCCTTCAAATGAAAATTCCATTTATTCAAAGCGTCACGACATTGCCAAAATATCAAATGACGTATGATGTGTCTGAAGCCGAAATCAATACAAAAGATAAAAAGAGGATCATTATTGATAATTATGCCGTTTGGCATGTAGTCAATCCCCTTGAATTGATTTCAAATGCGGGAACGATCGTCAATGCAGAATCTCGAATGGAAGAATTTATCTATTCGGTTGTCCGGACAGAACTTGGGCAATTAAATTACGATGAAATCATTAACGATGAAAACTCATCTCGAGGTAGCATAAATGATGCTGTAACAGCGAAAGTGAACGAGCTGCTCGACAAAGATAAATATGGAATTCAAGTTATGGATGTTCGCATTAAACGAACGGATTTACCAGAGGAAAACGAACAGTCTGTATATACACGAATGATTTCAGAACGTGAGTCTACGGCTCAAGAATATTTGTCTCAAGGAGACGCGAAAAAACGCGAAATGGAAGCACAAGCAGACCGAGAAGCGCAAGAAGTCATTGCGACTGCTCGTAAAGAAGCTGCATTGATCCAAGCAGAAGGAGAATCCCAAGCTGCTAAAATTTACAACGAATCATTTTCAAAAGACCCAGAGTTTTACGAATTGTACCGTTCACTAGAATCTTATAAGAAAACCATTGGTGATGACACGGTTATTATTTTGCCATCAGATTCACCGTATGCAGATATCTTGTCAGGTAATTTCAATTAGGCTAAGGCCGTCATTTCTCTTCTATTTGCCCGCGTGGTAAAATAAAGGGAATGACGGCTTTTTTATGGAAGGGGTAATTTTTGTGGCAAAGAAAATACTTTTATTAGATGGGAATAGTTTGGCGTATCGCGCATTTTTCGCTTTACCGCTATTAACCAATGAAAATGGCATTCATACGAATGCTGTATACGGATTTACCATGATGCTTCAAAAAATACTCGATGAAGAACAACCTACACATATGATTGTGGCTTTTGATGCGGGAAAAACGACATTCCGCCATAAAACGTTTAGTGAATACAAAGGTGGAAGACAAAAAACTCCGCCTGAGTTATCGGAGCAATTTCCTTACCTTCGCAAATTGATCGATGCTTATGGGATCAAACGCTACGAATTGGAAAACTACGAAGCAGACGACATTATTGGCACTTTAAGTTTAGAAGCTGAGCGAAAAGGTGACGAAGTTATCGTTATTTCTGGAGATAAAGATTTAACGCAATTGGCTTCACCCACAACGACGGTTTACATTACGCGAAAAGGCATAACGGATATCGAAAAATATACAGTAGAGCATATTAAAGAAAAGTATGGTTTAACGCCTCTTCAAATTATCGATATGAAAGGTCTTATGGGCGATGCTTCGGATAATATTCCAGGTGTACCAGGTGTTGGAGAGAAGACAGCGCTGAAATTATTGGCGGCTCACGGTTCAGTCGAAGGTGTATATGAAGCTATCGAGCAACAAAAAGGAAAGATGAAGGAAAAACTAATTGCCAATGAAGACCTTGCTTATATTAGCAAGCAATTAGCAACAATTGAACGACAAGCACCGATTGAAATTCAAATCGATGAATTGAGCTATTCCGGACCGGACCAAGACGAGTTGGTTAAAGTATGGAAAGAACTAGCGTTTAAATCTTTACTAGAAAAAATGGAATACACAGCAGAAGAAACGGTAAAAGAAGAGTTGAAATTTGAATTACTGACAACAATCGATTCATCTATATTAAAAGATGAAATGGCAGTTCATCTTGAACTTTACGATGATCATTATCATAGTTGTGATTTGCTGGGGGTTTCACTCGCGACTGAAACGGATACTTACGTTATTCCGATGGACGTTGTTGAGCAGTCAGAAGATTTTCGTGCATGGTTTAAAGATCCATCAAAGAAAAAATTCATGGCAGATTCTAAAGCAGCAACGGCAGCATTTTTACGCTTTGGTATTGAACTAAAAGGCGTGGATTTCGATTTAATGTTAGGAGCTTATATCGTCAATCCATCTTTAACGTATACCGATATGGCGAGCATTGTTCAAGAATATGGTCATAACGACGTTTCGACGAATGAACAAGTTTACGGCAAAGGAGCTAAAAAGAAAGTTCCAGAAGACGCTATTTTACATGAGCATATTGCTAGAAAAGCCCGCACCATTTGGAAAGTTCGTCCACTCATTATGGAAAAACTCGAAGAAAACGAGCAATTTGATTTGTATGATAAATTAGAATTACCACTCGCCACAGTTTTAGGGCAAATGGAATCTCTTGGTGTAATGGTAAACCGCGAGCAATTAGTCGACATGGGCAAAGAGTTGTCTCATAAACTAGAGAAAATCGAGTCAGATATTCATGGACTAGCGGGGCAAGAATTTAATATTAATTCTCCAAAACAGTTAGGTGTTATTTTATTTGAAAAACTGGGATTGCCGCCTTTAAAGAAAATAAAAACCGGCTATTCGACAGCAGCGGATGTTCTAGAAAAATTAGAAGGTCAACACGAAATTATTTCTCATATTTTGATGTATCGCCAATTAGGAAAACTATTGTCTACTTATATTGAAGGTTTATTAAAAGAAATTCATGAAGATGGAAAAATTCATACGCGTTTCCAACAAGCACTCACGACAACTGGACGATTAAGTTCAATCAACCCTAACTTGCAAAACATTCCAGTTCGTCTTGAAGAAGGACGCAAAATTCGTAAAGCTTTCGTGCCGTCAGAGCCGGGTTGGGTCATGGTAGCGGCAGATTATTCTCAAATTGAATTGCGTGTGCTCGCCGATATGTCTGAAGATGAACGATTAGTACAAGCTTTTAAAGACGACCGTGATATTCACACGACAACAGCGAGCGATGTTTTCCACGTAGCTGAAGAAGAAGTAACGAGTGACATGCGCCGAGCGGCTAAAGCGGTTAACTTCGGAATTGTTTATGGGATTAGTGATTATGGCTTGTCTCAAAATTTAAATATTCCGCGTAAAGAAGCGGCTGATTTTATTGAGCGTTATTTTACTAGCTTCCCAGGCGTCAAAAGTTATATGACGAACATTGTGTCTGATGCCAAGCGAGACGGCTTTGTTACAACTTTGATGAATCGTCGCCGTTATTTACCAGACATCACAAGTTCAAACTTTAATTTAAGAAGCTTTGCAGAACGCACGGCGATGAATACACCAATTCAAGGCAGTGCGGCAGATATTATCAAAAAAGCCATGATTGATATGGATGCAGCGTTAGAGCGTGAAGGATTGCAAGCTCGCATGCTTTTACAAGTTCACGATGAGTTGATTTTTGAAGCGCCACCTGAAGAGTTAGATCAATTGATGAAATTAGTACCACAAGTTATGGAAAATGCAGTGAAGTTGAATGTTCCCTTAAAAGTGGATATCGCTCACGGTTCAACTTGGTACGATACTAAATGATAGGAGGGCATTGATATGCCTGAACTTCCAGAAGTCGAAGGAGTTGTTCGGCAAATCCGCCCCGTTTCGATTGGCAAAAAAATTGAGGCAGTAGCGGTGTCGGACGTCATCCGCTTATCAAAAGAAAATGGTAAGGAAGCCATTATTAAGCGAATAGAAGCTGACGGTTTTATCGAAAGATTAACCGGAGCACAAATCGTTCAAGTCGAACGTCGCAGCAAATATATCTATTTCACATTGCGAAAAGACAATGAATTTTTGTTAGTTAATCATTTAGGGATGTCCGGAGCTTGGTTTTATGTCGACCAGCTCCAGTCGATTCCTGAAGATAAGTTTCGACGCCATGTCCATATTGTGTTCACATTAAGCGACGGCAATTTGTTAGCGTTTTCAGATATTCGTCGTTTCGGAGAAATGCGCGTATTGCAACAAGAAGGAGATTTTCCGCCTTTATTGTTGATGGCTCCAGAACCCTTTCACGAAGGTGCACTTGAGCATTTTCTTGCACTGGCTGAAAGTCCGAAATACAAAAATAAGGCGATCAAGGAAATTATTATGGACGGACAAATTATTTCTGGCTGTGGCAATATATACGCAACAGAAGCCCTGTTTAAAATGAAGATTCACCCGAAACGTGCAGCTAGTCGCATTAGCCGGAAGCGAAAAGTAGAACTTTTCGAATCGATAGTTGCCATTTTGCAAGAAAGCATTAGAGCAGGTGGCAGTACAATTTCAGATTACCGTGATATTAACGGTGAATCAGGTAGCATGCAAAATCGTTTTGGTATGTACGGAAAAAAACAATGTGCAGATTGTGGCACAGAGACCAAGACCTTGAAAATTGGCGGTCGGGCTTCCGTGTATTGCCCGACATGTCAGAAATGAGGACCAACAATGATTATTGGATTGACAGGCAGTATTGCCAGTGGAAAAAGTACAGTATCCGAAATGTTAAAAAACCAAGGTTATCCGATTATTGATGCCGATTTGGTGGCAAGGCTAGTTGTAGAACCAGGTTCTGAAACGCTTGAGCAAATTAGGCAAGCGTTTGGACCTGAAGTTATTAGTTCGGATGGCACCATGAATCGCGCAAAAGTAGGGGAAATCATTTTTAATGATCCGGTAAGTCGTAAAACCTTAAATAATATTATTCATCCAGCAATTCGACAAGAAATGCTCAAGCAGCGCTATGAGTTGCTTGAGCAAGGATTTAAAACCATCATTATGGACATCCCATTATTATTCGAAAGTCGGCTGCAATATATAGTAGATAAAATTTTAGTCGTTAGCGTTACTGAAGAAAATCAATATAAACGACTAGTGGAAAGAAATGGCTTTACGGAAAAAGAAGCACGAGTACGCATTAATTCTCAGTTACCAATGTCTGTGAAAGAAGATGGAGCAGATGCGGTTATTTACAACAATGGGACTCTTGAAGAAACGAAACAACAATTAAGTCGGATTTTAGTAAATTGGCAAGCTGTTTCTGAAAAAGAATAAAAGATATGCTTTTTAAGGTTCTCTAAATAAGCAATTGTGTTATACTATATTAGAAATTAAAAACATAAGTATAACTTAATTACAAACGGAGGATTCCTACATGACAGTTTCTATTGCAATTAACGGGTTTGGCCGTATTGGCCGTATGGTTTTCAGACAGGCGATAATGATGGATGACGTCACAATTACAGCAGTCAATGCCTCACATCCAGCTGAGACCCTTGCGCATTTGATTAAGTATGACACAAATCACGGCACCTTCTCCGGTGACGTATCTTCAGAAGAAGATGCATTAATTGTTAACGGGAAACGAGTTCAATTGGTTAGTGAACGCGATCCTTTGAATCTTCCATGGAAAGAAATGGGCATTGACATCGTTATTGAAGCGACTGGAAAGTTCAATTCTCGTGAAAAAGCGGCTCTACATTTAGAAGCAGGAGCTAAAAAAGTTATTTTAACCGCACCAGGTAAACAAGAAGACATTACAATTGTTATGGGCGTTAACGATGACAAATTAGATATTGAACAACATGATGTCATCTCAAATGCAAGTTGTACAACAAACTGTTTAGCGCCAGTCGTAAAAGTGTTGAATGACAAATTCGGTATTGAAAACGGCTTGATGACAACAATCCATTCGTATACAAACGATCAGCAAAACTTGGACAATCCGCACAAAGATCTTCGTCGTGCTCGTGCTTGTGCTCAATCGATCATCCCTACTTCTACGGGTGCTGCGAAAGCGCTATCATTGGTATTACCAGAATTGCAAGGGAAACTCCACGGTATGGCATTGAGAGTGCCAACGCCGAATGTATCGTTAGTTGATTTAGTTGTCGACTTAGAGACAGCGGTTACAATTGAAGAGGTAAATCGCGCTTTTGAAGAAGCTTCAGAAAATGACTTAGCAGGAATTTTAGAGTTCACAATGGAACCATTAGTTTCTGTTGATTTTAACAGCAATTCAAATTCAGCAATAGTTGATGGATTATCGACAATGGTAATTGGTGAGCGCAAAGTAAAAGTGTTGGCTTGGTACGATAATGAATGGGGTTATTCTGCACGTGTCATCGATTTAACTAAAAAAGTAGCGAATGCCATGATTCTCGTATCAAAATAATATAATTACCCTATTTCTCCATATTTCAAGGGAGAAATAGGGTTTTTTTTATGGGTTTTTTTGGGGGGATTCAGAGATAATAAGATTTATTTATTGCATTTACAATAAATACGTTTTATACTATGAATCGTAGTTAAAAAACGACTACCACTTCTGACTTTCCATCAAAGTAACTAGGAATTAGGAGCGTAAGATTTTTTATTCACATGACTGCTTAAAGGGTTAGGATCTCTTTGGACTAACTTTCCCCCGTGGTAGTCAACTTTGAATATTTTGCGCAAAAACCAAAATGATATCAAAGGGGGAAAACGAACCATGGAAACAATGGGACGTCACGTAATTGCAGAACTTTGGCAGTGTGATTTTGACAAATTAAACGATATGGATTTTATCGAACAAACTTTTGTTGATGCAGCACTCAAAGCTGGAGCTGAAGTAAGAGAGGTAGCTTTTCATAAATTCGCACCACAAGGTGTTAGCGGAGTTGTGATTATCTCAGAATCTCACTTAACAATCCACAGTTTTCCAGAACACGGCTATGCGAGTGTAGATGTTTACACTTGCGGCGATCTTGATCCGACTATTGCAGCGGAATATATCGCAGAAGCACTAGGTTCAACATCACGCGAGCTTGTAGAAATACCACGCGGTATGGGTCCAGTAAGTGTTGAAAAATCCAAAGTTTCAGTAACTGTATAATCCATTTAACAAAAACACGTAAGCAGAGGATAAAATCCTCTGCTTTTTCTATTTTTCTAACGATTTTTTGTTATACTATATACACTAGATAGAGAAGTTAGGGAGATGTCAAAATGAAATGTCCAGCTTGCCAACATAACGGCACACGCGTTGTCGATTCCAGGCCAATAGACGAAATGAAATCAATCAGAAGAAGAAGAGAATGCGAAGCTTGCGGATATCGCTTTACCACTTTTGAAAAAGTGGAAGAGATGCCACTGATTGTCGTCAAAAAAGATGGCTCGCGTGAAGAATTCAGCCGTGAGAAAGTTCTACGCGGATTAATTCGCGCGTGTGAAAAGCGGCCGGTATCATTAGAAGTGCTGGAGGAAGTCGTATTTACCATTGAAAAAGACCTTCGAAGAGAAGGCAATCCGGAAGTGAAGTCTGAAGAAGTTGGGGAATTGGTTATGAACCGATTAGCAACCATCGACGAAGTTGCGTATGTACGCTTTGCTTCGGTGTATCGTCAATTTAAAGACATTACCGTTTTTATCGACGAACTAAAGGATTTATTAAACAAAGGACCAGAAGGCAAGAAAATCGATTGAGGTGGTAACTTATGACTGCTTATTATAAAGAGTTGCAGCCTGCTGATCCATATCGTATTCGGTTGCCTTATCCATTCTCGAATTATGATCGGCAGCTCTTGACGCTATTGTATCAACCGATGATTGGTGCGGAGGCAATAGCATTGTATTTGACTTTGTGGGCTGAAGGCGAAGCATCGCGAGAAGAAACGACTCATTATACATTAATGAACACATTAGGAAACCCGATTGCCAAAATTTTCGATGCAAGAATTCAGCTTGAAGCCATCGGATTATTGAAAACATATAGTAGTAACGAAGGCGACCGCTCTTTTATTTATGAGTTGTGTCCGCCGCTCGATCCGAAAACTTTTTTTATGGATCCTTTATTATCGATGTTTTTATTCAGTAAAATCGGAGAATCTTCCTATAGAAGAGTACGAAATCGCTTTTTAGTATACACGGAAATTCCGACGGATTACGAAGAAGTATCCCGTACATTCACAGATATTTTTCAACCAGTGCATGCTAAAGCGGGATATCCGTCCGTTAAAAAAGATTTACAAGAACGAAAAAAGGGCAATTATGAAGCTGATTCTGAATTTGATTTCGATCTACTTAGACAAGGCTTATCCGAGCAGTTAGTGCCCAAAAAAGTATTAACCGCTACCATTAAAGATTTTATTACGAAACTTTCTTATTTATATAGTTGGGGACCGCTAGAAATGCAAAAAGTCATTTTACTAGCCATTGAAGACGATTATAAATTAACAGTAGAAGGTTTGAAAAAATCAGCATCTGAGTATTATAAACTAACAGTCTCTACGACAGCGCCGCAGCTTGTTCAAGTGCATAAGACAGCTGAAAAGCAAGATGACGCAGTAGAGACACCAAAAACAAAACAAGACGAATTACTCGTTTATTTGGAAACGGCTCCACCGATTCAAGTGTTGCGAGATATTGCGAACGGTAGTGAACCTTTGCCTGCGGATGTTGAGTTAGCCAATCAATTGGTGATTACGCATGGCATGAAGCCGGCGGTCGTCAATGTGTTACTACAGTATGTGTTATTGCGCACCGATATGAAACTAACAAAAGCGTATGTAGAAAAGATTGCTTCGCATTGGTTACGGAAAAACGTGACAACGGCAAAAGAGGCGATGGAAATTGCGCGTGTCGAACACACTCAATACATGAAGTGGAAATCAGAAGGTTCTCCTACGACTGTAGCAAAGCCGTTTACGGGCAATGGAAACCGCAAGCCGGTGCGTGAAGAAAAACTGCCGGAATGGTTCCATAAAAAAGATCAAACACCCGCTCCTAAAGGTGAACCGAAAAACGAAAGTTTAGAAGTGGAGAAACAAAAGCTCCTAGCGAAACTGGCGCTGAAGAAAGGAAAAGGTGGTTAAATGGAACCGATTCGCGAAACATTAAAACGTGTGGTCAATGCGCCTGCTTTTTCTGAGCGTTATAGTGAAATGCGTAAAGAAGTACTAGCACATCCTGGCGTCCAAAAATTTCTTGAAAATAACTCTGATGAAATCGATGCCCCGACAATCGATCGCGGGCTCGGGAAATTGTATGAGTATATCGATCAATCCCACGACTGCAATAAGTGTCCGAGCTTAGATGCCTGTATCAATCATCTAAAAGGCTTTGAACCAAACTTAGTGTTAGAGCGTGGAACGATAGGTATTTCATATACAAAATGCCGTTTAAAAGAAGCACATGATAACAAACGTCATGCTTCTTCGTTAATTCACAGCATGTATATGCCAAAAGAAGTGATGCAAGCAACACTTTCTGGTTTTGATTTGGACGACAGCCGTATGGCAGCGTTCCGAGCTGTTGGGGATTTCCTCGATCAAGCTACAGGACGTGACAATTTGCCTGAAAAAGGATTGTACCTGTATGGACAATTCGGAATCGGGAAATCGTATTTATTGAGTGCAGTGGCCAATGAGCTAGCTGAGATTAATGTCAAATCTGTTCTTGTTTTTGTGCCGGAATTTATGCGTGAAATGAAACAAGCAATTGGTGATCAAACCTTGCAAGAAAAAGTTGACTACGTGAAGAAGGCAGATGTCTTAATGTTAGACGATATTGGAGCCGAAGCGATGTCGAGTTGGACACGTGATGAAGTGCTGGGCACTATTCTCCATTACCGCATGTCAGAAAAACTGCCGACATTCATGTCTTCTAATTTTAGTTATTCGGAACTTGAATATCATTTGACATATTCGCAGCGCGGCGAAAAAGAAGATTTAAAAGCAGCACGCATTATGGAACGTATTCGTGCACTAACAACGCCAGTGAAACTAGATGGTCGTAACCGACGAAATTAACAGTAGAACTATTGCCTTTTGAAACAATTCGGTTTATAGTAGTAACAATCAAACCAAGATTTTACATGCCTTGACAAGGACATGAGCGGACATATACGACTTTCAGAGAGAGAAGCCTTGGCTGTGAGCTTCTTAAGAATCGTTTTTCCGTTTACCCCCTTTGAGCAGCAGCTGTGAACAGTTTTCTAACTAGCAGCTGACGGTACCGGTCCGTTAGCCGATGCAGAGCTTCTTTCAATATAGATTTATCTATATTGAAGTGAAGAAGGGTGGAACCACGAGCTAAAGCTTCGTCCCTTTTGGGATGGGGCTTTTTTCTGTGGAAAAAAAGAAAAGCGGAAGCGGCTGTTCAGAACCGACGGGCTTAAGGCGAGCTGACGAAGCGGCATGTTTTGGCCGCACAGGAAGGGCGACTTAAGACCCCGAGGTTCTAGCCGCTGAAGCCAGACAAGAAAAGTGGAAATGGCCGTTTTGCTCCGACAGGCATAAGATGGACTTCCGAAGCGGCGTTTTTGCCGCACAGGAAGGACAGTTTATGACCCGAGGAGCAGGCCATTGAAGCTAGACAAGAATAAAGAAATGTCTACCAGACCCTGTGGTATAGACATTTCACTAGATATAATTAAAAGGAGAGATTGGCATGGCAGACATGATTCAACTAACATTCCCTGACGGAGCAGTAAAAGAATTTGAACAAGGTGTAACAACTGAAGAGATTGCACAATCAATCAGTCCAGGATTACGTAAAAAAGCATTAGCTGGTAAAGTAGGCGACAAACTAGTCGATTTACGTACGCCGTTAACGGAAGATGGCGAAATCGCCATCGTAACACCTGAATCAGATGAAGCGTTAGAAGTTTTGCGTCACAGCAGTGCGCATTTACTAGCTCAAGCAATTAAGCGCATGTACCCAGATGCAAAACTTGGCATTGGTCCAGTTATTGAAAATGGTTTTTATTATGATATCGACACAGAATCAGCGATTACTTCAGAAGACTTGCCATTGATTGAAAAAGAAATGAAAAAAATCATCAATGAAAATGTTGAAATCATTCGTCATGACGTGTCACGTGCAGAAGCGCAAGAGCGTTTTGCAGCAATCGAAGATCCTTATAAATTAGAACTTCTTGAAGCGATTCCTGAAGGCGATCAAGTATCGATTTATGAACAAGGCGACTTTTTCGATCTTTGCCGCGGTGTTCACGTACCATCAACTGGTAAATTAAAAGAATTTAAATTACTAAGTGTGGCCGGTGCTTATTGGAGAGGAAACAGTGACAACAAAATGCTTCAACGCATTTATGGAACTGCCTTTTTCAAAAAAGAAGATTTAAAAGCGCATCTTGAAATGTTAGAAGAAGCAAAAGAACGCGATCACCGTAAAATCGGAAAAGAATTGAATTTATTCATGAACTCGCAAAAAGTTGGCCAAGGCTTGCCTATGTGGCTTCCAAAAGGCGCGACAATTCGCCGTATTATTGAACGTTATATTGTAGATAAAGAAGAACGTCTAGGCTACGATCACGTCTATACTCCAGTAATGGGGAGTGTGGAATTGTATAAAACAAGTGGACATTGGGATCATTACCAAGACGACATGTTCCCCGTGATGAAAATGGACAACGAAGAATTGGTATTGCGTCCAATGAACTGCCCGCATCATATGATGATTTTCAAACAAGGCATTCATTCGTATCGTCAAATGCCGGTTCGTATTGCTGAACTTGGTTTGATGCACCGTTATGAAATGTCAGGTGCATTGTCAGGACTTCAACGCGTTCGCGGAATGACGTTAAACGATGCTCATTTATTTGTTCGTCCAGACCAAATTAAAGAAGAGTTTAAACGCGTTGTTAATTTGATTGTTGAAGTGTATAAAGATTTTAATATCAATGATTATTCGTTCCGCTTGTCTTACCGCGATCCAGAAGACAAAGAAAAGTACTTTGATGACGATGCTATGTGGAATCGTGCACAGGCGATGTTAAAAGAAGCGATGGATGAGTTGGACGTTGACTATATTGAAGTAGAAGGCGAAGCGGCGTTTTACGGACCGAAAGTAGATGTTCAAGTGAAGACAGCTCTTGGCAAAGAAGAAACTTTGTCAACTGTTCAATTAGACTTCCTACTACCAGAACGTTTTGACTTGTCGTATATCGGCGAAGATGGTAAACAACATCGTCCAGTCGTTATTCACCGCGGAGTCGTTTCAACAATGGAACGTTTTGTCGCATTCTTGATCGAAGAATATAAAGGTGCATTCCCTACATGGTTAGCACCAGTACAAGTAGAGCTAATCCCAGTATCGCTTGACGCGCATAGTGCTTATACAAAAGAACTTCAAGAAAAACTGCAGTCTCACAAAATTCGCGTAGATATTGATGAGCGCGATGAGAAGTTAGGCTATAAGATTCGTGAAGCACAAATGCAAAAAGTACCATACATGCTAGTTCTAGGTGACAAAGAGTTAGAAGATGGTTCTGTAAATGTTCGTAAATACGGCGAACAGAAATCAGAAAGTATGCCGTTTGAAGACTTTGTGAAACTGGTTCAAAGCGAACTTCGTTAATCAGCTTGACAGTGATTGGTACACATGATATTATAAATAAGGTTATAGAATACTTATATGTGCAAGCAGGAGCACCCGCTTCTCACCTGATCGACCGATTGTTGGCAGGTATACACGATTGACTTTTACACGCAGAAAGACGCGTGTTGTCATATTTGCGGGTGAACCTCTGTGGTTCACCCGCTTTTGTTTTGATCGGAACCCTGTAAACCGGTTCGGCCGGTTCACACATTTAAGCTATTCGCGACACTATCCGGAGGTGGATTACTATTAGCAAAGACATTAATGTAAATGACGGTATTCGTGCACGTGAGTTGCGAGTTATTGATCAAAACGGTGAACAACTTGGCATCAAAACACGTATCGAAGCACTTGAAATTGCAGCTCGTGTCAACTTGGATCTTGTTCTTGTGGCTCCTCAAGCTAAGCCGCCGGTTGCTCGGATCATGGACCATGGTAAATTCAAGTTTGAGCAGCAAAAGAAAGATCGTGAAATCCGTAAAAATCAGAAAGTGATTGTCGTCAAAGAAGTACGCTTAAGCCCTTCAATTGACGATCACGATTTCAACACGAAACTTCGCAATGCGATCAAGTTCCTTGAAAAAGGCGACAAAGTGAAAGCTTCTATTCGTTTTAAAGGCCGTGCGATTACGCACAAAGAAATTGGACAACGTGTACTTGAACGTTTCGCAGAAGCGTGCAAAGAAGTTGCAACAGTTGAGCAGCGCCCTAAAATGGATGGTCGCAGCATGTTCTTGATGCTTGCACCAGTTAACGAAAAAGAATAAGAGATCATTGTTTAGGAGGAATTCGAAATGCCGAAAATGAAAAGCCATAGCGGTGCATCAAAACGTTTCAAAAAAACGGGTACTGGTAAAGTAAGACGCCACAGCTCACACACTAGCCACTTATTTGCAAACAAATCAACAAAACAAAAGCGTAAACTTCGCAAAGGGAAACTTGTTTCTTCAGGCGACTTGAAACGCATCAAATCATTAATCTATAACATGAAATAATAAAAGCTAAAGCGCCCGTATAGATTCGATGGGCATAAGGCGAAGAGGTGAAGCGGCGCTTTTTGCCGCACAGCCACTTTGACTTATGACCCCGAGAATCTGGGTGCTTGAGTCTAGACATGCAACAAAAAATCGAATTTTTTATATTCAGCAGGAGGTAATGTGATATGCCACGCGTAAAAGGTGGAACAGTGACGCGCCAGCGTCGTAAAAAGGTCATTAAATTAGCAAAAGGTTATTATGGTGCAAAGCACATCCTTTTCAAAGTAGCAAACCAACAGGTAATGAAGTCAGGTAACTATGCTTACCGTGACCGTCGTAACAAAAAACGTGATTTCCGTAGACTTTGGATCACACGTATCAACGCAGCAGCTCGTATGAACGAAATTTCATACAGCCGTTTAATGCACGGATTAAAAGTTGCAGGCATCGACATCAACCGCAAAATGCTAGCTGAAATCGCTGTAACTGATGCAGCTGCATTCACAGCATTGGTTGACCAAGCGAAAAAAGCAGTAACTAAGTAATTAAAAGCGAAAGTGCCTGTTCAGACCCCACAGGCTTAAGGCGGACCACCAAAGCGGCGTTTTTGTCGCACAGGTGGGCTGACTTAAGTCCAGAGGGTCTAGGCATTGCAGCTAGATAGTAATTAAAAGCGGAAATGACCGTTTTGCCCCGATAGGCATAAGATGAACTTCCCTAGTGGCTTTAGCCGCGTAGGAAGGGCAGCTTATGCCCCGAGGAGCAGGTCATTGCAGCTAGATAATAAAAGCGAAAGTGCCTGTTCATTGCAGTCCATAGACATCACACAACTAGAAAGCTGCAATGCACAGACATTTAACGCAACAATAAAAAAGACTGACGATTTTTCGTCAGTCTTTTCTTATGGAGGAAAATCCGATGTTTTTAATTATCTTTGTGTATATGGCAATTTTGACTGTGATGGCTTTTGTGATGATGAAGATCGACAAACACCAGGCGCAAAACCATGGTCAACGAATCCCAGAAAAAAACTTATGGACAGTCGCCATTTTCGGCGGTGGAATTGGTGCGTATCTTGGCATGATGACTTTTCGCCATAAAACAAAACACACCAATTTCCGTATTGGCTTTTTAGTATTAGCCCTACTTGATGGTGCAATTTTGATTTGGAGTTATCAAAACTTCTTACCAAACTAAATATTTTTTTCTTCTTGTTTCATTAAACGCTCAATTGGATTTTTCCAGCTAATGTGCGCTTCTGGATAATTCATCAAGATTTCCTTTTCAAGAAAATGGAAATCTTCTTTTGTAAATCCCTGCAATTGATCAGGGTCTGCAACCCATACAAAAATTGAAACGACCTCAAAAGATTGTTCAGTTGTTCCTAAGTATTTTTCACCTTCGAACATTACACCTCGAAGTGCGATGAAGAAGTTTTTTTGTACATTTTTTACATCATCTAAAAAATAATAATTTCCTGCTTCAAGAGCGGCATCCAATTTCCTTTTTGGATCCACGATATAACGGATCAATCGATAAAATAAATAGATGATTAATGCCAATACAATGAGGCGTATAAAAAAAGCCATTTGAATTACCTCCTGTTTTACATATTTCTACTAATTAGTATACGAGTTGAAAGTAATATGGTTTCACGATTTAATAGAATAAAGGGGAGATTTGTATGAAATTGCAAGAATTGTTCAAAATGCAAGAAGAACTCGATCGCTTTATCCAATCAAATCAAAATATCAATGAAGATGTGTTTCGTAAGAAAGGTTTGGCTTTATTAGTAGAACTGGCGGAACTTGCCAATGAAACACGCTGTTTTAAATTTTGGAGCACAAAAGGCGCATCAGAACGATCTGTTATTTTAGAAGAGTACGTAGATTCTATCCATTTCTTGCTGTCGCTCGGCATTGAAAAAAACTTGAATACATTAGAAAACTGGCCAGATCCCATAGCTGAAAAAGAATTGACGGAACTATTTCTTCGTACGCAAAAAGCCATTCAAGAATTTCTTGAAAATTACTCGATGTCTAATTACATGGAAGTATGGAGTTGTTACGGGGGATTGGCGCGCGCACTCGAGTTTAACTATGAAGATGTCCTTGAAGCCTATATGCAAAAAAACAAAACCAATTACGATCGCCAACACGACGGCTATTAATAAACGAATGTTTTGATAATTGGTAGAAATTCCTTTATAATAAACAAGCAAAGGATTATTTAGGAGGTCGAAATAATGACGAAATTAGACGAAACACAATTGATGTTAAAAGAGTTGACTGATGCTAATGGCATTCCAGGAAATGAACGCCAGTCACGAGAAGTTATGAAGAAATACATAGAACCATTTGCCGATTCGATTGAAACAGACGGTCTTGGAAGTTTAATCGCCAAAAAAGAGGGATTAGCTGATGGACCCAAAATTATGGTAGCAGGTCATTTAGATGAAGTTGGCTTTATGATTACGCAAGTAGATGAAAAAGGCTTTTTAAAATTTCAACCGGTAGGCGGCTGGTGGTCACAAGTCATGCTAGCGCAACGCGTTACCATTACTACGCGTAAAGGTAACGAAATTACGGGTGTAATTGGTTCTAAACCACCGCATATTCTAACTCCCGAAGCACGCAAAAAACCTGTTGAAATTAAAGACATGTTTATTGATATCGGTGCATCTTCACGTGAAGAAGTAAAAGAATGGGGCATTACGCCAGGAGATATGGTAACACCATATTTCGAATTCACAGTGATGAACAACGACAAACTGTTGATGGCAAAAGCTTGGGATAACCGCATCGGTTGTGCCATTGCGATCGACGTGTTAAAAGGACTTAAAGGCGTTGACCATCCGAATATAGTATACGGAGTGGGAACAGTTCAAGAAGAAATCGGCTTGCGCGGGGCAAAAACAGCAACCGCTAAAATTCAACCAGATATCGGTTTTGCAGTTGATGTAGGGATCGCTGGAGATACGCCAGGAATTACAAGCAAAGAATCGAACAGTAAAATGGGTGATGGCCCGCAATTATTGCTTTTCGATGCTTCTATGGTATCGCATCGCGGCTTACGCGAACTCGTGGTCGACACAGCAGAAGAAGCGGGCATTCCGTATCAATTTGAAACGATTGCAGGCGGGGGAACAGATGCTGGATCGATTCACTTAACAGCGAACGGTGTTCCTGCACTCGCAATCGGTGTAGCTACACGCTATATTCATTCGCATGCAGGAATACTGCATAGAGACGATTACGAAAATGCAGTAAAATTAATCATCGAAGTCATCAAAAAGCTAGACAAAGACACAGTCGCACGTATTACTTTCGAATAAAATCGGAAAATCCTTCGCCTCGGCGAGGGATTTTTTGTTTAGCAAACAAAGTGGTACTTTGCGCAAATAAAGGCTCCGTTGCCGCAAACAAACATCAAGCTAGCGCAAACAACTTTGTGTATCCCGCAAACAAATGACTATATCCCGCAAATAACCAAAGATTTTTCGCTTTTCGCATGCGAAAAGCATCCATTATTAGAGATTTTCAGGTTTTCAAAAGAATGCTATACTCTATTTATTCTGATAGGAGGTGCTCTATGCATAAAAAAGAACTCGTTTTACTGTCACAAATAGAATCGCTCGAAAGACTGTTATACCGGTTGCCTGAACATCATCCACAACGCCAATTTCTTCAAGTTGAATTGTACCGAAGTGCTGCAGGAAAACGAGGAGAAGACAGACTAGCACGAAAACTAGTGGAATTTAGTCCAGAAGAAAATTACCGTTTTATGCAGAATGTTTGCTTGTCACTTGGCGATTGGAAAATCCAAATAGACGGATTATTGTTGACAGAACGTGGGGCGATTATTATTGAGTCGAAAAACAATAGCGGTCAACTTTATTTCGATCATCAAACAGGAGAGTTTGCCCGTACGGATTCAGAAGGCGCACGAACGGTAATGGAAGATCCCACGATTCAATTAAACAAAAATATTCGCTTTTTAACAAAATTTTTTAAACTGCATAATATTCATTTGCCGATCAAAGGAATTGTCGTTTTTACTTCTAAACATTGTGAATTTATTACAAAGCCACAAAATAGCGCTATTTGCAAAACTTATCAATTGATCGATTATATATTCAATATACTCTACTCTTTCCCCGAGACGAAAACCCGACCCAATTTATCAAAAATCGATAAACTTCTTCAAAAACATCAAACTCCTTATAAACGACTTCCTTTATGCCAGTTGTATACTATAGCTTCTACCGAACTAAAGACCGGAATTTTTTGTGTTACTTGCAAAAAACATCAGATGATTCGAAAATCTCGGTGTGGCTGGATATGCGAGTTGTGCCAATCGGTAGATCCACTCGCATTTGAAACTACGGTTCAAGAATACTTTTCAGTCGTTCATACACAATTGAGTAATAAGCAATTAAGGCAATTTTGCAATCTGGAGTCCCCGTACGTAGCGTCGCGCTTGTTAGCAACTTTCAATTTGGAAACGGCTGGAGCATTACGCAACCGAACTTATCACTTAAAGAACAAAGACTAGCTTTTCACTTAGGTGAGAAGTTTTTTTGCGTTTTGCAAACAAAGTGTCGATTTGCGCAAATAAACGATCGTTTCCTGCAAACAACTCGATAGATTGCGCAAACAACGTAGTCTATCTCACAAACAAACTCGCTCATCCCGCAAACAACGAAAAATATCAACCAATCAAAGAAATTTCAAATAACAATGTACATAATTATTGACTTAATGTTAAGTATAGTATACATTATGTTATATAAACCGAACATAAGAGAGGGAAGGATAAAGCAGATGCTCAAAAATCGTGTAAAAGAACTCAGGGCTCGGTATGGCTTCACACAAAGCGATCTCGGCAAACAAGTAGATGTCACACGCCAAACCATTGCTTTTATTGAAAAAGGGGAATTTTCACCTTCGATCACACTATCGCTAAAACTAGCAAAAGCGCTGCAAACAAACGTCAACGACTTATTTTGGTTAGAGGAGGACGACGACCATGAAAAATGATTTTCGCAAGCAATATCCGTTGTGGATGATGGGGTTTATTGTGGTGTTGGGAATGTTCTTATTTGGAGTAAGCTCGCCGACGACTCATATTGTCAATACGGAAACAGAACAAAGTATTTTGGTCGAACTCGGACCAATTGGTGTAGTATTCGCTATTGGATCGGTCATTTTATACTGCCTGATGATGATTGTTTTTTACGCACAATTAAAACGTCACAACAAAAAGAACCCAGCAGAAAAAATTTCGATTTTTCCTATCCGTCCTCCTGAATATTTAGAGCAAGATGAAGGGATGACACATATTACACGAAAAGCATCTCAAAAAGTATACACATTTATGTCTTGGAGTTTGCCGCTACTGGCAGTATTTGCAATGTTTTCACCTTTCTCACGCATTTACACCGTTTTTGTGATTTTACTAATCGCGTTAATTCAATACGTAATTTATTATGTGGAAATCCGTACACATTTTAAGGAGGAAGATGAATGATATATGAATATTTCCTCGTCTTTTTAGGAGCCGCAATTCCTTGGTTTGAAATCGCTGTAGTTATTCCGCTCGGCATCGTTTGGGGCCTGTCACCTTTTTGGGTAATGATTCTGGCATTTATCGGCAACATGGTAACAGTGCTGGCATTGATTATCGGTTTCGATCGTTTCAAGATCTGGTACACGAAACGTCAAGAAGCAAAAGGCAAAGCAGCGTCGAAAAAAAGTGATCGTGCTAAAAGAATATGGAACCGATATGGTTTGCCAGGTCTCGCATTGCTCGGCCCTATTTTAATCGGTACGCATATTGCCGCGTTCATCGGTATGACACTTGGTGCGACAAAAAAGAACACGACAGTTTGGCTGACGATTAGCATTGCTGCGTGGACGCTTGTCTTTGGTCTTTTGACAGCACTCGGATTTGATTTTTTCACGGATAAAATCTAAGCTGTGCTATACTTGAGCTATTCTGAAATAAAGGCGTGAACATAACATGAAAAGAATCGAATCAAGTCAAAACTCACTCGTTAAGCATTGGAAAAAGCTTAGTACTACTCGGAAAGAGCGCGATAAATTTGCGGAATTCTTAGTAGAAGGCTTTCATTTAACAGAAGAAGCACTTCGTAAAAAAGATCTTGTGAAATCACTTATTGTGCGCGAAGGCGTAGATATTCCACAAGGCTGGGATATTGAAGGTGTACCTCATTATTCAGTAACTGCTGCTGTGGCAAAGGAAATTTCGGAAACCGAGCATACGCAAGGAATTTTCGCACATTGTGCACAACCCGAGTTTACTGAAGACGAACAAAAGTTATGGACAAAGCTACTAATGATTGATGCGGTTCAAGATCCAGGCAATATCGGAACAATGATTCGTACAGCTTCAGCGAGCGGCATTGACGCCGTTATTCTTGGCAAAGGTTGCGCAGATCCGTTCAATCCGAAGACTGTTCGTTCCGCACAGGGGTCCCATTTCCAAATTCCTGTTGTTAAAGGTGAATTGATGAAATGGACTGAGCAAACAAAAGCGAGCGGCATTCCTATTTTCGGAACAGCGCTTCAAAACTCGACACCTGTTCATGAGGCAAAAACACTCGAACAATTTGCATTAATCGTTGGCAATGAAGGCAGTGGCGTTGATCCGGTTCTCTTGCAACAAACAGACCAAAACTTGATGGTGCCTCTATATGGTAGCGCGGAATCGTTAAATGTAGCTGTCGCTACAGGAATTTTATTGTATAGCTTAGTTCCAAAAAACTAAGTTTGATAAAACTAAAGAACTTTCGTATAATGAAGAGGTAAATAAGTATAAGCGAAGAACGGGAAAAGTACGTTGCGCCCTTACATCACAGAGATTCTGCACCTTGACTGGAAGTGTGGATATGTAAACGCCACAGAAGTTCACCCCGCGAGCTGCCCAACGGGACCAGTAGACATACTGTAAAGATGGGCCGGTGAAGAGCCGTTATGTAAATGAGTGATTGCTATTTGCAATAACTAGGGTGGTACCGCGAATAATGCCTCGTCCCTTTTCTGGGACGGGGCTTTTTACTGTCTAAGGAGGAGAAAAAATGGAAGCACAATTGCAAGAATTGAAAACACAGGCGCTTGAAAAAATTGCCTCGGCATCAACGGTTAAAGAACTAAATGACGTTCGTGTTGCGTATTTAGGGAAAAAAGGACCGATTACGGATTTATTAAAAGGTATGGGGAAACTTCCGGCTGAAGAACGTCCAAAAATGGGAGCTTTAGTCAATGTAGTTCGTGAACAAGTAACATCGCAATTAGAAGGTCGCATGGTCCTGTTAGAAGAAGAAGCGATCAATGCGAAATTGCAAAGCGAAACAATCGATATCACATTGCCAGGACGCCCTGTTAAAACAGGTAACTCACATCCATTAACGCGAGTTGTCGAGGAAATTGAAGATTTATTCATTTCAATGGGTTACGAAGTGGCAGAAGGTCCAGAAGTTGAAAAAGACTATTATAATTTTGAAGCGTTAAACTTGCCAAAAGGTCACCCTGCTCGTGATATGCAAGATTCTTTCTATATAACAGAAGATGTTTTACTGCGTACGCATACATCTCCTGTACAAGCACGGACAATGGAAGCAAAAGGCGGAGAGCCGATTAAAATTATTTGCCCTGGGAAAGTGTATCGTCGTGATAGTGATGACGCGACGCATTCACACCAATTCACACAAATCGAAGGATTGGTTATCGGCGAAGATATCCGCATGAGCGACTTGAAAGGAACACTTTCAGTCTTTGCTAAGAAAATGTTCGGTGATGATCGCGAAATCCGTCTTCGTCCAAGTTTCTTCCCGTTTACAGAGCCTTCTGTTGAAATGGATATTTCATGCTTTAAATGTGGCGGCAGTGGCTGTAACGTCTGCAAAAAAACAGGCTGGATTGAAATTCTGGGCGCAGGAATGGTGCATCCAAATGTTCTTGAAATGGCCGGTTATGACTCGAAACGCTTAACAGGATTTGCTTTTGGTATGGGTCCAGAACGTATTGCAATGTTAAAATATGGCGTCGAAGATATCCGTCATTTCTACACAAACGATGTTCGCTTTTTATCTCAATTCCAACGTACAGAACTTTAAGGAGGAAATAAAACATGCTCGTATCCATAAATTGGTTGAAAGACTATGTAAATACACAACAATTACCACCTGCTGAATTAGGTGAAAAAATAACGCGTTCAGGTATCGAAGTAGATGCAGTAATCGACCGTTCACACGGCATGACAAATGTCGTTGTGGGCTATGTTGAGTCTTGTGTTAAACACCCCGAAGCTGATAAATTATCAATTTGCCAAGTAGATGTTGGCGAAGAAACAACACAAATTATTTGCGGCGCTCCCAATATTGCAGAAGGCCAAAAAGTCATTGTGGCACGTCCTGGAGCAAAACTTCCAGGTGGCATGAAAATCAAAAAAGCGAAACTTCGTGGAGAAGAATCGAATGGCATGATTTGTTCGCTTCAAGAACTTGGCATCGAAGGCAAGCTTGTACCGAAAGCTTATGCTGAAGGTATTTATGTATTGCCAGCAGACTCAGAAACAGGATCAGACGTTATTGCGAACTTCAATTTAGACGATACTGTTCTTGAACTTGGGTTAACACCAAACCGTGCAGATGCGATGAGTATGTTGGGTGTTGCATATGAAGTCGGAGCAATTTTATCTGAAGAAGTTAAATTACCAGAAATCAGCTACCAAGAATCGGCAGACACAGCAGCATCTATGTTGACCTTAACGGTTGATGCGCCTGAAGCAAATCCTTTATATGTTGCTAAAGTTATTCGTAACATTAAAGTGCAAGAATCGCCAATGTGGCTGCAACAACGTTTAATGGCTGCAGGTGTGCGTCCTCATAATAATGTCGTTGACGTTACAAACTATGTATTAATGGAATATGGTCAGCCTCTTCACGCATTTGACTATGATTTGTTGGGAACAGGCAATATTACGGTTCGGCACGCTAAAGAAGGCGAAATGATTACAACTTTAGATGACGCGGAGCGCAAATTATCTGCTCATCAATTAGTCATTACAAATGGTAAAAAACCAGTCGCGATTGCAGGAGTAATGGGGGGCGCAAATTCAGAAGTAAGTGATGCAACAACAACAGTTGTTATCGAGTCTGCTTATTTCGAGTCAGGATCTGTTCGTCAAACATCAAAAGATCACGGTCTTCGCAGCGATGCAAGTTCACGTTTTGAAAAAGGCGTAGATCCAAATCGTGTCATCCCGGCAGCTGAACGTGCAGCACAATTATTGTCTGAACTAGCTGGTGGCGAAGTGTTGTCTGGTTCTGTTGTATTTGATAAAGTGTCAAAAGATGAAAAAATCGTTAAAGTTTCGCCAGACTTCATTAACAGCCGTCTTGGTATGAAAATTGCATTTGAAGAAATGTTAGATATTTTAAATCGTTTGAAATTCACGACTGAAGCCGTCAATGGTCAATTGGTCATTTCTGTACCGACACGTCGTCAAGATATTCAAATTCCAGAAGACATTATTGAAGAAATAGCGCGCTTGCACGGATATGATGAAATTCCTGCAACATTGCCAGAAGCAGAAACAACTCCTGGTGGCTTGACACCTTATCAAGCAAAACGTCGCATTGTTCGTAACTTCTTAGAAGGCGCAGGTTTGTTACAAGCAACGACGTATTCGTTAACGTCTGAAAAGTCGGCAAAACAATTTGCTTTGGAAAAAACAGAAACGACACGTTTATTAATGCCAATGAGCGAAGAGCGCAGTATCTTGCGTCAAAGCTTATTGCCGCATTTATTGGAATCGGTGACTTATAATACTGCGAGAAGAATAGATTCGGTAGCGTTATATGAAACGGGAGCGGTTTTCCTAAAAGGTAATGACGAACTATTAAACGAACAAGAACATTTGGCAGTGGCAATCACGGGACTGTGGCTCGACAATAGCTGGCAAGGGGAGAAAAAACCAGTTGATTTTTTCGTGCTTAAAGGCATTGTAGAAGGTCTTGGCGCGAAACTTGGTGCCGAGTTAACATTCGAGCGCGGTCAAATGGACGACTTACACCCGGGCAGAACGGCCTTCGTCGTATTAGGTGGTCAACGTATTGGTGTCATTGGTCAATTGCACCCGTCTGAACAAAAAGCGCGTGACTTGAAAACAACCGTAGTTATGGAATTAAATTTAGCGGCTTTGTTGAACCTTGAAACAGAATCGTTAGTTTACACACAAGTTCCACGCTATCCATCTATGTCACGAGACGTAGCTTTAGTCCTTTCTAAATTTGTTGAAGCAGCAACGATCGAAAATGTTATTCGTAGCGCTGGTGGTAAACTTCTAAAAGACGTTCGCGTATTTGATCTTTACGAAGGCGACAAAATGGAAGAAGGTAAAAAATCAGTAGCCTTCTCGTTAACGTACTTTGATCCTGAAAAAACATTGACGGATGAAGAAGTAACAAAAGCGCACGACAAAGTATTAGCAGCCTTAACAGAAGTTGGAGCAGAGC
Organism: Planococcus halocryophilus; assembly: GCF_022489025.1. Lineage (GTDB taxonomy): Bacteria > Bacillota > Bacilli > Bacillales_A > Planococcaceae > Planococcus > Planococcus halocryophilus_A. The sequence goes on along the minus strand of NZ_JAKVTG010000019.1, from coordinate 26,388 downwards.
TAAGAAGTTAAAATAAGTTTGATTATCATATGAAAAGGATGAATCCATTGGATTCATCCTTTTTGTAAAATTTTTTTATGACCGACGCTTTTTAGCCAATCCAATCGCCTTTTTCGTATTAGCAAAATGAAATTTTGTTAACCCTTTCAAATAAACTTCTCCATGCTTTAATAAAATCTTAGCAGCGGTTTCATCTACAATCTTTCCAGCACCTTTTGGTAAAGTAACGCCAGCTTCTGCACTCATCCGGTCCATTTCATCAAGAAACGCCACGCGGGCAATGATCGATGCACAAGCAACAGACACATGAAGACCTTCTGCTTTTGTAGAGAATAAAACATTTTCTCGGACAATTTCCGTTTCGTCTTTTATGTGCTTATAGTAAATCGCACGTTCAGCAAATTGGTCAATCAGAATAGCTTCCGGTTTCTCAGGTGCGATTTTAGTGAGTACATGCTTGAGTGCTTGGTTGTGAAGCAATGCTTTAATCTTCCCTTGTGACCAGCCTTGAGCTTGAACTTTATTGTATTTGTCATTATTTAAAGTGAGCACACTATGAGTGAATGCTTCTTTTAAATTGGGCGCGACTTTACGCATCCAGTCATCGGTTAATTGTTTAGAATCTTTAACGCCAAGTTCGTATGCGAGTGCAACTTTATCGGCTGGCACGTAGCAGGCTGCAACAGTAATCGGACCGAAAAAGTCACCCGTACCTGTTTCGTCAGATCCAAGGACAGCTTGTTTGGCAAAGCCTTCAGGCAATTTATCACCTTTTGTCGAGACAACTTTGGCAGAAGCAGGAACAGTTCCCCATTTTGCCGCTTCACGATCTGCGCCGTTTCCTTGAAACATGACTTTTCCGGAGGTGTAAACGGTCACGACAGTGTCTGGTAATTTTGCACTAAATCGTGCATATGGATTTTTGGAAGCAATTTTGTTTTTCTGGTAATGGGCAATCACTTGGAGGAGACTTTCCTCCGGTAGTTTCAGAACAGTATTAGACATGGGCGAGTCACCTTTCTTTGATTCACAATCGGCTTGTGTTCATGGTATGATGGGTTATAGAATTCCAAAGGGGGATATTGCATTGTCAGAGCAACATAAAATTCACACGGTCGTTGACATCTATGGCAACACCTATAAAATGGTTGGAACCGAAACTTCTGGTCATATGCGTCTTGTAGCATCGATGGTCGATAGCAAAATGCGCGAGATTAATGCCTTGAATCCATCTCTAGATCAGGCGAAGCTTGCCGTCTTGACTGCATCAAATGCGGTACATGACTATCTTAAACTGAAAGAGCAAGTAGAACAATTAGAAAATGAATTGAAAAAACTGAAAGGTTGACGTGAATGCTTAATATACTTTTACTCGTCTTACTGATCGGTGGCATCATCGTGGGCGCAAAAAGAGGTTTTGTTGTCCAGTTGATTCATATGGTTGGCTTTGTAATTGCTTTAGTCGCGGCTTATAAATACTATAAACCTTTATCTGAATACTTTGTTCTATGGATTCCATATCCAGCTATCAATGAAAATTCCCAGTTTACGCTAGTAGTCGATCAATTGGACTTAGACCAAACATTTTATCAACTATTAGCATTCGCGGTTATTTTCTTTGTGGTTAAGTTTGCGTTGCAATTGCTTGCATCCATGTTTGATTTCTTAAAGTATTTACCGGTACTTGGTTTTTTCAGCAAAGTACTCGGTGCAGTATTAGGGTTTATCGAAGCATACATACTGTTGTTTATTTTCATTTATGTGTTTGCACTGCTTCCAATAGATGCGGTACAAAACCAATTGGAGAATTCCGGAATTGCCCAAGCAATGCTCGAGCATACACCTTATTTCTCTGAGAAAGTAAAAGAATGGTGGTATATTTATATGTAGTAGGAACTTCTCTCTTACGAGGGAAGTTTTTTTAATCGAAACGGGGAGGGCTTTTGGTGAATAAGAAAATCATCATCAGAACACTTGAAAAAATTGCGTTATACATGGAACTTAAAGGGGAAAACCCGTTTAAAGTGTCGGCTTTTCGAAAAGCCGCGCAAGCGTTAGAGTTAGATCAGCGTAGCTTGGATGAAATTGAAGATGTAACAAAACTTAAAGGCATCGGCAAAGGAACAGGTGACGTGATTCTTGAACTCATCAACGACAATAAATCCACGGTTCTAGAAGAGCTTCAAGAAGAAGTGCCAAAAGGGCTTATTCCAATGATGAAACTTCAAGGATTGGGTGGAAAGAAAATTGCCAAACTGTATAAAGAATTAGGTATTGATTCGATGGAAGCATTAAAAGCTGCATGTCTGAATGAAGAAATCCAAAAGCTTCCCGGATTCGGTCCGAAATCAGAAGAAAAAATTCTGAAAGAGCTGAATGAGTTTGAAACAAAACCTGACCGTCAGCCTATTTGGAAAACAGAAGAAACCGTGGCGTTTATCAAAGACGTCTTAACATCTATTGCGGAAGTTACTGAGTTTTCGGTTGCTGGCAGTTTCCGCCGGACAAAAGAAACAAGTAAAGACATCGATTTTATTATTGCAACAGCTGAACCTGCAAAAGTAAAAGAACAATTACTAGCAGCTTTGCCAATTCAAGAAACCATTGCGTCTGGAGACACAAAAGTTTCTGTAACAGTGGAAGTTTTAGAGCCGATTGATGTGGATTTCCGGTTGGTTGCACCGGAAGAATTTGTGACTGCGCTGCATCATTTCACAGGGTCCAAAGATCATAATGTGAAGATGCGCCAATTGGCTAAATCGCAAAACAAAAAAATTAGTGAATATGGTGTCGAGCAAGAAGACGGCAGCATCCAAACGTTTTCAACTGAAACCGAATTTTTCGCTCATTTTGGTCAGCCTTTTATTCCGCCATCAGTTCGTGAAGATGGACGAGAACTCGACCGTTTAGAAGAACTACCTGAATTGGTGACGATTGAAGATATTGTAAGTGATCTGCATATGCACACAACATGGTCAGACGGGGCTAATTCATTAACCGAAATGATTGATGCTTGTGTAGCGAAATCGTACCAATACATGGTCATTACCGATCATTCACAATACTTAAAAGTCGCCAACGGGCTAACACCGGAACGTTTAACTGACCAAAATGGCCAAATTCGTGAATTAAACAAGAAATACTCAGAAATTGAAGTGTTGTCAGGGACAGAAATGGATATTTTACCGGATGCAACTTTAGATTTTGATGACGATATGCTTCAAAAATTGGACTTTGTCATTGCCAGCATTCATTCGAGTTTCCAACAACCACAAGAGCAAATTATGGACCGCATTTTAACGGCGATGAAAAACCCAAATGTGCACATGATTGCGCATCCGACAGGGAGAATAGTAGGACAGCGTGAGGGGTATAATCCAGACGTTGAGCAGATTTTAGATTGGGCAAAAGAATACGGCAAAATTGTCGAGTTAAATGCCAGCCCGTATCGCTTAGATTTGGCGGTTCCGTATTTAGTGATGGCGCAAGAAAAAGGGGTGCCAGTCGCTATTAATACAGATGCTCACGCAATTGAAGGATTAGAAGTGATGGAGACAGGGGTTAACCATGCTCAAAAAGCGTGGTTGAAAAAAGACACTGTGGTCAATACATGGTCACTGGAGAAATTCAAAGCATTTATCAATAAGCCAAAATAACAAATCAGCCACACAAGATAAGATTTATCACATATTCAAAGTTAGGAGGTTCTTAAATGATCGCAGAACGCGCATTAAGAACACTTGAGTTTTATAAAATCCGAGACCAAGTAGCGAGGTTTTGCACATCGTCACTCGGAAAAGCACACGTAGATAATTTACTACCGTCTACGGATATCAATGAAGTCAATCGACTGTTAGAGCAAATGGACGAAGGCGCACAAGTATTGCGAGTGAAAAACAATGTCCCAATGGGCGGTATTTTTGATATTCGCCTTCAAGCGAGAAGAGCGCAAATTGGGGGTAGCCTAAGTCCGATGGAATTAATGGAAGTTTCATCGACTGTTCGGGCAAGCCGTATTTTGCGTCAGTTTTTTGAAACGATTCAAGAAGAAGGCGTTGTACAAATTCCTCATTTTTTAGAGAAAAAAGAATCAATGCCAATTTTAACAGCACTCGAACATGCTATTAACGTTTGTATTGACGACAATGGCGGTGTTTTGGACAGTGCCAGTACAGAGTTGCGCTCGATACGACAACAGTTACGCACACAGGAGAGCCGCGTTCGTGAACGATTAGAAAGTTTGGTTCGTGGCAAAAATGCATCGAAAATGTTGTCGGATTCGATTGTGACAATTCGGAATGACCGTTTTGTTATTCCGGTTAAACAAGAATACCGCAGCCATTACGGCGGCATTGTTCATGACCAATCTTCGTCTGGGCAAACCTTGTTTATCGAACCCGATTCTGTCGTACAAGCTAATAACGAAGTCCGTCGTTTGAAAATGAAAGAAAAAGAAGAAATTGATCGTATTTTATTGATGCTGTCAGCGCAAGTGCAAGAAGTTGCTCACGAGCTCTTCGTATTAGTAGATGTGCTTGGGGAAATCGACTTAATCTTAGCAAAAGCAAAATATGGTTCGGCGCAAAGAGGCACCAAACCAACAATGAATACAGAAGGCTATATAAACTTGAAAAAAGCACGCCATCCGATGATTGCAAAAGATGAAGTGGTGCCAAACGATATTGAATTTGGTCGAGAGATTACGGCAATTGTTATTACTGGACCGAACACAGGTGGTAAGACGGTAACATTGAAAACAGTAGGCCTTGCGACATTAATGGCACAATCTGGTTTACCAGTTCCAGCACTTGATGGCTCTGAACTTGCAGTATTCGATCAAATATTTGCAGATATCGGTGATGAACAGTCGATTGAGCAAAGTTTGAGTACGTTTTCTTCTCATATGGTCAATATAGTAGATATATTAACAAAGTTTGATGAAAATTCACTTGTCATTTTTGATGAACTTGGAGCGGGTACAGACCCTCAAGAAGGTGCCGCACTCGCAATTTCATTGTTAGATGAAGTTCACGGCAGAGGTGCGCGTGTTATCGCAACAACACATTATCCTGAACTAAAAGCATATGGATTTAACCGTCCAGGTGTTGCGAACGCAAGTGTGGAATTTGACGTGGAAACATTAAGTCCGACTTACCGATTATTGATAGGTGTGCCAGGACGAAGCAATGCATTTGAAATTTCTAAGCGTCTTGGATTGCCAGAGCATATTATTAGCCATGCGAAAAGCTTTACAGGAACCGATAGCAAAGCGGTCGATTCCATGATTGCTTCACTTGAAAAGAGCCGCCGGGAAGCAGAACAAGATGCGGAACGTACTCAAGAAGTGTTGTCAGAATCTGAACAATTGAAAAGAGAATTGGCTCAGCAGCTAGAAGAGTATGAAAAACAAAAAGAACAAAGAGAAGAAAAAGCAAAAGAAAAAGCGCGGAAAATCGTAGATGAAGCTAGAGCAGAAGCAGAATCTGTTATATCGGAATTGCGCAAAATGCAACTTAATCAAGGTTCATCAGTCAAAGAACATGAATTGATTAATGCTAAAAAACGATTAGAAGACGCTATGCCTCAAAATCGTATTTTGAAAAAAGCCGCAAAAGATAACGCAGCGAAACCTTTGCAGCCGAATGATGAAGTTAAAGTTATTTCTTTTGGGCAAAAAGGAACTTTGGTTGAAAAAGTATCTAAAAATGAATGGATTGTTCAAATTGGTATTTTGAAAATGAAATTACCAGAATCTGATTTGTCTTTCACAAAACCAGAAAAGCAAAAAGAAACGCGGACTATGGCGACGTTGAAAGACCGTGATAGTCACGTGAAAATGGAACTTGATTTACGTGGTGAACGATACGAAGACGCATTGGCGCGTGTTGAAAAATACTTAGACGATGCGTTATTATCAAATTACCACCAAGTATCGATTATTCACGGAAAAGGAACAGGTGCCTTGCGCCAAGGTGTTCAGCAATATTTGAAAAAGCATCCACGCGTGAAAAGCTATCGTTTTGGTGAAGCAGGAGAAGGCGGCTCTGGTGTCACTGTCGCTGAATTAAAGTAAGTTTCCGAAGAGGAGTATAAGAAATGACAGAAACAGGATTTTGGACACACCCTTTAGTCGAGTCAGCTGGCTATTTTAGTGTAGTTGTATTGTGTTTAATCGTTGCTATGGTAATTTTTGAAATGGTGACAAAGTACAATAACTGGGAACAAATTAAAAAAGGAAACCTAGCGGTAGCGATGGCTACTGGCGGGAAAATATTTGGAGTAACCAATATTTTTCGTTTTTCAATTGAACAACATAATTCATTGTTTGAAATGGTTGCGTGGGGATTATACGGTTTTACTTTGCTAATCTTTGCTTATATTTTGTTTGAGTTTTTGACACCGAAGTTTAAAGTAGATGACGAAATTGAACGAGATAATCGCTCAGTTGGATTTATTTCTCTGACTATTTCTGTCGGCTTGTCGTTTGTGATAGGCGCTAGTATTCAATAGGAGTTGGACGTTGTGGAAAATCTCATAAAAATTTTGTTTGTTTTTTGTGCAATCTTTATGATTGTAGGAGTTATTTTCTTGTTTCTTTTATAATGATCGAAGCCAGCTTTTTAGCTGGCTTTTTTATATGCCGGTAAGTATTTTTTCTAGCTTAAAGAAATAAAGTTGTAAGCGGTGTCATTCTTCTCTATAATGAAAAATAGGAATATTCGCACGATTCTATCATAAATTAGGAGGTCAAAAGAATGACTGAAAAGCCTTGGCTCGCGCATTATCCACCAGAAGTGCCCCATACGCTGACCTATCCAAGTATGCCTGTACAAGAATATTTGACACAGGCTTACAAAAAATACCCGCAAAAAGTAGCAGTTCACTTTATGGGGAAAGAACTTTCTTACGAAGAACTGTATCAGTCTTCTATGAAGTTCGCCAACTATCTACAAAAGCTTGGCATTAAAAAAGGTGACCGAGTTTCAATTATGTTGCCAAACTGTCCACAAGCAGTGATTAGCTTTTACGGTATATTGTATGCTGGTGGTATTGTCGTTATGACAAATCCCCTTTATACAGAACGTGAAATCGTCTATCAAATGAATGATTCTGGAGCAAAAGCGATTATCAGCTTAGATATTTTGTTCCCAAGAATTTCGAAAGCAATAAAAGAAACCCAATTGGAAAATGTCATTGTGACAGGGATTAAAGATTATTTGACATTCCCTAAAAATCTTGTTTATCCGTTTATCCAGAAAAAGCAATACGGCATGACGGTTAAAGTTGAGCATAGAGGCATTAATCACTTGTTCACTGAAATCATGAAAACGGCTCAACCAACTGTTGTGGAAACCCCTTTTGATTTTGAAGAAGATTTAGCTTTGCTTCAATATACAGGAGGAACAACCGGTTCTCCAAAAGGAGTCATGTTGACGCATAAAAACTTGATCTCGAATGCGACAATGTGTGATAGCTGGCTGTATAAATGCAAAAAAGGCGAAGAAACCATTATGGGCATTATCCCGTTATTCCACGTATATGGCTTAACGACGGTATTGATCCTTTCTGTTATGCTAGGAAATAAAATGGTTCTCTTACCAAAATTTGATCCTGAAACGGCATTGAAAACGATTAATAAGCAAAAACCTACTTTGTTCCCAGGTGCACCAACATTGTATATTGGATTGATGAGTCACCCTGATATTGCGAAATACGACTTATCTTCTATAGAAGCTTGTATGAGTGGTTCTGCACCACTACCTGCAGAAGTACAAGAAAAGTTTGAAGCATTAACGGGCGGGAAGTTAGTTGAAGGTTATGGATTAACAGAGACTTCTCCAGTTACGCATTCTAATTTAGTTTGGGGAGAGCGGATAAAAGGTTCTGTTGGAATACCCTACCCGGATACAGATTGTAAGATTTTCCAAACAGGCACCACAACTCCGATTCCAAATGGTGAAATTGGTGAAATTGCAATTCAAGGGCCTCAAGTGATGAAGGGGTATTGGAACAAACCTGAAGAAACGGCTGCTACCATCGTTGACGGCTGGTTACTCACTGGAGATCTTGGATATATGGATGACGAAGGACATTTCTTTATCGTCGATCGTAAAAAAGACATGATTATCGCAGGTGGTTTTAATATTTATCCACGCGAAATTGAAGAAGTTTTATATGAACACGAAGCTGTGCAAGAATGTGTGGTAGCCGGAATTCCAGATCCATATCGCGGCGAAACAGTAAAAGCTTACATCGTGTTGAAAGAAGGGTATACTGTAACAGAAGAAGAACTTAATGCGTATTGTCGGGAGCAGCTAGCTTCATTTAAAGTGCCGCGCGTATACGAGTTCCGCAAAGAATTACCGAAAACAGCAATTGGTAAAATTCTACGCCGTTCGTTAGTGGATGAAGAAGTTGCTAAACAAAACGAAGCGGTACCGTCATAAACAGCCTGTAATAGCCTTACACGTAAAAGCTTATAAAACTTGACACTTTATAAAATACACTATAATATGAAAATATGAATGAATCGCCATTCATATTTTCATATTTTTTTGGGTGGTGACGTAGTGGAGAAAAGAAATAAGCCGAAATATAAGCAAATTATAGATGCGGCAGTTATTGTGATTGCTGAAAATGGCTATCATCAAGCGCAAGTTTCGAAAATAGCTAAACAAGCAGGAGTAGCTGACGGAACCATTTATTTGTATTTTGAAAACAAGGAAGACATTTTGATTTCTGTATTTCAAGAAAAGATGGGCGTTTTTGTTGATAAACTCGAACAAATTATCGCACGTGACTTGAGTGCTTCAACAAAGTTAGGATTAATGATCGAAAGTCATTTTGACTTGTTAGCAAGCGATATCCACTTGGCGATTGTGACGCAATTAGAATTGCGTCAATCAAATTCTGAACTTCGTACAAAAATAAATAATGTGCTTCGGGAGTATTTAAAATTGATGGATAAAATTCTGATTCAAGGTATGGATGACGGAGCATTTGATAAAGAAATGGATATTCGTTTAGCTAGACAGATGGTTTTTGGTACAATGGATGAGACCATTACAACTTGGGTCATGAATGAACATAAATACAATTTAGTTGACCTCGCACCACAAGTTCAACGTTTGCTGCTTAAAGGTATGCAAGCTTAAAGAAAGGGGCTCATTAGATGGAATTTATTAGTTGGAAAAAAGAAGATGGTGTAGCTATTGCGACGATCAATCGTCCACCGGCAAATGCGCTATCGCGTTCGCTTATTTTAGAAGTTGATGAATTGTTAAACCAAGTGGAGAATGATGATGAAGTTCGCGTGATTGTCTTGCACGGAGAAGGAAGGTTCTTTTCTGCAGGAGCAGACATTAAAGAGTTTACTCAAGTTTCTTCAGGAGAAGAATTTTCGAAATTGTCAGCGAGTGGCCAGGAAGTTTTTGAGCGAGTTGAAACTTTCCATAAGCCAGTCATAGCGGCAATTCATGGGGCAGCTTTAGGTGGTGGATTGGAATTGGCAATGAGTTGTCACATGCGATTTGTCACTGAAAATGCTAAACTAGGATTACCGGAGCTTCAACTAGGGTTGATTCCCGGTTTTGCTGGAACACAGCGATTGCCGAGATATGTAGGCGCAGCGAAAGCAGCTGAAATGTTATTGACGAGTGATCCAATCACTGGAACAGAAGCTGCGCAATATGGCTTAGCTAACCGTGCATATTCAGAAGAAGACCTACTTTCGGAAACGCTTACAATTGCGCGGAAAATTGCAAAGAAAAGTCCGGTTTCTGTTAAAGCGGCAATTCAAATGTTGCAGTATTCAAAACCTGCATCTTATTATGAAGGTGTAGATGCAGAAGCGCAGTCTTTTGGAACGGTATTTGTTTCAGAAGATGCTAAAGAAGGAATCCAGGCATTTCTGGAAAAACGTGAAGCACAATTTAAAGGGAAATAATACTTGGGAGGTTTACGTTCATGAACATTTATGTATTAGTAAAACGTACGTTTGACACAGAAGAGAAAATCGTTGTTTCAGGTGGGAAAATCCAGGAAGATGGTGCGGAATTCATCATTAATCCATATGATGAGTACGCAATTGAAGAAGCAATAACTGTCCGCGATGCACATGGCGGAGAAGTCACAGTAATTACAATCGGTAATGATGAAGCAGAGAAACAGCTTCGCACAGCACTAGCAATGGGAGCTGACAAAGCCGTATTAATCAATACAGAAGACGATGTTGAAGAAATGGATCAATTTACTTCTGCATACATACTGGCTGAATATTTGAAAGACAAAAAAGCAGATTTGATTTTAGCAGGTAACGTAGCAATTGATGGTGGATCTGGACAAGTTGGACCACGTGTTGCAGATTTACTAGGCATCAATTATGTGACGACGATTACTAGCTTAAGCATTGAGGGCGAAAAAGTATCGATTATCCGTGATATCGAAGGCGATGCAGAAGAGTTAGAAACTTCACTACCTCTTCTAGTAACAGCTCAACAAGGCTTAAACGAGCCGCGCTATCCATCACTTCCAGGAATCATGAAAGCGAAGAAAAAACCGCTTGAAGAATTGGAATTGGATGATTTAGATATCGAAGAAGACGATGTAGAAGCGAAAACAGAAACAATCGAAATTTACTTGCCACCGAAAAAAGCAGCTGGCCGTATTCTTGAAGGCGATCTTTCAAACCAAGTAACAGAACTAGTTAGCTTACTACGTAACGAAGCGAAAGTTATTTAATAAATTTCAAATCTCTTAAAGATTCACTATAAATTTTAAAAATCAATTCATGATTACTATGAATTTCTATCTCGTAAAATCAGGAACAGTTTTCACATCTACTTAGGGGGTAAACGGACTATGGCGAAGAAAGTATTAGTTTTAGGCGAAACGCGCGAAGGCGCTTTACGTAATGTTTCATTTGAAGCAATTGCAGCTGCTAAGAAAATTTCTGGCGGCGGCGAAGTAGTAGGTGTTTTAATTGGGGATGCGGTTGCAGACTTCGGCGCTGAGTTAGTTGCGTACGGGGCTGATCGTGTTGTTACAGTTGAACATCCACATTTGAAATCATATACATCTGATGGCTATGGTCAAGCATTCATGGCAGTCGTTGAACAAGAAAGCCCAGAAGGACTTGTTTTTGGTCACACATCAGTTGGTAAAGACTTGGCACCAAAAATTGCTTCTAAATTACAAGCTGGATTAATTTCAGATGTAACGGACATTGAAGGTGAAGGCGACGATGCCGTATTTATTCGCCCAATCTTCTCTGGTAAAGCATTCGAGAAGGTAAAACTAAAAGATGGCATTGACTTTATTACAGTACGTGCGAACAATATTGCACCTCTTGAAAGACAAGAGCGCTCTGGTGATGTAAGTTCTCTATCTGTTGATATCACAAACTTGCGCACAATTATTAAAAACGTTGTCCGCAAATCAACTGAAGGTGTCGATCTTTCGGAAGCGAAAGTAATCGTAGCTGGAGGTCGTGGTGTGAAGAGTACGGAAGGATTCGAACCTTTACAAGAACTTGCAAATCTTCTTGGTGGTGCTGTTGGTGCATCTCGCGGGGCATGTGACGCGGATTATTGCGATTATTCACTACAAATTGGCCAAACAGGTAAAGTCGTAACGCCTGACTTGTATATCGCAGCTGGTATTTCTGGAGCAATCCAGCATATGGCGGGTATGTCTAACTCAAAAGTTATCGTAGCTATCAACAAAGACCCAGAAGCAAATATCTTTAAAGTTGCAGACTATGGAATCGTTGGTGACTTGTTCGAAGTCATCCCGATGTTAACAGAAGAGTTTAAAAAAGTGATGTAAATCAAATTTAAACAGGTAGAGAAAGTTACGTAACTTTCTCTACCTGTTTTTGTTTATCGATTTTATCGGCGTGTAAAACCAAAATCCCGCCGTTTAATCGAACTAAATGAGGGTAATAAAAGAGTAGGCAAAAAAATAGCTAGTGTTTTTGGCACATGCTATACTCTGTATATAGTTTGGTTAATCATAAGGAGGAATTATTCATGGCAATTGTACACGGTACAGATCAGAACTTTTCACAAGAAGTATCAGAAGGACTCGTTTTAGTAGATTTTTGGGCAACTTGGTGCGGACCATGTAAAATGATCGCTCCTGTGCTAGAAGAATTAGACGCTGAAATGAGCGATAAAGTAAAAATCGTAAAAGTTGATGTCGATCAAAACCAAGAAACAGCTGGAAACTATGGCATTATGTCAATTCCAACTTTACTATTGTTGAAAGACGGCGAAACAGTTGATAAAGTAGTTGGTTTCCGACCAAAAGAAGCATTAGCTGAATTGGTTGAAAAACACGCATAATTCTTAACCGGGTCCAGTGATGGTACCCGGTTTTTTAATAGGGTGATAAACATGGCAAACGAATTGATTCGACATAAATTGGCAATATTGCCTGACCAGCCCGGCTGTTATTTGATGAAAGATCGTCAAAATACGGTTATTTACGTCGGGAAAGCAAAGGTGTTAAAAAATCGTGTACGCTCTTATTTTACAGGCAGCCACGATACAAAAACGCAGCGGTTGGTTAACGAAATTGTCGATTTTGAATACATTATTACGTCTTCTGATAAAGAAGCGCTAATTCTAGAATTGAACTTGATCAAAAAATACGATCCGAAATACAATATAATGTTAAAAGATGATAAAAGCTATCCTTATTTGAAAATTACAGGAGAACGTCATCCCAAACTGATTACGACAAGACAAGTGAAGAAAGACAAGGGTAAATACTTTGGACCTTATCCCAACGCATACGCAGCGGCAGAAACGAAAAAGTTATTAGACCGGTTATACCCATTACGTAAATGTCATACCATGCCAGATCGCGTATGCTTGTACTACCATTTGGGGCAATGTTTAGCACCATGTGTAAAACCAGTTGAAAAAGAGACCTATCAAGAATTGATTGATGGAATTACGAAGTTCTTGAATGGTGGATTCCGTGAAGTAAAAGAGCAATTGGTCGAAAAAATGTCTGAAGCGGCAGAAAATCTGGAATTTGAACGTGCGAAAGAATACCGTGATCAAATCAATATGATTGAAACTGTTATGGAAAAACAAAAAATGGCGATGAACGATTTTACCAATCGTGATGTTTTTGCGTATGCAGTTGATAAAGGGTGGATGTGCGTACAAGTCTTTTTTGTCCGTCAAGGTAAATTGATCGAACGCGACGTCTCGCTATTCCCGCTTTACCGTGACCCGGAAGAAGAGTTTTTAACTTTTCTTGGTCAATTTTACGAAAAAGCCAACCATGTGAAACCGAGTGAAATTCTAATTCCGGAGGCGGATGATCCGGATATGTTGAAAGAGTGGCTCGGTGTCCGTGTACTTGTTCCACAACGTGGCAAGAAAAAAGAATTAGTGGCATTAGCGAAAAAAAATGCCGAAGTGGCGATCAAAGAAAAATTTCAGCTGTTAGAACGTCAAGAAGAACGAACAATTGGTGCCTGTGTAGATTTAGGAGAAGCGATGAATATCGAAACGCCTTTACGTATCGAAGCTTTTGATAACTCGCATATTCAAGGTGCTGATGCTGTTTCCGCGATGATTACGTTTATTGACGGTAAACCATCTAAAAAAGACTATCGTAAATACAAAACACGCAATGCATCAAAGCCTGATGATTACGCGGCGATGCGTGAAGTGATTCGTCGGCGTTATTCACGTGTATTAAAAGATGGTTTGCCTTTGCCAGATTTGATTGTCATCGATGGAGGAAAAGGGCAAATGGAGTCGGCGCGTGAAATTTTAGAAGACGAACTTGGCTTGTCGATCCCTATTGCAGGTCTTGCAAAAGACGCTAAGCATCAAACTTCACAATTGCTATACGGTTCACCGGCTGAAATTGTGCCGCTTAAACGGACTAGTGAAGCTTTTTACTTGTTGCAACGAGTCCAAGACGAAGTCCACCGATTTGTTATTACGTTCCACCGTCAATTGCGGGGCAAAAATTCAATTCAATCTGCACTTGATGGGCTACAAGGAGTAGGTCCAAAACGTAAACAGCAATTATTGAAACATTTTGGATCTGTCAAAAAAATTAAAGAAGCGTCCGTAGAAGAAATTAAAGAAGCAGGAATGCCTGAAGCTTTGGCACAGTCCATCGAAAAGCATTTTGCAGAAGATACATTGCCAAGTGAATCATAACGTGGTATTGTAGTGAATAATTAAATCACTTGGAAAAGTGATGATAGAGGCGCGAACGTCAATAGTAAGCATTCGGAGATTTGCAGAATCTGAGATGGATGGTGAAAGGGGCGATCGCCGAAGTGTGCGTTTTACTGCTATTGCGCATGCTGGTTCTGCATTTAAGAAGTGCAGGGCTGTCAGAGTCAATCTCTGGAGGGCTATCTCACATGGACGTTTTTCGTACATGATAAAAGAGGTAGTTTGCCGCGTTTGCGGTGAGCTGCCTCTTTTTGTGTCTAGTAGGTAAATCGCTAGTCATTTTGAGGGCCACATACTAAATGTGGGAGTGGATGGAATGGAAACAATCGTTATGAAGTTTGGTGGTACATCTGTTGCAACACCGGAAAAAATTATTGGTGTGGCAAAAAGAGCAATTCGTGAAAAAGAGAAAGGCAAGCGTGTCGTTATTGTCGTTTCGGCGATGGGCAAAACGACAGACACGTTGCTTGGATTAGCTGGAGAAATTTCTTCAGAGCCACCAAAGCGTGAAATGGATATGCTATTAGCTACAGGAGAGCAAGTAACCATTTCTTTACTGGCGATGGCTTTTAAAAAATTAGGTCATGAAGCTTTATCATTTACCGGCTGGCAAGCGGGAATCGAAACCGAATCGGTTCCGCGCAATGCGCGCATTGAGCAGATTCATACAGAACGCCTCGAACGTGTATTGGAAAACGGCTATTTTTGTGTCGTCGCAGGATTCCAAGGAGTAGATAAAATCGGCAATATTACCACTCTAGGTAGAGGTGGGTCAGATACAACAGCTGTGGCACTTGCAGCCGCATTAAAAGCAGAGAAATGTGAAATTTATACAGACGTTAATGGTGTTTATACGTCTGATCCAAGATATGTTACGGGCGCACGGAAACTTCAGCAAATTTCTTATGACGAAATGTTAGAATTAGCTAATCTCGGAGCGGGTGTGTTGCATCCCCGTGCAGTAGAATTCGCAAAAAATAATCATGTACCATTATCTGTCAGAGCAAGTTATTCAGACGAACCTGGCACAATCATACAAGAGGTGATCACTGTGGAAACAAACTTAATCGTTAGAGGTGTGGCATTTGAACCGGGAGTCGCGCGTGTCACTGTAACTTATAAAAAACCTTTTAATGGCTCACTTGCTAATATTTTCAATAAGCTTGCGGAAAACCAAATTGACGTCGATATCATCGTCCAAAGCATCAGTGATGAATTCCCGCCTTCAGTTTCGTTTTCGATCAGTCAAGAAAGTCTTGAAGAAACGCGCCGTGTGTTAACGGAGTCCCAAGAGGAAATTGGTTTTCTCTCAATGAATGTGGAAGTTGGATTGTCGAAAGTTTCAATAGTAGGTTCAGGCATGGTATCAAACCCAGGAGTTGCCGCACGTATGTTTGATATTTTAAGAAGCGAAGAAATTCCGGTTAAAATGGTCAGCACATCTGAGATTAAAATTTCAGTCGTAGTGCCAGAAATAGAAATGACGAAATCCGCAAATGCTTTGCATAATGCGTATGGTTTGTCTGAAGAAGAATTGATTGAAGATACGTCAAAGTTCTCTTTAAATACTAGTTCGTGAAAATATTCACAAAATGTTCAAATTCTCAACTGTAACTAGATAACAATCGCGACATGAGTGAACCCAGTAGATTAGTCAGAAAAAGCGATTCTCAATTAGAGAATCGCTTTTTATCGTAAATCTATTCAAACGTTTACATTTCACAACCATTTAGTGGGAATCGCTTGTTTATTACCGCTAAAAGACGTGATAACTATGTGCTTAAAAGAGATTCGTTGCCTTGACGCTCCTAAAGGGGGGGAGTACAATAAATATGTCATATTATTGTATCATGATGGTGCGTGGCTTCAGATGCTTTCCCAATAAACGTCTGCTCTGAACGCTACCAATTAAAGTTTTGAGGGGGGTAAAATTTTGGATAACAATCGTGAATTTTTAATGCGCAGGCTGCACTCATTGTTAGGAATTATTCCTATTGGTTTATTCTTAACGCAGCACTTAATCGTCAACCATTTTGCAACACAAGGTGAAGAAGCATTTAATACTGCATCTCATTTCATGGCAAATCTTCCATTTGTTATTTTCTTGGAGATCTTTGTCATTTACTTGCCGCTCATGTATCATGCGTTTTACGGTCTATACATAGCGTTTACTGCGAAGAACAATCCTGGACATTATAGCTATATGCGCAATATGTTATTTATTGCACAACGTTATACAGGCGTCTTCCTAGTAGTCTTTATCGCTTGGCACGTCTTTGAAACAAGATTCCAAGTGGCAATTGGAAATGCAGCTGAAGCAGATTTTAACATGATGGAGAACATCTTAAGTAATCCATGGATGTTAGCATTCTATATTATTGGTGTGTTGTCAGCAACTTTCCACTTATCAAACGGACTTTGGTCTTTCCTTGTTACTTGGGGAATTACACAATCTGCAGCAGCACAAAAATATGCAACTTATTTCACACTTCTAGTATTTATTGTGTTATCGGTAATTGGTATCAGAGCATTGTTTGCGTTCGTTTAAGAATGTTTCAATCATTGGTGAACTAAAAGAGGAGTGAATACTAACATGGCGAAGGGCAAAATTTCTATCGTCGGAGGCGGCCTTGCTGGTTTAATGGCAGCAATTAAAGTTGCAGAAGCAGGCTCTCCCGCTGATTTATTTTCAATCGTTCCCGTTAAACGGTCCCACTCAGTATGTGCACAAGGCGGGATCAACGGAGCGGTCAATACAAAAGGTGAAGGGGATTCCCCAGATATCCACTTTGATGACACGGTCTACGGAGGCGATTTCCTAGCGAATCAACGTCCCGTGAAAGCAATGGCAGATGCAGCACCTGGAATTATCCGTATGTTCGATCGTATGGGCGTTATGTTCAACCGTACGCCGGAAGGTCTTTTAGATTTCCGTCGTTTTGGTGGTACAATGTACCATAGAACAGCGTTTGCCGGTGCAACTACTGGTCAGCAATTATTATATGCACTAGATGAGCAAGTTCGTCGCTACGAAGTAGCCGGACTTATCACGAAATATGAAGGCTGGGAATTCCTTGGACTTGTTCTTGACGAACAGGGCGTAGGTAAAGGAATCACAGCTCAAAATATGACGACAATGGAAATTAAATCGTTCCGCGCAGATGCTATCATTATGGCAACTGGTGGTCCGGGAATTATTTTCGGGAAATCGACGAACTCTGTTATAAACACAGGTTCTGCGGCTTCTATCGTTTATCAACAAGGCGCATACTACGCAAACGGCGAATTTATCCAAATTCACCCAACAGCGATTCCTGGAGACGATAAACTGCGCTTAATGTCAGAATCGGCTCGTGGAGAAGGCGGACGTATTTGGACTTATAAAGACGGCAAGCCTTGGTATTTCCTTGAAGAAAAATACCCTGCTTACGGAAACTTAGTTCCGCGTGATATTGCAACACGCGAAATTTTTGATGTTTGCGTTAACCAAAAACTCGGTATTAATGGCGAGAACATGGTTTATTTGGATCTTTCACACAAAGACCCTAAAGAGCTTGATATTAAACTTGGCGGAATCATCGAAATCTATGAGAAGTTTACAGGTGATGACCCACGTAAAGTACCAATGAAAATTTTCCCAGCTGTTCATTATTCAATGGGTGGACTATGGGTTGATGATCACCAAATGACAAGCATTCCTGGTGTTTTAGCAGCAGGTGAATGTGATTATTCTCAGCACGGAGGTAACCGTTTAGGCGCAAACTCATTGCTTTCAGCTATCTACGGCGGGATGGTTGCAGGACCAAATGCGCTTGACTATGCGAAAGGCCTTGATGTCTTAGCGGAAGATCTTCCTTCAACGATTTTTGATCAGCACGAAGCAGAAGAAAAACGTAAATGGGAAGAAATCTTAGCATTAGACGGAACAGAAAACGCTTATGTTCTTCATAAAGAACTTGGCGAGTGGATGACGGATAATGTAACAGTGGTACGCTATAACGATCGCTTGCAGAAGACGGATGAAAAACTCCAAGAACTTCTTGAGCGTTTTAACCATATCAGCATTACGGATACGCAACTTTGGAGTAACCAAGGCGCAATGTTCACGCGTCAATTGCGCAATATGCTTCATTTAGCTCGTGTAATCACAATCGGAGCGCTTAACCGTAACGAAAGTCGCGGAGCTCATTACAAACCGGATTTCCCGGAACGTAACGATGAGGAATTCATGAAAACGACAATGGCTAAATTTAATGGCTTTGATGCACCTATCTTCCATTACGAAGAAGTCGATACATCGTTGATTCCACCGCGTAAACGTGATTATTCAGCAAAAGCATAATTATGAAGGGAGCTAATTTACCATGGGTGAAGCAGCAAAAACGGTAATATTTGAAATCGAACGCAGAAACTCTACGGATGAAAATTCGTATTGGGAAAAGTTCGAATTGCCATATAAGATGAACATGAATGTCATTTCGGCATTAATGGAAATTCGTCGTAACCCTGTCAACATGGACGGGAAAAAAACCACGCCTGTAACTTGGGACATGAACTGTCTTGAAGAAGTTTGTGGGGCATGCTCTATGGTCATCAACGGCAAAGCGCGTCAATCGTGTACGGCTTTAGTTGATCAACTAGAACAGCCAATCCGCCTTCAGCCGATGAAAACATTCCCTGTTGTCCGTGACCTGATCATAGACCGCAGCCGTATGTTCGACTCATTGAAGAAAGTAAAAGCGTGGGTGCCAATCGATGGTACGCATGATCTTGGAGAAGGACCACGTATGCCTGAGCGTAAACGCCAATGGGCTTATGAACTTTCTAAATGTATGACTTGTGGTGTATGTCTTGAAGCATGCCCGAACGTCAACGATAAATCTGACTTTATCGGAGCTGCACCACTTTCACAAGTTCGTTTGATGAACGCGCATCCAACTGGTGCTATGAATCGCGATGCTCGTTTGAACGCGATCATGGGTGAAGGTGGATTAGCAAGCTGCGGTAACTCTCAAAACTGTGTTGAATCTTGTCCAAAAGGAATTCCTTTAACAACTTCAATCGCAGCATTGAACCGCGATACAACAGTTCAAATGTTCCGTAACTTCTTCGGAAGTGACAGAATGGTTGACTAGTATTTAGTAAAAACCCCGCTGAGGCGGGGTTTTTCTTTTTGTCTAATAAAAACGCCTGCTCTTTTCTAAAGTTTTTGATATACTAATCAAATGAAATATATAATTCAAGTACGATAGAAATTTTAGTGGAATTCTCAAATCAGCTACGCGTTCTCGCGTGAATTTTGCTGAATCGACAAGTCAATTTTCTGGAGGTCGTCATGAAAGCAAATTACATTGAAAATTTCGAAGAGTGGAAGCAAGATTTTTTCTTTTCTGCACCCGTTCAAGTGCGTTTTTCTGAAACGGATATGTTTGGTCATGTGAACAATACAGTGCCAATCGCTTATTTTGAATTTGCACGGATTGAATTTATGAAAGAGATGGGCTTGATGCAGCGCTGGCTCAAAGCAGGAAATGAGTTGTTTCCGGTGGTGGCAGATATGCAAGTGGATTTTGTGCAGCAAGTCTTTTTTGATGAAAAATTAGATGTTCATGTTAAAATCGCGCGTATTGGCACTTCTTCTGTCGATGTTCATTATTGGACAGTCAATGAAAAAGGAGAAACTTGTTTTACCGGTAGAGGAGCGATTGTCCAAATTTCTAAGCAAACAAATAAAGGCTATCCGTGGACAAAAGAAGAAATTGAAATGCTTCAATCGCAACAATTAGCTGTTGCAAAAAAATAAGGAGCTCTTGCTATATCGATAAAAAACCTGCACTATAGAAATACGATAGGGTTTTTGAGGAGTGGTAACTAGTTATGAAAGAAGATTACAAAGAAACAAAACATGATTTAGAACGCATCGCATTTATGGAAAAAGAATTGCGTTATATTTCGGGCATTATTAAGCAAAAAGGGCGAGAGATATTAAATTCCTATACGATTACACCGCCTCAATTTGTTGCCTTGCAATGGCTGTTCGAACACGGAGATATGACAATCGGTGATTTGTCGAACAAAATGTTCTTAGCGTTCAGCACCACAACTGACTTGGTTGATCGTATGGAGAAAAATGAGATGGTCGTCCGTATACGAGAAGAACAAGATCGTCGTGTTGTCCGGATTAAATTGTTAAAAGAAGGCGAACGGGTAATTGAAGAAGTGATTCAAAAGCGTCGTGAATACTTGAATACGGTATTAGAAGATTTTACTGAAGATGAATCAGAGCAATTTGCAGCATTACTTGAAAAACTGCACACAAACATGAAATAGGATAGAGGCGATGACGTTGAATGCGCCAATTGGAGTAATTGATTCGGGAGTCGGAGGACTCACTGTCGCAAAAGAAATTATGAGGCTATTGCCGAATGAGCAAATTTGTTATATTGGTGATAATGCGCGTTGTCCATACGGTCCGCGTCCGCTATCAGAAGTTCGGACTTATACGTGGCAAATGGCGAATGCATTGATGAAAAAAAACATAAAAATGTTGGTCATCGCCTGCAATACGGCAACAGCAGCTGCTTTATACTCTCTACAAAAAAACTTGCCGATTCCAGTAATCGGTGTTATTTTTCCGGGAGCCCGCGCTGCGGTTAAATCTTCTACAACCAATAAAATAGCTGTGTTAGGTACATCAGGAACGGTAAAAAGTGGAGCTTATGAAAAAGCCATCTTGTCGTTAGTATCTTCAGCTCATGTGGTTCAGCTTGCATGTCCGCGATTTGTCCCTCTTGTAGAAAGTGATGAATACGAAGGGGAATTTGCGCATCGGATTGTTCAAGAAACATTGGCAACTATCGCTTATGAAGAATTTGATACGGCCATTTTAGGCTGTACCCATTATCCTTTACTACAAGGTTTTATCGAAGAAGTGCTTGGAGATACTGTCCATGTTCTTTCGTCAGCAGAAGAAACAGCGAAAGATGTTGAACGTTACTTAAACTACAAAAATCAATTTGCCAAACGAGAAAAACCTCCAGTACACCGTTTTTATACATCTGGGTCTACCCAAATCTTTAGCTCGATTGTTCGAAAATGGTTGGAGATTGAAGAGCCGATCATTCATTCAATCCGATTTCCAAAAACCTGATAGCTAACGCTGTCAGGTTTTTGTCGTTATGTTCGAAATATGGTAAGCTATTGAGCATATATTAAGGAGGATTTTAATGACACGCATAGATAATAGACAAACAAACGAATTGCGTCCCATAACTGTGGACGTTGAATACTTGATTCACCCAGAAGGTTCGGTATTAATCACAGTGGGCCAAACAAAAGTAATTTGTACGGCAACCATTGAAGAAAAAGTTCCAGGTTTTTTACGTGGCCAAGGAAAAGGCTGGATCACAGCAGAATATTCTATGTTACCACGTGCGACAAATAGCCGGAATCGCCGCGAAGCTTCTGCGGGTAAAATCGGTGGACGTACAATGGAAATTCAGCGCTTAATCGGTCGTGCATTGCGCGCGGTCGTTGATTTAGAGAAACTAGGCGAACGTACGCTATGGATAGATTGCGACGTCATCCAAGCAGATGGTGGAACTCGTACAGCATCTATTACAGGTGCCTTTATAGCAATGACAATGGCTATTGGTAAGCTTGAACTAACAGAATTTCCAGTAACGGATTTTCTTGCGGCTACAAGTGTAGGTGTTACTGCTGAAAATGGACCGATTCTAGATTTGAATTATGTTGAAGATTCAAGTGCGGAAGTAGATATGAACTTAGTGATGACCGGTGCAGGCCATTTTGTTGAACTGCAAGGCACAGGTGAAGAATCAACCTTTACACGTGCTCAGTTGAACGAGTTACTGGACCTTGGAGAAGCTGGAATTCGTCAATTGATTGCGATGCAACAAGATGCATTAGGTGAACTAGCTGAACGAATTGGCGAAAGGGTGCCAGCAGAACTATGAAACGAATAGTAATTGCAACTCAAAATAAAGGAAAAGCGAAAGATTTTGAAGCGCTACTTGCACCACTAGGGTATGAAGTATTAACGCTTTTGGATGTGGCACAAGATATGGACGTGGAAGAAACCGGTGTAACATTTGAAGAAAACGCCATCTTAAAAGCAGAAGCGGTATCAAAAGAGTTGAACATCCCGGTTATTTCTGACGATAGCGGTTTGGAAATTGATGCGTTAAACGGTGAACCAGGTGTATACTCTGCGCGTTATGCAGGTGGCGAAAAGAGCGACAATGCGAATATCGATAAAGTGCTTGAGAAATTAGCTAGCGTGGCAGAAAACGAACGCACAGCCCGTTTCCGATGCGTGCTAGCAGTCGCAGCTCCAGGACAACAAACGCAAACTTTCTCAGGGTCATGCGAAGGTAGAATTCTAGATACACGTCAGGGCGAAAATGGATTTGGTTACGATCCGATTTTTTATGTGCCGAACCTAGAAAAAGCTATGGCTGAGCTATTGCCGCATGAAAAAGCAGCAATTTCACATCGCGGCAATGCGTTACGTGAACTTAAACACAGTATGCCGAATTGGTTGAGTGAACAAAACTAAGCCATTGAAAATTTATTTTAATGTTTTTTTAAAATAGCGTTGACTTTTCTTTAAATCATTTCTATAATTAAAATTGTCTTTCAATAGAAAAGCAAAGCCGTCAGCGAAAGCCGGCGCCACCGTCTAGACTTTAAGAAAGCTTTCGTCTCAGTAGCTCAGCTGGATAGAGCAACGCCCTTCTAAGGCGTCGGTCGGGGGTTCGAATCCCTCCTGGGACATTATAGGAATAGCGCTTAAACAGCGTCGGAACAGCCTTCTAAGGCGTCTAATGAAACGGTCACTGAATCGGTCACCATCCGAATTTCAGCCGTAAATCAGACGCATTAGGAGGCTTTTTTGTTATGACGAAAAAAAATTCAGCTTTCACGGTACAAGGCGATTTAAACGGAATGTTTGCGAAGAAGCAAGAGGAACCGAAGAAGAGCGGAGGGGTGCCGCTCCTAAAGGCGCTCGAAGTCGTTACGCGAAATATGAAGACTACCGGCTATCGACCGCGCACGATAAGTGATTATACGTTACATGTTAAACACTTTGCGGAAATTACAGGGGCGGAGACGTTAGAAGAGCTAGAAGCATCGCATATATACGATTGGCTTGCGAGCATGAACGTAAGCAATCAAACGAAGCTCACGCGCTTAAAGTGCCTCAAAGCCTTTCTAGGGCGTTGTTTCGATTCGGGTTGGTTGCAGTCGAACTTTTGGCGCGCAATCGTTATACGCGTTGATAGTGCCGTTAAACAGGGCTCTTCTGCTAAAGATATTGCGATGCTACTGCAAATACTCGATTTAAGCGACTTTGTACAGTTTCGGGATGCTACGGCAATACTCTTAATGAGTCAGACCGGCTTACGCGTGAGCACGGTTGCACAATTGGATGCAAGCCATATAGATATACCGCAAAAACTCTTAAAGGTTGGCGGCAGTCTGCTTAAGAATCATCAGCAGATGTTCTTGCCGATTAGCGACGAGCTCGCGCGCATGCTTGAGGTACTATTGCAACAGAATGAGCAAGTGCGGAGGCATTACGGCGTTAGCAATAGTCTCGTATTTATTACGAAGTATGGCGGAAGTATTGCGTCGAGCCCTACGAATAACAATATACAGAAGCGGCTTAACAAGTATGCGCGCGAATACGGTTTAAAGAATATTAATCCTCAAGCATTGCGGCGCGGTTTCGCAAAGAGCTTACTGGATAAGGGCGCACATATTGCGCTTATATCGAAGGCATTAGGGCACGGCGATATTGAAGTGACTACGCGTTATCTGTATTTAGATAAAGAGGATGTTGCGGAGAACTTGCGCGATTATTTGTAAATGCTTACGGATTTAAAATTTTGTAGGCAATTTCGGTGCACCCGGCAGACGGCGTAGGGGTATGCGATAGCCCCCGGGGGGTATGCCGCTCAAATTAGTGAAGCGGAAACCATGCGCGAAAGAGAAGAAGCAATCGGAGCAGGAGCGGCTAACATCGTTCTTGCTTTTCTTTTTGCGTTAAATGAATGTATGCTTTTATGTAAAAGGATACGTAAAGAAACGCATAGATTCGGTATTATATTATTGTATTACATTTGAATGTATGCTAATTTAGGTATATACGTAATACCATACACGAAAGGGTGGAGGCAAACATGGCGAATACATTGGCAAAGAAAGATATGACGGTAGACGTTCAACCCTTGAGAACGGCGGCAGAGATTGCAGAGTTTAGGGATGCGATAAAAGTATCGGCAAAGAGTGCGGCAATGGCGGCGAGGAATTTGCTACTGTTCAATATCGGAATTAATACGGGGCTCCGCATTGGCGATATAGTCAAGATGCGGATAGAGGACGTAAAAGGCCGCTCCTCATTCGTGATACGTGAAGGCAAGACGGAAAAGATGCGTACAGTACATCTTTCCGCATTGATGGCGGATATTGCCGACTATGTAGATGCGTTAGAGCCTTCGCAAGAGTATCTATTCTCTTCGCGCAAAGGCGGCGCTAATGCTAAGCCAAGTCATATCAGCACTACACAGGCTTATCGTATTCTCGCGGCGGCGGCAGAGCTTATAGGGCGCAAGGATATAGGTACTCATACATTGCGTAAGACATTCGGTTATCACTATTACAAACGTACTCACGATGTAGCAACGCTAATGGAGATATTTAATCACGATAGCCAAGCGACTACTAAGCGGTATATCGGTATACGCAATGACGAGATAGCGGAGACGTTGCGCGACTTTAAATTATGAGTGAGGCAAGCGGATTCATACGCAAGCGGAGCGGTAGAAAGCGGAGAGATTCGGCTTTTTGCCGTTTTTTTATATATAATTACTTCGGTTTCCGAATATATTTAATTAAAGTAGCATGCTTTTAGGGAACAAAACTGGCTAGATACCATGCTTTTAGGGAACACTTTCGAAAAAGATAAAAACGCGTAAATATACAATATATAGACTATTTATGCATTTTATATAACTATATATGGTTTTTTATACGATATTATTGCATAATTTAAGGCATTTAAAAAAAGCTGGTCTATCTATATCAGTCGTATCTATAAAGGGCTACGCAAAGCGGCAGAGCCTTAGGCGGCGGCTAAAGCCTTGCCTGCATTCGCTAAAGCTCATGCGTACCTATAATATCTATCATTGCAAAGGTATTATTTACGCAAGAAGTATATAAACACGTAGGGGCACGAGCCGCGCGAGTGCAGACAAGCCGTTAGGCGCAGTCTTAGGATAAAGCGGAACTAAACGAATAAGCACGCGCCTTTCTCAACGTCAAAGCTCCGCAGAAAACACGCTTCCTTGAGGATTTCCGAGGCCCATACGTCATGAACGCGCTACCTAGTAAATTCGGAACCTATTCGGAATCATTGCGTAAGCCTTTCGGAGCCCTCACAATACCGAAAGCCAGCGCAATAGCATCGAGTTTGCGGAAGATTTCCGTTTAGATAACATGCCGTAACACTGCTACGCAATAGCATTAGCATAAGCGAGGCTCCATAATGGAGGAGCGCAGAAAGGCGTCTTAATTCATATAGTGATAATTCAACGCATTAAAGCGCTAAAGCGTTAACATAAGCGGCTTTTCTCGTAGTTGATTGCGCTTCAATAGCGAAGTGATTGCGCTTTAAGATGCAGAGGCGGCTTTTTGCATAATGTTATAGCGTCAGATGGGCGGTTGATTATATTTATTTAAGATATTTGCGTATAGACCCTGTATTTGTGGTCTTTAGTCGTACTATATATTGAAGGGATAAATTTATTTAGGCTATTTTGAAAATCGTGTAGTCCAAAAGGGTCTTTAGTCGTACTATATTATGAAGGAGTAAAATTCTTTAGTACCTTTTTAGTTTTGAGGGTTATAATTAGGGGCTTTAGTCGTACTATATATTGAAGGGGTAAATAAGTTTGTGATTAGTGTAGACCTAAAGCACCTTTGAAGGACTTCGTATATAAAGGCATTAAACGGAAGAGCCCGGCGCAATAGCGCTAGGCTTTTTTGAATGCGCAAAAATAAGCAGAGACACAAACGCCACGGAAACAACTAAACGAAAGAAGGAATTGAAATGAACGCATCACAACGCTACACAACGCGAGAGCGCAGAGAA
>NZ_JAKVTG010000018.1 GCF_022489025.1 Planococcus halocryophilus | reverse complement strand
CTTTGTGCATAAAAATAAATTTAAGATGCATTATAAGGTACTTAGAAGAATCAAAACAAGGCAATGAACTTAAATTAGACATATAATATTTAAGTCGTTAAGTACTTTAGCTTGAAGGCTTTTTTGTTTGATTTATAATTTCGATACTTACTATTTGATATGTGTAAAAAGCTTGTTGTATAATTAAGTCAAATATAGTCAAAGTCAACTTTTTCATATTATGTATCGAAGAGGTGAAAGCGATGCGGAACATTTCGGATGTAATTGAAGGTTATTTGAGGCAAGTTATCGAATTAAGCGAGAGAGATCATATTGAAATTAAACGCAGTGAAGTGGCTGAAAAGTTTCAATGTGTCCCATCTCAAATAAATTATGTCATAAATACTCGATTTACGGTTGATCGTGGTTACTTGGTAGAAAGTAAACGCGGCGGCGGTGGGTATATTCGCATTAAAAGAATCAGGCTCCATCAAAAGTCAGATGTTATAGCAGAAGTTATTGAGCGATTGGAACATGGAGCTACACAGATAATGGCAGAAGATACCGTTTTTAGATTACTTGATGAAGAAATCATTTCTAAACGAGAAGCTAAACTAATTCTTAGTGCCATTGATCGGAATACCTTGCTTCTCCCTCTTCCGACACGCGATGAAGTTCGAGCACGTATTCTTATAGCAATGCTCTTTACAATTAAATATCAAACGAACACATAAAGGGGTGAAAAGATGATTTGCGATCAATGCGGAGAACGTTCTGCATCAGTTATAGTTAAACAACAGCAACAAGACCAGATAGTTAAGGTGAATTTATGCCATATCTGTGCTGCTGAAAACCATAGCATTAATATTGCTTTTGAACAGGATCCATTAGCTATTCATCAGCTATTATCAAATTGGTTCCCTAATTCGCAAGCATCCATTAACCCGGTTAGAAAGGAAGTAGCAACTTGTCCTTCTTGTGGTTTTACTTTCTCTAAATTTTTACGAATCGGGAAGTTTGGATGCGCTTCTTGTTATGATGCTTTTTCACCACAGCTTAATGAAATCTTTAAACGATTCCATAACGGGAATACAGAACACAATGGTAAAATACCTGCTTCTTATGGAACAACCTTGAAAATAAAAAAAGAAATTGAAGAACTTCGAAAACAAATGCAAATATCAATTCAAGGTGAAAATTTTGAAGAGGCTGCTAGATTAAGAGATGAAGTAAAAATTTTAAGTGCGAAGCTTGAAGGGGGTATCCCGGATGGCAGTTGAACGTTTTCTGCAACCCCGTGCAAGCAGCTGGATGACTAACGATGGTAAAAATGTAGATATTGCAATGAGTACGAGAATTAGATTAGCTAGAAATTTGAACAATTTTAAATTCCCATATGCTTTTACAGAAGATGAAGCGCTCAAAGTGGATAAAGAAATTTCTTCTGTATTATTAGATAAAGGAAATGAATTAGATTATACTTTTAGCCATATCAGTATTGAAGAGCTTGCTGAGTTACAAAAAGAGATACTGGTGGAAAAGCATTTAATTAGTCCATATCTTATTAATAGCCATCACTCAGGTTCTGTTTTGTTGTCTGATAATGAAGAGCTGAGTATTATGGTGAATGAAGAAGATCATTTGCGAATTCAAAGTCTTCAGTCAGGATTTCAACTTCAACAAGCTTATAAAATAGCAAATGAACTAGATTCTCTTCTAGAAAAGAATTTATCTTATGCTTTTCATGAAAAGCATGGCTACTTAACTAGTTGTCCGACAAACGTAGGTACTGGAATGCGAGCATCCGTTATGCTTCATTTACCTGCTTTGACCATGTCTCATCAGATTCAACGAATCATTCCTGCAATTTCAAGACTCGGTATGGTGGTTAGAGGCATTTATGGCGAAGGTAGTGAAGCTTTAGGAAATGTTTATCAAATATCAAACCAATTGACTCTTGGGAAATCAGAATACGAGATTCTTCAGGATTTGGAAAATATGACAGAGCAAATTATCCAACAAGAACGAAGAGCGCGTGAAGCAATTGCGTTAAATTCACCAGTAGTAATAGAAGATCGGATATACCGATCGCTTGGCGTTCTTACCCATTCGAGACTGCTGACGACAGAAGAAGCTGCGACGTGTCTGTCAGATGTTCGTTTGGGTATAGATTTAAAAATGATTCAAGATGTAGATATGTCGATTTTGAATGAGTTAATGATTTTTATGCAGCCGGCATTTCTGCAGCAATATGCAGACAAGCCACTGCAACCGAAAGAACGCGATTTTGCTCGGGCGAAGTTGTTCCGAGAGAGGTTGAATAGAAACGGTATAAATAGTGAAGGAGAGGATCTTGCATGATGTTTAATCGATTTACACAACGCGCACAAAAAGTTCTTCAGTTAGCTCAAGAAGAGGCCATTCGTATGAAACATGAATCAATCGGTACAGAGCACATTCTTCTGGGTTTGATTCGTGAAGGTGGCGGGATTGCTGCTAAAGCTCTTGAGGCAATTGAAGTAAATACACAGTTGATCGAAGAAGGTGTTAAGGAATTAGTTGGTGTCGGCGAAAAAGAAGTCGGTCCAATTGTACATTACACGCCGAGAGCCAAAAAAGTTATTGAGTTGTCAGTTGATGAGTCCCGTAAATTGGGTCACTCTTATATAGGTACAGAGCATTTGCTATTAGCGCTTATTCGTGAAGGAGAAGGCGTTGCGGCTCGCGTATTAGGAAATGCGGGTGTTAGCTTGAATAAAGCCCGTCAGCAAGTGTTACAGCTTCTAGGAAGTAATGAGCAGACGTCAACAGGCACAAGCCCGAATGCTTCAGCCAATACACCAACATTGGATGGACTGGCTCGTGATTTGACACAAGTTGCTCGCGAAGGCGGATTAGACCCTGTAATTGGCAGAAGCGATGAAATTACACGTGTGATTGAAGTGTTGAGCCGCAGAACAAAAAACAACCCAGTCTTGATTGGTGAGCCTGGTGTTGGTAAAACAGCGATTGCTGAAGGATTGGCTCAGCAAATCGTAAATAATGAAATCCCAGAAACTCTACGCGACAAACGCGTTATGGTTTTGGATATGGGGACAGTAGTTGCAGGAACAAAATACCGTGGGGAATTTGAAGATCGTTTGAAAAAAGTGATGGATGAAATTCGTCAAGCAGGTAACGTTATTCTGTTTATCGATGAGCTTCATACATTAATCGGTGCTGGCGGTGCAGAAGGTGCGATTGATGCTTCTAATATTTTGAAACCATCACTATCACGTGGAGAACTTCAATGTATTGGTGCGACAACGTTAGATGAGTACCGTAAGTATATTGAAAAAGATGCAGCTCTTGAGCGTCGTTTCCAACCAATTCAAGTAGATGAGCCTTCAGTTGAAGAATCAATTCAAATTATCCGTGGCTTGCGCGATCGTTATGAAGCGCATCACCGTGTGAAAATTACCGATGAAGCAATTGAAGCAGCAGCTAAAATGTCAGACCGTTATATTTCAGATCGCTTCTTACCGGATAAAGCGATTGACTTAATCGATGAGGCTGGATCGAAAGTAAGACTTCGCTCGTACACGACTCCACCAGATTTGAAAGAGTTGGAATCTCGATTAGAAGCAGCACGTTCTGAGAAAAATGAAGCAGTTCAAAGCCAAGAGTTTGAAAAAGCGGCTTCGCTTCGTGATGCTGAACAGAAACTACAAAGTCAATTAGATAAAACGAAAAAAGAATGGAAAGAAAAACAAGGTAAAGAAGAGTCTGAAGTGACAGTAGAAGATATTGCGAAAGTTGTATCTATGTGGACGGGTATTCCGGTTTCGAAACTGGCACAAACAGAATCGGATAAGTTGTTGAATTTGGAGTCTATTCTTCATAACCGCGTAATCGGCCAAAATGAAGCAGTGACATCTATTTCGAAAGCTATCCGTCGCGCACGTGCAGGGTTGAAAGATCCAAAACGTCCAATTGGGTCGTTCATTTTCCTTGGTCCAACGGGTGTTGGTAAAACAGAATTAGCGCGTGCCTTAGCAGAGTCTATGTTTGGTGATGAAGAAGCGATGATTCGTATCGACATGTCTGAGTATATGGAAAGACATTCGACTTCACGTTTGGTTGGATCACCTCCAGGTTATATAGGCTATGAAGAAGGCGGACAATTGACGGAGAAAGTACGCAGAAAACCTTATTCAGTTGTACTTCTTGATGAAATTGAAAAAGCTCACCCAGATGTCTTCAACATTTTGTTGCAAGTTCTTGAAGATGGTCGTTTAACGGATTCAAAAGGTCGTAGAGTCGATTTCCGTAATACGGTCATTATCATGACTTCAAACGTAGGAGCAGAAGAACTGAAATACAATAAATATGTTGGCTTTAATTTGGATGATGCAAAAACGGATTATAAAGATATGAAAGGGAAAATGCTTGCTGAATTGAAAAAAGCATTCCGCCCAGAGTTCTTGAACCGTGTGGATGACATGATCGTCTTCCATTCTCTTGAAAAAGAAAACTTAAGAGAAATTGTGAACTTGATGACGAAACAATTGGTTGATCGCTTGAAAGAGCAGGATATCGATTTGGAGTTAACAGATGCAGCGCTTGAAAAAGTAGCGAACGAGGGATATGACCCAGAATATGGTGCGCGTCCATTACGTCGTTCACTTCAAAAACATGTAGAAGATCGTTTGTCAGAAGAGCTATTAAAAGGTACGGCTCTGTCAGGGCAAAAGATTATCTTCGATGTTGAAGGCGATGAATTTGTCGTTCGAACAAATAAACCAGAAAAAGCAAAAGAAATAGCGATAGAAAAACAATAAGAACATGCCGCTCTCCGGAGTTACTTTCCGGCGAGCGGTTTTTCTATTCAAGGAGGTACACATGGCTAAGAAAAAGACTAAATTCATTTGTCAGTCGTGTGGCTATGAATCGGCCAGATGGATGGGGAAATGTCCAGGGTGCGCATCATGGAATACGATGACAGAAGAAGTAGAAGTCCAAGCTCCTAAAGGAACACGTGGTGCTTTTCAACATAGTGCGTCTGTTCCGCAAAAAGCGACGCCGATCAATGCAATTGAAACACAAGACGAACCACGAGTGGAAACGGAACTAAGCGAATTAAACCGTGTACTTGGTGGTGGCATTGTGCCAGGATCACTAGTGTTAATTGGGGGAGACCCTGGTATTGGGAAATCGACATTGCTGTTACAAGTTTCAGCGATGCTTGCAAATAGTGGAAACCGGGTATTATATATTTCCGGAGAAGAATCAATTCGCCAAACAAAATTACGAGCAGAGCGTTTAGATGCGTCATCTTCAGAGTTGTTTATCTATGCAGAAACAAATCTTGAATTGATTCATCATACCATTGAAGATGTAGCGCCTGATTTTGTTATTATCGATTCAATTCAGACTGTTCACCACCCAGAAGTCACATCTGCACCGGGGAGTGTGACGCAAGTAAGAGAAAGTACGGCAGAATTGATGCGAATCGCCAAGACAAAAAATATTGCCATTTTCCTAGTTGGACACGTAACCAAAGAAGGACAAATTGCCGGACCACGTATTTTAGAGCATATGGTAGATACGGTATTGTATTTTGAAGGTGAACGCCATCACACATACCGCATTTTACGCAGTGTTAAAAACCGTTTTGGGTCTACGAATGAAATAGCAATTTTTGAAATGCTTCAAAGTGGATTAAAAGAAGTGTTGAATCCATCTGAATTATTTTTACAAGAGCGTTCGAGTGGCTCAGCAGGCTCAACCGTTGTTGCTTCAATGGAAGGAACAAGGCCCATTTTAGTTGAAATTCAAGCATTGGTAACACCTTCAAGCTTTAATTATCCGAAACGGATGGCAACGGGAATTGACGTCAATCGTGTGACCTTATTGATGGCGGTACTAGAAAAGCGCGTAGGAATGCTTTTGCAAGCGCAGGACGCTTACATTAAAGTTGCAGGTGGCGTGAAGCTTGATGAGCCAGCGATTGATTTGGCTGTGTTGGCAAGTATTGTCTCAAGTTTCCGTGATAAAGCGCCAAATGTTTATGATTGTATAATCGGCGAAGTTGGGTTGACCGGGGAAGTTAGACGCGTATCGCGTATTGAACAGCGCGTTCAAGAAGCGGCGAAGCTAGGCTTTAAGCGTGCGATTATTCCAGCATCAAATTTAGGTGGCTGGGATTATCCGGAAGGAATTCGTGTAGTTGGTGTAGAAAGTGTTAACGATGCATTAAAAGAAATTTTTCCACAGTAGGGAGGCAATGTTGCCTCCTTTTATTTCTAGACAAGTGTCTTTGGAGCGTTCTTGTTTTAAAATGTGTATAATTAAAAAAAGGAGGTGGAGCTCGTGTTAAGACCTATTATTCAAATAATGTTTTTACTTATTGGTGCGACGATCGGAATTTTATTATTACCATCAGCATTTGAACTTATTCCCCTTCTCGACAATCCGTGGATCAGTAATCCTTATGTAGCAGCAATTGTTGGTGCTCTTATCTTTTTCTTATTGTCTTTATTATTTGTTGATTCATTGATTCATTTTATGAAATGGATGGAAGAGAAGTTGTTGCGCGCCCCAACCCCGGACCTATTATTCGGAACGGTCGGGATGGTTATTGGACTTGTGGTAGCGTTCTTAGTTGGATTTGCGTTAAGCACGGTTGATATTCCCCTTGTTGCGACAGTGGCACCATTAGTTCTTTCAGTAGTGCTTGGTTATTTAGGGTTTCAAGTCGGGTTTCAAAAACGTGAAGAGATGTTAACGATGTTAACGCCTGCTAAATTCGTACCTGCGAAAAAGCAGGAAATCGAAGAACCAATTGAAAAAACGTCTTATAAATTGCTCGATACCAGCGTCATTATCGATGGACGAATTGCTGATATTTCGGCAACGGGGTTTATGGAAGGTACGTTTGTTGTGCCACAATTTGTTTTGTCGGAACTTCAACATATTGCGGATTCGTCAGATACGTTGAAACGAACACGCGGTAGGCGAGGGTTGGACATTTTAAAACGTCTTCAAAGCGAGCGAGTAGATGCGATTATGATCACGGAAGAAAGTTTTGACGAAGTGAGTGAAGTCGATTTAAAATTGATGCGCGCTGCGAAGAAAATGGGCGGCAAAGTCGTGACCAACGATTTTAACCTCAATAAAGTATGTGAACTTCATAATGTTCCAGTATTGAACATTAACGATTTGGCAAATGCTGTAAAACCTGTGGTCATTCCAGGAGAAGATATGCATGTCGTGGTCATTAAAGACGGCAAAGAGCAAAATCAAGGTGTCGCTTATTTAGACGATGGGACAATGATTGTCATCGAGGGCGGTAAAGGATTTATTGGCCAAGCGATCAATGTTACCGTTACGAGTGTGTTGCAGACTTCTGCAGGCCGAATGATTTTTGCGAAACCGCGTGAAGGTAAATAAGGTGCAACATATGGATAAAGGATGTTTTTTATGAATTATACAGTCGTCTTGCCTGCTGCTGGCAGCGGGAAACGAATGAAAGCTGATAAAAATAAATTATTACTCGAACTTTTCGGTAAACCTATTTTTCTATATACATTAGAAGTTTTTCAACAAGATCCAAACTGTGATGCTATTTGGTTGGCGGTAAAAGAGCAGGAGCGGGAACTAATTGAAGGTTATGTAAAACGCTATAATCTGACAAAAGTACAAGGTTACGCTACAGGGGGAACGGAACGGCAAGATAGTGTAAGAGCTTGCCTTGAAGCGATTCCACCTTGTGGCGTTGTTTTGGTTCATGATGCAGCTCGGCCATTTATCGACAAAGAAGTCATTGTGAATTTAGTGGAAACAGCCCACACATCAGGTGCAGCAATAGCCGCTGTTCCGGTAAAAGATACCATTAAAAAAGCGGAAAACGGCATTATTTCAGAGACAGTAGACCGCGATCAATTGTGGATGATTCAAACGCCGCAAGCATTTCGCTATTCGTTAATTTTAGAAGCGGCTCAGAAAGCCCATAAAGATGGGTTTATGGGAACAGATGAAGCGATGCTTGTAGAACGTTTACATTACCCTGTCGCGATTGTTGAAAGTACATACGAAAATATTAAAATGACGACACCGGATGATTTGATTTATGGAAGAGCTATTCTGGAAAGTCGCTTACAGGAGGAACAAAAATGATTCGAATTGGACAAGGTTATGATGTGCATCAATTAGTAGAAGGACGCCCGTTTATTTTAGGTGGCGTTGAAATTGAACATGACCGGGGACTTCTTGGTCATTCAGATGCAGACGTATTATTGCATACCATTACAGATGCGGCACTTGGCGCAATTGGTGGAGGCGATATCGGTAAGCATTTCCCAGACACAGATCCGGAATTTAAAAATGCGGATTCTCGTAAATTATTGACGCATATTTGGCAGTACGTAAAAGAACAAGGCTATGAGCTTGGCAACGTGGATTGCACAGTGATTGCGCAAAAACCGAAATTGGCACCTTATATTGAACAAATGCGCGAATCAATTGCCAACTTGCTTGAAGCAGATATTTCGCAAGTTAGTGTCAAAGCAACAACTTCAGAACACCTTGGATTTGTTGGACGTGAAGAAGGAATTGCTGCGCTTGCAGTGATCCTACTAACGAAACACCCAGTTTCTCTTGATGTTCCAGAGTGATAGAATAGTAGAAGGATAAACGATATTTTAGGAGGAAATAAAATGACACAAGAAGTACGCGTACGTTACGCACCAAGCCCGACAGGACATTTGCATATCGGGGGCGCTCGTACAGCTTTATTTAATTATTTATTTGCACGCCATAACAACGGAAAATTCATTGTTCGCATTGAAGATACAGATACGGCTCGTAATATCGAAACAGGGATTATGTCTCAGTTGGATAACTTGAAATGGTTAGGCATTGAACATGACGAATCAATTGATGTTGGCGGAGAATACGGTCCTTATCGTCAAATGGAACGTTTGGATACGTACAAAAAACATTCAGACCAAATGCTTGAAAAAGGATTGGCTTTTAAATGTTTCTGTACACCTGAAGAGTTAGAAGTAGAACGTGATGCGCAAAAAGCAGCGGGTATTGCAGCTCCCCAATACAGCGGAATTTGCCGTAACTTGACGGCAGATGAAGTCGCTGAAAGAGAAGAGTCAGGTAAGACATTTAGTATTCGTGCAAAAGTTCCTACAAACGTAACTTATGAGTTTAATGATTTAGTACGTGGTCCAATTTCGTTTGAATCAAAAGATATTGGCGACTGGGTGATGGTTAAAACGACGGGTATTCCGACGTATAACTTTGCTGTTGTTATCGATGATTATTTGATGAAGATTTCTCATGTTTTCCGCGGAGAAGAGCATTTGTCGAACACACCAAGACAAATGATGATCTACGATGCATTTGGTTGGGATTACCCGAGCTATGGTCATATGACGCTAATCATTAACGAAGACCGCAAAAAATTATCGAAGCGTGACGAGTCGATCTTGCAATTTATTTCACAATATAAAGAATTAGGCTATATTCCTGAAGCATTGTTCAACTTCTTTGCGCTTCTTGGCTGGTCTCCAGAAGGAGAAGAAGAAATCTTCTCGAAAGAAGAATTTATTCGCATTTTTGATGTAGAACGTTTGTCTAAATCACCATCGATGTTCGATAAGCAAAAATTAATGTGGATGAACAACCAATACATTAAACAATTGCCGCTTGAAGAAGTCGTGAAATTATCACTTCCGCATTTGCAAAAAGCAGGGAAATTGCCAGAAGACATGACACTAGAACAAACAGAATGGGCGAACAAACTTGTTGCTTTGTATCACGATCAAATGAGCTATGGTGCTGAAATTACCGAGCTATCTGAACAGTTTTTCACTGATGACTTAACATACGGCGAAGCTGAAAAAGAAGTGTTAGCTGGAGAGCAAGTACCTGAAGTAATGGCTGCATTTAAAGAGCAATTAGCTGGATTAGAAAACTTTGAACCAGCTGAAATTAAAGCAGCAATCAAAGCTGTTCAAAAAGCAACAGGTCATAAAGGCAAAAACTTATTCATGCCAATCCGTGTTGTGATTACTGGACAAATGCACGGACCTGAATTGCCAGATGCGATTTCTTTATTAGGAAAAGACAAAGCAATTGCGCGCGTTGCACAATATGCAAGTGCGTAACGTTGACTTATTCGGCTGACGGTGTAAAATGAATTTACTATCATTAAAACGTTGACGAGAAGAAGTACATGCAGCAAGCTCTTTAGAGAAGATCCTCACCGGCTGAAAAGGATCTGTGCCGCTGTTACATGGAAATGCCTCTCCGAGTGCTGAGTCGAAATAAGTAGACCAGACGTTTTGCCTGCGTTATAGGCTTTCGAGAGAAAAGAACGTTTTGTTCTTTTAATCAGAGTGGAACCGCGCAATAATGCGTCTCTGTCATTTACATGACAGGGGCGCTTTTTATTTTGGAGCAGAAAGGAAGCGAGAAGAATGTTTAAGTTATTAAAAGACGATGTTGATGTTATTTTCGAACAAGATCCAGCAGCGCGCAATTATTGGGAAGTTATTCTCACGTATTCGGGTCTTCATGCCATTTGGTCGCACCGGCTGGCACATTTTTTCTTTAAGAATAAATTATTCTTTATTGCTCGTGTTATCTCACAGATTAGTCGTTTTTTTACCGGAATCGAAATTCATCCAGGTGCTGTAATTGGCAGTCGGTTCTTTATTGACCACGGCATGGGTGTTGTGATTGGAGAAACATGTGAAATCGGCGATAATGTGACGCTATACCAAGGCGTGACATTAGGTGGTACGGGAAAAGAACGAGGCAAACGTCATCCGACATTAGAAGACAATGTATTGGTTGCGACTGGAGCTAAAGTTTTAGGCTCTATCGTTATTGGTGCTAATTCAAAAGTTGGAGCGGGTTCGGTTGTTCTGAAAAATGTCCCAGTGAATTCCACAGTAGTTGGAATTCCAGGAAAAGTGGTTATGCAAAACGGCGTGAAAGTAAAGCAAGACTTAAATCACCAAAATATGCCCGATCCTGTCATGGACAAATGTGATGGCATGGAAGTGAAAATTGCTCAATTGCAGCAAGAAATAGAACAGTTAAAAACATCAACACAGAGAGAAGGGCGAGGTCTATGAGTATCCAAATTTTTAATTCGCTGTCACGACAAAAAGAAGAGTTTATTCCTTTAGAAGAAGGCAAAGTAAAAATGTATGTCTGCGGCCCGACGGTTTACAATTATATTCATATTGGCAATGCCCGTCCGGTTATCGTTTATGATACGGTGCGTCGTCATTTGCAATATCGCGGCTACGATGTGAAATATGTATCGAACTTTACAGACGTTGACGATAAATTGATCAAAGCGGCGAATGAACTTGGTCAAGAAGTGCCTGAAATTGCAGCGCGTTTTATCGCTGCATATTTTGAAAATACAAAAGCGCTTGGCTGCGCAGAAGCGGACGTCCATCCGTTAGTAACCGATCATATGGCACAAATTATTGAGTTTATCGTGGCATTGATTGAAAAAGGCTATGCCTATGAGTCGCAAGGCGATGTATACTACAGAACACGCAAATTTGAAGGCTACGGCAAATTGTCTCATCAATCCGTCGACGAATTAAAAGTGGGCGCGCGAGTTGAAACGGGCGATAAAAAAGAAGATGAGCTAGATTTCGTTTTATGGAAAACCGCAAAACCAAAAGAAATTTCTTGGGATAGCCCATGGGGCAAAGGACGTCCAGGTTGGCACATTGAATGCTCGGTGATGGCACGTGAGCATTTAGGTGATACGATTGATATTCACGCAGGCGGACAAGACCTAACGTTCCCGCATCACGAAAATGAAATTGCCCAATCCGAAGCGTTCACAGGAAAACCATTTGCGCATTATTGGATGCATAACGGGTATATTAATATTGATAACGAGAAAATGTCGAAGTCATTAAATAACTTTGTGTTAGTGAATGACATATTGAAAGAACTAGACCCACAAGTACTGCGCTTCTTCATGCTATCTGTTCATTACCGTCACCCAATTAATTACTCACAGCAATTGGTGGAAGATGCAGTGGCAGGGCTCGAGCGTTTACGTACAGCTTATGCAAACTTGAAACACCGTTTGAGTGCGTCTGCTGACTTAGGCGATCATTCGGATACTTGGGTTCATAAAATTGAAGAGATTAAAACAGCATTTATTGAGACAATGGACGATGACTTTAATACAGCAAATGCGATTTCAAGTTTATTCGATCTGTCTCGTTTGTCGAATACGTATTTACTCGAAAAACAAACGGCGACATCGGTTTTAGAAACGTTTATTGCCGTATTTGACGAATTATCAAGTATTTTAGGATTGCCGTTTAATCAACAAGAAGAATTATTGGATGAAGAAGTTGAAGCTTTAATGGCAGAACGCATTGAAGCACGGAAAAATCGTGACTTTGCTCGTGCTGATGAAATCCGTGATTTATTTAAAGAGAAAAACATAATTTTAGAAGATACAGCGCAAGGGACACGCTGGAAGCGAGGGCAATAAATTGAATGTTTTACGAAAAAATGATGTAGATCAATTAAATGCACTGGCTCTTGCTTATATGGGAGATGCGGTTTACGAGCAAGCGGTACGTGAGCATTTATTGCGTTCGGGACGTTCGAAACCGAATATTTTGCATCGCCAATCGACAACTTTTGTTTCAGCTAAAGCGCAAGCAGTGGTATTAAAGCGACTAACAGAAGAAGAATTTTTAACAGAAGCGGAACTGGCGATTATGAGACGCGGACGCAATGCCAAGTCGGGATCGGTTCCCAAAAATACGGATGTGCAAACCTATAATTTCAGTACTGCCTTTGAAGCGGTACTGGGATGGGTGTATTTAAAAGAAGAGCAAGCGCGTGTGGACGAAATCATTTCCTATGCGATTGAAATTATTGAAGAGCTGGGAGGCGTATTGAAATGACGGAAGAAGAGTTGGCACCAGAGATTATTGGCGGCAAAAATCCAGTACTCGAAGCATTAAGAGCAGACCGTGATATTAATAAAATCTGGATTGCTGAAGGCGTTCAGAAAAAAGGCATCACCGAGTTATTGCAATTAGCTAAAGACAAAGGCGTTATTGTTCAATCTGTTCCGAAGAAAAAAATTGATGGCTTAACTGACACCAATCACCAAGGCATCGCAGCAGCAGTAGCTGCTTATAACTACGCAAGCTTGGACGATTTGTTTGATGCAGCTTCGGCAAAGAGTGAAGATCCATTTTTCTTGATCTTAGATGAGCTAGAAGATCCGCATAACTTAGGTTCTATTATGAGAACTGCAGATGCAATTGGCGTACATGGATTAATTATTCCGAAGCGCCGAGCAGTTGGCTTAACGGGTGTTGTGGCAAAAGCTTCAACAGGCGCGATTGAACATGTGCCGGTTGTGCGTATTAATAACTTATCGCAAACTGTGGATGAACTGAAAAAACGCGGTGTATGGATTGCCGGTACTGATGCAAAAGAATCGGTCGATTACCGAAGAATGGATGCATCTTTGCCATTAGCCGTTATTATTGGCAGCGAAGGCAAAGGCATGAGTCGAATTTTACGTGAGAAATGTGATTTCTTGTATCAGTTGCCGATGATTGGACATGTGACGTCGCTCAATGCTTCAGTAGCAGCGAGCTTATTAATGTACGAAGTTTATAGAAAGCGCAATCCATTAGGTTGATGCGATGAATATTCTGCTAGTTGATGGATACAACATCATTGGAGACTGGGTAGAACTGCAAGAATTAAAAAAAGATAAATTGGCAAATGCTAGAGATCGCTTGATTGAGCGGATGGCTGAATACCGGAGCTACAAAGGATGGCGCGTTATTATTGTTTTTGATGCTCATCTTGTTCCGGGAATTGAAGCCAAAAATCTGCATCACGATGTGGAAGTCATTTACACAAAAGAAAGCGAAACAGCAGATGAACGGATTGAAAAACTGGTGTCAAGTTTACATACGCGCCGCGACCAGATTTATGTGGCGACTTCGGATTTAACCGAACAATGGGTCATTTTCGGCAAAGGAGCGTTGCGAATTTCAGCGCGTGAACTGGAAATTGAAATGGCTGAAATCCAGGAGAATATCACTAAAAAAGTAAAAGAAATCCAAGAGCAGCGCGGGATTTCTAAAATACCACTGTCTGGAGAAGTAGCGGAAATTTTCGAAAAATGGCGAAGAGGCTTAAAATGAACGGTTGACGCTCATTTTTTCCTTCATGTATACTGAGGATATCGAGGCTCACGCAATCGGAGGGATCACCCGTGGAAAATCATGAGCAAGTTCAGCTTCAACGATTCACCGACATGACAGATGAAGAACTTGTTAGTTTAGTCCACAGTGGAAACACGGAGGCACTGGATTTTTTGATAACGAAGTTCCGGCCTTTTGTTCGAATGAAAGCCCGGTCGTATTTTCTGATTGGTGCTGATAAAGAAGATATTATTCAAGAAGGCATGATTGGTTTATACAAGGCGATTCGGGATTTTAAGAGCGATAAATTATCTTCATTCCGTGCGTTCGCAGAATTATGCATTATCCGGCAAATCATTACCGCCATTAAAACGGCAACACGCCAAAAGCATATTCCGTTGAATTCATATATTTCCTTGGACAAGCCGATTTATGATGAAGAGTCTGACCGTACGTTAATGGATGTGTTAACTGGAAATGGCGTAGACGATCCGGAAGATTTAATTATTCATAATGAAGAGTTTCAGTATATGGAAGAGAAAATGGGCGAAGTACTCAGCGAATTAGAACGCGAGGTGTTAGCACTTTATCTCGATGGTCAATCCTATCAAGAAATCTCAGAAAAGCTTGAACGTCATGTGAAATCGATTGATAACGCCTTGCAGCGAGTCAAGCGAAAACTCGAACGTCACTTGCAGGTTAATGAGATGCCTAGCTCTTGATGCGCGGTTGACATGTCTGTTTTAAGGTGATAACCTTGAAAAAGCTGTAAACTTGAATAAGGTGATAAAATGGCTAAAAAAATTGCATTAAGCTGCTCAAAATGTGCAACTCGTAATTATACGGTTCCTGCGAAAGCAGAATCTAGCACACGTTTGGAACTCAAAAAATTCTGTGCTCATTGTAATGAGCATACCGTGCATAAACAAACGATATGAATTTTAACTGAATGCCGGACGATATAGAGTGATTTTGAAATTCGGAGGTTTTTTAAATAATGGGTAACATTGGCAGTTTCTTTAAAAACGTCGTTTCGGAAATGCGGAAAGTTAGCTGGCCAAAACGAAAAGAACTTACACGTTATACAATCGTTGTTCTTGCTACTTGTATTTTTATGGCTCTCTTTTTCACAGTAGTCGATGCAGGTATTTCTAAATTATTCCGTTGGTTCATAGCACTATAAGATCGATAAGAATAATGCATAAAAAATAGCCCGTTATTCTATGAGAACGGGTTTTTTCATTTGGTAAAAAAGGAGGGATG
The DNA here is from genome assembly GCF_022489025.1 of Planococcus halocryophilus. GTDB lineage: Bacteria > Bacillota > Bacilli > Bacillales_A > Planococcaceae > Planococcus > Planococcus halocryophilus_A. The sequence continues at coordinate 48,843 of NZ_JAKVTG010000018.1, read as the reverse complement.
GACGTTTAGTCCGCACGATTATGGAGAAAAATTGGTATGTAGTCCACACCTATTCGGGATATGAAAACAAAGTTAAAGCAAACTTGGAAAAGCGAGTGGAAACAATGGGGATGGAAGATCTGATCTTCCGTGTCATCATTCCTGAAGAACAAGAAACAGATTTTAAAGACGGCAAGAAACGTACAGTGATGCGCAAAACTTTCCCGGGATATGTCCTGGTTGAGTTGATCATGACAGATGAGTCTTGGTATGTCGTTCGAAACACACCAGGAGTTACTGGATTTATCGGTTCATCGGGTGGAGGCGCAAAACCAACACCTTTGTTAGATGAAGAAGTTGAATTCATCTTGAAACAAATGGGAATGACAGAACGCAAAGTAGATATCGACTTTGCCGTTGCAGATACAGTTGAAGTAATGGAAGGACCGTTCGCTAACTTCCAAGGGAAAGTGGAAGAAATTGATGATACAAAAGGCAAAGTTAAAGTGTCGATTGACATCTTCGGACGCGAAACCAAAATGGAACTAGATTTCGAGCAAGTTCAAAAAGTATAAAAGCCACTTGCTATTCTAAATTATTAATGGTATTATTTCATAGGTCAGACTGTCATAGGACACTCTGTACAATTTAGCTAATTCTATCAACATCGTTGACAGACAGATATTGAGTGGGAGGGGAAACCCTATTACCACATCACGGACTTAAGGAGGTGTGTTTCGTGGCTAAAAAAGTTGTTAAAGTTGTAAAGTTGCAGATTCCTGCAGCAAAAGCTAATCCAGCGCCACCAGTTGGTCCAGCATTGGGTCAAGCAGGTGTTAACATCATGGGCTTCTGTAAAGAGTTCAACGCGCGTACGGCAGATCAAGCAGGACTGATCATTCCAGTTGAGATTTCAGTATTTGAAGATCGTTCATTTACATTCATTACGAAAACTCCACCCGCAGCTGTTCTATTAAAAGTAGCAGCCGGTATTGAATCAGGTTCAGGCGAACCGAACCGTAATAAAGTAGCGACTGTGAAACGCGACAAAGTTCGCGAAATCGCAGAAACTAAAATGCCAGATCTAAATGCTGCTTCAGTTGAAGCTGCAATGTTGATGGTTGAAGGTACTGCTCGCAGTATGGGAATCGTAATCGAAGACTAATTCGAGCAGTTGTTTTTGGATGGGTTGCGCAGTTCATCATGAACCGCGCAGCCTTTAATCGTGGGAGGTTCATTCCGTTATACCACAACAAGGAGGACGTTTAAAATGGCTAAAACAGGCAAAAAATTGCAAGACGCAGCAAAATTAATCGACCGTTCTAAACTATACGAAGCGAAAGAAGCTATCGAACTTGCTAAAAAAGCAAGCACAGTAAACTTCGACGCAACAGTAGAAGTGGCTTTCCGTCTAGGAATTGACACGCGTAAGAACGACCAGCAAATCCGTGGAGCAGTAGTACTTCCAAACGGAACTGGTAAAACTCAAAGCGTTTTAGTTTTCGCTAAAGGCGAAAAACTTAAAGAAGCTGAAGCAGCTGGTGCAGATTTCGTAGGCGACGCTGAATATATCCAAAAAATCCAACAAGGATGGTTTGACTTCGACGTGATCGTTGCAACTCCTGATATGATGGGTGAAGTTGGTAAACTTGGACGCGTTTTAGGACCAAAAGGCTTAATGCCAAACCCTAAAACAGGCACAGTTACATTTGATGTAACAAAAGCTGTTCAAGAAATCAAAGCTGGTAAAGTGGAATACCGTGCAGACAAAACAGGTATCATCCATGCGCCAATCGGGAAAGTTTCTTTTGATGACAGCAAACTTGCTGAAAACTTAGAAGCAATCTATGACGTAGTATTAAAAGCGAAGCCATCTTCTGCTAAAGGTACTTACATCAAATCATTAAACGTTACTACTACAATGGGACCTGCTGTTAAAGTAGATCCAACTAAAGTAGTTGCTAAATAAAATATTGACATCGCATTTTTGCTCTGCTATACTTGCGGAGTTGTGAAATACCCATTTGTACCGCAGACAGTAGGGGCGCTAGTCGCTTAATTTATCCCTGCCGAGGACATGATGAATTCAGTAAACATCTTTTTGATGCTGATTTTATGCCTCTGTGTCTGTAATGGACCAGAGGCTTTTCTTATGGACGGTATAAATGAAAAATCTATAGGAGGTGCCAAAATGAGCAAAGCAGTTGAAACGAAAAAAGTTGTCGTGCAAACAATCGCTGATAAATTCAATGCTGCAGCGTCAGTTGTAGTTGTTGATTACCGTGGATTGAACGTTGCACAATTAACAGAACTTCGTAAACAGCTTCGTGAAGCAGGCGTTGAGTTTAAAGTTTACAAAAACTCAATGACTCGTCGTGCGACTGAAATGCACGGACTTGAAGCAATCAACGAACACTTTACAGGACCAAACGCAATTGCATTTTCTAACGAAGATGTAGTAGCACCAGCACGTATCATCAATAACTTCGCTAAAGCGAATGAAGCGCTTGAAATTAAAGCGGGCGTTATTGAAGGTGTAGTCGCATCTGCTGAAGATATGAAAGCATTGGCAGAACTTCCATCACGCGATGGCTTGCTATCTATGCTACTCAGCGTACTACAAGCTCCAATACGCAACTTTGCAGCTACAACAAAAGCAGTTGCAGATCAAAAAGAAGAACAAGGCGCTTAATAAGTTAGCCGGCTAAGCACGACAAAAAAATTACCTATCAATAGGAGGAAACTATAATGACACAAGAACAAATCTTAGAATCAATCAAAGAAATGACAGTTCTTCAACTTAACGACCTAGTAAAAGCAATCGAAGAAGAGTTCGGCGTAACTGCTGCTGCTCCTGTTGCTGCAGCTGCTGCTGGCGGTGCTGCTGAAGAAGAACAAACTGAATTTGACGTTGTCCTTACTTCTGCAGGCGATTCAAAAATCAAAGTAATCAAAGCAGTACGCGAAGTAACTGGTCTTGGTCTTAAAGAAGCGAAAGCACTTGTAGACGAAGCTCCTAAAGCAATCAAAGAAGGCGTTTCTAAAGAAGACGCTGAAGAAATCAAAGGCAAACTTGAAGAAGTTGGCGCGTCAGTAGAAGTTAAGTAATTTCATGACTTTATAAAAAAAGGAGGAAAGTTCGTCAGTGTATACCGGCGGGCTTTTCTTCTTTTTAATTTATTTAGAAGACGAACAACTGTCTATAATAAGGTGAATGCAAGGAGGACTCTATATGTCTCAACATTATTATTCCAAAAATCCTCAAACAAAAAGCAATCCTCGAGAGTGGACAGACATACTACGAGGCGAGAAATTCCGATTCCAGACTGATGCGGGAGTTTTCAGCAAAAGTGAAGTCGATTTTGGATCACGGTTATTGATCGAGGCATTCCAAGATTCTACTATAGATGGACCGGTGCTGGATGTCGGCTGCGGTTATGGACCGATTGGAATGACGGTCGCAAAAATATCTCCTCAAAAACAAGTTCATATGGTCGATGTTAATACACGGGCTATTGAATTGGCCAAAACAAACGTAGAGAAAAATGATATTTCCAACGTTCAAATCTACGAAAGTGATGGATTGAGTGCGGTGGAGGCTAGTGGTTTTTCTGCGATTTTAACAAACCCGCCGATTCGAGCAGGTAAAGAAACTGTATTTCGCTTTTACGAAGAAGCTGCTAAGAAATTAGCGGATGGTGGATCGTTGTGGGTTGTTATCCAGAAAAAGCAGGGTGCTCCTTCTACACAGGTGAAATTAGAAGAACTTTTCGGTGAAGTAAAAGTGGTAGATAAGAAAAAAGGTTACTTTATTTTTGAAGCTCGAAAAGTTTGACTTGACAAAATGGCTGTGTTATTATAATGAAATGCAAAATTTATTATTTTGAGGTCGTTTGCCCTTTTTCGGGCTACGCATGGCGACATAGCTAATCAAGTGTAAACCGAAAATGAGCTGATTTTAGTCTCGTTTTCTTTTTGTCTTTTCGATATCATACACTATTTTGTATAAATCGCAAAGACCTATAATCGTTTTATTGAGGGGTGAATAAGTTGGTAGGTCAACTAGTTCAGTACGGTCAACATCGTCAACGCAGAAGTTTTTCGAGAATCAGTGAAGTGCTGGATCTTCCGAACTTGATTGAAATTCAATCATCATCTTATGAATGGTTTCTCGAAGAAGGACTTCGCGAAATGTTCCGAGATATCTCGCCGATTGAAGATTTCACAGGAAATCTATCGCTCGAGTTTGTTGATTACAGTCTCGCGGAACCGAAGTATCCAGTCGATGAATCGAAAGAGCGCGACGTAACTTATGCAGCACCTTTGCGTGTTAAAGTACGTCTGCACAACAAAGAAACAGATGAAGTAAAAGAACAAGATGTCTTCATGGGTGATTTCCCGTTAATGACAGAAACAGGTACTTTTGTTATCAACGGCGCAGAACGCGTTATTGTTTCTCAGCTAGTTCGTTCGCCGAGTGTTTATTTCCATGACAAGACAGATAAAAATGGTAAAAAAGGCTTTGGAGCAACTGTTATTCCAAACCGTGGAGCATGGTTAGAATACGAAACAGATGCAAAAGATGTTGTGTATGTCAGAATTGATCGCACACGTAAATTACCGGTAACGGTTCTTTTAAGAGCGCTTGGTTTCGGATCTGATCAAGAAATCATCGATCTACTTGGAGATAACGAGTATCTTCAAAATACACTTGAAAAAGATAACACAGAGAGCACAGAAAAAGCGCTTCTTGAAATTTATGAACGCCTGCGCCCTGGTGAGCCACCAACAGTTGAAAGTGCGAAGAGCTTACTATACTCACGCTTTTTCGACCCAAAACGCTATGACTTAGCAAATGTTGGTCGTTATAAAATGAATAAAAAGCTTCATATTAAAAACCGTCTTTTCAATCAGACAATTGCAGAAACATTAGCTGATCCTGAAACAGGCGAAATTTTAGTTGAAGCGGGTACATTAATTGATCGTCGTGTATTGGATCGCTTAATTCCAAACTTAGAAAATGGTGTTGGTTTCCACACTGTTTCTCAAGTAGGTGGCGTTCTAGAAGGTGAAGTTACTTTACAGTCGATCAAAATTTATGCGCCAAACAACGAAGATCAAAAAGAAATCACTGTTATTAGTAATGCCTATATAGAAGATAAGATTAAGCATGTAACACCAGCTGACATTATTTCTTCTATTAGTTACTTCTTTAACCTCCTTTACGGTGTCGGAAATACGGATGATATTGATCATCTTGGTAACCGTCGTCTACGTTCAGTAGGTGAGCTTTTACAGAACCAATTCCGTATCGGTTTATCACGTATGGAACGTGTAGTGCGTGAACGTATGTCGATTAACGATACACAGGCAATCGTACCTCAGCAATTGATCAATATCCGTCCGGTTATTGCATCAATTAAAGAGTTCTTTGGTAGTTCTCAGCTTTCTCAGTTTATGGATCAAACCAATCCACTTGCTGAATTGACACATAAACGTCGTCTATCGGCGCTTGGACCCGGTGGTTTAACACGTGAACGTGCAGGCTTTGAAGTACGTGACGTTCACTATTCACATTACGGTCGTATGTGTCCGATTGAAACGCCTGAGGGCCCGAACATTGGATTGATCAATACACTCTCAACATTTGCGAAAGTGAATAAGTTCGGTTTCATCGAAACTCCTTATCGTCGCGTTGATGCTGAATCAGGTGTTGTTACAAAACATATCGATTATTTGACTGCAGATGAAGAAGATAACTATGTAGTGGCTCAAGCCAATTCGAAATTGAATGATGATGGTTCATTTGTTGAAGAAGGCATTGTGGCACGTTTCCGCGGGGAAAACACGATTTATAAACGCGGCAGCATTGACTACATGGACGTTTCTCCAAAACAGGTTGTTTCTGTAGCAACAGCTTGTATCCCGTTCCTTGAAAACGATGACTCCAACCGAGCATTAATGGGAGCGAACATGCAACGTCAAGCAGTTCCGTTATTAAATCCGGAAGCTCCTTTTGTAGGAACTGGAATGGAACATTTGGCAGCGCGTGATTCTGGTGCAGCTGTTGTAGCAAAAAATGATGGTATTGTAGAATTAGTGGAAGCTAAAGAAATCGCAGTCCGCCGCATTGAAGTTGTGGATGGCAATGAAGTCCGAGGCGACCTTGATACTTACAAATTGCAGAAATTCGTTCGTTCTAACCAAGGAACAAGTTATAACCAACGCCCAATCGTTAAAGTTGGAGACCGGGTTTCTAAACGCGATATTCTAGCCGATGGACCTTCAATGGAACGCGGAGAGATGGCATTAGGAAGAAACGTATTGGTTGCCTTCATGACATGGGACGGCTTTAACTACGAAGATGCGATTATCATGAGTGAACGTTTAGTTAAAGACGATGTTTATACATCTGTTCATATTGAAGAGTACGAATCTGATTCACGTGATACAAAACTAGGACCAGAAGAAATTACGCGCGACATCCCGAACGTTGGGGAAGACGCATTACGTAACTTGGATGACCGTGGAATTATCCGTGTCGGAGCTGAAGTGAAAGATGGAGATATTCTTGTTGGTAAAGTAACACCTAAAGGCGTTACGGAACTAACTGCTGAAGAACGTCTTTTACATGCTATTTTCGGCGAAAAAGCACGCGAAGTTCGCGATACTTCATTGCGAGTGCCTCACGGTGCTGGCGGTATTGTATTGGATGTTAAAATCTTCAACCGTGAAGATGGAGACGAACTACCACCAGGTGTTAATCAGCTAGTCCGTGCATATATCGTTCAGAAACGTAAAATTTCTGTTGGTGATAAAATGGCCGGACGTCACGGAAACAAAGGTGTTATTTCAAGAATACTACCTGAAGAGGATATGCCATTTATGCCTGATGGCACGCCAGTCGACATTATGTTGAACCCACTTGGTGTACCTTCTCGTATGAATATCGGTCAGGTACTTGAATTACACCTTGGAATGGCTTCTCGTTCACTTGGAATTCATATGGCTTCGTCTGTATTTGATGGAGCAAATGAAGAAGATGTGTTGGAGACAATGGAAGAATCAGGTATGCCGCGCGATGGTAAAACGATTCTCTATGATGGCCGTTCTGGTGAAGCATTCGATAACCGTGTGTCTGTAGGAATCATGTATATGATCAAACTTGCCCACATGGTTGACGATAAATTGCACGCCCGTTCTACTGGACCTTACTCATTGGTTACTCAACAGCCATTGGGTGGTAAAGCACAATTCGGCGGACAGCGTTTTGGTGAGATGGAAGTATGGGCACTTGAAGCATATGGTGCTGCTCATACATTACAAGAAATCTTAACGGTGAAGTCGGATGATGTCGTAGGTCGCGTAAAAACTTATGAAGCAATTGTTAAAGGTGAAAGTGTACCGGAACCAAGTGTGCCGGAATCATTCAAAGTTTTAATTAAAGAGCTTCAAAGTTTAGGTATGGACGTTAAAATGTTAACGATTGATGATGAAGAAATTGAGTTGCGTGATTTGGATGAAGAAGAAGATCTTCAACCAGCTGACTCATTAAATATCTTACCGATTGCAGATACAGAAGCACCGGTTGGAACAATTGATTAATAATACTTGGAATCGAACGGCTTTAACCGGCCGTTCTCCAGTTATTCATTCAGCCATTACCGAGGAAGAGCCGTACAGAAACTCGAGACAAAAGGGAGGTAGGCTCCTTGATAGATGTTAATAATTTTGAGTATATGAAAATCGGATTAGCGTCACCCGATAAAATTCGCTCATGGTCTTATGGAGAAGTCAAAAAGCCAGAAACAATCAATTACCGTACACTAAAACCTGAAAAAGATGGTTTGTTCTGCGAACGTATTTTCGGTCCTACAAAGGATTGGGAATGTCATTGTGGTAAATACAAACGTGTTCGTTATAAAGGTGTTGTCTGTGATCGTTGTGGCGTTGAAGTTACACGTTCGAAAGTTCGCCGTGAGCGCATGGGACACATTGAATTAGCAGCTCCTGTTTCACACATTTGGTATTTCAAAGGAATTCCAAGCCGTATGGGACTTATCTTAGATATGTCTCCACGTTCACTTGAAGAAGTTATTTACTTCGCATCTTATGTAGTAATTGACCCTGCGGATACACCACTTGAAAAGAAACAGCTTCTATCTGAAAAAGAATACCGCGCTTACCGTGATAAGTTTGGTAAGAAATTCCAAGCCGCTATGGGAGCAGAAGCAATCAAACGTCTATTGCAAGAAATTGACCTTGAGCGCGAAACGGATTCTTTAAAAGAAGAGTTGAAAACAGCTCAAGGCCAACGCCGCACTCGTGCGATTAAACGCCTTGAAGTCGTTGAGTCATTCCGTAACTCAGGAAACAATCCTGATTGGATGATTTTAGATGTTTTACCTGTTATTCCACCTGAACTACGTCCGATGGTTCAATTAGATGGCGGTCGCTTTGCGACTTCTGATTTAAATGACTTGTATCGTCGTGTAATCAACCGGAATAATCGTTTGAAACGTCTTTTGGATCTTGGTGCGCCAAGCATTATTGTTCAAAACGAAAAACGCATGCTTCAAGAAGCTGTTGATGCTTTAATCGATAACGGTCGTCGTGGTCGTCCGGTTACCGGACCAGGTAACCGTCCATTGAAATCTCTTTCTCATATGCTAAAAGGTAAGCAAGGACGTTTCCGTCAAAACCTTCTTGGTAAACGAGTTGATTACTCAGGCCGTTCAGTAATTGTAGTTGGACCTAACCTGAAAATGTATCAATGTGGTTTGCCGAAAGGAATGGCAATCGAATTGTTCAAACCTTTTGTTATGAAGGAATTGGTTGAACGTGGATTGGCTCATAACATCAAGAGTGCAAAACGCAAAATCGAACGTCTTCATTCTGAAGTTTGGGATGTATTAGAAGATGTAATCAAGGAGCATCCGGTTCTATTGAACCGAGCACCAACTCTTCACAGATTAGGTATCCAGGCATTTGAGCCGACACTAGTTGAAGGTAAAGCGATCCGTCTACATCCACTTGTATGTACTGCATATAATGCCGATTTCGATGGTGACCAAATGGCTGTTCACGTACCTTTATCATCTGAAGCGCAAGCTGAAGCAAGATTATTGATGCTTGCAGCTCAAAACATTTTGAATCCAAAAGACGGAAAACCTGTTGTAACACCATCTCAGGATATGGTTTTAGGGAACTATTACTTAACACTTGAGCGTAAAGGTGCTACAGGAGAAGGCGCTACTTTCTCAGGACCTGAAGAAGTCATGATCGCTTATCAAACAGGCCATGTGCATTTGCATACACGTATTGCGATTCAAGCTGGAGCTGTAAACAACCCGACATTCACAGAAGAACAAAACAAAATGCTTTTATTAACAACTGTTGGTAAAATTATTTTCAATGAAATTCTGCCGAAGTCATTCCCGTATATTAATGAACCGACTGATTTCAACTTGCAGGTGGAGACGCCAGCGAAATATTTCGTTCCAACAACGACTAATATTCGTAAGCATATTGAAGAATCGGAACTTGTAACACCGTTTAAAAAGAAAATACTTGGTGAAATCATTGCGGAAGTGTTCAAACGTTTCCATATTACGGAAACTTCGAAAATGCTAGATCGCATGAAGAGCCTTGGATTTAAATATTCAACACAAGCCGGCATTACTGTTGGTGTGTCTGATATCGTAGTTCTTCCTGACAAGGGAGAAATTTTAATCAGTGCACAAGAAAATGTTGATAAAGTAATGAAACAATTCCGTCGCGGATTGATTACAGAAGAAGAACGATATGCTCGTGTCATTTCTTATTGGAGTAATGCAAAAGATATCATTCAGGGCAAACTGATGGCATCTCTTGATAACTTAAATCCAATCTTTATGATGAGTGATTCCGGAGCTCGTGGTAATGCTTCCAACTTTACACAGCTTGCTGGTATGCGAGGATTGATGGCCAACCCGGCTGGGCGAATTATCGAACTTCCGATTAAATCTTCCTTCCGTGAAGGTTTGACAGTACTTGAATACTTCATCTCTACTCACGGTGCTCGTAAAGGTCTTGCCGACACAGCACTGAAAACAGCCGATTCTGGTTACTTAACTCGTCGTTTAGTAGACGTTGCACAAGATGCAATTGTCCGCGAAAATGATTGTGGAACAGATAGAGGCTTATTGGTTGGAGCGTTGATGGAAGGCACAGAAGTAATTGAAGAGCTTGATGAGCGTATCGTTGGTCGTCATGCGAAGAAAACAATTCGCCATCCTGAAACAAAAGAAATTATTGTAGCAAAAGATGAATTAATCACACAAGATTTAACTCGTCTGATTGTAGAGGCTGGTATTAAAGAAGTTACAATCCGCTCTGCATTTACATGTAATACAAAACACGGTATTTGTAAGAAATGTTACGGCACGAACTTAGCAACTGGAGACGAAGTTGAAGTGGGCGAAGCAGTAGGTATTATTGCAGCTCAATCAATCGGTGAGCCAGGAACTCAGCTTACAATGCGTACATTCCATACAGGTGGGGTTGCAGGAGACGATATTACTCAAGGTCTTCCGCGTATCCAAGAAATATTTGAATCGCGTAATCCTAAAGGACAAGCAGTTATTTCTGAAATTACAGGTACAGTTACTGAAGTTGAAGAAATTCGCGAAGGTCAGAAGGAAGTAACGATTCAAGGTGATGTTGAAACACGTAAATATTTAGCTCCTTACAATGCACGTATCAAAGTTCAAGTAGATGATGCGATTGTACGAGGCGAAGTATTGACAGACGGTTCAATTGATCCGAAACAATTGCTTCAAGTAAAAGACGTTCAAGCTGTTCAAGTGTATCTATTGAAAGAAGTTCAAAAAGTATACCGTATGCAAGGCGTAGAAATCGGCGATAAGCACGTAGAAGTTATGGTTCGTCAAATGTTCCGTAAAGTTCGCGTAATTGAAGCCGGAGATACAGAATTGCTACCAGGTTCACTATTGGATATTCACCAATTTACTGAAGCTAATGTTAAAGCGGTTCTAGAAGGTAACTTACCAGCTACAAGCCGTCCTGTAATTCTAGGTATTACAAAAGCTTCTCTTGAAACAGAATCATTCTTATCAGCCGCATCTTTCCAAGAAACGACTCGCGTCTTAACAGATGCAGCGATTAAAGGAAAACGTGATGAGCTTCTAGGATTGAAAGAGAACGTTATTATCGGCAAACTTGTTCCGGCTGGAACAGGAATGCAGCGTTACCGTCAAATCAAAATTGCTCAAAGCGAAAAAGCAGCACAGCAAGAAATTGTCGGTACAGAATCATAAAATAGATTTCTTGGATTCCGGGGAGCTTGTAAAATCTCCCCGGGATTTTTCAAGAACTTTGTTGACAGCATTATCATAGGATGATAGTATGTTAAGGGTTGATGGTTAAAGGTTTGATGCTTTGGAGGATATGCAAATGTCTAATGAAAAAGTAGAACAGACAAGTAAAATAATCATCGGTACAAAGCAGACAGTAAAAGCATTAAAAAGCGGTATTGTCCAAGAAGTAATAGTGGCAAAAGACGCGAACGATCGAATGACCGAACAGATCGTCCATCTAGCTTTAGAAAAAGGTATTCGGATCGAACTTGCAGATTCACGATTAAAGCTTGGCAAAGCATATGGCATTAATGTCGGTGCAGCTGCAGTAGCTATTACTGGATAACAGTTTTTGTGTAAATCACAAAGACTTTGTTTTTTACCCAAAAATGAACCACCTGGATATGTGGTATTAGAACACCTTTTGAGAGGAGGAAAAATCGATGCCTACAATTAACCAATTAGTTAACAAGCCTCGTAAACCAAAGAGCACTAAATCAGGTTCACCAGCCCTAAACAAAGGGTACAACAGCTTTAAAAAGTCTCAAACTAACGTGACGTCACCACAAAAACGTGGAGTATGTACTCGTGTTGGTACGATGACACCTAAAAAACCAAACTCGGCATTGCGTAAATATGCGCGTGTACGTTTGACGAACCAAATTGAGGTTAATGCTTACATCGGCGGCGAAGGTCACAACCTTCAAGAGCACAGTGTAGTTCTTCTTCGCGGCGGACGCGTAAAAGATTTACCGGGTGTACGTTACCATATCGTACGTGGAGCACTTGATACAGCTGGAGTAACTGGCCGTATGCAAAGCCGTTCTAAATACGGAACTAAACGTCCTAAAGTAAAAAAATAATATCTTAAATTAACGAAGTGACTTCGTTGAAAGGAGGAACATACATGCCTCGTAAAGGTCCTGTAGCTAAACGTGATGTGTTGCCAGATCCAATTTATAATTCGAAATTGGTGACACGCTTAATTAATAAAATGATGGTTGACGGAAAAAGAGGTACTTCACAAAAAATCCTATACGGAGCGTTTGAGCTAGTTAAAGAACGCAGCGGTAAGGATCCAATTGAAGTATACGAACAAGCACTGACTAACATTATGCCAGTTCTTGAAGTTCGCTCTCGCCGTGTTGGTGGAGCTAACTACCAAGTGCCGGTTGAAGTTCGTCCTGAACGCCGTACAACTTTAGGTCTTCGCTTCCTTGTGAACTATTCACGTCTTCGTGGAGAGAAAACAATGGAAGAACGTTTGGCTAATGAAATTTTAGATGCAGCCAACAATACTGGTTCATCAGTTAAGAAACGTGAAGATTTGCATAAAATGGCAGAAGCTAACAAAGCATTCGCTCACTATCGCTGGTAATTTCTTTCGAGATGTTTTTAACATCTTAATCAGAAACGGAAGGAGAAAAACAACATGGCTAGAGAATTCTCCTTAGACAAAACACGTAATATCGGTATTATGGCACACATTGATGCCGGTAAAACGACTACTACGGAGCGTATTTTATACTACACTGGTAGAATCCACAAAATTGGTGAAACACATGAAGGTGCTTCTCAAATGGACTGGATGGAGCAAGAGCAAGAACGTGGAATCACAATCACTTCTGCTGCAACAACTGCTTCATGGAAAAACCACCGTGTTAACATCATCGATACTCCAGGACACGTAGACTTCACTGTTGAAGTTGAACGTTCATTGCGCGTACTTGATGGTGCAGTTACAGTTCTTGATGCTCAATCAGGTGTTGAGCCTCAAACTGAAACAGTTTGGCGTCAAGCTACAACATACGGAGTTCCACGTATCGTATTTATCAACAAAATGGATAAAATCGGTGCTGATTTCCTTTACTCTGTAGGTACATTACATGATCGCCTACAAGCAAATGCTCAACCGATCCAGTTGCCAATCGGCGCAGAAGATGAGTTCTCAGCTATCATCGATTTAGTTGAAATGAACGCACGTTTCTATGCAAACGATTTGGGAACTGAAATTACTGAAGGTGAAATTCCTGAAGAATATAAAGAACTTGCTGAGGAATGGCACACTAAATTAGTGGAAGCTGTTGCTGAGCTTGACGAAGACTTAATGGAAAAATACCTTAGTGGCGAAGAAATTACTGTTGAAGAACTTAAAGCTGGTATCCGCCAAGGAACGCTAGACGTTGAGTTTTACCCAGTAGTTTGTGGATCTGCATTCAAAAATAAAGGGGTTCAATTAATGCTTGATGCAGTAATTGATTACCTACCATCTCCATTGGATGTACCACCAATGACTGGTGTTCTTCCAGACTCAGATGAACAAGTAATACGTAAACCTAGCGAAGATGAACCGTTTTCTGCGTTGGCGTTTAAAGTAATGACGGATCCATACGTTGGGAAATTGACTTTCTTCCGTGTATATTCAGGTTCTCTTAAATCTGGTTCATATGTTCAGAACTCTTCTAAAGGCAAGCGTGAGCGCGTTGGACGTATCCTTCAAATGCACGCAAACTCTCGTGAAGAAATCGCTGAAGTATATTGCGGAGATATCGCTGCTGCTATCGGACTTAAAGATACATCAACAGGTGATACTTTAAGTGACGAGAAACATCAGGTAATTCTTGAGCGTATGGTATTCCCAGAACCAGTTATCTCTCTTTCTGTGGAACCTAAGTCTAAAGCAGATCAAGATAAAATGGGTCAAGCCCTTGCTAAATTGCAAGAAGAAGATCCAACTTTCCGTGCGCACACTGACCAGGAAACTGGCCAAACAATCATCGCGGGTATGGGTGAACTTCACCTTGATATCCTAGTTGACCGTATGCGCCGTGAATTCAACGTAGAAGCTAACGTGGGTGCACCTCAGGTATCTTACCGTGAGACATTCCGTGAGTCTGCTAAAGTTGAAGGTAAATTCGTACGTCAGTCTGGTGGACGTGGACAATTCGGACACGTTTGGATTGAATTCTCTCCAAACGAAGAAGGAGCAGGTTTTGAATTTGAAAATGGTATCGTCGGTGGTGTTGTTCCTCGTGAATACATCCCAGCAGTTGAAGCGGGTCTTCGTGACTCACTAGACAATGGTGTTATTGCCGGATATCCTTTGATTGATATCAAAGCTCGTTTGTTCGACGGATCTTACCATGATGTTGACTCGAATGAGATGGCATTTAAAGTTGCTGCTTCTATGGCACTTAAAAATGCGATTTCTAAAGTTCGACCGGTTCTTCTTGAACCAATTATGCGTGTTGAGGTTGTTATCCCTGAGGAATACCTTGGAGATATCATGGGTGACATTACGTCACGCCGAGGCCGCGTAGAAGGTATGGACGCTCGCGGAAACGCGCAAGTTGTTCGTTCTATGGTACCTCTTGCACAAATGTTTGGTTATGCAACTTCATTGCGTTCAAATACGCAAGGTCGTGGTGTGTTCTCAATGCACTTTGATCACTATGAAGAAGTACCGAAATCAATTTCTGAAGAAATCATCAAAAAAAATAAAGGTCAATAATTGAATTTTGATCTTTAATCAAGTATAAATAGTTTGTATGCCTGGAATAATAGGGCCCTATTATTCCGGCACTTCAAATGAACAATCACTTACATTTCGAGGAGGATTTTTCTAATGGGAAAAGCTAAATTTGATCGCTCTAAAACACACGCGAATATTGGTACAATTGGTCACGTCGATCACGGTAAAACTACTTTGACTGCAGCAATCGCTACAGTTCTTGCAAAACAATCAGGTGGGGAAGCTCGTTCGTACGCACAAATCGACAACGCTCCTGAAGAAAAAGAACGCGGAATCACTATCAACACTTCACACGTTGAATATGAAACTGCAAGTCGTCACTATGCACACGTTGATTGCCCTGGACACGCCGATTATGTTAAAAACATGATTACTGGTGCTGCTCAAATGGACGGCGGGATTTTAGTAGTATCTGCTGCTGATGGCCCAATGCCACAAACTCGTGAGCACATCCTTCTTTCACGTCAAGTTGGTGTTCCTTACTTAGTAGTATTTATGAACAAATGCGATATGGTAGATGACGAAGAACTTCTTGAACTAGTTGAAATGGAAGTTCGCGACCTTCTTTCTGAATATGACTTCCCTGGCGATGACATTCCTGTCATCAAAGGATCTGCTCTTAAAGCTCTTGAAGGAGAAGCTGAGTGGGAAGAAAAAATCGTTGAATTAATGAACGCTGTTGATGAGTATATTCCTACTCCACCACGTGACACTGACAAGCCATTCATGATGCCTGTTGAGGATGTATTCTCAATCACTGGACGTGGAACTGTTGCTACTGGACGTGTTGAACGTGGACAAATCAAAATCGGTGATAACGTTGATATCATTGGTCTTACTGAAGAACCAAAATCTACAACTGTAACTGGTGTAGAAATGTTCCGTAAATTACTTGACTATGCTGAAGCTGGCGACAACATTGGCGCACTTCTACGCGGAGTTTCTCGTGATGACGTACAACGTGGACAAGTATTGGCTAAACCAGGCACAATTACTCCACACACTGAGTTCAAAGCTGAAGTTTATGTTCTTTCAAAAGAAGAGGGTGGACGTCACACTCCATTCTTCACAAACTACCGTCCGCAGTTTTACTTCCGTACAACTGACGTAACTGGTGTTTGTAACCTTCCTGAAGGTGTAGAAATGGTTATGCCTGGAGATAACATCGAAATGATCGTTTCTCTAATCTCTCCTATCGCACTTGAAGAAGGAACTAAGTTCTCTATCCGTGAGGGTGGACGTACTGTAGGCGCTGGCGTTGTTGCTACAATCACGAAGTAAGAATTGCTAAGTGTTAATTTAAGACCCTGACTCATTATTTAATGAGTCAGGGTCTTTTTTGCGTTGTTTTCAATGATTCAGAAGGAAAAACGACGAAAGTATACTTCGTTCATAAAATATTCAAACTTTTTGAAAATTCTTTTAAACCTAGTGGTAGCAACAATGAAAACGGATACATGATTCTTGAATGTTCAAAATTGATAAAAAACTTGATGAAACTTGATTGACACGGTTCCCAATAGGCGATATGATAGCAACAATTTACAAAACAAATACAGAATTCGATATATTGCATATTATAAAACTTTCGAGAAAGAAGTGGACATCATGAGTGAACAAGTAATTTATATGAATGGTGAATTCGTGAAAAAAGAAGACGCTAAGATTTCAGTTTATGATCACGGTTTTTTATACGGTGATGGAGTGTTTGAAGGAATACGTTCTTATAACGGTAATGTCTTTCGACTGGAAGAACACCTTGAGCGACTTTACGATTCAGCAAAATCTGTGATGCTCGAGATTCCACATACTTTTGATGAAATGGTTGAAATTGTTGTCCGCACACTTAGAGAAAATAAGTTTAAAGATGCATATATCCGACTTATTGTTTCAAGAGGCGTAGGAAACCTTGGGCTAGATCCTTACAGCTGCTCACACCCAAGTGTGATTGTAATAGCCGAACCTTTATCATTGTTTCCAAAATCTATGTATGAAACGGGATTAGAGATTGTTTCTGTAGCTACAAGAAGAAGCAGATCGGACGTATTAAGCCCGAAAGTTAAATCATTAAATTATATGAACAATATTTTAGTGAAGCTTGAAGCTAATTTAGCAGGTGTTTCTGAAGCTCTTATGCTAAATGATCAAGGCTATGTAGCTGAAGGTTCAGCAGACAACATCTTCATTGTTCGTAAAAATAAAATAGTAACACCTCCAGGCTATGTAGGAGCGCTTGAAGGAATTACGCGTAATGCCATTATAGATATAGCGACTCAAAAAGGTTACGACATTCAAGAAGGTGTTTTCACAAGACACGATGTGTATGTAGCTGATGAAGTTTTCTTAACAGGAACTGCTGCTGAAGTCATTTCAGTAGTGAAAGTAGATGGCCGAGTGATAGGCGAAGGAAAGCCAGGACCGGTTACGAACGATTTGCTTGCATCATTTAGAGAGCTTGTTCAAAACGATGGTGTAAAAGTTTACTCAGATCAGTTAAATGTGGTTTAAGAAAACCGAATATTAGTTCAACTCAATGACGAGGTTAAAGTAAATGGAAGCTGTATTCACAGAGAGCCGGTATAGGTGGAAGCCGGCAATACAACCATTTGCGACATCCCCTCTGAGTGGATTGCTGAAAGGCTTAGGCCGTTTAGGTAGTCCCGGTGACTTGCAAGTTAAAAGTTATCGTTATCAGCGGATAAGCATTGCTTATCTATGAGGCTGCGGTTGCGCAGTAAAGTAGGGTGGTACCATGAAACTTTTTCATCCCTATGCAAAGAACAAGTTTCTTTGTGTAGGGATGGAAAAGTTTTTTTGTTTCAAAAGAGTTTTAGAAAAGGAGGCGGAAAGATTGGGAGTAGACGTAAAAGTTAGAGAAGAAGTTAAACAAGAGTTAACAGGCAGTGGGGCTGATGTACTAATTCAATCTTTGAAAAATCAAGGAGTAGAAATCATTTTCGGATATCCCGGAGGCGCGGTGCTACCAATTTACGATGCCTTGCACCAAAATCCGATACGCCACATATTGGCAAGGCATGAGCAAGGTGCGATTCATGCAGCTGAAGGATATGCAAGAGTGTCCGGTAAAACAGGTGTTGTGCTCGCTACATCGGGACCAGGAGCAACAAATTTGGTGACAGGTATAGCTGATGCCATGCTGGATTCTTTACCATTAGTCATCTTTACAGGACAAGTTGCAACTTCAGTAATTGGAACTGATGCGTTTCAAGAAGCGGACATCGTCGGAATCACTCAGCCGATTACAAAGCATAACTACCAAGTGAAGAAAGTTTCGGATCTACCAAGAATCGTGAAAGAAGCATTCTACATCGCTTCTACCGGACGCCCGGGGCCAGTTCTAGTAGACATCCCTAAAAATATTGCTACAGAATTATTTTTAACTACAAAAGACGAAGAGGAAGTTAATTTACCTGGTTATCAACCAACTACCAAACCGAATTTCCTGCAAATCCAAAAAGCTGCTCAACTATTATCGCAATCGAAAAAGCCGTTAATCTTAGCGGGAGCAGGAGTATTAGCGGCACAAGCGACAGAAGAGCTTAAAACCTTTTCGGAACGTCATCAAATTCCAATTACCAATACGCTACTCGGATTGGGCAGTATCGCTGGCGAACACGAACTATTCTTAGGAATGGCCGGCATGCATGGAACTTACACGGCGAATACGGCAATATGTGATTGTGATGTGCTGTTAAATATCGGTGCCCGGTTTGATGACCGGTTAACTGGAAATTTAGCTCACTTTGCACCTAATGCTCAAGTAATCCATATCGATATTGATCCAGCAGAAATTGGAAAGAATGTTCCAACTGCAATTCCGATTGTTGCAGATGCGAAAGAAGCATTGATTCAATTGTTAAATCAACCATTTAAAAGCCCTAATACAACAGAGTGGATAGCAAAATTATCTGGCGATAAAGCAGAATATCCACTTCAGTATCACGTGAAAGGTCGAGAAGGAATTCTTCCTCAACAAGCAGTTGAGCTGATTCACCGTTTGACTAAGGGAGATGCTGTTGTAACGACGGATGTCGGGCAACACCAGATGTGGGCGGCTCAATATTACCGTTTTAACAACCCGCATAATTGGGTGACTTCAGGCGGCTTAGGCACGATGGGCTTTGGTTTCCCAGCAGCTATCGGAGCACAACTAGCAAAACCTGATGAGAAGGTTATTTCCATCGTAGGAGATGCTGGTTTCCAAATGACGTTGCAGGAATTGTCACTACTTCAAGAGCTACGACTTCCAGTGAAAATCGTTATTTTAAACAATCAAAGTCTAGGAATGGTAAGACAGTGGCAAGAAACATTTTATGAATCGCGATATTCCCAATCATTAATGCCTGTTCAACCTGATTTTGTTAAATTGGCAGAAGCTTATAACGTTAAAGGTTATAAAGTAGAAACGATGGAAGAAGCAGAAGCTGTTTTTACAGAAGCATTTAATTCAAACGAGCCGGTTTTGATCGATTGTCGCGTAGTGCAATTGGAATGTGTGTATCCAATGGTTGCGCCTGGTAAAGGCTTGAATGAAATGATCGGAGTGAAAGGCGAATGAAACGAGTCATTACAACAACGGTGATCAATCAAAGCGGGGTGTTGAACCGAGTTACAGGATTACTGATGAAGCGACAGTTCAACATCGAAAGCATCTCAGTAGGTCACACAGAGCAGCCGGGAATGTCTAAAATGACTTTTGTCGTTAATGTAGAAGATAAAGGCAAATTGGAACAATTATTAAAACAATTACAAAAGCAAATTGATGTAATTAAAGTAAATGATATTACAGATAAAGCAATGGTGATGAGAGAGTTGGCATTGGTTAAAGTGGTCGTCCCACCAGCAATCAGAAGTGAAGTTCTCAGTATCGTTGAACCGTTCCGAGCAACAGTTGTTGATATGAGCAAAAATGTAACAACATTCCAAGTTACTGGCGATCCAGAGAAAATTGAAGCATTTATTGATCTGATGAGACCTTATGGTGTGAAAGAGTTGACCCGAACCGGTGTATCAGCTTTTGTCAGAGAAACACAAAAAACTCAAGTACCACAATTAAACATCCTATAAAAACCCAAACTCGAGGAGGAAATTAAAAATGGCAAAAATGTATTATAACCAAGACGTAAACGAACAGGTACTTAAAGGAAAGACAATCGCGGTAATCGGATATGGTTCTCAGGGTCACGCACACGCACAAAACTTAAAGGAATCTGGCTTTGATGTAGTAGTTGGCGTACGTCCAGGTAAATCATTCGAGCAAGCAGAAAATGACGGTATGAAAGTAATGACGGCTAAAGAAGCGGCAGAAGCGGCAGACGTGATCATGCTTTTAGTACCGGATGAAAAACAAACACAAATCTATAATGCAGATATCAAACCTTCATTAAAAGCAGGCAAGTCACTTGTTTTTGCTCATGGTTTTAATGTTCACTTTAATCAAATTGTTGCACCTACAGATGTAGATGTATTCTTAGTAGCTCCTAAAGGACCGGGACACCTTGTGCGTCGCACATACGAAGCGGGCGCTGGCGTACCGGGGTTAATTGCTATCCACCAAGATGTGTCAGGTCAAGCGAAAGAAGTAGCACTTGCATATGCAAAAGGAATTGGCGCGACACGTGCTGGCGTTTTGGAAACAACATTTAAAGAAGAAACAGAAACGGATCTATTTGGAGAACAAGCTGTTCTTTGTGGTGGTGTGACGTCTCTAGTAAAAGCTGGATTTGAAACGCTTGTCGAAGCTGGATACCAGCCTGAACTTGCATACTTCGAATGCATGCACGAATTAAAACTAATCGTTGACCTAATGTATGAAGGTGGCTTGTCAGGAATGCGTTATTCAATTTCAGACACAGCGCAGTGGGGAGATTTTGTATCAGGACCACGCATTGTTGATGCAGATACGAAAGCACGTATGAAAGACGTCCTTACGGATATCCAAACAGGGAAATTTGCAAAAGGCTGGTTGCTTGAAAACCAATTAAACCGTCCAGAATTTACCGCAATTGAAAAAGCGGAAGAATCACATCAAATCGAACAAGTTGGACGCGAATTGCGTGCGATGATGCCATTCGTTAATGAAGGCAAAAAGGCAAAACAAAAAGAGGTGGCTGCTAATGTCACAAATTGATATTTTCGATACGACATTGCGAGACGGAGAACAGTCGGCCGGGATCAACTTGAATACAGCAGAGAAAATCGAAATCGCCCGCCAGCTTGAACGTTTGGGAGTGACGATTATCGAATCAGGATTTCCTGCTTCATCCCCAGGAGATTTTGATGCTGTGCAACGAATTGCAGGCACAGTAAAGAATTCAATTGTAACGGGCCTTGCTCGTTCGATCCAAAGTGACATTGACAGAACGTGGGAAGCATTAAAAGGAGCGGAACAACCGCATATTCATATCTTTTTAGCAACATCCCCTATTCATATGGAAACAAAATTATTCAAAACGCCAGAGCAAGTGGTTGAACTTGCTGTGGAATCGGTAAAATATGCGCGTAAGTTCTTTCCGTTAGTCCAGTGGTCAGCGGAAGATGCTTCCCGTTCGGACCCTGAGTTCCTAGCACATATTATTCGTAAAGTAATTGAAGCAGGAGCAACAACCATTAACCTTCCAGATACAGTTGGTTATGCGACACCTCATGAATACGGTGCGATGTTCAAATACATGACCGACAATGTCGCAGGAATTGAAAAAGTAAAACTGTCTGCACATTGCCATAATGATTTGGGAATGGCGACAGCTAATACGCTAGCTGCCATCGAGAACGGCGCAACGCAAATTGAAGGAACGATCAATGGAATCGGAGAACGTGCTGGTAACGTTGCACTTGAAGAAATTGCAGTTGCCTTGCATATCCGCAAACAAATTTTCAATATCGAAACAGGCATCAAACTAAATGAAATTAAACGTACAAGCCAATTGGTGAGTCAATTGACAGGTAGTTTGATTCAACCTAACAAAGCTGTAGTTGGCAAAAATGCTTTTGCTCATGAATCGGGCATTCACCAAGACGGCATGCTGAAAAATCCGTTAACATACGAAATCATTACACCAGAATTGATCGGTGACGCAGCAACTGAATTGGTACTAGGTAAACATTCAGGGCGTCATGCTTTTAAAGACCGTGCTGTGAAAATGGGCTTTGATTTAACAGAAGAGAAGTTGAATAAAGCATTTGTTGAATTTAAGAAACTAGCCGACAGCAAAAAAGAAATCGTAGAAGCTGATTTGTATGTATTGCTAACAGATCAACAAATTCACGATAACGAAACACCGGTTTATAAACTGGAAAGTGTTCAAGTGCAATACGGTACAGCGAACATTCCGACGGCTACAGCTTCTGCTTATCATCCAAATGGAGAGTTAATCAATGAAGCGGCGACGGGAGCGGGATCGGTTGAAGCGATTTTCAACACGCTAGAGCGAATTGTAGAAGGCGAAGTTCATATATTAGATTACCGTGTGACGTCTATTGGCAAAGGACGCGACGCGCTAGGCGAAGCGGTTATCAATATGAGCTATAACGGAGAAACAGTTACGGGTCGAGACGTTGCACAAGATGTATTAGAAGCAACAGCAAAAGCATACTTAAATGCAGTCAACCGTCAAATTGTTCAAGTAGGTAAGAAGGTCAGAATCCCAGCCATTTAAAAGAACAGATCGAAAGAGGAGGAATTTAAAATGAAAAAAACAATAGCGGTATTGCCAGGAGACGGAATCGGACCGGAAGTAACAGATGCAGCGGTAAAAGTGCTGCAATCCATTGCAATGCGTTATGGACATACTTTTCATTTAAAGCACGCGGTAATCGGAGGTGAAGCGGTTGATCAATTTGGGAATCCGCTTCCCGAGCAAACGATTGAAGTTTGTGAAGCGAGTGACGCGATTCTCCTTGGTGCGGTCGGGGGAACAAAATGGGATAATAACCCAGCTCACTTGCGTCCTGAAAAAGGGCTTTTGAACATCCGGAAGCATTTCGATTTGTTTGCAAATATTCGTCCAGTAAAAGCCATCCCGGCATTGCTAGCATCTTCGCCGCTAAAAGAAGAAGTAGCGAAAGATGTAGATATGGTCATCGTGCGCGAATTGACAAGTGGTTTGTATTTTGGTGAACCGAAACGTCGCTCTGAAAAATCAGCTGTCGATACGTTGGTTTACACAAGGGAAGAAATTGAACGCATTGTAAATCAGGCGTTTGAAATCGCTCGTACTCGAAGAGGCAAAGTAACGTCGGTTGATAAAGCCAATGTATTGGAAACGAGTAAGCTATGGCGTGAAGTGGTAGAAGAACGTAAAGCTGCATATCCAGATATCGAAGTGGAACATATGCTAGTGGATTCAGCTGCGATGAAGTTGATCACAAACCCACGCACTTTCGATGTTGTCGTAACGGAGAATATGTTTGGAGATATCTTGAGTGATGAAGCTTCTGTTATTACCGGGTCACTTGGCATGTTGCCATCTGCTAGCGTGCGTTCAGACGGTTTTGGTCTTTACGAACCCGTACATGGTTCGGCTCCTGACATCGCTGGACAAAACAAAGCGAATCCATCGGCTGCTATTTTGTCAGCAGCGATGATGTTGAAGCATTCGTTTGGTCTGCATACAGAAGCTGCGGCGATTGAACAAGCTGTAATGGGTGTTCTAGAAGATGGTTATTGCACAGGAGACTTGGCTGGTAGCGGGAAACGTGTGGTTTCAACAGAGCAATATGTAACAAAAGTGATAGAAGAACTAGAAAGAGAATTTGTATCGGAACACATTATGTATTCTTATGTGTAAGTAAAAGGAGCGGTTCGCATGGCAAAAACAATCATAGAGAAAATTTGGGAACAACATGTCGTCTTCGAAGAGCAAGGGAAGCCGGACCTGCTATATATTGACCTCCACTTATTGCATGAGGTGACATCTCCACAAGCATTTGAAGGACTTCGGTTAAACGGACGCAAAGTTCGCCGACCAGATCTTTGTTTTGCGACAATGGATCATAACGTGCCTACGCGAAATCGGGATACCATTACAGATCCGATTTCGCGTAAGCAAATCAAAACTTTGCAAGACAATTGTGATGAGTTTGGGGTTCCACTTGCGGGCATCAACCACCCGGACCAAGGAATTGTACACGTCATTGGGCCAGAACTTGGATTGACTCAACCAGGTAAGACGATTGTTTGTGGTGACAGCCATACTTCGACGCATGGTGCGTTTGGTGCTTTGGCGTTCGGTATTGGTACAAGTGAAGTCGAGCACGTTCTATCAACGCAAACGCTATGGCAATCAACACCTAAAACGATGGAAGTTCGCATTGAAGGCAACTTGGGCTTTGGTGTTACCGCTAAAGATGTCATCCTGGCGATTATTTCGAAATTCGGTATCGATATGGGGACAGGATTTATTATGGAGTATACGGGCGAAGCAGTTCGTAACTTAACGATGGAAGAGCGTATGACCATTTGTAATATGTCAATTGAAGCTGGTGCGCGTGCAGGTTTAATTAGCCCAGATCAAACGACAATCGAATATTTGAGAGGGCGTAGAAACGTCCCTGAAGGAGACGCGTTTGAACAAGAAGCTAACCGTTGGCTAGCTCTTGCAACAGATGAAGGCGCAAAGTATGATGCGACCGTTTCAATTCATGCAGATGAAATTTCGCCATTCGTCACATGGGGTACGAACCCATCAATGGGTTCAGGTATTGCTGAACGTGTTCCGTCTGCGGCTGATTACGAGAAGCAGTCAGATAAAGACGCATTAAAACAAGCTTTAGCTTATATGCATCTAGAAGAAGGAATGCCGCTTTCTTCGATTTCGATTCAACATGTTTTTATCGGTTCTTGCACAAATGCGCGTCTTAGTGATTTGCGTGCAGCAAGTGAAATCATTAAAGGGAAAAAAGTGCATCCGTCTGTAACGGCAATTGTTGTTCCTGGATCTGAAACGGTAAAACGTGCTGCTGAACAAGAAGGATTGGATCAAGTATTCCTTGCGGCTGGCTTTGAGTGGCGCGAGACAGGTTGCAGTATGTGCTTAGCGATGAACGAAGACTCGGTTCCGGCTGGTGAACGTTGTGCGTCTACTTCTAACCGGAATTTCGAAGGTCGACAAGGAGCGGGCTCGAT
This sequence comes from Planococcus halocryophilus, assembly GCF_022489025.1. Classification (GTDB taxonomy): domain Bacteria; phylum Bacillota; class Bacilli; order Bacillales_A; family Planococcaceae; genus Planococcus; species Planococcus halocryophilus_A. The sequence goes on along the minus strand of NZ_JAKVTG010000018.1, from coordinate 23,828 downwards.
GACGCACCTAGTAAGCCCTGTAATGGCAGCTGCCGCTGCGATTGAAGGTCATTTAACAGATGTCCGTAACTACATGGAAGAACCTGTAGCATCTGTATGACAAACGAAAGTGAGGAGAGCCTTCGATGAAACCGATTAATAAAATTTCAAGCGTTCTGACGCCGTTAGAACGAAAAAATGTAGATACGGACCAAATCATTTCAAAAGAATTTCTAAAACGTATTGAACGAACGGGATTCGGCAAGTATTTATTTTATCATTGGCGCTTTCATGCAGATGGTACACCAATAGAAGACTTTGTTTTGAATAACCCTCGATTCGAAAACTCCGAAATTCTAGTCGCACAAGAAAATTTCGGCTGCGGTTCTTCTCGGGAACATGCTCCGTGGGCAATTTTAGATTATGGATTTCGTGTAGTGATTGCACCTAGTTATGCAGACATCTTCTATAATAACTGTGTTAAAAATGGTATTTTGCCAATCCGCTTGAAAGACCAAGAAGTAGATGAGTTGATTAGCAAAGGTCAACAACAAAACTTTAAGTTAGAGATCAACTTGGAAGACCAGTCTGTTACCGGACAAGATGGTACGCGTTATGAATTTGAAATTGATCCTTATTGGAAAGAAATGCTGTTAAAGGGCTGGGATGAAATTGCGTTGACAGTCCAGTATGATTCGTATATTGCGGCTTACGAAGAAAAACAGCGCGCTTAATATGTAGGTAAGACCTTTTACGTAACTGTAAAAGGTCTTTTTTCATTTTAAGTAAATTAATCATCAGCTGTTGACAACTATTTTTTATTTTGTTAATTTAAAAAAGGTACTTTAACGCTTTAGCAAACTAAAGGAGAGTTTATTTATGAATGCAGTTATTATTGCCGTCTTAGTCATGCTCGTATTGAGCTTATTGCGGGTGAATGTCGTATTTGCTTTATTGATCGGCGCGCTTGCAGGTGGACTAAGTGGCGGATTATCTTTTTCTGATACAATCACCTCATTTACAGATGGTTTAGGAGCAGGGGCGACCATTGCATTGAGTTATGCCATGCTTGGTGGATTTGCCGTAGCCATATCGCGTACAGGGATTCCGGAGTTACTTGTCTCAGGAGTGCTTAAGTTAGTAAATAAAGATGGCAAAGCAACGCGACAAAATTTAGCGAAGGCTCTTATTGTTCTTGCTTTGTTGGCAATGGCCATCTTCTCGCAAAACTTAATTCCGATTCACATTGCGTTTATTCCATTATTGGTTCCACCGATTTTGCATATTTTAAACGAACTACGAATTGATCGCCGCTTGATCGCTGCTGTCTTGACATTTGGTTTGACAGCGCCATATATTTTGCTACCATATGGCTTTGGATTGATTTTCCACGAAATTGTTTTTACACAAATGGAACTGGCGGGATTGACGATTGACATGGCGGATATTCCAAAAGCAATGGCGATTCCAGTATTGGGCTTATTAGTAGGTCTAATCATTGCTGTGTTCTTTTCTTACCGAAAGCCACGTGATTACAAAACAGTTCGTTCTTCTTCTATAGAAGGAACGTTGAAAAAGACAGCTTCTGCAAAAGACGTAATCGTGACGATTGTTGCGTTAGTTGCGGCACTGTTTGCCCAAGTGCAAACAGGTTCGATGATCATCGGTGCGCTTGCTGGTATTTTAGTGCTTTACATCTTCGGCGCAATGAAATGGCGTGAAGCTGACGAAGTCTTAACAGAAGGAATGCGCATGATGGCGTTTATCGGTTTTGTTATGATCACGGCAAACGGTTTTGCTTCGGTCATACAAGCGACAGGAGCGATTGCACCACTAGTCGACAGCGTATCAGATTTATTTGCAGGCAATAAAGGCATTGCTGCGCTAGCGATGTTAATTGTCGGTTTGTTTGTAACGATGGGCATCGGTTCATCATTTGCAACGATTCCGATTATTGCTGCGATCTTTGTTCCATTAAGTCTTGAGTTCGGCTTCTCGACGATGGCTATCATTGCTTTAATAGGAACTGCGGGTGCGTTAGGTGACGCTGGTTCGCCAGCTTCTGACTCAACACTCGGACCAACAGCTGGACTGAACGTAGATGGACAGCACAATCACATCTGGGATACATGTGTTCCGACCTTCCTTCACTACAATATTCCATTAGTGATTTTCGGTTGGGTTGCTGTTATGTTCTTGGGATAAGCGTGAAGTGTTCCGACTATTATCATCTGGCTTGAAGTTCTAAAATATCCTGTTATACTAATAAAAGCGAATTAAAAAGAATTTCGTGGAACCACTTGCGGAATTCTTTTTTATTGTGTATAATATCTAATGTTGGTCTTTTGACTGCGATGAAGCGAGAGGTTACCGATACACCCGGCCGCTTTGCCATGGCGAGTGATTGGAAAATTTTCGTGGAGAATGTCTATCAAAAATAGGCGAAAAGGAGGGAAAATAATGGCAAAACAAAAAATTCGTATCCGTTTAAAAGCATATGATCATAGAATTCTTGATCAGTCTGCTGAGAAAATTGTTGAAACTGCTAAACGTTCAGGTGCAAGCGTATCGGGTCCGATACCGTTACCAACTGAAAGATCGGTTTACACAATCTTGCGTGCTGTTCATAAATACAAAGATGCTCGTGAGCAATTTGAAATGCGCACACACAAACGTCTAATCGATATCGTTAACCCAACACCACAAACTGTTGATGCGTTAATGAAACTTGATTTACCGTCAGGCGTTGACATTGAAATTAAACTTTAATCGGCAACGAAATAGAAAAACACAAATAACCACAGGAGGTGTGACAACATGACCAAAGGAATCTTAGGTAGAAAAATCGGTATGACGCAAGTTTTTGCTGAGAACGGTGATTTAATCCCTGTAACTGTTATTGAAGCTTCTCCAAACGTAGTTCTTCAAAAGAAAACAGTTGAGGTTGACGGCTACGAAGCTATCCAATTAGGTTTTGAAGACAAGCGCGATAAGCTTTCTAACAAACCTTCTAAAGGACACGTAGCAAAAGCTAACACTGCTCCTAAGCGCTTCATTCGCGAACTTCGCAATGTAAACTTAGCTGATTACGAGATTGGTCAAGAAGTCAAAGTAGATGTATTCGCAGAAGGCGATGTAGTAGATGTCACAGGAACAACAAAAGGTAAAGGTTTCCAAGGTGTTATTAAACGCCACGGACAATCTCGCGGACCAATGACACACGGTTCACGTTACCACCGTCGTCCTGGTTCAATGGGTCCGGTTGCTCCTAACCGCGTATTCAAACAGAAGAAATTACCTGGTCAAATGGGTGGAACAACAATTACGATTCAAAACCTTTCAATCGTGAAAGTAGATCTTGAACGTAACTTGCTACTTGTTAAAGGTAATGTTCCTGGTTCTCGCAAAGCGTTGATCCGTGTTAAATCGGCAACTAAAGCGAAATAATATATTTTTAGAGAAAGGAGGAAACAAGAATGACTAAAGTAGCTTTATTAAATCAAACAGGTTCACAAGTTGGCGAAATCGAATTGAACGACCATGTATTCGGTATCCAACCAAACGAATCAGTGTTATTCGACGCAGTAGTGTCTCAACGCGCTTCACTTCGTCAAGGTAACCATAAAGTAAAAAATCGTTCTGAAGTTGCTGGTGGTGGTAAAAAGCCATGGCGTCAAAAAGGAACTGGACGTGCTCGTCAAGGGTCGATCCGTTCACCACAATGGCGCGGAGGCGGTATCGTATTCGGACCAACTCCACGTAGCTACAGCTACAAACTTCCTAAGAAAGTACGTCGTTTAGCTCTACGCTCTGCACTTTCATCTGCAGTAGTTGGAGAAAACTTGATGGTACTTGAAGGATTAACATTTGATGCGCCAAAAACAAAATCTTTCAACCAGTTGATCGCAGATCTTTCAATTGGCAAAAAAGCTTTGTTCGTAACTGCTGACCTTGATGAGAACGTTGCAAAATCCGCACGTAACCTTAAAGGCATGACAGTAGTAGCAGCAGATGGTATTAACGTATTAGACTTGCTTGGACATGACAAAATTGTTATGACTAAAGCAGCTGTCGAGAAAATTGAGGAGGTGCTTAGTTAATGGAAGCACGTGATGTAATTAAACGTCCGGTCATTACTGAGCAATCGTCTGAAGTAATGGCAGAGAAAAAGTACACTTTTGAAGTGGACACTCGCGCAAATAAAACACAAGTTAAACAAGCCGTACAAGAAATCTTTGGCGTGAAGGTTGAGAAAGTCAACATCATGAACTACAAAGGCAAATTCAAACGTATGGGCAAACACGCAGGATACACTAACAAACGCCGTAAAGCGATTGTGAAATTGACTGCTGAATCTAAAGACATCGAGTTATTCGAAATTTAATTTTCTATAAGTTCTTATAGGACTGTTAAAGAAGGAGGGAACTAACGTGGGGATCAGAAAATACAAACCTACCACTAACGGTCGTCGTAATATGACGAGTTCAGATTTCGCTGAAATCACTACGAACAAGCCTGAAAAATCGCTTCTACAACCTGTAAAGCGCAAAGGCGGCCGTAATAACCAAGGTAAAATTACTGTACGCCATCACGGTGGTGGACATAAACGTCAATACCGCGTGATCGATTTCAAACGTAACAAAGACGGCATTCCAGGACGCGTTGCTACAATCGAGTACGATCCTAACCGTTCTGCAAACATCGCATTGATTAATTATGCTGATGGTGAAAAACGTTACATCTTAGCTCCTAAAGGAGTAGAAGTTGGAACTCAAATCATGTCAGGTATCGAAGCAGATATTAAAGCAGGTAACGCATTGCCATTATCTAACATCCCAATGGGTTCTACAATCCATAACATTGAATTGAAGCCAGGTGGCGGCGGACAACTAGTTCGTTCTGCAGGAACTTCAGCTCAAGTATTGGGTAAAGAAGGTAAATACGTAACAGTTCGTTTGCAATCAGGCGAAGTTCGCATGATCCTTGCTACTTGCCGCGCAACTATCGGCGCAGTAGGGAATGAGCAACACGAATTAATCAATATTGGTAAAGCAGGTCGTAACCGTTGGAAGGGCAATCGCCCAACTGTACGTGGATCTGTAATGAACCCTAACGATCACCCACACGGTGGTGGTGAAGGACGTTCGCCAATCGGACGTAAATCACCAATGTCTCCATGGGGCAAACCAACTCTTGGATACAAGACACGTAAGAAAACGAATAAATCCGATAAATTTATCGTGCGTCGTCGTAAAAAATAATTTGATTCCGCTACGGTTCGCCAAAAGAACCGTGGTGCAATCACGAAGGGAGGATCCCACATGGGCCGCAGCTTGAAAAAAGGACCTTTTGTTGATGATCATCTTATGAAAAAAGTTGAAGCACAAAAGGACTCTGAGAAAAAACAAGTGATCAAAACTTGGTCTCGCCGTTCTACAATTTTCCCGACATTCATCGGACAAACAATCGCAGTATATGATGGTCGCAAGCACATTCCTGTATACGTGACTGAAGACATGGTGGGCCATAAACTAGGCGAATTCGCTCCAACGCGTAAATACGCTAGTCATGGTGCAGACGATAAGAAAACAAGACGTTAATTGAGAGGAGGATTTCCCTATGCAAGCAAAAGCTGTCGCTAGAACAGTACGTATTGCTCCTCGTAAAGTCCGTTTAGTAGTAGATTTGATCCGAGGCAAGCAAATTGGCGAAGCTGTTGCGATTTTGAACCATACTCCAAAAGCAGCAACTGTTGTTATTGAGAAGTTATTGAAATCTGCAGCTGCTAACGCTGAACACAACTACGAAATGGACCTGAATGACTTAGTCATCAGCGAAGTATTCGTTGACGAAGGACCAACACTTAAACGTTTCCGTCCCCGTGCAATGGGACGCGCAAGCGCAATTAATAAACGCACAAGCCACATCACACTAGTGGTATCTGACCAGAAGGAGGGATAATTCGTGGGACAAAAAATACATCCAATTGGGATGCGTATCGGAATCATTCGTGATTGGGAATCTAAATGGTACGCTGAGAAAGATTATGCTACGCTTCTTCACGAAGATATTAAAATCCGTGAATATGTTGAAGCACGTTTGAAAGAAGCATCAGTTTCTAAAATTGAAATTGAGCGCGCTGCAAACCGTGTTAACGTAACTATTCATACTGCGAAACCAGGTATGGTAATTGGTAAAGGTGGATCTGAAGTAGAAGTACTTCGCAAACAGCTTAACTCTATGACTGGCAAGCGTGTACACATCAACATTATTGAAATCAAAAGAGCTGATCTTGATGCAAGATTAGTAGCTGAAAGTGTTGCGCGTCAATTGGAAAACCGAGTGTCTTTCCGTCGTGCACAAAAACAAGCGATCCAACGCACTATGCGTTCTGGCGCTAAAGGAATCAAAACTCAAGTATCTGGACGTCTAGGCGGCGCTGACATTGCGCGTGCTGAACACTACAGTGAAGGTACTGTTCCGCTCCATACGCTCCGCGCTGATATCGATTATGCGCATGCTGAAGCAGACACAACTTATGGTAAGCTTGGCGTAAAGGTATGGATCTACCGCGGTGAAGTCCTTCCAACTAAGAAGAAATCTGAGGAAGGAGGCAAATAATATGTTAATGCCTAAACGCGTTAAATATCGTAGAGAGCACCGTGGCAAGATGCGCGGAGAAGCTAAAGGCGGTAAAGAAATCGCATTCGGCGAATTTGGTCTCCAAGCATTAGAATCATCTTGGATCACTAACCGTCAAATCGAAGCAGCACGTATTTCCATGACTCGTTACATGAAACGTGGCGGTAAAGTCTGGATTAAAATTTTCCCGCATAAACCATATACGAAAAAGCCTCTAGAGGTTCGTATGGGATCTGGTAAAGGTTCACCTGAAGGCTGGGTAGCCGTTGTCAAAACTGGTAAAATCATGTTCGAACTTGGTGGAGTATCTGAAGAAGTGGCGCGTGAAGCATTACGCCTTGCATCTCACAAACTTCCGATTAAAACGAAGTTCGTAAAACGAGAAGAAATTGGTGGTGAATCGAATGAAAGCTAATGAAATCCGTGACTTAACCACTGCTGAGATAGAACAAAAAGTGAAATCACTGAAAGAAGAGCTTTTCAACCTTCGCTTCCAATTGGCTACTGGTCAATTAGAAAATACTGCTCGCATCCGCGAAGTACGTAAAGCGATTGCCCGTATGAAAACTGTGATTCACGAAAGAGTACTCAGTGGCAATAACTGATAAATCGAGAGGAGGTTTGCAAGTATGACTGAGCGTAACCAACGCAAAGTATACACAGGCCGTGTTGTGTCTGACAAAATGGACAAAACCGTTACAGTAATGGTTGAAACTCAAAAGAAGCACGCATTCTATGGCAAACGTGTAAAATACTCTAAGAAATATAAAGCTCATGATGAGCTAAACGAAGCGAAAATGGGCGACGTAGTTCGCATCATGGAAACTCGTCCGCTATCAGCTACTAAACGTTTCCGCGTATTGGAAATTGTACAAAAAGCGGTTATCATTTAATTTAAATAATTTCGGAATCTAAGAAATTCCGAAGGGAGGTTACCTAAGTGATCCAACAGGAAAGTCGTTTAAAAGTTGCAGACAACTCGGGTGCTCGTGAAGTACTAACGATTAAAGTGCTTGGTGGTTCTGGTCGTAAGACTGCAAACATCGGTGACGTAATCGTTTGTACCGTGAAAAAAGCAACACCAGGTGGCGTTGTTAAGAAGGGTGAAGTCGTTAAGGCTGTCATCGTTCGCACGAAAAGCGGAGCTCGCCGTAAAGACGGTACTTATATCAAATTTGATGAAAATGCATGTGTCATTATCCGTGACGACAAAGGTCCACGCGGAACTCGTATTTTCGGACCTGTTGCGCGCGAACTTCGCGATAACAGCTTCATGAAAATCGTATCACTTGCTCCTGAAGTTCTTTAATAAATCAATGTGCCATACCAAGGAGGTGCGACAGAATGCATGTTAAAAAAGGCGATACAGTTAAGGTAATCTCAGGTAAAGACAAAGGCAAAACAGGTGTTGTTTTGACAGCTTTACCTAAGAAAGACCGTGTGCTTGTTGAAGGTGTAAACATCGTGAAAAAGCATACAAAACCGAACCAGGCAAATCCACAAGGTGGAATTGTCAGCCAAGAAGCAGCAATTCACGTTTCTAACGTAATGTTACTTGACCCTAAATCAGGCGAGCCGACTCGTGTAGGTTATAAGGTTGAAGATGGTAAAAAAGTTCGTGTTGCAAAAAAATCCGGCGAAAAATTAGATAAATAAAATTCCTGAATGAAGGGAGGTACACACATGAACCGCCTAAAAGAAAAATATGTCAATGAAATCACTCCTGCTCTAGTGAGCAAGTTTGAATATAAATCGGTAATGCAGGCACCTGAAGTAAACAAAATCGTCATCAACATGGGTGTAGGCGAAGCTGTTCAAAACACTAAGTCACTTGACTCTGCTGTTGAAGAATTACAAACTATCACTGGTCAAAAACCAGTTATTACTAAAGCTAAGAAATCTATCGCTGGCTTCCGTCTTCGTGAAGGTATGCCAATCGGATGTAAAGTTACACTACGCGGAGAGCGTATGTACGACTTCCTGGATAAATTGATTGCTATCTCACTTCCACGTGTACGTGACTTCCGTGGCGTATCGAACAAATCGTTCGACGGACGCGGTAACTACACACTTGGCGTGAAAGAACAATTGATCTTCCCTGAAATCGATTATGATAAAGTTACAAAAGTACGCGGTATGGACATCGTGATTGTAACAACTGCGAACTCTGATGAAGAAGCTCGTGAGTTATTAACACAATTCGGAATGCCGTTCCAAAAGTAAACGTGAGGGAGGCGTAAACGTGGCTAAAAAATCTATGATCGCAAAACAAAAACGCACGCCAAAGTTTAAAGTACAAGAGTACACACGCTGTGAACGATGCGGACGTCCGCATTCAGTATTACGCAAATTTAAACTTTGCCGTATTTGTTTCCGTGAACTTGCATATGTGGGACAAATTCCTGGCGTCAAAAAAGCCAGCTGGTAATCCCCTAATTTGGGAAGGAGGTAAAAGTAATGACAATGACAGATCCGATTGCAGATATGCTGACACGCATTCGTAATGCAAACATGGTTCGTCACGAAAAATTAGAGCTTCCGGCTTCTAATGTGAAAAAAGACATCGCTGAAATCCTTAAGCGTGAAGGTTTCGTTCGTGACGTAGAATATGTTGAAGATGATAAACAAGGCATGATCCGGATTTTCCTTAAATACGGAGCTAACAACGAACGCGTTATTACTGGATTGAAACGTATTTCAAAACCAGGATTACGTGTTTACGCTAAAACTAACGAGGTGCCACGTGTACTAAACGGTCTTGGAATCGCTTTAGTCTCAACATCACAAGGTTTAGTAACTGATAAAGAAGCCCGCGCGAAACAAATCGGCGGAGAAATCATAGCATACGTTTGGTAATAAGCAACAAACGAATGGAGGTGCAAAAGAATGTCACGTGTAGGTAAAAAACCAATTGAGGTTCCTGCAGACGTTACAATTACTCTTGGAGACAAGAATGCTGTAACTGTTAAAGGACCTAAAGGCGAGTTAACTCGCGAATTCCATAAAGATATTACAATCGCTCTAGAAGATAACGTGCTAACATTGACACGTCCTTCAGATTCTAAAGACCACCGCACAAACCACGGTACAACTCGTGCTTTGCTTGCAAACATGGTTACTGGAGTTTCAGAAGGATTCTCACGCACACTTGAATTAGTGGGTGTAGGTTACCGTGCTCAGTTGCAAGGTGAAAAATTGGTTCTTAACGTAGGCTACTCTCACCCGGTTGAATTCATACCGGAAAACGGAGTTACAGTTGAAGTTCCAGCTAACACTAAAGTTATTGTTAAAGGTATCGATAAAGAACGTGTTGGAGCTCTTGCTTCGAACATTCGCCAAGTACGTCCACCAGAGCCATATAAAGGCAAAGGTATCCGTTACGAAGGAGAAGCAGTTCGTCGTAAAGAAGGTAAAACAGGTAAATAATGCTGCTTAGGCAGGCTGAAAGGAGTGACCTCAGTGATTACGAAACTCGATAAAAACGCATCTCGTAAAAAACGTCATGCACGCGTACGTTCTAAAATTTCGGGTACAGCACAACGCCCACGTTTAAACGTATTCCGTTCAAATAAATACATTTACGCTCAATTGATCGACGATATGAATGGCGTTACACTTGCAAGTGCATCATCTATGGAGAAAGATTTTTCTGTAGAATCTACTGGCAACGTGGAAGCAGCAACTAAAGTCGGCGAAACAATCGCAAAACGCGCTACTGAAAACGGCTTGAAATCGGTTGTATTCGACCGCGGTGGTTATTTATATCATGGACGTGTAAAAGCGTTAGCAGAAGCTGCACGTGAAAATGGTTTACAATTTTAAAAGAAGGAGGGACACATTTCATGCGTCGTATTGATCCAAACAAACTTGAACTTGAAGAACGCGTAGTTACGATTAACCGCGTAGCGAAAGTTGTAAAAGGTGGACGTCGTTTCCGTTTCTCCGCATTAGTTGTTGTAGGCGACAAAAATGGTAATGTTGGTTTTGGTACTGGTAAAGCTCAAGAAGTTCCAGATGCTATCCGCAAAGCTATTGAAGATGCGAAGAAAAACCTTATTGAAGTACCAATGGTTAAGGGTACAACTCCACACTTAGTAATCGGTCGTTTTGGTGCAGGCCAAATCTTAATCAAACCTGCTTCTCCGGGTACTGGTGTAATTGCTGGCGGACCTGTTCGTGCGGTACTTGAATTAGCTGGGGTACAAGATATTTTATCTAAATCTCTAGGTTCAAGCACACCAATCAACATGGTACGTGCAACTATTAACGGTTTAACTCAATTGAAAAGTGCTGACCAAGTTGCAAAACTTCGCGGTAAATCAATAGAAGAACTGTTAGGATAGGAGGGAAAATCACATGGCAACTAAATTGGAAATTACCCTCACAAAATCTGTGATTGGCGCTAAACCGTCACAACGTAAAACTGTTCAGTCATTAGGATTGCGCAAAATGCATCAAACTGTTGAGCACCAAGACAATGCAGCCGTTCGCGGAATGATTGATAAAGTCGCTCACTTAGTAACTATTAAAGAAGTTTAATTACGGATTTCTATAGAAGGAGGTGCCAACCAAATGAAACTTCATGAATTAAAACCGGCAGAAGGTTCACGCAGCTCGAGAAAGCGTATCGGACGCGGTATCGGTTCAGGTACTGGTAAAACAGCAGGTAAAGGTCATAAAGGTCAAAACGCACGTTCAGGCGGCGGTGTTCGTCCTGGATTTGAGGGTGGTCAAAACCCATTATTCCGTCGTTTACCAAAACGTGGATTTACCAACATTAACCGTAAAGACTATGCAGTCGTGAATGTGGAAGTGTTAAATCGTTTCGACGAAGGCACAGAAGTAACACCTGCATTGTTGATTGAAACAGGTGTTGTGAGCAACGAACGTTCTGGAATCAAAATTCTCGGCAATGGTAGCTTAGAAAAGAAATTGACAGTAAAAGCTCACAAATTCTCTGGATCAGCTAAAGAAGCGATCGAAGCTGCCGGCGGACAAACCGAGGTGGTTTAATGTTTCAGACAATCTCTAATTTTATGCGCGTGACTGATATTCGAAATAAAATATTCTTTACATTATTGATGCTCATCATTTTCCGTATTGGAACTTTTGTTCCAGTACCGAATGTTGACGCTTCGGTTTTGCAAGCTACTGACCAGATGGGTCTGGTTGGATTCTTAAATACTTTCGGTGGAGGTGCCCTTGCTAACTTTTCGATTTTAGCGATGGGAATTATGCCATACATTACCGCATCAATCATCGTGCAATTATTGCAGATGGATGTTGTACCGAAATTTGCAGAGTGGGCGAAACAAGGAGAAGTCGGAAGACGGAAACTTGCTCAATTCACTCGCTACTTCACAATCGTTCTTGCCTTTATTCAAGCAATCGGTATGTCTTATGGGTTTAACCAAATGTACGGAGGTTCTTTAATCCAGAACGACACGATTTCAACTTACGTTGTCATCGCCATTGTATTGACTGGGGGTACAGCGTTTCTACTGTGGCTTGGTGAGCAGATTACGGCAAAAGGTGTGGGGAACGGTATTTCGATTATCATCTTCGCAGGGATTGTCGCTGCAATACCAGGTGCTATTAACCAATTATATGCACAGCAGATTCAAGGGGCTGGAGATCAGCTTCCAATCAATATTGCCATCATGGCATTGCTTGCATTAGCAGTTGTTGCCATTACGGTTTTGGTCATTTACGTTCAACAAGCGTTGCGTAAAATACCAATTCAGTATGCAAAACGAGTTGCTGGCCGTGGCCAGACAACAAGTGGGCAGCAAACGCATTTACCTTTGAAAGTGAACGCGGCCGGAGTTATACCGGTAATCTTTGCAGTAGCGTTTATTATTACGCCACAAACTATTGCTTCTTTCTTTGGTGCCAACGCGTTTACAGAAGCGATTCAGAATACGTTTGATTATACGCGCCCAGTCGGCATGATTATTTATGTCGCTTTGATCGTAGCATTTACGTATTTCTACGCATTTATTCAGGTTAATCCTGAAAACGTGTCGGATAACTTGAAAAAGCAGGGTGCATATATTCCGGGAATCCGTCCGGGTAAAAATACGCAGGATTATTTAACAAGTGTGTTATATCGATTGACATTCGTTGGCGCTATCTTCCTGGCAATTATTGCTGTTCTTCCGATTTTCTTCATTAACGTAGCTAATTTACCGCAATCGGCGCAAATCGGTGGAACAAGTCTTTTGATTGTTGTAGGTGTAGCACTAGAAACGATGAAACAATTAGAATCACAACTTGTAAAACGTCATTACAAAGGCTTTATGAAATAATCAGTGGGATATTAAGGGACGTGAAAGCGTCTCTTGTCCAATTGTTTGAGGGGGAAAACGTATGAATATCGTATTAATGGGTCTACCGGGTGCCGGAAAAGGTACTCAAGCAGACGAAATTGTTAAGAAGTACGACATCCCTCATATTTCTACAGGTGATATGTTTCGCGCTGCTATAAAAGGCGGAACGGAACTGGGCTTGAAAGCAAAGTCATTCATGGATCAAGGTGCTTTAGTGCCTGATGAAGTGACAATCGGCATTGTCCGAGAGCGACTAAGTGAGAAGGACACGGAGAAAGGCTTCTTATTAGATGGCTTTCCACGTACTGTCCCTCAAGCTGAAGCGTTAGAATCTCTTCTGGCCGATCTTGATAAGCGAATCGAGCATGTCGTAAATATCCAAGTCGAACAAGACGAATTGATTGCACGTTTAACAGGCCGATGGATCTGTAAAGTTTGTGGAACTGCTTACCATACTGTGTTTAACCCACCAGCAACAGCTGGAGTGTGCGACAAAGATGGTGGAGAACTCTACCAGCGCGAAGATGATAAGCCTGAAACGGTCACTAAGCGTCTAGAAGTAAATATGCAACAAACACAGCCGCTTCTTGATTTCTATGAAAGCAAAAACGTGCTGGAAAATATAGATGGACAGCAGGATATCAAAAAAGTATTTGCTGACATTGATGCTCTTCTAAAGGGCGACCGAGGATAATCCCCGGCGCCGGGCGCAGTTAGTTGCCTCCATGTGGCTTTAAGGAGCACCGGAGATATGAATTTTCGAGAGCTGCAAAAGCATACAAGGCTCAGGATATGAACGTCGATGTAAACGCACTTTAGTGCAATTATTTATCGAAACTAGTATAATGGGTTTCGTGGAAGCATCTGTGTAACGGGTTTGGAACTCATCCAAGGCAGTCCGGGCAGTCGAGGATACATGAGACAGACTGGCTTTGCTGGATTAATGCCGCCCCGCTAATCTGCGGAGCTCGGATAATGTCTTTCAAATGTCACTCATGCATTTCTCGTGAATGAATGTACTACTACTATTCAATCAGCAAATACTGTTTGAAGATGAGATCCTGATTTGTATACAGAAGGGAGACTGGGTCGATGGCGAAAGACGATGTAATCGAAATCGAAGGAACTGTCGTTGAGACTTTGCCTAACGCGATGTTTAAAGTGGAATTGGAAAACGGTCATACGATTCTTGCGCACGTATCAGGCAAGATTCGCATGCATTTCATCCGCATTCTGCCAGGAGATAAAGTGACAGTGGAACTTTCTCCTTATGATTTAACACGCGGTCGTATCACATACCGTTTTAAATAATCTTTTGCACTCCGGACTACTAAGGAGGTTGGGTTAGATGAAAGTGAGACCATCTGTAAAACCGATCTGTGAAAAATGTAAAGTTATTCGCAGAAACGGTAAAGTAATGGTAATCTGTGAAAATCCGAAACACAAACAAAGACAAGGCTAATATGAAGGAGGTGCATCGCACACATGGCACGTATTGCTGGTGTTGACATTCCGCGCGATAAACGCGTTGTTATTTCATTAACATATATTTTCGGTGTTGGTAAAACAACTGCTCAGAAAGTTCTTTCTGCTGCTAGTATCTCTGAAGAAACACGAGTTCGTGATCTTACAGAAGATGAGTTGAACAATATCCGTGAACAATTAGATCAATACAAAATCGAAGGTGACCTTCGCCGTGAAGTTTCAATGAACATCAAACGCTTGATGGAAATTGCTAGCTTCCGAGGAATTCGCCATCGTCGTGGACTACCTGTTCGCGGACAAAATACGAAGAATAATGCGCGTACGCGTAAAGGTCCTCGTAAAACTGTAGCTAACAAGAAAAAATAATCAGTAAAGGAGGTTTCTTCTTAACATGGCACGTAAACAACAAACTCGTAAGCGTCGTGTGAAAAAGAATATCGAATCTGGTATTGCTCACATCCGCTCAACATTTAATAACACAATCGTTACTATCACTGATATGCAGGGTAACGCTGTTTCATGGTCAAGTGCAGGTGCATTAGGATTTAGAGGTTCACGTAAATCTACTCCTTTCGCTGCTCAAATGGCTGCTGAAGCTGCTGCTAAAACATCAATCGAACACGGTCTTAAAACTCTAGAAGTTACAGTTAAAGGTCCTGGTTCAGGACGTGAAGCTGCTATCCGTGCGCTTCAAGCTGCTGGACTAGAAGTTACAGCGATTAAAGATGTAACTCCAGTACCTCATAACGGTTGCCGTCCGCCAAAACGCCGTCGCGTATAATCGTTAATCTGAATAGGATTTTTGAACATCACGACTTACTGGATGGGTTCTGAATCGTAGCGAAAGTCTGTGACTATCGAATTCTTGATGAAACGAAAAAAAACCGACGTTTTGAAGGAGGGTAAAATGAATGCTTGAAATAGAAAAACCAAAGATTGAAACGGTTGAGATCGATAATAATGCCAAGTTTGGTAAATTTGTTATTGAACCTCTTGAGCGTGGATATGGAACCACTTTAGGAAACTCCTTACGTCGAATCTTACTTTCATCTTTACCTGGCGCAGCTGTTACTTCTATTCAAATTGATGGCGTACTACACGAATTCTCCACTGTTGAAGGTGTAGAAGAAGATGTAGCAACAATTATTTTGAATATCAAGAAGCTTGCTTTGAAAATTTACTCTGACGAAGAAAAAGTCATTGAAATTGATGTAAAAGGTGATGGAACGGTTACGGCTGCAGATATCACGCACGATAGTGACGTGGAAATTCTGAATCCGGATCTATATATTGCAACAATCGCTAAAAATGGTCACTTACGTATGCGTATGTATGCGAACAGAGGCCGTGGATATGCTCGTGCAGATCAGAACAAACGTGAAGATCTTCCGATTGGCGTTATCCCGATTGACTCTATTTACACTCCAGTTTCACGCGTTAATTTCCAAGTGGAAAACACTCGTGTGGGTCAACTAGCTCATTTTGACAAATTATCTCTTGATGTTTGGACAGATGGCAGCATTGGTCCAAAAGAGGCAATTGCACTAGGGGCAAAGATTTTTACTGAGCATTTAAATATCTTCGTAGGATTAACTGATGAGGCACAAACGGCTGAAATCATGGTTGAAAAAGAAGAAGACCAAAAAGAGAAAGTATTAGAGATGACTATCGAAGAACTTGATCTTTCGGTTCGATCTTACAACTGTTTAAAACGTGCGGGTATCAACACGGTACACGAACTGGCAAGCAAGTCGGAAGACGACATGATGAAAGTACGCAACCTCGGACGCAAATCACTTGAAGAAGTTAAAGTGAAGTTGGAAGATTTAGGCCTTGGCCTTCGTAAAGAAGACTGAGAGTTAAGATCGGATCCGAACTATTGAACAAAGGAGGGAAACTTCAATGAGAAAGCTTCAACGTACAAGTTCTCAACGTAAAGCACTATTACGTGACCTTACAACAGACTTAATCGTACATGAACGCATTCAAACGACTGAAGCTCGTGCGAAAGAAGTGCGTTCGACTGTAGAAAAAATGATTACACTTGGTAAACGTGGAGATCTTCACGCTCGCCGTAAAGCAGCAGCATGGATGCGCCGTGAGTTGGTAACAACTGCAGACGCTGAAGGCAACGAAACTACAACTTATGCATTGCAAAAATTGTTTGATGATGTTGCACCACGTTACGCTGACCGTCAAGGCGGTTACACACGCATTATGAAAATGGGGCCTCGTCGCGGAGATGGCGCACCTATCGTTATTATCGAATTGGTTTAATCACTTGAAGGGGGTTAATAGCCCTCTTCTTTTAACATTATGATTTATACGACAATATGAAAAGCTGAGTGTTATGATGAGCGAGCCGAAAGGCGGCGTCTCGTCTAGCTCTACGCACCTCATTCAACCCTGGCTTAAGCAACCGGGGAAGCCATAGAGACAGAAAAGCGCATTTCTCTGAATGAGGTGCGCGCTTTTTTTATTTATTTACCGTTTTACAAACGCGCATAAAAACCAGTAGAGTAGAGATGAGAAGAGCAAAGCACGTGTTAGAGGAGGTCAGTTTAGATGAATTCGATTATTTTGTCATTCGAAAATGTGACATTTACATATATGCAAGAAGACGAGTCGGTAAAACCGGCCGTAAAAGATTTGTCGTTTTCCATTCAAGATGGAGAGTGGATTGCCTTAGTGGGCCATAATGGTTCAGGGAAATCGACTATCGCCAAATTAATGAATGGCTTATTGTTTCCACAGATTGGTAAAGTGGAAGCGATGGGGAAATTAATGACAGAAGAAAGTTTATGGGATATCCGTTCTCAGATGGGCATGGTATTTCAAAATCCAGACAATCAATTTGTAGGAGCGACGGTTCAAGATGATGTAGCTTTTGCGTTAGAAAATAATGGTGTACCACATGAAGAAATGGTGGTTCGTGTAAAAGAGGCTCTGCAACAAGTAAAAATGGCAGATTACCTCGATCATGAACCCCATCATTTATCAGGTGGCCAAAAGCAACGTGTGGCAATCGCAGGTGCGCTTGCGATGCGCCCGCGGCTGTTGATATTAGATGAGGCAACATCTATGCTCGACCCTCAAGGCCGTATGGAAGTGATTGAGACCATTCGTGAACTTCGAAAAGCAACAGGGTTGACGGTCATCTCCATTACGCATGATTTAGAAGAAGCGGCGCTCGCTGATCGTATTTTGGTAATGAATGCAGGCGAGAAACAATTAGAAGGCAAGCCGGAAGCTGTATTTCGTTCAGGTAACGAATTAACGAACTTAGGATTAGATTTGCCATTTTCAATGCGCATGACACATTTATTGCGCGAAGTTGGTGTTGAGCTACAAGGGGAACATATGACAGAAGACGAATTGGTGGATGAACTATGGACATTTTACTCCAGGAAGTAGGATATAGTTACGCAAAAGATACGCCGTTTGAAAAACGAGCTTTAACGGATGTATCGCTGCATATCCCTTCTGGTTCCTATACTGCAATTATTGGCCACACCGGATCTGGCAAATCGACGGTTCTTCAGCATTTAAATGCGTTGTTAAAACCAACAGAAGGTTCGGTCATGATTGGTGAGCGTAAAATCAAAGCGGGAGTGAAAGCGAAAAATTTACGTGATGTCCGTCGTCAGGTCGGGATTGTTTTTCAATTTCCTGAACAACAACTGTTTGATGAAACCGTATTAAAAGATATTATGTTCGGACCATTAAATTACGGCGTATCAGAAGAAGAAGCAAGTCGACGAGCGCATGAGCTAGTTGACCAACTAGGGTTACCGCCAGAAGTATTAACAAAATCACCGTTTGATTTGTCGGGTGGGCAAATGCGCCGTGTAGCAATTGCCGGTGTTTTGGCAATGGAACCAGATGTTTTAGTGCTTGATGAGCCAACAGCGGGACTAGATCCGCGCGGACGCCGTGAAATCATGGATTTGTTTCATAGGCTTCATATTGAAAAAGGACTGACGACAGTTTTAGTGACTCATAGCATGGAAGATGCAGCGCGTTACGCAGATAACGTTGCAATCATGCACAACGGCCGCTGTGTGGTTACAGGCGAGCCTGTAGAAATCTTTTCAAATGAAGAGCAGTTACGAGACTACCGGCTAGAACCACCACGGTCTATTCGTCTTCAACAGAAGTTCGAAGAAAAATTGGGCATTAAGCTCGATTCAATTTCATTGACGGAAGAAGCATTGGCTAAAAACATTGCGCTTGCTTTATCGGAAGGACGTGATTCCGAATGATGGAGAAAATGATTTTTGGCCGTTTTATTCCTGGAGACTCCTTGATTCATCGAATGGACCCGCGAGCAAAGATTTCGTTTGTTTTTGTCTTTATCGCTATTGTCTTTATCGCAAATAGTGCAGAAACTTACGGTATTCTACTAGGTTTTACTTTATTGGTCGTATTCTTATCTAAAATTCGCTTGTATTTTTTAATAAACGGCTTAAAACCGGTCTTTATTTTACTGATTTTCACGTTTCTTCTTCATATATTCTTTACACGCGAAGGGGAGTTATTAGTGGATATCGGGTTTATTAAAATTTACGAAGAAGGATTGCGGCAAGGGATATTCATTTCGATTCGCTTTTTAGTATTGGTATTTGTCACGAGTATTTTAACGTTGACGACCTCTCCAATTTCAATCACAGATGGCATTGAAGTGTTGCTTGGGCCATTTAAGCGAGTTAAATTGCCTGTCCATGAACTGGCCTTAATGATGTCTATTTCGTTGCGCTTTATCCCGACTTTAATGGATGAAACCGGAAAGATCTTAAAGGCACAAATGGCTAGAGGTTCAGATATCGGCTCAGGTCCAGTGAAAGAGCGTATAAAAGCAGTTGTTCCATTATTGATCCCATTGTTTGTTAGTGCCTTTAAACGAGCAGAGGACCTTGCTACGGCAATGGAAGTTCGCGGTTATCGCGGTGGCGAAGGCAGAACGCGTTATCGTCAGTTAAATTGGCGCTTAATAGATAGCTTAAGTTTAGTGGTACTGGCGGGTCTTGCGGGAATACTAGTCTATTTCCGTTTATAAGGAGAGTAATTATGAAACGATTAAAAGCGACCATTGCATATGATGGTTCGGGATTTGCAGGTTATCAAGTACAGCCCGATTCACGTACGGTACAACTTGAATTAATGAAAGTGTTAGAGACCATCCATAAAGGAAAAGTAGTTCAAGTGGTAGCGAGTGGCCGAACAGATGCTAAAGTTCATGCGACGGGTCAAGTTATTCATTTTGATACAGAATTGTCGATCCCGATAAGTGGCTGGTTAAAGGCACTTAATGTCTTGTTGCCGGAGGATATTCGGGTCAACTCGATTGAAGAAGTAGATACATCTTTTCATGCGCGTTATCATACGACGGGCAAAACATACCGTTACAAATGGGATCGCAGTCAAATCATCAGTCCATTTACGCGTAGTTTGATGGTTCATGTTAAGCAACCATTAAATGTCGAAGCTATGAAAAACGCTTCACAAGCAATCATTGGTACGCATGACTTTTCTAGTTTTTGTGCAGCCAATACAGCCGTAGTTGACAAAGTTCGAACAATAAGGCGATTAGACTTTGAAGAACACGGCAATGAGCTGCACATGATTATAGAAGGAACTGGATTTTTATACAACATGGTTCGAATTATTGCGGGGACCTTAGCGGAAGTTGGCATGGGCAGAAGAAAAGCTGAAGAGCTCGAGGAAATTGTAGCTGCAGCCGACAGAGATGCTGCTGGAATAACAGCTCCAGCTCATGGTCTTTACTTGGAAAACGTGATGTATAGGAGCTGAAGCAACTTTTCCTGGTGTTTTTAGAAAAGCCCTTGACTTTTGTTGGTTTTCGTTATAACATGATGTATGGTATTTTCATTACCCCCACGATATGCCCCGGAAGGTTATTTGTGTTAAGGGATAACGAAAAAACGGAACAGCGGAACACTGTAAATGATATTAAAAAGAGACGATTTATTAGGAGGACAATATACATGCGTACAACATTCATGGCTAAAGGTCACGAAGTAGAGCGTAAATGGTTGGTTGTCGATGCAGAAGGGCAAACTCTTGGACGTTTAGCTTCTGAAGTCGCTTCAATCTTACGTGGAAAATACAAACCAACATTCACACCAAACGTTGACACTGGTGATCACGTAATCATCATCAACGCTGAAAAGATTCACCTTACAGGTAAAAAACTTACTGACAAAATCTACTACCGTCACACACAATACACGGGTGGATTGAAACAACGTACTGCACTTGAAATGCGCACAAAATACCCAACAAAAATGCTTGAATTGGCTATTAAAGGGATGCTTCCTAAAAACTCTTTAGGTCGTCAAACGTTCAAAAAGCTACATGTCTATGCTGGCTCTGAACATAACCATCAAGCACAACAACCGGAAACTTACCAGCTTCGCGGTTAATAATTAGTAAATAAGAGGAGGATACACCTTTGGCACAAGTTCAATATATTGGCACAGGTCGTCGTAAAAACTCAACAGCTCGCGTACGTTTAGTACCGGGTGACGGCACAATTACAATTAACAACCGTGACGTAGCAGACTACGTTCCTTACGAAACATTACAACAAATCATCAAACAGCCACTAGTTGCTACGGAAACTCTAGGAAGCTACAACATCCTAGTAAACGTAAACGGTGGTGGATTCACAGGCCAAGCCGGAGCAATCCGTCACGGTATCGCACGCGCTCTACTAACTGTAGACCCTGCATTCCGTCCTGCGTTGAAATCTGCTGGGTTGTTAACACGTGACCCACGTATGAAAGAACGTAAGAAACCAGGTCTTAAATCAGCACGTCGTGCACCTCAGTTCTCAAAACGTTAATTTCGATTTTCGTTTACAAAGCACTTTCCGAAGAAATTCGGGAAGTGCTTTTTTTATTGAGGTTTTTTCGATTTATTTGAATGTAGAAATGGAAATAGGTTTTCAAATCAGAGAGCAATTAATGCTCTATTCTTATAAGGCTGAATAGATTAAAAATAGTATTTGCTGTGCTATACTTTATGTTGAGCAAAATTGATAGGGAGTGTATCGATATGTTAACTGAAGAACAAGTACGCGAATTACTCGGAACATTAGAAGATCCGTTTTTACATAGATCGTTAACGGAAACAGACGGTATTACGTCTGTAACAATCAAAGAAGAGAAAAAACACGTCAGTGTGAAAGTGGCAATTGCCAAAACGAATACACCAGAACAAATGCAACTTCAGATGAAAGTTGTCGAGGTATTAAAAGGAGCAGGAGCGGGATCTGTTGGTATCCGTTTTGAAGAGCTTCCCCCTGAAGCGTTAGCGAAGTTCCGCGGAACGGCGAACGAATCAGAAGCACAAGATTTATTGTCTCCATTAAACAAAGTAGAATTTATTTCGATCGCTAGTGGTAAAGGCGGCGTTGGTAAATCAACCGTGTCTGTCAACTTAGCGGTTGCGTTAGCGCGTCTCGGTAAAAAAGTGGGATTGATCGATGCGGATATCTACGGATTTAGTGTGCCGGATATGATGGGGATTGATAAATCACCAGTTGTTCGCGGCCAAACGATTATTCCGGTTGAGCGATTCGGCGTAAAAGTTATTTCGATGGGCTTTTTCGTAGAAGACAATATGCCAGTTGTATGGCGTGGACCAATGCTTGGGAAAGTATTGGATCAATTCTTCCGCGATGTAGAATGGGGAGAATTGGATTACCTTCTATTGGACTTACCACCGGGCACAGGAGATGTCGCACTCGACATTCACCAAATGCTGCCGGCTTCTAAAGAAATCGTTATCACGACACCGCACCCGACTGCAGCATTCGTCGCAGCACGTGCTGGAGCGATGGCAATTCAAACCGACCATGAAGTATTGGGTGTTATCGAAAACATGTCATGGTTTGAGAGCGCAGAGACTGGTAAGAGAGAATACCTCTTTGGTCAAGGAGGCGGACCAAAACTTTCAGAAGAATTACGTACACCGCTACTCGGACAGATTCCAATGGGACAGCCTGACTGGAACGAAGAAGACTTTGCTCCATCGGTCTACCTAGAAGATCATCCGACAGGGAAAATTTATGAAGACATCGCAAATCAAGTGATTAAACAATTTGCTGATAAAAAATAAAAGCTTGAACAGCCCGGAAGCCTCTATTGGTTTCCGGGCTTTTATTTTTAAGTGAGTAAATATAGGATGTGGCGATTCAGTAACAAAGCTTTGATATTCGAGGTTTGTTCACAATCTATCGGTTACAGTGAATGGATTTTTCAATAGCCGGTTGGTACAATCTTAAAAGAACTTTAAATAACGGAGGCATTCAATTGACAATACGAAACTGGGTTAAGTTTTTCTTTAAAGCTCTTTTAATAGGTGGAATTGTAACAGGGGTACTTGGATTATTCGTTCGCTGGGAAGATATATTTGCAGAACCATTTAGTAATGGACAATGGGGAGAATTTTTAGCGGGATTTGTTTGGCTAGTCATTATCGGTTTAACGATGAGTATCATTAGCCAACTCTGTTTCTTTGCTTACTTAACGGTCCACCAAATCGGGATGAACATTTTCCGCACGTTGCGCTTGTGGAACTGGGTGCAAGTTTTAATTATTGTAGTGGTTATTGCGGATTTAATTTTATTCCGCTTTGCTCCTAATGCGCAAACAGCAGAGCAAGTTTGGTTATATGGAATTCTATTGACGATTCTAATCGTTACTGGAGTTGTGACAGCTTATGTTAAAGCGAAATGGACAAACAAGGAAACGTTTATTTCTGCGTTGTTCTTTATGATTGTAATAACAACAGTAGAATGGCTTCCTGCGTTAATGGTAGAAGCAGGGAATATTGACAGCTGGGTTACGTTATTACTATTTCCATTCTTAGCGGTAAATGCTTATCAGCTTTTGATATTGCCGAAATACAACGCACAGTCGGATGTGGATCGTCAAAAACTAGAAGAGCGCCGCGCCGCAAGAAAAGTAAAAGCATAGGAAAGTTTTTTGGGAAAATCATCTGACCACTAGTTTTAGCGAAGTGGACAGATGATTTTTTGTTTTTTTAAAAGTTATCTTGTTCTTAAGAGAAGTCAGGCGGCTGTAGGGGTGGAGAACTTTCGGTAGGGTTGGGGAAATCGGAATACAGAAGGGAAAAGAGGTTTTCGAGAAAAACTTTCACGAAAGTGTTGACAGGAATATAAACATGCTTTAATATAGTAAAAGTCGCCAAGCAACAACGAACAACATAAACAAAACGGCGGCACACAACATCAACAATTTGAACCTTGAAAACTGAACAGCAAAACGTCAACAAATAGCAACGGTCGCGCAAAACGGCCCGCGCAAAACTTACTGATCAGCATTACGCAGATCAAAGCGAATCGTA
>NZ_JAKVTG010000017.1 GCF_022489025.1 Planococcus halocryophilus | reverse complement strand
TGTTTGTTGACGTTTTGCTGTTCAGTTTTCAAGGTTCAAGGTGTTTCTATTTGTTTGCCGCGCTCATTGGCGACTTTATCAATATATCCTTTTTCAATCTCGTTGTCAATACTATTTCAAAATATTTTTACGAGTTGTCTTAAGGACATATATAAATATAAACCGCCACGCGCGAAAAATCAAGCGTTTATTTTAAAAAAGTATTTTTTAATTTTCCTGTAGTCTGTAACAAACAACATAATCCCCGCCAACACTACACTTCCACCCACAATTTGAGAAACGGTTAAATATTCTCCAAGTATGAAATAAGCAAGTATAGCAGCACCTATTGGCTCAAAAAGAATTGCAATCGAAATAACATTTGTACTTACCCATTTTAAAGCCCAGTTGAATAATGTGTGCCCTAGCAAGTTTGGAATGATCGCTAAGAGTAAAAACCACATCCACTCGGAAGCCGGATAAGGTCCGAATGATTCTCCTTTTAATACAATATAGAAGAATAATGTTATTGTGCTTATGCTATAAACTACAAAAGTATAGGTAACCAACGATAATCTCTTCCGAACATCTTGCCCAAATAACAAATAAGCTGTAATTAACGCACAAGCAATTAAGGCTAATAAATCTCCATAAAGAGCACTTCCACTTACTTGAAAATCACCATAGCCAATTAATACGCTACCTAATATTGCAATTGCTCCAGAGACAAGTGTTTTAATAGAGAGTTTCTCTTTGAAAAAGAAATACGTACCTGCAAAAGCGAATAATGGTTGCAATGTTACAAGCACAGTTGAACTGGCTACTGACGTATAATTAAGCGACTCAAACCATAAAATGAAGTGAAACGCTAAAAATACACCCGCTATCGATGCAAAGCCCCAATCTCTCTTGCTTAACTTTTTGATTTCGTGGGTATATTTTAGTAAGAAGACTGGACTCATGATCAATACGGAGAATAACATGCGATAAA
This sequence comes from Planococcus halocryophilus, assembly GCF_022489025.1. Classification (GTDB taxonomy): domain Bacteria; phylum Bacillota; class Bacilli; order Bacillales_A; family Planococcaceae; genus Planococcus; species Planococcus halocryophilus_A. The sequence goes on along the minus strand of NZ_JAKVTG010000017.1, from coordinate 68,123 downwards.
AAGCCGTTACTCCAGAATCCGCAACTGTCATCTTCACAAAAATTGCTGACAACGCTACCGAGAAAACGCCTATCATGATAGGTATATATGGATGAATAGCCGGTCTTTCCATGTCCGCACCTCTTCTTCTAATCTTTCTTAACCGACAACTACTAAATAAGTGTGCCACTTTCTATATTCAGAATCAATATAAGATAATGGAATTGGAGGTTTTCCTCATGGAATTTTTCAGCGCATTGGAAGTTTCTTCATTAGAAACTTTCTTTAAACTTCTTATAGCTGCTCTACTAAGTTTAGTTATTGGATTGGAAAGAGAATTAAAACGAAAACCTGTTGGCTTAAAGACCAGTATCGTTATCTCTACGTTTAGTTGTTTAATAACCATTATCTCAATTGAATCTGCCTATATTGCACAAGGCAGTGAATATGATAATGTTAATATCACAATGGACCCACTTCGTTTAGCCTCACAGATTGTTTCTGGCATCGGGTTTTTAGGAGCCGGCGTCATTTTGAAGCGCGGCAACGATTCGATTTCAGGTTTGACGACCGCTGCTATGATTTGGGGGGCCGGCGGAATTGGTATTGCTGTTGCAGCAGGTTTTTATATTGAGGCGGTTACAGCGGTACTGATTGTTCTTTTTGCTATAGAAGTGTTACCTCCCCTTCTTTTTAAATTTGGACCTACCCGGCTAAAAATGGTCGAAGCCAACATTAAAGTGGTTGTTACTGAACGTTCGGCTATTCGGGAGGTGTTAGATGAATTAAAAGCTGGAGGATCTATTGTTGAAAGTTTATCCATTACCCACTCAGATAAAGAAAGTTCTTTTTCTTTTCATGAGTTGGCAATACGCATGTCTGTTTCTCATGACAAAGATACCATTGATCTTTATCAAGAATTATCGGATATGGAAAAAGTAAAGGAAGTTGAAATTGAATTGATTTAATTGAGGAGGAGTTATATGAAGGAGTTTTTTGGTTTACTGAAAAAAGGCAACAAGCCGTCATTGACGGCAGCAATCATTAATACGTTTATCGCCATTATGAAAGGTGTGGCATTCTTTTTCACAGGGAACGTCGCCATGTTTGCTGAAACGATGCACTCTATCGGAGATGCAGCCAATCAATATTTTGTTTTTATCGGTTCGGCTCTCTCAAAGAAAGCACCGACAAAAAGATTTCCAAATGGCTTTGGACGCTTATTAAATATCGTACTCTTAGGTGCGGTACTAATCGTTGGAGTTATGGCTTATGAAACAATCATTGAAGGTTGGCATCAATTAACTGATCCAGTTGAAGCGGAAGGATTCATCATAAGTGTCGTGGTATTATCTATCGCTATTCTTCTTGAATTTTTTGTTCTATATAAAGCAGGCAAAGAAATTTTACATGAGGCGGGTGTAGAAGGCGGAGCCATGGCACCTCTTACAACTAGCTTTGCGCATTTAAATCGCGCGAAGCCTGCAACGAAATTAGTATTTCTGGAAGATTTAGTAGCCACTGCAGGTGGTATTTTAGCATTGATCGCTGTATTGATTGCACATTACACAGGCTTCCTAGAAGTTGAAGGTGCTGCATCTATCGCAATTGGTCTTATGATGCTGTATGTTGTCGGTAAAGTCTTCATGGATAATGCGCGTGGAGCAATTGGTGAAACAGATGAACAAATGGTTAATCATATTGCTCATCTATTAAGTGATCATCCAGATGTGCGAGACATTCGTGAGTTAGAAGTTGTGAAAGAAGGAGAATTCCTTCATGTTGAAACCAAAATCGAAGTCGACCCACATTTAAATATTGTCCAAGCTGATGCCTTACAAGAGCGTTTAGCAGAAATTATTCTGAGTCAACCGAGTGTCGATGACGTCATTGTTTCTCTTGATGCAGATGATGGCGAAACACATTGGAAACATTTGAGTAAACGCCCAGAACAACTTCATAAAAATTAATAAAAGGCTCAGCGCTAAGCGCTGAGCCTTATTTTTATAATGAAGCTTGCAAAATTTCTTTTACGTCTTCACCTTTTAATTTTGCAAAGTTACCGAATTCACCGTAGACCATTGCTTTTTCAACCATCGAATCGATTTTTGAATCATCGATATCGTAGTAGTCTAAACGAGTTGGTGCTCCTAATGAAGTCCAGAACGCTGACAAGCGATCGATACCTTCATAAGCGATATCTTCTTCTGACTTACCTTCTGGGTTTACATCAAATACGCGAACGGCCATTTGAGCAAAACGAGAAGGATTTACTTTTACGTTATGACGCATCCATTGCGGGAATAGAATTGCTAATCCGCCAGCATGTGGAATGTCATAAACTGCTGATACTGCGTGTTCAATGTTATGCGAACCCCAGTCTCCTCTGTAGCCCATTTCAAGGAATTTGTTCAACGCCATTGTTCCTGCGAACATAATTGTTTCACGGTGTTCATAGCTCTGAAGATCATCCATCAATTTTGGTGCTGTTTCGATTACTGCTTTTAAGACACCTTCACACATCCGGTCTTGAACTGGCGTGCTCGTTGCATCATTAAAGTATTGTTCGAAAATATGAGACATCATATCCACAATTCCGTAAACCGTATGATTCTCTGGTACAGATAATGTATACGTTGGATCTAGGATAGAGAATTTCGGGAATGATAACGGGCTTCCCCAACCATATTTTTCTTGTGTTTCTTCGTTTGTAATTACTGATCCTGCATTCATTTCTGATCCAGTTGCAGCAATTGTTAACACTGTTCCAAAAGGAAGTGCATCTTCAGGCTGTGCTTTACGAGAAACTAGATCCCATGCATCGCCATCGTATTTTGCACCAGAAGCGATGAGTTTTGTGCAATCAATTACCGAACCGCCACCTACTGCTAATAACACATCAATACCTTCTGTTTTACAAATTTCAATGCCTTTTTTAGCAGTCGAAATTCTTGGATTTGGTTCTACTCCAGCTAATTCGAAAACTTCAAGTCCTGCTTCCGATAGCATTTGAGTAACTTCATCGTAAAGGCCGTTCTTTTTAATGCTGCCTCCACCGTATACAAGTAACACTTTTTTACCGTATTTCGGCAACTCTTCTTTAGCAGCTTGTAACTGCCCCTTACCAAAAATAAGTTTTACTGGGTTGTAAAATGAAAATGCGTTCAATCCAATCATCCTCCTCTATTCAAATTTTATTATGAAGTTACGTTAAGCAAATTGCAAAAGATTGAATTCAAAAAACCGCCCGGAAAAAAATCCAGGCGGTTATCTTTGTGTCTTAAACCCATCCACGGAAGCGTGAAGCTTCTGCAGTTCTACGAGCGCCGACCATATAAGCTGCTAAACGCATGTCGATATTGCGTGTAGTCGCAACGTTATATACGTTTTCAAATGCATCTACTAATTTTTTGTTGAGTTTTTCGTCCACTTCTTCTTGTGTCCAGTAATAACCTTGGTTATTTTGTACCCACTCGAAGTAAGAAACTGTAACTCCACCAGAGCTCGCTAGAACGTCAGGCACTAAAAGGATCCCGCGATCTGTTAGCATCTTCGTTGCTTCTGCAGTTGTTGGGCCGTTAGCTGCCTCAACTACAATAGAAGCTTTAATGTTATTAGCATTTTCTTCAGTGATTTGATTTGCGATAGCTGCCGGTACTAAAATGTCGCAATCCAATTCAAATAATTCTTTATTTGTAATGGTGTTATCAAACAATGTAGTAACTGTTCCGAAACTATCACGACGATCTAGTAAATAATCGATATCCAAACCATCTGGGTCATGAAGAGCACCGTATGCATCTGAAATTCCAACGACTTTTGCACCAGCGTCATGAAGGAATTTCGCAAGGAAACTTCCTGCATTCCCGAAACCTTGAATAACAACCCGCGCACCTTGCATATCCAAGCCACGTTTTTTTGCTGCTTCATTAATACAAATGGTTACACCTTGAGCAGTTGCTTTGTCGCGACCTTGAGATCCACCTAGTACAATTGGCTTACCTGTAATAAAGCCAGGCGAATTGAATTCATCAATTTTGCTGTATTCATCGTACATCCAAGCCATGATTTGTGAGTTGGTGAATACATCTGGTGCTGGAATGTCTTTGTTTGGTCCAACAAATTGACTAATTGCGCGGACGTATCCACGACTCAATTTCTCGATTTCGTGCATCGACATTTCGCGAGGATCACAAATGATCCCACCTTTTGCACCGCCGTAAGGTAATTCTACAATTCCACATTTTAATGTCATCCACATTGATAACGCAATTACTTCTTCACGGTTTACATCCGGGTGGAAACGAACTCCACCTTTTGTTGGACCCACCGCATCACTGTGTTGTGCACGGAATCCTGTAAAGACTTTTGTTTTGCCATCATCCATACGGATTGGAATGCGCACTTCTAACATTCTCATTGGTTCTTTTAAAAGCTCGTACATCGCATCTTCGTATCCAAGCTTATCTAGTGCAGTTTTAATAACATTCTGCGTAGACGTCAACAAGTTCAAGTTTTCAGCCATTGTATTAATTCGCCTCTTTATATTTAGTATTTACTCAGCAACTAGTGTAACACATTTGAAGATTTATTTGCCATGTAGAAATTAATTAGCGAATACTTTTTGGATGCGTTCAATCGCCCAATCCAATTCTTCTTTTGTAATGATTAATGGTGGAGCAAAGCGGATAACCGTATCGTGTGTTTCTTTGCACAATAGGCCCAGTTCTTTTAATTGTTCACAATACGGTCTTGCTGCTTCTGTTAACTCCATACCGATGAACAATCCACGGCCTCTAACTTCTTTTACAGAAGGGTGTTTGATTTCACGCAATTTACTCATGAAATATTCACCTAGTTCTTGAGAGCGTTCTGATAATTTTTCATCAAGCAACACTTCTAATGAAGCAACTGATACTGCACAAGCAAGTGGATTTCCGCCAAAAGTTGAACCGTGTGAACCGGGGTTGAATACGCCAAGAATGTCTTTATCAGCAACTACACATGAAATCGGGAATACTCCTCCGCCAAGTGCTTTTCCTAAAATGTACATATCCGGGTTTACATCTTCCCATTCGCAAGCAAACATTTTACCTGTACGCGCAAGTCCACATTGGATTTCATCCGCAATGAATAGTACGTTATTTTCGCGGCAAAGCTCTCTTGCTGCTTTTAAGAATCCTTCAGGAGGCATAATGATTCCTGCTTCTCCTTGAATTGGTTCAATTAAAAATGCCGCTGTGTTTGGTGTGATCGCATTTTTCAATGCTTCTAAATCACCAAAAGGAATTAAGTTAATCCCTGGAAGCATTGGACCAAAGCCTCTACGGTATTCAGGGTCTGATGATAATGAAACAGCTGTCATTGTACGACCGTGGAAGTTTCCGTCGCAAGCGATAACTTCTGCTTGATTTTCAGCAACACCTTTTACATCATAAGCCCAACGACGTGCAGCTTTGAAAGCGGTCTCAACTGCTTCAGCACCCGTATTCATCGGTAATGCCATTTCTTTACCTGAAATATCGCAAATCAATTGGTACCAAGGAGCTAACTTATCGTTATGGAAAGCTCGTGACGTTAATGTCACACGGTCTGCTTGATCTTTTAATGCTTGAATAATTTTCGGGTGACGGTGACCTTGGTTAACAGCTGAATAAGCTGACAACATGTCCATGAATTTATTGCCTTCTGGATCTTTTACCCAAACACCTTCTGCTTCTGTAATGACGATTGGAAGTGGATGGTAGTTATTCGCACCAAATTTTTCTGTTTGTTCAATAATTGTTTGTGTTTGTGTCATTTAAATTCCTCCTCTTTTTAAAAAAGGCAGACCTTAGTCTGCCTTTTAATGAATTATTATACCATTTAGTGATAGATTAATACATCTCAGAAGTAGTTTTTGCTTGCATGTGAAGAACGATATAATCTGGTCCGCCTGCTTTTGAGTCAGTTCCAGACATATTGAAACCACCGAATGACTGATACCCAACGATTGCGCCTGTGCAGCCACGGTTGAAGTATAAGTTACCAACATGGAAATCTTCACGAGCTTTTTCAAGGTTTACGCGGTTGTTTGTGATAACTGCGCCAGTCAAACCGTATTCTGTATTGTTTGCAATTTCTAGTGCATGGTCAAAATCTTTAGCTTTCATTAATCCGACAACTGGACCAAAGATTTCTTCTTGCATAATGCGAGCTTGCGGATCAAGGTCAGCAAAGACAGTTGGGTTTACGAAGAATCCTTTAGAGTTATCTCCGTCTCCACCAGCAACTAAGCGTCCTTCTTCTTTACCAATTTCAATGTAGCTCATGATTTTGTCGTATGAGTTGCCATCAATAACTGGCCCCATGTAATTTGAAAGTTCTGTCGGGTCGCCAATTGTCAATTCTTTTGTTAATTCGATAACACGGTCAAGAACTGTATCGTACACATCTTCAACAATTACCGCACGAGATCCGGCTGAACATTTTTGTCCACTAAAACCAAATGCTGATTTCACAATTGATTGTGCTGCAAGCTCAAGGTCGGCATCTTTGTCCACGACCATAGTGTTTTTTCCGCCCATTTCAGCGATTAAGCGTTTCATCCACAATTGCCCTTTGTTCACTTTCGAAGAACGTTCCGCAATGCGCAAACCGACTTCTTTTGAACCGGTAAATGAGATAAAGCGAGTATTCGGGTGATCTACTAAGTAGTCCCCTACTTCAGATCCAGGTCCAGGAATAAAGTTAACAACACCAGCTGGCATGCCCGCTTCTTCAAGAACTTCAATGAACTTGTAAGCTACGATCGGAGTTGTTGAAGCTGGCTTCAACAGAACCGTGTTTCCTGCTACCATTGCTGCTGCTGTAGTTCCAGCCATAATAGCAAAAGCAAAGTTCCAAGGTGAGATAACAACACCTACGCCTAATGGAATATAGTCGTAACGGTTATCTTCGCCCGGACGGCTCTCTACTGGCATACCGTCTTTAAGACGTAGCATTTGGCGCGCATAGTATTCCAAGAAATCAATTGCTTCAGCTGTATCAGCATCCGCCTCGCTCCAAGGCTTACCTGCTTCTTTTGTCAATAGTGCTGAGAATTCGTATTTACGACGACGAATAATTGCAGATGCTCTAAGTAATACATCCGCGCGAACTTCAGGTTTTACTTTTTTCCACGTTTTAAAAGCTTCATCAGCTGATTGCATTGCTTTTTCAGCTAATTCTTTGTTTGATTTAGAAACTCGTCCAACCAATTCTTCTTTGTTAGCAGGGTTGAAAGAAATAATTTTATCTTCAGTAGTGATTCGTTCTCCACCAATAATTAACGGGTAATCTTGTCCAAGGTAAGCTTCAACTGTTTTCAAGCCCTCAAGGTAATCTGTGCGGTTTTTGTCAACCGAGAAATCTGTGAATGGTTCGTGTTTGTAGGGAATCATGTAAATCCTCCTTGAATTTTAAGTGAGCGCAAAAAAAATTTGCACTTTCAAACTGTTTCCACTTATAATAATGCAAAAGATTGTTGCATAATTCAAGTCTTTTCGTTTAAAAAATCAAAATAATTTTGGAGTGAGCGTTTTGAAGCCGGAAGATATCGATTTATCACCGTTCTATAAATTTGCTGGAGAGCACGTGGCTATTGGGATTCACGCCATAGATACAAAAGGAAAAACCATTTTATACAATAAAAAAATGCGTGAAATTGAAGGATTCGATTTTGAGGAACTTGCGGACCGTTCGCTTCTAGAATTGTTTCGTTTTGACCAACAGGAGAGTACGATGCTACAAGTACTTCAAAGTAAAGTTCCTGTTTTCAATGTCAAACAAACTTATTGGAACCGCAAAGGCCAAGAAATTACAACAATCAACGATACCTATCCGGTATTCGATAAAAAAAAGCTAATTGGTGCAATTGAATTATCACGCGATGTCACGACACTTGAAAAAGTAATATATCAACCACTAAAAAAATACGACGAGCCCATTACCTTTTCAACAATTTCTGCCGTATCCACAAGCATGAAGAAAGTGATTAACACTGCGGAAAAAGCAGCGATTGCGAACTTGCCGGTACTGTTAGTAGGTGAATCTGGCACTGGAAAGGAATTAATTGCAGAAGCGATTCATTGGGCGCAATCTCCTGAAAGACCTATGCACACGCTTTATTGCCATGGCACCGATGGGTCGATTATCGATCAACTTGGCGAAGACATTAAGCAAATTGATGAAGGTACCATTTATTGTGAACGAATCGATTTGTTGCCTTTGCCTTTGCAGGAACAATTACTAGAGATGGTGGAAGAACGTTCGCGTGGAAATACGTATTTTATCGCTAGTGTTGGTGAAGATCCGGTCGAGTTAATCACGTCACATAAATTGCTGAAAGACCTTTACTATTTCTTCTCCTCTATGACGATAAAAGTAGAGCCACTTCGTCTGCGTAAAGAAGATATTCTGCCATTTGTGAATGATTATTTTTCCCGTCACCGGATGATGGTAGGTTCGGTTGTACATGGCCTAGACAAAGAAGTCGCAGAGCGGCTGCATGACTATGACTGGCCAGGGAATTTAAAAGAATTGGAGTTGCTATTAGACGAAATCACTTCGATGTTAACAACACAAGAAATTGTAACAGCAGATATGCTGCCTCATCATTTCATGTTGAAGAATCATTTGAACGGGGCACAAAAACCTGAAGATTTTATCGTTCAGTCTACTACGGAGTTATTGCCACTTGAAGAATATTTGTTTGAAGCTGAAATGTATTATTTGCAAAAAGCGATGGATTTACATCATGGCAATGTTACAAAAGCAGCTGCTGCTCTTGGCATGAGCCGACAAAACCTTCAATACCGTTTACGAAAAATCAAAAAAAACGAAGCGCAGACATAATGTCTACGCTTCGTTTTTTACTTTCTTACTGTCCAGAACGTTTGATCCACTCTTGCATTTTTTCTTTCAAAGAGTTAAATCCTTCAGAATCACTTTCGTTTACATGTGACTGAAGAGATTGTTTTGGTTTTTCAGTTTTTTGAGCTGCTACTGGCTGCTCTTGAAGTGCGCGGATTGATAAGCTGATTTTTTTAGATTTTGTATCAACTTCCAATACTTTTACGTCAACTTCTTGTCCAACTTCCAAATACTCGCTAACTTCTTTCACGTAACCGTGAGTGATTTCTGAGATGTGGACCAATCCTTGTGTTTGATCGTCTAAAGCTACGAATGCGCCGTATGGCTGGATTCCTGTAACTTTTCCTGAAACCGTATCGCCTGTTTGGTATGTTTTTGTCATGTTTACCCGCTCCTAGTCATATCTAATTATCCTATACACCTGTTGGCATCTGTATATTATAGCACAACTATGGGCTGAGAGTAAAACTAGTATTTATATATATTTCTCATTCGCCATCCTTTTTCCGTTTTGTCCATATAGAAATACTGTTCGTGCGTACTTTCAGAAGTACCCAATTTATATTTAGTTTCTATAGACCCATCATACCCTGAAGAAACAAAAGACGTAAAATGTGACTTGAATGTTAGTTCTACCAATTCGGAAAGCGGAAGGAGATTGTACATCTCAGAAAAAGCCAGAAATTCTTCGTCTGCTATGTCGAGTCCTGGCATTAATTGTTTCGCAGTTGGAATATCTGCCTCTTCAATAGCTTTAAAAAAGAGTCCCGCTATTTCACTCGGTTTTGCATTTTCTAAATATCGCTGTTCATGGCTTGTAGCAAACGCTTTGTACATAGACTCAACTTGCTGTTTAAACTTCTGATCTCCACCACGTAAATCACGATGTTCGAAATGTCTGTAGTCGATTTGCCAAATGTGATTTTTTTCTGTAACTAACATTAAGTCCAATTTTTCTTCATAATCTTCCATATCGACGTGAGGATAAATATAAATTTTTTCTTTTATACGTTGCTTAGTTGATTCAGCAGACAATTCGACCCATCTTGCTTTTTCGGTAATTTTGGGAATTTGTCTCCACTGTTGTTGATAGACTTTGAGTGTCGGCTTTAATGGACTTTCTGCTAACAAATACCATTGTGTCTCTGAGTCCTCGATTTCATTGGCATAATGATACATAAATAGCACATCCAAAGGTGGTACCCCTGCTAACAATTGCAAATCATGACTTGTTTTAAACGAGTTGTATAAGTCCTTGATTCGGCTATAATCGAAATCTTTCATATCCACTAATGCATCTTCAATCATTAAATCACCGTTGGGTAATTTAGTAGCAAGTTCTCCTGACTTTTCCATATCTACTGCATCTGATAGATGATGAAATTCCAATTGCTCATAGGATTTTGAAGTAGTCCAACCACTAGCTTCCATTTCATCTAAAATAGGTAACATGATATAAGCCATTGGATTGGACGAAGCGATACGGTTCCAAGCATTTTGGTACTCTAATTTGACTGTGCCGTTTTTATCAAAGATTGCCGTATTTTCATTACCTTTAACAAGTTGCCAAAAGATCTGCTGATAAGCGATATCTATTCCATCGTATAAGGAAGTATCTGTCTCTTCCTGTAACAAAGCTTGCTCCATTGATAAAAGCTGTTCTGTGATTTGCTCTAAGCCCCATAAAAACCCACTATCATCTAAAAAAGGGTCTCCTCCCAACCAACTTAAATACTGTGAAGCGTAAGGATCGCTGTTAATCAGTTGTTGTCCAAAAAGTAGATCAACGCTCCTTACTGCTCTGAACCGTTCCTTATTAGGATGAACGATGACTGTTAGATTGTATTCAGGCATAGCTCTTACAACTAACTGCAACTCATCAGGATAATTGTGAGATTGAGCCATTAGCTTTTCTGTAGATAATTGCTCCATGACTTCTATTCCCTCTAATTCAGATTGGTATTTTATCAATAGTTTGTCCACAAAGTCTCGTAACTCATCTGTTTTTGAGGTATATAGCAATAAAAATTCCTCTGTTTCAGAAGATAACATATCGTGACTGGATAAAGATTTGACCATTCCTTGTGGCGTTTCAATTTTTCTAAACAGACGATTAACTGTCGCTTCCATCTCAAGAGGATTGTTTTTTAAGGAGTTAACTTTTTCCTTACTAAAAACAAGCTCCATTTCCTCATCAGCTCGTTCTACATAGTCGAGTTTTTCATATTGTTCAGCTGAAATCCCTAAACGGCCGGGGGATGTTTTTTTAATATCCTCGTATTGCTCTCGCCATTCTGCCAATTTTTCATCTGTAATTGTTTCCGGTTGCTGTTGTTCAGTGGATTTTCCAGATTCAATCGGTTGCTCATTCATGGCAAAGCTTGCACCGACAACCGTGGCTAAAAAAATAAAGGCCGCTCCTAGCATAAAACTTGTTTTCTTTCGAATAGGTTGTGGAACAGGACTGAATTCCGAGCTTTTAGAGACCTCTTGCTCCAATGAGGTAGGAACTTCTTTCTCAAGTGGCAAAGGAGGCATAAACCGGTGATAGGATTTCTCGAGCATCGAAAATCGTTGCTTCTGTTGCGCTTGGTTTAAATTGAGTTTTTCTTGAATGGTTTGCATTCCTACAGTTATCAACTCTTCTATTTGTTGTTCAGTTTTTTCTATGATGAGACAAGTAGTTGTTAACGAATAGTGATGGAAATGAATAAACACAATAGAAATTCGTTGATCTATTTCTAGATTTTGCAGCTCCCTATGCAAGTCATTGTCTTCTTTAAAACCAAGAACATTGGGTTCTTCACTGTTTTCAACTTGGAAGTCTCGTTGGTATAGCTGGTCAACCATTAATTGAGACAATCGAACTTCTGCTTGATTTTCCTCAATTTGATGAAGCTCTTTTTGAAATTGTAATAGACAAAGTCGTTGAAATTCCGGTAACTCTCTTACAGGCACGCCTAATTGAAAGGCAAGTCGACCGAAGCTCGGTAATTTATAGTCAATCCATTTACTGAATGCTGCATTATCGCCTTTTGGGGCATTGTTATAGTCATCTTTCGTTAAAGACATGCTTCCACTCCTTCCCGTTGGAATAATCACTTTTTTTTGGTCAATAAATCATAATACGATTCTAGTAGAAGAACGTTTCAAAAACTGCTATTTTTTTTAGTGCTGCTCGTGTAAAATGAGGAAATCTATAAGAAATAGGAGTGATGAGTTTGAAAACACGTGACCAATGGAGCTCTAAGTTTGGATTTATATTAGCGGCAGCAGGAAGTGCTATCGGCTTAGGAGCGATTTGGAAATTTCCATATGAAACCGGTGCCAATGGCGGCAGTGTCTTTATCTTGCTGTTTATCCTTAGTACTGTGTTAATCGGCTTGCCCGTTTTACTTGCTGAATTTGTGATTGGCCGAAGAGGTCAGGCAGATGCAGTTAGTGGCCTCAAAAAACAAGCCCCCGACAAACCGTGGTATTTAATCGGCTGGTCTGGATTTTTCTTTTCATTTTTAATTTTGTCTTTTTACAGCGTTGTTGGGGGTTGGGTATTATCATACTTAGGCCGCTCAATTCTGTTTCAGCTGTCTGGTTTAGAAGACAGTGAATTTGCCGACTTGTTTGTTGGTATCATCACCAATCCATGGGAAGTGCTAATTGCACAAGCTGCGTTTATGGGGCTAACGGTTTGGATAGTAACAGGGGGAATTAAGGGCGGTATCGAGCGTGCGAGCAAAATTATGATGCCAGCTTTACTCATTTTCTTCGTCGTGCTAATGATTCGTTCATTAACACTTGATGGTGCTATGGAAGGCGTACGTTTTATGTTTGTTCCTGATTGGTCTTTCTTTAATTTCGAGACTGCCTTAGTTGCACTTGGCCAAGCGTTCTTCTCGTTGAGCGTAGGTGTTGCGGGAATGATCACTTATGCCTCTTATTTATCAAAATCAGAAAACTTAACACGTTCTTCTGTCAGCGTTGTGTCGTTGAACATCATCATTTCAATTATGGCGGGGTTAATTATCTTCCCAGCAGTGTTCGCTTTAGGCTACACACCTGACCAAGGTCCTGGATTGGTATTCATTATTTTACCAGCCGTTTTTGACCAATTGTTTATGGGTCAATTTTTGATGATTATCTTCTTTGTCCTTTTACTGTTTGCAACCTTGACATCTTCTATTTCTATGTTGGAAATTGCGGTTTCTATCGGCGTTAAAAGTAAATATGACCGTCGTCGTCGTATCGCAATCATTTTCGGCTTAATGATTTTCATCGTAGGAATTCCAAGTGCCTTATCTTTCGGTGTAATGCCGCAAGAAGTTTTCTTTGGAATGACGTTCTTTGATCTAATGGACACATTAACAAGTAGAATCGGCTTACCTCTTGGTGCATTGTTTACTGCATTATTTGCAGGCTATGTGTTAACAAAAGAAGATGCACATAATGAATTGTCTCAACAAAAAGTTTGGGTCGATATTTGGCGCGTATTAGTTCGCTATGTAGCACCAGCTGCTATTCTTGTGGTCTTTATCCGTGGTCTTATCGCTATTTTTTAATCTAAATAGTCCGAAAAACGCCATAACTTAAAGCTACCGTAATGTTTCTCTACATGCTAATATGTATTATAGAAGAAAGTTTCATATGAGAAGGAGTGCATGAATATGAATAAAGAGTTACACGCACAATTAAAAGCGCTTCGCGAAGAACGCAACTTATCACTAGACGAACTTGCATTAAAAACACGCATTGGGATTGCTAGACTTCAAGCTTTTGAAAGTGGTGAAGAAGTTCCTTCAACCCAGAACATTATGATCCTTTCAAACGCTTTAGAAGTACCTGCATCTAATTTAGTGGATGGCTTGTAATCTTAGAAACCCATTAAAAAAGAGCGTCCGGCAAAAATTTGCCGGACGCTCTTTTTGTTTTAAATGATGTGTTTTGCTTCAAATTTAAGTGCGATTAATTTGTAGGAAATGTCTACACATTGTTCTAAAGGAATCCACTTCCCATATGAATACTCATAACTCGTTTGAATGGTTTTTGCCAGTTCTGATGGATGGTCAACAACTTGTAATTGCATGATGACATTACCAATTTCCTGACCATATGATTCGGAGCCTATAGCAAATGGATCCCAATATTTCATGATTTCAACAGCTTTTCTGTTCATTTCATTCATACTCATCGGTTTCACCTAACATTTCTCTAGCGTTAAGGGCTATAATAGCACATAAAGTAAAAATAAAGCTGCAAAGCATCCTACAAGCCTTTTATCTTATTGCTGAAGAATTTCGATAGATTCGATAGTGACCTCTTCTACCGGCTTTTCACTAACTGTTTCAACCTCTGCGATAGCGTCTACTACATCTAGCCCTTCTATTACTTGACCAAAAACAGTATGCCCTCCGTCAAGCCAAGGCGTACCTCCTTGTTCCAAATAAGCATCTCGAAGTTCTTGTGGATACTCTTTTTTGAACATATCTTCTGTAACTTCAGGCGCTTGGACAATGAAAAACTGGCTACCATTTGTTCCTGGTCCTGCGTTTGCCATAGACAAAGCTCCTCGAATATTTACAAGGTGATCGTTAAATTCATCTTCAAAAGGTGCACCGTAAATACTTTCGCCGCCCCCACCCGTGCCAGTCGGGTCTCCTGTTTGTAGCATGAAGTTTTCAATAACGCGGTGGAAAGTCAACCCATCGTAATAGCCTTCTTTTGCATGAGTCAAAAAGTTTTCAACTGCCTTTGGTGCTATCTCTGGAAATAGTTTGATTTTCATCATTCCCATCGATGTGTTGAGTTCAACTAACGCTTCATCTTCAGCAACTTCTTGTGACAACTGCGGATAGCCTTCTACTTGAACCTGACTGTTTTCTGTCGTTGTTTCCGTTTTAGTTTCTTCTTCTTGAGCTGAACATGCGCCAAGTAAAAATGCCACTAAAATTGGTACTATGATTGTTTTTTTCATCTTTTTCACCCCGCCTTATTTTAGCATAAATACAGAAAACTAAAAATCAGCTTTTTCAACTCAAGATAAGACAACTTTCAAACTTACTTTTCCGAATAAATCGATAGTTTTCATTTCTTTCTTCGTGTGACGAAGTAATATATAATAGGAACAATTGCTCCTTTCAGAAAGAAGGGTTCCATATGGATACACAAAAAAAGAATTTCTTTATCATTATGTTCACTAACTTCCTTGTTGCCGGCAGTACCACGATGATTATGCCATTCTTATCTCTTTATATAGAGTCGCTCGGCAATTTTTCGGATGAGTATGTACAACGCTGGTCTGGTTTAGTATTTGGTGTAACTTTTGTTGCGGCTTTAATTATGTCTCCCGTTTGGGGACGTATTGCTGACAAATACGGCTTTAAGCCCATACTAATCATTAATGGTTTTGGTATTGCTATCAGTATTTTTTTGATGGGGACAGCTGATTCTGTTATAGGATTGTTTATGATTCGCTTATTTATGGGTTTGGTTACTGGATTTATCCCTACTTCTTTAGCTTTTGTTAGCTCACAAACTTCTAAAGAAAGCGCAGGAAAAACGCTTGGGACACTTCAAATGGGTAGTGTTTCAGGGACATTATTTGGACCAGTTCTCGGAGGTTTGATGGCTGATGCTTTTGGTTTTAAGTATACGTTCTTAATAACTGCAACCATTATCACCATTGCTGCTTTGTTTGTTGTATTTGGTTTACGAGAAATTAAACGCGTTAAAGTAAAAGGTGCACATGTGTACGCTCCGAAAACTATTATTAACGGCATTTTAAATCACCGGTTAATGCTTAACGTCATGATCATCACAGCGTTAATTCAAATTGGGAACTTTAGCATCCAACCTTTACTTTCACTGTACGTAGCAGAACTAACAGCAGGCAGCGCTCAAGTAGCGTTTCTCGCAGGGGTTACATTTAGTGCCACCGGTGTTGGTAATTTACTGTTTGCCCGGCGTTGGGGACGCTTGGGTGATTCTGTTGGCTACGAAAAAGTACTTGGTTTATTGCTCGTACTAGCATTTGTCTTTATCATCCCTCAAGCTTTTGTTACTGACCTTTGGCAATTAATTGTTTTACGCTTATTCTTCGGAGTAGCAGTTGGTGGAATGATTCCAACTACTACTGCATTAATGCGCCGAGAAGCGCCGATTGAGATTCAAGGTGAAATTATGGGCTATAATACGAGTTTCCGTTTTCTTGGGAATATTATTGGTCCTGTTTTCGGCGGTATTGTTAGTGGATTTATCGGTATTTCTTCTGTCTTTATCGTGACGAGTATTTTATTTATCTTTGCTTTTGTCTTTCTTCGTGTAACACTTGCAAAACCACAGCAAGATTTTGAAGACGTACTGCTTGAGCAAGAATTAAAGAATACGTAAAAACCTGTAGACAACTCGAGTTGTCTACAGGTTTTTTATGCTTTTTTTCGAAATCCAAAATTTTTTTTAATCGGGTTTCTTCCTATTTCTAAAGATTATAAAAAGTGTATGGAATCTGATGGCATTAATTGATGAGCGGTGCAAAACCACGCGATTTGCGTTATAATTTCTAATTAGAAACTCATCACGTTTATGCTGGAAGGAGGATTCATTTGTCATTTGTATTATTAATCTTTTTACCTTTGCTGGCAGCCTTGTTTGTTCCGCTGTTATTTAAGAAAGTTGGAAAGATCCATACTGGCTGGTTTGTTTTAATTATTCCTGTCGTTTTATTCAGTTACTACGTCTCATTGCTTCCTACAACAATTCATGGCGGTAATTTAGTGTCTGAATTCCAATGGATTCCTTCGCTTGATATCGCATTCATCGCGTATATCGATGGACTGAGCCTCTTGTTCACTTTGCTGATTACAGGTATCGGCGCATTAGTGGTGCTATATTCCATTTTTTATTTGGACAAACACCGTGAACAATTACATAATTTTTACGTTTACTTGTTAATGTTCATGACGGCAATGCTTGGTATTGTCCAAAGTGATCACTTAATCACTCTTTATTTATTTTGGGAATTGACATCGATTTCGTCATTCTTATTGATTGGTTATTGGTATACGCGTGACCGCTCACGTTTTGGTGCATTAAAATCAATGATGATTACCGTGTTTGGTGGATTGATGATGCTTGGGGGATTTGTATTACTAAGTATTATGGGTGGTACGTATTCAATACGCGAATTGATTCCGCAGGCAACTGAACTGGTGTCACATGACTTCTTTATTTGGGCGCTCGTCTTAGTGTTGTTCGGTGCGTTTACAAAGTCGGCACAGTTTCCGTTTTACATTTGGTTACCGGATGCAATGGAAGCGCCTACTCCTGTTAGTGCCTATTTGCACTCTGCGACAATGGTTAAAGCCGGATTGTACTTAGTTGCTCGGTTGACACCGATCTTTGCGATATCTGGTACGTGGATGTGGCTGGTCGCAAGTGTCGGACTATTCACTATGTTCTGGGGTTCGTTTTTCGCTTTAAAACAAAAAGACTTAAAAGGAATTTTGGCATTTTCAACCGTGTCACAACTGGGCTTGATTATGTCATTGCTCGGGGCTTCAGCTGCGGGTTACCATATCGACAATATTGCCGAAACAACTTTTAAGTATGCTGGGTTTGCAGCAATTTTCCATTTGATCAACCATGCCGTATTTAAAGGCAGCTTGTTTATGATTGCCGGTATCGTTGATCACGAAACCGGTACGCGAGACATTCGCAAACTCGGTGGCTTGATGAGCTTGATGCCCATCAGTTTTACAGTGGCTGTGATTGGCGCATTTTCGATGGCAGGTTTGCCTCCGTTTGGTGGATTTTTGAGTAAGGAAATGTTTTTGACTGCGATGCTGTCGTTAACAGAATTTGATTTGTTTTCTATGGACGTTTGGGGTATCTTGTTCCCGGTTGTTGCATGGCTTGGATCTGTTTTCACGTTTATTTACAGTTTCTATTTCGTATTCCACACATTTGCGGGCGAACATAAACCAGATCAATTGCCAAAACCTGCTCATGAAGCACCTATTGGTATGCTCATTTCACCTGTATTCTTAGCACTACTTGTTGTCGTGATTTTCTTTATCCCGAATCTTATCGGTGATTGGCTTGTTAAACCAGCCGTTTTGGCTATGCAGCCGTTCCTTTATGATTCACCAGAAGAAATTAAGATCCATGTTTCTGCCTGGCACGGATTTAATCCTGAGTTCTTTATGACACTTGGCATTTTCGCTATCGGATTCCTAATGTTTTGGACATTGCGTAAATGGCAGAAGAGTTACGATCTCTTCCCAGAAGCTATATCATTAAATGCACTTTACGACAATATGGTGTTTTTGAGTGATACCGGTGCAAACCGATTCTCAAGAATTTACATGACTGGTTTTATCCGTTCGTATTTGGTGTATATGTTTAGTTTCGTCATCTTCATTGTTCTTGGAACTCTATTCTTAACGGATGCATTTGCTATAGATTTCACGAATCTTGCACCCGTCGGATTTTATGAGATTGTTATTTTGATCGCATTAGTTGGTTCCACATTTACGATTCTTTTCTCTAAGTCTAGACTCACAGGAATTATTGCACTTGGTGCTGTTGGTTATTCAATTGCCTTGCTCTTTGTTATTTTCCGTGCGCCTGATTTGGCTTTAACACAACTCGTTATCGAAACAATTTCTGTTGCCTTGTTCTTGTTGGCGTTTTATCATTTGCCACAGATCAGCCGAAAAGAAGAACGCATGCGCTTCAGGTTTGGAAACGCACTTGTTGCAATAGGTGTTGGTGTAACAGTAACCTTGGTTGCCTTGTCTTCTCTGTCACAAAAAGCCATGCCTTCTATTTCCGAATTCTATAAAGAAACGGTTTATAAAGAAGCAGGCGGCGGAAATATCGTCAATGTCATTTTAGTTGATTATCGCGGATTTGATACATTGTTTGAAATTGCTGTATTGGCTATTACAGGTATTGGTATTATCACGATGATCAAACTGCGCTTGACGAAAAAGGAGGATCAGCATGAGAACAAATGATGTAATGCTTCAAACGGCCACAAAAGTAGTGACCTTCATCATTTTGATGTTTGCTGTCCATATATTCTTTGCAGGACATTATACACCCGGTGGAGGCTTTGTTGGCGGGTTATTGACTACTAGTGCCATTGTGCTGTTGATGCTATCTTTTGATATTTCAACAGTGAAAAAAATATTGCCTATCAATTACGTGACGATGACAGCTATTGGTTTATTAATAGCTCTTGCAACAGCATCTGGGGCAATTATCTTTGATGTTCCTTTTTTCACACATGCTTTTGGTTATTTTGATTTACCGCTTTTCGGTAAAACTTCCCTGCACTCAGCAATGTTGTTTGACGCAGGAGTTTACTTGGTTGTTGTTGGAGTTACGATGACCATTATTCAAACGATTGGAGAGGATGAATAATGGAAATAATTATGTCGGTTGCTATTGGGTTTCTCTTTATGGCAGCTGTTTACTTAATGCTTTCAAAAAGCTTAATCCGTATCATTATCGGTACAGGGTTATTGAGCCACGGTGCTCACCTTTTACTATTAACGATGGGTGGACTTGGTGGAAACTCTCCTCCTGTTGTAGCCCATGGAGTGAGTGTCAGCGATTACGCAGATCCTCTTCCTCAAGCATTGATATTGACAGCGATTGTCATTTCTTTTGCTGTAACATCATTTTTCTTAGTGCTCGCCTACCGGTCTTATCAGGAGCTTGGTACCGACAATATGAATTTGCTGAGAGGAACTGAAGACTATGAGTAATTTACTTTTGTTTCCAATCATCATTCCTTTGTTTTTTGCTGCTATCCTGATGATGTTCCCGAAGAACGTAAAGCTTCAGCGCGTGTTAGCTGTGGTTGGAGCTGGAGCCGCTTTACTTTCTGCTCTTGTACTTCTGGCAAAAGTTAATACAGACGGTGTCCAAGCCGTAACACTTGGTAGCTGGCCTGCACCTTTTGGTATTTCCATGGTGTCGGATCCACTTTCCGCTTTACTAGTTGTCACAGCATCCATTCTCGTGTTGCTTGTTATTTTTTATAGCATCCCAACTATTGGTTTGAGACGCGAACAATCATACTACTATCCTGCAGTACTCTTTTTGATGGTGGGTGTTAACGGTGCCTTTACAACAGGCGATATTTTCAACTTATTCGTTTTTGTTGAAGTGTTGTTAATGGCTTCTTACACATTGATCGTCCACGGTGGCGAAAAGCCCCAGTTACGTGAATCCATCAAATACTTGCTTGTGAATATCATTTCATCTGCTTTATTTGTTGCCGCTGTCGCTTTTCTTTACTCGGTTACGGGTACATTGAATATGGCGGATTTGGCAGTAAAGATTCCGCAAATTGAAGAAACCGGTATTTTAACGGTTATCGCCGTCATGTTCCTCGTGGTTTTCGGTTTTAAAGCCGCTATCTTCCCTTTGTATTTCTGGTTACCTGGATCGTATTATGCACCACCGATTCCGATACTTGCACTGTTTGGCGCGTTGCTGACGAAAGTCGGTGTTTATGCGATCATGCGTACATACACATTGTTCTTTACGATGAATGTTGGATTTACTCATGAATTGCTAGGAATTATCGCGATTCTCACAATTTTTGCTGGTTGTGTTGGTGCTCTTGCTTACTTTGATGTCAAAAAAATTATTATCTACAATATTATTATTGCAGTTGGAGTTATTTTGTTCGGAGTTGCTCAATTAAACCAACCGGGCATTGATGGATCTATTATGTATTTAATTCATGATATGATGATCAAAGCTGCATTGTTTTTCTTAGTTGGGATTATTGCTGTATTATTTGGTACAACAGATCTTCGCAAAATGGGCGGATTAATCAAAACTTATCCGGTTCTAGGGTGGGTTTATCTATTGACTGCCTTTGGCTTAGCGGGTATTCCCCCACTTAGCGGGTTCCCAGGAAAGCTACTTATTATCCAAGGAGGATTTGAAGGTCCGCAGTTTTGGGGTAGTATTGTCGTCTTGGCAACTAGCTTAATCGTGCTACTTAGTTCTGTTCGTATCTTCGTCTATGCTTTCTGGGGACAGCCAGTTGAAACGGTTCCTTTGAAAAAATCAACTTTCAATCAAATGTTTATTCCAACGGTCATCCTTGTTGCCATGACAGTGGTATTCGGGGTCGGTGCGGAACTCTTCATGCCCCTTATTTCAGGTGCGGGTGAAGTGCTGCTGAATCCATCCATCTATATTGATGCGGTCTTAAAGGAGTAGGTGACATATGGCTTTACAAATTTTATTGAATTTCTTCTTGGCCTTTGTCTGGATGTTCATGACCGTTTCCTTTAGCCCATCAGGATTCGCGATTGGTTTTCTAGTTGGCCTTGGTATCATTATTTTAATGCGCCGGTTCTTTTCATACCGGCTTTATACTTCAAGAGTTTGGGCAGTAATTTCGTTGTTTTTCTTGTTTCTTAAAGAATTATTCAAATCGAGTATGCAGGTTTTGTTTATTGTGATTAAACCGAAGATGAATTTAAAGCCTGCTATTTTCGAATTAGAAACTGAGTTAAAAGAAGACTGGGAAATTACATTGTTATCTGCGTTAATCACGTTAACGCCAGGGACACTTGTAGTCGGTATTTCAGATGACCAGAAAAGACTATATATTCACGCGCTAGACTTTGATGACATTGAAGATGCCGTCAATTCCATTAAAGATACATTCGAACGTGCGATTTTGGAGGTGAGCCGCCCATGATGACGTTTTACTGGGTTTCGCTAATTCTTGTTAGCCTAGGCTTTACTGGCCTTCTTTTCCGACTTGTTAAAGGTCCAACAATTGCCGACCGTGTCGTAGCACTCGATGCAATCGGTATTGCACTGGTATCGATTATCGCTTTGTTGTCTTTAATCATCGAGACAGAATTCTTTCTCGAAGTCATCTTGTTATTAAGCATCTTGTCCTTTATCGGAACGACCGCTTTTGCGAAATTCCTTGAGAGAGGAGAGATTTTCGATCGAAACGACCATAATTAACATTGTCATCATTGTATTAATGAGCACAGGGGTCATATTTAGCTTGGTTACGGCTCTTGGTCTTATCCGCCTGCCAGATGTTTATACACGCACACACGCGGCTTCTAAGAGCTCTACGCTTGGTGTCCTATGTGTATTGCTTGCTGCCTTTATCCACTTTTGGTTAATCGAAGGTATATTCAATACACAGCTAATTATTGCGATTGCGTTCTTGTTTATTACCGCTCCTGTAGGTGGACATTTAATCGGACGCGCTGCATATATGTCCGGCATCAGTGTTGCTGACGAAACAGTACGTGATGATATGAAAGTCGCAATCAAAAACAAAAAGGATAAACTGTTAAATAACAAAACGCCTGAAGAATAAAAAATAGCCAGCGAAAAGTATGTTACTTTTCGCTGGCTATTTTATTTCAATTTTTTATTGCTCATCTGCCATTTTTTCAACTAGCATCGCGAGTGTACGTACCATCGCGCCCGTACCACCTTTTGGTCCAAGATCGTGAGCGCTGTCTGCATCTGAAGTTCCTGCGATATCTAAATGAATCCAAGGCGTGTCCCCTGCAAATTCCCCAACAAATCCGCCGCCAAAAATCATATGACCATCGCGCCCAGGTGAGTTGTTCAAATCTGCTACATTGCTTGTGCGAATGCGTTTTTTATCACTTTCTGTTAATGGCAAGCGCCAAACAAATTCGCCACTTTCCATAGAGGCTTCTAAGAAAGTTTCAAAAAAGGCTTCGTCGTTTGTTAAGGCGCCTGTTTTGTCTTTACCTAACGCAACAATAACTCCACCTGTTAACGTTGCAACATCAACGATTTTTGTTGCTCCCAGTTGTTTCGCATAGCTAACAGAATCTGCCAATACTAAACGACCTTCAGCATCGGTATTTAAAATTTCAATCGTTTTACCACTCATGGAGGTAATAACATCATCCGGTTTGAAAGCATTGCCTGAAATCATATTGTCTGTCGAAGCAATAACAGCGATAACGTTTTGTTTTGGCTGAAGTTCACCAATGATTTTCATAGCACCTAGTACTGCCGCAGCTCCACCCATATCGCCTTTCATGCCTACAATGCCGTCTTTAGGCTTGATTGAGTAACCACCAGTATCAAAGGTTATACCTTTACCAACAAGCGCTAGTGGGTCTTCAAAGCCTTCTGATGCTTTGTATTTTAAGACAATAAGACGCGGTTCTTCGGTTGAACCTTGGTTGACAGCAAGAATTGCTCCCATACCGAGTTCTTCAAGTTCTGCTTTTCCTAAAATATCTGTTTCAAAGCCATACGTTTCCCCAAGTTCTCTTGCGTATTCGCCCATTGCTGTTGCCGTTAAAATATTTGCAGGCATATTAACAAGTGTTCGAGCATCGTTAACAGACTGGCCAAAAATAGCCCCTACTGTTGCTGCTGCTTCCACATCTTCTTGCACTTCTTCTGCTAGGAAAGTTAAGGTTTCCAATTTTACTTGGGTTTCATTTGATGTTGTTTTGTAATCATCAAAGCTATAGCCTCCCAATGTAATCGCTTCAGAAGCTAAATAAGCAACATCTTCACTGTTAATCGAGTCGTTTTCAAATGACTCCATATAAACCGCTGCGTGTTTAATTTTTTTCTTCGCTAGTTCTTTGCCGACTAAACCAAAGCAAGAACGGAGATCTTCTTCAGTTAACTTTTTCCGGTCGTTTAATCCGATAAACAATACGCGTGGAATTGCGCCAGAAAGTGTAGGATACGTAATGACAGATTTTAAATCATATGATAAATCTTGTTTTGTCCAACTTTCCAATTTGCCATCAAATCGTTTCGCGAAATCGTCCCATCCTTTGCTGTTCTCAGGATGACGGCTTAAACCGACAACGAGGATTTCTGCTCCATTGTCATATGAATGTTGGTGTAATTCGATTTGCATAAAACTCCTCCTTTTATACGTTCTCTGTAAGTGTAGCACTTAATCCGGCATTCGAGTAGTTCGTGTTACGAAGGAATAAAACAGTCCTGACATTTTCTTGTCTATGATATACTAAGAGAACATATTTAGACAGAAAGGCTGTGACACCACATGGAAATTTTCTCAAACCTCCCTCTTATGATTGCGTTATTTGCAATTGTCTTTGCTCAATTTATCAAAATTCCGATTCAGTACGCTGTAACAAGAGAACTTGATTGGAAGCTTTTTTCTTCAACTGGAGGCATGCCGAGTTCCCATTCAGCTGCGGTTACCTCTTTAACAACTGCAGTCGCTTTTGAACACGGCGTATCTTCAACGATTTTTGCGGTTTCTACTATGTTTGCAGTTATCACTATGTATGATGCTACTGGTGTCCGGTTCCAAGCAGGTCAACAAGCCTTGACTATCAACAAAATGCGACAAGACATCTATATTTTCATGGAAGAGACGAGAAAATGGCCACAGAAAAAAGAAGAAGAAAAAATTCAAGAACTTAAAACTTTGCTCGGTCATAAACCAAGTGAAGTGTTTATGGGTGCTTTAACAGGAATTGCCATTTCCTTTATCGTTTACGGCATACTTAGATAACCATTACATTAACGTAAAAATCGCCGATCCGTTTTACCGGATCGGCGATTTTTTTAAAACATTTGATAACCCATTTTGCGTAAAATTTTCATAACAAAACCTGACGTGATCGCGCCTGCCCAACCAGCAAGCAAAACAGCAATGTCACTGCCAGTCATAGATGTAATGGTGTCTCCAAGCATTGCGAAAGATTCACCTGGATTAGTGAAATAATCAAATATGCCCACATCATCCACAACCAATAAAATGACTACCGGATAAACAACAGCCATTAGCCAAGTCATCCGAAGTAACATATTCAATAAAAAACCAATTCCGAAGAACATAACATAAAAAAGCAACATCGAAATAATCAATTGCACAATCGTAAATGAACTGTTCATGAATTCTAACCTCCGTTATTCCTTTCATCAGTTTAACCGAAAAAACAAAGGCTTTCAATCCAACTGTACAGAGTTCATTGCTTTGTCACTTATGATACATAGCAGAAGCCAACTCCTTTGCAAAATTTCCACAAACAAAAAAGCGAACGGAATCTTTCTCTCCATTCGCCATCATCAAACAATTATTTTTTCCCTGAACCCGAACAGCAGGAGCACGTTTCTGAACCACCCAGTCGTAATTGAAAGTAGCCTTGTCCTGAACAATATGGGCAATTTTTGACATTTTTATCCTTTTTAAAGATTGTCATTTGAAACACCTCCTTCTATTCTTGTTTGTAATATTCTGATAATATAGCACGACTTTATCCAGAGCGCAATAGATAAAGCTTGTATGTAAACGCTATCATCAATATTTTCTTGATTTTTTTAATTTTATTTGGTTAGCTGCTATTTTCTAAAAAATAATTTGTAGTCTGAATAACCAAAAACTTTTCCTGGATCTACATGACTTATAGGTGTTAACCCTTTTTCTAATGAATAGGAAGCCATTTCAACAAGCATTACAGATGCTTCTCCACCAGTGGATAGTTCTTTAGGGGATAACCAATCTGCTGAATACAACTCAGATAATTGTGCCACTACAGGCTGTTTCTCATTTATCGCTTTCAATAAGAATATGGCCATGTTATCGCTAATTTTTTCTTGAAGAACTCCAGAACGAAATCCAATCAGTTCGATCATCTCGCAGTCAATTCCGGTTTCTTCTTTAACTTCTCTCAAAGCCGCCTGATCAATTGTTTCATTGCCTTGCACAAACCCGGCAGGCAATGACCACTTCCCATGCAGACCGCCATATCTCTTTTTTACAACGAGCCACTCGCCTTTTGAATTTACGACAAGTCCGGCTGCACCTAACCAAACATTTCCGCGCTTATTAGTTGCCACAAACATCCCTCTTTCTGCTAAAAATCGTTTAATGAAGATGCTCTAAAATTACAAAAAAAAGCTCCCCGCAAAGGGAGCTTTTGAATGTACAGCTTATAGAACGTTGAATTTACCTTTTTTCATCACGAGCATCGGTCCGCCAATCATAAATAACGCACGGTTATCAATCATTTTTTTCATGAATGAAGCTCGTTTGCCAGTTACTTTTTTGCCAAAAACAACGCCGATCGCATCATCTTCACCAAGTGAGCAAACCGTTCCTTTAAGATCTGGAACAAATTCAACTGTTGTGTCATTGCTCATTAACGCTTTTAAGTTTTTCGCCACAACTTCCCCTTGCTGCATAGCAATCTGTGCAGTTGGTGGATACGGACGATTTGTTTCTTCGTTGATCATCAATGCACAATCACCAATGATGAATACATCATCGTAACCTGGAGCACGTAGATCTTTTTCAACTTTAACGCGAGCGCGCATGTTTTCAATAGCTGTAGCTTCAATTAATTTGTTGCCACGAATACCTGCAGCCCAAACAACTGTACCAGCTTTGATGAATTCAAACTCATCTTCGCCTTTTTTGATTTTAACGCCTTCTGGAGTTGCTTCTACAACCGGCGTACCAATTGAGAATTCAATGCCTTTAGACTCTAAATGGCCGACTGCATAGTTTACTAGTTCTGGATCAAACCCAGGTAATACCATTGGTGCAGCTTCTACACATACAACACGAACTTTTTCATTTGGAACATCGTACTCTTTGCAAAGTTCAGGTACACGGTTAGCCAATTCACCAAGGAATTCGATGCCCGTAAATCCAGCTCCTCCAACGATAATCGTTAAACGGCTGTCGTCTTTTACTGGCTCTGCAGACCACGTCGCAAATTGGAATTCAATGTGCTCACGGATGTAACGTGCAGCTTTTACGTTAGCAATTGATAATGCATATTTATCAAGACCTTCAATTCCGAAAGTTTCACCTTCGAAGCCAAGAGCGATGACAATATAGTCATATGTAAATTCGCCATTATCTGTCGTAACTTTTTTGCCGACTACGTCAATTGCTTCAACAGTCGCTTGCACAAATTTTACTTTGACACTATCGATTACATCTTTAATGTCGTAGCGCACTTGCTCAGGAAGTAATGTACCTGCAGCTGCTTCGTGAAGCCATGTGCTTTCGTAATGATATTCGTTTTTGTTAATCAATGTTATGTCTGCAGCATCTGTATCCAGAACTTTTTGCAAGTTTACTACAGTAGTTAATCCACCGTAACCTGCACCTAATACTAATATTGACGGTCTTTTCAACACAATCGCAACCACCTTCAAGTCATTTTTTAATCGAATATTGTCAAAACGGTAAAACCTTGACGCATCGATAAACATCTATCCTCTATATTAGACCTATTACTCGATGATTTCAACCGAATAATACGTTTAACCTAGACTTATCCACAAGAAAAAAGCCGGTTTGTGACCGACTTTTAACAATTTTCAGGAGTACCTTCTTTTTTAGCTGTACGGAATGATGTTCCACAACCGCAAGATGCAATGGCATTTGGGTTTTCAATTGTAAATCCGCCACCCATTAAGGACTGCTTGTAATCGACCACAGTACCTTGAAGAATCGGAGCATCTTCTTTCGCAATTAAAATCGGAATATCAAATTGTTCGTAACGGTCATCTTCATTCGTTTTTTCTTTTTCAAACCCCATACCATATGTTAATCCACTACATCCGCCACCTTTAACGGCAACGCGCAAATAGGAACCTTCTTCTTCGTTGTGACGCATCATTTCTTTAATCTGGAATGAGGCTGCTTCTGTAATTTCAACTACTTCTGACAATCTGATCACCTTCCTCTGTCTCTATCATAGCAATCATTTCCATCATTTTTCAAGCCGTTGACCTTAAATTAAAAGGCTATCGAACTAAGAATAATTACTTCCATTTATATATATTGAAAAAGAGACCTAAAAGGTCCCTTAGCATTTAAAATACTTGTTCTACTTCTACGATTCCAGGAACTTCTTCCACTAACGCGCGTTCAATTCCTGCTTTTAATGTAATGGTCGAACTTGGGCAGCTTCCGCATGCGCCGAGTAAACGAAGTTTTACGATACCATCCTCTATATCAACAAGTTCACAGTCTCCCCCATCACGCAAAAGGAATGGACGTAATTTATCTAAGACTTCCATTACTTGATCTTCTAGCAAAGCTTCAGTCATTTATATCGACTCCTTTCATTATAATCATTATAATGTGATTAGCGGGAAAAAGCCACTAATGAATTCACAGGGGGTCCAAATTATGAAGAAGAAATTATCTATAGAAGTCTACGGAACCGATGTTATTTGTGCAAGTTGTGTCAATGCACCTTCGTCAATTGATACTTATGAGTGGCTAGAAGCCGCCATCTCAAGAAAATACAAAGATCAACCATTTTCAATTACCTATATCGATATTGAGAAACCGATTGAAATTGATCATCAAAAAGATTATGCACAACGTATTATGGACGATGAATTTTTCTATCCTTTAGTTTTAGTTGAAGGTGAAGTTGTTGGAGAAGGTTATGTACAGTTAAAACCTGTTTATCGCGAACTTGAAAAACATGGTTTTTCAGAAGTTGAATAAAAGCGAAGAAAGGTTTTGGAATAGACATATTCCAAAACCTTTTAGCAATCTACTTACATAAAAAACTGTAGACAACTTGAGTAAATCAAGTTTGCCTACAGTCTACGTGCTTTAAATTAACCATTATGCCATTTGTACATCCACAATACGCCAGATTTCATCAAACGGGCAATGCGGCCTGTAACTGTACGATCTGCTAAATAAGCAAATCCTTGCTTTTTCCCTAATGAACCGAGGAATCCTTTTAACTTAATTTCAGGCATTGTTTCAGGTAGTGGTTCTTCTTTCCAAATTGCTTTTAATATTTTGACGATTTGCTCTGCTTGTTCCTCTGCTAACTGTGCAGAAGGAGCCATAGGTAAAGCAGCACAATCTCCTACCACATAAACATGATCATCATTTGGTAATTGATGATATTGGTTGATTACTACTCGTCCAGTAGTGTCACATTCAAGACCCAAATCACGAACCGGTTTAACAGGCTGAATACCAGCTGTCCAAACAACTGCATCTACAGGAATCGTTTCTTCATGATTGTGGAGCAGTTTCGGTTCAACTTGCGTAATATTTGAATTTGATACCACGTCAACATTATGGTTTTCGAACCAGTTTTTCACAAAATTACTTAAGCGTTCAGGGAAATCACGTAAAATCCGAGGACTGCGGTCAAACAACTTAATGTTCAAGTCTTTTCGGCTTTCACGCAATTCACTAGCTAACTCAATCCCACTTAAACCTGCTCCTACGACACCTACTACTGCACCTGCAGGCAAGCCAAGCAAAGCTTGATAAGTCGCACGCGATTTACCGATTGTTTGAATACTGTACGTAAATTCATCAGCTCCTGGAACGTTATGATATTTATCTTCACAACCTAAACCAATAACTAAATCATCATATGCAATACGGTCACCATTTTCCATAAAAATGCACTTTTCTTGAAGACCGATTTCCAATATTTCACCATTAACAAGCGTTAAGCGCTCGTGTTCTGGAAAAGGTACACGGACTTCATGGTCCGACTCTGTCCCGGCCGCTAACGCATAAAATTCTGTCTTCA
Organism: Planococcus halocryophilus; assembly: GCF_022489025.1. Lineage (GTDB taxonomy): Bacteria > Bacillota > Bacilli > Bacillales_A > Planococcaceae > Planococcus > Planococcus halocryophilus_A. The sequence goes on along the minus strand of NZ_JAKVTG010000017.1, from coordinate 38,679 downwards.
TACTGTGGAAAGGGGTACGGTCAATCAGAATGATTTCGGTATCTTGTGGTAAGCTGGTTGGCAATAAACGAAGTAAGATTCGCATATTGCCGTATCCGCCTCCAAGTAAGACTAGTTTTCGCATAAAAATCTCCTTTAAATTTCGTCTGTCAGATCAATTTCTCACATATGAGTATAGCTGATTGTGATAACTTTCACAATGCTTTCGCTAGAAATCAATTAATTGACTCTAGTCGCTAAAAAAGGTAGGATTTCGTTGTAGTGAGGTGACTTAGAATGAAACCAATTGTAGAATTTTGTATTAGTAATATCGTCAATGGCGCGCAAGGTTCTTTTGAAAAACTCGAACGAGATCCCAATCTCGATGTTTTGGAATACGGCTGTTTAAGCTATTGCACAAAATGTTCCGAGTCTTTATATGCCCTGGTCAATGGCGAAATTGTGGAAGCTGAATCTCCAGATGAATTGACTAAAAAGGTCTATGAATTCATAGATGAAAATCCATTATTTTAAAACGTTAATGGTTTTTAATGCAAAGAAAATCACAGACGCACTGTGTATTTACAAAATGCACCGCAGCCCAGCAAAACGACGTTATGTCGCTAGCCGGGCTTTTTTGTCTTCACATATTCCAGTAACTAAGGTTTTCAATTGTATAAGTTGGTGGATGTTCCTTTCCTTCTACTTCCTGTGTACTACTGACACCTGTATTGACATGAATCGTATCGATTCCAAAACGGATTCCTGCTTGAATATCAGTATCGTAGTTATCTCCAATCATCACCATTTCACTTTTTTTAAATCCAGTTTCATGTTGAATCGTTTCTAGCATATGAATTTCCGGTTTGCCGATAAAAACTGGCTCGACTCCAGTTGATGCCGAAACAAGACGTGTGATTGCACCATTCCCCGGCAAAAAACCTTCTTCAGATGGAAAGGCTAAATCTTTATTGGTAGATAAAAAAACAGCACCTTTTCGAACCTCTAAACAGGCAGTTGCGAGCTTGTCGTATGTAATACTTCGATCAAGTCCGATTAATACGATATCTGCCTCTTCTTCTACTCGTTCAAGTCCTTCTTGACGCAAAGCTTGGTCTAAGCCATCCGAACCTATCATATAGACGGTTTTTTCAGGGTACCAACGTTTAATATATTTTGCTGCCGCAATTGCAGAAGACATAATGCGCTCTTTTTTAGCTGCAATACCAAACCCAGCCAGTTTATCTTGTAATTGTTGTTGGGTCTTCGATGCATTGTTTGTGATGTAAAAAGGTTCGATTTCTTGTTGCTGTAGCTGCTCGATAAACTCTGCTGCCTCTTCAACTATTTCTGATCCACGATAAACCGTTCCGTCTAAATCAAGACAATATGCTCGATACGTTTTTCTAGTTCCCATTTTTTGTCTCCGGTATAAATGCTGAAACTGGTCCAAGCTCATGAACTAAATAATATTCAACTTTTGGGCCAAATGCTTTTAACGATTCAATGTTTTCATCTAATGCTTTCACAATTGCTTGATGATTTACTTTCATAAATTCACGAACTAGCATTTTCCGCAAAGCAATTACTCGTTTAAGCGGTTGGTCCATCTCTTTAGTGATCACTTTTTCATCAACTAAGATATCGATAATATCATCGTAACTTCCAGGATCACGCATAATAAATCCGTCAATCATTGAATTTCCGACATCGATAATCGACTCGATAATGTTTGCACCTAGACGCTCTAAAGCGAGCTGCTCGCCAAATGATGTCCATTGTTGTTGCGCTTCATAAAATTCCAATAAAGCATTCATATACTGAATCGTTTCAGTGATTTTGTTACGGTCAATAAAATACATAAAAATACCCTCCAATAGGCGTTTGAAAATCTATCTTTTCTTTCTTTATCATATCATATTGCATAAAAAAAACCCTCAAGCGGATTATTCATCCGCTTCGAGAGTTTGCTCTACAACTTCTTCTGTTGGAGGAATTGCTTTTCCAACTTTTTTTATGACAAAATAGGCGCAACCAAAATTGCAGTATTCGTAAAGATAGTCCTGCAAAGTACTTATTTTTGTGTCGTAAGTCGCCTTATGGTTCGTATCTTCAAAAAAGCCTTTTAACCGTAATTGTCCATAGCCCCAGTCACCTAATATATAATCATATTTCGATAAAATTTCGCTGTAACGGGTAGTGATAGCCTCTTCTTTGAAACCTTCCCGATGGTCAATTAATATATCATATTGCCATTGATCCAATGTAATCATTTTTTCACCATCCATTAGCTGTTTATAGCAGCTGCTTGTATATCGCCTAGACGCTGACGCTCTTTAGCAGCTGCATTGACTTGCTCATCCGCATGGTAGCTGCTTCGAACTAACGGACCTGCCTGGCAATGCGAAAATCCTTTAGTCATCGCAATTTCCCATAAGTCCTTAAATTCCTTAGGCGAATAATATTTTTGTACACTTAAATGTTTTTTCGATGGCTGTAAATATTGACCAATCGTCATGATGTCGACATCGTTCGCACGCAAGTCATCCATCACTTCAATAATTTCTTCTTTTGTTTCTCCCAAGCCAATCATCAAAGAAGATTTTGTTGGAATTTCTGGATGCATTTCTTTAGAACGCTTTAATAACTCAAGTGAGCGGTCATACTTAGCACGTGCACGAACTCTTGGAGTAAGACGACGTACTGTTTCGATATTGTGATTTAAAATATCCGGTTTTGCATCCATTAGCCGTTCTAGATTTTCATAGACTCCACCCATATCAGACGGCAAGACTTCGATTGTTGTAAACGGGTTAGCACGTTTGATCGCTCGGATCGTTTCAGCAAATACCGCTGAACCACCATCCTTCAAATCGTCCCTTGCAACAGCTGTGATAACTGCATGCTTTAAATTCATCATCTTTATAGATGCTGCTACACGTTCTGGCTCCTGTAAATCCAACTCATTTGGCAATCCTGTTTTGACTGCACAAAAACGACAGGCTCTCGTACAAATAGCACCTAAAATCATAAAAGTTGCAGTTCTCCGTGTTCCCCAGCATTCATGGATGTTTGGACATTTCGCTTCTTCACAAACCGTATTCAAGTTATTTTCTCGCATCATTTTTTTTAAATCGGTATAGTTTTCATTGGTGTTTAATTTAATTTTTAACCAATCAGGCTTTCTGAGATGTTCTTTTTTATCGGTCATGTACATCTTCCCCTGTCTATCTGATTTGAATCGGAATCTAGTTCTATTCCAAATGTATCATAAAGGTGTGTTCCTCACAAGTTGCCATAGTGCCCCAACTCCATAGAAAAGCCCGGAAACTTTTCGTTTCCGGGCTACTATTTTATAGGTTATTTGTAGCGTTTGAACTACGTTTCTTTCTGCCGGTGTTAACTGCGTGAAAAATACTAGCAGCTAAGCCTCCCCAAACTAAAACCATTCCGATAACCATGACTAAAATTGAACTCGCTGACATTTGCTACTCCCCCTTTTAACTACGCTCATCGTATTCGTTTTGGTTTTTATGCCATTTAGCGATAGAGAACAAAATACCAAATACTATTGCGGCAGAAGCTACTGCTACGCCTCCAGATAAGGTGAACATATTCGAATATCCTTCATAGTTTCCAGTTTCTGTGTCAAACTCTTGAAGAATATTCATTTTCAGTAGTCCAAACATCATGTAGCCTAAAACAATCGGCGTAATGATTCCAAGGCTGACTTTCCACCATGCGCCTAGGTTGATATCTGAAATTTCGTTTGCGTGTGCTTTGAGCAAATCAGCTTTGCGGAATACCCATACTACTAGAATAACTTCTACTAGTCCTACTGCAGCAACACCAAATTGGTTGATAAAGTAATCTGCAAGATCTAGGAAGAACAAACCACCTTGAGTTGCAAATAAGATTGAAATCAATGCCGCAAGTCCACCACCAAAAAGAACCGCTTTTCTGCGTGAAATACCAAATTTTTCAGTAAAACCTGCAACGTACGTCTCTGTGATTGACATTAATGACGTTAATCCTGCAAGCGTTAAAGAAAGGAAGAATAAGAATCCAAACAATCCGTTAAAACTTGGGAACTCATTAATGATTTGTGGGAAGACCACAAATGCAAGTCCAACACCACCTGCAGCAACATCTGCAACTGCAACGCCTTCTTGCGTTGCCATAAAGCCAAGTGCTGCGAAAACACCGATACCTGCTAATAATTCAAAGCTTGAGTTTGCAAACCCTGTAATAAAAGCATTGTTTGTGATATCCGATTTTTTCGGTAAATAACTTGAGTATGTGATCATGATTGCAAATGCTACAGATAAACTAAAGAAGATATGCCCATAAGCTGCAACCCATACTGACGGCTCCATAATAGCACTAAAATCCGGTTGGAAAAATGCTTCCAATCCTAGCGCAGCTCCATCAAGCGTAACCGCACGAATAACAACAGCTAGGAAAATAATAACCAATGTTGGAATGAAAATACGGTTGGCCATTTCAATTCCTTTTTGAACTCCTGCAAGTAAAATACCAAGTGTAATGATCCACACTAATACAAGTGGGATAAAGACGCCCCAAACAACTCCACCCGTTTGACCTGGGCTCACAGTTAGTTGTAAAAATTCGTTAAACAAGAAATCTTGCGTATCTGTACCCCATGCTTGGTTGAAAGAAAATATAGTATAGCGCATAGCCCAAGCGATAATAACCGCATAGTACACAGATATAACAAAGGATACAAATACTGCCCACCAACCAAGCCATTCTAACTTTTTACCGCCCATTCGGAAAAATGACAACGGCGCTGATCCTCTATACTTATGGCCGATCGTGAATTCTAAAATTAAAATTGGTATCCCGGCAGTTAACAATGCAAATAGATACGGTATGAAAAAGGCACCCCCACCATTATCAAAGGCAACATACGGAAAACGCCAAATGTTACCTAACCCTACTGCAGAGCCGACAGCTGCCATGATAAAACCAGCACGTGTACCCCATTGCGAACGTTCCATCTCTCTTCCCCCTTAGTTTTCCCATTCTTTTTACATAAAAATAGGAATTTTGTTTGTTTTCAGATTATTAACTAATCTAAAATTAGTATACCGAGAGAGCGCTTTAATGTAAAGACACTTTCGCAATATAATTGAAAAAAACTATTGCCGCAAAAGTAAAAAGGCAGAGGATAAGCTCCTCTGCCTTACTTCTATTAATTATTTTGTTGTTTTTCAATAATAGTTGTTCGTTGCGACCAAACAACGAATAACACGACTAAAACGATTAGGACAACTCCTAATGACAACAGTAAAGAACCCGTAAACCCTATGACAATATACCCGATAGCAGCGATACCAGCAGCTGTTAATGCATAAGGTATCTGCGTTAAGACATGGTCCATATGGTTACTTCCCGCTCCTGTTGATGACAAGATTGTCGTATCAGAAATCGGTGAACAATGGTCGCCAAATACAGCACCTGCTAAAACTGCGGATAACGCTGGCAATAATAACGCAGGTTCTGCTTCAATCATAATTGTCCCGGCAATCGGTAAAAGAATACCGAATGAGCCCCATGAAGTTCCTGTAGAGAAAGCCATAACTCCAGCTAACACAAACAAAAGAACTGGCAAGATCGCTGTAGGAACATTACCGTCAGAAACAACGCCTGCTAAGTATGCGCCTGTTTCTAATGACCCAATTAAAGAAGTCAATGACCACGCAAATACTAGTATTAATACGGCGCCCATCATAGACTTGATACCGGCCCAAATACCTTTACCGATCCAGCCAACGTTGGCTGTTTTATTTGTTTTCATTTGTAGCATGTAAAGAATAATAGATGTTAAAGCACCTAATAATCCACCTATCAATAACGAAGCTGGTACATCTGTATTTTCAAAGATTAACCAAATATCGAATACTTGGCCAGCATTTTGGTAGCCAGTCCAAATCATTGCGACTACTGTTCCGACAATCAACAGTAAAATAGGAAGCAATAAATCTCTCACATGTCCATGCGAATGAGTCGGAAATTCTTCTTTCATTTCACCAGGAATCGTTTTTTCAGGATCGAAAAGCTGTCCTTTTGAAATTGCTAATACTTCATGTTTTTTCATTTCGCCAAAATCAACATCACGGATTGCAACAAAAAAGACAATGGCAAGAGAAGCAACAACATAAAAATTCATTGGTGCCATCCAAAGAAACGCTTCAAGTGCAGAATATTCTACAAAAGTTTGACCAGCTAAAATGGTGGCAATAATACCAATAATTGCTGCTCCCCAACTTGATACAGGAGAGACTACACAAACAGGTGCTGCAGTCGAATCGATAAAGTAAGCAAGTTTTGCGCGTGAAACTTTGTATTTGTCTGTAATCGGACGTGCAACTTGCCCAACAGCCAATGCATTAAAATAATCATCGATAAAGATTACCATTCCAAGAACGACTGTTAATACCTTGGCACCACGACGAGATTTAATGTGGTTTGATGCCCATTCAGCGAAAGCATGGCTACCTCCTGAAAGACTAACAAATGCTGTAATAACACCTAGTAGTAAAAGAAACAGAATGATAAAGACGTTATAGGCGTTAAAGCCACCGTCCCAAAAAATAATTGCGAATGATGTAGCAAGTTCCTGCAAGGCCTCTAGTGGTGAAAACCATGTTAGGATAATAGCTGCTGCCACAATACCTGTACCTAATGACAATAGGACACGTCGTGTTAATAAGACCATAACGATGGCAATAATCGGTGGCAAAATCGAAAAAATCGTATTCTCCAAAATAACTCCTCCTTGTTTTTGATGGGTGAAATTGAGACAAAAAAGGCTGACCTCTCCAGTTGGATTAAGTCAGCCTTCTACAATTCGTCTGTGCGATAAAACATCAAACAACCCTGTAGCCCTCCATTTAAGCAGTTGCTTAAATGACAGTGACATTCCTGTTCAGAATGACCCCAATCCACTTCCTATGACCATAAGAAATAAATTTCGGCAAAACTTCCTTTCAGATACGTTCAACGCGGTCATACTCGCGCACCCTACTGATCAGTCCTGCAGCCTCTACCCACCATTATAACTTTCCTTTTTAGCATAGCCCAAAATCACTACAAAATCAACTGAATATATATTCTACCTGTCATTGCTACTTTATCGCCTTGTTATGAAAATATTGACCAAATACATCCCGAAGAAATTCTGGCATAAAATATGTTTTCGTTGCTCTTTTCAAACTCGGAAAAAAATAGCCAAATGTCAGCATATCTAACGTAACCAATTGATACATTTGATCATGCACAACTCGTTGATTTCCGATATATAATCGGCGATCGATAAGCTCCATATTCAAATGAATCATTTTGCCAAACACCACTCCTCGAAAACCCATTCCTTTTAGCTCAAGTTGTGGCCATTCTGAATTCAAGGATTGCAAATAAATCTCTTTTAACTCTGCTCCACTTAACTCAACTACACATGGATTAATCGGATGTGGCAACATCTTATGAAAATTATAACGAGTCATCGCTCCTTCACGTATATCTTCCATGAATATTCCAGCATTGAACAATGCACAATCTGCTCCTGTAAATTCAATCATCGCTTGACCAAACAAAGTGGCAAGCTCTGAATCCTTAAACCACTCTGCTTTCAACTTTTTATCGCTATAAAATACAAGTTCATTCATTTGAATTTTTCCTTGTTCAACTAGATGTTCATCAAATCCCTCTTGTACTTCGCACAGCCCAGATACTTCAATCAACCGAGCTGAAGTTTTTTCAAATTCTTTCTCAACTGCAATATGTCCAACAAAAAAACCGAACTTCCCAGCAGCTCCGAGTAGTGTATCACCTTGCCATTTCCCATCATGAAAAACATGGTGAGTGTGTGCACCTAAAATAATATTAATCTGCGGACAAAGCTCTGCTAGTAGCTCATCGTCTTTAATGCCCAAATGTGATAAACAAACAATCAAATCGGTATCATCTTGAATTTCTTTTACTGTTTGAATAATGGACTCTTTTGCATCTGTGATTTCCCACCCCAGCTTGCGATAAAACGGAGTGAACTCGGCTGTTGCTCCAACTAAACCAATACGTGTGCCACTTGCTGTCCGAATAATTCGGTGAGACTTGGCCCATTTTGGTCGGTTACCATGCAAATCAAATAAATTCGATACCACTACATCAAATTCAGCTTGAATATATAATTCATCAAGTTCTTCTTTAGACAATGTGATGCCCTCGTTATTGCCGATTGTCACTGCATCATAATTTGCTTCGTTAAGTAATTGAACATTGCCTTTACCCGCTGTGCCTTCCGTATAAGGGTGCGAACGATCAACATGGTCGCCAATATCTAAAATCAGACAAACGTCCCCTTCTCCTTCATGCCATCTTTTTCGTTCTGCTAAAAACGATTTAATGCGAGGCCAGTTTGCAAAATGACTGTGTAAATCATTCGTATGATAAATATGAATAGTTTCGCTCATGAAAACACCTCTTTAGTTGCTAAATATTCCTTCATAGATTGAACGTAGCCCGAGCACTAGAAGCACAATTCGCAAAATGGTGACTAACATTTCCGAATTGAGACGTTTGTTTAACGCTGCTCCTATTTTTGCACCAATATAAGCACCTGGTACGACCGCGAGCGTATATATCCACGGGACGTTACCCAGTGAAATATGCGTAACCGAATTGACAAGTGCTGATAGAAAAACCATTAACATCGATGTCCCAACGGCTACATGAGGAGGAAACAAAAACAGAAGAATCATTGCCGGCACAATAATTGAACCGCCGCCGATTCCAAATAACCCGGAAGCAATTCCGACAAAGAATGTTAAGAGCAAAGCAAACCAAATCGGATAACCATAAATGTATTGTTTGTTTTCTCTGTCAATAAAAGTGGTCTTCCGACCGTTATCTACAAACCAATGGACTGCCTTGAGGTGGTCGCGCAACAACAAAAGTACCGAAAGAAACACAAGGAGAATACCAAAATACAAATTAAATGATGGCAAATCTAAATTTTTATTAATAAAAGCACCGACGATTGTCCCCGGTGCACTTCCCGCAAAAAAAATAAATCCACTTTTGTAATCCACTGTACGAACTTTCATATAGGCCAAGGTCGATGAAAGACCTGTAAAAATCATCATGATGACCGATAATCCCACAATTTTTTGTGGTGAAAGTTCAGGAAAAAAAGCAAAGCTAGTACCCATAAACAACAAGGCGGGCACTAGTATAACGCCCCCCCCTAAACCAATAAGAGCACCCAGTATGCCAGACATTACTCCGACAACTGCCATAACAACGAAAACCATTAAAATCCTCCTTCAAATAAGTCCATTTGTTTTGGTGAAAGCCCATCAAATGATAAATCATTCATCTTTTGAAACTGCTTGGCGTCACCTGCTGCATGCCCCCCTGAATTATTATTAAAAATCACGTAAACATTTTCAGTAGTCTTAGCTAATGACTTTACGGCATCACTAATATCTTCGAGCTCATCTTTATTGTAATCATATAAATAGCGAACTTCTCGCCAGTTTTGCCCATGGCCAGGGTTTAACCAGCCATGAACGTTACGACCATGAATGCGCATTAACACTTTATCATTCCTAGTAGCTATTGGTACAAGCGGAATTGATCCCTCACCCGCTTGTGGTTCATCACAAACCGAGTGGATTAAGTTGTGGTCACGTAGAAAATCCAAGGTTTTTTCGCTCATGCCATTCGCATACCAGGATTGATGGCGAAACTCAATCGCTAAGTCAAAATCTTTGAGACGCCCAATAATTTCCCGAAGCTGATCGACATTGTCTTTTTGACAATCAAACCATGGTGGAAATTGCAGTAACACCATTGCCAATTTCCCTTCTTCTTTTAAAGGTTGTACAGACTTACAAAATGCATCAAACATGGCATCACGTGACTCAAACGGATTTTCACCACGCAAATGACCAGTCATGCCTTGATAAGCTTTGACGATAAATTGGAATTGCGCAGGTGTTTCCGCAATCCATTTCCGAATATTGCGTTCCGGTTGAACTGCATAGAAAGAAGAATCCAGTTCAACAATTGGAAAATGAGCACCATAATCACTTAGTTTATCTGTTTTCTTTGAGCCCGGGCTATAGACATCCGGATGGTCTCCCCAACCCGTCAACCCTACATAAATCATTGTCCCGCCTCCATTTTCGTTATTATTTTATGATAACATAGAAAAAATAGAACGTCTTTTTTTAATAAGTATCCTATATGTCAAATGCTTTTTAACTTGAGGAGATGCGACAACCGCGAAAAAAATATGGGACCATCAAGGGATAATCAATAGTTTTGAAGCGAATCGTAATCCTGAACTGGCTATGCCGATGTCAGCATATATGCGGTATCAATTTGACTTTTTAGGTATCAAAAATCCATTGCGAAATGAACTATTAAAAAAACACTTATCAGCGTACCAATTACCTTCTCGAGAGAAATTAACAGAAGCAGTTTGGAAACTATATGAACTGCCGGAAAGAGAATATCAATACGCAGCGATTGCCTTACTAGACAGAATGAGAAAGGAGTTAATGCTTGAAGATTTGTCCTTTGTTAGGCAATTAATAGAAAACAAGTCCTGGTGGGACAGTGTAGATTCAATTGCTATACGAACTCTAGGTCATGTTGTTCGAAAAGAAAGAACTGCTGGAACACTTTTGATGGTGGAATGGTCCCAAGCAGAAAATATGTGGACAATTCGTGCTGCGATTCTTCATCAACTGAAATACAAAAAGCAAACAGATACAGCGGTACTCTCTCAAATTATTTTACAACATGTAGAATCACCTGAATTTTTTATCCAAAAATCCATTGGCTGGGCATTACGTGAATATGCCAAAACAGATGCTGAATGTGTAGAAACGTTTGTCTCTACACATGAGTTAATGCCTCTTAGTAAACGAGAAGCGTTGAAAAACATTAAAAAATAAGCTTAGGCGTACATTAAAGTATGCCTAAGCTTATTTATAAGTAATGATTTCAAGGTTTTAGAATAACCCACCAATCCCTTTTTTCGCAATTAAGGATTTTGCAGAATCCATCAATTCTTTCTTTTCGGTTTCATCAATTTTTCCATCATCATAAGCTTCTTTCGCTTGTACTAATACTTCTTTTGCTTCACTTAAGTCTGCGTTGCTTAATTTCTCTTTTAAAGCTTCGAATTTCTGACTCATGTTCCACATACCTCCTAAAGATTTATATACTGTAATGCTATACCCATTAAGCAATAATTCAAACTATAAGAACAAGCTAGTTAAATTTTTAAACAAGTCAATAAAAATAACCCTTGGCGTGAGCATTGTCACACCAAGAGTTACAGGTAAATTTATTAACCGATCGAGCCTTCCATTTCGAACTTGATTAAACGGTTCATTTCAACCGCATATTCCATTGGAAGTTCTTTTGTAAATGGTTCGATAAAGCCCATTACGATCATTTCTGTAGCTTCTTGCTCAGAAACGCCACGGCTCATCAAGTAGAATAACTGCTCTTCAGATACTTTTGAAACTTTCGCTTCATGTTCCAAAGAAACGTTATCGTTTAAGATTTCGTTGTATGGAATTGTATCAGAAGTTGATTGGTTATCCATGATTAACGTGTCGCATTCGATGTTCGAACGTGCGCCGTCAGCTTTACGTCCAAAATGAACGATTCCGCGATACGATACTTTCCCGCCTTGTTTTGAAATTGATTTCGAAACAATCGAAGAAGACGTATTTGGAGCCAAGTGAATCATTTTTGCACCAGCATCTTGGTGTTGTCCTTTACCAGCGATAGCGATTGACAATGTCATGCCACGTGCGCCTTCACCTTTCAAGTAAACCGCTGGATATTTCATCGTCAATTTCGAACCAATGTTGCCATCAATCCATTCCATTGTCCCGTTTTCGTACACAAATGCACGTTTCGTTACAAGGTTAAAGACGTTGTTTGCCCAGTTTTGAATTGTTGTATAACGGCAATAAGCATCTTTTTTCACGATAATTTCAACAACAGCTGAGTGAAGTGAATTTGTCGTGTAAACAGGAGCTGTACAACCTTCTACATAATGAACGCTTGCGCCTTCATCTACAATGATCAACGTACGTTCAAATTGACCCATGTTTTCTGAGTTAATACGGAAATAAGCTTGAAGTGGTGATTCCACTTTAATGCCTTTAGGAACATAGATAAATGATCCACCAGACCAAACAGCTGTATTCAATGCAGCAAATTTATTGTCTGCTGCTGGAATTACAGACTGCCAATATTCTTTGAAAAGGTCTTCGTTTTCACGAAGTGCAGAACCAGTATCTTTAAAGACGATACCCATGTCTTCCAATTCTACTTTCATGTTGTGGTAAACAACTTCAGATTCATATTGAGCTGATACACCAGCTAAATACTTTTGCTCTGCTTCTGGAATTCCTAATTTATCAAACGTACGTTTGATTTCTTCAGGAACTTCATCCCATGAAGTTTGGCTTGCTTCTGAAGGTTTTACGTAATACGTAATTTCATCAAAGTTTAATGAAGCCAAATCGCCGCCCCATTGTGGCATCGGCATTGAATAAAACAGTTTCAATGCTTTCAAACGAGACTTAAGCATCCATTCTGGTTCTTCCTTAATACTTGAAATTTCTCTTACGATGTCTTCAGTCAGACCTCTTTTTGATCTAAATACTGAAACATCTTTGTCGTGGAACCCATATTTATAATCACCGATTTCCGGCATTTTTTTCGCCATCGTCGTTCCTCCGTTCTATGTTACGATTTTTCTTCGTTTTGCACGCCTTTTTCCATCGCTTTCCAAGCCAAAGTCGCACATTTTATACGGGCTGGAAACTGAGAGACGCCTTGTAGCGCTTCAATATCACCAAGATCAATCGAATCATCATACTCTTTGCCAAGCATCATATCTGAAAAGATACCGGAAAGTTTTAATGCCGTATCAACTTCCTGCCCTTTGACAGCTTGCGTCATCATTGAAGCAGAAGCCATTGAAATCGAACATCCTTCACCATCAAACTTCGCATCTTTGACAATGCCGTCTTCGACCTGCAAAGTCAGTTGGATGCGGTCTCCACAGGTCGGATTGTTCATCTCGATATTAACGCTATTGTTTTCAAGTGCCCCTTTGTTGCGAGGCGTCTTATAGTGATCCATAATAACACGTCTGTATAATTGGTCTAAGTTATTAGAAGACATCGTTGAAATACTCCTTTGCCGAACGCAATCCTTCTACTAAACGGTCAACATCTGACTCGTCATTGTATAAATAGAAGCTAGCGCGTGCTGTAGCTGAAACTTCCAGCCATTTCATTAAAGGTTGTGCACAGTGATGACCTGCACGAACCGCGATTCCGCTCATGTCTAAGACAGTAGCGACATCATGCGGATGAACATCGTTCAAGTTGAATGTCACAATACCCGCACGTTTTTGTGGATCGGTTGGTCCATAAATATCTAATCCTTCGATTAAGTTCATTTTTTCCATTGCGTAAGCAGCCATTTGGTGTTCATGCTTTTCAATTTCATCTAAACCAATCTCGTTAAGAAAATCTATAGCTGCGCCTAATCCAACAGCACCTGCAATAATTGGTGTCCCACCTTCAAATTTCCAAGGCAACTCTTTCCATGTCGAATCGTATAAACCAACAAAATCGATCATTTCTCCACCAAATTCTACAGGTTCCATATTGTTTAATAATTCTTTTTTGCCGTAAAGAACGCCGATACCAGTTGGTCCACACATTTTGTGGCCAGAAAATGCAAAGAAATCACAGTCTAATTGTTGAACATCTATTTTAAGATGAGGTGCTGCTTGAGCACCGTCAACTACCATAACTGCTCCATTTTCATGCGCAATCTGTGCTACTTCTTTTACTGGATTCATCGTGCCGAGAACATTCGAGACATAAACCATTGAGACGATTTTAGTTCGTTCCGTCACGACTGCGCGGACTTGTTCTAACGAAATCGTGCCGTCTTTTTCAAGCTCAACATATTTTAAAATGGCTCCACGTTCTTTAGCTAATTGTTGCCATGGAATAATATTGGAATGATGTTCCATATAGGTAATGACAATTTCGTCGCCTTCTTGAACATTGGCTCGGCCGTAGCTTTGCGCAATGAGGTTCATGGCAGTTGTCGTTCCCCGCAAGAAAATAATTTCTTCCATTGAATTAGCATTGATGAATTTCCGAACTTTTTCACGTGCACCTTCATAATGTTCAGTAGCACGGTTCCCGAGCGTATGAACGCCTCGGTGTACGTTAGCATTATCTAATTCATAATAAGATTTTAATGCCTCAATGACCTGAACTGGCTTTTGTGAAGTAGCGGCACTGTCCAAATAAACCAGTGGGTGACCATTTATTTCTTGGTTGAGTATTGGAAAATAGCTTTTTATCTCTTTGTTGATCATTAGCGGACTTTCCTTTCGATAACCTCCGTCAATTGCTTTTTAACGCCTTCGATTGGCAACACTCGAACTACTGGTGCCAAGAAACCGTGAATAACAAGACGTTCAGCTTCCTGTTTTGTAATACCGCGGCTCATCAAATAATACAATTGAAGTGGATCTACGCGACCAACTGATGCCGCATGTCCTGCTGTTACATCATCTTCATCGATTAAAAGAATCGGGTTTGCATCTCCACGTGCTTTTTCACTCAACATCAGTACGCGTGATTCTTGTACTGCGTTAGATCTAGTTGCGCCGTGTTCGATTTTACCAATCCCATTAAAAATCGCAGAAGATGAGTCTTTCATAACACCATGCTTCAAAATAAATCCTTCTGAATCTTTACCCCAATGAACGACTTGAGTTGTAAAGTTTTGTTTTTGCGATCCCCGTCCAACTACTACACTTTTCGTATCGCCAAAAGAATTATCGCCGATCAAATGCGTTGTGTTTTCAGAAATTGTATCGCTATCATTCATCATGCCTAAAGCCCATTCAATACGTGCATCACGTGCTACAATGCCACGGCGGTTTACATACGTAATAAAACCTTCTGCTAATGTATCTACCGCACCGTAAGTAATTTGTGCGTTATCTTCAGCAAAAACTTCTGACACGATGTTTGCCAAGCCATTCGCATGTGGAACTGTTGAATAATAGTTTTCCACATAAGTTACTTTACTGCTCGTATCAGCAACAACAATTACGTGGTTAAACAATGATGCGTCAGCGTCGTCATGATAAAAGACCACTTGAACCGGCTCTTCTACAACAACGTTTTTCGGAACATAAAGGAAAGCTCCACCATTCATCAATGCAGCGTTTAACGCTGTCAATTTATGCTCATCCGTTTTCACGCCATTTGTCATAAAGTATTTTTTGACCAAATCGCCATGTTCACGTAGAGCTGTGAAAATATCCGTCAAAATAACACCTTGTGCTGCAAGGTCCTCAGAAACACGAGAAAATGCAGGTGTATTATTGTGTTGGATATAAAGGTTTTTTTGTTCTAAATCTACAATAGCTTTAACATCTTCTGTTAAATCTTCAAGCGATTCGAACTTCGCACTTTCAACAGCATGAACTGGGAAATCTGTAAAGTTCCAGCTAAGAATTTTTGTTTTATCTGGCTTTGGTAGTGGCAAGCTTTGCGCTTCCCCAAACGAACGAAGACGAAGCTCAGTAAACCATGAAGGTTCACCATTCATTTCTGAAAAAGAGCGCACGTCCTGCTCGGTCATTTTTAAATTTGTTTCAACCGTCATGCTAGTCTCTCCCTTCAATTATGCTTGTCCTACAGTCTCGTCTTCAATACCAAGTTCAACTTTGATCCAGTCATAACCTTCAGATTCAAGTTTAAGAGAAAGTTCTTCTCCACCTGATTTAACAACGCGTCCTTGCATCATTACGTGAACGTGGTCAGGCGTAATATAGTTCAACAGACGCTGATAATGGGTAATGATTAAGCAACCGAAGTTTTCGCTCTTCATTTGGTTGATACCGTCTGAAACAACTTTCAAAGCATCGATATCCAAACCAGAGTCAATTTCATCCAAAATAGCGATTGTCGGTTTGATCATCATTAGCTGAAGAATTTCATTACGTTTCTTTTCTCCGCCTGAGAAGCCTTCGTTTAAGTAGCGCTGCGCCATTTCTTGTTCCATGTCGAGCACTTCCATTTTGTTGTCCAATTCACGAATGAATTTCATCAATGAAATTTCATCGCCTTCTTCGCGACGTGCATTCATTGCAGAACGCATAAAGTCAGCATTTGTGACGCCTGAAATTTCACTTGGATATTGCATACCTAGGAAAAGACCAGCGCGTGCGCGTTCGTCTACTTCCATTTCAAGAACGTCTTCGCCGTCCAAAGTGATAGATCCTTGTGTGATTTCGTATTTAGGGTGTCCCATAATTGCGGATGCTAAAGTAGATTTACCAGTACCGTTAGGCCCCATGATTGCGTGAATTTCACCTGTATTAATTGTTAAGTCTACACCCTTTAAAATCTCTTTGTCTTCGATTTTAACGTGTAAATCTTTAATGACTAAAGTTGACATGTATATACCTCCATAAAGTTAATATTCGAATGGCGAACCATCCTTAATTAGTATCATTCTAATCTTAACTCATATTCACCTTACTGGCAAATCATTAAACCACATCTAAAATGAAGGTAAATCAATTTAGATTGCTGGATTTCTCACTTATTTACAAAAGCTGGACCTGATAACTGTCATGCTTTTATATTTTCAATAAAAGAACACTAATTGAGAATCCATATCAATAAAAAACCAGCATCCGAGGATGCTGGTTTTACACTCTTATATGCTAAATTCAGTCTCTATGAACTTGCCGTTCGATCTGGCCGGCTACTTTTTGGCCTAGCTGATAGTCTTGTTCGCGGCGCTGTTCTACTTCAACAATTTTTTCAGTATTATTTTGATATTCATCAATTCCGAAGCCATGTGCATTTCTAAATGCTTGTTCCATTTTCTCCGTCTTGTCTATTCCGTTCGATTCAATAATGAACCATTCCTTTCAAACTTGTTTTTTTAATATTTACTTTGTTATTATACCCCATTAATTATCAAATAAACACCCGAATAATCTAATTAATCTGAAAATAGAACTATTGTCTTAGATTTATTTAATAAAAAAAACCCTTTAACAATTGCTCGTTAAAGGGTTAACTATTTATTGTGATACTTCGTTATAAATACTAGAAGCAGCTAGACCTAGTTCTTCAAGTATTTCATTTAACTGAGCATCCGCCTCATTAAATTTCTCATTTGCCGCTTCAAAAGAAGGCGTTTCTTTTGATAATTCTTCAGCTTTTAGTTCATATGATTCACCCATAACAGAAAATGCTGAAGTGATTTGTTCTTCTTGATCTTTTAATGTTTCTGGAATTTCTAATGAGTCAACAGCTTTTGCTGCTTCGTTGCTAGCAGAAATTGCTGCGTCTTTCATTTGTTGAAGTTCTTCACCTTCTGGTAAAGATTCTTCTGCTTGGCCCATTTCAAACGTATTCAAGTCTGCATCTACAGCATTGATTGTGTTTGGAATTGCCATGTAAAATTTCATCATTTCTCTTTTTACTTCTGACGTGTCATCAGAAGTGTCAGTGCTAGTAGTTGTTTCTTTTGGTTCCGTTGACTCTTCTTCAGAACAAGCCGTTAATAAAAATGTTGCTGATAGTCCAATTGCCCACAATTTCTTCATGATGGTTCCTCCTATTGTGTAATATCATCGTTATAATAACACAAAAATTACCAATAGAACAGCATTTGGAAATAGTCGCAATCGCCAGACTTTCTTTTATTACCCTAAACTTTTACGCCCATTTGTAAAACGGTCAACGATATGCGCTAATGCACCATCTCCTGTAACGTTAGCCGCAGTACCAAAGCTATCTTGCGCTAAATAAAGTGCGATCATTAACGCTACCATTGTTTCGTCAAATCCAAGCATACTTTGTAGCAAACCGATTGCTGCCATGACAGCTCCACCCGGAACACCTGGTGCCGCAATCATCGTAACGCCTAGCATTAAAATAAATGGGAAGAAACTACCGAATGATGGTACTCCACCTGTTAATAGCACAACACCAATCGCACAAGATACTAATGTGATTGTGCTACCCGATAAATGAATTGTCGCAAACAATGGAACGGTAAAATCAGTTACTCGCTCGTTTGCTCCAGATTTGCGAGCTTGGCGCAAAGTAACCGGAATTGTTGCTGCTGAAGACTGAGTTCCTAATGCCGTAAAATAGGCGGGCATCATTGTTTTTAAAATGGAGAATGGGTTTCTTCCTTTTAACGCACCAGCTGCTGAATATTGAAGCATTAGCATTGTCCAGTGAAGAATGATAATCATTAAGAAGACAATCCCGAATAACGACAAGATTTCAAATACAGCTCCACCATATGCCATATTGGCGAATATTCCCAAAATATGGAATGGTAAAAGTGGAATAATGATATACGAAATTGTTTTTTCGATAATTGCTTGGAATTCATCGAAAAACGATACCATGGTTTTGCTTCCTGTTGATGCCATACCGATACCTAATAGAAAAGCCAAGATCAAGGCAGCCATTACACCAAATAAAGGTGTCATCTCAAGTGCAATAAACGAAGATGCTAATGCATGTTCCGGATCTTCCAAATTGCTCAACGATCCTTGCTTCATAAAATTAGGCAATACAGTTGTCGCTACAAAAAATGCTAATACACCAGCCGTAACTGTTGACGCATAAGCGATACCAGTAGCGACTCCTAATAATTTACCAGACCCTTTTCCTAATTTCGCAATTCCTGGAGCAATAAATCCAAGAATAATTAGTGGTACAACAAAGTTTAAGAAATTACCAAAAATCGATGTGAATGTTGCAAAAACACGCACTAGCCATTCTGGTGCAACTAAACCAACAAGTACTCCTAAAACAATCGCCACTACTATACGTGGCAATAAACCAAAATTGAACTTCATCCACCTGTCCCCCTCATATGAACAATTGTTTCTTTTTTTATTATTCAAAAATAGCACAGACCTTATTAGATTGTAAGCTCTAAAAGAAAACACGCAATATTTTTATTGTTTTGAAAACAAATAAAAAAGCACCCTTTCGGATGCTTTCTACTTATCAATCTACTGGTACTACTGAGCCGCCCCATTCTTCCAAAATGAAATCTTGAATTTCCTGAGATGTTAACACTTCAACTAATGCTTTCACATTTTCGTTATCTTCATCACCTGCACGCACAGTAATAATATTTACATATGGCGAGTCAGATGATTCTATTGCAATTGAATCTTCTAGAGGGCTGATGCCAGCATCAATTGCATAGTTGGAGTTGATCAAGACTGCATCTCCTTCACCTGATTCATACAATTGAACAAGTAAAGCTGCTTCATAGTCTGGCTCAAGCTGTAAATTTTTAGGATTATCAACAATATCACTCACTTCAGCCGATGTTTTATCTACACCTTCTGCCAATGTGATTAAGCCTTCTACCTCAAGCAGCGATAAAATACGACCCTGCTCCGATACCGAGTTGCTCATCAAAATGGTTGCATCTTGTGGTAGTTCATCTAGAGAAGCATATTTTTGTGAATAAACACCGATTGGTTCAATATGAATCCCTCCAGCATTTTCAAACTCATAACCATTATCAGCTATTTGAGTTTCTAAGTAAGGCACCGTTTGGAAATAGTTGGCATCAATTTCACCAGACTCTAAATCTTTATTTGGCAGGATATAATCCTGATACGTTTCGATTTCTAAGTCAATTCCTTTTTCTTCAAGCATAGGCTTCGCTTTTTCTAAAATTTCAGCGTGAGGCACGTTAGAAGCCCCTACCCGTAATGTTGCAGATTCTTCTTCGCTCGCTCCACCATTTCCGCATCCTGCTAGTACTAATGCTGTTAACGCTGTTCCTACTACAAATTTCTTCATCTCAATCTCTCCCTTTAGTGTGTTATTTATAGAACGGAAAATCCGTTTTTACCGTTTGTCAGCTTTAATTGTGACTAAATCACCAATATACTGAATGATAAAGACAATAATTAAAATTAAGATTGTTGCCATCATTGTGACGTCTTCACGACTTCGTTGGAAGCCATCTAGGAAAGCAAGTGTACCAAGACCACCTGCTCCGATAATTCCTGCCATGGCTGTATAGCCAACTAATGCGATAGCCGTAACTGTAATACCAGAGATTAACGCGGGTTTCGATTCTGGTAATAATACTTTCCAAATAATTGTGCCAGTTGTCGCGCCCATTGACCGAGCTGCTTCAATGACGCCTTTATCGATTTCTTTTAACGCGATCAAGACCATTCGTGCATAAAATGGAGCAGAACCAATAATCAATGCCGGTAAAGCCGCATTTGGACCTCGTATTGTTCCCATTAGCAATAAAGTTAATGGGATCAATAAAATGATTAAGATAATAAATGGAATAGAACGGAATATGTTGACGAATGCACCGGTCAACCAATTGACCACTTTGTTTGCCCATAACTGCTTAGGCGCTGTCAAAAATAAGAGAATCCCAAGTCCCAACCCAATAATAAATGTAAATAAAGTCGATATCGTCGTCATATATAGCGTTTCAAGTGTCGCTTCCCACATGCTTTCCCAGTCAACGTTTGGAAATAAAGACTCAATCATTTTGCATCACCTCCGCTTGAATATCTTCTGCACGAAGAAATGCTAATGCTTCTTCAATTTCTGCTGGGGAACCTTTTAACTGCAAAATCAATGTTCCGTACGCTCCTCGCTGTGTATGGGAAATGTTACCTTGAACAATATTGACGTCAACCGAATGGCTGCGAATCAATTTTGTTAAAAGAGGCTTTTCAGTTTGTTCACCAAGAAAGACCAATTTCACTAATTCACCTGTGGGATATAATTCCCGCAAGTTTTTAATAGTTTCTTGTGAATCTCCACTGTCGGCTACTTGTGCAACAAAGCGCTTCGTAATTTCAGCTTGTGGTGATTGGAAAACATTTAAGACATCTCCAAGTTCAACCACTCGACCGCCTTCCATTACAGCTACGCGATGACATATCTTCCGAATAACATGCATTTCATGGGTGATTAACACAATGGTTAATCCTAGACGTTTGTTAATGTCTACGAGTAAATCTAAAATAGCATCTGTCGTTTCTGGATCAAGTGCTGATGTTGCTTCATCACACAACAACACTTCTGGGTCATTTGCTAACGCACGAGCAATACCAACGCGTTGCTTTTGTCCGCCAGACAGTTCGGAAGGATATGCGTTTTCACGACCAGCTAATCCAACAAGCTCGATAAGTTCTTGTACTCGCTTTCCTCGTTGTGATTTGGCCACTCCGGCAATTTCTAGTGGGAATTCAATATTTTCTTTTACAGTACGAGACCAAAGTAAATTGAAATGTTGGAAAATCATACTGACTTTTTGGCGGGCTTTGCGTAATTCTCCACCTTTAATTGCTGTGATCATTTGACCGTTTATTTCTACAGTTCCTGATGTCGGTTTTTCCAAACCATTCAACAAACGGATCAATGTACTTTTTCCTGCTCCGCTATATCCGATGATCCCGAAAATTTCTCCATCGGAAATGGAGAATTCGACTTCGTCAACGGCTGTAAGAATCGCTTTGCCCGTATCGAATTTCTTTGTTACCTTCTTTAACTCAATCATTCTTCTAACACCCCTAAATCCTAAAATAAAAAGCCCTTCTGCGCATAAATGAGCAGAAGGGCAAACGTATATTATACGGAAACCAATCTCTCATCTGTCAAAGCTTTCGCTCTGAGTGAATTGGCACCATTTCATTTTCATGACGGTTGCCGGGCTTCATAGGGCACTTCCCTCCACCGCTCTTAATAAGAGTTCAATATGAAATTATTTAACAAGTAAACCTGTAATAAGCGCTCTCGCTTTCTTATCAGAAAACTAATTTACCATGACCGACTGTATTCGTCAACAGCTTTTAACTTATTATATAAATAAGGCACCGAATGAAAAGCATAAACTTTTTCTTTTAGTTTGCCACCTTCTGTAATTAATAGGCAAGGTACGCTTTCCACTTCATAAAGATCCGCAATTTCTTGAACATAATTCAAGTTGGCTTTGCCCATTGGTAAGTCTGGCAACAATTCCGTGATGACCGATAACATTTTAGAAGCTACTTGGCACGTTCCACACATCGGTGTATATAAATAATAGGCGGTTACGTCTTGCGTATTTTTTTCTTTTGACCATTCTTTATGTGTCCATTCTTTCATATTCTTCATCCCTCTATTAATAGCTTTTTAACTTGAATATTCGCTGTGATGAGTAAATCCTTTAATATCCTAAGCGGCGTTGCGGCGACTTCTTTATAGCACCGGTCGATATAAAAATGACTAGCTTCAGGAAACTCACGCTTTACTAGCTTCCGCAGCTTTTCTCCAGAGGAGTCTGCATCCACCAAGATGATGATATCCTGACCTTCATATGGTAGCAACAGTTCTTCAAGTCTTGTTGCACTAACTGTACCATTTGTACAAAGAATCGTCACGGGTTCTGCAATGAGTGGTGCGATTCTTAACTTATCGCTAATCCCCTCTACAACAATCACCTTCATAACCCTCACCCCATCGAATCAAGAATATGATAAGTCCTATTTTCTAGTCACCACATATTAATGCTCCAAAAACTAATTGACACAGAAAATAAATCTCTTTATCAATTTGCTTACTTTAAAAATACCAATGATAGAGGTCATAGTCCATTTTCAAGCTCAGAAGAAATCCAGCTTCTAAAACCCAATAAAAAAAGCGCCAAGATGCTGGCGCTTTTCGGAAATTACTCGTTTGTCATTTCTTTGTATTGATCTGCAGTCATCAATTCATTAACTTCTTCTTCAGAAGGGGCTTCGATAACGACCATCCAAGCCTGTTCGTAAGGCGATTCGTTAACAAATTCCGGGCTGTCTTCAAGCTCAGAGTTAACTTCAATCACTTTACCGCTAATTGGTGCATACAATTCCGAAACCGTTTTAACGGATTCAACGCTACCGAAAGGTTGATCTTTTTTCAGCTCGTCTCCAACTTGCGGAAGTTCAACAAAAACGATGTCTCCCAATTCAGCTTGTGCGAAATGAGTAATGCCGATACGTGCATTGCCATCTTCGATTTTAACCCATTCATGTTCTTTTGAATAACGAAGTTCTGCCGGTGTGCTCATCTTGACCCCTCCAAATTATGTAGTTCATTCAAATTTAGTTTGACATAAACAGCGGTGAAATACAAGTTGCCGCTATGCCCTTATAGCCACGTATTTTGATATTCTGCTTCTTTAAAGCCAAGTAACGCTTTTTCGCCATCCCATGCTAGTGGACGTTTAATCAACATCCCATTAGAAGCAAGTAGCTCTAACTGCTGATCTTCGCTCATCTCAGACAACTTATCTTTCAAACTAAGCGAGCGATAAACCAAACCACTCGTATTGAAAAACTTCTTTAATTCCAAGCCGCTAGCTTTATGAATTTCCGCAAGTTGTTCTTTCGTTGGTGGATTTTCTGATATATGTATTTCATTGTACTCTACACCATTTTTCTCTAGCCAGCTTTTCGCTTTACGGCAAGTCATACATTTAGGATATGCGTAATAGGTAATCAAGTTAGAACCTCCCTTTTTTCTTAGCTTACCAAAAAGAAAGACATTGGTCGATGAATAAAAATAGGCAACCCCACTATAAGCGGGATTGCCATATCATAGATTGTCTTACACGACGTATTTTTCAACGTCGATCAACTTAACAGCAGCTTCACGTTTTTTCGCAATTACATTATATGGCGTAGAACGTGTTAATTTGCGTAAAGCCGATAACATCATGCGTTGGTTATCACCTTCGATTGCAGCGATTAATGTTTCTTTTGCATCTCGTTCAATTTGATCAAATGCTTCTTGGCAATAAATTTGTGTATAAAGAAGTTTTTGCTTCGCTTTTTCTTCACCTGAAGCGGCAATTGCTTTCTCCGTACGAAGCACAACTGACTCCATAGCAAAGACATTACTTACGATATCTGCAATGTTGACAAGCACTTCTTGCTCAGCTTCTAGTTTAGAGCCATACGTTTGTGCAGCTAATCCTGCAGCTAATAAAGCAATTTTCTTGGCATTTTTCACCAAGTATTTTTCTTGGTCTAACGCTTCTGTTCCTACTTCTTCTGGCATCATCATTAATAGCTCTTCTTGCAATTTTTGAGCATGTTGCAATAACGGCAATTCGCCTTTCATTGCTTTACGTAATAATGTACCTGGTACGAGCAAGCGGTTAATTTCATTTGTTCCTTCAAAAATACGGTTAATTCGAGAATCGCGGTAAATCCGCTCAATTTCGTATTCTTGCATAAAGCCGTAACCACCATGCAATTGAACGCCTTCGTCTACGATATAGTCCAATGTTTCCGTACCGAAGAATTTGTTTAACGAACATTCTACTGCAAATTCTGCGATTGAATCGGCTACTAGTTTGCCATCTGCTTGCTGCTCATCTGTAAATCCGCTCATGCGATCTTCAAACAATCCAACTGTACGATAAACCGAACTTTCAACTGCATATAATTTAGATGCCATTGTCGCTAATTTTTCGCGTGTTAAATTAAACGATGAAATAGGTGTTTTAAACTGTTGACGCTGGTTTGTATAAGGAATCGTCAATTCCATTGCACGTTTAGAAGCACCAATTGTGCCTACCCCTAATTTATAACGACCGATGTTCAAAATGTTGAACGCGATAATATGTCCACGTCCTGCTTCGCCTAGTAGGTTTTCCACAGGTACTTCTGCATCTTCAAGAATTAACGTACGTGTTGAAGATGATTTAATGCCCATTTTCTTTTCTTCTGGTCCAACAGACACGCCCGGGAATTCACGTTCAACGATAAAGGCAGAGAATTTGTCCCCATCAATTTTTGCATATACAACGAACACATCCGCAAATCCAGCATTGGTGATCCATTGCTTTTCACCGTTTAGTACGTAATGCGTACCTGCTTCATTTAACTTCGCGACTGTTTTAGCGCCTAATGCGTCAGACCCTGAACTCGGCTCAGTTAATGCGTAAGCTGCAATCATTTCACCAGTTGCTAAACGCGGCAAATAGCTTTGTTTTTGCTCTTCGTTACCAAATAAAACGATTGGTAATGATCCAATTCCTACGTGTGCTCCGTGAGTAATCGAAAAACCACCTGCTTTAGACATTTTTTCAGCAATTAAAGCCGAAGCGATTTTGTCTAATCCAAGACCACCGTATTGTTCTGGAACATCCGCACCTAAAAGACCAAGCTCACCAGCCGTTTTCAATAAACGAACTGAATGTTCAAATTCATGATTTTCTAACTTTTCAACGACTGGCATTACTTCAGTGTTGACGTAATCCTCTGTAGATTTCGCGATCATTTTTTGCTCTTCAGTAAAGTCTTCTGGTGTGAACACGCGTGATAGGTCTGCATCTTCGATTAAAAAGCTTCCGCCTTTGATCAATGTTTTTTCTTGTTCCACGTTAAATTCCTCCTAGTTTTTACTTGCTTATATAGATTGTAGGCTAAAGAATTCGCTGCAGGCGGACGCTTTCCTGGGGGGCCGGCTAAAGCCGCTTCCCTCGCTTTGCTCAGTCCAGGGTCTTCACCTCGGCCTGATCCCCAAGGAGTCGCCGCCTTCCGCTCATTCTTTTAAATTTTATTGGTGAACTTTCGCTTCAATTAATAACAATCGAGTTTTAATATCTTTTCAAAAGACAGCTAATAGCGCAGGCGCGTCCACGGGCTAGGCGAAGCTATGAGACGAGTGCTCTTCTCGGCTCATGGCGGGAGCCATGCCCAAAGCGGCCGAAGCGACTATTACTCTACACTTATTCTCTATAGCATTTCAAAGACGCCTGCTGCGCCCATTCCTCCGCCGATACACATCGTTACGACACCAAATTGTTTGCCTTGACGTTTTAACTCACTCATCATGCGGATGGTTAAAATTGAGCCTGTTGCACCAAGTGGGTGACCGAGTGCGATGGCACCGCCGTTAAAGTTTACTTTGTCGATATCCAGACCAAGTTCCCGAATAACGCTGAGTGATTGAGAAGCGAATGCTTCGTTTAGTTCCCAAACATCGATGTCGTCAATCGTTAGTCCAGCTAATTTTAATGCTTTTGGAATTGCGACAATCGGTCCGATCCCCATAATTTCTGGTGGAACGCCACCTGTTGCGAATGAACGGAATTTCGCAATTGGTTTGAGTCCAAGTGCTTCTGCTTTTTCACGGTCCATAACCAGCAATGCACCGGCTCCGTCTGAAGTTTGAGATGAGTTCCCAGCCGTAACCGATCCGCGTGCTGAGAAAGCTGGACGCAACTTACCGAGTCCGTCTGAATTCGTTCCGTGACGAACGCCTTCGTCCATTGAGAACATAGAGTTTTTTTCTTGGTATTTATTGTTTTCGTCGACGTAACGCTTTGTTACTTCAACTGGTACGATTTCATCATCAAAGTGTCCAGCTGCGATGGCTGCTGCCGCTTTTTCATGAGAGCGAACTGCAAATGCATCTTGGTCCTCACGGCTCACACCGTATTTCGTCGCAACTTGTTCTGCTGTGTGACCCATGCTCATATAATATTGAGGAGCTGTTTCAGCTAATTTAGAGTTTGGGCGAATAACGTTACCCATCATTGGCACCATGCTCATTGATTCTACACCGCCTGCGATAATCGCTTCGGCTGATCCGAGCATAATCCGTTCTGCCGCATAAGCGATTGTTTGAAGGCCTGAAGAACAGAAACGGTTTACGGTGACAGCGGGAACTGTGTCCGGCAATCCTGCAAGTGCTCCGATGTTACGAGCAATGTTCATGCCCTGTTCGGCTTCTGGCATCGCGCACCCCATGATTAAATCATCAATTGGTCCGTCATAACCGCCAGCTCGCTGTAGCGCTTCTCTAACAACTAATGCACCGAAATCATCCGGTCGCACAGTTGCTAAAGAACCTTTTGTCGCTTTTCCGACCGGTGTTCGAGCACTGGCCACAATTACTGCTTCACGCATGTGTATTTCCTCCTTTTATGATCAACGATTAATTACGTAATGGTTTTCCTTTAACCAGCATATGTTGCATACGTTGCTGGGTTTTTGGTTCTGCTACTAGGCTTAAGAACGCTTGGCGCTCAAGGTCAAGTAAATATTGCTCATCTACTTTTGTGCCGTATGGAACTTTGCCGCCCGCTAGAACAAATGCTAGTTTTTTAGCAATTTTCAAGTCGTGTTCGCTAATATAACCAGAAATGAACATGCCTTCTGCGCCTAAAAGAAGCGTTGCATAGCCTGGCTCACCTGGAACTGGAACTTTTTCGCGTAATGGTGCTTGGTAACCATTTTCATACAATGAAAGAGCTGCTTGCTTTGCATCGTATAGGAGATGGTCGTTATTAACGCTGATGCCATCTACAAAGTTTAAGAAGTTGTTTTCACGTGCTTCTTCTGCTGAAGTTGACACTTTAGCCATCGCGATTGATTCGAATACTTTCGTAGCGATATTCAAGTAATCAATCGTGACGCCATTTGGCAAGCCTTTCAACTGTTTCATATAAAGCTCTTTGTTACCGCCACCGCCTGGAATTAACCCAACACCCACTTCAACAAGACCCATATATGTTTCCATTGAAGCTTGAATATGAGCTGCTGGTAATGTCACTTCTGCACCGCCTCCAAGAGACATTCCAAATGGTGCTGCAACAACTGGTTTGTTGCTGTATTTGAGTTTCATCATGGCGTTTTGGAACGTTTTGATTGTGAAATCAAGTTCAAAAATATTGTCATCTTGCGCTTCCATTAAGATCATGCCCAAGTTAGCACCGACACAGAAGTTTTTGCCTTGATTGCCGATGACAAGTCCTTTGTAATTTTTATCAACTTCATCAACTGCGAAATTGATCATTTGCATAATGTCTAAACCAATTGCATTTGAACGTGAATGGAATTCTAATAACGCAATTCCGTCGCCTAAATCGATTAAGCTGGCACCCGAGTTAGATTTGATGACACCATGCTTTTTCTTATAGCGTTTTAAATCAATGACTTTTTCATTGACTGGTACTGGCTTATAAGTCGTGCCATCAAAGAAATGTAGATCACCGTCTTGTTCTTTATAGAAATTTTCGTTCCCACTATCTATTAGAGCTTGTACAAATGCTGGAACGGGATGGCCTTCTTGTATCATTTTTTCTACAGATTTTTTAACGCCAATTGCATCCCATGTTTCAAACGGTCCTTGTTGCCAACCAAAGCCCCATTTCATAGCATTATCGATAGCAACAATGTCATCTGAAATTTCCCCGTTTAATTCAGCCGAATAGCGTAATGTTGGAGAAAGTATACTCCAAAGTAATTCGCCGGTACGATCTTCTGCATAAACAAGTGTTTTCATTTTAGCTGCGAGACCTTTTTGTTGTTTCGCCACTTCTTGTGAAGGCGTTTTCAATTTGCCAGCTGGACGATACTCCAATGTTTCGGGATCGAGTTCTAAAATCTCTTTGTCTTTTTTCAAGAAGAAACCTTGGCCCGATTTTGCTCCTAGCCAGCCGTTTTCTACCATTTTCTTCATAAATTCTGGTGCGTCAAACACTTTTTGTTCTTCGCCTGAAGTTTGATCATATACATTTTTAGAAACATGCATAAACGTATCTAGACCTACAACATCTAATGTTCTAAACGTTGCTGATTTTGGACGACCGATTAATGGCCCAGTTACAGAGTCTACTTCGCCGATCGAATAGCCGCGCACCATCATCTCGCGTAACGTGACAAGCAAACCGTAAGTCCCAATTCGGTTAGCAATAAAGTTTGGTGTATCTTTTGCAATAACCACGCCTTTACCCAATTGATTTTCTCCAAATGTTGTCATGAACTCTAATACTTCTGGAGCTGTTGTTTTTGCTGGAATGATTTCGAGCAATTTCAAGTAACGTGGTGGATTAAAGAAATGCGTTCCTAAGAAATATTTGCCAAAGTCTTCTGAACGTCCTTCAACCATTGCGTTAATGCTAATGCCTGATGTATTTGAAGAAATAATTGTTCCCACTTTTCTTACACCGTCAATTTTTTCGTATAATGATTTCTTTACATCAAGATTTTCAACAATGACTTCTATAATCCAATCAACATCTTTTAGTTTTTCTAAATCATCTTCTAAATTTCCTGGTGTGATCAACTGAAGATTCTTTTTAGCTGTTAATGGAGCTGGTTTTTGTTTAAGTAGTTTTTGAATGGATGTTGTTGCCATGCGATTGCGTACCGCTTTGTCTTCAAGCGATAATCCTTTTGCTTGTTCTTCTTTCGACAATTCACGCGGAACAATATCAAGTAACACAACTGGAATTCCTATATTTGCAAGGTGCGCTGCAATTCCTGAACCCATGACACCTGAACCGAGTACAGCCGCTTTTCTAATTTGGTAAGCCACTAGCAAACCCTCCTTGAATTTTTGAATGAATACTCATTCATTTTTAGATTAAAAAAATAGAACGTTCTCCTATGTCTCTTAGTGTAAGTTATTTTCCTTATTTTCGCAATATTTAATCGTTAAAATTCCCTAAAATTTTCAAAGACAAATAATTTGCGATTTACTAAAAGCACGGTAAACTGGAAGAGAACCTATAAGGAGGCACACTAAATGAAATCACTTACTACAACTGAACAATTTAACGAAACTATAAACGGTGAACAACCTGTCATCGTAAAATTCCAAGCTGGTTGGTGCCCAGACTGCAGAAGAATGGATATGTTTATTGATCCAATCGTTGAAGAATACAACCAATACCAATGGGTAGACGTTAACCGCGATGAACTTCCAGAACTTGCTGAAAAATATGATGTAATGGGAATTCCAAGCTTGCTAGTATTTAAAGGCGGAGAAAAAACAGCTCACCTTCACAGTGCAAACGCTAAATCACCTGAATCTGTTACAAACTTTTTAAACGATCAAAACGAGTAGGCCCCCGCCTACTCGTTTTTTTCGCTATACTATAAGAAGTACCAATTCATATAAAAAATGTTATAGTGTGAACAGCTATACGATTGACACTTATAACAACTTTCGGAGGTATAAGAATGGATCCACAACAGGAAATAAAACAATTACAAGAACAGCTAGTGTATTTTAAAAAGCTGATAAAAAATATGTCGGCCCCGATTATTCCATCGGTTGTGCCCAAAACGATTTTAGTGCCAATCGCAGGTTTTATTTTTACGGACCGTTTCGATATGATCCGCACGGCAGTTTTAGAGTATGCAGAAAAACATCGAGATACCGAACGGGTTATCTTCGATTTTACAGGAGTAACTACTGATGACTTGATGGAGTTTGACTATAATGGACTAGCAAGTGAATTAAGCCAATTAAACTCTGCTCTTGGCTTAATGGGCTTACGCGCTATTTATGTCGGCTTTAATCCGCTATTTGTACGTGAAATTGTCCATGCCGGCATTCAAGTTGAATTAGAAGTTTATACGACTTTTAAAGTAGCACTTGAACATTTACTTAATGAAAATAAAAAATTGGTACCCAAAATGTGATTTTATAAATCGTAAGTGATGATGCGGAGGTCTAACCCATGAAAAAACTCATCGCTTTTCAAGGACTTTCCCAATACGATGAACGCATTTCGAAAAAATATCGGTCTTCTGCATGTGGTCCAGTAACTATAGCAGCCATATTGCAACATTATGAGCAGCTTGAAATTGGGGTTAACCAACTTTACCGTTTACTCGGTACGACTCCGATCGGGTTATTTACTTGGAGACTCGTAAAAAACTTCCGAAAAATCGGTGGCATTCGCTATGAAGTAAAAAAAATTAACACTATTCAAGAAGTAAAAGAAGAATTGCTGGCTGGTCGTCCACTTGCGATGAAGTTTGATCGTTATTTCACGTTTCATTGGTTTTCAAAACCGTTATATCGCTATCACTGGGTACCGTTAATTGGCTTTGAGCAAAAGACAAATGACCTTATCCTTTATATTCATGACAACGGACAAAAAAACCGCCCCAGCAAATTGCGGACGGTTTCTTATCAAGAAAATCAGAACGTATTAACTTTTGTTAAAATCATACCCAAGGATCAGTTGTAACACCAATATTTTTCTCGAGCTGTTTAGCGAGCAATGTTAATTGTTGGTCGCGACATAATTGAATATGGTCATTCGTGTAGCTAGGAACGGTAATTTCTTCTAGCGACACGTCCAACTGGATGTCACATTTGATGACAGCCAGTTTTTTTGATAATAATAACATTTCCTTATGCTCATCAATTTTCTTTTTCTGTGCCGGCTTTAATTCGTCGATAGCTTCTAGTACGCCATCCGTTGAACCATAGGTTTGAATAAGTTGAAGAGCCGTTTTTGGTCCAATGCCTTTTACGCCAGGATAACCATCACTCGGGTCGCCCATAAACGCTTTTACATCTGCAAACTGAGAAGGTTGAATGCCGTACTCTTCAATAAACCGTGCTTCTGTATAAACGTCGTAAACGTGAAAGCCTTTTTTCATAAACGCAATATTGACAGAAGGCGTCAACAATTGCAGCATATCTTTGTCCCCTGTGATGATGGTGAAATCTACTTGGTCTTGCCATTGCTTCGTAAAGGAGCCAATAAAGTCATCGGCTTCAATCCCCGCTTCGCCGTAATTTTTCCAACCAAGTTGACTAGAAATTTCTTGCGCCCAGTCAAACTGGTGCACCATGTCTTCTGGAGGTGCTGGTCGATTTGCTTTATAACCGTCGAACAAATCGGTGCGGAAAGTTTTAGATCCCATGTCCCAGCATACTGCCATATGTGTTGGCTTCATCATTGTTTTTGCCGCTAATACGTGACGAGTAAATCCTTGTACGCCATTTGTCGCCAAGCCTTCAGTTGTTCTAAAATACTGATTCACAGCAGATGTCGCAAAAAAAGAGCGAAACAATAACGCCATTCCGTCTACTAATAATACATGTGGTTTCCCCATACTATAAATCCTCCATCTTTTTATTGCGTGAGTTCTATTATAACGCTTATGTATTGAAAAAACCGCCGAAGCGGCGGTTTTAACGTTTACGTTTTATAGCTTTGTATTCGATTGTTACTGCCTTATAGAAGGATGCCATCATTAATAAGATAATGATGGAGAACGGGAATGCCACAATAATTAATACTGTCTGCAATGTATCAAGTCCACCAGTAGACAAAAGAATTACAGCGATTGCTGATTGTGCAACTCCCCATGTCAATTTCACTGAGTTTTGCGGATAC
This sequence comes from Planococcus halocryophilus, assembly GCF_022489025.1. Lineage (GTDB taxonomy): Bacteria > Bacillota > Bacilli > Bacillales_A > Planococcaceae > Planococcus > Planococcus halocryophilus_A. The sequence goes on along the minus strand of NZ_JAKVTG010000017.1, from coordinate 6,375 downwards.
AGTGAACCACCTGTTGTTTGCATTCCAAGGACAAATGTCGCAGAGTCGGCAGAAGTAACAAAGAACGTCGTAATTAGGAATACCGCTATAACTGAAAGCAATACACCAAATGGCAACTCATTAAAGACTGCAAACAAAGTTTGCTCTGTCAATAATCCGGTTAAATCTACACCACTTTGTTGAACATCAATTGCCGTTGTACCGAAAGCCGCAAACCAAAGAAAACTAACGAATGCAGGAATCATCAAAACGCCTAGTAGGAATTGACGAATTGTTCGTCCTCTCGAAACACGTGCAATGAATATACCAACAAATGGAGACCATGAAATCCACCAAGCCCAATAAAAGATTGTCCAGCCATCAATCCAAGAACGATTTTCGCCATCAATTGGCGCTGCACGGAAACTCATTTGAATTAGATTTTGGAAATAAGTACCGATTGTATCAGTAAACATATTCATGATTAATAAAGTTGGTCCAAGAATTATCATTGCTCCTAGTAAAGCGATAGCTAGCACCATATTGGCATTTGAAAGGTATTTAATTCCTTTACTTAGCCCACTCCATGCTGAAATCATAAACAATACCGTTACAATCGCAATAATAATTAGTTGAACGAAAAAGTCATCTTCTTGTATCCCGTCAAACAAATACGCAAGTCCACCGTTAATTTGAATAGCGCCAAAGCCTAAAGTCGTCGCAACACCAACTACTGTTGCAAAAACAGCAATAATGTCTACAAACGTTCCCCAAGGACCTTTCATCTTATCTCCAAATATTGGCTTTAACGTAGCGGAGATTAATCCAGGTTCCCCTTTTCGGAACTGAGAATATGCTAGTGCTAATGCCACGACGGCGTATATAGCCCATGCATGGATTCCCCAGTGGAAAAAGCTGAAACGCATTGATTCACGCATAGCTTCAGCGCTTCCAGGTTCAGCAGTTGCCGGATTAATCGCAAAATGCGATATCGGTTCTGCAGCTCCCCAAAATACTAAACCGATTCCCATTCCTGCTGAAAACAGCATGGCAATCCATGTCCCAAATGAAAACTCGGGCTTATCTGAGTCTTTACCTAATTTGATTTGCCCCATCGGACTGACAAGGAAAAACAAACAGAATAGAACAATGATAGAAACGATTAGCAAATAATACCATCCGAACGAAGTTGTTAGGAATGTTTTTATATTTCCTGTAACTTCTGCAAAACTATCGGGTGCAAATGCGCCGAAGCCAATGGCCAGTAATGCCAGTGCAAGAGCAATCCAAAAAACATTGGTTACTTTTTTCATATAATCCCTCTCCTCTTTCTTTTTTTGCCGCTTTAACGGCCAGCAGACCCTATTCATATAAATAGCCGTCCACTGACCGTCAAAGTCCAAACTGATCAACTATAAATCAGCGGAGGAAGAAGAGCCCCCGCTGGCTGAAGTTTCTCTTTATCACAAGTCTAAAGGATACGGAAAATTTCCGGTCCTGTCAAATCCACTGATTGACAATTGGCTATAAAACCCTGGGAAATGGGTTACAAAAATCTTAATACATCTTTGTTTCCTTCTATGATCCTTATAAATAAAAAACCAGATTCACAAGGAATCTGGTTTTTTTTTATAGGTTAATTGTAACTTCTGCTTTTTCACGAAGTTTTGCGATTAACGCTTGTGTTGCTTCGCTTTCTTTTTGCGTTTTCAATTGTTCTTCAATTTGCGGTTTTACTTCTTCAAAAGCTGGAATTTCTTCGCCGCCCGCTTCTTCTTGCTGAACTTTTGCCTCATCATAATATGTCTGTAGTTCTTCATCTGTCAGTTTGATTTCGCCAGTTTCTGAGGCAATCAACTGCTCGATTTTCACTTGTGTCTCTATTTGTTTCATAACTTCTTCTTCAGAAATCTCTTGTTCTTTTAAAGCTGCCAATAATTCATCCGAAGACTTCAAACCATTTTGCTGAGCTAATTCTTCTAGCGCTGTATTTTTTTGTTCTTCTGATGCAGTCAGTTTTTGGTTTTCTGTTTCTTGAACAAGTAATTCCTGCGCAACTAAGCTATCCGCAACCTGCTCTTTTAACTGACTTTGGTCAACTTCCTGTCCAGACATTTGGGCTTGCATCGCCATTTGTTCGAACTGTCCTGTATAAATAGATTCAAAATCCTCTTTTGAGATTTTTTCACCATTTACTTCTGCAACAACTTCTGGAATACCTTCTAAATCAGCTTCTGGTATTTCCGGTTGCTCAGTACTTTCTTGATCTGTTGCAACCTCTTCTTGCGGCGTTTCTTCACCTTCTGTTTCTTTAGCTGTATCATCACCACAAGCAGCTAACGCTACCATGGATCCTCCAAGTACGATTGTTAAAAACCATTTTTTAATCATGGGTATTCTCCCTTCAAACATAATGTCGGTTATTGTAGCACATTGTATAGAGCTGTAAAAACATTAACCATTTTGACGTGCTCGCTCGTTTTCCAATAAGCAAAAAGAGTTTGCTATATTATTTAGTAGAAATAGCATTTTTTATGGGTGCCTAAGATCGATTCAAATTAAATACATCCACAATAATTTCAGCACTTCCTGGCGAAAACATGAACAGTGAGAGCGCTATAAAAAGGATCCCTGTAAATATTAACCCAATCCGAATGGGTAACTTAAATCGCTTTTTCATGAATAGTCCAAAGACAAACAAAATCAGTCCCATTAATAAAATCAAGAAATACCAAAATCCCATTACGCCACCTCTTTCGAAGTCATACGGTAATAGGACGTTCGTAATTGGTAAAGGTTCGATGGTTTTTCATATTTTTACTAGAAGTTAATTTGGCTATGATATGTTGGAAATATATGAGTAAAAGCTCATGAAAAACCTCAGTACGTAAAGATACATTTAAATGACTTTACGTACGAAAAACGCCAAAACCATAAGAAGATTTGACGTTTTGTGCTTACTAAAGTATTTTCGTAGTTTCATGATTAACGAGTAGATATAGTAATGGAGCGGTGATTTTATCAAACTTTTCATAATCATTAATTGAAATCCATGCACTATCAATTATATCGCTATTGGCTTCAATAGAAGAATCTAAGTAAAGCTTACCTCCTACAATTTCCGCAATGAATGTATATTTATAAGACTTCTCAAAAATCAAATGTTTAACTATTACATCGTAACCCGTTTCTTCCTTCACTTCTCTAATACAAGCTTGTTCGGTTGTTTCACCATCTTCTATCCCACCGCCCGGGTAATTCCACACGATATCCCCTCGTTGAACATATTGTTTAACCATTAAAATTTTGTTACCTTCTAGTATAAGAGCCTGTGAAATCATGGGTTCATCTCCATTAATATTTCATAAACGTGTTGCACTGAATATGATTCATATTTAATTGACTACTATAATATTGCAAAAAAGGTTTAAGCAATTTCTTTTTTAACACGGTATTAACTTCGAACTTTATCTTTTAGTTTTTGAAAAACTCCTGTCAGCAATACAATTAACCCAAATAAAAAAATAACAGGAAATAAAATAGCGGAAAGTGCTACAGCTGCCCAACCACTTTTTTCATAAATTCCATATAATTGTGAAACTAACCAACTAAATAACGGAGCAACTACAATCATTAATGTGACGCCCCAAATGATTTTCATGATTTTCTTGTCCTGATTTTTGCTGATGAAAAATGCAGACATTAGACCTACTATCAAAACAAGTAATGCGAAAGTAAAAGTAACTTCAAAATTCATCTGGTTTTTTCCTCCTTTCATTTTTGTATGAGTCCTCTACCAATTGCTATTTTCCATTTAATTACCATACCATATTTTCACATCCTCATACTTCCTAATCTGTCATGCTTGTTCTATTTCTCTTAATGATTCGAAATAGCTTGCTCAATTATCTATTCGAGTACCATTATTAATTTTATAAAAGTAGAACTAAAGCTATGTAGTAAAACAACAGAGACTCGCGCGGGACAGTAAAATGTCGAAATCCACTTTGGTTAGCCAGGCAAGCCCGCAGGAAGGCACAGCTATTTTACCGATATAGCGACTGAAAACGGTTTTAAACCCACAAAAAAACGCCAAAACCAGTAAAGGTTTTGACGTTTTTATCTCACTATGGAGACGGCTCTCCAATGGCCAAAGGCACGTACAGGTCCGATAAAAAATGAGTAAAGGCAGCATAATCTTCCTCACTCGTTGTATTTACATCAGATACGATTGGTAAATTGGTTTGTTTAAGATTTCTTTTTCTAAAGTCAATAAGTTCACGAATAGAAGGGTGATTAAATTTAAAGAAGATTTCTAGAGCCGTATGCTTACTATCCATACGAGTAGCCTCAATTCTATCTACCAACGTATTCACGATAGCCTTAGTAACTTCTACATCTAGGTAGTTAATGTAATCTGGGTTAATAAGGTATTCTTTCTTCACGATTTCTAAGTCAATCGGAAACTTAACTTCTTCTGGGAGCGGTTCGCCAAGATTGTTTAGTTTCATTGTTAATTCTTCAACTTCGTCTTCTAGTTCGTTCAACCTCTGATTATATCTATCAAAAGCACGCATGTTCGCTTCAACACTTATATCAATTTTGGAAACTACTTTCATTAAATTATCAATTGTCTTTTGATTGTCCTTAATGCGTTTGCGGAAGTCACGGTGTTTTTCGTTTTGAACTTTGTTCTTTTCCCCTTCTTCTTTCAAAGCCTTATCAATTTCAGTAGCAATTTGTTCAGGAGTAAGGAACTTACATAGTTGTTCCCAAATAACCATATCTAATTTTTGCATGTTCAGGCTGTTACTGCACTTTTGGTCTTTCGGTAAGTTTTTAGCGGACGGACAACGGAAGTAGTACCCAACTGTTCCACTTCGTTTGCTTGTCGTTCTGGTTGATGTGTAAGCCTTCCCACAAGTAGTGCATTTGATCATTCCAGTAAGAATGTATTTTCCGTAATAGCGGCTATCATGTCTAGTATTCTTGTTCTCGTTCTTTTTCCCTTTTCTTCCTAAACTCTTATTCTTCTTTGCCATTAGATCCTGTACAGCCTTCCAGTCTTCTTCCGAAATAATCGTATCGTGCTCTCCTTCCGCATATATCCATTCTTCTTCCGGCTTTACATATCCATGAACTCTACGACTTTCACTCCGATTCCAGACGCGGGTATAGTAGTTCGGGTTCTTCAAGATAACAGCGATTGAAAATTGAGACCAATCTCCCTTATTAAGTGCTTTTATTTTATTTAGATGAATGGCGATTCTATTGACTCCTTTACCAGATAAGTACATCTGATAGATTAACCTAATAACAGGAGCGGTTTCTTCGTCTACAACTAAAATCTTTTCTTTCTTTCCCGCTAAATTTACTGACTCATGCAGTTTGTAACCAAGAGGAACTCTTCCACCCGTATACAACCCCTTCTTAGCCAGGTCCCCGTGAATCTTCTTTACTTCCATACCTAGATTCATGCTGTAAAATTCGTCAAGAATATCTAGTAAATTATCAATCATTGCTTCTGTTGGTGTGCTTGCTGCACCTGCTAAACCCGGCTGATCTATGTATATAATCTCTACTCTGTGCTTACGACAAAGGCGCTTGATAAACCCTTTTTCTTGCTGATCCCTACCTAAACGATCGTTTTTAGTTATAACAACATAATCAATATTCTTGTTCTTTATTGCATCCAACAAGAGTATTAAACCTGGCCTTCTTTTACTCTCATCATCGCTGATATTGTAACCACTTCTTCCAGCATCCTCTAACATTTCTAGTAGTTTGATATTGTTATCATTACAGTACTTAATAATCTTTGAGCGTTGGTGAGTGAGGCTCAACCCTTCTTCACTTTGCACCGTTGAACTAACTCTCACATATCCTACACCTATTTTTCTTGTCATAAAAAAATCCTCCTCAAATTTGTTTTAAAGTAAAAATTCAACCATAGGAAATAAATATCCTTCACATAAAGAAAGATACTGAAAACCTATTTAGTTAAATTTTTATTTTTTTAAAACAAACCCAAAGAAGAGATAAGGTTTATATTTAAGTATAACTTGCTAGTTTAAATTTAGATGATTCGGTTTAAATGTATATGTTGCTGTATATGTTATAAATATATACTAGCCTACAAATAATTAAATGTAAAGGACCAAAAAAGAAAAAGAGCAGCAGATTTGCCACTCTTCTATATAATAACTTCTGAGGAGGAATGTTATTATTTTTTCCACTTTACTATTTGACTTTTCACTTGGGAACTAAAAGATAATCACCTTATAAAAGATGTCTACATTATATAGAAGAAACTCATAAGATGTCAGCAAGAAAAGCCACTGGAACTTCAAGATCGCTATGAATTTCCTGTACAAGAAATGAGTACTCTAAACCATG
>NZ_JAKVTG010000016.1 GCF_022489025.1 Planococcus halocryophilus | reverse complement strand
GATCATGCAAAACGCTTTTTTTACTCTTGGATCCACTCCCATGCTTCATTCATTTCATCTAGTTTAAAATACTTTACTTCAATATCTGGCAATAGAAGTTTCATTTCAACCAGTTGTTCTTCTCCATGACTTGAGCTAATCACTGCAAATTTATGAAAATGATTCCATGCTTCTTTGTGTAGCCTGATGCTTTCCTCAAGACCATGAAACGAAGCACCTTTTTCTTCACTTATAATGGCATAAATATTAAATTGGCCTTTGTCTACGTATTTATCTTGAATGATTTTATCAATTTTCATTGCATCTTCATGTGTTACTGCACCTTCAAATTCAATAGCAATGGTTTCAACGTCCTTACTTGGTACGATTGATAGCATTTTTAGTCCCCCTCAGTATATAAGTCTATTCTTACTTTTATTATTCCCCATTTTAAGCACAACAAACAGCTACACGTAGACTGTTTTCGGGCGTATACCGATATATTGCATAATATATTTTGTCGTAAGCGAGTATTACTGTATAATAGGAGTAATCTAGCAATAGAAAAGGAGAGCTCGCAATGCCTATTCCAGTGAACTACACGAAGCCTGTCCGTGTCTCAGCCAAAGAAAGTGCCTACCTTCAATTGCAACAATGGATTATTGATGGCACGCTACAACCTGAAGAAAAACTAATCGATACGGATTTGGCACAAGCATTGAGCTTAAGCAGAACCCCTATCCGTGAAGCTTTGCAATTATTAGAAGTGCAAGGATTCGTCGAAATGTTTCCTGGTAAAGCTACACGTGTTACGAATATAAAAAAAGGTGACCTTAAAGATTTACTTCCGCCTCTTGCCGTTTTGCAGGCCTTATCAGCAGAACTAGCCATCCCTAATCTTGATCAAGACACATTTACTTTATTAGAAGAAATAAACCAACGCTTTCTTGAAGCCATTGAAAGCCAGGATGGTTTTTCCGCTCTGAAAATTGATCAGGAATTTCATCAAATCATTGTCGATGCCGCCAATAATCCTTATATCCACTCGATACTCAGCAGTCTTCAATCACATGTAAGAAGACAATTTTTCCATCACTCGTTAATGTTGACGAAAAGCTCTTACGATGAACATGTCGAAATTATCCAAACTTTAAAAGAGAAAAATCCAGAAAAAGTGACCCAACTGATGAAAATAAACTGGGCTCGAACAATAGATGAACTTACTACAGAAAAAAGTATATAAGCATTATAAAAAGCTGTATCAAAAGCGCAATTGCTTTTGATACAGCTTTTATGTTGAAGCGAACCCGATTTTCGGACCCGCCTTTACTTTTACATTATGAATTTTGCTGAGCTGCTTGAACTTTTACATTCTTTTTGCTGCGAGCAATCATCGTCGTAATGGCAATAACAATAATCGCTGGCAAGAGCCATCCAAGTCCATTGTTATAAAGCGGTAATGTTGCCGAGTAAAAATCAATTACTGACTGAAGCCATACCGGGTTTTCGACACCTAACAAAGAAGTCAATGTTTTAAATCCGTCAATGATACTGATAAAGAAAGTAACGACAATAGTCGATACATACACCAATTGAGCGTGTTTAAATAATGGAGACACGAACGCTAATATGATCAATACAATAGCTAACGGATATAGGAACATTAATACTGGAATCGAATACGTAATAATATTGGAAAGTCCTGCATTGGTTACAACCAATGAAAAGACAGAGAAAATTATAACATACATTTTATAGCTAACTTTCGGCGTCAATTTGTGGAAAAACTCAGCGTTAGCTACCGTTAAACCAATTGCCGTTGTCAAACAAGCAAGAATGATGATAACAGCGAGCAAGGTTGCACCGAACGTTCCGAAGTAATAATTCGAAGCACCGCTCAACACAGGTCCACCGGTTTCCATCACACCTAAAACGGCTGTACTTGTTGAACCTAAATAAGCAATTCCTGTGTAAACAATGGCTAATAATGCTGATGCAACAATACCACTTTTCATGGTCGCCATTAGGACACCTTTAGGCGAAGTTACGCCCATTTTACGAACAGCTGAAATAACAATGATCCCGAAAACAAGTGAAGCGAGTGCATCCATTGTGTTATAACCTTCTGTAAATCCTGTAAAGAAAGCCCCATTCGTGTAAACGGGCTGCGGTGCTTCTTGATTGCCCATTGGTTTAACAAAAGCTGCGACCAATAACACACCTAACGTTACTAAAATAGCTGGTGAAAGAATCTTACCGATACTATCCACTATTTTCGTTGGGTTTAAAGAAACCAAAAGTGAAATCCCAAAAAAGATTAGAGAGAAAATAAGCAAACCGATTATTGCATTGCCGTCACCAATAAATGGTGCAATCCCGACTTCATAAGATACAGCACCAGTTCTTGGCAAAGCGAAAAATGGCCCAATTGTTAAATACAACATCGCCGTGAAAACCAGTCCATAAACCGGATGCACACGACTCGATAAATCTTGCAAATCGTTACTTTTCGAATAACCAATTGCTAAGATCCCAAGTAAAGGTAGACCGACACCCGTAATTAGGAAGCCAAAAATGGCAATCCAGACATTCGTTCCTGCGTATTGTCCTAGCTGTGCAGGAAAAATTAAGTTACCTGCTCCAAAGAACAGCGCAAACAACATCATTCCTACTACTGCATATGACTTAAACGATAATTTACTATCCACTGCTAATTCCTCCTAAAATGATAACGCTAAAAATACGTTCTTTATATATTCCAATATAATACATTTCCTTTTGAAAAAGTTTGCGATATATTGCATAAAGTAATAATACAGCATGTTATTCGAAATGCAAGCCTTCCGATAGACATTTTTTTAAAATTTCTTGCTATTTTATTAATTCATATTGAAGCGAAAGTTATCTCGATATACTACATATACTTTTATATGCATAAAAATCAGAAAAATTACTGATTTTCCCAGCAGTGTTTCGAGCCATCACATAGATTGGCTGTTAGAAAGTTAAAATGTTATTTATACGGTATTCATTTATGTATTCGCTCTATTTTCCTATTAAATTTTAACGTAATTTTTATTTTTTTATTCGAGTATTCCTACTAATTTCTTAACTAGCTGTAAAAGAAGCTCAACTGTTCTCGCTTTTCAAGCAGAATGCTGTAAAATAATTTATTACGGAAAGAATTGGTAGTCACCTCACTCTATCCGAAAGGCGGCGTATCTTATGAAATATATTTATACTTCACTCCATATTCTTGTCATTGTTGGATTTTATCTAATTGGTGAACAATTGCAGGATTTCTTCAATATTCCTTTACCTGGAAGTATTATTGGTTTTCTTTTGCTGTTTGTCGCTCTTATGCTAAAAATTTATCGCTTGGAATGGATTGAATCAGGCGCTCATTTCATCTTAGCTTTTTTGCCGCTTTATTTTATCCCCGCTACCGTCGGTGTTATTGAGTACGGCGAGCTATTTTCGGGAAAAGGGATATTGCTAATTCCGATTGTCATAGTTAGTACCTTTCTCTCAATGGCTTCAGCTGGTTGGGTCAGTCAATATGCTGCAAAACGGAAGGAGCGATCCGATTAATGGCATTTAACTTACTCGCTGCTTTTTTCGCCATTTTAACTGTAGCTACTTATTTTCTTACAAATATAGTTTATTTACGCTATCGCAAAACCTTATTAAACCCTGTACTTGCTTCCACTGCCATTCTTGCCATCATTTTAGTAGCCGCTAATGTCTCTTACGAAACCTATATGACAGGCGGTAGTTGGATTGGCACATTGCTCGGTCCGGCAGTTGTCGCGTTAGCAATTCCCCTCTATAAACAAAGAGATTTGCTTTTCACAAATTTGATCCCTGTTATTTCAGGCATTGTTGCAGGGGTAACGGTGGGTATGGTTAGTGGCGTCTTATTTACTCAATTATTTCGTTTTTCAGAACAACTCATTTTGACAGTTTTGCCAAAATCATTAACAACACCAGTCGCTATGCAAGTGGCCAGCAATTTAGGAGGCATTCCTTCTTTAGCTGCGGTTTTTGTTATGGTAGCCGGTTTCACGGGGTATATTCTTGGTCCTTCTTTATTAACTTGGTTGCATATTGATTCGGCGATTGGTCGAGGCATTGGTCTTGGCACTTCGGCTCACGGCATGGGCACGGCAAAAGCGTTTGAATACGGACAACAAGAAGCCTCCATGAGCTCTGTTGCCATGACATTAAGCGCTGTACTCGGTGCCTTGCTTGGACCAATTGTTGCATGGCTATTATTGCTATAACAGACAAAACCCTTTTTTCCATTTTCACATGGAAAAAAGGGTTTTTTTCACCTTCCAATATCTCTACGATTAAAGCCAATCATGCCGACTATTATTAAAATAATGGCTAACGTAACCATAATTGATGCACTCCAATAGTTCATTTCTTCAATCGGGAACTTAGCGATATAGCCAAATGGCGTTAGTTTTTCCACCCAGTCTTCAAATTGGAACAAGCTTCCCATATAGACGATGAAAAATGCCAAAGCTAAATATAGCCATACCAGACCTGTCCATTTAGAAGCCCACCCAAACAATAATACCGCTATCCCTATCATAGTAAGGATTGCCGGAAAGTAAACCATTGCCGCACTATAGTATATGCCAAGCGACAGATTTTCCTCCATTACTATATTTCCCATCACACCCAAACCAACAGACGATAAGGTCAACATAACAAATCCTGTCAAAATCGACATAGTTAAGTAACTGCCCATAAGTCGGTTTCTAGAAACCGCCCGACTTATAAGATGTTCGAGTCGGTCGTTTTTTTCTTCTGTTTTCACTTTTAAAATCGACATTAATACGGGGATCGTAGATAAAATAGCGATGATCGACATAAGCAATGGGATAAATTGTTCGGTTAACGAAAATCCTTCTACTAAAATAACCATTTGCTGCATCAGGTCGATTTGATCAAAATAGGTTTCTAGTTCTCCAAAAAGCGAACCATATATAACGCCAACAACTAACAGGCCAATTCCCCAAACGATCAGACCGGTTCGTTGAAGCCGAAAAACCAAACCGAACGAACTGAGAAGCGTTTTTGAAGCTTTTTCTTTTCCTGATCGTGAAGGGATAAAACCTGAACCTAAATCTCTAATTGAATTGAGGTATAAAGCTAACCCCATTAATAGCAATGCTACCAATACGGTCAATAAAATTGGCCACCAATAATTATTGACATAGACTTCTGTTCGTAAAACCCAGCTAAGTGGTGAAAACCATGACAATGTTTCATTTCTCAAGTCACCTATTACACGGATGATATAAGCTGCTAACAAAACGGTAAACGCTAACCCTAATGTACTTCTAGCATTTGAAGACAATTGAGCAGAAATAGCAGCCACCCCTGCAAAAATCAGTCCACTTGCGCCTAAAGCTGAACCGTATAGGAGCGATCCTTCAAGCCCCATTCCTTCTATTCCTAGAACCGTTAATGAAAATCCAAGCAATAACGCCAACAAGATATTCACACCCGTTAACACGACTAAAACGGATAGCAAATTAGACAGCCTTCCTACCGGTAAAGAACGAACCATTTCGATGCGGCCATCTTCTTCATCTGTCCGTGTATGGCGGATTATCAACAAGATATTCATTAAGCCAACCACAATCGCAGTCATCAACAGCATTTCGTGAGCCGTTATCGCCCCAATCGGATAATTTTTGAGACCATAGCCATAGCCTGGACCAAGCATGGCAATCACGGCAGGATTTTGCATGGTCTCAGCTATAGCCAGTCTTTCTGCATTGGTTTGATATAGTCCCGCAAAGGCTATCGCCACAATCACCGAAATCGAGATAAACGATACAAGCCAAATTGGTAATCGCAGACGATCCCGCCGTAGAATAAATCGGATCAATGTTCTTGTACCTTCAAAGAGGTGCCGATTCATTAAGCTTCACCCCCTGCTCCTATTCCTGTGGTTTTATCACTGACTTCGTAATGACGCATAAATAATTGTTCCAATGTCGGCGGTGAGCTTTCGATGCGGACAATTCCAAACTGACTAATATAACTAATTACATAAGCCACTTCTCCGCTATCTACTTGGAAAGACATCGCATTTCCTCTTGGTTGAATGCCGCTGACTCCTCTTATTCCAGCCAAATCCAAAATCGGCTCTTTCGTCTCTACCAACAAAATCGTTCCCGTCAAATGACGAAGATCTTTTAATGTCCCTGTTTCAATAATTTTTCCTTCGCGAATAATCGCCACTTTGTCGCAAAGCTTTTCGACTTCAGACAAAATATGGCTAGATAATAAAATACTTTTGCCCTGCTTTTTCTCTTCAATGATGTATTCTTGAAAGGTTCGTTCCATCAAAGGATCGAGACCAGAAGTTGGTTCGTCTAATATATACAAATCGACATCCGATGACAGCGCTGCAATCAATGCCACTTTTTGACGATTCCCTTTGGAATACGTTCGGCATTTCTTGCTCGGATCCAAATCAAATTTCTGAATTAATTCTTCTCGACGGTGAGAAGAATTGCCACCGCGCAATTTAACCAACAAATCAATAACTTCGCCACCTGTTAAATTTGGCCACAAGCTAACTTCGCCTGGCACGTATGCTACACGCTTATGAATTTCCACTGCATCTTTCCATGAATCTTTGCCAAAAATTTCAGCCCGTCCTTCTGTCGCTTTTAAAATACCAAGAAGAACACGCAAAGTTGTCGATTTCCCTGAGCCATTGGGTCCGATAAATCCATACACTTCGCCTTCGTCTACTTCTATATTCACTTTATCCAACGCTGCAAAATCACCAAATTTTTTCGTCAAATCGACCGTTCTTAAAACTGTCATGATTCTTCCTCCTTACCGGTGTAAAAGCTTTTCTTGTGAATATCAAGATATTCGTAAACCTTACCCAATATGATTCCAAACCCAACGCGGTCATTTTTTTCACGGACTTGTTCTATTTTAGAATACAACCCTCGACCAACTCGGTCAACAATACAGACTTAATTATCTGATTTTTCAGCCTATTAATAAAATGTTAGTTTTTATTGATAAATTAGTAGTGAACATGTTGTCTCCGCTCTTCAATAATGCTATGTTTTATAAGCTATAAAAACTATAGGAGGAATTACCGTTGAAAAAATTATTTTGGAGTAAAAAATTGTCCATAGTTGCCGGTCTTGCGATCTTATCGCTTTTGAGCGCTTGTGGAAATGAAGAAGATACAGCTACAGAAGAAGAAAAATCAGCTTGGGATGAAATCCAAGAAGAAGGCAGCTTAACTGTTGCCACATCAGGTACATTATTTCCTACATCTTACCGTTCTGAAGGCTCTGATGAGTTAACGGGATTTGAAGTAGAAGTTGTCCGTGAAATTGGAGAGCGCCTTGAACTAGAAATTGAGTTCACAGAACTTGGTTTTGATGAAATGTTAACTTCTGTTCAAACAGGACAAGTTGATCTTGCATCTAACGACATCGAAATCACAGGAGACCGCGAAGAAAACTTCATCTTCTCAACGCCATTTAAATACTCTTACGGAACAGCCATTGTTCGTTCAGGAGATTTGTCAGGAATTGAAACGCTAGAAGATTTAGAAGGCAAAAAAGCTGCAGGTGCTTCAACTTCTGTTTATATGCAAATGGCTCGTGAATACGGCGCTGAAGAAGTAGTTTACGACAACGCAACAAACGAAACTTACTTGCGCGATGTTGCAATCGGGCGTACAGACGTCATTTTAAATGACTATTACCTACAAACTTTAGCGCTAGCTGCATTTCCAGAGCTAGAAATCACCATCCACCCAGACTTGAAATACAGCCCTTCTGAAGTTGGCGTTGTCATGAACAAAGACAACTCAGAACTTGCTGACAACGTAAACCGTGTGATTGAAGAAATGCTTGAAGACGGCACAATTGCTGAAATCTCTGCTGAATTCTTTAACGGCGCCGATGTAACTCAAAAAGTGAATATTGAAGAATAATATACAAAAGCTGCTCATCATTTGAGCAGCTTTTTTTGATGTAAACCGGTCATTTTTCCCACTTATTGGATATACTGTCCGAATAATGAGCAATACTGTCCATATCACTCGAAATACTGTCCGAATGAGATTAAATACTGTCCAAATGATAGGAAATACTGTCCAAACAGGATTTGCGCCTTTCTAATCTATCCTGTACACCTAGCTAACTCGTATACTAGAATGAATAAGTAAGAATTATCTGGATATGGAGGGATGTTGATGAAAGCTTCTTTTTCGCCGCTGGGTGACCAGGCGATTGCGGTTGAACTTGGCAATAAAATCGATGAAGAAACTGAAAAACAAGTACGGAAACTTTCTGTCCTTCTAGAAAGTCGACAACCAGAATGGTTGATTGAAGTAATTCCGGCTTTTATTACCGTATCCGTTTTTTACGATCCGTGTGTAGCAACATACGCTGTTGTGAAAACGGAAATTGAAGAACTTTTAGAACAATTAGGTGAAGATCTCCTCATCCAATCAAGAACCATTGAAATTCCCGTCTGTTACGGTGGTGAATTCGGACCCGATTTGGAATTTGTCGCACAACATAACAACTTAACACCACGCGAAGTGATCGATATTCATACATCTGGAGATTATTCCGTTCATATGATTGGCTTTGCTCCAGGCTTCCCATTTATCGGGGGCATGTCTGAAAAAATTGCAGCGCCTCGCCGCGATTCGCCGCGCCTTCGTATTCCAGAGCGCACAGTCGGCATTGCTGGCAATCAAACCGGTGCTTATCCAATTGAAACTCCTGGCGGTTGGCAGCTGATTGGAAGAACTCCAATTCGACTGTTCCGACCTGAAGATGCTATTCCGAGCTTGCTCCGTGCAGGAGACAAAATTATTTTCAAGGAAATTTCAGAAAGAGCGTATTATGCATGGGAGGAAGAGCCAAATGCTGAAAATACTTAAAGGTGGCTTGCAAACTTCGGTTCAAGACTTAGGCCGTACCGGATTCCAAAAGTATGGTGTCATTGCAAGCGGTGTGATGGACCCCTTCGCGCATCGTTTAGCTAATTTGCTCGTCGGGAACGACGAACGGTTTGCGACGCTTGAAATTTCATTAGTTGGACCCAAAATTCAATTTACCGAGGATACACTCATCGCCTTATGTGGCGGAGATTTAAGCCCTAAAATGGATGGCACCGCTATAAAAACGTGGCGAATGCTCGTCGTGAAAAAAGACAGTACCCTAACGTTTGGTGAGCCTCGTATAGGTGCACGCTGTTATTTGGCAGTTGCTGGTGGGATTAAGGTCGAAGAATTGATGGGCAGCCGCTCTACCTATTTACGTGCTGGAATCGGCGGGTTTCAAGGACGCTCTTTAGCAAAAGGCGATGAAATACATAGTGACGAGATGACTCTTTTACAAGTTAAAGCCTTAAATCGAAACAGCGAAACTGAATTTGATTGGCTTGTCCCGCCCGTTCGCTATTTTGAAGAACCAATTATCCGGATGATTAAAGGAAAGCAATTTGAGCTGTTTAATGATTCTAGTAAAGAACAAATTTTCACGGAAGCTTTTACCGTATCTGGCAACTCTGATCGCATGGGTTACCGGTTAGAAGGTCCAAATCTGTCTTTAGAAAACCCTACTGAATTGATTTCAGAGGCGGTTGCGTTTGGTTCTGTTCAAGTTCCGATTGATGGCAACCCAATTATCTTAATGGCCGACCGCCAAACGACAGGTGGTTATCCGAAAATCGGGCAAGTTGCATCTGTCGACTTACCCCTGATTGCTCAATTAAAACAAGGACAAAGTTTACGCTTCAAGGAAATCTCCTTAGCTGACGCACAACAACGTTTGATCGAACAAGAACAACACATTCGTGAAATAAAAGCCTCAATTCAATTAAAACAGGAGGAATGGAAATGACGTATAAAGTAGATTTAAACTGCGACATGGGAGAAAGTTTTGGTGCTTATAAAATGGGCAACGATGAAGAAATTCTCGATTACGTAACGTCTGCGAACATCGCTTGTGGCTTTCATGCAGGCGACCCAACAACGATGCGAAAAACGGTCAAATTAGCGCTCGAGAAAAATGTTGGCATTGGTGCACATCCAGGACTTCAAGACTTAGTCGGCTTTGGGCGTCGTAACTTAGCATTGTCTCCTCAAGAAGCTTATGACTTGGTCGTTTATCAAATTGGTGCGTTGTCAGGTTTTGTTAAAGCAGAAGGCGGACAATTGCAACACGTGAAAGCGCATGGTGCTTTATACAATATGGCTGTAAAAGATGCCGCGTTGTCAGAAGCAATTGCAGAAGCGGTTTATAAAATTGACCCAGAGCTTGTGCTGTTTGGACTGTCTGGCAGTGAGATTGTGACAGCTGGAAAGAAAATCGGACTGCGCACAGCCAATGAAGTATTCTCAGATCGCACATATCAACAAGATGGCTCGTTAACGCCAAGAACACAAAACAATGCCTTAATCACAGATTCCAAAATCGCTATCAACCAAGTTATTCGGATGGTGAAAGAACATAAAGTCGCGACTGTCAATCAAACAGATGCTTCGCTACAAGCAGACACCATTTGCATTCACGGTGACGGGATCCACGCTCTAGATTTTGCCATTCAAATTTCAAAGTCATTAAAAGAGACGGATATCGACATCGTAAAAGTAAGTGAATTTGTTTAATACCTAATTAGGAGGAGTTTGATGAAGAGTAAACCGAAAATGAAAAACACGAACCGCAGCGTCTTACTTGGCGCTGCTTTCCTAATGGCTACGTCAGCGATTGGGCCCGGCTTTTTAACACAAACAACGGTTTTCACAGAGACCTTACTGGCTTCTTTCGGCTTTGTTATTTTAATTTCGATTATTATTGATATCGGTGCGCAAACAAATATTTGGCGCATCATCGCCGTTTCGGGTAAACGAGCTCAAGACATTGCCAATGATGTTTTACCCGGTCTCGGTTATTTCCTTTCTTTACTCGTTGTGATGGGCGGTCTTGCCTTTAATATTGGGAACATCGGCGGTGCTGGACTCGGTACAAACGTCTTGTTTGGAATCGATCCAAAAACCGGGGCTATTTTAAGTGGTGTGCTCGCCATCGGAATTTTTGTTGTAAAAGAAGCAGGGCGTGCGATGGACCGTTTTGCACAAATTCTTGGTTTCGTCATGATCGCCTTAACGGTGTACGTCATGATTACCGCTCAACCACCTGTTGGTGAAGCAATTGCAAAAACATTTATACCTGATAACATCGACATCTTTGCCATTGTCACTTTAGTCGGTGGTACAGTCGGTGGTTACATCACCTTTGCGGGTGGTCACCGATTGATTGACGCAGGACTGACCGGCAAAGCCGCATTACCAGAAGTCACGAGAAGCTCGATTTATGCAATCGCGATTGCCTCACTGATGCGTATTATTTTATTTTTAGCGGTATTAGGGGTCGTATCGCAAGGTCTTTCTCTAGATCCAGACAACCCGCCTGCTTCGGTCTTCCAACTTGCTGCTGGTAACATCGGCTATAAAATGTTCGGAATTGTTATGTGGGCTGCAGCTGTAACCTCTGTTGTCGGTGCTGCTTACACATCTGTGTCGTTTATCCGTTCATTTAGCCCAGCTTTAGAGAAATACCACCGTTTGTTGACCATCAGCTTTATCATTATCTCTACAGCCGTTTTTGTTATTATTGGAAAACCTGTATTGATTTTAGTTCTCGTTGGATCGGTCAACGGCTTGATTTTACCGATTGCACTTGGCGTTATGTTGATTGCTGCACACAAAGTTAAAATTGTTGGCGACTACAAACACCCGTTATGGATGACGATTTTCGGTATCGTCATTGTCGTTTCCATGGCATGGATGGGAATTTACACATTGATGAATGGGATACCGGCATTATTTAAATAATATAAATCTACTTAAAACAATAAAACCAGGAAAGCCTAATCGAGGCGTCCCTGGTTTTTTTGTCATGTCTATTAAGTTGAAGAATTTCCTGACTCTACAAGTTCTGTTTTATCCACTTCTTTAGATACGCGTGAATCTTGTAACCAACAAGCCACAGAATGCCCTGTTTCCGACACTGTATCGCGTGGGGTATACGTATGGCATACCGCCATCGTATGCGGACACCTCGCGGCAAATGCACAACCTTCTCCAAGCGTCGCTAAGTTAGGTGGCGAACCGGCAATCGGCATTAACGGCTGACCGCGATCTTCATTTAATTTAGGCATCGAACGTAAAAGTCCGAGTGTATAAGGATGCTTTGGGCTATAGAAAATTTCATCTAATGTTCCTTGCTCGACAATTTTGCCACCGTACATTACAGCCACACGATCTGCCATGTTGGCCACCACACCCAAGTCATGAGTGATTAAAATAATGGCCGTGTCGGTTTTCTTTTGCAGGTCTTTCATCAATTCAAGAATTTGCGCTTGAATCGTGACATCCAAAGCAGTCGTCGGTTCATCCGCAATCAACACTTTCGGGTTACAAGCAAGTGCTAATGCTATTACAACACGTTGCCTCATTCCTCCCGAAAACTGGTGAGGGTAGTTATCGAGCCGGCTTTCTGCTTGTGGAATTCCAACTAGTTTTAACATATCTAACGCGCGTTCACGCGCCTGAGCTTTTGTTAAGCGTTCATGACGCTGTACGCCTTCCATAATCTGTTTCCCGACTTTCATTGTCGGATTTAATGAAGTCATGGGGTCTTGAAACACCATCGAAATTTCCGAACCCCGTAAATCGGTGATTTGGTTTTTCGACATCTTCAATAAACTTTCACCATTATAATGAATATCGCCTTTTGTCACTTCGGTCGTCGCTTTTGGTAACAATTGCATAATGGATTTCGCTGTTACGGATTTACCCGAACCCGACTCTCCAACAATCGCCAGTGTTTCTCCTTTTTTCAACTCAAAGTTCACGCCCCGTACCGCTGTCAGTTTACCGTGTTGAGTTTTAAACGCTACATGCAAATCTTCGACTGTCAAAATGGTATTGGTCATGGTCGGAACTCCTTTATTTTCTCATTTTCGGATCTAATGCATCACGCAGTCCATCGCCAAGCAAATTGAAAGAAATCATGATGATGCTGATCACCAAGGCCGGGAAAATTAACTTATACGGGAAATAACGCATGGATTTGTAGCCATCTTCAATCAGTACGCCGAGAGATGCGAGTGGCGCCTGTAAGCCAAGTCCGATAAAGCTTAAAAACGCTTCAAAGAAAATTGCGGTTGGAATCGTGAACATCACTGTGACAATAATCGGTCCCATGACATTCGGTAAAAGATGTTTAGAAATGAGTCTCGGGTTTGAAGCCCCTAGTGTGCGTGAAGCCAATACAAACTCTTGACCTTTCAACTGCAACACCTGACCGCGCACGACACGCGCCATTCCAACCCACCCGGTAATGACCATCGCTAAAATAATAGATGTAATCCCCGGCTCTAACACTAAAATAAATAAAATGATCACGATCAAGTTCGGAATCCCCATCAAAATTTCGATGATTCGCTGCATCACATTATCTATGCGACCTCCGTAAAAGGAAGAAATACCGCCGTAAATAACGCCAATCACTAAATCGAGTGCAGCTGCCACTAAAGCGATAAACAGCGAAATTTGAGTACCTCTCCAAACGCGTGTCCAAAGATCACGACCAAATTCATCAGTTCCAAACCAATAATTGATCTGAACATCTCGTTCTGCATACTGATCGACGCCTTGTGAGTTCAAGCCATTAAAGCCCACCCACTCTAAGCCCTCAATTTTTGGTGGTAAATTAGAATGTGTTAAATTTTGTTCACGATAAGAAAACTCGTTCATTCCAGGTCCAATTAACGCTAAAACAATTAAGGAAACGAGCAATATTAATGAAATCATCGCTCCTCTATTCTTAATTAGCCGTTGAAACGCTTCTTTCCAAAAAGAGACTGCAGGCGTACCGATTTCTTCACTCTTTCGGTGATCAAGTGGTGCTTTCACAAATAAATCTGATGGAATTTCATCATAAGCATATTGATTTTGAACTTGTAAATCTTGGTGTGGAGGAAGGTTTGGTGTATTTTTAGTCATGCTGCTCCCCCCTTATAATTAATGCGTGGATCCAATAAGCTGTAAATAATATCTACAACAAAGACCACAAAAATAAACAATGCACTATAAAAGATTGTAATTCCCATAATTACGCTATAATCGAGCACCAGAATCGATAACGTGAATTGTTCACCTAGTCCGGGTACCGCAAATATTTTTTCGATAACCAACGTTCCTGTCATAATTGATACCGCTAGTGGCCCTAACATCGTTACAACCGGTATTAACGCATTGCGGATCACGTGCTTAACCATTACTTGATTTTCTTTTAATCCTTTTGCTCTAGCCGTAATAATATAGTCTTGTCCGATTACTTCGAGCATTTCACTGCGGATAAACCTGGCAACAGTTGCTGTGACTGTCACAGACAATGCGATGGATGGTAACAGCGTACTGGAGTAGCCTTCCCATAAAGCCACAGGCAACCAGCCCAATTTAACGCCGACATAATATTGCAGCAACGCCGCAAAGACAAAAGAAGGAATCGACATTCCCAATACGGCCAACGTTACAGAACCATAATCTAAAATAGAGTTATGTTTTAAAGCAGAAACGATTCCTAACAATAGTCCCATGATGGCGCCAATTACTAAAGCTTGCAAGCCGATAAATGCGGATGGCCCAATTCGGCCGCTGATCATGCTTGTAACGGTCCGTCCCTCATGTTGGAACGAATACCCCAAGTCACCTTGAAGCAAGTTCCCAATGTACTGTATGTATTGCATGGCGACCGGCTGATCCAGTCCGTATTTGGCATTTAAAATCGTCAATTGGCTATCAGTTAGCTTTTCAGGATTAGTAAACGGTGTCCCTGGTAAGAGCTGCATTAAGAAAAAAGTTGCTGTGACAATAATGAAAAGCGTAATAAGCATAAAGCCAATTCGCTGTAGTAAATAACGTGTCATGTGAACACCTCAGTTCTATAGGGTGAATTACGCTCGTGTAGTTTATCGTCAGAATGATTTTGCTCTAGGTATTCCGCAAACTAGCTCCGCTTTCCTGCGGGAGTCTCCGCTAGTTTGCTTCATATCCTAAATAGCTTGAGATGCTAAAAAGCGAAAAAATGGGTGATTATTGTTGATTCTAATAAATTCACAATCTCTTAAACTATCAAAAATACGAGGGTGCCCGGTTAACCGGCTACACCCTCGTATCTATAAGCTGCAAACCTGTTTTATTCTTCGATCGTCACCCATTTGTAAGAGAATGATGCGCCTGTTGGGTGCACTAATAGATTTTTAATTTTACTTCTCATCAATACAGCTGTTCCACCTTGGTAAAGAGGTGCGATTGCCGCATCTTCTTCTAACAAGACTTTTTCAATGTCCAACAACATTTGGTAACGTTTCTCAAGATCCGTTTCCGTTCTTGCTGATGCGACCAATTCCTGAATTTTTTCATTTGAATAATCCATACGGTTAGCTGATCCGCCTTCTAACCACATATCCAAGTAAGTCATTGGATCGCTATAATCTGGTCCCCATGAAGATAGAGACAAATCATATTCAATTGCTTTTTCGATTTCTAGACGTTGAGCAAATGGCACCGCTTTTATGTCTAAGTTAAACCCTGGAAGATTGTCTTTCAATTGCGCTTGAATATACTCAGCTACTTTTTTGTGGTCTTCTGAGTCCGCAATGTTGATAGAGACAGTTACATCTGTTACTCCAGTTTCTTTAAGTCCTTGTTCCCACAGTTTTTGTGCTTCTTCAACTGTGCCTGTGTTAAAATCTCCGTTTAAATCACGGAAATCTTCTCCTGCTGGAGATTTAAAGAAGCCTTTTGGAACAACACCGTTTAATGCAGTAGAGCCGTCTTTCAAAATAACTTCTGTCAAACTTTCTTTGTCAATTGCCATATTAACTGCCTTGCGAATGTTTTCGTTTCCTAATACCGGGTGGTTATGGTTAAAGCGAAGGAAAAAGACTTCTGGCTCTAAAATTGTTTCAAAGTTTTCGTCGTCTTTGTTTTGATCAACTGCTTCTGAACTTAATACAATTCGGTCCACTTTGTTTGTTTCATATAAGTTGATACCTGCTGCTGGGTCTTTTACAACGTATGCATTAATAGCGTCTAACTTAACCGTATCTGCATCCCAGTAGTCTTCGTTCTTTTCGTATTTCCAACCTTGGTCATGCGTCCAGTCCACTAATGTGAATGGTCCGTTGAACAAGATATTTTCTGCTTCTAATGCATATTGATCGCCTTGCTCTTCAACAAATTTCTGGTTTTGAGGCAAGAAAGTTGGGAATGTCATTAATGATTGGAACAATGGGTTAGCCGCTTCTAATGTAACTTCCAATGTCTTCTCATCAATTGCTTTTACTCCCAATTCTTCTGCATCCATTTCTTCGTTCATGATTGCTTCAGCATTTTTAATACCTGCTGTGACGAACATAAAACTATATGGACTTGCATCTTTCATCACGCGTTTCCAAGCATACTCAAAATCTTGTGCAGTAACTGGTTCTCCGTTAGTCCAGTTCGAATCGCGCAAAGTAAACGTATGGACAGTTTTGTCCTCGTTTTCTGTATGTTCTGTTACTAAAGCTTCAATTGGTTCATGGTTTTCGTCTTGGCGGTAAAGACCTTCATTGACGTTATTCAATACCGTAAAGGCGATTCCGTCATGTGCTTTTGTAGAATCTAAAGTAGGGATGTCTGCTGTAGTTGAGATGTTTAATACTTGTCCAGCGTCCTCTTCTGAGCCGCCACTTTCTTCATTTGAACTGTCTGAAGAATTAAAGTTACAACCTGCTAAAAATAAAACAAATGCAATCATGACCATGAAAATTTGTGTTTTTCTATCTCTCCACATATTCCTACCCCCAATTATTTTGATAATTCCTATTAATCATAATTGTTATTGTACAATTAGGCAACAAGATGTTTAAATTTTCAAATATATATAATGCATGGTAATCTTTAATTGACACCAGAAAGGAACAATTCACATGAATTTCAAACTTATTTTATTCTTTATTTCGTTAAGCGCTTCGTTCGTTTTATCTTTCTTTCTATATAGGCAATGGACTCTTGCGACTTGGTTTGACGCTTTATTTTTAACTGGACTTTTATTAATTATGATTTATTCGATGATGGTATTGATCGAAGGTCAGTTTTTTACAGCGTTCGTAAAAAGCACTCGAAACTTTTTCGCAAAAACAAATAAAAAAGATCAACTCATTCGAGAAAGTGAAAAACGTTTTTTGGAATCTGTAAGTTTTCGGAAAGAATTTCCTAACCGATCAGCTTTTTTGCAAGTTGGGCTACTCTTTAGTATTGGTAGTTTACTTGTTTCTTCCGCTATCTATTTCTTGAGTTGATTGGATAGATAAAAAGGCACAACCTCCCAAGAGGTTGTGCCTTAAGACTGTAGATAAAGTCTTTTTGTACAATGTAGGAGAATAAAGCCGCGCTGGCCGCTTTGGGGATGACTCCCGCAAAAAGCCAGGAAAAACACCTGTCTTCTTGCTTCGTCTACCCCGTGACGCGCCATCGCTAGCGTCCATACAAATAGGCGTATCTCAGACGATTAAAGTATAGATAGGACAGAAGATCAAGTTCACCTCAATACTCCTTTTGTCTTTAAGCTGGCACAACCTATCAAGAGGATGTGTCCTTGTATTCGTTAAGACCGTCGGGTTAATACCAACTCGATTTGCTCAATTATATTCTGCCAGTAAGGAGAGCTATGCGGTACTAAATCGGTTAAACCAATCTCTTTCTTAAAATCCCGTCTTCCTTTTAGCGTTGACATAAATCCTCTAACTGCCACTCTTTCTTTTTCTCCTACAACTAAAGCAACCAATTCTCTAAAATCCACTTTTGCCATACCGGATACTTCTTCTTTTTGTAACTCAAACGTTTCGTCATGGTTGTCATTTTTGTGATATAAGAAGCAATGGCAGTGCTCATTGTCTAGAAAATCGCCTATTGCTAGTTGGTCTTTAATGGTTCCAAGAGGGATTAGCTCGTTAAAGCTTACTTTTAGTCCAAGCTCTTCACGTACTTCCCGAATGCCGTCTTTAACTGATTCATCAGCTAATAGATGTCCTGCAGCTGTAATATCAAAAAGACCTGGAAAGTCCTTTTTGTTGTCACTGCGTAACTGCAAGTAAATCAGATCCTTATCGTCCTCGCGACCAATCACCCAACAGTGAAAAGTTTCGTGCCAATAGCCTTGCTCATGAATGGTCTGTCGACTAGCTATGCCTTGTGCCACTCTATGTTCATCGTAAATACGTAATTTTTCTGTCTCCATTCTTATTGCCTCATTTTCGATTGTATTAAGTGTATTGATTAAAAAGAGTGTCGTCTGGTGCAACATGTTTGATAAACAACAAATCTTCTTCCGTTACATCCGGCACAAAAAATTCAGTTCCCCAATGCTCTGAAGAGAAAACATGTTGCTCTCCATTACTTAAAAACACGGAAAACCATGCCAGCCTCTTTTCTCGATTCATAGGGCGCGTGATCAAAAATTCGGCGATTTCAACTGTTAGTACACCAGTAAAAATAGTCATGCCTTCTTTTTTAGTGATTTCAAACAGTCCTGGCACATTTGACGTAAACTCTTCAATGGCGACCACTTCTTCATTCCAACAATGAATTTCAAAACTATCGGATTTGGCTATAAAATACTCCATCAGCAAGAGCCAATAATCATAGTTGCCAATAGCCGGTATTCGTTCTTCTCCTCGATCGTCTGCAAACTCTGTCAGTTCAAACTGCAATTGTGTTTTAAGTTCCATACATTGATTCACCTGCCCTTTTCTTTCTGCAGCTTATGGATGCTATTATTCATTGTTTTTTAGTTGTTTATAATAACTCAAAGCCTCAAGTAAAAATTCTTTATCATAATGTGTTTTTTCATGAATTCTTTCTATCCAATCTTCTAACGTCTCAAAAGGTAAATCAAGATACAGCCCTGTATTCGTACTTAAAAAGCTTTGCCAATTGTCAAATTCCCAATGGACGGTTTCACCTTTTCCCTGTAGTCGAACTTCTACTAGCGGCTCCGGACGGATATGATGTTGCGAATATTCGGCTGCTTCCCAAAAGTATTCACGTTCAATGGGTTCTGTCATATAAACTTGACTAGATTTTTTGCCATTCGGTCGAAAATACACAATCTCAAATCCTTTTTCAACCGGCCGTACTTGCACTTCCGCTCCCGGGAAAAAACCCGTCTGTTTATTGCTATCAAACGCTTCACTCGTAAAGTCGATTAAGATCGGTTGAATCCATTGGTCCCCCAAATCACATAAAAATCTCCGACCAGACTGATCTTCAGCTAGTATGGCTGCATGAGCTTGTTCCGTTTTCAAGTGGCTGCCTATTGGATATGCTTTTATCCCGGCCGCATCAAAAGCTGATAGCAACCAAATCGCCAAATCAAAACAATTTCCTGTAATCTTGTACTGATGGTAATGTGCCTGCATTTGTTCCACGCTACGTTGTTTATTTTTGCCTGAGCGCTGGTAGTACCAAGCCTTGGTCAACGTCTCCATTGGAAAGCCATCAAACTGGTGCCATACCGTAAGAATTGCTGCTGGTGCTTCTATCATTTCCACCTTCTTTTTCTTATTCGCTTGGCTATTACTTCTATTTTTTCTTTAGAAATTCCTTCTCGCAAGGAAAACCACTTTCTATCTAATTTTATGAAACAAAAAAGAACAGGCACATGGCCTGCTCTTTTTTGAGGTGGTGAAGTTAATCCTCCAATAAACTTTTACGTTGACGAATTTGATAATAGTTTAGTTGCTTGAATAACTCTGAAGATGCTCCTTGGTTCACAGCAAATTCTACTCCGCATTCCACTACATCTACTCCTGTTGCTTTTCGCACAATGGATCCTTCAAGCAAAAAGTCTTTCTCTAGTAATTCAAAGCTACAACTTACGCTTTCTCCTATTGGGAGGTTTAGAGGAGAAGAAAATACTAGCCCCCCTGCACTTACATCATAAATCTGAATCGGTAAAAAACTACCACCATATACTGAAACTTTCCCACTCAAAGCTTGATTGAAAATAACTCGAAAAAATTCTCGACGATTTTCCGACATTTCGCCCTCTCCATCCTTGCTCACATATATAAGTTAATGAGCAAACCTTTGATTTCTCCAACTAGATCTAAAGTACCGATACCTTCTTTTTCATTATCCAATATCTGGTCTTGAATATCAATTAATTTTTTATCTATTATTTTTACAATTTGTTGCGGTCTAATACTACCACCTGGGGTATGGCTTTGTTCATCTGATAGATGCAGGCCATATTGAACAGATTCGCTTACAAATTGTTTTACGGCTTGTTTGTAACTGATCAAGTTTTCAAAAGTCCGCTGATTTGCTAGCTTCTGCCCTTGTTTGTCTACATGGTCCATTAAGCGGTTTAATGAGTCGTGATGTAATTTTGACTGAGACTTGTTCATAGCGGTTGAGAAAGGCGTATTCGCTTTATTGCTAGTTAGTTGTTTGGAAATTCTCTCATTCTGAATGGCAGTTTGGCTATCAATGCGCAATTACAACACCCCGTTTCCTTTGTAATTGCCCCGCTTCATGCTGTTCATATGAACAATAAGATCTACTTTGCCATAATCAATTTGTAGCACTTTAGCAATTTGCTTAGAAGAAAATCCTTGTTTAGAAAGTTGCATAATTTTGTCTATCTCTATAGAAGTTTCATAGGGCATGGCTTTCTCAAGAAACGTTGAAACATCTCTTTTTTCCAATTGTTTGATCCGTTCTGATAGTTGCATTTCACTACTTTTTATATAAGTAATCAATTTATCGTAAAGTTCATTGTTTTCTTCTTCGAGTTGCGTTACAAAATTGGCCATGCTTTCATAGACTCCATCTGAGCCCTCATCGGTTCTCTTACTTTTGACTGTCAGCATCAACAAGAGATTTAGCAACAACAGAAAAATACTCGCGGCAATTAATAAATATTCCATTGTCATCACTTTGGCCCCCAATCTGTTTTTTACTTTTAATAATTGTCATGTACAGATAAAACTGAAGCGTGTAATCGAAGCATCGCTTTTGAGTGCAACTGAGACACTCTAGAAACGCTAACGTTTAGAATTTCAGCGATTTCAGTTAACTTCATTTCTTCAAAGTAACACAAAGACACTGTAATTTTTTCTTTTTCAGGCAGTCGTTCAATAGCGCGGACCAACGACTCTTTCATCATTTGTTCTGATAAATGTCGTTCTGGTGAATTCACATGGTAATTTACAAGCTTTCCTTGGTCTTCAAAATTCTCATCGTCCATTGATATCATTGTTGATAAAGCCGCTTCAGAAACGGTTTTATTGAGCTCTGCTTTCGTAATTCCTAAATAAGAGCTAACTTCTTCATCAGAAACCGAGGCGCTACTTTGCTGCTCTAATAACAGAAAGGCTTTTTCAATTTTTTTCACTTTGTCTCTAACAGACCTGGGTAACCAGTCACTTTGGCGGAGTCCGTCAATGATGGCTCCTTTAATGCGCCAAGAAGCATAGGTTTCAAATTTCAAGTCTCTCTCAATATTGAATTTGCTGAGAGCATCAAGCAATCCCTCATAAGCATAACTGCGAATGTCATCTTTTTCGACAGTCTTGGGCAAACTGATCATGAATCGTTGAATCACGTAATCGACCAAAGGAAGATACTGTTCAACTAAGTATTCACCGGCATCTGGGTCACGGTGTTGTTGCCAGTCACTCCAACAGACGAGCTCTTCTTTTGATAATTTATGATTCAGCATGATTTTCACCACCATTTCCAAGCGGTAAAGCCGCTCTTATTTAAATAACATTTTCATGATAAACCCCTTAAGCCCCAATTTATAAGGCATCCGAAGTTGCAGGAATTCACCGGTCATTTGGCGGATTGCTATTGCCGACTCACTAGATGGGTAGGCTAGCATGAGCGGTTGCTGCTTTTTCACTGCTTCTGGAATGTGGGAATCGTTAGGAATAGATCCTAAGGTTCCAATTTCTTTCCCTAAAAATTGCTCAGCTGCTTGCTTGAAATTGGCAGCTGTTTGCTGTCCTTCTTTCAAACTAACGCATTGATTTACCACTAGCTTCATGTGAACATTGGGATCTTTTCCATGGACCATTTTAACAATCGAATAAGCATCGGTAATCGAGGTTGGCTCAGGGGTTGTTACTAAAATCACATCATCCGCAGCCAAAATATATCGAAGGTTCTCATAAGACAACCCTGCACCTGTATCCAATATGATGTAATCAACCTGACCTTGAAGCGTCCCTAATTCTTGGAAAAACTTTTTAAGTTTCAAGTCGTCCATTCGAAACAACTCATTAAAGCCGTTCCCGCCTGAAATAAACAGCAAGCCATTAGGTCCTTCTTCAATGATGTCGTAAACCGTTAAATCTTTTTCAATCATTGAAGCAATAGTTTCCCGTGGCATCTGTCCGAGCAACACATCAATGTTGGCAAAGCCAAGATCAACGTCAAAAATCAGTACTTTTTTATTTTGTTCTACTAGACTTAAACCAAAGTTTAACGCGAAATTGGTTTTTCCCACTCCGCCTTTACCACTCGTAACAGCTAATACTCTCGTTTTTTTAATGGGTTTCAATTCAAGCAATCCAGACTTCTTTTTCAGCATTTTTTCTCTTAACTGGCTCACTTGGTCAAGCATGATTTTCTTCCCCCATGACAAAATCCGCTACCAATTCAGGAGTGAGTGCCAATAAATCATCTGGCACATTTTGTCCATTCGCAATATAACGGATTGGAATATCGTAATGACAAATCAAGTTCAATATGGCTCCCGAAGAGCCCGTTTCGTCTTTTTTAGTTAGTAGCAACTCATTCGTAGAAATCGATTGGAAATTATCTATAATCTTTTTCATGTCTTCATACTTAGCGGTAAGGCTGAGCACTAAGTGCACTTGCACATTGCTATCAGCCGGCAATAGATTCTTTAACTCTTCTACATACTCCGTTTGTTGATAATTGCGTCCTGCAGTATCAATTAAAATAATGTCGCAATCCTGGAAATCCTCAATTGCTTTTGTTAAATCCGCTGACGATTCAATCACCTGGACCGGAATATTCAAAATGCCACCGTAGGTTTTCAGTTGCTCAACTGCCGCGATACGATACGTATCCGCCGTTATTAATCCAACTTTTTTATCGCTATTTAATGTGTGACTCGCTGCAATTTTAGCGATTGTTGTCGTTTTCCCTACACCCGTAGGCCCAATAAAACACGTAATTCTTGGGTTTTCGGTGGTAGGTTGCGTTTGGTTTTCCGCTATCATGCTCATTAGCTTTTCGCGAGCTACTTGCCACGTATTCTCTGTAGCAGGCGCTGTCTCTGACTCGTCTCTCGTCATTAACTTTTCAATTAATTTTTCTTGAACATCAGCTGAAACTTCTTGTTGCGTCAATCGCTCTTTCACTACTTGCAACTCTTTTGGAAGGCTTTCTTGTTTGATTTGGTGCACCATAAACTGCTTAATGTTCTTTAGTTCGTTGATCAAGTCAGCCGAGGTATCTTGTTGCACGTCTAAATCTGTAGGTGGTTCTGCTTCTACTTCTTCAACCTGCTTGCGTTTTTTTGCTGCTCCTGGATCGATAGCAGCCGTAACTTCTAGCTTGTTTTTTTTGAAAAGTCCTAGAAATCCACCCGTTTTGATCTTTTTCGTATTTAGTATTAACGCGTCTTCACCTAAATCCCGTTTGATCATTGGAATTGCTTCAGCCATTGTGCTAACGATATATGTTTTTAATCTCATGAGATGTTCACCACTCCAACACTTTGAATTTCGATTTCCGGTTCTAATTCATTATAGGACAAGATTGGCAGGTCCGGTGCAAAACGCTCAACAAATTGTCTCATGTATATGCGAATTGCAGGAGACGTCAGTAAAATTGGCTGGACGCCGTTTTGCTGAAGCTGTGCTGCTTGTTCTGTGATTCTCTGAAATATCGTCTGGGAAGATTCCGGATCAATGGACAAGAAATTACCTTGCTCTGTCCGGTGCACCGAGTCAGCGAATTTCTTTTCTAGGCTTGCTCCTGCTGTAATGACTTGCAGCGGTTCTTTCGGTGTTGCGTATTGTAAGGTGATTTGGCGGGATAGGGCTTGGCGAACATACTCGGTCAACAAATCAGGATCTTTTGTTTGCGAGGAATAATCGGCTAGTGTTTCCAAAATCGCTAATAAATTGCGAATCGATACTTTTTCTTTTAATAACTTCATGAGTACTTTTTGCACTTCACCAATGGTCATCAAGTTGGGCACTAATTCTTCGACTACCGCTGGGGCTGTTTCGCGCATATTTTCAATAAGGGATTTCACTTCTTGTCTGCCGATTAATTCATGAGCATGACGTTTGATCACTTCGGTTAAATGAGTGGACACAACAGACGGTGGATCAACAATAGCGTAACCCGCCATTTCCGCTTCTTCTTTCATGTCTTCATCAACCCATAACGCGGGCATGCCAAAGGCCGGTTCAACGGTTTCAATGCCTTCTACTGCTTCGTCGTCAACACCTGGGCTCATAGCCAAATAATGATCCAGCATAATTTCACCTGATGCTACCCGGTTGCCTTTAATTTTAATAATGTATTCATTTGGTTGCAGTTGGATATTGTCACGAATGCGAATAACTGGAACAACAATCCCAAGCTCCATCGCACATTGGCGACGAATCATGATGACGCGGTCGAGTAAATCGCCACCTTGATTTTTATCAGCAATTGGGATGAGGCCGTATCCAAATTCAAACTCAATGGCATCGACATGCAGTAAGTCGATAACACTTTCTGGACTTTTCATTCCCTCTATTTCTTTTTCATCTTTGCTTATTTCAACTTCCTGCTTTTCTTCAGATTTCAATGCTTTCTGCATCTGGAAAGCACCGTAAGCGATAACGCCTGCAATCGGACCGACTAGCATTGGACTGATGGGCGTAAATACGGCAAACATCACTAAAGTACCAGCAACAATATAGAGCATTTTTGGATAAGCAAAAAGTTGTCTCGTAATATCTGACCCTAAATTACCGTCTGATACTGCACGTGTCACAACAATACCCATCGCTGTTGAAATCAAGAGAGCTGGAATTTGTGAAACCAATCCATCTCCAATAGATAACAGTGTAAACAACTGAGCAGCTTCTGCGAACGGCAAACCATGGACCATGACACCAATTAATAGACCACCAATAATATTGATGATGGTAATAATGATACCGGCAATGGCATCTCCTTTAACAAATTTACTAGCACCGTCCATAGCCCCGTAGAAGTCTGCTTCTGAGCTAACTTTTTCACGGCGGTTTTTAGCTTCTTGATCTGAAATCATACCAGCGCCAAGGTCAGCATCAATACTCATTTGCTTACCAGGCATCGAATCGAGTGTGAATCGTGCAGCAACTTCGGCTACTCGCTCAGACCCTTTTGTGATGACAAGAAACTGGATAATAACCAAAATCAAGAAAACTAGAATCCCGATAATAGCACTACCACCGACTACAAAAGAACCGAATGTCTCGATTACTTGTCCACCGGTTTGATTGGTTAAAATTGAACGCGTCGTTGATACGTTTAATCCTAATCGGAACAACGTTGTTAACAATAGTAAAGTAGGGAAAATAGAAAATTGCAGTGGTTCTTTTGTATTCATTGCCACCAATAGAATGGTTAAGGCAAGACTGATATTGATCATGATTAATACATCTAACAAGAGCGGCGGAAGAGGGATGACCATCATCACCACAATCATGATAACGGCTACCATGATGGCATAATCTCTGAATTTCACGCGGGTCCCCTCCTCTATCCTTTATTATCGAACTTTTCCTTTTAACCGGTAAATATATGCTAAAACCTCAGCCACGGCCAAAAATAATTCTTCTGGCACCACGTCTCCAACTTCAACTTGAGCATAGAGCGCTCGTGCAAGAGGTTTGTTTTCCATCGTCACAATGCCAAATTCTTTTGCTTTTTCTTTAATCTTTAACGCTAAGTAATCTTTCCCCATTGCGATGATGACCGGAGCCTCCATCGTTTCAGCATCGTACTTAATCGCTATTGCGTAATGCGTGGGGTTGGTGATTAATACATCTGCACTTGGCAAATCTTGAATCATACGGTTCATACTCATTTGGCGTTGCTTGTCTTTTATTTTGGATTTGATCAGCGGATCGCCTTCTGCTTTTTTGTATTCATCTTTGATGTCTTGTTTTGACATTTTAATGCCTTTTTCAAATTCGTATTTTTGATAAATGTAATCCAGGATGGATAAACTCAACAAGATCAGTCCTGCAATCAAGCCCATTTGGAAAACCAGTGAGCCAATAAATGAAAATGAATAGCCAATGCTTTTCTGCGATAAGGTGAACAATTCATCTTTGCCAACCCAGAGTACGCCGAATGCAGCACCTCCGATAATGGCAATCTTCAAAAGCGATTTCCCCAGCTCAACTAAAGCGCGAAGTGCAAAAATTCGCTTAGCCCCTTTTATCGGATCTAGCCGTTCAAACTTTGCCATGATGGGGTCTGTCGTGAAAATCGCGCCTACTTGGATAAAGTTCCCCAGAAAACCAAAGACCATCCCGACTAGCATAATCGGCAACATCAACAAAAATGCATTCATTGCCATTTGCTCAAACAAAGTTCGAATCGTGGCAGGTGTTATTTCCCAGGAAATATATTGCGTAAAATGGATGCGGTAAATAGCTAAAATCCGGTCCATCATCCAGCCACCCATTGAATTCAGCAATATAATTCCACCAATAATAATCATAGCAGCGGCGACTTCCGGACTTTTTGCTACTTGGCCCTTCCGCTTAGATTCCTGACGTTTTTGCGGCGTCGCTTTTTCAGTTTTCTCACCAGCAAAAAATTGCAGATCTAAGGGATATCGGTTTACCACTTACGTTCCTCCTAATAAACTGATCAGTTGAGCCATGCTCACCAAGAGTTTCTCAAAGAGAATCTGCAGGATATAGAAAAACACAGGCATGGTTAGAAAAAGCATGATAAAGCCCACAAAAATTTTCAACGGCAACCCAACAGCAAAAATATTCAACTGAGGCACGGTTTTCGCTAAAATACCAAGCGCAATATCTACTAAAAATAACGCGCCCACAATTGGCAACGCAATTTGTAGCGCAATCATGAACATTTCTACAAATAAGCTTGTCATAAACTGTGCGATATCCCCAGCTTCTACCGAAATGGCTAAACGTTCTACTGGAAATACGCGTAAACTCTGCATAACGCCGTCAAGCATTAAATGATGACCGTTTACAGTCAATAAGAACAACAGCGCCATCATGTATTTGAAATGACCGATAATCGGTACTTGTGCACCCGTCTGTGGGTCCAGTACGTTTGCCATCGAAAATCCCATTTGAAAATCGATAAATGCGCCTGCAATCTGAACCGTATACAACACGAGTGCTGCTGTAAAGCCGAGTGCCAAACCGGTTGCTAGCTCTTTAATAATTAATAAGAAATAAGAAGAGTCCAGTAAAATCGTTTCTCCAATTGGTAAGGTCGAAACAGCAACAAATGCTAAAAAAGCAGCGATTCCCACTTTAAATTGGGTCGGTACACCTCGCATTGAAAAAACGGGAGCTAGTAAGAAAAAGCTTGTCAAACGAACAAGCATTAGTAAAAAATATGGCAGTATGTCAAAAATTTCATTCATATTCGTTTACCCGATTATTCTTGGCAGCTGCTCAAACAAATCTCGTGTGTAATCTAGCAGCAAGGTCAACATCCACGGTCCAAAGACCACCAGTGAGATAAAGACCGCCAATATTTTTGGGATAAACGCCAGTGTTTGTTCTTGAATTTGCGTCATGGCTTGGAAAACACTGACTAATAACCCGACAGCTAACGCAATTAGTAACATCGGAGCAGATATAAGAATAACAGTAAAAATCGATTGTTCGGCTAGTTTGATTACCATATCTGGAGTCATCGTTTTCTTCCTTTCGTCAAAAGCTGACCAGCAGCGATTCGATTATTAAATACCAGCCATCCACTAAGACGAACAATAGAATTTTAAATGGCAACGAAATCATAACTGGCGGCAACATCATCATCCCCATCGCCATGAGTGTACTCGCTACCACCATATCGATAATCAAAAAAGGAATAAAAATAACAAAGCCAATCTGGAAAGCGGTTTTCATCTCACTAATGGCAAATGCCGGAACTAAAGAAGTGAGTGGAATCTCTTCAATGCTATCAGGTTTTTCTAGCTCTGCGTATTTAAAAAACAGGGCTAAATCTTTTTCCCTAGTATTTTTTGCCATAAATTCTTTTAATGGCACAACCGCTGTATCTAGTGCTTCCTGTTGTGCCATATCTCCATCCAAATAAGGTTGAAGTGCCGTCTCATTCATTTCCACTACTATAGGTGACATGATAAAAAATGTTAGAAAGAGTGCTAAGCCAACCAGCACTTGGTTTGGCGGCATCGACTGTGTACCGAGTCCAGTTCGGACAAATGATAAGACGATAATAATACGCGTAAAACTAGTCATCATGATCAGAATGCCTGGAGCTAATGATAAGACAGTTAACAACGCAAGCAGCTGGAGCGTCGATGAGACATCTTCAGGTGACTCGGCACCAAAGTCAATGCCCGGAATATTGATAGAAGATAAAATTTCCGGAATCATAACCGACGTCCTTCCTGCTCGTACAATCCTTGCCCAAATTCTTTCTCAAGTGACTGCTGTTTTGTTTTTTGTTTGTTTAAACTTTGACTGAACAGCAGTTCTAAGCCTTCTTCATGATCGCTTTTAAGATTTTTGCTCTTTTTCTTTCTAAAAGCGCGAAGATTTTTAGAGAGCCCAGATTGCTGCTCAAAATCTTGTTCAATAGTGGTAATCTCTGATGCTTCCGAAAACTCCTTGATCAACGTGACTTCATCACCCACACCGATCAAGTAGATTTGGCCACCTACTTTTATCAATTGCAATGATTTGTTGTTACCAAGAGGTGTTCCGCCCATTAGCTTGACTGCTTGATTAGGTTGAAGATTTTTTTGACGTGCTGCTAAAAACTTAATGAGTCCATAAATCAACACTACGATCAATAATGTATAAAGTGCTAACTGACCGATAATGCCTCCTAGACTGTTTTCTTTTACAGTTGTTTCCTCTACAGACTCCGCCGGCACTTCTTCTGTCGGTGTTTCGTTGTTTAGCCATTCCACAACATTGGGGCTGGCTTGAGCAGATAACGGTACCGACAATACACTAAAAAGTAGAACTGCCATAAGTAGCGACATGTAGACATAGAATAATTTGTTCACTCTTAGTAAACCCCTTTTATCAGTCATTACCGCAGTTTTGAAATTCGTTCAGCTGTGCTCAGTACATCCGTTACACGCACACCGAAATTCTCATCGATGACAACGACTTCTCCGACCGCAATTAGCTTGTTATTGATTAAAATATCGACGGGTTCTCCCGCTAATTTATCCAACTCTATGATGGACCCTTGTGAAATTTCCAGTATGTCTTTAACCATGCGTTTCGTACGTCCCAACTCCACTGTAACTTGAAGTGGAATATCCAGTAGTAAATTTAGGTTGTTTGCTTCTGACGCTGCAATATCTGTGTTGTCAAAGCTCGAAAATTGAACATTTTGTACTGTTGGTGCTTCTGAATCTTGTTCGCCTAGTTGACTGCCTGACACTGACTGCTTTGACATCTCACCTGCCTCCTTTGTTTCTAGTTCTTCTTCGTCAAACGGTTCATTCAGTATAGATACTAAAAGCTTAACAAATGACACTGGCAGGTAAAGACGCATACGAATGTTTTGATTACTGCTAACATTTATTTGGAATTCTGATTCTGTAAACCACTGTTCTTGCGTAAAGTTAGCTGATGAAAAATCTTCACTTTGGTTAATAACGTCTATACCCGTTAAAGAATGGACCATCGCTTTGTCCATTAATATAGACATCGACTGTGCTACAGCTCCAAACATTTGTTCAATCAATTCTTGAACTGCTTTAAATTTAGTATCTTCTTCTGTAATATCCTGACCCGTTGCCAATGCAATATCGAGTTCTCTTTTTGCAACGGATAAAATTTGCATTCCATCAGCAGCTCCGCTATATTCTCCAAGTGCCACATAACATGGTGCTGTTATAGAAGCAAAAATTTCGTCTCTTTCTTTAATAGTCAAAGTTGGTGACGTCACAAAAACTTGTTCAGAAAGCAGTGTAGACAGCTCTGCCGCAGAACTACCGAAAGAAGTGTTTAACAACTCGATCACTGCCTCTTTTTCTGTTTTCGACAATGAACTTTCTGGCATAGTCTTTCCTCCTGTCTCCTCTTGATTCAACAAACTTGCAATTTCCTCTAGGGAATTCGGGTTATTCGTCATCGGAAAAAATTCCTCGCGTTGAGACTTCTGTTACTTGTATTGCCATTCGTCCTTTTGAAACGCCGGGTTGTGCATAAAATTTCAATCTATTATCTACTTGAAGTGTTACAGGGGCATCATATGATTCGTCTAACCGAATGACGTCTCCTTTTTTCAAATTCAAAAAATCTCCAAACTCGATCATGGATTGTCCTAGTACTGCTTTGATCTCCATTTTGGTACCATGTAGTTTTTCTTCTAAAGCTACCAATTCGTGTGCTTCGACCGCTTTCTTTTGATTGGCTAACCAATGTTTTGCAGATAGTTTAGGTAATATCTGTTCTAATACAACGTGGGGCAAACAAATATTGATAATTCCTTCTACATTGCCAATTTTCGTGTTTAATTTTACCAAAATAACCGTTTCATTTGGCGGGGAGGTGGTCAGAAATTGTGAATTGACTTCGATTTCCTTAAGCTCTGGAGACAGTTTCACTACCGATAACCAAGCCTCTTGAAAACAGTCAAGTGCTTTCGAAAACACCCGTTCAATGACGCTGATTTCGATCTCGGTCAACTCATTTTCTTTTTCCATGATATTTCCTTGTCCACCTAGAAGGCGATCGAACATGACATGTACCACGTCCGGAGAAAACTCCATCACCATACTCCCTTGGAGCGGAGCTGCTTCGAAAACACCCATCGTAGATTTTAGCTGAACATTTCCGACAAACTCTTGATAAGAAATCTCTTCGACAAGTTCTACACCAACCTGTACATATGTACGAAGCTGCGCTGAAAAATAAGAAGACAATAAGCGAGAGAAATTTTCATGAATACGAGATAAGGTACGAATCTGATCTTGCGAGAAACGCAAAGCTTTCTTGAAATCGTATGTCTGAACATTCCTTTTCTTCTTGATTGCTTTCGGGCTTTGTTTCCCTAAGGTTGAAAGAATGGTATCCATATTTTTGTCTGATAAAACATCTGTCAACTTGTTCGCCCCCTCATTCGTCCAAGTTCGGCTCATGCAAACGAGGCAAAATGTTCAGTTTCCGGTAATAACCAGTTACTTTATCCATTACTTCCTCTACTGTTTCCAATACATGGATTTTCTTTCCTGTTGTTAACGTCACCAATGTATCGGGTGTCGATTCTATTCGTTCAATATAAATTGCGTTTAAAACGATAGCAGATCGGTTTAACCTAGTTAATTGAATCATATCGATTTGCTAAGCCTCCTCTATTAACGTTTCAAGTTCATAACTTCCTGTAAAATTTCATCAGAAGTAGTAATGGTTCTTGAGTTCGCCTGGAATCCACGCTGCGCAATAATCATTTCTGTGAACTCTTCCGTGAGGTCAACATTTGACATTTCAAGCATGCCAGAGCCAATTTCTGTATTCGCGTCTGCAGCTGTGCCTATGGGATCAATGGGTGGCACCTGTGCCGGCATCTCGTACATTGAACCCCCAATTTTTTTCAGTCCTTCAGGGTTTTCAGGGTTAGAGATCCCAACAAATGCGATAGTAGTTTCATCTCCATTTGCTTGTCTTCCAATTACTTCGCCCGAACGATTAATTCTGAAAGAATCATATGTCGATACATTGATGGGTGCAGTAACAGTAGTAGGTTGCCCATTGACATCAGCTGTTTTGCCTAGAACATTATAGCCTTGAGCTGTAACCAAATTGCCAGCTGTTGTGACACTAAAACTGCCTGAACGTGTTAAGAACTGGTCATTTGTTGTACCAACTGCTTCAGGATCTTGTACTACAAAAAAACCTTTTTCCATAATGGCTAAATCTGTTCCAATTCCCGTAGACATAACCGAACCTGGGTTGTGATTTACATTGATTGCAGAAGTAGTCGTACCAAGTCCAACTTGCATTGGATTCGTCCCACTATTTGACATATTTTGGCTAATTAAATCTTGAAAGTTAACCGTACTTTTCTTATAACCATTTGTATTAACGTTGGCGATATTGTTCCCGATTACATCTAATTTTGTTTGGAAATTTTTCATACCTGATACACCTGAGTACATTGAACGTAACATTTAGTTTTCCCCTTTCAAGAACTGCGTTTTATCGAAGATGGAATACGCAATTTCCTGTTCACCTAATTATTTTCCGTTTTTCTCAATATGAATAATGGAATCGATTGGTACTTTGACATCCGTACCTTCAAGCTCAGCCAGCAATTCCCCATTCTTGCTAGATAAGGCTTTCACCATACCTTCACCTGACTCTGTTTTAGACTGCCACTTAACTGAAGTGCCGATCAAATGCGCATAATCTGCTAATGAAGAACTTCCTTGATTGCTAACAAATTGCGTCATCGTCTTATTTAAGTTGGTCAATTGCTCTAAGCTTGTAAACTGTGCCATTTGGCCAATGAATTCCGTATCTTTCAAAGGCTCCATTGGATCTTGGTGTTTCATTTGAGTCACTAAAATTTTCAAAAAAGCATCTTGTCCAAGTGCATTTGTAGGTTCCTCTTTGGTAGCCGAAGCTGACGCAGTAGCCGTTCCAGTTATCGCTGTCGAAATATTCATCTAAACACCCTTTCTTCTATACGGTGTAATCTACTTTCATCAAGCCTTCAGACAGTGGTTTTCTCGTTTCTCTGACTAAGTCTTCTTCAGATTGAAAATAGCTATTGCTATTACGTGAATTTTTGCCTTGTTGTTGTTGCCTAGATCGTTGTTCTGCATGAGGTTGCTGTTGGCTAAATGGCTGCTGTGGACTTTGCTCTAACACTTCAATTTTCTCTACTTCTACACCTTGTTGAATTAGCGAAGCTCTAAGCTGATTTAACTGAAGTTCAAGCGCTTCTTTTGCCATTGGCGTACTTGTCATAATTTGAGCGGCTAGTTTGCCATTTGTAGAGGTCATTAAAATTTCTAAATGACCCAAATGTTCTGGGAAAATGTTGACGCGCATCTTCATACCTTCAGGACTTTCTGCCAGTCGCATCGAGCTTTTCAGCATTCCACTTAAATCTTCCAAGAGATTTGGTAACCGAACAACAGGAGCAGTCTGCAAATTCGTTTCGGCTTTCATGAGAGTGCTCGCAGACTTTCCAGCATCGGTCGCAAAAGTTACAGGCTGAGCAGGCGATTCTTGAACAACTTTTACCTCTGTTGGTACTTTAGTAGTTTGAATTTCTTCTCCACCTAGAAGTTTTGCAACAGACTTAACTTCTGCTGTTCCACCTTCTTTAAAAACTTCTTGTGGTTCAACAGTTAACTTAGGAACCTCTTTTAGTGGTTTTAGCAATTCACTGACAAGCCGAGGAAGTTCATTTACTGAGTGACTTTCTTCACTCAATGAAAAAATTGGTGAATGTTGTTCCATTGTTTTTAGTAATAGATTCACCTTAGTTTCAGGTGGTTGCTTTTCAAGCATCTTGATTAATTCATCTAGTTGTTTAGAAATTATTATTGAGTCTTTGGGAATTTGAGATTCTCCGGTTTTATCAGTCAATTTACCAAGTAATACTTGTAGTTTTTCAAGCAGCGCAACTAATTTACTTTGATCGTTAGGTGCTTTCACCTCCACTTGATCGATCTCCGTTAATTGAACTTGCTTGTTTTCACTTTGAATTGTTTGCAACTGAAAGATTGCATACTGAACTTCCTGCTGTTCATTTGATTGATTTTTCACTGTCATATCTTGCAAACCTGTTAATTGAGTTTGCTTATTTTCACTTTGAATTGTTTGCAACTGAAGAATTGCGTACAGAATTTCCTGCTGTTCATCTGATCGCTCTTCTAGTGGAATTTCTTGTAAAGCTGTTAATAAAGATGTCAAACTTTCTAACACACTTTCTACTGGCGTTGAGTCTTCGCTATTATTGGACGTTGCAGTTTCTATACTCAATGATTCTAGTAAAGAAGCAAACCCGGATTTAGATGAAATGGATCCTGAAGTAACTTTTGAAAAGGGGCTGATGGTTGGTTGAACTGCTTTTAAAGCTTCCATCTGTTCATATCCCTTCCGCCAAGTTATTCGCTTTCGCTAAGCGGTAAAACCGTGTACTGGCCATTTCATCGAAAAAGCTTTGTTCAGCCGCTTTTTTTTCTTCTTGGAAATGAGTTAATTTTTGCTGCTTCAAGTTTTCCCACGTCTTTTCTTCTTTGGCCTTTTCTTGCAACACCCCTTGAGATGCCGAAACCTTTTTTTGCAAATTCTCTAACTCTCTTTCAGAGGAAAGCGATTGTCCTTGAAGCTGATAAATATAATCTTCTAACATTCGAAGTTCTGAAATATTAACACCACTTTGCTGCTTGGCATTTCTTAATTGTTCGGCATCGTTAATCTTTTTTTGGATTACTCTATTTTGCTGATGCCCTACTTCATGTTGTTTCATGGCTTCAGCCATTTGGATCTGCGCAAAGCCCTTTTCATTTTCTTTTAAATCCAATATCTTTTGAAATCGAAAGTTGAATTGTGTCAGTTTAAATCCCTCCAAATTGTGCTGATAGCCGTTCTACGCTTTCTTCGATTTTAGCTTTTTCATATATGTCTTGTTGCAAGTATTCTTTGATTACTGGATAGGCTCGAATAGCGTCATCAATTTCTTTATTAGCACCACTTTTATAGGCACCAATATTGATAAGGTCCTCAGACGTCTCATAAGCCGCCAATAAGCGCTTAAAGTCCCTCGCCGCTAGCTGATGTTCTTCTGAGACAACTTCGTGCATAACACGGCTTACACTCGCCATTACGTTGATCGCTGGAAATTGACCTTTTTGAGCAATTTTCCGGTCCAAAACGATATGGCCGTCTAAAATCCCTCGGACTGCATCGGCAATCGGTTCGTTCATGTCATCTCCGTCAACTAAAACTGTATAAAAAGCCGTGATTGTTCCTTTGCTCGACGTACCCGATCGCTCGAGTAATTTGGGTAGCAAAGCAAAAACACTCGGCGTATACCCTTTACTAGTTGGTGGCTCACCTACTGCTAAGCCAACTTCTCGTTGTGCCATCGCAAAGCGTGTAACCGAATCCATCATTAACATGACGTTTTTGCCTTGATCTCGAAAATACTCAGCAATAGCTGTTGCGGTCAACGCTGCTTTAATGCGCTGCATTGGCGTTTGATCGGAAGTAGCCGCGACGACCACAGATTTTTTTAGTCCTTCAGGACCTAAATCACGTTCGATAAAATCACGCACTTCTCGTCCACGTTCTCCTACTAGTGCGATCACATTAATATCTGCTTCGGTATTACGAGCAATCATGCCCATTAACGTACTCTTACCGACACCACTACCAGCAAATACGCCAATACGTTGGCCTTGGCCAACAGTCAACAAGCCGTCAATTGCACGAACACCCACTTCTAAAGGTTTATCGATTCTTGGGCGCTTTAATGGATTCGGTGGTGCGTTATTGGTAGAATACTTTTTTAACCCTCGGGGCAATAAGCTTTCGTCAAGCGGCATTCCGGTCCCGTCCAAAACTTTCCCTAAAATAGAAGGCCCTACTTTGATCTGAAGTGGACCTCCCGTCGCAACAACCAAACATCCTGGCCCTACTTGTGAAAGATCCTGTAATGGCATGAGCATAATTCTATTTTCTTTAAATCCAACAACCTCTGCTTCAATCGGCGGCTCGTTGCGATTTGGATAAAGCAGACAAAGTTCACCGATTTTCGCATTCGGGCCACGTGATTCAATGGTTAAACCAATCACTTGAATTACTTTGCCGTGCTTTTTGATTGGTTCGATATCACTCATCAATTCCAGGTATTCATCTTCCCACAAGTTCATCGTTGGTTTTCTCCTCACAGTAAGCGAGTAATTTGTTTTTGATTTCTTCTAGCTGATTATCAACCATGGCATCATAAGAACCGCTCACTGTATGAATTCGGCAACCACCTGGTGTTAAATTCGCTACGGGAATTAGTTTTAGTTCTGAATCTGCTTTAATATAGGTTTTCAATTCCTCTAAAAAGGGAATAATAATCGGATAGTCTTCAGGAGAAACCTGCATCGTGACGTCTTCTGCTTCTTCTACCTGCTTTAAAGCATGCTGAACAATGCTTAATAATTGCTGTGTGTCCTGACTCAACTCATTGTGAATCACTTTTTCAGCAATCGTCACACTTAATGACAACAGAAAAGGCTCTGCCTGCTGAATGATGTTAGCTTTTTCTTCATAGGCTATTTCAAGCAAACGGTTCATCTCGCTTCTTTTTTCAGCGCTATTTTGTTCAGCCAATTGCAATCCTTTTTCAAATCCTTCTTGAAATCCTTTTTGGGTAGCTTCTTGACCTAATTTTTCAGCGTATTGCTGTGATTCTAATTGTTTTTCATGCCACCAGTCATTAA
This sequence comes from Planococcus halocryophilus, assembly GCF_022489025.1. GTDB lineage: Bacteria > Bacillota > Bacilli > Bacillales_A > Planococcaceae > Planococcus > Planococcus halocryophilus_A. Next base: position 39,233 of record NZ_JAKVTG010000016.1, on the reverse strand, counting down.
TTTCCTGTTGGGCATTTTGTTGATCATTTAACAATTGAGTCTGCAATTCTTCGCGGCGAGACTCTAATCCATGAATTTCTTGAAGCAATTGTTGACGTTGCTTTTTCGGATCAAAGTCCTCCTCACCAAAGACTGCTTTCTTCGCTTCAATTTTTCGAGTTTGGATAATTTTCTTTTCACTTGAATGAGATTGCGAAAGACGAATGATATTAGACAATCATTTCCTCTCCTTCTCCACGCGATACATCGATTTCTCCTTTTTCTTCCATGCTACGGATCAATCCAACAATGTTCGTTTGTGCATTCTCCACATCTTTCAACTTCACTGGACCCATTACGTCAATTTCTTCACGAATAACCTCAGATCTACGCGAAGACATGTTGCGATAAATACTCTCTTTGACTTCTTCACTTGCTACTTTCAATGCAAATGTCAAATCAGCATCACTTACTTCACGCACAATTCGCTGAACAGAACGACTTTCCAAATTGACGATATCTTCGAAAACAAACATACGTTTTTTAATTTCCGAAACCAAATCTGGGTTGTCTTTTTCAAGTTCAGACAAAATGGATTTTTCCGTACCACGGTCTACATTACTCAATACGCGCACAATTGCTTCAACGCCACCTGTTGCTGCATAATCTTGGTTCCCTGTAGCTGTCAGTTTGCGCTCTAAAATTTGTTCCACTTGATGAATAACATCAGGAGACGTACTTTCCATCAACGCAATTCGCCTTGCAACTTCCGCCTGCTTTTCGCTCGGTAACTCAGATAAAATCTTCGACGACTGCTTAGCATCCAAATAGGACAAAACCAATGCAATCGTCTGTGCTTGCTCATGTTGAAGTATGTTCAAGATCTGAGTAGGATCCGCTTTTCGGGCAAAGTTAAAAGGTTTGACTTGAAGTCTGTTCGACAACCGGCTAATGGTATCCATCGCCTTATCTTTTCCTAGCGCTTGCTCAAGAATATTTCGGGCATAAACCAACCCGCCCTCGTTCATATAATCCTGCGCTAAAATCATTTCGTAAAATTCATTTATGACTCTTTCGGTTTGGCTGTTTCTCAACTTCCGGACATTCGAAATTTCCATGGTCAGTTGGTCGATTTCGGGCTCTGTCAGTTGTTTAAATATCTCAATTGAGACTTCAGGTCCTAAACCAACCAATAAAATGGCCACTTTTTGAATCCCCGTCAATTCATTCATTCCTCTAACCATTTGACACTCTCCTAGTCATCCGCCATCCATGACCGCAACAATTTTGTAAAGTCTTCAGGTCGACCTTTGGCAAGCTTTTCAATCGTTTTCCGCTTAGGATTCGCTCTGCTACTAAACTCAGACAAATCGATTTCTTCTTCTTCTTCTATTTCTAATTGATTTGATTTAGCTAAGGCCTGTTCAAAGCCATCAAAGCTATATTCTTCTTCCTCTACATCTTCTTTTTTCTTCTTACGAAGCAATAACAAGGCAATCACAATAATAATTACCAATACGATTGCTGCACCAATTACCATAAGTAAATTATTTGGAATACCTGTTAAAAATGTTACTTCTGGTTCTTCTTCTACAATATCCGGACGTCCTTGGAACTCTGTTGCAAAAACAGAAATTCGATCTTCCAGTTCAATATCAGTTGCTTGAACTTCATTCATGCTTAATGATGTACTCACAGCATTTTTCAATAAATTACTTATATCTGTAATGTTTTCCTGTGATAAACTAGCCGGATTATCAGCAATCGGTGGTTCTACTCCTACATTGATCGTAATATCATCAATAACGTAAGGACTCATTTCAATTTGACGATTGATCCGATTTACTTCACTATTGATCCGCTCTTCTGTGCGTTCAGATTCGCTATTGCCTGTACCGTCGACACCCGGATAATTGGCAACTTCTGTTTCGCCAGTTCCCGCTGCATCTTCAATGACTACGCCTTCGCTCGAATAGGTTTCAATAATTCGTTCCACGCTGATATCCAAACCTTTATTGTTTTCAACATCAACAGGTTCAACTAATTGCTCTTCACGTTTTTCTTTCGTAAAATCGATATTTGTCATAACCGACACGACTACTTTATCCTGCCCAAGCAATAACCCAAGCATTTGCTGCAATTCACGCTGAATATCCTGCTCAATGCCTTTTTGGATTTCGCGATGCTGCTGGTAAACCGATAAGTTAGTATCTAACTGATTTTCATCTTGCACTTCAAACACTTGCCCGTTTTGATCCATAATAACAATTTGATCTGCCGGCAAGCTCGGAACGGATTTACTGATTAAATGGTACAAGCCATTAATCTGCTTTTGATCCAACTGCAACGTCGAATCACCCTTCACTACAATAGAAGCAGTTGAAGTTTGTTCTTCATCTGTAATCCAAATATTTTCTTTTGGAAGCGTAATCATGACGTTGGCTTCGGTTACCCCATCAATTTGCTTGATCAAATACGCCAATTCGTTTTGCATAGCGTCTCGCTCAACCACATCAAAATGACGATCGGTCATACCAAGTCCCATATTTTCACTAAATGTACCGTAATTGACATTGCCGTTTTTCGGAATGCCTTCTGCGGCTAGACTGACTTTCAAATTAGCCAAATGCTCTTCGGGAACGCTGATTGTTTTGCCATCTGCCGATACTTCTACTGGAATAGACTGCTCTTCGATTGCTGTCTTAATCTCGCCGGCTTCAGCTGGTGTCAAATCAGAATATAATACGGAAAAATTAGATTGATTGCTGAGAAATACGAAGACACCAAGAATAATTAAAGTGAGAAAAAAGGAGCCAATTACAGACCACTTTGTAACAGGAGAAAAACTGGTCCATGATTCACTCATTTTTGATTTGTATACCGAAAACTTTTCTTTCATTTCATCAACATCCTACCGGTTTCCATCATACTTGCATTCTCATAACTTCTTGATAAGCTTCAACCACTTTGTTGCGTACCTGCATCGTCATTTGCAATGACAAGCTGGCTTTTTGCGAAGCAATCATCACTTCATGGACATCTTGCACTTCTCCTGTTATCAACTGATTGGTCAATTTATCGGATTCGTTCTGTGCAGCACTCACTTCTTGTAACGCATCTTTAAATATCTGGCCAAATCCTTCAACTTTGTTCTCGGGTTTAACGTTATTGAACAATTGATTTTGTATAAAAGGCGTTTGAATTCCACTTATTTTCTCCATAAGTGCCTCCTTAATGTTCTGTTGTTGGTTGAAATAATCTTCCATTTTATAAATCACGAAGTCATTACTAAATTCTTATTAAAATATTGATATGAAGCAAAACAGCGGAGACTCCCGCGGGATAGCGAAGTGCCGAAATCCACTCGGGCGATCAGCCCGAGTTAGTTCGGCGCAAGCCCGCAGGAAAGCGCAGCTGTTTTGCGTAATATCACTGATGAAATTTATGAACTATTTCCCGATTTCCAATGCTTTCATAAACATGCTTTTTGAAGCATTTAGTGCCGTAACGTTGGCTTCATAAGAACGAGTTGCTGACATCAAATCCACCATTTCTTGCAATGGATCGACATTGGACATGCGGACATAACCGTCTTCTCCCGCATCTGGATGTTCTGGGTCATATCTTAATGTAAAAGGTGTTTGATCTTCTTTAATTCCTGAGGCTTTGACACCCGTTACAGCGGTGTTTCCTCTATTAATGGCTGATTGTAATTGATTGGAAAAAGGGGATGTGCCGCTTTGAGACAATTCCACTGTTTTTCGGCGGTAAGGCATCCATTCGCCGTCTACTAATTCGGCACGATTTGTGTTGGCATTGGCAATATTGGCAGATACTACATCCATACGAAGCCGGTTTGCTGTCAGCCCCGACGAACTGATGTTAAATCCCGTAAATAAGCTCATCTTTTTTATCTCCCTCCATTAATAACTGAACTGAGACTGTTAAGTTTACCGTTGACTCGTTCCGTCACAGCGTTATACCATAATTGGTTTTTCGCCAGTTCGGCCATTTCAACATCCATGTCGACATTATTGCCGTTGTTATTATACTGAGTTGAATTGTTTGTCAATACTCTTGTTGTGCCTACTAACGATTCATTGCCAAATGACACGTGGCGACTATCTGTTTTGTAGCTAGACAAGTTTTGATTGGACATAGCTGTATCCAAAGTTGCTTGGAAATCGACTTTTTTACTTTTGTAATTAGCCGTATCCACATTTGCAATGTTCGCCGAATGAACGCGTTGTTTGAGAGTCGCAGCTGATAAAGCTTGCTCCATCGATTCAATTGATTTAGGGAATATATTCATTGATAAACTCCTTTTTTTAACATTTATAACTAAAATAAAAATCCACCTCTGGGAAAAGATGGATCATAAATCTGTCGATCACAGTTCCTTATTCTCTAGTATAATGTTTAATAAGAATGATAGGGAATAGCTTTGATCTCTTAAATATTTTTGCCATTTCTACAATGAAACTGATCTATTTTATGGTTAAACTAATTATTTTGTACTATTTTCGGAAATGTTATATCAAAGTGATAGTATCATGTTTCAATAATTTTGTATATTTTTCTTTTTAAAATTTTTAATGCTATTTTTTCCATATTAATATAAAAATCACTATTTTTTTTATATTTAAAATGTTATGATACGCGGTAAATATAAGATTCGGTTATGAAAGGAAGAAACTACATGTTTCGTGGATTATATACTGCTACATCAGGAATGATGGCTAATAACAGGCAACAACAAATATTGACGAATAATCTTTCTAATGCAAATACTCCTGGTTTTAAAGAAGATCAAACTGTTTTTCGTGCTTTTCCAGAACAGTTAATTAAAGCAGTTGAAAACAGCAAAAAAGGTACAATAGTCCCTCATAATATCGGCACTTTAACTACTGGAGTGTATACGCAAGAAGGAATTCCTTCATTTCTTCAAGGTCCTTTGAAAGAAACTGGAAACCAGACAGATATTGCCTTGCTAGATGAGCTATTACCAACAAATCCCGACACCCAACAAAAAGGTTCGATGGTTTTTGCGGTAGCTGCAGAAGATGGCGAAGTGCGCTATACCAAAAATGGATCATTTGCTGTCGATACTCAAGGCTTTCTAACAACGAGTGAGGGTTTCTCTGTGTTAGGTGAAGACTTGCAACCAATTCAAGTGGGATCCGCTGACTTTACGGTACAAGAAAATGGTGAAATTCTTTTATCCAACGGCGCTCAAGGGGATCGCTTATGGGTAGGTTATACTGAAAACCCTCAACAGTTTGTAAAAGAAGGTCAAAATCTTTTACGCTGGGCGGGAGCTCCTGAAGCCTCTCCTCAATTTATCGACAACGTCGATTTACTTGATGGAACCCCTAGCTTCATGAAACAAGGGTTTGTGGAACAATCGAATGTAGATCTGACAAAGACCATGACAGACATGATGACCACATACCGCGGATTTGAATCCAACCAAAAAGTAATTCAAGCATATGATCGCAGCATGGAAAAAGCCGTCAATGAAATCGGGCGCGTATAAGGAGGAATTTGACAAGTTGAATATCCAGATGAATACAGCCAGCAACACAATGAGTGAGTTGCAAAAAAAATTAGATTTGATTGGCAATAATATCGCGAACGTCAATACCAACGGGTATAAGCGACAAGAAGCTAGCTTCTCGGATGCACTTGTGCTGTCTCTTGAAAAACAAGTGGGGCAAAAAAATGAAGTTGGGCGCATTACGCCTTACGGTTTACGCATCGGTGCCGGTGCGGTTCTTTCGCAAACAGCCGTCCGCAACGACCCCGGCTCTATTAAACAAACGGACCGCCCTCTAGATTTCATGATTCAAGGAGAATCTGCTTACTTCCGTATTGCATCAGATGGCGACACGCTTTATACAAAAGATGGATCCTTCCAAGTACAGCCTATTTTGAATTCGACGCAAGTTGGCTTAGTAACAGCGAACGGTGATGCCGTATTAGGCGCTGATAACCAACCGATTGTTTTCGACGCTGATTTTGAAAACATTCGCTTGAATGGACAAGGAACTTTAGAGATCTCTTATAAAGACTCGGACAAGCAACCAACTGAAATTCAAATGGGCGTTGCTCAAATTAACCGACAAGATTCATTAGCGAAAATCGGTGAAAATCGATTCCGCTTAAATGGGACAGAAGCTGAACAAATCGCGAACGGCAATTTACAGTTTATCGATTTGTCCCAACCCAATGACGGATCTATCCAAATTAAGCAAAACGCTTTGGAAATGTCCAATGTCGATTTGACCGAGGAAATGACTGAACTGATTACCACTCAACGATTGTTTCAGTCACAAGGTAGAGCCATTTCTTACGCAGATGACATGATGGGCTTAGTCAATACCATTAAAGGATAACGAAAAAGCAGGCACCCCGCGGGGTGCCTGCTTTTTTATTGGTGAAATATTGTTTGGATATTCCGTAAAACAACTACGCTTTCCGCGGGCTCGCGCCCAAGCCTCCTCAGTCGCTATGCTCCTTGCGGGGTCTCGGTCGTCTCGCTATTCCGCAGGAGTCTCCGTTGGTTTGCTCCATATCCTACTAGTGCGAAGTTGAACCTTTTGTTATTTTGTGACTCTTAGAAGAAAGAGTGGAAGGCGGCGACTCCTGGGGGAATAGCACGAGCTGAAGACCCTGGACTGAGCGCAGCGAGGGAAGCGGCTGAAGCCGTGCCCCCCGGAACGCGTCCGCCTGGAGCGATTTCTACTCACTCATTATCTCAAAAAGTCCATCAAACTTGGTTGAATAATTTTTGATGTTGCTGCGAGGCTTGCTTGGTAAACACTTTCCTCACTCTTTAATCTGATAACGGCTTCTGCGTAATCGACGTCTTCGATTCTTGATAACATCGATTGAAGTTCCAAGTTACTATCGAGCAAACGATTTTCAACGGCTTCTACACGATTTTGACGTGCGCCGTTTTCTGCGCCTACCGACAATAACCGGTCCATTGCTGCATCAACTTTAGCCAAATCATTAGAATTTCCAGCTTTTAAGTTAGCAGAAATGGTTTCTAATGTTTTGAAAAGGTTTGTTTCATCATTCGATGCCCCGAATAGTTCATCTGGTAAGACACTCGATTTAATGTTAATGCCTTCTCCTATAGTGAACTTGCGAGATTCTAGACCTGTGCTGTCAAAATCATAATTCCCTTTTACAGGAAAAGGTGATTCTCCTGTTTTCTGACCATTAAATAATGAACGGCCATTAACTTTTGCATTGGCTAATCCACGCATTTGCTCAGTTAGTTCTCCAATTTCAGCATCAATTGCCTGACGATCAAGTTCAGAATACGTATCACTATTTCCTTGAATCGCCAATTCGCGTACACGTTGCATGGCATTCACCATTGAATCAATGTTTTGACCGGTTTCGTCCATCCACAACTTTGATTCGCTAGTATTTCGTTCAAACTGAACGTTTGCTGCAAGAGTGCTTTTCAAGTTCATCGCTTTACTGACTCCGTTTGGATCATCTGATGGCCGGTGAAGTAATTTGCCACTCGATACTTGATTGTTGGTTTTTTCAAAGCGGCTCAAGTTTTGGCTCATATTGCGTATGGAATTCTGGTTTAGCATCTGTTGCGTGACTCTCATGTTTTTCCCTCCACGTTCCTTCTGCTATCAGTTAGCCATTCGGTTAATAATGGTATCCAACATTTGATCCGTCATTGATACTAACCGTGCTGCGGCATTATAGGAATGTTGGTATTTTACTAAGTTGGCCATTTCTTCATCGAGCGAAACACCCGTTACGGATTGTCTCCGGTTTTCTGTGGCTTGAAGTGTTGTGCTGTGATTGCTAACTGCATTAACTGCCGCTTGGCTTTGCGCACCTAGTTGACTGACAAGCTTTCTGAAATCACTTTGGGCTGCTACTGCTGTTTTTCCCGTTGCTGGTTGTTGTGTTAAAGGACTCGCTTCATAATTCACTTTGAGCTCAGACAGTTTAAAGTCTGTGGCATTGCCAACGAATAGCGCTTGATCCTTGCCACCTGTTGTTGACATGCCATTCGCTTCTACGAAATCGCTAACCACTTTAGTCAAGTTTGTCTGATAACTTGTTGCGGCATCCATTGACTCGCTCAATCCTGCCAATTTGCCGCCGTAAATTTCATTTTCACCGGCGCCGGTTTTGTAATCAATTTCAGATACAATTTCTCCGCTTACTAATGATTGGTTGTTTGAAGTAAGACTGATGGAGTAGCTACCATTTGATTTTTCGTCCACTTTAATGGACATCAAGGTCGATAGCTCTTCTACTAGAGCATCGCGCTTGTCTTTTAAGTCATTTGACTGACTGCCATTGCGAACGATGCTTTTATTGAGTTCTGCAATTTGTTTTAAATAACCGTTTGCCTCGGCAACTGTATCTTGTGATTGGAGTGTTAACTCATTTTTTAAACTGTCCATTGATTTATTCATGGTCTGGGCAACATCGATAAAGCCTTGTGCACGCTCTTTCACAATTGCTTGTGCAGATAAACTATCCGGCTCATTCGCCAAGTCTTGCCAAGCGCTATTTAAGCTATCCATTGCACTGCTTAAACCACTATCACTCGGTTCGTTAACGATGGTTTCTAAACGATCTAGCGTTGTTTGTTTTGCTTGCCATTGTCCGAGTGTTTCGGAATGGTCACGAAATTGCTGGTCGAGAAAACGGTCTCTTACACGGGTAATCGAATCGATCGTAACGCCGGTTCCAAGCTGGCCTGTGTTCGCGCCTTGGGCTGTCCAAACGCTTAAAGAAGGAGAAGCACTTGAATTTACTTGCTGACGTGAATAGCCTTTCGTGTTTACGTTGGCAATGTTCTGTCCAGTCGTTGAAAGGCTTGCCTGACCAACGGATAAGCCGCGTTTTCCTAATTCTAATCCATGAAATGTTGAAACCATGATTCTTTGCCTCCCAACAATTTCTAAGCTCTTGTATCGAAAAAGCCTTGATTGTTTGATTGTGGTTTTTGTTGTCCTGCTGGTGATTGATAATTATACTGTTGTTGTTTTGATTTTGTTACTTCCGTAATCATATGTTGAACAAAGCTCATCGAATCTTCAAGCAGTTTTTCGTTGGTTTTGTTTTTTGCTTGAAGTTCAGTCAAAAGCGTTTGTAAAGTTTTCAATTGTAAGTGAAGATCTTGCTTTACATCTTCATCTGGAATCTGCTCTGCAAACTGACTAAATGTCAGTCCAGGATGCTCTTCCAACACGTCGGCTACCAGTTGCTGCCGCTCGTCTTCCAATTGGCCAAGCTGCTTAACCAGCTTTGCTTCTTCTTTCACAAGCTCCGTTAGTTCATCGACTTTTCGTTCGATCAAAACTGTCTGCTTGCGCTCGGCATAACGGATAAGCTGTTTTTGTATGCTGATCAATTCGTCCAGCGTGTTTACTACTAAGTTCAGCATCCGATATCCTCCTCTTTAAAAAGCTCTTTTATTTGTCGAACCAAAACTGATGGACTTTATCGGCGACTTTGCCTGCATCCACTTGGTATTCACCTGATGCCACTTGCGCTTTTAATAACTGAATTTTTTCTTGTCTTTCAATGTCCACGCTAGCATTTTTTTCGAACATCGCTTTCGCCTCATTTGAAATTTGTAGCTCGTCTTCTTTTTGCAACGGCTTGGTTTTCGCTGCCGGAGTTACTTGCATTTTTTGATAAGATTGAATAAAGGAAGAACTATTTGTTTTATCGATATTCATTCCTTCACCACCCTGTCTTTTATTTTTTGTTGCCTTGTCGCATTTTCCATAGTTGTGGCTCCCCGGACATTTCTGGCGAGCCCTCAAACTTTAATGTTCGTTCGATTTCTGTTGAAAACGAATCAAAGCAATTATGGCAAAGCATCTGCCTTTTTATGAGCTCACCACAATGTTGGCAAGGATACCCTAGATTGGGAAAATCCTCTGCGTAAATCCGGCCATTGCGGATAAAATCCGTAATTTGTCGTACCGATATGTTCGTAGCCCGACTAATTTCGTGAATATCCGCGTCGTGATTGCTGCTATCTTTCAGAAAATCATTTATTGCATTAAAATCATTTTCAATTTCTTTAAAACAGTCTATGCAATAGTCAGTGTAGTCCTTTAGGAATAATATACCGCAAAATCGGCAATTATCCAGCTGATTTGCTCCCACATGTACTCACCTGACCTTCTCTATCTATTTATATCGGCAACTTCGCCAAAATGTTTAGCGAAATTTAATATTATTGCATTTTAAATTCCGTAACGAGTACGCGTTCGACTTTCCCTTTTTCCATAACTTCTGTCAAGCGCCCAGTTAGTTCTTCTTCGATCATAGTTATGCCACTTTCTCCAAGCAACTCTTCTTTCGTAAAACTAGCAACAGTCGCAATAACTGCGGCACGTACTTCAGCAGTACGCTTTTCAGCTTCTTCTTTTGTATCTTTGTCACTCAACAAAATATTAAACTGAACAATCCCAAAATTCCCAGAAGACGCTAAGTTTGTGGTGATAATATCTGTGTCGATACTCAACTCTTCGACTTCTTCAGCGCTTAACGATTTATGCTCTTCCGCTTTTTCCTCTTTAGGCATAAAGTACAAATAAGCACCCGCACCAATCGCTGCCACCACGACAAAAGCGACAATTATTTTTATTATTTTCCCCATAATGCACCTCTTATTCTTCGGTTTCTATTTCAAAAGGTGAGATCAATACTTCAACGCGGCGATTTTCCGCACGCCCTTCAGGAGTATCATTTGAAGCGATTGGCTGATATTGACTATAGCCCGTCGCACTGAATTTCTGCGGACTCAGTTTATCGTTTTCAAGAAGGTTTCGCATAAAGTTAATAGCTCGCGCTGAACTCAATTCCCAATTGGTTGGAAATTCTTCTGTCCCCGTTGGAATATTGTCTGTATGCCCTTCGATAAAAATCATGCGCGGTGGATCTGTAATCAACAAGTTGGAGATCTCATCTATAATCTCCTCAGAGCCTTCTCGAATAGTGGCACTTCCCGATTCGAAGAGCACCCCTTCTTTAATAATAATTTTCAAGCCTTTTCGCGTCATATCGGTTTGCAAACGAGGCGCTAGCCCATTTTCATCGATATACGTATCAATCTTGTTTTGAAAATCTAACAACTCTTCCTGATCTTTTGCTTCAAATACTTCTTCCGGGCTTTCCCCAGTAACCGGATCTTCACTCAACTCTGCAGTTGGCGATGTCTCAAAACTTTCAACAGGAGCTTGTTCATCTAATACGCCAGATCCACCTTGCAACTCGCTATTAAATGATTCTGCAATCGCATTAAATTTTTGAGCATCTACTTGGCTTGAGGCAAACAACACGATAAACAAGGCAAGCAACAAGGTTAATACGTCGGCATAGGGCAAGAGCCACGCTTCATCTACATGTTCTTCATGCTTTTTTTTACGCTTCAACTTCAACACCGCTCTCTTCTACGTCAGGTTCAAGCACACGGTCTTTCGCTGGTAAGTACGTTAATAATTTTTCTTCTACAGTTCGGACTGGCAAGCCTTCTTGCACGGCAAGCAAACCTTCTAGCATAATCATTTTTGTTTTGACTTCGGCTTCTGATTTTCGTTTTAGTTTGTTGGCAAATGGATGCCACAATACATAACCTGAGAAAATCCCGAATAGAGTTGCGATAAATGCGGCGGAAATGGATTTACCAAGTAATGCTACATCATCTAAGTGACCAAGCGCCGCAACGAGTCCGATAACGGCACCGAGTACGCCAAGTGTTGGGGCGTAGGTACCGGCTTGTGCAAAAATCTTTGCGCCCAGTTCATGGCGTTCTTCCATTGCTGCGATTTCTTCTTCCATCAAATCGCGAATGTGTTCTTGTGACTGACCGTCTACAACCATTTTCAAGCCACGCTGCAAAAATGGGTCTTCTACTTCTTCTGATTTTTCTTCTAATGCCAATAAGCCTTCTTTACGTGCCAGCATTGCCCATCCCGTAAACATCGGAATCATTTCCTTAACGGGAATTTTTTTCTGTTCGCTGAAAATCACTTTGAACAAGCTCGGGATTTTTTTAATTTCATCCATAGGAAAGGCAACAAGAAGACAGGCGATGGTACCCGCAAAGATAATTACTAGCGCCGCTGGATTGTAAAGTGCGATCGGGTTTGATCCTTTTAGAATCATCCCGCCGATCAACACGACAAATCCCATGATGACTCCTATCCAAGATGTCTTGTCCACGTTTATACCTCATTTCATTTACCTGTGTAGTTTTAAATCTCTTGGTGATATTTTTCTTCTTGGTGAAAGGCTTCGCTTCAAGCGGACGCGTTCCGCGGACGAAGCGCTGAGCCTCCTCGTCGCAAGCTCCTGCGGGGTCTCATCACTCCGTTTTTCCACAGGAGTCGCCACCTTACGCTCATTTTTCTAGTTTCTAAAGGTATAGTTAAATAATATTTTCCCTACTTAACTTTCCCCACATATTTAGCATCGGCGCGTCTTCGGGCTAAGCGAAGCAAGAAGACTGGCGTTCTTTGCCTGGCTTCTTGCGAGAGCTATGCCCAAAGCGCAGATGCGGCTTAGAATCAACTTATTTCTTCACCAGAGCCATGGCTTGTTTCCATGTGTTGCGCATGTCTGCCATTAAGGTTTCTACTTCTTCTAGCGCTTCTACATCGTTTTTCATGTTGGCTTCTAGAAGGCGGTTGTACATGTATTCATACATTTGCTCAAGACCTGCTGACATGTCGATGTCTGTGTTTAATGTGCTGCGCAGTTCTTGGATGATGTTTTGTGCTTTGATGATGTTGGTATTTTTTTCTTGGAAGTTTTTATCGTTCATTGCTCGTTTTGCCATTTTTATAAATTTCACAGCGCCTGTATAAAGCATTAACGTTAGTTCCTGTGGTGATGCTGTCATGGCTGAGTTTTGTTGGTACGTTTGGTACGGATTAATAATTGCCACTCTTTTTCCCCCTTGCTTAGTTGCGCTTGTCGATAAAAGAACCTGCAGTAGCCATTTCTTGATAGGCTCCGCTATATTTTTTGGAAATTTCTTTTGTTTGGGTAATGCGTGTGATTTGTGTAAAAAACGATTGGTGCAGTCCGTTGACCAACGGTTGAAGTTTTTGATCGATCTCTTTTAATTGTTCAATAATCGAATGTTCTTCTTCTGACCACCGGAAATTCCGTTGTTTCATGAAAGTTTCCAACTGACGAATGGTTTCTTCACGTTGAGTAAATAGCCTTTCAAGCGATTCGACAATTCCGTCTTCGTTGTCTTCCATTCGGGAATTGATCTGTTGCGCTTTTTCATAAATTTCACGCGCTTGTTTGAGGAACGCATACATGATTGGTTTTGAATCACTCATCACGAACCACCAAACAAGCTTTGTTGCATCCATGTGCTTTGGGAGTTCATCTGGCTCAACGCTTTTTCCATCGCGGTAAATTGCTTCCAGTAGCGATCTTCAATAGTTATCAGACGGTCTTGCCAGCGACTAATTTCGGTATCCATTCGTTTTAGTTTTTGGGACAACGTACTGTTATCGACCGAACTTGAAGGGCTACCTGCTTTTGCGCTTAGTTTTGTGATGATATCGTTCAGCGTATCGTAAACACGCGCGCCTACTCCATCTCCAGCTGCGTCTCGCGTAGTGAAGAGCGCCATCACTTCATCTGGTTTGTTAGTTAGTGCTTCGCTCAGCTTGTCTTCGTCGATAAATAATTTACCGCCTTCTGTATAAGATCCGGTATTGATGCCGATTTGCGATAAATGACTGAGATTGCCATCTGCAAGTCCAGATACTTTATCCATAAAAGCTCTTCGTAAATCTTCTAAAGCCGATTTCATGATTGGGTCGTTGCGCAATAAACCACTGCGTGCTTTTTCTTCCCATAATTCGATTTCATTTTCCGTTAGTTCACTTTTTTGTTCATCAGATAAAGGTTGGAAATCTGTATAGCGTTTTTCGATGACTTTTTTCTGTAAGTCATCAATTGCTTTATTATACGATTCAACGAAATCCTTGATCAGTTGGACAGGTTTTTCCGGATTGGATTGAACGCTTACTGAAGTTGACTCCCCAGCGGCATCGATCGCCATTAGTTGGATAGAAAGGCCGTTAACCGTCGTTTGATTGCTGGTAAGTCCGTCGACTCTGATTCCGTCAACTGTGACGGAGCCATTTGTAGCGGCGGTCGAAGTTACTTTGTCTTGCGCTTCTCCAGTAATTTTCTCCCCAAGGTCGTCGCTTCTCTTTCCTTTTTCGTCGGTAAACTCGAGACTAAAATTTTGTGCCGACCCTAGTTCTTTTGATGCCATGAAAAAGCGCGATGTGGTGTTATCAAAATTGACGCGTAGAGCAGGCTCACTCCCTGCAGTGGCATCTTGCATTTTTTTTGCAACGGCTGCAAATGTCATATCTGCCGTAATCGCTACTGCAACATCTCCGGTAGTTCCTTTGACCGTGATCGTTCCAGCTACACCAATTAAATCCGTTGATTTTGCAGCATTTCCATCCATGTTTTCGATACCTAGTTCAGATGTCATTTTTGCTGAAGTAGCGAGTGCATTGACTCGTACATCGTAGCTGCCGTTCATCGCTTGAGTAGTTGCTGTAATTTTCGCGCTGCTAGAGCCTGTTGTTTCTGCTTTATAGGCGTTAAATGTCGACTGCAAACGAAGATTGCTGGCGCTTGTGCGCAAACTGGAGAAGGTAAGATTTTGCTCTCGCACTGCTTCTTGCTGCCATTCGGTAAATGTCTTTTGTTGCACCAATTTATCCATCGGCATTTTTTGGACAGTCATCATATCTTTAACGATTGATTCGGTGTCCATACCTGATGCTAATCCGCTAATGCGCATACATGATTCACTCCGATCTTATAATTTCTCGTCTACCATCAGGCCCGCAAAATCAGCCATCGAGGCGTACATATCTAAAAACTTCTTATTGGGAATTTCACGTAAAATTTCTTCTGTCAGCGTATTCACGACTTGCACATAATAAACATTTGTCTCTTCATGAAACTGAAATTTCACATTAGTCGTAGTTGAGTCTAAAAACTTGTTCATGCTATCGACTTTATCGGTAAGTGCTTCTTTTGTAATGGCTTTATCCGCCTCTTGGTATTGCCTTTCTTCTGAAGCGATTGGTTGTTTCGGAACTATTGGTGTTGGTTCGCTAACTCTCGGGAATTCTATCGAAGGCATTTTTGTTATTTCCATGTAGGTTACACTCCTCTTCCTCTAGATCGACTAAAGGGCTCTATATAGTAGTTATCGGCAGAAAAGCAGATTTTTTTAGTAAAAAAGCAAAAAAAAAATAAGACAGGTTTGTGAAAATCAACCCGCGCTGGTCGCTTTGGGGATGACTCCCGTAAGAAGCCAGGAACATCACCTGTCTTCTTGCTCCGTCTACCCCGTGGACGCGCCATCGCTAGCGTCTATGTCAAAAGAACATCAAGGTTTTTTATGAAAAAGAGTCAAAAAAAAGAGGTACTGGAGCCAATTCATCCCCAATACCTCATTTGTCTACATGATTAAGTTTGTAAAAACTTGCCCTATTTTATGTCAGTTTAGAATATTGGCTACTGACACCTTTTGTCCAGTGGTTGTTTAGCCCGGTTGGATCGTTCGCTGCTCCAACTGGCGCGTATTTTGCTCCGATTTTCGCAATGGTGTCTTTGCCTTCGTTTAAATAATTTTGACGCAAATTACGTGCCATGTCGAAAATACTGTCTTCTACAGAAGCGTAGCTTCGCAAGCCATTTTTGCCCATCATACCAGCAACATTGTTTTTATCGTTAACTGCACGTGACGAGCCGTTGCCCGTTTCATGAATGGCGATCGCAGACAATAAATTCGGGTCCAAATCGTATTTTTTTCCTGCATTGATAAAGTGAGCAGCAGTACCACTCAGTTTGCCATCTAATGTATTATCCAGTTTGATAAATTGCGTCGGCTTAAATTTCAAATCACTCGTATCGGTCGCAGCGGTTGCAACTTCTTGTGTATTGAGCGGTGGAATTGAAATTGCTGGGTTGTATGAATTTGTTAGTGGAGCGGTTAACGGTGTTGTTAAAGTTGGCAATGGCATTTGTGTACCTGTCTGTGAAGCTGTGGAATTGTTTTCTTCGATGCTTTCCATCATAGCGTTCATCAGCATCGCAAAAAATGTACTCGGACTTGTCGAACTGCCGATCGTACTGCTGCTGTCGCTTTGACTTAATTCCGGCATCGATTTAGCCATCGTTGCAATCGTATTATATAAAAGGAAATTCGAAGAAATTGGACTGGTCAATCGGTTCTCACACCCTTTGTTAGCGTAATCTTGTTTAGTGTACAAGATATTGAGTGAAAAAAGAATAGGATAATTGTGGGAAAGAACATTTTTTATATTAATATCTGAAAACTCGAGCAGGAGTTAGACACTTTAACTCTTTTGTTGTAAAATAATAAGAACAAACGTTCTTATTACAGATAGGAGTGATAGAATGGATTTACTCTCGCTAACATCAACTGAACAAAATGTCTTGATCGCTAGTATTTTAGGAGACGGTGAAATCACTAAGAGATATCCAGGTTCTCGTCGAAAAAATAACAGTTATAGAGAACACTTCAGCATCCAACAACTAGACTATCGAATTTGGAAACGAAATCTATTGCCATCCGCTTTCTATTTTAATCAATCACGTTCTTTACTTCTTTCCCCATCGCTTCCCTTGCTAACACAAATGTTTGAGCACTTTTACAATTCTAGCGGAGATAAGATAGTTTCTTTAAAAATGCTTGAGTTATGTAAATCTCCTTTGTTTCTCACGACTTTGTATTTAGATGATGGTTCGTTATGCATTTCTGTAAGTCGGAACGAATTAAAGAAAACCATCTATTTGACACCACACATTTACCTATACTTACAATCTCTGTCTTTTGAAGATTTATGCAAATTAAAATTACACATAAGCACTCATTTCGGAGTCGAGTTTACTACTAGTAAGAGGCCTGATGGATTTGGCTATATATTAAAAACGACTAAAGTTAGTGAAACTATGAAGTTCCTAAAAGTAGTCGGTGACGCCTCAAAAGACTGCCCTTCTATGTTTCATAAAACCGATTGGGGTTTTCGTTTTCAAAAAGAAATGGAGCGTTACAAGGACTCTCATCCCGGCTACGAAGTGATTGTGAGTTCATCAGATCGGGGAAAAAATTATACAAAAGAAGAATGTGAAATACTATCTCAAATGAAAAAAGAAGGAAAAACAGATAAAGAAATTGCTCTTTATCTAAACCGCACGTACTGGTCTATTGTTTACAAATGGAGAGAGTTACGTGAAAATAATGTCTTATTTACATCTTCAGATTAAAAGGCATAGTTGGCGAATGGCAATGGAGACGACTCCAGCGGAAACAGCACGCGGTGAAGACGGTGTAACCGGCTGAGGCCGTGCCCGCGGAAAGCGTCCGGCGCAATGGACATGAGCTACTACTTATGAAAAGAAAAAAAGAGTTTCCTACAAAAGTCATTTTTCATGACCTTTTGAGGAAACTCTTTTCATATTATGCTCTAAAATCAATTGAACTTCCTACATGTGGTCGAACAGATTGCTCGAGCATCTTCACAACCTCTTGACCATTTGTTTCCGCTTGATCAATCGTCTTTTTCATCACCGAAACACTCGCTTCAGTCTTTACGCTTGCTTGGCTCATTGCCATCGATAAAGCAGCGATATCCATGGACGCGCCTCCTTATAGAAAAAGGAGCCTAAATTCAGGCTCCTCGATTTCTTAAAATTAACGTAGCAATTGTAGTACTTGCTGTGGTGCTTGGTTGGCTTGCTTTGCCACTATGTCTTTCGAGCATAGAATAGACTATATCTTCACCCTCACATTTGAGGGGCTGGGCACTTCGAATGGCGCTTGCCACCCTACGGATTTCATCGCCATAGCTTTTGCCTTAGACGGTTTATCCTAGTCGTTGAACCTTCCCCAGAGTTTCCTCACAGGAGCTTGGCTGCTGATTATCCATTGGTTCATCCTCATCATTTTCAAACCGTCACGCCGACCGTTTCCAGTTACGTTGTGGTTGATGGGGTTTTAGGAAGTTCCAGCAATTCACCCAGTTATACTCTAACCCGTTACCCGGTTAGACGCCCTAAAATCAATTATCTCAACAGTTGTAATACTGATTGAGTCATTTGATTGGATTGAGCCAGCATTGCTTGTGATGCTTGTGCAAGAATCGAGTTCTTCGTTTGTTCCATCATTTCTTTCGCCATCGTGCGAACATTTACTTTCATAAATGACTAGACTATATCTTCACCCTCTAGTGTTAGTAGGGGCCGGGCACTTCGGATCCACAGTACTGATGTATACTGCCTCACCTACGGATTTCATCACCATAGCCTTCGCCTTAGATGGTTTATCCTAGTCGTTGAACCTTCTCCACTCTTTCGAGACAGGAGCTTGGCTGCTGATTACCCAATCTTTTATTTTCTCAAACCGTCACGCTTGTCGTTTCCAACTACGTTGTGGCAATAAAAGCTTAAGGGCTTTCCAGCAATTCACCCGGTCGTAATCTCTGGCTGTTACCGGCCAGGACGACTGTACCTCCACTCGCTTACGCGGCTTCGGCATAATCAACGTCACGGATTCTTGATTCCGCAGCTGTTAGGTTTTCAGCAGATGTGTTTAAGTTATTAATTGTATGGTCAAGACGGTTTTGAGTTGCTCCTAATTTTGAACGCTCTGAGGATACAGACTCAATTGCTGTGTTGATAGCAGTAATAGTAGCAGCAGCTTGTTCATGGCTCGATACATCAACAGCTTTAACTGTAAATGTACCATCAGCAACAGGGGCTACCATTCCAAAAGTATCATTCAAGTCGATAGATCCTTTTGATGTATCTGTAAAGGTAATTACTGAGGTTGCCGCTGCATAAGTCCCGATTTTTTCCCCATCTTTCAGGACGTCAGTACCAGAATTAGAAATTGTGTACGTTCCTCCTGCTAGGTTCGTATTTGTTTTTCCGGTATCTAAGTCTTTCGTAAGAGAGGCTTTGCCATCTTTGCCGATAGTCACTGTATCACCCACATCAATTGCACCGAATGTATATGTCGATCCTCCGGCAGTAGTTAAAGTTGTTCCACCAGTAAGGGCAGCCACTTTTTGTCCTGCAGCATCTACTAAATCGCTACCTTTAATGCTATATATTCCTTCGGTTAGTTTCGCAGTACCGGTAGCGGCCACACCAGTCTCAACTTCTACTCCTGCAGCAAGACCAAGGCTTGATGAATTTATAGCATTGATAGTCAAATCTAATTTTTGATTTTCATTTGCTCCAATTTGAAAAGAGCTTTTGAACGATCCATCTACTAATTTTTGTGTATTAAACTCTGTAGAAGTTGAAATTCTATCAATTTCTTTTACTAATTGACCCATTTCTTCTTGCAGTACTCTTCTGTCTGAACCTGCATTTGTATCATTGGCAGCTTGTACAGCCAATTCACGCATGCGTTGAAGAATATCTTGAGTTTCACTTAAAGCACCTTCTGCAGTTTGAATCAAAGAAATACCATCTTGAGCGTTGCGAGAACCTTGCTCTAATCCGCGAATCTGACCGCGCATTTTCTCAGAAATTGTTAATCCTGCTGCATCGTCTTTCGCGCTGTTGATGCGAAGTCCTGAAGATAATTTCTCCATGTTGTTCATTTGTGCGCTTTGAGCCGAGCCCATTTGTCTGTGTGTGTTAAGTGCTGCGATATTGTGATTGATAATCATTGTGTATTACCTCCGTGTAATGTTTTTTTATTTTTTGTAAGCGTCCAAATCCTTTTGCACTGCCTTACATAAGTTATTATCGGAGGGCTTTTTAAAATGTTTAGTGTTTTTTGAAAATATTTCTTATTTATTTTTATTCACCAAAAAAAGCCTGCATACTTCACAGGCTTTGAGCTATTTCTTCCGCATACTCAAAAAATCACTCAAGTTGATAACGTTTGACGTAGCTTGTTTATTTTCTTCTTGAATTTCCAAATACACTTCTTTTCGGTGGATGGTGATTTGCTTTGGTGCGTTAATGCCAAGACGCACCATGTCGCCTTCGATCGAAGTTACAGTGATTTCAATGTCGTCGTTAATGACGATGGTTTCACCTTTTTTGCGTCCGAGTACTAACATCGTTTACACCTGCCTTGCAGCGGTGTTGTCTGCTTGAAATAACGCCTGCTTGATTTGGTAATCTTTGTTGTTCAAGACGATTTGCATGCCTCGTTGTTTTGTATTGTTGATGACCAGTGGTGCTTTTAAGTTTGTCGTGGCACTGCTTATATCGCCTTTGACAGTGACCGTCGTCAACACGATGGCATCTGTCGGCTCTTCTAGTTGCAACCGCTCCACCATTTGCTCTTCTAGTTTGATGTCATAGTCTTGGAAAAACGTAAACGGATCGACTAAGAAAAAGCTCACTTCCATGTGTTCTACCGACTGCAAGAAAAAGAATGGAGACTCGCCTTCTGCGTCTGCCGGGATTAATACATAGTCTTTAACCTCTTCAAATCCTGGAATGCCTTTATCAAACGTAATAACGCGATCTTCTGCTAGTTCGATTTCTCCGAATTGTTCTGTTTGAATGTTCATGTCTGACTCCCTCCGTAACAATAAATTGCTTCGTAACCTAAAGATATCTTACAAGGCATGGATGCACAATCAATTTTTAATGGGTTCGCTCAATCGCACTCTGACCAAATCCACCGCTCCGTCAATTCCTTTTAACACAGCCGAAAATTCTTCTAACGCTAAACCGTCACCCGTCAGTAAGCTCGCCGACATAGGTTGCGCCAACACATCTCGACTAATAACAATGTCGCCGCCTTCGCCTTGCCCTTGAATGCGCGCGGCGATGTTCACGGTGCGTCCAAAATAATCGAGTCGGTCATTGGAATTCACAGCAATCGCCGCTCCGCTATATAAACCAAGCCTTAATACAATTTCTTCTTTTGCGGTTTGATTAAACGCGGCTAAGTTTTCTTGAATAGCCAGTGCTGCTCGCAGTGCATCTTCGGGTTTGTGGAATACGGCCATGACAGCGTCGCCAATTGTTTTGACGATGCTGCCGGAATTCCCGGCAATGTGTTGCGTTAAAAATTCAAAATGGTTGCGTACTTGGCCGTAAGCACTCGAGTCGCCGACAGTTTCGTACAACATCGTTGAACCTTTTAAATCGGTAAACAAAATCGTCACGTGGCCAATATCGATTTTTTGACCAGGTGACAACACTTCTGAGGAAAATAAATCTCTGAACTCTTGCATCGCTGTCACTTTGGCGGCGGTTACGGTTTGCGCAGTCCAATCTGCGTTTTCTAACGCCACGACGATGTCTGCGCTACTGGAGTTTGTGACCGAAACATCACTCGATCCTGACACCGAATCATGCGACCAACCCAGATCAGAGTAAACAAGTTCGTTTGATTCCGCGCCAGTGTCTACCACTACCCGGTCGTTTGCTTGAATCACACGAAAACGCAATGCTTTTTCATTTCGGGGAATCATAAAGCTCTTGGTCTTGCCTGACTCGATAATTTGTTGTGCTTGTACATGTGGCGTAATCGTTGGGCCACCGATGCAATACACTTCTGCGTAAGCTGTTCGGACTGTGGGGTGAACTGAGAAGTTCAACTCGACAAACTGATCAAAATCAGCATCGTAATTCACGCCGCATAAATCACAGTGAAACTGCTCTTCTAGTTGCGACAGTGAACTGTGTTCGACTTTTGAAACGCGGCAATTTGGACAAATGACATTCCAACTCAGATTTAACATGCCTGCTTTTGTGGCATACAGCAAAACACGCAAAGTTTCATCTAAATCAGTTTGCCAATGATGGGCTAATTCGACAGGCTCGATTTGCGCAACGTCTCGGTCGTCACGCTCGGCTAAATAGCGATGCAACAACTCGACAAACTTGTCGTCAATCGGCGATTTCGCGAGTAACGCTGACAACCGCTCCAGTTCTGGCAAATTGATTTTGCCCTTACTCGGCTTTTGCGGGGCTTCGGATATTTTTTTTGCTCCAGATTGCAAGTAATCATCCAAATAGGTCATCATTTTCTTCACGGCGGGAATTCCGCTGATCAACACGCCTGTGTAACCAATCGGGTTGAGCGGTAAAAAAGAAGCCGTCAATTTGATTCGCGTGCCGTTGTCCACTGTATCGAATAGTTCGGCTTGCATGCTGTACTGTTTGAGTGGGCCTGATAAGTAACGGCGTTCAACGGTGTAGCTGTCGTATTTTTGCCATTGAAACGGAAACTCTTGCCATTTGATCGGCACAAGTCCTAATGCTTTCGCATAAGCTTCTCGGTAAAAGATTTCCGTACCGTCTTGCTTTGCAGGGCTGAACGTTACGGGGAACAACCCGACATACAAGTTCATTCGGTTATTATCTGCTAACAATTGCCAAGCGGTTTTTCGGTCCAACGCTATGTCTTTTTCTAACACGTATGTTTTCGTTTTAAATTTCATTTTTTCACTCCTAAGAAATTGCGATGGCAATGGCCAGTAATATAATGTGGAAAATTTGGTCTGCCATAATCGACAACCAACCTTTTTCTGGACCTTTCGCCAGTTGAACGCGCTCTACCCAAAACATGACAAAGGTTTTTCGGTCTAAAACAATATGGCCAAGAAAAACGATAAGGAGTGCTAGCAACGACAATCCGCCTGAAAACTCACCAAACAGGGCAATGACGGCTGTGTAAATCGACACATGCGTTAATAACGGCAACCATTTTGTCGCTTTGTATTTAGCCATCCAACTTGTTTGCAACAAAAAGTCCCCGATTAAATGCCCAATCAATAACACATCAAACTGACTCATAGTCGGTAGCCTCTCTCCTGCCCTGCTTCATATTGCTCGATTTGGTAATCGCATTCTTCTAAAATCGCCGCAAATGCATCAACTACTTGAGCGTCAAACAAAGTTTCTTTGCAGCGACGCAACTCTTCTACGCCCAGTTGATAAGACAATCCCTTACTATAAGAACGAGCCGTCGTCATGGCATCAAATGTATCCGCGACTCCCACAATGCGTGCGAACAACGGAATCGCATCCCCAGCTAAACCATGCGGATAACCAGTGCCGTCAAGTCGTTCGTGATGAGACAAAGCTGTTTCTACTGCATGAACCATGGCGTCTTTTGGTTCCACACTTGATAAAATATCTGCCCCGATCACTGTATGTTGCTGAATCGCGGCATATTCTTCTGCCGTTAAACGGTCAGGTTTCCGGAGAATGGCATCTGTTATGCCAATTTTTCCGATATCGTGTAGCAATGCCGCTTTATATAATTCTTCGCAATCTGCTACACTTAGCTCGAGTTTTTGCGCGATCCATAAGGAATATTTTGCGACTCTTTCTGAATGCCCTGCCGTATAAGGGTCACGTGCGTCTAACACTTTTGCTAATGTGCGAATCATGCTTAAGAGCATTTGCTGTAATTCTTCGTACATTTGACTGTTATGAAGGGCTAATGCGGACTGACTCGACAGCGCATCCGCTAAGCGAATATCTTGTTCAGAGAAAAAAGCGATGTCTTGTTTGTTTAACAGCTGCATCGCTCCAAGAACCTTGCCTTTGACGGCTAACGGCACAGTAATCATCGATTTAGTGATAAACCCACTCGACTGATCAACGCGTGCGGTCCAGTCTGGATTGTCAGCCACGTTTTCGATTAACTGCGCTTGTCCTGTACGAATGACTTTGCCGACGATGCCTTCATCTTTATCCAATTCGATGTTTAGTATGGTAGCCGCTGATGGCCCGTACGCCGCTGATACTTTGATTTTTTGGCGTTTTTTATCCAGTACCCATAGCGTGCCTGCTTCTGCGCCGACAATTCGCACCATTTGTAGCAATATGCTCTCAAGCACTTCGCCCATTTCCAAGTTTGAATTTAACTGTTTGGACGCTTCTAGCAACGTAACGAGTTCTTGAACTTTAGATTCTAATTCTTTTATATGGGTCATGCTGTTCCTCCGATTGCTTGTTTCTTGGATCTTTAGCATTTTATTGTTTTTGTTTAGTATTTTTTTATTTCTTGTCGATCATATCTTTTTGTGAAACATTAAGCAATATTATCCATTATTAAAATAATGCCCAGTCCATCCGCACCACAGCCTGGCACATCTTCGTTATTATTCTTTTTCCTAAAGAAATTATTTTCTGATCTAAATTTCATTGTCCTTTCGAATTAGATGTAAGCTATACTAGTTTTTGTTGCGTGGTTAATGTAAATACGTATTTTTGCAAAATTCACTTGCTAAACAAACGCAGTAATTACCAATTATATGAAATAAAATTTTTATCAATTCGCGTATATTTTTGTGATATGATATGTAAACACTAAGCTATAATATGGTTAACCTTCTAGAATAAGCTCATTACACTACCTATTTTGTAAAGGAGGCTCCTCTTTTTTCATGGCTACTTTTTTACTTTCCGATACTTTGCTTGTGCTATTATTATCTTTTATTTTATTAGCTCTTCTATTATTTATTGGTTTACTTGTTGTTCATTTACGAAATAGCCAAAAACTCCAGAAAAAAAGCAACTCCACTGAATTAGAGCTGAAGTTCGAGTCGGTATTCGAATCGACTTCTGATGCGGTGATTGTCGCCGACCACCAAGGAACCATCTTGCAATGGAATTTAGGCGCTGAGACCATTTTTGGCTTTAAGAAAAAAGAAGCTATTGGGGTTAACCTAGAAATTATTATTCCAGAGTCTTTAATTGACGGTCATCGTAAGGGCTTACAACGTTTTTCGGAGACAGGTGTCCCTAGTGTGATTGGCAGACGTGTCGAGTTAGTAGGTCGTCGCAAAGACGGTCTGGAGATTCCGATTGAAATGTCTGTGGGGACATGGAAAACGGAAGATGGATTGTTTTTCAGCAATATCATTCGTGACATCACCGAGCGAAAAGACACAGAAGCAAAAATCAATAGCCTTGTTTACCGAGATCCGTTAACGGGCTTGCCAAATCGACGGATGTTTAGTGATCAACTGGCGTCAAAAATCCAGCAACTGAGCGGTAGCAACCAAAGTCTTTCCTTGTTATACATCGATTTGGATCACTTTAAATTGATCAATGACACATATGGACATTACACTGGCGATCAAATGCTAATTGAAGTAGCCAAACGTTTCCAGAGCATCGCGCATGCGGATGATACGATTTCCCGTCTAGGCGCAGATGAATTTATACTATTATTGCCGAATACTGATAGTTTCACAGCTACTGCCCATGCACAGAAAATATTAGAGCTGTTTAAACAACCTTTTCGATTTCAACAAGAAGATTTGTATGTCACACCTTCCATCGGCATTAGCATCTTTCCGAATGACGGAACCGATTTGGATACATTAGTAAAAAATGCAGATATCGCACTTTCTCAAGCAAAAAATCAAGGCAAAAATAATTTTCAGTTTTTCACAGAAAAAACAAACCAAACTGCCCTTCGAAAATCGAAGTTGGCTATTGATATCCGAAAAGGTTTGGAATACGGCGAATTCTTTATCCATTACCAGCCACAAATCGATTTAAAAACCGAAAAAATAGTCGGCTTGGAAGCTTTAGTTCGCTGGGTACACCCTGTACTTGGGAACATCTCACCCGCTGAATTTATTCCGGTGGCAGAAGATACTGGAAGCATTATTCAAATTGGCGAGTTTGTATTGCGTCAGGCTTGCCTGCAAAACAAGGCTTGGCAGGACGCTGGATTGCCGCATTTTCGCGTAGCAGTCAATATTTCGTCTCATCAGTTTTCACGATGTAATTTGATGGACACAGTTCATGTTGCACTTTCTGAGTCAGGGCTTGATCCTAAATATTTAGAACTTGAGCTAACAGAGAGCATCATTCAAAGTTCTTCTAGTGCCATCTCGACGATGCAAACACTAAAAACCATGGGCATTCATTTGTCGATTGATGATTTTGGTACCGGCTTTTCATCACTGCGTTATTTAAAGCTGTTCCCAGTCGATACCTTGAAAATCGACCAGTACTTTATCCGGAACATTATTACCGATCCGAAAGACGCCGCACTTGTTGATACCATCATAAAAATGGCCGACAATTTACAGTTGAACGTCATTGCTGAAGGTGTTGAAACGCTAGACCAACTGCAATTTTTAAAACAAAAAAATTGCAACCAAGCACAAGGATATTACTTTAACCGCCCGTTGCCACCTGAAGAAATTGAACGACTTTACCAACCGGCCTCTTCGCCAATTAACTAAAACCATAAAAAAGCCACGTTCCTCAGCTAAAGGACGTGGCTTTGCTTTTTTATTTTATGCTTTCCAATGCTTGTTTAACCGTCGCATAAGACTCTGTATCCATCATATCAATGCCACTGTGAACAATCGCTTGAACAAGGTCTGGTCTTAATCCGGCGATGACCACATGAATGCCCATCAATTGAAGTGTGCTACCAATTTGCTGAAGCGATTGCGCAACGTGATCATCAATCGTCAATACACCTGAAAAATCCGTAATCACGTGATGAACTTTTTTCTCTGCGATTCTTGGGATTACATTATTCATAATATGCGCAATTCGGTAACTGTCTATCACCCCAATTAGCGGGAGCACTACGACATCTTCTAATACCGGCACAATCGGTGCTGATAGATTCAATAATTCAACACGCGTTTCCGCCTGCTTTCTTTCCGAAAGCTGCTCAAATGCAAAAATGGTCTCATTTAAACTTACATCAAGGACTGCATGAATGGCTTGAATCGCTTTAGCGCTTTCAACAACCGTTAAATTAAATTCTACGCTCAACCGTGTAAAAATCTCTGAAAACACTTTGCGCGTTACTGGGTACCGAATCGCAATCATTGAAAGAGCACCGCCCGAAGCGATTTGCATCTCCGCATTTTTTTTACTCCATTCGATTAACGCGTCCGGAACTTCAATTTGTCCACTCTCGAGAAGAGCTTGTCCAAAAAACTCAAGCAACTGAACATACATCCCAGCAGCCCGCTCTTTTTCCCACTCTGGAATGGTCAAGCTCATTTCCTGCACCACCGATTCAACCACTTCCGCTGATAACGATCCAGCATTTTCACTTATGTATCTGGAAAAGTCTTTAAAAGAGGACATTTGTTTCACACCTTTACTTATGTTGTCTCTATTATATCATTGGCTAAGACGGAAGATGAGAACGAATTACCAAACTATAAACGATAAAAATGCTCTTTTTTTACGGTCACTCAAGGATTCGGAGCACTTCGTCCTTGGCAACTGGCACCGCGACGTCCTGTCGCGCCAGTTGCATCACCCACATCCTGTGGGCCTAAAGCGTCCGCTTAGTGCTCCGAATCCCATATAAAGACGAAGAAATGATTTAATATCTTTTGTTATAAAACTGAAAGACCCTTCTGAAATTTATCCAAAAGGGTCTTTCCTAAAAGCTATTATTCAACTGTTACTGATTTTGCTAAGTTACGTGGCTTGTCAACGTCACAGTCGCGGTGAAGCGCTGCGTAATAGCTGATCAACTGCATCGGGATAACCGATACCAGTGGTGATAGCAATTCGTTTACTTTTGGCAAGACCAGGCTATCGCCTTCTTCTTGTAAGCCTTCCATCGAAATGATACATGTGTGCGCACCGCGTGCCGCTACTTCTTTCACGTTACCACGGATGTTCAAGTTAACCGCTTCTTGCGTTGCAAGTGCGATAACCGGTGTACCTTCTTCGATCAATGCAATCGTACCGTGTTTTAATTCGCCGCCTGCAAAGCCTTCAGCTTGGATATACGAAATCTCTTTTAATTTCAATGAACCTTCAAGTCCAACGAAATAATCCATTACGCGGCCGATAAAGAAGCAGTTACGTGTTGTCGACAAGAAGTCTGTCGCAATTTGTTCCATTTCTTCTTTAGAATCCACTTGTGCTTGAATCGCATTTGCAACGATTCCCAGTTCTTGAACCAAATCAAAGCCAATATCAATGCCGCGTGCTTCAGCTGTTACAGCTGCTAAAATCGACAATACTGCCAATTGTGCAGTGTATGCTTTTGTAGAAGCAACTGCAATTTCTGGACCTGCATATAACAATAACGTATGGTCAGACTCGCGTGAAAGTGTAGATCCGGCAACGTTTGTAACTGTTAATGACGCATGACCTAGCTCTTTAATTTTCACCAATACTTGACGGCTATCCGCTGTTTCACCTGATTGTGAAATAAAGATGAACAATGGTTTTTCCGACAACAATGGCATATTGTAACCAAACTCACTTGATACATGTACTTCAACTGGAATTCCAGCTAATTTTTCGATATATTCTTTACCGATCAATCCAGCGTGATAGCTTGTTCCAGCCGCAATAATGTGAATGCGGTCAGCTGCTTGCATTGCTTCTAAAATTTCTGGTTTGATCGTTAACTTATCATTTTCGTCTTGGTATGCTTGAACGATTTTGCGGACAACTGCTGGCTGCTCGTCAATTTCTTTCAACATATAATGCGGGTATGTGCCTTTTTCAATATCGCTCATGTCGATTTCTGCAGTAAATGGTAGGCGGCTTACCGACTTGCCATCCAATGTTAAAATTTCCACGCTGTCTTTGCGGACAATAACGATTTCTTGGTCCATCAATTCAACAAACTGGTCAGTCAATTGCAACATTGCCATTGCATCAGACGCTATAACGTTGAAATCTTCGCCAAGTCCTACTAATAACGGGCTTTTGTTTTTTGCTACAAAAATCGTTTGCTCTTCTTCAGCGTCAAGCAATGCAATTGCATATGAACCCTTTAATAAAGTAAGAGTTTTAGTAAACGCTTCTTGAGTTGTTTGACCTTCATTGACAAATGTACCGATCAACTGAACGATAATCTCTGTATCCGTATCTGACTCCATTTCCACGTCAGCTAAATAATCGCGCTGAATGTGGTGGTAGTTTTCAATAACACCGTTGTGCACAAGTGTGAAACGGTCAGATGTATTTTGATGCGGGTGAGCATTCGCACGTGTTGGTTTACCATGAGTAGCCCAACGCGTATGACCGATCCCAGTTGAACCCATAACATCATTTTCTACAACGCCGCGTAAATCTGCGATACGTCCTTTTTCTTTAAATACTTTCACGCCACTACCGTTGCGGACAGCAATTCCTGCTGAATCATAACCGCGGTATTCCAAACGCTCTAAGCCTTTTAACAAAATTTCCTTTGAATCATTTTCTCCAATATATCCTACAATTCCACACATAATTAAATTCCTCCATTTGTCTCGTTCAGATAAGTGTTTGAGCCTATCCATCTTGTTGGCCAATCGATCACTCGACTGTTTTAAGAATGGACATCACGACCAGGCTTCATGGCCGGAAGGGATCCGCCGAAAATTCGATACTCCTTCTCCTCGTCTACTAGAGATGACTTGTCCGTCCAATTTCTCTAGTACAGGCGCTATAATTGTTTTCCTCTCACTCAACTTCTATCCTCCTTTTTCAGTGGCCGTAAACCGACTCTACTATCATACAGTCTCAACACAATCCCGTCAATTAAAGCAAATAGTTATTTAGGTCTATTTCATCACCTTTTTCCGTATACTGGTCTATTTGACTGTCAAAATCCATTTTCGAAGCTTTAAAAATTTGATAAATAACAGGCTGTTGTTAGTTTTATGGCTTTTTGTTTCTAAAACCACTCACCTGCAAGCTACGCAGCAAACTAGCGGAGACTCCCGCGGGATAGCGAAGTACCGAAATCCACTCGGGCGCATAGCCCGAGTTAGTTCGGTGCAAGCCCGCAGGAAAGCGTAGCTAGTTTGCGGAGTAGCTAGCCATACTTAGAAGAAAGCGTCCGTTTGTAGCGCTTTCTTCGTCTTCTACACCCACACTTCCTTTCCTTTACCCCAAATCTCCCTCTCAAAATCAAAAATCCTAAAAAAAAGCCCGTAAGCAAAGATGCTTACGGACTCGGAATAATTGATTTGATTAGCTTAAACCCATTTCGCTGCGTACTACCACTGCAATGCGTTCTACATAGTTTTCGCAGTCTTCTGCTGAAGCTGCTTCTACCATAATACGTACCAATGGCTCTGTACCTGAAGGACGCACAAGCACACGACCGTTGCCATTCATTTCTGTTTCAACTTCAGAAATAACTTCTGCCACTTTTGCGTTATCCGTCACCGCATGTTTATCGGTCACACGAATATTCACAAGTTTTTGCGGGAAAATCGTCATTTCAGATGCCAATTCAGATAATTTCTTGCCTGTAATTTTCATAATGTTAACTAACTGAAGACCCGTTAATAAGCCATCACCTGTTGTATTGTAATCCAGGAAAATAATATGACCTGATTGTTCGCCGCCCAAGTTGTATTCATTTTTCTTCATTTCTTCTACTACATAACGGTCACCAACAGCTGTTTTGTTACTCTTCATGCCGTGGCTTTCCAATGCTTTGTAAAAGCCCATATTGCTCATTACAGTTGAAACGACAGTATCTTTTTTCAAACGACCTTCTGAATGCAAATGCTTCGCACAAATATACATAATTTGATCACCGTCTACGATTTGGCCTTTTTCATCTACTGCAATCAAGCGGTCACCGTCTCCATCAAATGCTAAGCCAATATCTGCACCTTTTTCAAGGACAAGCTCCGCTAATTTTTCAGGATGCGTAGAACCCACGCCAGCATTAATATTCAAGCCGTTTGGCGAAGCACCCATTGATGTGATGTCTGCATCTAAATCCGCAAATACATGCGTTGCAAGTGTAGAAGTGGCACCGTGTGCACAATCAAGCGCTACTAAAATACCATCAAACTCTTCATCCACTGTTTGTTTTAAGTATTGAAGGTATTTTTGTCCGCCTTCAAAATAATCGGTGATGCTTCCAAGGTCGCCACCAGTTGGACGTGGCAATAGATCTTCAGCGCTATCTAATAACGCTTCAATTTCTGCTTCTTGTGCATCCGACAATTTAAAGCCGTCTGAACCGAAGAATTTGATGCCATTGTCTTCTACAGGATTATGCGAAGCTGAAATCATAACGCCCGCTTCTGCACTCATGACACGCGTCAAATACGAAACGCCTGGAGTGCTTATAACGCCAAGGCGCATGACTTCCGCTCCAACAGAAAGTAGTCCGGCAGCCAAAGCGCCTTCTAACATTTCACCTGAAATTCGTGTATCACGGCCAATTAGCACTTTTGGTTTGTCTTTTGCGCTTTTTGTTAAAATGTATCCGCCTATACGACCTAATCTAAAAGCCAGTTCAGGTGTTAACTCGCTATTGGCAACTCCCCGTACTCCATCTGTTCCAAAATATTTTCCCATTACAATATTCGCTCCTTCAGTCAGTTGCTACTATTTTTTTAATCTATTTTTTCTCCATATTACTTTTGTCTATTAGTCTACTGGCAATTGTGCAGAATCATCGCTTACCACTTCTGCTTCCACTGTTACTTGAGCTGGTGAAACTGCCGAAGCGCCAGCCGGAATGCTCAACTCTACGTCTACTGTATTATCTTCTGCAGTAATACTGGCAGCGTCTACTTCTACTACATATTCTGTCATTTCATCGACAACTGTTTTCGGACCGTAAATCCGGATTTCATTGGTGGATGTGGTCCAATTGGTGATGCTAATACCTGCTCCAACGTTTCCAGTCGGTTCAATTCTGACAGGTACTGTTTTGCTGTATTCGACAACTTTAACAGCCACTTCAACTTCTTCCGGTTCGATTTCCGCATTTTCCAGTTTCGTCAAATCTTCTGCTAGTACCCGTACACGTGCGGCCGTCGTAAAAGATTCATTTACACCTTGCTCTCCAGAAACTGTGGCTTTTACAAAGCTGATGGCGTCAATCATACTTTTAGGACCCGTCACCACCACTGTTTCTGGTTCGACCGTCACTTTGTCTAAAACAAAGCCTTCTGCTAGCATGCGATCGTTAATATCGGGGTCAATCCGAAATTCCTGCGACACCCGCTCTTCAATCACGACGTTCACAAATGCAGGATCCACTCGACTCGTTAATTGATCCGAGACATTTTCAGTTTGAATCGGGACTTGGTGTTCGCCAAGCGGCAAGTTACGCAAATCCACAAATAACGTAAAATCTTCTAACTGAAGCGCTGCTTGAACAATGCTAACTGGACCCGTTAAATGCAAGTCAGCCGTTTTTGGCACACCGCTAACCATAAGGTCATTGTCATGATATACCTCAAGATCTACATCTTCAATCACTTCCGACACTCGACTAGTGTCCGCCGACCCCGAGGAATTATCTTCCGCTTGTACGGAGAAGAACAAAAGGAAGGCTAGTAACAGCGCCGTACTACGCAAAAACCAGCGATTGTCCATCATCTTATCCATTCTTTTTCCTCCTCCAATTCCACCAAGAAGAAGTGACTTCTTGCTGTGCTACTCCGAACCAAATTCGGCGCAACTTCACTTCGAAGTCTTCGAGTGATAAATTACGGTGCAAATCACCATTCGCCGTTAAGCTGATGGCACCGGTCTCTTCTGATACAACAATTGTAATCGCATCGGTCACTTCACTAATGCCAAGAGCGGCACGGTGACGTGTTCCGAGCTCTTTGGAAATAAACGGACTTTCAGACAGCGGCAAATAACAAGCGGCTGCGGCAATCCGGTTTTTTTGAACAATCACCGCTCCATCATGCAACGGCGTATTCGGAATGAATAAATTGATCATCAGTTCAGATGTAAGGTCCGAGTTCATCGGAATTCCCGTTTCAATATATTCACTCAAACCAGTTTCGCGTTCAATCGACACCAATGCTCCGATTCGCCGTTTCGCCATATAACTGACAGACTTGGACATCGCCTCGATTAGGCGGTTGCGTTCAGATTCTTCGTTCAACGTACTGCTGGAAAACAATCTCCCACGACCAAGCTGTTCAAGTGCACGGCGCAGCTCTGGTTGGAAAATAATAATGATCGCTAAAAAGCCCCATTCCAATACCTGTTGCATAATCCAACCCAATGTTTCTAGGTTGAGCGCTTGCGTCACGAGGCGTGCAATAATAATGACAAAGATTCCTTTCAGCAATTGAACGGCTTTCGTCCCTTTGATGACCGTTATCAATTTATAAACAACGAACCAAACCAATAAAATGTCGATGATATTTCCTAGAAGTCTAAATGGTGTTTGGTCTGTTAAACTTTCAAAAAAAGGCATCTGCAACCCTCGCTTTTCTACATCTGCATATACGTTTAGTATATCATAAGTGAATTAGGCTTGCCTTCATAGAAAAAACCCATCCTTTAGGAGAGGATAGGTTTAATCGTTTGTTTGATTGTCATTTGTTTCAAAAATAGCGGCTGCATCTTTAAATCCTTCTTTAATCGTAAACCATAGCCATTCAAAAGCTTGATCGATTTCCTCAATTTCTCCGGTAATCACACCGCTCGATGCCATATACTGACCATTGACGATCGTGACATCTCCTTGAAGCTCACCTTCTACCCGTAAATCGCCATTGCGTACAGTCAAGTTGCCTACCACTGTTTCCCCTTCAGGAACAATAACAGTCTGCCCTTCTACAACTAAATTCGGTTGCTTAGTAAATGAAAACTGTTGATCATCGTTAAAGTTTGTAAACAACGCTGTGCTCATTAACACACAAAACAACGCGGCGGCAGCAAGCATCGGATGTCTTCTTAACCAGCGTTGAATACCCGCATGCTGTCTTTCTTTCGGCAACCGTCCCATTGTCTTTTGGACAAAGTCGGAAGGAGCCTGTATATGAGATGCACTTTGGACAAATGCAATGGTTTTGCTTAAAGCTTGGTACTGCTCTCTGCAATCATGGCAGCTCTCCAAGTGTTCTTTTAATTGCTGTTCCTCGCTTGGATTAATATCCCCATCGAGGTAATGATTCATTAACTCTAACACGTTTTCCGGACACGTATTCATCGTGCTCGCCTCCTACAAATTGCTCAATTGCTTGCGAAGAGCTTCTCGCCCTCGGTGTATACGCGTCTTTACCGTTCCTAACGGCAAATCCAAAATTTCACTGATTTCCGCGAGCGGCAATTCTTCAATATACTTTAATACAATAGCGGCACGGTACTTATCTGGCAAGCGGCTGATTTCGTACTGTACCCGCTCTTGAACTTCCATCCTCATTAACTCTTCTTCTGGAAGTTCATCCTCATTGGCAATTTTCGAATACATATTCAAACCTTCCGTCCCGCGCACTTCAGCATCCAAATGATAATCCGGCTTTTTCTTACGGATTCGGTCGATGCATAAATTGGTGGCGATGCGGTATAACCAAGTAGAAAATTTCCGATTTTGATCAAACGTATGAATATTTACATACGCACGCATAAAAGCTTCTTGAGCAATATCTTCTGCTTCCTGCTTGTTGCCAAGCATGCGGTAGCACACTTGAAACAGCTGATGCTGGTAAAGCTCCACGATTTCGGCGAATGCGTTCTGATCGCCCTTTATTACTTTCGCTATTCGTTTATTCACTAACGCATCCATGATCTCATTTCCCTCCGCCTATGCGGCTGTACTTTATATACGTATCTCTATAAAAAAAGTTTCAATTATTTTTTCTTATTCTATCGTATCAGACAATACCCAAATAAATCCAACTAATTTTTTAACGATTTAGATTTGATAAAGTTGCTAGTTATAGCTATTTTTTATTTTTTATCCCCAAAACCTTAGCTCGAGCGACTTTAAATAACAAAAGACCGGAGACAACTCCATTGAGTTGTCTCCGGTCTTCTATCTAAATGAACTTACAATAATTTTTCACCGAACAATGAACCGATTAACGCAACTGCTACATCAGCCGTGCGGTTTTTCTCGTCAAGAATCGGGTTTACTTCTACAAATTCAGCAGACGTAATGATGTTTGCATCATACAACATTTCCATTGCTAAATGACTTTCACGGTAGCTAATGCCGCCTGGAACTGGTGTCCCAACGCCTGGTGTGTACATAGGATCAATTCCATCAAGATCTAATGATAAGTGAACCGCGTCTGTGTTGCGCTCTTCTTTCAAATAACGGATTGACTCTTCGATTACTGCGTGCATGCCCATTTTGTCAATTTCGTGCATGCTGTAAACGCGAATGCCGTGTTCTTTGATTAATTCGCGCTCACCTGGGTCTACTGAACGAGCTCCGATGATAACAATGTTTTCAGGTTTCACTTTTGGTGAATACCCGCGAATGTTCGTTAATTTTTCATGACCATGTCCAAAGCTTGCTGCAAGCGGCATGCCGTGGATATTGCCTGATGGTGATGTATCGCTTGTGTTCATATCTGCGTGTGCATCATACCAAATAACGCCTAAGTTTTCATGACGTTCTGAAATTCCAGCAAGTGTACCAATCGCAATACTGTGATCGCCGCCTAGTACTAATGGGAAATTCCCAGCTTCTGCTACGTTAAATACTTTATCGCCAAGTGCTTCTGTTGCTTTAGTAATCGCTTTCAAATTACGTAAATTTGTTTCTGTATCTACACTGCCGTCTGTTTGACCAATCAGGATGTCCCCTTCATCTGTAACGCGATGGCCTAACTCTTCGATGCGGTCTACAACACCTGCATAACGGATAGCGCTTGGTCCCATATCAACACCACGACGAGTTTGACCGTGGTCCATTGGAACTCCGATAATAGAAATATTTAATTTATTCATTATTTTATACCCCCTTAGCAAGATAGACTTATTGTAACCGCTAAGGTCTCTTTGGCTCAACCGAACAATTTTACGTATATTTATTCGCTTTTTTAGCCAAATCTTTTTTCACT
The DNA here is from genome assembly GCF_022489025.1 of Planococcus halocryophilus. Lineage (GTDB taxonomy): Bacteria > Bacillota > Bacilli > Bacillales_A > Planococcaceae > Planococcus > Planococcus halocryophilus_A. Next base: position 3,432 of record NZ_JAKVTG010000016.1, on the reverse strand, counting down.
TTTGGCCACTCTTTGTCGATAATGGAGTAAACGACTGCATCTCGTGGTTTACCATTTGACCGTATTCGTTCATTTCGCAATACGCCTTCTTTAACCGCTCCGATACGTTCAATCGCCTTCTGCGAGCGTATATTTTCAGCATCTGTCTTAAATTGAACACGAATCATGCCGCGTTCTTCAAAACAATAGCTAAGTAACGCACGTTTAACGGCTGTATTGACATGCGTTCGCTGTGCTGACAGTGCATAAAATGTTGCGCCCATTTCACAGCTTTTATTGGTTTCGTCAATTGCATATATACGTGTTGTTCCGATAACTTCTGCTGTTTCCGGGTTTTCTACCGCAAAAATAAGTACATTCGACTGATTCATACCCGCCTCTAACCAGGCTACCATATCTTCAAAAATTTCTACTTGATTGAGCATATGCTCAAAAATTTTCGGTGTATACAAAGCCCACAACGCTTCAAAATCATCTCTTTTTAATAACCGCAAACGAATGCCATCTGATTCAATAATCATCCCGATCTCTCCTTTTTAAGTAAAGTATACCGATTGGATGCGTTCTAAAAAATCTCGCTCGAGTGTACCCATTTGTTTCGCTAAAAAATAAGTAGAGACTGTGGGGAGGGAAAACAGATCGAAATTCGCTTCCATTAAGCGACCTTCCACCAATTCCCGCCGCACCATGGATTTTGGCAAAAATGATATGCCGAGTCCTTCTTGAATAAAGCGTTTCACAATATGCGCTTGTGTCACTTTCATCGTTCGCACTCCGGGTATGTGTAGGCGTAATTTCTCTAGCAGCTCTTCCCAAAAAACAGGATGATGATGCGTAAACAAAATCGATTTCCGCAACGTTTCCTCTATTGAAATCGCTGGTCCTGTTTCATCATCATAAGCGTCTCTCGGCAAAATAAATAGCAGTGGGTCTTCATACACAACAAGCGGTTCAATCGTGCGACCAATAGGTGGCAAAGCAGAAATTCCAGCAGATACTTCCTCTGCTTCAACCAAATCTTCTATAGCTTCAGATTCTTCTACACGGATTACTAGCTCGACTTCTGGATGTTGTTCGGTAAAAGACCGTAGTACATAAGGTAAAACCGTTTCTGCCATTAACGGAGAAATCGCCAATGTCCATTTCTTCCGGTATCCTTGCGCAAAAGCATGTAATTCTTCCACACTGCCATCTAATTGCTCCAATACCTTTTGTGCTTTTTCTTTAAAATGCCTGCCTTCTTCTGTTAAAGATACCCGGTTATGGCTACGCTTAAATAAAGAAAGCCCTAAATTTTCTTCTAATAATCGAATGTGAACTGTTACACTAGGCTGCGACATCAACAGACGCTCTGACGTTTTTCTGAAATTCAAGGTTTCTGCCGCATCCACAAAGGTTCTCAACCATTGAACTTCCATGACATCCCTCATTTTGATTAATATTTTTAATTGTCTTAATTATATATCTTTAATTTTTATTATCAATCGGTAGGAGTAAACTAAAAGAAAAGGAGGAATTCACATGTTTCAACAAGGATTGAAAGGCGTAGTAGCTGTTCAAACTGCGATTGCTTCTGTAGACGGAGACTTAGGTGAATTACGCTATCGTGGAGAACTTGTAGACACGGTTATCCAAGGAAAATCATTTGAGGAAACAGCTTATTTTCTTTGGTATGGTCAATCGCCCAACTCCAAACAATTAGAGCAACTTCAACAACAATTACTTTTTTACCGCCAACTACCTGCGCATATTGTTCAAATTACGCAGCTTTTGCCAAAAGAAATTTCTTTAATGGATGCCATGCGGACATTGGTATCCGCTTATACACATACCAAATTTCAAACCTTATCAGCTCAAGAGCAAGCCATCGCACTTACAGCAGCATTGCCGGTAATGACCGCAGCTTTTTACCGCATTCAAAACGGACAGCAACCCGTTGAACCGAGAGATGATTTAGGACACACCGCTAATTATCTTTGGATGATCACCGAACAACAGCCTTCTGCTGTACAAACAGAAGCGCTCGAAACTTATTTAAAACTAACGATGGAGCATGGCATGAATGCTTCAACTTTTGCAGCGCGTGTCACCATCTCGACCGAATCGGACTTAGTATCTGCCATTACTTCAGCTCTTGGCACGATGAAAGGTCCACTTCACGGCGGTGCCCCGTCAGGCGTGATCGATTTACTGGATACGATAAAAACAGAAGCGCGCATCGCTCCAGTTATCGAAGACAAGTTAAATCGCGGGGAAAAAATTATGGGCTTTGGTCACCGAGTTTACCGTACAGAAGATCCACGGTCCATCATCCTTCGAAAAAAATGTCTAGAACTTCAAGGAGAAGATGCGTGGCTCGATTTAGCAGTGACAGCAGAATCTTATATTGTTGAAAAGCTCAATGAACGCAAGCCCGGTCGCGCACTTTACACCAATGTAGAATTTTATGCAGCAGCGATTATGAGATCTATCAAAATGCCAACTCAGTTGTTCACACCAACTTTTAGTGTGGCGCGCATCGTGGGATGGACAGCTCATACACTTGAACAACAAGAAAATAACGTCATCTTTCGCCCACAGTCCGAATACATCGGAACCTAAAAAAAAACCCGTATCCATGAATGGATACGGGTTTTTTACACATGGATAGTACAAATACACATGGAACAATGGAGCCTAGGGGGCTCGAACCCCTGACCTCGTCACTGCCAGCGACGCGCTCTCCCAGCTGAGCTAAGGCCCCGCGCTGAACAGGCGCAAGGATGTTAAAAGAATGAGCCATGAAGGATTCGAACCTTCGACCCTCTGATTAAAAGTCAGATGCTCTACCAGCTGAGCTAATGGCTCATAATAAAAAATGGCTGGGGTACCTGGATTCGAACCAGGGCATGACGGGATCAAAACCCGTTGCCTTACCGCTTGGCTATACCCCATCGGTACTGATAATAAAACTGGTGGTGGGGGGCAGATTCGAACTGCCGAACCCGAAGGAGCGGATTTACAGTCCGCCGCGTTTAGCCACTTCGCTACCCCACCGTATAAAGTTATGAAAAAAATGGTGGAGGATGACGGGATCGAACCGCCGACCCTCTGCTTGTAAGGCAGATGCTCTCCCAGCTGAGCTAATCCTCCAAAATGGTGACCCCTACGGGATTCGAACCCGTGTTACCGCCGTGAAAGGGCGGTGTCTTAACCGCTTGACCAAGGGGCCTTGCATAATAAAATCGTTTAGTTCATTTCCTATTAAAGAAACTCTGTAAAAAAACAAAAGCTTCCAACCGGATTCGAACCGGTGACCTCTTCCTTACCATGGAAGCACTCTACCTGCTGAGCTATGGAAGCAAGGTAAAAGAATCATTAGGAATAAAAAATAAACATAGAATAGCCCAGCGACGTCCTACTCTCACAGGGGGAAACCCCCAACTACCATCG